>NZ_VEIU01000001.1:0-1867099 GCF_007680755.1 Agrobacterium sp. DE0009
AAGGCTGAAGCCTACATCCTGACGAAGGAAGAAGGCGGCCGTCATACGCCGTTCTTCACGAACTACCGTCCGCAGTTCTACTTCCGTACCACGGACGTGACGGGCATCGTGACGCTTCCTGAAGGCACGGAAATGGTTATGCCTGGCGACAACGTCACGGTTGACGTCGAGCTGATCGTTCCGATCGCGATGGAAGAAAAGCTGCGCTTCGCTATCCGCGAAGGCGGCCGTACCGTCGGCGCAGGCATCGTCGCTTCGATCGTCGAGTAATTTAGACTTTTAGAATTCTGGCCCGGCGGCGGTGTCACAAACACCGCCGCCGGACTTTTGATAAAATGCCTGGCGGCGTTGCATTTTTAGGACTTGAAAAATTCGGTGAAAGCGCGTAAACGCGCACTCACAATCACCGCTGGATTCGCAAGCGATTGCGAAACGCGATGTTTTTAGCAATACAGACTAACGAAATGATTGGGGTGCGACGCGCATTCCTCTCGATTTTTGAAAATCTGCGGCGCCACGATCAATAGAAGTTCATGTGTTTCCGCGTGCGGAAACGAATAACAAAGAACAAGGACAAGACGAATGAACGGCCAGAATATCCGTATCCGCCTCAAGGCGTTCGATCACCGGATCCTCGATGCCTCTACCCGTGAAATCGTGTCGACCGCAAAGCGCACCGGCGCCAGCGTTCGCGGCCCGGTTCCGCTCCCCACCCGCATCGAAAAGTTTACTGTCAACCGCTCTCCTCACGTTGACAAGAAGAGCCGTGAACAGTTCGAAATGCGGACGCACAAGCGTCTTCTCGATATCGTTGATCCCACCCCGCAGACTGTCGACGCTCTGATGAAGCTCGATCTCGCTGCTGGCGTTGACGTGGAAATCAAGCTCTAAGACCCGGCCCGCACCGTCCAAGGTGAGGGCTGAAGTAACAAGGCCGGACCTCACTTTCGGGTGGGGGCCAATAACAAGGAAGGTACGTGGAGCAATCCAACGACTTCCAAACCGGAGACCGGAAACATCGTGAGATGTCGAAGGGCACTCCTTAACAAAGGCCAGAGAGGGTTTTCCCTTCAAGGCTCGCAAGAGGATGAACCAATGCGTTCAGGTGTGATTGCACAGAAAGTGGGTATGACACGCGTCTATAACGACGCAGGTGAACATATCCCTGTAACAGTATTGCGACTGGATAACGTACAAGTCGTTGCCCAGCGCACGGAAGACAAGAATGGCTACACCGCAGTTCAGCTCGGTGCCGGCCAGTCCAAGGTCAAGAACACGACGAAGGCACTTCGCGGCCACTTTGCCGCCGCCAATGTCGAACCGAAAGCCAAGCTCGTCGAGTTCCGGGTTTCCCCCGAGAACCTGATCGATATCGGTGCAACACTGACCGCAAATCATTTTCAGTCCGGCCAGCTGGTCGACGTTACTGGAACCACGATCGGTAAAGGTTTTGCCGGTGCTATGAAGCGTCACAACTTCGGTGGTGGCCGCGCTTCGCACGGTAACTCCGTATCGCACCGTGCACACGGTTCGACCGGTAACAACCAGGATCCGGGCCGCGTCTGGAAGGGCAAGCGCATGGCTGGTCATATGGGCCAGACGCGCGTTACGACCCAGAACCTCGAAGTCGTTTCGACCGATGAAGACCGTGGCCTCATCCTCGTGAAGGGTGCAGTTCCCGGCTCGAAGGGTTCCTGGATCATCGTCCGCGACGCCGTCAAGTCGGCTGCGAAGTAAGGGAGCCTTATCATGGAATTGAACGTCAAAACCCTCGAGGGAAAAGACGCCGGCAAGGTTTCTCTGTCGGATGAGATCTTCGGCCTCGACCCCCGCCAGGACATCCTGGCCCGCATGGTTCGCTGGCAGCTTGCAAAGAAGCAGCAGGGAACCCACAAGTCCAAGAACCGGTCGGAAGTTTCCCGTACCGGCGCGAAGATGTACAAGCAGAAGGGTACGGGCCGCGCTCGTCACCATTCGGCTCGCGCACCGCAGTTCCGCGGCGGCGGCAAGGCCCACGGCCCGGTCGTTCGCAGCCACGCTCATGACCTTCCCAAGAAGGTTCGTGCGCTCGCTCTGCGTCACGCCCTGTCTGCAAAGCTGAAGGCTGAAGATCTGATCATCGTCGATCAGCTCGTCGCGTCCGAAGCAAAGACCAAGGCTCTGCTGGGCAGCTTCGCTTCGCTTGGCCTGACCAACGCTCTCGTTATCGGCGGCGCCGAACTTGATGGCAACTTCAAGCTCGCTGCTCAGAACATCCCGAACGTGGACGTTCTGCCGGTTCAGGGCATCAATGTTTACGACATCCTGCGCCGTGGCAAGCTGGTGCTTTCCAAGGCTGCTGTAGAGGCTCTGGAGGAGCGGTTCAAATGACGGATCTTCGCCACTACGATGTGATCGTATCTCCTTCGATCACGGAAAAGTCGACGCTGGTATCCGAACAGAACCAGGTCGTATTCAACGTCGCCAAGGACGCTTCCAAGCCTGAAATCAAGGCTGCCGTGGAAGCTCTCTTCGGCGTCAAAGTCACGGCTGTGAACACGCTTATCCGCAAGGGTAAGACCCGTCGTTTCCGTGGGTTCGCCGGTAAGCTGAAGGACGTCAAGAAAGCCGTCGTCACGCTCGCCGAAGGTCAATCCATCGACGTGTCCACCGGACTCTAAAGGTTAGGCCCAAGCGGGCAAAGACCCAAAAGGGAACAAGAAAATGGCATTGAAAAGTTTCAATCCGACCACGCCAAGCCAGCGTCAGCTGGTTATCGTGGACCGCGCTTCGCTCTACAAGGGCAAGCCGGTAAAGGCTCTCACCCAGGGCCTCAGCTCCAAGGGTGGCCGTAACAACCAGGGCCGGATCACCGTCCGTTTCCAGGGTGGCGGTCACAAGCGGACCTACCGTCTGGTTGACTTCAAGCGTCGCAAGTTCGACGTTGAAGGCACCGTTGAACGTCTGGAATACGACCCCAACCGCACCGCGTTCATCGCGCTGGTTACGTATGCCGACGGCGAACAGGCTTACATTCTCGCGCCACAGCGTCTCGCTGCTGGTGACAAGGTGATCGCCTCCGAGAAGGCAGTGGACGTGAAGCCCGGCAACACCATGCCGCTTCAGTACATTCCTGTCGGTTCGATCATCCATAACGTCGAGATGAAGCCGGGCAAGGGCGGTCAGATCGCTCGCTCCGCCGGCACGTATGTCCAGCTCGTCGGCCGTGATGCCGGCATGGCCATCCTGCGTCTCAACTCGGGCGAACAGCGTCTGGTGCACGGCTCCTGCCTCGCATCGATCGGTGCTGTTTCGAACTCGGACCACGCCAACATCAACGACGGCAAGGCCGGTCGTTCCCGTTGGCGCGGCAAGCGTCCGCACGTTCGCGGCGTCGTCATGAACCCGGTCGACCACCCGCACGGTGGTGGTGAAGGTCGCACGTCGGGTGGTCGCCACCCGGTTACTCCGTGGGGCAAGCCCACGAAGGGCAAGCGCACCCGTTCGAACAAGTCGACCGACAAGTTCATCATGCGCTCGCGCCATCAGCGTAAGAAGTAAGAGAGGTAGTCACTCATGGCTCGTTCAGTATGGAAAGGTCCGTTTGTTGACGGCTATCTTCTCACAAAGGCTGAGAAGGTGCGCGAGAGCGGACGTAACGAAGTAATCAAGATCTGGAGCCGTCGTTCCACGATCCTGCCGCAGTTCGTTGGTCTGACGTTCGGCGTCTACAACGGCAGCAAGCATGTGCCCGTCTCGGTCAACGAAGACATGGTCGGCCACAAGTTCGGTGAATTCTCTCCGACCCGTACCTATTACGGTCACGGCGCGGACAAGAAGGCAAAGAGGAAGTAATCATGGCGAAGGCTAAGACCGAACGCCGGCTGAAGGACAATGAGGCTCAGGCCATTGCCCGTACGCTCCGCGTCAGCCCCCAGAAACTGAACCTGGTTGCCGCTCTTATCCGTGGCAAGAAGGTTGATCGCGCTCTCGCCGAGCTCGAATTCTCCCGCAAGCGCATTGCAGGCACCGTCAAGAAGACGCTGGAATCTGCAATTGCCAATGCGGAAAACAACCACGACCTCGACGTCGACGCTCTCGTCGTCGCCGAGGCCTATGTTGGCAAGTCCATCACCATGAAGCGTTTCCACGCTCGTGGCCGTGGTCGTGCTTCCCGCATTGAAAAGCCGTTCGCTCACCTCACGATCGTTGTTCGTGAAGTTGAGGAAAAAGGGGAGGCCGCATAATGGGTCAGAAAATCAATCCGATCGGCTTCCGTCTCGGCATCAACCGTACCTGGGATAGCCGCTGGTACGCTGACACCGCAGAATACGGCAAGCTGCTGCATGAAGACCTCAAGATCCGGGCTTACCTGATCAAGGAACTCAAGCAGGCCGGTATCGCCAAGGTCGTTATCGAGCGTCCGCACAAGAAGTGCCGCGTCACGATCCACTCGGCTCGTCCGGGTCTGATCATCGGCAAGAAGGGTGCGGACATCGAGAAGCTTCGCAAGAAGCTCTCCGAGATGACCAACTCCGAAACGCACCTCAACATCGTTGAAGTGCGCAAGCCGGAAATCGACGCGACGCTGGTTGCCCAGTCGATCGCTCAGCAGCTCGAGCGCCGCGTGGCTTTCCGCCGTGCGATGAAGCGTGCTGTTCAGTCCGCAATGCGTCTTGGCGCCGAAGGTATCAAGATCACCTGCGGCGGCCGTCTCGGCGGTGCTGAAATCGCGCGTACCGAATGGTACCGCGAAGGTCGCGTCCCGTTGCACACGCTGCGTGCGGACATCGACTACGGCACGGCTGAAGCTGAAACCGCATTCGGCATCTGCGGCATCAAGGTCTGGATCTTCAAGGGCGAAATCCTTGAGCACGATCCGATGGCCTCTGAGCGTCGCGGTCTCGAAGGCGACGCACAGGGCCCTGCAAGCCGTGAGCGTGGCGATCGTGGCGATCGTCGTCGCGAAAACGCTTGATTGACGCTGGCGAAAGATAAGCTCGGAGAAGTAAGAAAATGTTGCAGCCAAAGCGTACTAAGTACCGTAAGCAGTTCAAGGGACGCATCAAGGGCGTCGCCAAGGGCGGCTTTGACCTGGCATTCGGTGAATTCGGCTTGAAGTCGCAGGAACCGAACCGCGTGAATGCACGCGAGATCGAAGCGGCCCGCCGCGCGATCACGCGTTACATGAAGCGCGCAGGTCGCGTGTGGATCCGCGTATTCCCCGACGTTCCGGTTACGGCCAAGCCGACCGAAGTTCGTATGGGTAAGGGCAAGGGTTCGGTCGATTACTGGGCATGCAAGGTCAAGCCCGGTCGTATGATGTTCGAGATCGACGGTGTGTCCGAGGAGATCGCCCGTGAGGCGCTTCGTCTCGGCGCTGCCAAGCTCTCGGTCAAGACGCGCTTCGTACAGCGCATCGCAGAGTAAGGAGCAAGGCACATGAAAGCCGATGAAGTTCGCGGCCTCAGCGCCGACCAGCTCAAGGACAAGCTCGCCGATCTGAAGAAGGAGCAGTTCAACCTGCGCTTCCAGAAGGCAACTGGTCAGCTGGAGAAGTCCTCGCGCATCAACGAAGTCCGCAAGGATATCGCCCGCGTAAAAACCATTGCCCGCCAGAAGGCGGCAGAAGCCAAGGCCTAAGGAAGAATAATATGCCGAAACGCATTCTGCAGGGCGTCGTTGTGTCCGACAAGAACGAGAAGACTGTCGTAGTTCGCGTTGAGCGTCGATTCGCTCACCCGCTGCTTCAGAAGACCGTTCGTCGTTCGAAGAAGTATAAGGCACACGACGAAAACAATCAGTATAAGGTCGGCGATGTCGTTTCCATCGAGGAATGCGCACCGATCTCCAAGGACAAGCGCTGGACGGTTGTTTCCGCCCAGGCTTAATTTCATCAGAATCGCGCCTTGTGTCTTGCACTTGGCGCGAATTCCTGTATGAAGCAGCGCAAGGACGCTCGTGACCCGGGCGTCTTTTGCTTTGATGCGCACGGAAGGTCCTTCGGGAAACCACCCTGTCACGATTTTTCCGCGCAAAAAAAGAGATATTCATAAGCTGGGGCAGGGGGCTCGCTCGGGAGAGTTTGCCCAACCGTTCTGGTAACAACAAGAAGGCGACCTGACATGATTCAGATGCAAACAAACCTCGACGTGGCGGATAATTCCGGCGCACGTCGTGTCATGTGCATCAAGGTGCTGGGCGGCTCGAAGCGCAAATATGCTTCTGTTGGCGACATTATTGTCGTTTCCATCAAGGAAGCTATTCCGCGCGGCCGCGTCAAGAAGGGCGACGTGATGAAGGCGGTTGTCGTGCGCACCGCCAAGGACATCCGTCGCGCTGACGGCAGCGTCATCCGTTTCGATAACAACGCAGCCGTTCTTATCGACAACAAGAAAGAGCCCATCGGCACCCGTATCTTCGGACCGGTTCCGCGCGAACTTCGCGCCAAGAACCACATGAAGATCATCTCGCTGGCTCCGGAAGTACTGTAAGGAGCGATTGCGATGCAGAAAATTCGTAAAGGCGACAAGGTTGTCGTATTGACCGGTAAGGACAAGGGCCGTACCGGCGAAGTAATCCAGGTAATGCCGAAAGAAGACCGTGCCGTTGTGCGTGGCGTGAACATGGTGAAGCGTCACCAGCGCCAGACCCAGGCTCAGGAAGCCGGCATCATCAACAAGGAAGCATCCTTGCACATCTCCAACATCGCCATCGTCGACAAGGATGGCAAGCCGACTCGCGTTGGCTTCTCGGTTGTGGATGGCAAGAAGGTCCGCGTGGCCAAGCGTTCGGGAGAAGTGATCGATGGCTGATAAGTACGAGCCGCGTCTCAAGACGGAATACGTTTCCCGTATCCGTGGCGCCATGCAGGAGAAGTTCTCCTACGCAAACGTCATGATGATCCCGAAGCTTGAAAAGATCGTGATCAACATGGGCGTTGGCGAAGCAACCGCCGACTCCAAGAAGCCCACGATTGCTGCCGGTGACCTGGCTGCGATTGCCGGTCAGAAGCCGGTCGTTACCCGCGCTCGCAACTCGATCGCTGGTTTCAAGGTTCGCGAAGGCATGCCGATCGGTGCGAAGGTTACTCTTCGTGGCGCCCGCATGTACGAATTCCTTGATCGTCTGGTCAACATCGCGCTGCCGCGCGTTCGCGACTTCCGGGGCCTGAACCCGAAGAGCTTTGACGGCCGTGGCAACTTCGCCATGGGCATCAAGGAACACATTGTGTTCCCTGAGATCAACTACGATAAGGTTGATCAGATGTGGGGCATGGACATCATCGTTTGCACGACGGCGACGTCGGACGACGAAGCTCGGGCTCTGCTGACAGAGTTCAACTTCCCGTTCCGTCACTAACCGTAACGACGAGCGTAGAAAAGGAACTCCGATATGGCGAAAACAAGCGCAGTTGAAAAGAACAAGCGCCGCCGCAAGTCGGTCGCCCAGCAGGCCACCAAGCGCGCTGCACTCAAGGCGATCGTGATGAACCAGTCCCTTCCGATCGAAGAACGGTTCAAGGCCACTCTGAAGCTCGCTTCGCTGCCGCGTGACGGCTCGAAGACGCGTATCCGCAACCGCTGCGAAGTAACGGGCCGTCCGCGCGCGTTCTATCGCAAGCTCAAGATGTCGCGTATCGCGCTTCGTGAGCTGGGCAATTCCGGCAAGGTGCCGGGCATTGTCAAGTCGAGCTGGTAAGGAGACGGGCACATGACCATGACTGATCCTTTGGGTGATATGCTCACCCGCATCCGCAATGGTGCTGCTCGCCGCAAGTCTTCGGTAAGCACCCCTGCTTCCAGCCTCCGCGCACGCGTTCTCGACGTGCTGCAGGCTGAAGGCTACATCCGCGGTTATTCCAAGGTCGATTTCGAAAACGGCAAGTCCGAGTTCACGATCGAGCTGAAGTACTACGAAGGCGCGTCCGTGATCCGTGAGATCGGCCGCGTTTCCAAGCCGGGCCGCCGGGTTTATGTCTCGGTAAAGTCCATTCCGCAGGTCGCGAACGGCCTCGGCATCACCATCCTTTCGACCCCGAAGGGCGTGATGGCCGATCACCAGGCTCGCGAACAGAACGTTGGTGGTGAGGTTCTTTGCTCGGTCTTCTAAGACCCGAGCAAGGATCTCCATAACGAACAGACAGGATTGAATAATGTCTCGTATCGGTAAAAAGCCCGTTCCGGTTCCCGCAGGTGTGACGGCCAATGTCGACGGCCAGAAGGTCACTGCGAAGGGCCCGAAGGGTGAACTGTTTTTCGTCGCTAACGACGACATTCAGCTGAAGCTCGAAGATAACGGCGTTTCCGTAACGCCGGCGAATGAGAGCAAGGAAGCTCGTTCAAAGTGGGGCATGTCCCGCACGATGATCGAGAACATCTTCAAGGGTGTTAAGGACGGCTACGAGCGCAAGCTCGAAATCAACGGCGTTGGTTACCGTGCCGCCATGCAGGGCAAGAACCTGCAGCTGGCTCTCGGCTTCTCCCACGACGTGGTTTATGAGCCGCCGGTCGGCATCACCATCGCCGTTCCGAAGCCCACGGAAATCATCGTTTCCGGCATCAACAAGCAGCAGGTTGGCCAGGTAGCCGCGGAAATCCGCGAATACCGCGGTCCCGAGCCCTACAAGGGTAAGGGCGTGAAGTACGCTGAAGAGCGTATTGTCCGCAAAGAAGGCAAGAAGAAGTAAGGATCACGCGAAATGGCTAGCAGGAAAGAAGCACTTGCACGTCGCGCGAGCCGTGTGCGCCGCCAGATCAAGGCGGTTGCCAACGGCCGCCCGCGCCTGTCGGTTCATCGCTCGTCGAAGAACATCTACGCCCAGATCATCGATGACGTTGCTGGCAAGACGCTTGCGTCTGCCTCCACGCTCGAAGCCGATCTGCGCGGCTCGCTCAAGACTGGCGCCGACGTTGCAGCAGCAACGGTTGTCGGCAAGCTGGTTGCCGAGCGCGGCGTCAAGGCTGGCGTCAAGGATGTCGTATTCGACCGTGGCGCGTTCATCTATCACGGCCGCATCAAGGCCCTGGCAGACGCTGCCCGCGAAGGCGGCCTGAACTTCTGATCTTTTTCCGCCCGGACAATGATCCGGGCGGAATTTCACCGGACCACGCGGATCTCTTCAGTGAGGCCGCTGGTCTTTTCGTTTGCCGTTCCACCCGTAAAAGAAAAAGGACAAGGACAATGGCACAGGAAAAAAGAGGTTCTCGCGACGATCGCCAGAATCGTGAAGAGCGCGATAGCGAATTCGTCGACAAGCTGGTCGCGATCAACCGCGTTGCGAAGGTTGTTAAGGGTGGCCGTCGTTTCGGCTTTGCCGCTCTCGTCGTCGTTGGCGACCAGAAGGGCCGCGTTGGTTTCGGTCACGGCAAGGCTCGTGAAGTTCCGGAAGCGATCCGCAAGGCAACTGAAAGCGCAAAGCGCGATCTGATTTTCGTTCCGCTGCGCGATGGCCGTACGCTTCATCACGACGTCAATGGCCGTCACGGCGCAGGCAAGGTTCTGCTGCGTTCGGCCAAGGCCGGTACCGGTATCATCGCCGGTGGTCCGATGCGCGCCGTTTTCGAAACGCTCGGCGTTCATGACGTTGTTGCGAAGTCGACCGGTTCGTCGAACCCGTACAACATGGTTCGCGCCACGTTCGACGCTCTGAAGCATCAGGTTCATCCGAAGGACATCGCTGCACAGCGCGGTCTGAAGTATGCGACCCTTCAGGCTCGCCGTGCCGCTTCCGGCAACGCTTCTGAAGAATAAGGAGCTGGATCATGGCCAAGAAGACTACTGAAGCCAAGAAGACTGTTACGGTCGAACAGATCGGCAGCCCTATTCGCCGCCCGGCAATCCAGCGTCAGACGCTGGTCGGTCTGGGTCTCAACAAGATGCATCGTCAGCGCACCCTGGAAGATACTCCTGCGGTTCGTGGCATGATCCGTGCGGTCCAGCATCTCGTTCGCGTCGTTGACGAGAAGTGAGACGGAGTAACCTATCATGAAACTCAATGAAATCAGAGATAACGAAGGCGCCTCCAAGGATCGTATCCGCGTAGGTCGCGGTATCGGTTCCGGCAAGGGCAAGACCGGTGGTCGCGGCGTCAAGGGTCAGAAGGCTCGTTCGGGCGTCGCCATCAACGGCTTCGAAGGCGGTCAGATGCCAATCTACCGTCGTCTGCCGAAGCGCGGCTTCAACAACATCTTCGCTTCTGAATATGTTGTCGTGTCGCTCGGTCGCATTCAGACCGCGATCGACGCCAAGAAGCTTGACGCTTCCGCCACGATCGATGCTGCGGCTCTCAAGGCTGCCGGCGTTATCCGTCGCGCCAAGGACGGCGTGCGCATTCTCGCCGACGGCGAGCTGAAGTCCAAGGTCTCTTTCGAAGTTGCCGGCGCTTCCAAGCCCGCGCTTGAAAAGATCGAAAAGGCTGGCGGCTCGATCAAGCTTCTCGCTGTTGCAGCGGAAGCCGCCGAGTAATATATGAACTTCAGACGCCCGGTCCGCATGTCGCGCCGGGCGTTTGCGCTCCCTGGCCACTGTTGCTTTCGATCTAAATCGATTTATAGAGCATCAGGGCAATCTCTTCGCGGTGTGCTTTCTTTGCCCCGCTTGCGGCAGAAAGTGCCGCAGGGAGAGCCTCACAGTTCTTGAACTTCCGTAGGGGAGGGGATAGGACATAAAAAACAGGGTGAGGCATGATGGCGGCCAAGAGCTGCATTCGTCCGAAGCCCGGTTTTGACCAGTATCTTTTAGACCTTTCCGCATTGGCCGGTATTGCTGGCTGGCAAGGGTCATTCGGAGAAATTTATGGCTTCAGCAGCGGAACAACTGGCTTCGAACCTGAATTTTTCGACCTTCGCTAAGGCGGAGGATCTGAAAAAGCGTCTCTGGTTTACTCTTGCCGCACTTCTCGTCTACCGTCTCGGCACCCATATTCCGCTTCCGGGCCTGAACCCTGAAGCCTATGCGCAGGCCTTCCGTGGCCAGGCCAACGGTATTCTCGGTCTTTTCAATATGTTTGCGGGTGGCGCTGTCGAGCGCATGGCGATTTTCGCCCTCGGCATCATGCCTTACATCTCCGCTTCGATCATCGTGCAGCTCATGACCTCGGTCGTGCCCTCGCTCGAAGCGTTGAAGAAGGAAGGCGAGGCCGGTCGCAAGATCATCAACCAGTACACCCGCTACGGCACGGTGCTGCTCGGCACGCTGCAGGCCTATGGCATTGCGGTCGGCCTTGAAAGCGGCAATGGCCTCGTGGTCGATCCAGGCTGGTTCTTCCGCATTTCCACCGTCATCACGCTGCTCGGCGGCACGATGTTCCTGATGTGGCTTGGCGAGCAGATCACCTCGCGCGGTATCGGCAACGGTATTTCGCTGATCATCTTTGCGGGCATTGCCGCAGGTCTGCCCAAGGCTCTTGCCGGCACGTTGGAACTCGGCCGCACCGGTGCGCTTTCGACCCCGCTCATCCTGACGGTCGTCGTGGTTGCAATCGGTGTCATTGCTCTCATCGTGTTCGTTGAGCGTGCGCAGCGCCGTCTGCTGATCCAATATCCGAAGCGACAGGTCGGGAACCGGATGTTCCAGGGCGATACCTCGCACCTGCCGCTGAAGCTCAATACCGCCGGCGTCATTCCCGCGATCTTCGCATCGTCGCTGCTGCTTCTGCCGGCAACCGCTGCGGGCTTTGCCGGTAACACCAACCTGCCGACCTGGGCAACCTCGATCATCGCGTCGCTGCAGCATGGCCAGCCGCTGTTCATGGCACTCTATGGCTTGCTGATTGCGTTCTTCGCCTTCTTCTACACGGCGATCGTGTTCAATCCGAAGGATACGGCTGACAATCTCAAGAAGCATGGCGGCTTCATTCCCGGCATCCGTCCGGGCGAGCGCACCGCGGAGTACATCGATTACGTTCTGACCCGCATCACGGTGGTCGGCGCGATTTATCTGGTCTTCGTCTGTATCCTTCCTGAGACACTTATCGCACGCACGGGCATCCCATTAGCCCTTGGTGGTACTTCGCTTTTGATCGTCGTCAGTGTAACTCTGGATACGGTTGCGCAGGTTCAGGGTCACCTGATCGCCCAGCAGTATGAAGGTCTGATCAAGAAGTCGAAGTTGCGTGGAGGAAAGAGGGGACGATGAGACTGATATTTTTGGGTCCGCCGGGTGCGGGCAAGGGAACCCAGGCCAAGAGGCTGACTGACAAGTACGGGATCCCCCAGCTTTCAACCGGTGACATGCTGCGCGCTGCGGTCAGCGCGGGCACCGAAATCGGCAAGCGCGCCAAGGCCGTCATGGACGCCGGCGGGCTGGTATCCGACGATATCGTCAATCAGATCGTTTCCGAACGTATCGAAGCTCCTGACTGTGCCAAGGGTTTCATTCTCGACGGTTATCCGCGCACCGTTCCGCAGGCGAAGGCGCTTGCCGACAACATGCGCAAGAAGAACCTCGTTCTCGACGCTGTGATTGAGCTGAAAGTGGACGAAGAGGCTTTGATTCGCCGAATCGAAAACCGCGTCGCCGAGACCATTGCTGCTGGCGGCACTGTCCGTTCGGATGACAATCCGGAGGCTTTCCGCAAGCGTCTGACGGAATATCGCGAAAAGACTGCGCCGCTGTCCGCTTATTACAGCGAACAGGGCGAACTGGTGACGCTGGATGGCATGGCAGATGTCGATGCCGTCACCGAGGCTATCGAGCGCGTTCTCGAGAAGGCCTCTGCCTGATCGAAGGAATGAATGGGTGAGGACTGTCGCGTTCTTGCCCATATTCCTTTTCCGAAAGGCGGCTGATCCTTTGGATCGCAAAAGAATCTTGGCGGAGCCGGTTGCTTTTTTGCGCTGATTCCGTTAAACACCGCGCCAACTCGCGACATCCCAAGCGACTGGCGCGGATTTCCCTTAGGGAAGGGAGATCCGGGTTCGGTCGTTTTGACTTGTCACGGACACCAATTTGAACTGGCGGTCTTTCGGCCGCTCAAATGGAATCACCACTTGCCGGATGGCAACTGGAACCAAGGAGAAAAGACGTGGCACGTATCGCTGGCGTCAACATCCCGACTGCGAAGCGCGTTGTTATTGCGCTGACCTACATTCACGGGATTGGTCCGAAATTCGCGCAGGAAATCATGGACAAGGTCGGTCTTCCGGCTGACAAGCGCGTTCATCAGCTGACGGATGCTGAAGTTCTTCAGATCCGCGAAGCCATCGACCGCGACTACCAGGTCGAAGGTGACCTGCGTCGTGAGACGTCGATGAACATCAAGCGTTTGATGGACCTCGGTTGCTACCGCGGCCTGCGTCACCGTCGTGGCCTTCCGGTCCGCGGTCAGCGCACGCACACCAACGCCCGCACCCGCAAGGGTCCGGCGAAGGCTATCGCTGGTAAGAAGAAGTAATTTTCCGGTTCTCCGGAAAGGGGAGGCTGGTGCAGTCCGCGCCAGCCTTTCTGAGTTTGGCGAAAAGCTCGGTCGCGGGCTGATTGCTGGTGTAGCCGCTGGTGTTACGGCGGTGGAGAGATCAATGAAAGGTATAAAATGGCCAAGGAAGCCGCACGCGTCCGTCGTCGCGAACGCAAAAATATCACGTCTGGCGTCGCGCACGTCAACTCGACCTTCAACAACACGATGATCACCATCACCGACGCACAGGGCAATGCTATCGCCTGGTCGTCCGCTGGTGCCAAGGGCTTCAAGGGTTCGCGTAAGTCGACCCCGTTCGCTGCCCAGATCGCTGCTGAAGATTGCGCGAAGAAGGCTCAGGAACACGGCATGAAGTCGCTTGAAGTTGAAGTTTGCGGTCCGGGTTCCGGCCGTGAATCGGCACTTCGCGCTCTGCAGGCTGCCGGTTTCATGATCACTTCCATTCGCGACGTGACGCCGATCCCGCACAACGGTTGCCGTCCGCGCAAGAAGCGCCGCGTCTGACGCGACCGTGGTTCGGAAATTCCGCCTTACCTCAGGTCTGGCGGAATTTTCGTGTATCTGGCGTGTGCGCGTCGATTTCGATCGGCGGACTTGCGCTCAAGAACCCACCGATGAACCACTGAATTCGGTTCCTCTCGGTGTTTTCATGCTCGGTCCGTCACGATTGGATGGTGGCGGCGAACGGAAGGTTTAAAGATGATTCAGAAGAACTGGCAGGAACTTATCAAGCCGAACAAGGTCGAGTTCACCTCGTCCAGCCGCACCAAGGCAACACTGGTTGCCGAGCCGCTGGAGCGTGGTTTCGGTCTTACCCTCGGCAACGCGCTGCGTCGCGTTCTGTTGTCTTCCCTGCGCGGCGCCGCTGTTACGGCCGTGCAGATCGACGGTGTCCTGCACGAATTCTCCTCCATCCCCGGCGTTCGGGAAGATGTGACGGATATCGTGCTCAACATCAAGGAAATCGCCATCAAGATGGACGGCGATGATTCCAAGCGCATGGTCGTGCGCAAGCAGGGTCCGGGTGCCGTAACCGCTGGTGACATCCAGACGGTAGGCGACATCGAAATCCTGAACCCCGACCACGTGATCTGCACGCTCGACGATGGCGCTGAAATCCGCATGGAATTCACCGTCAACAACGGCAAGGGTTACGTACCGGCTGAGCGCAACCGCGCGGAAGATGCCCCGATCGGGCTCATTCCGGTGGACAGCCTCTATTCTCCGGTCAAGAAAGTGTCCTACAAGGTGGAAAACACCCGTGAAGGCCAGGTTCTCGACTATGACAAGCTGATCATGACGATCGAGACCAACGGTTCGGTTTCCGGCGAAGACGCCGTTGCCTTCGCCGCTCGTATTCTTCAGGACCAGCTGGGCGTGTTCGTCAACTTCGACGAGCCGCAAAAGGAAGCAGAAGAAGAATCGGTTACGGAACTCGCGTTCAACCCGGCGCTTCTCAAGAAGGTCGACGAGCTCGAGCTGTCCGTTCGTTCGGCAAACTGCCTGAAGAACGACAACATCGTTTACATCGGCGACCTGATCCAGAAGACCGAAGCCGAAATGCTCCGCACGCCGAACTTTGGTCGCAAGTCGCTGAACGAAATCAAGGAAGTTCTCGCTTCCATGGGTCTGCACCTCGGCATGGAAGTGCCGGCATGGCCGCCTGAGAACATCGAAGATCTCGCCAAGCGTTACGAAGACCAGTACTAACAAACAAGAAGGCAGACCTCAAAGACTGCCTTTCCCCGTCAAACAGCAGGTAAGTCACCTGCATGTGCCAGGAAACGGCAGGCCTTAAAGAAGGAACCTGCGTAGAAGGAGAATAGCAATGCGCCACGGTAATTCAGGCCGCAAGCTCAATAGAACCGCCAGCCACCGCAAGGCAATGTTTGCCAACATGGCTGCTTCGCTCATCACCCATGAGCAGATCGTCACCACGCTTCCGAAGGCGAAGGAAATTCGCCCGATCGTTGAGAAGCTCGTCACCCTCGGCAAGCGCGGCGACCTGCACGCTCGTCGTCAGGCGATTTCGCAGATCAAGGATCAGGACGCTGTTCGCAAGCTGTTCGACGCGATCGCAGCCCGTTACGCAAACCGCAACGGCGGCTACCTGCGTATCATGAAGGCCGGCTTCCGCCAGGGCGACAATGCCGCTCTGGCCGTCATCGAATTCGTCGAGCGCGACGTTGACGCCAAGGGCGCAGCCGACAAGGCTCGCGTTGCTGCTGAAGCTGCTGCTGCCGAAGCCGCATAAGGTTTGACGCCGTTCAAGGCGTCGTGAGTTAAAAAAGCCGGGCGAGAGATCGCCCGGCTTTTTTGTTGCGGATAGTGGGTTTGCTGTTACCGGCGGTTTTGCCCGTGCCGGGGTTTATGATGCGGCAGGTGTCGCGCGATCCGGTTCACAATTTCGGTGAGGGGGAGGGGCAGAATATACACTCGGTCGGCCGTGTAATGCTTTGCCCAGAGGGTTTGCAGATCGTCTTCCCCCACGTCGCCTTCCGTAATGCGTTCGGCGAGTTGCGACAATGCCTGCCGCTGCCTCACATCTAACCCTTTACAAATTTGAGTCGGTTCGCATGCTGAGCCACGCGCAATAATGTGGAATACCTCGCTCAACGCGGCTTGAGTTGCTGAAGACAGTGCCATGCTTGTTGAAGCGGGGACGGTCTCTCGGGAGGGCTCATGCGTTTGGCGGCGCGTGTAAAGGCGCACGGCGTGGTTGGCGCGCGCGCTTGTATTGGAGGATCGGTTTGCGCACCAGCCGATAGCCCAACAGCACCACCATCGTGCTGATATAGAACATCGGCTCCAGCGTGATCGATTTCCGCGCCAGCACGAAATGCAGCACGCCGACGATGAGGACGAGATAGACGAGCTTGTGCAGCGTGTTCCAGCGGCTGCCGAGTTTGCGGATCGACCAGCGGTTCGAGGTCAGCGCCAGAGGCAGGAGCATGATGAGCCCTGCCATGCCAAACATGATGTAGGGGCGTTTGAGAATGTCGCCGGCGATGGAGCTGAAGACGAGGCCACGATCCAGCACCAGATAGACGGTGAAATGCGCCAGAACATAATAAAAGGCGATCAGGCCCAGCGCCCGGCGGTAGGCGATGAGGTTGAGGTTGAAGAGATCGCGCAGCGGCGTGACGAGCAGCCCGAGACAGAGGAAGCGCAGTGCCCAGATGCCGAGCAGGTGCTCGAAATCCTTGACCGGGTTGAAGCCGAGGCCGCCCGTTGCGGCGAGGTAGAAATACCAGACACCTGGAGCAAGGCCGATGACATAGAGCGCCCAGATGGCTGCCGGTTGGTAACGCTTCGGCAGCGAGGGAAGGGACAGGGCAATGGCCATGGTCAGTAATTCGCCTTCAGGTCCATACCCGCATAGAGGCTCGCCACTTCCTCGTAACCATTGAACATCAGCGTCGGACGGTTCTGCGTACCAAAAAAGCCGCCTTCGCCGATGCGTTGCTCCGTCGCCTGGCTCCAGCGCGGGTGGTCCACATGCGGATTGACGTTGGAATAGAAGCCATATTCGCGGGCATTGGAGTTTTTCCAGGTCGTTTCCGGCTGTTTTTCGGTGAGCGAGATCCGGACGATGGATTTGATGCCCTTGAAGCCGTATTTCCACGGCACGACGAGCCGGATCGGTGCGCCGTTCTGGTTCGGCAGCGTTTCGCCATAAAGCCCGACGGCGAGGATGGTGAGCGGATGGCGCGCTTCATCGAGACGCAGTCCTTCGACATAGGGCCATGACAAAGGCTGGAACAGGCCGCTCTGTCCGGGCATTTCCTCGGGCCGAACGACGGTCTCGAAGGAGACATATTTGGCGCTGCCCAGGAGCTCAACCTTGTCGAGCAGGCTCGCAAGCGGGAAGCCGATCCACGGAATGACCATCGACCAGCCCTCGACGCAGCGCATGCGATAAGTGCGCTCCTCAAGCTGATATTTCATCAACTCCTCTATACCGAATTCCTGCGGCTTCGAAACGAGGCCGTCCACCTTTACCGTCCATGGTGTTGGCTTGAACTTGCCGGAATTTTCCTTTGGGTCGGATTTGCCGACGCCGAATTCATAGAAGTTGTTGTAGCTGCTGACGGCGTCGAGCGGCGTGAGCTTTTCATCCAGCTTATAGGCACTGGCCTTTGCCGAAAGCGGTGCGGCGACGGCCTCGCGTCCCGCCAGGCCAACGGCTGCGAGCCCTGCCGCCGTTCCGAGGAAATTGCGTCGGGAGAGATAGAAGGACTTCGGCGTGATTTCTGAAGACGCAATATGAGGCGGACGATAGGCGGGCATGGTAACCTCCACAAAAGCCGGGTGCATCGGCGATAAATCGATTATGATAGCCAATACGGTCGCTGCACAGATATGTTTCAGCGTCGCGATGAAAAATAGGGCCGGCGGCTCGCAATCGCGCATTTGTGATGCCCGGCCCTTTATGGCAGGTCAAATTCAGGGGCGTACCGTACCGGACCGTACTGTTTTGAGCGAAGGTGACAGTGACAGCGCTCGCGGTTTGCGCTAGAAACACCGCAAAATAGGGAAGGAGCCATCTTGCCGCTTTCGCGGGACGCGCTTCTGGCCAGAGATCGAGGAAAACACCATGCCAGCCTATCGCTCCAGAACGACAACCCACGGCCGCAACATGGCGGGCGCGCGCGGCCTTTGGCGCGCCACCGGCATGAAGGACAGCGATTTCGGCAAGCCGATCATCGCTGTCGTCAATTCCTTCACGCAGTTCGTGCCCGGCCATGTGCACCTGAAGGATCTCGGTCAGCTCGTGGCCCGCGAGATTGAAGCGGCTGGCGGTGTCGCCAAGGAATTCAACACCATCGCGGTCGATGACGGCATCGCCATGGGTCACGACGGCATGCTTTATTCCCTGCCGTCGCGCGAGATCATTGCGGACTCGGTCGAGTACATGGTCAACGCCCATTGCGCCGATGCGATGGTGTGCATTTCCAACTGCGACAAGATCACTCCCGGCATGCTGAATGCTGCCATGCGCCTCAACATTCCCGCCGTCTTTGTGTCTGGCGGTCCGATGGAAGCGGGTAAGGTGGTTCTGCACGGCAAGACCGTTGCGCTCGATCTGGTTGACGCCATGGTGGCTGCTGCCGATGACAAGATCTCCGATGAGGACGTCAAGGTCATCGAGCGCTCTGCCTGCCCGACCTGCGGTTCCTGTTCCGGCATGTTCACCGCCAATTCGATGAACTGTCTGACCGAGGCGCTCGGCTTGTCCTTGCCCGGCAACGGCTCGACGCTCGCGACCCATTCGGATCGCAAACGCCTGTTCGTGGAGGCCGGTCATTTGATCGTCGATCTGGCGCGCCGTTATTACGAGCAGGAAGACGAAACCGTTCTGCCACGCACCATCGCCAACAAGGCGGCGTTCGAAAACGCCATGTCGCTGGATATCGCCATGGGCGGCTCCACCAACACGGTGCTGCATATCCTCGCCGCCGCGCACGAGGGCGGGGTGGATTTCACCATGGAAGACATCGACCGGCTGTCTCGTAAGGTGCCCTGCCTTTCCAAGGTCGCGCCCGCCAAGCAGGACGTTCACATGGAAGACGTTCACCGCGCCGGCGGCATCATGCGCATTCTCGGCGAGTTGGAGCGCGGCGGTCTCATCAACCGCGATACCTATACGGTACATGAGGCGACGCTTGGCGACGCCATCGACCGTTGGGACATCACGCGCACTAACAGCGAGACGGTGCGTGAATTCTTCAAGGCAGCGCCCGGTGGCGTGCCGACGCAGGTTGCCTTCAGCCAGTCCTCGCGCTGGGACGATCTGGATACCGACAGCGACAACGGCGTCATCCGTTCGGTCGAAAAGCCTTTCTCTAAGGATGGCGGCCTTGCCGTGCTTTACGGCAACATCGCGCTAGACGGTTGCATCGTTAAGACGGCGGGCGTTGATGAATCCATCCTGAAATTCAACGGCCCGGCGGTCGTTTACGAAAGCCAGGACGCGGCCGTGAAGGGCATTCTCGGCAACGAGGTCAAGGCGGGCGACGTGGTCGTCATCCGTTATGAAGGTCCGAAGGGCGGGCCGGGCATGCAGGAAATGCTTTATCCAACCAGCTACCTGAAATCCAAGGGCCTTGGCAAAGCCTGCGCGCTTATCACCGATGGTCGCTTCTCCGGTGGCACGTCAGGCCTTTCCATCGGTCATGCCTCGCCGGAAGCGGCGCAGGGCGGCGCCATTGGCCTGGTGCGCCAGGGTGACCTGATCGAGATCGATATTCCGAACCGCACGATCAACCTGAAGGTTTCCGATGCGGAACTGGCCGCGCGCCGCGCCGAGCAGGAAGAAAAGGGCTGGAAGCCGGAAGCACCGCGCAAGCGCAATGTCACCACAGCGCTGAAGGCCTATGCGGCCTTCGCATCGAGCGCGGATAAGGGCGCAGTGCGGATTTTGCCGGAGTAATCCTGTCGGCAGTGGGCGGCGAAGTACTGGCCGCAGCCTTGCGCGATGGCTGGAGCTTGCTGATCGGAAACGATAAGCTCTCTTCCGTCATGCTCGGGCTTGTCCCGAGCATCTGCAACCGACCAATACTACGCGATGTGGATAGATCCTCGGGACAGGCCCGAGGATACGTCGAGAGTGATGTTCGATCTGCAATTCGATCAGCCGCGCCCTGGTGCGGCTTTTTACTGTCTGAATTGAGTGCGAAGCCCAGCTCACAAATAGATTGAAGCGCCTCACAGGGTGATTCTTCGACGGCCTTCAACATTCTGTTTTTCCATCGCTAATACGAAACGACTTACAGCTGTTTCCTATCTCGTAGTCACATTGGAGTGATGTTCGTCCAGCGACCCTTTTCCAGAACGCAGCGATGACTACCTTCATCACCATGAAAAGACGAACCGCACTCGCCTTCATGGTGTCGCTACCTTTCGCCTCCATTGCCCGCGCGCAGACTGCCGGCGGTGCGGCTCGTTTCGAACCGTTGCTACGGGATGCGGACGCGCTTTCCAGTCTCAAGGCAGTCATCATCAGCATCGAGGGCGAGGAGGTTGCAAGCCGCGCTTATCATGGCGCGGGTCTTAACTGCTCCACCAATATCAAATCGGCGTCAAAATCGATCATTTCGGCGCTGGTCGGAATGGCCATCGATCGCAAGGTCATCGAGAGCGCGGACCAGCCGATCGCGACCATCCTGCGCAGCGATTTTCCGCAGAATCCCGATCCGCGGTTGGAGCGGATCACCATCGGCAATCTTTTGTCCATGCAATCGGGACTGGAGCGCATGTCGGGGCCGAATTACGGGCGCTGGGTGGCAAGTCGAAACTGGGTTCGGATGGCGCTCGGCTCCGGTTTTGCCGGGGAGCCGGGTGGTGGCATGTTGTATTCCACGGCGTCCACGCATCTGCTCTCGGCGATCTTGACCAAGGCCTCCGGCCGCTCGACACTTGCCTTGGCGCGAGATTGGTTTCGTCCACTTGAGGGTTTTGCGATCGGTGGCTGGGAGCGTGATCCGCAGGGCATCTATCTCGGCGGAAACCAGATGGCGATGACCGCTCGCTCACTTCTGGCCTTTGGAGAACTGTACCGGCGCGGCGGCGTAACGCCGGACGGGCAGCGACTGATTTCCCAGGCGTGGATCGACCAGTCCTGGCAACAGCGCACCAACTCCGTCTTTAACGGAGATGGTTACGGATATTGCTGGTTCATCAAGGAGATGGGCGGAGAAAAGGTGTTTTACGCCTGGGGCTATGGCGGCCAGATGCTTTACATTGTTCCGTCCAGAAGGCTCTCCGTGGTCATGACCTCGCGCGAGGACGCGCCATCGGCAAGGACCGGATACCGGGACCAGCTACACGGGCTGATGACAGACATCATCCGGGCAGTCTGATCATCGCTGATATCAGAGCGGCCGGTTGATGCTCTGGAAAGCCTCGCCAAGCTTATTCATTCGCTCGTCATACGCGCTCGACAAGCACGCCACGTCCGCCGCACATTCCTGTCGTTTCTTCAGCCATTTGCTCTGCTCGTCACGCAGCGTGTCGCGCGCGCCCATGGCCATCAGCTGGGTGAGGATATCAAACGTGGTGGCCATCTTCACATCCAGATCGTTGAGGGCGCGATTGTCGCAGATGGCTTTCTCGTCGGCTGCCAGATCGGGTTTTGCGCAGTCGAAGCTTGCCGCGGCGGCGGGCGAGGAAAGAGAGGAGGCGAGGAGCAGGCCGCAGGCGAGGAGAGGCTTTTTCAAATCCATGACGGGTCTCTTTGAGAAATTCGTGTTCGGAGGAAACCGGAAAGCCCGCTCACCGGTTCCATGTCGCCGGAGCCGAGACACAGGAAAAAGCGGGGATTGGAAAAGTGTGGTCGTCTAAAAGATGCCGTCGAAACGATAGCCATCATCTTGCCGCTCTTTGCTTTACAGGCTTTGGCGTTATAACTCCATCATACTGATGACGATGAGGAATCACATGCGAAGCGTGTTGAAGTATCTGTCTACCGGCTTTCTCGCCGCGCTTGTTCTCCTGCCCGGTGGCGCGGGCGCGCAGGACACGAAAACCGTGCCGGCAAGCCACACGGAAATGCAGCTCTCCTTCGCGCCGCTGGTGAAGCGCACGGCGGGTGCTGTGGTCAACGTCTATGCCGAGCGCGTCGTCCAGCGGCGTTTGTCGCCCTTTGCCGGCGATCCCTTCTTCGAGCAGTTCTTTGGCCAGCAGATGCCGAACCGCACGGAAAAGCAGTCGTCGCTGGGTTCGGGTGTGATTGTCAGCGCCGGCGGGCTGATCGTGACAAACAATCACGTCATCGATGGTGCCGACGACATCAAGGTGGCTCTGGCCGATGGACGTGAGTTTTCCTCAAAGGTGCTGCTGAAGGATGATCGGGTCGATCTGGCCGTGCTGCAGATTGACGCCAAGGAGCAGTTCCCGGTGCTGTCGCTCGGTAATTCCGACAGGATCGAAGTCGGTGATCTGGTGCTCGCCATCGGTAACCCTTTCGGTGTCGGCCAGACCGTTACGAGCGGTATCGTTTCCGGCCTTGCGCGTAATCAGGTGACGCAGGGTGATTTCGGCTTCTTCATTCAGACAGATGCGTCCATCAACCCCGGTAATTCCGGCGGTGCGCTGATGAACATGGCGGGTGAGCTGATCGGCATCAATACGGCGATATTCTCCAAGGGGGGTGGCTCGAACGGCATCGGTTTTGCCATTCCTGCCAATCTGGTACGGGTGTTCGTGGCTGCCGCCGAAAGAGGCGATGCGAACTTCCAGCGGCCCTATATCGGCGCCACGTTCGATCCCGTGACTTCGGATGTCGCCGAGGCGCTTGGCTTGCACCGTGCCCGCGGCGCGCTCGTCGTCAGCGTCACCAAGGGCGGTCCGGCAGAAAAGGCGGGCATCGAGCCCGGTCAGGTGGTGACCGCCGTCAATGGCTTCGAGGTCGAGCACCCCGATGCGCTCGGTTATCGCCTGACGACTGCCGGCATCGGTAAATCCGCCGAACTGACTGTCGTGGAGAAGAGCAAGGAAAAGAAGCTGACGATTGCGCTGGACACAGCGCCGGAAACGGCGCCGAGGGACGAACGTCTGATCGAGGGGCGCAATCCTTTCGCCGGTGCGACCGTTGCCAATCTCTCGCCCAAGCTTGCGGATGAATTGCGCATGCCGTCGCAGGTAACGGGCGTCGTCATTACCGATGTCAAGCGTGGGTCGCCGGCCTATCGCGTCGGCTTCCAGCCCAAGGACGTCATCCTGTCCCTTAACGGCGCGGATATCGGATCGACCGCCGCTGTCGAAAAGGCGCTTGATGACAATCCCGGTTTCTGGCGCGTGGAAATCCTGCGTGACGGGCAGCGGATCCGGCAGTTCCTGCGATGAGCGATGACCTCTTCGCCCCGCAAGTGCCCGTGGAGGTCGCCAACCGGCGGCCTCTTGCCGATCGTCTGCGGCCGAAAACGCTGGCGGAGGTGAGCGGGCAAGAGCATCTGACGGGCGAAGAGGGCGTTCTGCGCCGGATGATCGACAGTGGATCGCTGGGCTCAATGATTTTCTGGGGACCGCCCGGCACTGGCAAAACCACGGTTGCCCGCCTGCTTTCCGGCGAAGCGGGCCTCGCCTTCGAGCAGATTTCCGCGATCTTCTCCGGTGTCGCCGATCTCAAGAAGGTATTCGAGGCGGCGCGCACGCGCCGCATGAACGGTCGCCAGACGCTGCTGTTCGTCGACGAAATCCACCGCTTCAATCGGGCGCAGCAGGATAGTTTTCTGCCCGTCATGGAAGACGGTACCATTATTCTCGTCGGCGCCACCACCGAAAATCCGTCGTTTGAGCTCAATGCCGCTCTTCTGTCGCGGGCGCGTGTGCTGACCTTCCGCTCGCATGACGAAGAGAGCCTCAGCGAGCTGTTGAAGCGTGCCGAGCAGGCGGAGGAGAAACAGCTTCCGCTGACGGAGGAGGCGCGCGCGAGCCTGATCCGCATGGCCGACGGCGACGGCCGCGCCGTACTGACGCTTGCCGAAGAGGTGTGGCGCGCGGCGCGCAAGGATGAGATTTTCGATACGGAAGGGCTGACACGCATCGTGCAGCGGCGTGCGCCGGTCTACGACAAGAGCCAGGACGGTCATTATAATCTGATCTCGGCGCTGCATAAGTCGGTGCGAGGGTCTGACCCGGATGCGGCGCTTTATTACCTCGCCCGGATGTTCGATGCAGGCGAAGACCCGCTCTACATCGGACGCCGGCTGGTACGCATGGCGGTCGAGGATATCGGTCTTGCCGATCCGCAGGCGCTTTCGATCTGCAATGCGGCCAAGGATGCCTATGACTATCTGGGCTCTCCGGAAGGGGAGCTGGCGCTCGCCCAGGCGTGCGTCTATCTCGCAACCGCGCCGAAATCCAACGCCGTCTACACCGCCTTCAAGGCGGCGATGCGCGCAGCGAAAGAAAACGGCTCATTGGTGCCGCCGAAACATATTCTGAACGCCCCTACAAAGCTCATGAAGGGTGAGGGTTATGGTGACGGCTACCGTTATGACCATGATGAGCCCGATGCTTTTTCAGGGCAGGATTACTTCCCCGAGAAGATGGGGCGCACGACATTTTATGATCCGCCGGATCGTGGCTTCGAAAGGGAAATACGCAAGCGCCTCGACTGGTGGGCGAAGCTGCGCCGCGAGCGCTCGACGCGCTAGCGTTTGCGGCGCCCGGCCGGAAATCGTGCCTCGGGCGGTCTTGAGAAAGAGATTCAGGTCGCTGGTAAAATGATTCGCCAAATGGCCGTAAGTGACTGTTTCTAAACCGCGATCAGGATGCTTTTCGGTGCATCGCCTGCGGCTGTGCAGGCAGCATCTTGACCGAGGATTCCGCCAGAGCGCCATGGCCTTCGGCATCGATGATCAGATGCCAGTGCAATGTCTCTGGGATGGCGAGACGGATCGGGGATTTTTTCGCCACGCCGCCGAGATATTTGAAATCGAGCAACTCGGTGAAGCGCTGAAAATTCGCACCCGTCATCAGGCGAACGTTATTGATCGCCGACAGGGATACCTCGATGACCGTACCGGCTCTAAGCTCCTTCAGGTCATAATGTGTGTAGCGAAAATTGGGCCGGGCCATCGCGCGTCTCCCTCAACGTCATTTTGGTCAGCAAGGATAAGCGCCTACGATTAACGCTATCTTTAGATGCGGCCAGTCAGTCCGAAAATCCCTCCCTGACATGGCCCGCGGAACCCGCGACGAGACGCCTTCAGCCATAGGCGAATAATACGAACGTATAATATTCGCATTTAATAATAATCAATTTCTTGCTCCTAACATCGGCTGGTCGAATTGCTGTCATCGACTTGGGGGGAAGATGAAAAACGTCACAATATCCATGCGCCTTTACGCGCTTGTCGCCTTGTTTCTGGCGATACTGGCTGCCGCTCTCACATTCAGCCTGTTTGAAAGCTACCACGAGATGGAGCGGGAGCGGAAAGCCGGACTTGCGGCGATGAACGAGACCGCCGTTGCCATTCTCAAGCAATATTACCAGTTGGAGCAGGGCGGAAGCCTGACGCGGGAGGCGGCGCAACAACAGGCAAAGACAACGATTGCGGCCATGCGTTACGGCAATGGCAGCGGTTATTTCTGGATCAATGACATGCATCCGACCATGGTGATGCATCCGATCAAGCCTGAAATGAACGGAACCGACCTCACGGGCAACAAGGATCCGAATGGCAAGGCGCTGTTCGTTGAGTTCGTAAAAACGGTCAAAGCGGGCGGCCAGGGCTTTGTCGATTATTACTGGCCGAAGCCCGGCGCGCCGGACCCGGTCGAGAAGTTCTCGCATGTGGCCGGTTTCGCCCCTTGGGGCTGGATTGTCGGCACCGGGGTTTATGTCGACGATCTTGAAGCCGTGTTCTGGCGCGACGCCTATTTCAACGGCGGCCTTTGCATCGCGGTTGGCCTTGTTGTGGTGGGCATTGCCGCCTTGGTGGTTCGCAGCGTTACCCGGCCCATCGATCTCATTCGCCAGAGCATGCGGCGGATCGCGGATGGCGATGGCGAGGCGGATATCCAGTTCGCCGACCGTCGTAATGAAATCGGCGCGATTGCGAAGACGCTGCTGGTGTTGCGTGACAGCGTCAATGAGCGCAGCGCCTTGCAAGCGCGCCAGGCAGACCAGCAGCGGGCGCTGGAGGCAGAGCGGCGCGGCAATGAAATGGTGCTGCGTTCCGCGTCCGACAGGCAGGCACATGCCATGGAGCAGCTCGGCAGCGCGCTCGAGGCGCTCGCCGATGGTGACCTGACCGTGTCTCTGACCGATATCGGAACGGATTACGAAAAGCTGCGGCTGGACTTCAACCGCGCCGTCGGCGCCCTGCATGGCGCGATCGAAGCGATTGCGAGAACCGGCCACGTTGTCAATGACAGCGCGTCCGATATCAGCGGCGCGACCGGCAATCTTTCGCGCCGCACCGAGCAGCAGGCGGCAGCGCTGGAAGAGACGGCGGCAGCTCTCGACGAGATCACCGCCACCGTGCGTACCGCCTCCGGCCGGGCAAACGAGGCCCGGCAGATGGTGCAGGATACCAAGTCCAGCGCCGGTCGATCGGGCGAGATTGTGCGCAATGCCGTCGACGCGATGGGCCGTATCGAAGAGTCCTCGAAACGCATCGGGCAGATCATCTCGGTTATCGACGAAATTGCCTTTCAGACAAACCTGCTTGCGCTGAATGCCGGCGTCGAAGCAGCACGGGCAGGCGAGGCGGGCCGGGGTTTTGCGGTCGTGGCACAGGAGGTGCGTGAACTTGCGCAACGCTCTGCCAACGCAGCCAAGGAAATCAAAACGCTTATCAACCGCTCGGCGGAAGAAGTGGGCGGCGGCGTTGCGCTGGTGCGCTCGACCGGTGATGCGTTGGAGGAAATCGTGGCTCTGGTCAACCGGGTGGAAGGCCACGTCAACTCCATCGCGACCGCAGCACGCGAACAGGCGACGGGGCTGCAGGAGATCAACACTTCCGTCAACCACATGGATCAGATGACCCAGCAGAACGCTGCCATGGTGGAAGAAACCACCGCGGCCAGCCAGACATTGGCAGAGGAAAGCCAGCAGTTGCGGGCGCTGCTCTCCCGTTTTGAACTGGGACATGGTGCGAGCCGGGAGACTGCCCGGGCGGCGTGAGTTCAGGTGGTTTGAGTGACGTTGGAGGGCGCGGCCTGGCTGCGCCCTTTTTTCGTTGAGGCTTGATTTAGGCCTCTCTCTGACATTTTCGCACAGCATTTCGCGCATTCCAGCGGCTATTGTCTCGCCGAGTTTTTTCCGCCCGCCATGTCAGCCTTTAGCCGGTATGTGGCCATCCCCCGTCCTTGGCTGAAAGCATTCTTGTCGCCGCGCAGACGCGAGTTGGATGGATTCCGGCGCATGGCCGGAATGACGGACGTTATCTGGTCGTGCCTTTTCGCTTTCCGGATACCTGAGAACTGCCGGGTTCGTTATTTCCCGGCACCAATAAGGTTTCGTTTACCTCATTTCTTTAAAATTTATCCTGTATTGCCGCGATTGCGGCCGCTGAAGGTACAGGTTCTCGTATGGCGTATGTTTCCCTTCCGCGTCGTCTTGTGACGTTGCTGATGATTTCCACGGTCATGGTGTCATGCTCGGCGGAGGGTCTCGTACCCCCGGCTGAGGTTGATGGCACGACCCGTGTCAGCGCCATCAGGTCCTCGCGGCAACAGGGCTACAGTGCGCCCGCCGGTGCCGTCCACCAGGCCGCGCGCGTGCAACAACCAGACGACTACGCCGGCGTTGTTTCGCAGCCAATGCCCGAGGCCTATGCATCGCAGGATCCGCTGTTGCAATCGCCGCAGGGTGCACAGGGTTATTCTACACTCGAATCGCAGCATCAGGCGCGCATGGCGGCCAGCGGTCATTCCGTCATGGCACCGCAGGCCAGTCAGAACCAGCCCGATACACAGCAGCAATTGGCCAGCAACCAGATCGCCGAAGGCGAGGGTGGCGTGAACATGGATTCCATGCTGGGTGTCGAACCGGTGCGCGGCCTTGCCGAGGAACAGGATGCGGATATTGCCGAAGGCGCGTCCGCGCAGCCGGTTGTAGATGGGATCGGCACGGACAATCCGGTGGCGATTTCACCTGCCCGTCGGCAGCCGGCAGCCAGCCAGTCTCGCCTCATTCCGCCGCCACCGCCAGGGTCCTCCGGCCGGCGCCAGCCGGTCGAGGAAGTTGCCATGCTCATGCCCAACGATCCGATGGCGCGTGGCGGACCGCAAAGCAGCCGCATCATGCCGCCCGGTGTCATGCCATCCTCCGAGGTTGCCTGCCGCGCCGAGTTGCGCCGCCTCGGTGTCGCCTTCCGTGACGTTGCCCGCATCGCTGATGGCCCGACCTGCGGCATCGATTATCCGATCGAGCTCAGCGGCCTTGCGAGCGGCGTTGCCATCCGCCCGGCTGTGAAACTCAATTGTCAGGTGACGCTTGCCTTCGCCAAATGGGTCAAGTTCGAACTCGTGCCATCCTCACGCTTCCGTTATCTGTCCGGTGTCGGCCGCATCACGCCGATGGGTGGATATTCGTGCCGCAAGATGAACTCGCGCTCCAGCAATCCGTGGTCTGAACATGCGCGCGGCAACGCCATCGACATCGGCACCATCACGCTGAAGAACGGCAAGGAAATCGATGTGCGCACCAAGAGTTTTTTCGCCTTTCGCGAAAAGGCTCTGCTGAAGGCGGTCCGCTCGGACAGCTGTAAGTATTTCTCGACCGTCCTCGGCCCCGGCAGCGACCCGAACCACTGGAACCACTTTCACTTCGACCTGCGCACGCGAAAGTCCGGTTACAGACATTGTGACTGAGGCGTAACCACGCTGCCCGTTTGACAGCCGCCGCAAAAAAATGCCAGCAAATGCGCAGAGGCAATTCACGAAGGGCAGCGGCATGGCCAGACGAAACGAAGCACAGGGACGGCTGGATGATGCGGCCCGCGCCGGCTGGCTTTATTACGTTGCCGGACGCACCCAGGACGAAATTGCTGCCGCCATGGGTATTTCACGCCAGTCCGCACAGCGGCTGGTGTCGCTGGCCGTTGCCGAGCGGCTGATCAAGGTCCGGCTCGACCATCCCATCGCCGCCTGTCTCGAAAAAGCAGAGCGCCTCAAGGACAGATTCGGCCTCAAATATATCGAGGTGGTGCCGAGCGACCCGGCCGGCGTGTCTTCCACCGTCGGAATTGCCGAGGCGGGGGCGGCGGAAATCGAACGCTGGCTGAAGAATGCCGATCCCATCGTGCTCGCCATCGGCACCGGCCGTACATTGAAGGCCGCCGTCGATCAGCTGCCGCCGATGGAATGTCCCCAACATCGCATCGTGTCGCTGACCGGCAATATCGGGCCGGATGGATCGGCCGCTTATTACAACGTCATCTTCAGTATGGCGGATGCCATCAAGGCCCGGCATTTTCCGATGCCGTTGCCGGTGCTCTGCTCGTCGGCCGAAGAGCGGGAGCTTTTGCACGACCAGTCCATGGTCCGCTCCACGCTGGCGCTTGGCGCGGCCGCCAATGTCACCTTCGTCGGTGTCGGTGAACTCGGCGAAAACGCGCCCCTCTGCGTTGATGGTTTCCTTGGTGTCGACGAGATGAGGGCCCTGATGGCGGGAGGCGCCGTCGGTGAAATCTGCGGCTGGATGTATGACGCCGACGGTCGCATTTTCGAGCACCCCGTCAACGAGCGTGTCGCCTCTGTTCCCATTCCTTCACGAGACACCTGCACCGTCATCGGCATGGCGCAGGGAGCCCGCAAACACGCTTCGATTCTGGCGGCGCTGAGGGGCGGTTTGCTGAACGGCCTCATCACCGACGAAGCGACAGGTGAATATTTGCTCACGCATTGAGCAAAAATTAGATAAGTAAAATCAGTGGCTTGGTTTTTTCATGTGCGTCGCAGCACAGGATGTCGCTTGACTTTTCTCACGCCAAAGTGAGTAAATGCCCCAGAGCAAAGCGAATGCTCATCATTTTTCTTCTGGGAGGAAGATATGACATTGAAGACCATTTTGCTGGGCGCATGCTCGGCACTCGCCTTTTCGACCCTTGCTTCCGCCGAAACGCTGACCATCGCGACCGTGAACAACGGCGACATGATCCGCATGCAGGGTCTGACCTCCGACTTCACCGCCAAAAACCCTGACATCAAGGTCGAATGGGTCACGCTCGAGGAAAACGTTCTCCGCGAGCGCGTGACGACCGATATCGCCACCAATGGCGGCCAATACGACATCATGACCATCGGTAACTACGAAGTTCCGATCTGGGCCAAGCAGGGCTGGTTGCTGCCGCTCGAAAAGCTCGGCGACAAATATGACGTCGACGACATTCTGCCGGCGATCCGTGGCGGCCTTTCCGCCGACGGCAAGCTTTACGCAGCGCCATTCTATGGCGAATCCGCCATGATCATGTATCGCAAGGACCTGTTTGAAAAAGCCGGTCTGAAGATGTCCGATAACCCCACCTGGGAATTCATCGGCGATGCGGCCCGCAAGATCACGGATCGGAAGGCCGACATCAACGGCATCTGCCTGCGCGGCAAGGCCGGCTGGGGCGAAAACATGGCCTTCATCAGCGCACTCAACAATTCCTTCGGCGGTCGCTGGTTCGATGAAAACTGGAAGCCGCAGTTCGATCAGCCGGAATGGAAGAGCTCGCTGCAGTTCTACGTCGACCTGATGAAGGATGCCGGCCCGTCCGGTGCCTCCTCCAACGGCTTCAACGAGAACCTGACGCTGTTCCAGCAGGGTAAGTGCGGCATGTGGATCGATGCCACGGTGGCAGCCTCCTTCGTGTCCAACCCGAAGGATTCCACCGTTGCCGACAAGGTCGGTTATGCGTTGTTCCCGACGCATGGTGAGCTGAAGAACCATGGCAACTGGCTGTGGTCCTGGAACCTGGCGATCCCGAAGAGCTCGCAGAAGGCGGAAGCCGCTGAAAAGTTCATCTCCTGGGCAACCAGCAAGGATTACACCGCACTCGTCGCTTCCAAGGAAGGCTGGGCAAACGTGCCTCCGGGCACCCGCACCTCGCTTTACAAGAATGCCGACTATGAAAAGGCGGCCGCCTTCGCCAAGCCGACGCTTGCTGCCATGGATGCCGCCGACATCACCAAGCCGACTGTAAAGCCCGTGCCTTACACCGGCGGCCAGTTCGTGGCGATCCCTGAGTTCCAGGCGCTCGGCACCACGGTCGGTCAGCTGTTCTCGGCGGTCGTTGCCGGTCAGTCCAGCGTCGATGATGCGCTCGCCAGCGCCCAGTCGACTGCAACGCGCGAAATGACCCGCGCCGGTTACATCAAGTAATCCTCCCGACGTTCGCTGCCCGGTACGAGGCCGGGCAGCGAACATCCCGGCAAGTCCGGCAGCCGGCATGGTTCGGCGTTTTCAATAAGAACAATGTGGTCTGGCAATCGCTGCGCAACATCCGCTGAAACAGGGTGTTGCGCCCCTTTTCCGACCCTTTCCCACCCTTGGGCGCTGCCCCTGGCCGCCTTTTGGCAGCGCGAACAATGCCCGGCCCTTTGGCCACTGATGGAGGGATGCATATGGCGACGCGAAACACGAGCGGGCTGGCCCGGCTGATGATGGCGCCTTCGGTGCTGCTGCTTCTGGTCTGGATGATCGTGCCCCTGGCGATGACCCTGTGGTTCTCGTTTCAGAATTACAATCTTCTGAACCCGGCCAATGTCAGCTTTGCGGGCCTGTTCAATTACCAGTATTTCTACACCGATCCGGCCTTCTTCCAGTCCATCTGGAATACGCTTCTGATCGTCGGCGGCGTGCTTCTGATCACCGTCATCGGCGGTATTGCGATTGCGCTGCTGCTCGACAATGACATTTTCGGCCAGGGCATCGTGCGCATCATGATCATCTCGCCGTTTTTCGTCATGCCGCCGGTCGCAGCACTGGTGTGGAAGAACATGATCATGCATCCCGGTTACGGCGTGCTCGCCGATCTTTCGCGGTTCTTCGGTTTTCAGCCGGTCGACTGGTTCGCGCAGTACCCGCTGTTTTCGATCATCATTATCGTTGCCTGGCAATGGCTGCCCTTTGCGACGCTGATCCTGCTCACCGCGTTGCAATCGCTCGATGGCGAGCAGAAGGAAGCCGCCGAGATGGATGGCGCCAACTTCGTCAACCGCTTCATCTATTTGACGCTGCCGCATCTTTCCCGCGCCATCACGGTCGTCATTCTGATCCAGACGATCTTCCTGCTCGGCGTCTACGCGGAAATCCTCGTCACGACCAATGGCGGCCCGGGTTATGCGTCCACCAACCTCGCCTTCCTCATCTATCGCACCGCACTTCTGGGTTATGACGTCGGCGGCGCTTCGGCCGGCGGTATCATCGCCGTCATCCTCGCCAATATCGTCGCCATCTTCCTGATGCGCGCGGTCGGCAAGAACCTCGACCGTTAAGGAGACCGATCATGGCACGCAAGACAACCACTCGCGCAAAGATCGGCTTCTCCATCGCTGCTTGGATCGTCGCGCTCCTGCTGTTCTTTCCGATCCTCTACGCCTTCCTCACCTCGATCAAAACCGAGCCTGAGGCCATTGCAGGCTTCAGCCTCATTCCCTCGGGCACGCTTGAAAATTACGTGACGGTCCAGACCCAGCGCGATTACTTCAAGCCCTTCATGAACTCGGTCGTGCTGTCGCTCGGCTCGACGATCATCGCGCTGATCATCGCCATTCCCGCCGCCTGGGCCATGGCGTTTTCGCCGACCAAGCGCACCAAGGACATCTTGATGTGGATGCTTTCCACCAAGATGATGCCGGCGGTCGCCGTGCTGGTGCCGATCTATCTGATCTTCCGCAATGCCGGCCTGCTCGATACCCGCATCGGGCTCACCATCATGCTCACCTTCATCAACCTGCCGATCGTCATCTGGATGCTCTACACCTATTTCCGGGAAATCCCGGGCGAGATCCTGGAAGCCGCGCGCATGGATGGCGCGTCGTTGTGGAACGAGATCGTGCACGTGCTGACGCCAATGGCGGTGCCCGGCATTGCCTCGACGCTGCTCCTCAACGTCATTCTTGCCTGGAACGAATCCTTCTGGACCATCCGGCTGACGACCACCAATGCAGCGCCGCTGACGGCCTTCATTGCCTCCTTTTCCTCGCCGCAGGGGCTGTTCTGGGCAAAACTCTCGGCCGCCTCGATGATGGCGATCGCCCCCATTCTCGTCATTGGCTGGTTCTCGCAGAAGCAACTCGTGCGCGGCCTGACCTTTGGCGCCGTGAAATAAGGAACGACAAACATGGGCAGCATTTCCCTTCAGAACGTGTCCAAGGTCTTCGGTGAGGCAAAAGTCATCCCGTCGATCGATCTCGATATCCACGACGGCGAATTCGTCGTCTTCGTCGGCCCGTCGGGTTGCGGCAAGTCCACGCTTCTGCGCCTGATCGCCGGGCTCGAAGACGTCTCCGGCGGTAAGATCGTCATCGACGGCAAGGATGTGACCGAGCGCGCGCCCGCCGAGCGCGGTCTTGCCATGGTGTTCCAGTCCTATGCGCTTTATCCGCATATGAGTGTGAGAAACAACATCGCCTTTCCGCTGAAGATGGCCAAGCTCGACAAGGCGGTCATCGACAAGAAGGTGGAGGATGCGGCCCGCGTGCTGAACCTCACCGATTATCTCGAGCGCCGGCCTTCGCAGCTCTCGGGTGGCCAGCGCCAGCGCGTGGCGATTGGCCGCGCCATTGTGCGTGAACCCTCTGCCTTCCTGTTTGATGAGCCGCTTTCCAACCTCGATGCGGCGCTGCGCGGCACCATGCGGCTGGAAATCTCCGAGCTGCACAACACGCTGAAAACGACGATGATCTACGTCACCCACGACCAGGTGGAGGCCATGACCATGGCCGACAAGATCGTTGTCCTGAACCGCGGCAACATCGAGCAGGTCGGCTCCCCGATGGAGCTTTACCGTTCGCCTGCCAACCTCTTCGTCGCCGGCTTCATCGGCTCGCCGCGTATGAATCTCATCACCGGCGATTACGCGCGCGGCAAGGGCGCCACCACCGCCGGCGTGCGGCCGGAACATCTGCTCCTGTCCAAGGAAAGCGGGCTGTGGCAGGGCAAGGTCACGGTCGCCGAACATCTTGGCTCCGACACTTTCCTGCATATCGATGTCCCAGGCATCGGCCCGATTACCGCCCGCGCGGACGGCGAATTTGCCTGCAAGCACGGCGACACTGTCTTCATCACGCCCGACGATACCAAAATCCACAGATTCGATGACAAGGGCAAAGCGATCTAGGCGGGGCTGGCCCTAACGACGCAGCGGCTCGCCATTCGGTGGCGGCCGTTTGCAGACAGTCCGAATGCCCGCGACAGGGCGATTGGCAAGACCACCGTTTCCCTTCGAGGATCATGACATGACATGCAAACTTTCACTCGCAACGCTTGACGAAGCAAAGAAGACGGCGGCGGTTCCGTCCTACAGCCGGGACGATCTTTCTGCCGGCATCGTGCATTTCGGCGTTGGCAATTTCCACCGCGCGCATCAGGCGGTTTACCTCGACGATCTGTTCAACACCGGAGCGGACCATGACTTCGCGATCATCGGCGCAGGCGTTCTGCCGTCCGATGCCGTCATGCGCGAAAAGCTTGCCGCACAGGATTTCCTGACGACCGTTGTCGAGCAGGACAATAACCGCACCGGCGCGCGCGTCACCGGGCCGATGATCGATATTCTGAAGGTCGGCGACACCGGTGCCATCATCGATAGGCTTGCCGATCCAAAGATCCGTATCGTTTCGATGACGATTACCGAAGGTGGCTATTTCATCGATGCCTCCGGTTCCTTTAACCCGCAGCATCCGGCCATAGCCGAAGACGGCAAGAACCCGACGTCGCCGAAAACCGTGTTTGGCCTCATCGTCGCCGGTCTGAAGGTGCGGCGGGAGAAGGGTGCGCAGCCCTTCACCGTCATGTCCTGCGATAACATCCCCCACAATGGCAAGGTGACCAAAAATGCTGTGGTCGGGCTGGCGGCGCTGTCCGATCCGGCCTTCGCCAACTGGATCGGTGAGAACGTCGCTTTCCCGAATTCCATGGTCGACCGCATCACGCCCGCTACCGGCGATCGCGAACGCAACATCGCCCGCGACGACTTCAACATCGACGACAACTGGCCGGTCTTCTGTGAAGAGTTCAAGCAATGGGTGATGGAGGACAACTTCCCGGCTGGCCGACCGGCTCTCGAGAAGGCGGGCGTGCAGTTCGTGTCCGATGTTGCGCCCTATGAGCACATGAAAATCCGCATTCTGAATGGCGGCCATGCGGCAATCGCCTATCCTGCGGCGCTGCTCGACATTCATTTCGTCCATGAAGCGATGGAGCATCCGCTGATCCGCGCATTTCTGGCGAAGCTCGAAAAGGAAGAGATCATCCCGGTCATTCCGCCGGTGCCGGATACGGACCTCAATGAGTATTTCGCGCTGATCGAGCGGCGCTTTCTCAATCCCAAGATTGGCGACACCATTCCGCGTCTGGCGCAGGACGGTTCCAACCGCCAGCCGAAATTCATCCTTCCTTCGACCGCAGATCGTCTTCAGCGCGGAGAGGATATTGTCGGTCTTTCCTTGGTTTCGGCACTGTGGTGCCGCTATTTCCACGGCACGTCCGATAGCGGTAAGGAGATCGTGTTCAACGATGCCAGTGCCGAACGACTGCAGGCCGCGGCCATCAAGGCCAAGGATGACCCGATGGCATTCCTCGCGCTTGATGACATCTTTGGCGCTGTTGCCGAATCGGCGCTTTTCCGTAAACGCTTCGCCCACGCGCTGAAAACGCTGTGGCAAGAGGGCACGGTAAAAACCCTAAAGCTTTATCTGGATGACAAGCTGGCTGAAGAGTGACTGGATAATGGAAGGCGAGACTGAGCCACTGTTGATTTTCGATTGTGACGGCGTTCTCGTCGACAGCGAGCCGGTCTCCATTTCCGTTCTTCTGGATATGCTTTCCCATCTCGGTGTGACAATGGGGGAGGAGGAGGCCTACGAGCGCTTTCTTGGCCGCAGCGTCGCAAGCATGACAAGGACGTTGTTCGAAGACTATGGTGTCGAGACGGACATCGACTTTCTCGAGCACATGCGCGCGACATTGTTCGAGCGCTTCAGGAACGAGTTGCAGCCCATCGACGGCATTGCCGAAACACTGGACAGCCTCACCGCGATCAGACGTTGCGTTGCATCGTCCAGCCAGCCCGAGCGGATCCGTTATTCCCTCGGGCTGACAGGGCTCATCGAGAAGTTCGAGCCTTACGTCTTCAGCGCCACCATGGTGAAGAACGGCAAGCCGGCCCCCGATCTCTTCCTGCATGCGGCCCAGGCAATGCAGGCCGATCCTCATCACTGCATCGTCATCGAAGACAGTCCGGCTGGGATAGCCGCCGCAAAGGCTGCCGGCATGGGGGTTTTTGCCTTTACCGGCGGCTCGCACGCCCGCTTTCCCGCATTCCGCGAAAAGATAGCCGGGCTCGGAGCCGATGCCGTGTTTGACGCGATGCCGGATTTGGTTCAACTTGTGGACAGCTACGTGGGGAGGGGCGGTCTTGGCAGGCGGATGGAACGTGATGGAGGCTGATCTCAGTCCGGTCGTCTGCCGCCGTCGGATCATCGCGCAAGGGATGGAATTGCAATCTTGATGCGTCAAAATCTCGTCGCTGTCGATGTCGGTACGGCGAGCGCCCGTGCCGGGATTTTTGATGCAAGCGGCCGGCTGCTTGCGCGTGCCACGCATCCCATCATCATGCAGCGGCCGCGTGAAAATCACGCCGAACACGATTCCGGTGATATCTGGAATGCAGTCTGCACAGCGGTGAAAGCCGCACTCGCCGACGCCGGCATTCTGCCGCAGAGCATCGGCGCGATCGGCTTTGACGCCACCTGTTCACTTGTCATTCGCGATCACGAGGGGGAACCCGTCTCCGTTTCCGTTACCGGTGAAGACCGGTTCGATACGATCGTCTGGCTCGATCATCGCGCGATAAAGGAGGCGGACCGCCTGACGGGTTCAGGTCACCGGGTGCTGGATTTTGCCGGTAACAGCGTCTCGCCGGAGATGCAGATGCCAAAGCTGATGTGGCTGAAGAACCATCTGCCGGAAAGCTGGGCACGCATGTCTTTCGCCTTTGATCTCGCGGATTTCCTGACATGGAAGGCCACCGGCTCAGCGCGGCGATCAAACTGCACGCAGACCGCGAAGTGGAATTTTCTGGCGCAGGAAAATCCGGGTTGGCAGGCGGACTACCTGGCTATCGCCGGATTGGAAGATTTGAAGGCGCGGGCAGGGCTGCCCGAAACGACCGTCATGCCTGGCGGAGCCATCGGTCCGCTCTCGGCCCAGGCTGCCGGGGAACTCGGTCTCGATACCGGCTGTCAGGTGGCGGCGGGCATGATCGATGCCTATGCCGGCGCTCTCGGGGCGCTCGGCGGATGCCTTTCCGACGACGTCGGCAAACATGTGGCGTTGATCGCGGGAACGTCGAGTTGTCTCGTTGCCATGTCCGAGCAGCCGATGCCGGGCCATAGTCTCTGGGGACCTTACTGGCAGGCGGTGCTGCCCGGCCACTGGCTGGTGGAGGGCGGACAGTCGGCGACGGGGGCGCTGCTCGATCACATCGTGCGCATGCATGCCGCGGGTGGTGAGCCAGATACGGCTCTGCATGCCCGGATCGTCACACGCGTCACCGAATTGCGCGCGGTCGAGGGAGCATCCTTCGCCGAGCGTCTGCATGTGTTGCCGGATTTCCACGGCAACCGTTCGCCTCATGCTGACCCGCATGCGGTGGGCGTCATCAGCGGCCTCACTCTCGATACGTCTTTCGACAGCCTTTGCCGCCTCTACTGGCGTACCGCCGTGGCGATTGCGCTTGGGGCCCGCCATGTGCTCGATGCCATGCAGTGTTTCGGCTATGACGTGGAAACGCTTCATGTTACTGGTGGACATGTGAAAAACCCGCTTTTGATGGAGCTTTATGCCGACGTGACGGGCAAGCGGATCGTCGTTCCCGCCACCGCCGACGCTGTGCTTCTGGGCACAGCCATGACGGCTGCGACAGCCGGCGGCGTGCATCAAAGCCTCGCGGATGCCGGCGCCGCCATGTATCCGGGCAATGCAGAGATTTCAGGCAATCCTGCGCTCGCTCCCGCTTACGAGCGGGACTACCAGCGTTTTCTCGCCATGTACCGACATCGCCAGGAACTGGAGAGCCTGTGATTTTTTTACTGAAACAGTAGGCCGGTTGGGTGCCGCTCGATCCTGGCTGCCGGCAAATCGCAATCAGCCGCGAAGCGAGCGTTTCAGAGCGGCAACGTTTTTTGTCCGTGCCCTGCCGGCGTCATCGGCACCAGCGCCAAGCGCGCAGAGCGTGAATTCCAGCAGCGAGACGAGTTGCAGCAGGCCCTGACTGCCATTCTGCGTCTGCGGCATGGCAAGACAGAGATCGACGCTTTCCGGGCCCCACTCATAGAAACGGGTGGTGATCAGCAATGTCCTGTAACCGCTCTTGCGCGCCATTGCCGCCAGGCGTTGCAGCGGCGCGAGGTTGCCGCCGCAATCCGTGATCACGAGCAGCGTCCGGGCGGGGTCGAAATCCCACAACGCGACATAGGTCGCGCTGTCGGTGCCGAGGTAATGCGTGTGGCCCCGGCTTTCCAGCAGCCTGCCGTAGAAATGCCGCCCGGCCTCCAGACCTTCGGGTGACGTTGCGAGAAAAACATCCGTGGCTTCGGCGATTTCAGTCATGGCAATATGCCAGATCGACTGCGTCGTCATGTCGAACGACGTCTGGATGGCCTGAATCTGTTGTGACAATAGCTGTGAAAATGGGTTGGCGTGACGGTCGCCGGCGTCGGTCGGGAAGGGCCTGTCCGCGATGGCTGCTTCTTCAGCGTGGCGTAAATCGGCGCGGATATCGCTGAATTGCCGGTATCCCAGCGACCGTAGAAACCGGCCGACCGTCATCGGGCTGAGGCCAAGTTTAGCAGCAAGCGTCTGCGCCGTCTCGAAGGGCAATTCGTCGAGATGTTCGATCAGATATTTGGCAATCTTACGTTCTGAGGGCGTACCGGCCTTCATCGCGCGCGTAAGGTTCAACAGCAGCTTTTCCACCAACGCCTCATTCTTGTATCTTTATTGAACGATGATGCTTGTGCGCGCAGACGGGCGTGCTAACCGCGCTTTGGGGTAGCGACTGCTTGTCCTGGCTTCTCCTCCGTCGAATTCCCCAGTGCGAATTTTAATAGATGGTTTATTATATTTTAGGGATATCTTTTATTCAAGGGAAATTCCATCGCCGGTTTAAATCCGCAAAAGTCGTTGTAACGACTGTCTTGCAGGGTTTGCTGTCATCTCCTATCTCCGATGTGAAAGAGAGACCAAACCGTGGGCGTATCGAGGAGTTTCTGATGATTTTTGATGCGGCGCGGCTTGCCTTCCAAAATCTCTTTGCCGCAGAGACGCGGTCCGTGTTCTGGAAGGTGCTGGGGCTGACGCTCCTCGTGCTTGCGGCCCTGTGGTTTGCGATCCGTTCGATCTTTATCTACTTCGCCCTTCCGTGGATCGACACGCTCATACCCGGCGTGCCGGATTGGGCGGGCTGGCTGACATTCGTTTTCGCCATATTTGCAGGCATAGGCCTCGCATTGGCGCTGGCTCTGCTCATCTCGCCGGTCACCGCCGTCATTGCCGGTCTGTTTCTGGATGACGTTGCCGAAGTTGTGGAGAAAAGGAGCTATCCCGACGATCCCCCGGGCACCGCGATGCCAATGGGCGAGGCGGTGGTGTCGTCGATCAAGTTTTTCGGCGTTGTGATAGCCGGCAACCTGATCGCGCTTTTCCTCTTGCTTGTACCGGGCATCAACCTCATCGCGTTTTTTCTGGTGAACGGTTATCTGCTCGGCCGGGAATTTTTCGAATTCGCGGCGATGCGGTTTCGCTCACCCGCTGAGGCGCGGCTGTTCCGGGTGAAGCATCGCACCACCGTGTTCATGGCGGGACTGGTGATCGCTGCTTTTCTCGCTGTCCCGTTTCTCAACCTGCTGACGCCGCTTTTTGCCGCCTCGATGATGGTGCATCTGCATAAGGCTGTCAGCCGCCGAGATCCTTCATTCGCCGCTGGCCGCACCGAACAGCTGCGCGGGTAATTCCACGAGCGGCGCTGGAATATCAAAAGTCTTTTCCGGCGATTTGCAGATATCGGCAATTACGCAGCGTTCGCATTCCGGCTTGCGCGCCTTGCAACAATAGCGCCCATGCAGGATCAGCCAGTGATGGGCGTGGAAGAGATACTGCTCGGGGATGATGCGGATGAGCCGGTCTTCGACCTCGTCAGGGGTCTTGCCCGGCGCAAGACAGAGCCGGTTTGCGATGCGGAAGACGTGGGTATCGACAGCAAGCGTGGGTATGCCGAAGGCCATGGACATGACCACGTTGGCGGTCTTGCGGCCAACGCCCGGCAGCGTCACCAGTTCGTCGCGGGTTTTCGGCACGTCGCCGCCAAAATTGTCGATCAGCATCTGCGACAGCGCAATGACATTTTTTGCCTTGTTGCGATAAAGGCCGATGGTCTTGATGTAACCGATCAGTTGTTCTTCGCCCAGCGCCAGCATTTTTTCTGGCGTGTCTGCCACCTGGAACAGCGCGCGTGTGGCACGGTTTACGCCTACGTCGGTCGCCTGGGCGGAGAGCGCAACGGCGACCAGCAGGGTGAAGGGATTGGTGTGTTCCAGTTCGCCCTTCGGTTCGGGCCGTTGAATGGAGAAGCGGCGGAAGATTTCCGTCAGCTCATCCTTCGAATAGGCGGTCTTCACCCGCGCAGGCTTGCGCCGCGGCGACGGATTTGACTTTTTCAATGTTTGGGTGCTGGATCGTGTCTTGGCGATTGTCATGGACTATCTATATCCAGCCCGCCCAGAGGAACGCAACGTGGATACGCTCAACGACCAGCCGATTTTCGCGGCGGAACTCGTTCCGCACCGTTCGCTTGGCCGAAGGGGTTTTCGCCTGCTGCTCCTCTTTTCCGGGCTCGCCTGCCTTGTCTATGGCGGCTTTTTTTTCGCAACGGGGGCCTGGCCGATCGGCCTCTTCTTCGGGTTCGATTTTCTGCTGCTTTACGTGGCTTTTCGCGCGAACTACCGGGCCGCAAAGGCGCGCGAGGAAGTCAGCGTCTCGCGGACCAGCCTCTCCATTCGCAAGTTCTCTCCCGCCGGACGCATGGTGGAGCACCGCTTCAATCCCTTCTGGGCCCGCTTCCGGGTCAGGCGACATGATGAAATCGGTATCGTTTCGATGCACGTGACGGGTGAGGGCAGGGCAACCGATATCGGCTCCTTCCTCAATCCCGACGATCGTGAGAGCTTCGCGAAGGCGTTCGGCTCGGCGCTCGCAACCGTCAGGCGTCGGATGTGAGACCAATCGTCCGAGAGCGCGAGGATTAGCGGCGAAAGACACGCGCAGCGTACCGTGCGGCGGCGAAGCGGCTTGCTGCCCGTTCCTGATGCGCTAAGAGTGGCACCCGTTGCGACAACGGCCTTCCGGAGCCATTCCATGCCCCCTGTTTCTGAGATTATCGTGTTTGCAGCGGCGCTTGCGGCAGCGGGTGTTGTCGCCGGTCTTCTGGCCGGGTTGTTCGGCATCGGTGGTGGCGCGGTTCTGGTGCCGGTGTTCTACCATGTCTTCGGATTATTGGATGTGCCCGAGGCGGTGCGCATGCATCTTTCGCTTGGAACATCGCTCGCCATCATCGTTCCGACGTCCATCCGTTCTTTTCTGACCCATCGTCAGAAAGGCGCCGTGGATATCGACCTCCTTAAGGGCTGGATCATCGCCGTGCCGCTTGGCACCATCCTCGCATCCGTGGTCGCCGCTTATGCCTCCAGCGTGGCGCTGCGACTGATATTTGCGTTTATCGCCCTCCTGCTCGCCTTCCGTATGATTTTCAACCGGGCGAGCTGGCATCTCGGCTCCGACCTGCCGCGCAACCCGGGGCGCTTTCTGGTGGGCACCGGTATCGGCCTCTTCTCCGGCCTGATGGGCGTGGGCGGCGGCGTGATGAACAACACCTTCATGACGCTTTACGGACGGAGCATCCATCAGGCTGTCGCAACGTCATCCGGCGTCGGCGTGCTGATTTCGTTACCGGGTCTTGCCGGTTATATCTGGGCGGGATGGGGGGACGCGGGCCTGCCGCCTTTCTCGACCGGCTTCATCAACTGGATCGCCGTCATCCTGCTGATCCCGATCACGCTGCTGGTTGCGCCCTATGGTGCCAGGCTGGCGCATGCGCTCAGCAAGAAGCAGCTGGAGCGCGCCTTCGGGCTGTTTCTGGTTGTTGTCGCCGCGCAGTTTTTCTATAGCGTCTTCGGCTGATTTTTCGCCTGGGCCGAACGCTGTGTTCAGCCCATCGGGCTGGCTTTTGCAACTTCTGCGGCCTATATGGCGTTCATCTTGCTCGGTTTTTCGAAAGAGTTCGCCATGAATGCCATTGTCTCCATCCGGAATCTGACAAAATCCTACGCCAATGGCTTTCAGGCGCTGAAGGGTGTCAGCCTCGATATCCGGGAGGGTGAAATCCTGGCGCTTCTCGGCCCGAACGGGGCTGGCAAGACGACGCTGATTTCGATTGTCTGCGGTCTCGTCAATCCCGGTGAAGGCTCCGTCATGGTCGGCGGGCATGATGTGGTGAAGGACTTCCGCCAGACCCGCGCGCTGATCGGCCTCGTGCCGCAGGAGCTTACCACGGACCAGTTCGAGACGGTGTGGAATACTGTCAGCTTCTCGCGCGGTCTGCATGGGCAGAAGAAGAACCCGGAACTCATCGAGCGTATCCTCAAATCCCTGTCCCTCTGGAACAAGAAAGACAACATGCTGCGCGAGCTTTCCGGCGGCATGAAGCGACGGGTGTTGATTGCCAAGGCGCTTGCCCATGAGCCCAAGGTTCTCTTCCTCGACGAACCCACCGCTGGCGTTGACGTGGCGTTGCGCCGCGACATGTGGAATGTCGTTTCGGAGCTGCGCGCCAGAGGCGTCACCATCATTTTGACGACGCATTACATTGAGGAGGCGGAAGAAATCGCCGATCGTGTGGGTGTCATCAATGGCGGCGAACTGCTGCTTGTGGAGGAAAAGGCGGCGCTAATGAAAAAGCTGGGGCGAAAACAGCTTTTCCTCGAGCTTTCGCAGCCGATCGACGCCTTGCCGGAGAGCCTCGCGCCGTTTGGCCTCATGCTTTCAGAAGATGGCACAACGATCACGTACGAAATCGAGGACAATGGCGAGCAGGGACGCATCGCCGATGTCCTCGGTGCCCTGTTCGCTGCCAACATCCATTTCAAGGATATCTCGACGCGGCAAAGCTCGCTTGAGGATATTTTTGTTTCGCTGGTCGGAGGCCAGAAATGAATTTCGAAGCCGTCAAGTCCATCTATCTGTTCGAAATGGCGCGTACGCGCCGCACGCTGTTGCAAAGCGTGGTGTCGCCAGTCATTTCGACCTCCCTCTATTTCATCGTCTTCGGAACCGCGATCGGGTCGCGGATTCAGGAGGTTGGCGGCGTTTCCTATGGCGCGTTCATAACGCCCGGCCTCATCATGCTGACGCTTCTGACGCAATGTATCGGCAACGGCTCCTTCGGCATCTATTTCCCGAAGTTCACCGGCACGATCTATGAAATTCTCTCGGCACCTGTCGCAATGACGGAAATACTCGCCGGTTATGTCGGCGCGGCGGCGACAAAGGGGCTGATGATCGGCACGATCATCCTGATCACAGCCTCGTTCTTCGTCGATATCAGCATCGCCCATCCGTTCATGATGATCCTGTTTTTCGTGCTGACGGCGGTCAGTTTCAGCCTCTTCGGCTTCATCATCGGCATCTGGGCGTCGAATTTCGAACAGCTGAACCTCATTCCCATGCTGGTCGTTCCGCCGCTGACCTTTCTCGGCGGCAGCTTCTATTCGATCGACATGTTGCCGCCGTTCTGGCAAACGGTCAGCCACTTCAACCCCGTGCTTTACCTGATCAGCGGTTTCCGCTGGAGCTTTTATGAGATCGCCGACGTCAACCCGGTGATCAGCCTGGCGATGATCACGCTGTTTCTGGCAGTATGCCTCGGGATTGTGGGCTGGATGTTCAAGACCGGATACCGGCTGCGCAACTGATCCGAGCTATATCTCTGGAAACGATGACGCCCGGTTTTACCGGGCGTTTTTTGATCGGGGAAATGGGCAGGGTCGCGATTATGCAACCTGCTTTTGCGCCACTTCTTCAAAGACCTCGCCTTCCAGATAGGACACGAGGTCCTTGATCGTCACGATCAACAGGCCATGGCGTTCGGCAAAGACTTCAAGCTGCGGCAGGCGGGCCATGGTGCCATCGTCATTGGCGATTTCGCAAATGGTGCCGGAAGGGAATTTGCCGGCGAGACGGCAGAGATCAACGGCCGCTTCCGTGTGGCCGGTACGGCCGAGAACGCCCTTCGGGTTGGCGCGCAGCGGAAAGATGTGGCCCGGGCGTGCGAAATCTTCCGCGCGCGAGCCTTCCGAAACGAGCGCTCGCACGGTCTTTGCGCGGTCGGCTGCGGAGATGCCTGTCGTCGTGCCGGGGATGTAATCCACCGAAACGGTGAAGGCCGTCTTCAGCGATTCCGTGTTGCGCGACACCATCAAGGGAATATCGAGCGCATCGAGACGTTCGCCCGGCATGGCGACGCAGATCAGGCCACGCGCATGGTTCATCATGAAGGCGACTTGTTGCGGGGTGATGCTGTCTGAAGCGACAATGATGTCGCCCTCATTCTCGCGGTCTTCATCATCGACCACAATCACCATCTCGCCACGGGAAATAGCGTCGATTGCGTCTTCGATCTTAGCAATGGTCATTTTCTTTCAAGCCTTTCAAGGGTTATGCCGTTTTGCGGCATTTTCGCGCTTCGGAAAGCGCCAAATATCCCTTGGGCGAACAATGCAATGCGAAGCCCGCGCATGCGCGAACGTCTTATGCCTTGTCCTCTTCCATCCGGACTATACCGTCGGCTCCGGCCTCTCACCGGATCTGCTGACCTCCCGGCTTTGGAGACCGGAAGCGCTCGCGGGCTCCGGGAAAATCCCGATACCGCCGGTGGGGAATTGCACCCCGCCCTGAGAACAATCTCAACTTAGATTATCAAACGGGGCAAAATCAAGGGGGCAATGTTTCGCAACAATTTGCCTGCGCGAAACGGACAACCCGATTGCTGGGTAAACCGGGTATTTCATTCTGTGGATGCTAATGTGCCGGGTTTGAGGCGGAGGAGGGTGCCGCTTAGCGATCACGCAACCGCAATTCATCCGTCTGCATCTGCAACGAACCGAGCGTGGACAGGAAGCTCATGCCGAGCAGGCTCTGGCCCAATTGACCGTCCTGCGCCACAAGGGCTGGAATGTTGCGCCTGACGATTGGGCCGATGGCGATTTCCGTGAGTGTCACAGGAGCGGCGGCCGTGCGTCCGTTTGCCGTCATGACCGGCACGGTATATCGCAGACCCGTCGTATCGATGCCGACAGCGGTTGCGTCGTCATTGGCGAGCACGACGGAGCTTGCGCCGGTATCGACCAGCATGTGGATCGATTTTCCCTCGACATTCACATTCGCCTCGAAATGGCCGCTTATCGATTTGTGCAGCACGATTTCTTGCTCGCCGCCTGGTGTCGTCACCACTACGGCGCGGCCGGGCATCAGCCCGCCGAGCAGCCGGTCACCGAAGGATTGCAGGTCGAAGCGGTAGAGATAGATCGAAACAAGCCCGAGTATGATGACCAGCCAGACGGCGAGCTGTCGGATGACGGTGCCGAGACTGCCGCGCCTGCCGGCCAGAATGCCCGCTGATAACAGGCCCGCAATCGGCAGAAGATAGAGAACATGCGCGAACCGGTCATTGTCGATGCCAAGCGCTCGGCCACCATCGTGATTGATGAGAAGGAGCCCAAGGCCAACGGCGAGCAGAAGGAGAACGATGGTCAGCCTGTTCATGTGGTCTGTGTCTCCTTGGCGGTCTTTGGCAGATTGCTCAGTCTTTGCGGCAGCCGCCGCATGATGTCGCGGCGAATCTCGTCGCTATAGCCGGCCCAGCCGCCGATTTCTTCCAGCGTGCGGCCGCAGCCGATGCAGAGGCTGTTGGTTCGCTCAAGTTGGCAGATGTGGATGCAGGGTGTTTCCATGGGCTCTATATCAATCGGTCAGGCCGCGAGGGCAAGGGCGACAAGGGTCACGATCTCCGTGATCTGCTGGCAGGCGCCGATCGTATCGCCGGTATGGCCGCCGATCCTGCTATCGCAGAGCCTGCCAAACAGCATCGTTGCCAGGCATGCTGCTGCGAGCACCAGCACGATCGAGGCGGCTGGCAGGGCGTGCAGCGTAAAGAGGAGGAAGAGCGGCACACCGATTGCCAGCGCGATGTTGCGCTCGCCGGTGCCGGGTTGCCCGGCACCGGCGGCGAGGCCGGAGGTTTTTGCAGCGGGCAGCGTCTGCCAATGCCACACCATCACGCCGCGGCTGAGGACCAGCGCGGCGATGAAGGCGGCGGCGGCAGCTTTTGCCGGCAACGTCTCGACCAGTGAGGCAAGGGCGGTAGCGCGCAGCGCGAAAGACAGAACCATGGCGATGGCGCCATAGCTGCCGATTCGGCTGTCTTTCATGATCTCCAGCATGCGCGCCTTGTCCTTGCCGCTGCCGAAGCCGTCGGCCGTGTCGGCGAGCCCATCTTCATGCAAAGCGCCGGTCATGAGTGCGGTGATGCCGATGATCAGCCAGCCGGTCAGTTGTGGTGAGGCGTCAAAGGCAGCACACACGACAACAAGGACGGCGCCGGGCAGGGCGATCAACAGACCGGCAGCGGGAAAGGCGCGGGCGGTGCGGCTCATCGATATGGCGTCGGCGTTCTCGAAAAACCGCGAGGGGACAGGCAGGCGGCTGAGAAAGGCGAGGGAATGCATGACATCTGTTATAAAATCCCCGGCCTTCATGCTCTCTCCGCTGCAGTCTCTGCATTTCCGGTTGTTCCGCGGCGCATCCGCGATTATGAGAGGCGCAACAAAGACCGATTTGCCGGAAAACACAAGTTCCGGACGCATGAGCCGATGCGAAAGCCAGTGCGGCGACGAAAGAGATTGATATCATGAGCATGAGCGGATTGCCCTTCGACGATTTTCGCGCGCTGCTGCGCGAGCTTCCCGGCCCGGATACCCATGCGCTTGTGGCGGCAAAGGAGCGCAATGCGCAACTGACGAAGCCTGCCGGTTCGCTCGGTCGTCTCGAAGAGATCGCCATGTGGCTGGCCGCCTGGTCCGGCCGTTCGCCTGCCGTCAACCGTCCGCTGGTGGCGATCTTTGCCGGCAATCACGGCGTTACGCGGCATGGTATCACGCCCTATCCGACCTCGGTCACACAGCAGATGGTGGAAAATTTCGCGGCTGGCGGTGCGGCGATCAACCAGATCTGCGTTGCCAATGATCTCGGCCTGAAGATTTTCGATCTGGCGCTGGACTATCCGACCGGCGATATCACCTGTGAGCCGGCGCTTTCGGAGCGCGACTGCGCCGCGACCATGGCCTTTGGCATGGAGGCGATTGCCGGTGGCACCGATCTTCTCTGTGTCGGCGAAATGGGGATCGGCAATACGACGATTGCCGCTGCCATCAATCTCGCGCTTTACGGCGGCACGGCGGAGGAGTGGACCGGTCCGGGCACCGGTTCGGAAGGGGACGTCATGGCGCGCAAGATCGCGGCGGTGAAGGCGGCGGTGGACTTCCACAAGGATCACCTGTCGGACCCGCTGGAAATCATGCGCCGTCTCGGCGGGCGCGAAATCGCGGCGATCGCCGGTGCGATTCTTGCTGCGCGCGTGCAACGCATTCCCGTGCTGATCGATGGCTATGTGGCAACGGCCGCTGCGGCGCTGCTGAAGGCTGCCAATTCCTCTGCGCTCGACCATTGCCTCATCGGCCATGTCTCGGGGGAGCCTGGCCACCTTGCGGCGATTGAGAAGCTGGGCAAGACACCGCTTCTGGCGCTCGGCATGCGGCTCGGCGAGGGTACAGGTGCAGCTCTTGCGGCTGGCATCGTCAAGGCCGCTGCCGCCTGCCATTCCGGCATGGCGACCTTCGAGGCAGCGGGGGTAGACACCCGCATCGCCCCGCCCACCAATCATTGAGGCTGAAGATGGAAGCGACGCCGCACATGCCGCCGCCAGAACCGGCCTTCCGCAAGGAGAAGGGCTGGAGGCATCTTTTTGCCGCCGCCCGCTATTCCCTGCAGGGGCTTGGCCGGCTGTGGCAGGAAGCGGCGTTTCGCCACGAGGTTCTCGCTTTTGGCGCGGGGCTCACCCTTTTGCTGGTCGTCGGTTCGCCATTTGCACATCTTCTCGTCTTCACGGTGCTGATGCTGCTTCTGTTTTCGGTTGAAGCGCTGAATACGGCCATCGAGGAGCTGGTGGACCGCATCTCGCCGGAAATCTCTTCGGTCGGACGCCATGCCAAGGATCTCGGCTCGTTCGCCGTCTTCTGCCTGCTGATGGCGAACGGATTTTTCGTGCTGTATTCGCTGGTGACGACGCTATTTTTCTGAGATTTCCGCGGGTTCAGGCAAATGACCGGCGCCGCGGCTGGATGGCGTGGGTCTCTTCCACCGCTGGCAGACTCTGTAACACGCGCTTCGCCGGCAGAATGGCGATGCCTTCGGTGCCCTCGCGCAACTTCGATTTGAGGATGAACTGGCCATCATGCTTGGCCAGGATCGCCTGAACGATGGGGAGGCCGAGCCCTGTTCCCTGTTCGGCGCTCTTGATCGCGATGGAGCCCTGACCGAAGGCCGACAGCACAATCGGAATTTCGTCTTCTGGGATGCCGGGACCGTTATCCCTGATCGATACATATTGGCCGCCGCCCGCCGTCCAGCCGGCCTTGACGAGGATTTCGCCGCCCTGGGGCGTGAATTTCACGGCGTTTGAGAGCAGGTTGAGGATAACCTGCCGGATCGATTTCTCATCGGCCCAGACCTGCGGCAGGCTGGCTTCGAACTGCTGGGAAATGCGGATATTCTTGGCGCGGGCGCGCAGCTGGATCATGCCGATGCAGTCTTCGGCAATTTCGAGCATGGAAATGGATTCTTCGTTGAGATCGTAGCGACCGGCCTCGATGCGCGACAGGTCGAGGATTTCGTTGATGAGATCGAGCAGATGCTGGCCGGAGCGGTGGATATCGCCGGAATATTCCTTGTAGAGCGGGTTGTTGAGCGGACCGAGTACCTCCGACGACATGACCTCGGAGAAGCCGAGGATGGCGTTGAGCGGTGTGCGCAGTTCGTGCGACATGGAGGCGAGGAAGCGGGATTTGGCGAGGTTGGCCTCCTCCGCGCGACGCCGCGCTTCGTCGGAGACTGAGTTGGCGACTTCGAGTTCGGCGATCAGGTCGTCCTTTTCGGTCTGGGACGACAGGAGCTTGACGCTGGTCTGGTAGAGCCGGTTGGTGATGCGATGGCAAAAAAGGATGGCCATGCCGAACATCAGAGCGAGGCCGACATCGAATGGATTTCGCGAGATGGCTGCCGTCATGCCAAGCGCTGCGAGCACTGGCAGAAAAGTGAGGGAAATCGCCCGCCGCAGCATGAAATTGGCAATGGCGGTCAAGGAAAGCGCGATCAGCAGCGTCGAGCCCTTGAAGAAAAGAATGAGCGTCGGATCGTGGCGGGTGGGCTCCGCCAGCGCAAACATCGCCCAGGCAAAGCCGGTCAGGATCTGCATGCCGAGGAAAAGGTTTTTCCAGTGCTGGATATTGTCGGCGGTGATGTCCTGTTTCGCCGCTCGCTTGGCCAGCAGCAGCGAAAACGCATGTAAGCTGAGTGCGGTCAGCGACCAGAGGATCAGGCTGATGTCGCGGGTGATGTAAAGGCCGATGACGGAGGCAAGAACGATGAAAAGCGGCATGATCATCGCGCCCTGATGGGCCTCGGCGATGTGCATGGTCAGCATTTCGCGCTCATAGGCGTCGCTTGCGCCGGGTCCCTGCTGCAGGCGTTCACGCGTCGTCTTCACCGTGTCGAACACCGCCTTGTTGCGGTGTTTTTTCGAGCGGTCGACGATGATCTTGTCGGTGGACGTGCTGACGCTTCTACTCATTGTTACAACGCAGGGGTGACAGGAACCCTTGCAGACTACGCCCAAAATCTTAAGAAGATGCTGCCGTGAAAGGATTTGTTTGCCATTTCTGACAAGGGTTTGTTGTGACATGAGACGAAATGGAGGCAAGGGCAGGGGCTTTTCGCTGCTGCGCGACGGCGGGCTTTTCCTCGCCACCGTGTTTCTTGGCATCCTCATCGCCGCGAGGCTCGATCAGTTCAACAGCGAAACCCACCGCGGCCGCTTTTTTGTGATCGATGGTGATACGCTGGCAAAGGGCGGCGACCGTTTCCGGCTGCTCGGCATTGATGCGCCCGAGCTTGCGCAGACATGTCTTCGCGGCAGCGAAAGCTGGCCATGCGGCGAGGAAGCGCGCCGTGCCCTGCAGCGGCTGGCAAGCGCTGCGGATTTTTCCTGCTCGGGGGGTTCGAGAGATCGATATGGCCGGCTGCTCGTCTATTGTTCCGCGGGCGGCAGGGATGTCTCGTCGGACATGGTGTCTGCGGGCTTTGCAGTGGCGTCCGGTTATTTTCAGTTCTCCAGCGAACAGGCAGAAGCCCGTCGGCAGGCGCGCGGTATCTGGGTGGGAGAATTTGAAAACCCGTCGCAATGGCGTCGCGAACACCGAGCGGCGGATCTCGATACCCCCGCAACCGGTTTCCTGACCATTGTTCGTCATCTGCTGGGGTGGGGGCATGGCTGAAAGAGAAAGGACCGCGCCGATGGACCAGGATGCGATGGGCGGCCTGCGTGCCGAAATTGCCCGCTGTCGTCTCTGTCGCGACGGCCCGCTCAAGGGCGTCGCGGATCGCCTGCCGCACGAACCCCGACCGGTGGTGGTCATCTCGCGAAAAGCGCGCATCCTGATTGCCGGCCAGGCGCCGGGGCTGCGCGTTCATGAATCGGGGCTGCCTTTCGACGATGCCTCGGGCGACCGGCTCCGGCAGTGGCTGAATGTCGATAGACCGACGTTTTATGATCCTGACCGTTTCGCCATCGTACCCATGGGTTTCTGTTTCCCCGGGTACGACGACAAGGGGAGCGACCTGCCGCCGCGGCGCGAATGCGCCCCGCACTGGCGGCAGCGGGTTATCGCGGCAATGCCCCAGGTGGAGCTTGTCCTCGCCGTCGGCCAATATGCGCAGGCCTTTCACCTCGGTGAAAAACGCGCGAAAACCATGACGGAGACGGTGCAAAACTGGCGCAGCTACCTGCACGTCAACGCCGGTCCCGGCATCTTGCCCCTTCCGCATCCGAGCTGGCGCAATACAGGATGGCTGAAAAAGAACCCGTGGTTCACTGCGGAGCTGCTTCCGGTTCTGCGGCAACATGTGGAAATGCGGATTTAGTGAAACAATTTTCTGTTTTTTCGCAAAAAATAGTGTATTGAAAGGAAATTAATTCAGGAGGGTAGACGCATTGGATCGCCTAGACCGTAAGATTTTGCGCATTCTGCAAGAGGATTCCACGCTGGCCGTTGCCGATCTGGCGAAAAAGGTTGGCCTTTCCACAACGCCCTGTTGGCGGCGTATCCAGAAGATGGAAGAAGACGGCGTCATCCGCCGGCGTGTGGCCCTGCTCGATCCGGTCAAGGTCAATACCAAGGTCACGGTTTTCGTCTCCATTCGCACCGCCTCGCATTCCATCGAATGGCTGAAGCGCTTTTCCGAAGTGGTTTCCGAGTTCCCTGAGGTGGTCGAGTTCTATCGCATGAGCGGTGACGTCGATTATCTGCTGCGCGTCGTCGTGCCAGATATTGCGGCCTATGACGCCTTCTACAAGCGGATGATCGCGAAGATCGAAATCCGCGACGTGTCCTCCGCCTTCGCGATGGAGCAGATCAAATATACGACGGAACTGCCGCTCGATTACATGTTGCTGGATAATCCGAAATCCGGCGAAGAGTGATCCGCGGTCTATCCTATCGCTGAACGATGCCCTTTCCGGCCGCCGGGGAGGGCATATTTATTTGGGGATTGCCTTTCCCCATCGATCTGGCCGTTAGGGTATGGCCTTGCCGGAAGGTCCAGCCGGTATGCACGGCCAAGGCGCGACAATCTTATTCCGCCCTATCAAGCAAATTAGCACATTCAATTCTCTCTGCGCCGTCTCCGCGCAACGTGAGAATTTGATAAAATCTGTCGAATATCTACGCTTTTGGTATCTGGTGATGGCAACAGCGAGGATACCGATATGATCACAAGACGCGGAACATTGGGGCTGATCGCAGGTGCGACGGGAGCGTTGTTTCTGCCGCATATCCGGCGGGCAAGTGCCGCAACGACGACGCTGCGCATCGGCTGGCAGAAAAACGGCGTGGTTGCGCTCGCGAAAAGCCAGGGTGCGCTTGAAGCTTTGCTGAAGGATCGCGGCATTGAGGTGAAGTGGTCGGAGTTTTCCTCCGGGCCGCCGCTTCTTGAAGCGCTGGGTGCTGGTGCGCTGGATATCGGCCCGACCGGCGATGTGCCGCCACTTTTCGCGCAGGCCGCCGGTGGTAATCTGCGTTATGTCGGCACCTATAAGGCGGCGGCGGGCGGATCGGCCATTCTCGTGCAGAAGGATTCGCCGCTGAAGACGCTCGAAGACCTGAAGGGCAAAAAGGTCGCCTTCAAGCGCGGCTCCAGCGCCCATAATGTCACCGTCAAGGCGCTGCGAAAGGCGGGGCTGACGTTGGCCGACATCGCGCCCGTCGATCTCGCCCCACCGGATGCGGCGGCCGCCTTCCGAAGCGGCAATATCGATGCCTGGTCGATCTGGGATCCCTACTTTGCGGTGGCGGAAAAGGAGCCAACGACCCGGGTGCTCTCGACAGCCGAAGGCATCGTCGATCCGTGGAGCTACTTCCTCGGCAATGGTGATTTCGTCGAGGCCAATCCCGATCTCGTGCCGCTGATCCTGAAAGAACTGGCCAATGTAGGCGCAAAGGCGCAGGCGAACATCGAGGCGACTGCAAAGTCGCTCGCCGCCATCACCGGTGTTCCCGAGGATGTTACGAAAGTCTCGCTGACCCGTCCGGGTGCCGATCTCGGTCGCGTGTCAGTGGTTTCGGATGAAGCCATTGCCTATCAACAGGCGCTTGCCGACGAGTTTTACGATCTGAAGATCGTTCCTAAGAAGCTCAAGGTGGCGGATATCGTCTGGCGGCCGAAGGCGATTTGATGGGCGGAAAGTGGAGTCTCTTCAACCGGCTGGCGGATGTTGCTCAGAGGTTGATTCAGGCATGTTTCTAAACAGTGGGGCGAGCCGGTGCCCCTTGTTTCTTCTCCCCGCCGGGGAGAAGTCCGCGGCAGCGGGATGAGGGGGCAAGGGTCAAGATAAACCGAGAGCTTGCCCCCTCATCCGACCCTTCGGGCCACCTTCTCCCCGGCGGGGAGAAGAAATCTGCCGCCATGACGGAGGCTCAGCCCTTGAACTTCGCAATCACGAGATGACCGGGTGTCGGATTGCCGTCCTGCATGCGCACATTGATGTCGGTGACTTCAACGACCTCGAAGCCGGTCGCCGCCAGTCTTTCGCGGACATAGGTTTCGGAATGGGCGAAACGCTGGTGCGGGCCGACCATGTAGGGACGCCCGGCCATGATCTCGTCGGGCAGGGTTTCCGAGGAGAAGATCAGCAGGCCGCCGGCATTGAGGTTTTCGGCGGCGCCGAAAAACAGCGGCTCCAGCGCGCCGAGATAGGGGAGCACATCGGTGGCGGTGATGATGTCGAAGGACTCGTCGTCATTGTCCTCAAGGAAATCCTCGACTTCGGCGACGTAAAGCGTCTCGTAGAGGTCCTTCTCATGGGCGATCTCGACCATGTTTTCGGAAATATCGATGCCGGTGATGTCTTCGGCCATATCGCGCAGCGCCTCGCCGGTGAGGCCAGTGCCGCAGCCGAGATCGAGCAGGCGCTTGAAGGGGCCGAGGTTGAGCGTCTGCAGCCGCTGGCGCACCATCATCGGCACGGCGTAACCGAGCTGTTCGACAAGAATGTCCTCGAAGGCTTCGGCATGCTGGTCGAACAGGGTTTCGACATAGGCGTCGGGTGCTTTCGACGGCTGTTCGCCCCGGCCCATGGCGGCAATGCGTACGGCTGCGCCACCATGGTCCTCAGGATCGATAGCGAGAACCTCCTCATAGGCCTTCACCGCCGCGTCTACATCTCCGGCCTTTTCAAGCGCGAGTGCGCGGTTATAGGCCTCGGCGAGCGCCTCTTCGTCGATCTTCTGGTTCTTGGTCATCGTGCCTTATCCGTCAGCGTCTTCATTTGACGTTTGCTGTAAGCCGCATCGGGAACGGGCGCAACGATTATGTGGGCTTGCGGCTCTTAGTGGAGGATGAACTCCCCTTTCAGCGCGCGCCATTCCTGTGCCGAGATAACCTGTCGGTGCACATAGCGGACGGAGTGCAGGGGGCCGTCTAGCTTTTCCTGCCAGAATTTGAGGAAGCCGTGCATTTCGGGGAAATCAGGGGCCAGGTCGTAGTTTTGCCAGACATAGGTCTGGAGGACCAGCGGATGGTCCGGCAGGCGATAGAAAATCTGGGCGGTGGTGAGGCCGTAGCCCCTCAGCATCATTTCCATGTCCTTGTTCATGATGGCGGTTCCCATATCGATGATGACCGATCACAGCATTGCCGCTGTATCTGATATGGGAACATGGTAGGGTTAACCCAACCTTGCCAAAGGGTGGGTTGCGTCACAAATTTGTTATATTGTTCAAAATGTTGGCAGCCTCTTATGATGAGTGCTGCCAACCCTGGCGTTTAACGCTTGAGGTGTCGCGTCAGCCGGGCTTCCAGCCAGGCCCAAACATGCCGAAGCGTCTCAACGATCGTGAGATAAAAGATCGCAGCCCAGAGATAGGCCTGATAATCGAAGGTACGGGAAAAGGCGTAACGGGTCTGGCCCATCAGGTCGAAGACGGTGACGATGGAGACAACCGCCGAGCCCTTGATCATCAAGATGATCTCGTTGCCATAAGGGCGCAATGCGACGATCAGCGCCTGTGGCAGGATGATCTTGCGGAAGGTGATGAATTTCGAGATGCCGAGCGAGGCCGCGCCCTCGTGCTGGCCGCGCGGCACACTCTGGATCGCTCCGCGCAGGATCTCGGCCTGATAGGCGGCGGTGTTGAGCGTCAGCGACAGGAGCCCACAATACCAGGCTTCGCGGAAAAACCACCAGAGATCGACGGCTTCCAGCGCCGGGCGAAAGCTGCCGAGGCCGTAATAGATCAGGAAAAGCTGCGCCAGCAGTGGCGTGCTTCTGAAGACATAGACATAGGCATAGGCGAGCGCGCCGATGACGCGGTTTTCCGACATGCGGGCAAAGGCGATCGGCACAGACAGGATTGCGCCAAGAATGATTGAGCTGCCGACCAGCGTGATGGTGGTGATGAGACCATCAATGTAGCGCGGCCCATAGCGCTGGAACTTGTCCCAATCCCAGCCTTCGATCATGGCGAAGATCAGCGCGGCGGCGAGGAGCAGCCAGAGCGTGATGACGGCGATGCCGACGATACGGGAAATGTTCAGCGGTTTGTCCGCAACGATCGGCGCCGGGCGCGGCGGAATGAGTTCCTGGATATGGCTCATCGTCTGGCCTCCGATTTGCGCGACCAGCGATCGATGAAGCCGATGCCGACGGAAGAGATGAGTGCCAGGATGAGGTAAAGCAGGCAGGCGATGCCATAGAAGAAGAAGGCTTCCTTGCTGACGCGGGCGGCAATGCCGGTCTGGCGGATGATATCGGCAAGGCCGATGATCGAGACGTAGGACGTGTCTTTCAGCAGGATGACCCAGAGATTGGTCATGCCGGGCAGAGCGATCCGCACCAGCTGCGGAATGATGATCAGCACCATGGTGCGGCTGCGGGAAAGACCGAGCGCGTCACCGGCCTCGTATTGGCCTTTCGGTATGGCCTTGAAAGCCGAAAGCAGCACTTCGGAAGCATAGGACGAAAAGACGACCGAAAGCGCCACCATGCCGGCAACGAAAGCGTTGATTTCGATGGGGCCGCTGAATCCGACGTAACCTGCCAGCGATTGCAGCAGCATCTGAATGCCGTAATAGACGATGAAGAGCGTCAAGAGTTCCGGCAGGCCGCGGAAGATCGTGGTGTAGATGCCGGCGGCCAGCCGCAGTGATTTTTCTTCCGACTGTGCGGCGAGCGCGATGAGGAAACCGATCAGCAGCCCGACGGGCAGGGTCGCAAGCGCAAGCGAGATCGTGACCTTGACACCGAAGGCGATTTCATCGCCCCAGCCCGCATCACCGCAGGCGACAAGGGTGCCGTTTCCGAAAAGCGAGAAGAGACCGACCGGTCCGCAGAAGGGATCGAGAAGTGTCGAGACATAGGCCCAGAACGCACCTATGGCGGAAAATGCTCCGCTCATGCCAATTTTCCCCTGCGGTCTTAAGCCGCCGTGATTGTTATCGTGACGTTTTCAAACAAAAATGGCGGAAGGGCAAGCCTTCCGCCACGAGGTTTCAACAGATCGAACCGGCTTAATCGCCGTAAACGTCGAAATCGAAGTATTTTTTGTTGATCTCCTGATACTTGCCGCTGGCGCGGATACCGGCGATTGCGGCCGTGAACTTGTCGGCCAGCGCCGTGTCGCCCTTGCGCACGGCAATGCCTGCGCCGTTGCCGTTGATCTCGGGATCGACCTTGAGCGGCGTCAGGATCTTGCAGCACTTGCCGGCGTCGGTCTTCAGCCACTCCGACAGCACGACGATATCGTCGATCACGGCGTCGATGCGGCCATTCGCGATGTCGAGCTTATATTCGTCGGCGGTCGGATACATCTTCACGTCCGCATCCGGGAAATGCTTTTCGGCATAGTTGGAGTGTGTGGTGGAACCCTGCGCGCCGAGAGACTTGCCCTTGAGATCTTCGATGGACTTGATCGGCGAATCTTTCGGCACGGCGATTGCCGGCGGGGTGTTGTAATATTTCTTGGAGAAGTCGACCTTCTGGAGGCGCTCCGGCGTGATCGACATGGACGCGATGATGGCGTCGAACTTCTTGGCCTGAAGGGCGGGGATGATGCCGTCCCAGTCATTGGTGACGAAGGTGCATTCGGCCTTCATTTGTTCGCACAGCGCCTTGGCGATGTCGATGTCGAAGCCGGTCAGCGTGCCGTCGGCTTCCAGATTGTTGAAGGGCGGGTAGGCGCCTTCGGTGCCGATGACGATCTTGTCCTGCGCGAGAGCCGCGCCGGAAAAAAGCGAGATGGCGGCAATCGATACGGCTGCGAGCAGACGGGTGGAAATAGGCATTTCGATCCTCTCTTTTGGTCGTTCATCCGCGGTCTGTTGTTGTTTTCAGTGCGGACGCCATGGTCGCTGGGCGCGGCAGAACGGGGGATACCGCCTGTGGCCTTCAGCGCGGATGTGATTATTCATCCGCTTGGTCAAAAAATGCAACTGCAATATTAGCGACCGCGTTTGTGCCGCAGAGCTTCCACGAAAAGGCCTTGATCTGTTCATTTCCGGTACAGAAGCATCTGGTCATCATGGGAACCGGAGCGTGTGTTGGGCGTTGAACAGCGCCTGCGTGCCAAGCCGGGCCCACGACGTCGCGTATCTTGCGACAAACAAAATGACGGCAGATGAGGAAGCACTGATGCTGAAAAAGAAAAACACATTGCTGACCGGGGTGGTTTTTCCGCTCATGTCTCTCGCGATTGCGGTTGAGCCAGCAGCGGCGGGCTTTGCCGGTGCAGCCCGCGCCCAGGCGCCAGTGTCGCAAACCGCGCCCGGCCAGATAATTCTGGCGCAGGCGGAGCCGGCCCAGGAAAACCCGGAAGAGGAACTCAAGAAGAAGCGTCAGCAGGCCGAAGAAGCGCAACCTGCCGAACCGAAGCGTGAAGAGCGCGCCCCGGAGCCCCAGCGCGAGCCGGAGCCGCAGCGCGAGCCTGAACCCAAGCGCGAGGCCCCGGCCGAACCGCGCCCCGAGCCTAAGCGCGAAGCGCCTCCAGAACCGCAGCAGCGCGAGGTGCGTCCCGAACCGGCACCTGCCGAGCAGCCGCAGGAGCGTCCCCGAAAGCCTGAGCGCGCGCAGGAGCCGCAGGGTGAGGGCGAACAGCGCCCGGCCCGCCAGCGCGAAGCAGCCCCGGAAGCAGCCCCTGCCGAACAGCAGCCGCAGGAACGCCCGCGCAAGCCCGCCCGCGCCGAACAGCCGGCCGCAGATGGCGAGCAGCGACTTGAGCGCCCGCGCCGGGAGCCAGCGAAGGAACCGGCCGCCGAGCAGCAGCCTGCCGCGCGGCCTGAAAATGCCGAGCAGCCGGCCAAGCCCGCGCCTGAGAAAAAGCCGGTAGAAGAAAAAGCACCGGAGCAGAAGGCCGCCCCGGCCGAAAAGCCCGTGCCCGAGAAAAAACCCGCAGCGCCCGAGCCTGCAGCGAAGGAAGCACCGGTTCCCACCGAGGCGCCCACGCCCGCACGCCCGCCTGCTCCCGAAACACAGCCCAACCCCGCTCCCGGTCAGCAGCCTTCAGAGCAGCCACCGGTGAAGGGCGAACCCGCAGCACCGCTGCCGGGCGCGCCAACCCCGCCGCCGAGCGGTGCGACGACCGGCCAGGCGCCTGCCGGCGAAGCCGTGCCCAATCAGGTCGCTGTTCCGCAGACCGAAGCACCGCCGATGACGAAGGAGCAGCTGGACAAGGCCAAGGCCATCGCCAAGGACCCGTCCAAGACGGCCGATACCGTTATCCTGCCGGTCGACAAGGGCGCCGCCGTTCTCGACAGCGACAAGGAAGTGGAGCGCTCCGGCAACCGCCAGACCCGCGAAGAACGCCGTCGTGAACGCGAACAGGCCGGCGACTTCAAGGTTCCGACCTCCGACGCCGAGGCGCAGCGCGCCGGTGCTGCCGAAGGCAAGGCCCCGCCGCCGCCCGTCAAGCTGGAAGCGATCACCTCCCAGCAGGGCGAGCGTGTCGACCGTCGCCCGCAATATGAGCGGCCGGACGGCGTACGTGAATGGCAGCCGCGTGAGGGTCGCCCGCGTGATCGCGATGGCGATGCGCCGATCATCCTGCAGTTCGGTGACCGCGTCGTGGTGCGTGGCGACGACAACCAGCGCTTCATCCGCGATGGCGGCGAGCCTTATTACGAGCGTCTGCCCGGCGGTCGTGTCCGCGAAACCGTGGAACGTCGCGATGGCACGCAGGTCGTGACGATCCGTAACCGTTATGGCGACGTGATCCAGCGTTCGCGTATTGACGATCGCGGTCGCGAATATGTGCTGTTCTACGCACCGGAGCTGATGGACGATCCCGACCGCGATTATGTTTATCGCGACCCCGGTCTCGACCTGCCGCCCATGCGTCTGCGCATTCCCGTGACGGACTACATCATCGACACGTCGAGCGATCCGGATCGCGATTATTATCGATTCCTGGAACAGCCGCCCGTCGAGCCGGTGGAACGTGTCTATTCGCTGGACGAAGTGCGCTATTCGGCCCGTATCCGTGACAAGGTGCGCCGTATCGACCTCGATACGATCACCTTTGCGACCGGCAGCGCCGAGATCCCGATGGCGCAGGCTCGCTCCTTGCGCAAGGTCGCCGACGCGATCAACAAGGCGCTGCAAAAGAACCCGGCGGAAACCTTCCTGATCGAAGGCCATACCGACGCCGTCGGTTCGGATGAAAGCAACCTGGTTCTTTCCGACGAGCGCGCCGCCTCCGTCGCCAACGTGCTGACCGATGTCTACGGCATTCCGCCGGAAAACCTCGCGACGCAGGGTTATGGCGAGCGTTACCTGAAGGTCCAGACCCTTGGCCCGGAACAGCAGAACCGCCGCGTCACCATCCGCCGCGTGACGCCGCTGGTGAAGCCGGTCGCTCAGAACTGATCGGGTTCAAATAGAAAAAACAAGGCCCGGAAGCGCAAGCTCTCCGGGCCTTTGTTGCTTACGATGTCCCCAACGCCGAGGCATTTGGCAAAGCTTGATCATCCGCAACCCGTCACCCCGGACCAGATTCGGGGTCCAGCGTGATCAAGTCCTTGATCACGAAAGACTGTTTCACGGCGCAGACGCGCCGTGGCTGGATGCCGGATCTAGTCCGGCATGACGGAGGAGAGGTTTTCGAACCCTGCCGTCACCCGCAACCTTGAGGATGATCCCAACCCCGACGGTCAGCTTAGCGCCACCGCAATCTCGGCCGCGAGCTGCGCATTGTTGCGAACCAGCGCGATATTGGTTTCGAGGCTGCGGCCGTCCGTCAGGCGGAAAATGTCGCCCAGCAGGTACGGCGTCACCGCCTTGCCTGTCACTTCGTCCCGCTCGGCATGCGAGATGGCGCGGTTGATGTAGATTTCCATTTCCTCGCGCGGAATTTCGTCGGCTTCCGGCACGGGATTGGCTACCAGCATGCCGCCATCGATGCCGAGCTGTTCGCGGGTCGTCTGGAAGTTGGCGATTGCGGCCGGGCTGTTCAGCGAAAGTGGGCTCGCCAGGCCGGAGGAGCGCGACCAGAAGGCCGGGAACTCTTCCGAGCCGAAGGTGACGACGGGTACGCCGTTGGTTTCGAGGACTTCAAGCGTCTTCGGAATATCGAGAATGGCTTTCGCGCCGGCGCAGACGACGATGACGCCCGTTTTGGCAAGCTCGGTCAGGTCGGCGGAAATGTCGAAGGTCTCTTCCGCACCCTTGTGCACGCCGCCAATGCCGCCGGTCGCGAAAACGCGGATGCCGGCGCGGGCGGCGGCGATCATGGTGGCGGCAACCGTCGTTGCGCCCGTGCGGCGCTCGGCGATCGCAAAGGCGATATCGGCGCGTGAGACCTTCATCGCATCCGTGGTCTGGGCCAGCGCCTCAAGCTGATCCTTCTCAAGGCCGATATGCAGCGTGCCGTGAATGACGGCGATGGTGGCCGGAACCGCGCCCTGATCACGGATGATCTGCTCGACGCTTTCCGCCATCTCGATATTGCCGGGATAGGGCATGCCATGGGTGATGATGGTCGATTCGAGCGCAACGAGCGGCGCACCGCGCTGCTTGGCGGCGGCGACTTCCTGAGAATAGACGATCGGCAGGAGAGGGGAGATGGGGCGGGTCATTTCATCTGTTCCAGTTCTTAAAAGCGGGTTCATGCCAGCATTTCGGCCTGGGGAACAAGCCCCAACATGGCTTCGACACTGTCTTTTGATAGGTCGTGGGATGTCGCAAAGGGCGATTGCACGGTAATCGCCGCTGCCGCGGCCCCCTGTCTCAACGCCTCCCTAATTGTTTTTCCCTCCGCAATGGCAGCGAGGTAACCGGAGGCCATGGCATCCCCGGCGCCGGTGACGTCCTTCACCTCACGGATGAGGGGCGGGTGGAGGATTGCTTTTTCCGTTTCGTTGAAGGCCACGACTTCGCTTGCGCCGCGGGTGACGACGCCGCCGGAAAGCCCGGCCTCGCGTAAAATATCGGGCCAGTCGCGCACGTCAGCCGCCGTCTTGCCAGTGAGCGCGCAGGCTTCCGCCTCATTCATGAAGAGGATGTCGATATCGCCGAGCGCCGCTTTCAGCTTCACCGCCTTTGCCGGCGAAATGGCGATGGCGGCGAGCGGCTTTTCGCAGGCGCGGGCAACGAGGCCTAGTGCCGTCAGCGTATCCTCAGGCAGGTTGGCGTCGCAAAGCAGGATATCGCTCGCCGTTATCGCCTCGCGGACAGTGCGTATCTTGAGGCGGCGCGGGGTGAAGAGCTTGTAGAGATCCATATCGGCCAGCGCGATGACGAGATTGCCGTCACGCTCCAGAATGGCGGTGTAGCTCGGTGTGCGCCGGTCGAGGAAGGTGAAAGGCGTGTCCTCGACTCCCGCCTGTCGCGCAGCCTCCGCCACCGCTTCGCCCGTCACGTCGCCGCCGCGTGGGGCGATGATACGGACTTGAAAGCCGAGCCGGGAAAGGTTGCGCGCGGCGTTGAAACCGCCACCGCCCGCCTCTTCCATCCAGGAGCCGGGGTTGCTGGCGCCCGGCGCCGTTTCAGTCTCGATCATGCCGCGCCTGTCGATGTGCGCGCCGCCCAGAACGAGTATTTTCTTCACGCTTGCATTTCCCTCTTTGGCGGATGGAAAGACCGGACGATTCGGCCTAAACTGACGTCTTCCTGACCTCGCCTCCGGTTTACGGCAAGCGGCCGCGCACAGAAAAACGAAAGCAGAACAAACGACTTATCACTATTTGTTTTCAATATGCTGGCTCAGCCTTGTGAAATGAGAACAAATAGAGTACATACCGTTCCCATACTGCTACATTGCCTGTGCGGCTTCAATAACCTAAAGGTGGTTCGGATGGCACAAAATTCTTTGCGTCTCGTAGAGGATAAATCGGTGGATAAAAGCAAGGCACTGGAAGCGGCGCTCTCCCAGATCGAACGGTCGTTCGGCAAGGGATCGATCATGAAGCTCGGTTCTAATGAAAATGTGGTTGAAGTGGAAACCGTTTCGACGGGCTCGCTCAGCCTGGATATCGCGCTCGGCATCGGCGGTCTGCCGAAGGGGCGCATCATTGAAATTTACGGTCCGGAAAGCTCGGGTAAAACGACGCTGGCGCTGCAGACCATTGCGGAAGCCCAGAAGAAGGGCGGCATCTGCGCCTTCGTCGATGCCGAACATGCGCTCGATCCGGTCTATGCCCGCAAGCTTGGCGTTGATCTGCAGAGTCTGCTGATCTCGCAGCCGGATACGGGCGAGCAGGCGCTTGAGATCACCGATACGCTGGTGCGCTCCGGCGCGGTTGACGTGCTCGTGGTCGACTCCGTTGCGGCGCTGACGCCGCGGGCGGAAATCGAAGGCGAGATGGGTGATAGCCTGCCGGGTCTTCAGGCGCGTCTGATGAGCCAGGCGCTGCGCAAGCTGACCGCTTCGATCTCCAAGTCGAAATGCATGGTCATCTTCATCAACCAGATCCGTATGAAGATTGGCGTCATGTTCGGTTCGCCGGAAACGACGACCGGCGGTAACGCTCTCAAGTTCTACGCCTCGGTTCGCCTCGACATCCGCCGTATCGGCGCTGTCAAGGAACGCGAAGAGGTTGTCGGCAACCAGACGCGCGTCAAGGTCGTCAAGAACAAAATGGCGCCGCCCTTCAAGCAGGTGGAATTCGACATCATGTATGGCGAAGGCGTTTCCAAGACCGGCGAGCTTGTCGACCTCGGCGTAAAGGCCGGCATCGTCGAAAAGTCTGGTGCCTGGTTCTCCTATAACAGCCAGCGTCTCGGGCAGGGGCGTGAAAATGCCAAGACCTTCCTGCGCGACAATCCGGATACGGCCAACGAGATCGAACTGGCGTTGCGCCAGAATGCCGGTCTGATCGCTGACCGGTTCCTGCAGAATGGTGGTCCGGATGCCGGCGACAGCGATGGTGACGGTGACGAAGGGTGATATGCAAGAAGGTTCGGACATCGACCGTCTGGCCGCTTCGTTGAAATGAGCTGATTGAAATGAATTGGGCCGTGTGATTTCCCGTCGCATGGTCCTTTTTCTTTGTCGGTGCGCCTTCACCGGTCTCCATGGCTGGACAGGGCAGGATACGGACGATAAAAGCCAGTGATTTTGCAATATAGCCATCGTTACAGGTGGCGGTGATGGACTCCAGCTGTGAGCGGTGTGTGGGCATGAGCGGTGTAAATGAAATTCGGTCGACCTTTCTCGACTACTTCAAGAAGAACGGACACGAGATTGTGCCCTCCAGCCCGCTGGTGCCGCGCAACGATCCGACGCTGATGTTCACCAATGCCGGCATGGTGCAGTTCAAGAACGTCTTTACCGGTCTGGAAAGCCGTCCCTATTCCACCGCCGCAACCGCGCAGAAATGCGTGCGCGCTGGCGGTAAGCATAATGACCTCGACAATGTCGGTTATACCGCCCGCCACCACACCTTCTTCGAAATGCTCGGCAATTTCTCCTTTGGCGATTATTTCAAGGAAGAGGCGATCACGCACGCCTGGAACCTGATCACCAAAGAATTCGGCATCGACCGCAATCGTCTGCTGGTCACGGTCTATCACACCGACGACGAGGCCTTTAACCTCTGGAAGAAGATCGCCGGTTTCTCCGATGACCGCATCATCCGCATCCCGACCAGCGATAATTTCTGGGCGATGGGCGATACCGGCCCCTGCGGTCCCTGTTCCGAAATCTTCTACGACCACGGCGATCATATCTGGGGCGGCCCGCCCGGCTCGCCGGAAGAAGATGGCGATCGCTTCATCGAAATCTGGAACCTCGTCTTCATGCAATATGAGCAGGTGACGAAGGAAGAGCGTATCGACCTGCCGCGCCCGTCGATCGATACCGGCATGGGTCTGGAGCGTATTTCCGCGCTGCTGCAGGGCAAACATGACAATTACGATACGGACCTGTTCCGGGCGCTGATTGCCGCTTCGGTGGAAGCGACAGGCGTTCCGGCTGAAGGTGAGAAACGCGCCAGCCACCGGGTCATCGCCGACCATCTGCGCTCGTCCGCCTTCCTCATTGCCGATGGCGTCCTGCCGTCCAATGAAGGCCGCGGTTATGTTCTGCGCCGCATCATGCGCCGCGCCATGCGCCATGCCGAGCTGCTCGGCGCGCGCGAGCCGCTGATCTACAAGCTGTTGCCGTCGCTGGTGCAGCAGATGGGGCGTGCCTATCCGGAACTGATCCGCGCCGAAGCGCTGATCTCCGAAACGCTGAAGCTCGAGGAAACCCGTTTCCGCAAGACGCTGGAACGCGGCCTATCGCTGCTTTCGGATGCAACTTCTACCCTGCACAAGGGCGACATGCTGGATGGCGAAACCGCTTTCAAGCTTTACGACACCTATGGTTTCCCGCTCGACCTGACGCAGGACGCGCTGCGCGCCCGTGAAATCGGCGTCGACATCTCCGGCTTCACCGATGCCATGGAGCGCCAGAAGGCGGAAGCCCGCTCGCATTGGGCCGGGTCCGGTGACAAGGCGACCGAAACGATCTGGTTCGAGCTCAAGGAAAAGCTCGGCGCCACCGAGTTCCTCGGTTACGACACGGAAACTGCCGAGGGCGTCATTCAGGCCATCGTCAAGGACGGCAAGGCTGTCGAAAGCGCTGCGGATGGCGAGACCGTGCAGGTCGTCGTCAACCAGACGCCGTTTTATGGCGAATCCGGCGGCCAGATGGGCGATACCGGCGTCATCACCGGCGACAACGGCGCCTTTGCCGTTTCCGACACCCAGAAGCGGGGCGAAGGCCTCTTCGTCCATATGGGCACCGTTTCCAGGGGCGGCCTGAAAGTCGGCGATGCCGTTCAGTTGACGGTCGATCATGACCGCCGCTCGCGTCTGCGCGCCAATCACTCCGCCACCCACCTGCTGCATGAGGCGTTGCGTGAAGTGCTCGGCACCCACGTTGCCCAGAAGGGGTCGCTGGTCGCGCCCGAGCGCCTGCGTTTCGACGTTTCACACCCGAAGCCAATGTCTGCCGAGGAGCTGAAGGTTGTCGAAGAGATGGCCAACGAAATCGTGCTGCAGAACTCTCCTGTCGTCACCCGCCTGATGAGCGTCGATGACGCCATTGCCGAGGGCGCGATGGCATTGTTCGGCGAAAAATACGGTGACGAGGTTCGTGTCGTCTCGATGGGTACCGGCCTGCATGGCGCAAAGGCAAACCGTCCTTATTCCGTCGAGCTTTGTGGCGGCACGCATGTCGGCGCCACCGGCCAGATCGGTCTTATCCGCATCCTCGGTGAAAGCGCCGTGGGTGCGGGCGTGCGACGCCTCGAAGCCGTAACCGGCCAGGGCGCGCTCGCCTATCTTTCTGAGCAGGATGAGCGGGTGAAGGCGCTGGCCTCGTCGCTGAAGGTTCAGCCGGGCGATGTTCTGTCGCGCGTTGAAGGCCTGCTGGACGAGCGCAAGAAGCTGGAGCGCGAGCTTGCCGATGCTCGCCGCAAGCTCGCCATGGGCGGCGGTTCGGCCGATGCCGGCGCAAGCGACGTCAAGCAGGTTGCCGGCGTCAACTTCCTGGCAAAATCCCTTGCTGGTATCGATGCCAAGGATCTCAAGGGGCTTGCCGATGAGGCCAAGGCCAATCTCGGCTCTGGCGTCGTGCTGCTGATTGCCGTTTCCGAAGATGGCAAGGCGAGCGCTGTCGCCGCCGTGACCGAAGATCTGACGGCCCGTTTCAGCGCTGTCGATATCGTCCGCACCGCGTCTGCTGCCCTTGGCGGCAAGGGCGGCGGCGGCCGCCCTGATATGGCGCAGGCTGGCGGCCCAGATGGCGCCAAGGCGCAGGAGGCCATCGATGCGGTGGCCGCGGCGCTGGCGGCCTGATCGACAAGAATTGAGGAGGCGGGGTTTTCCCCGCCTTTTGTCTCGACCTTGACCACCAAGGAAGCTACGGAGGGAAACGATGCGTTTTGTAAATCCCATCCCTTTCGTGCGTGACATCGATCGGTCTAAGGCGTTTTATCGCGACAGGCTCGGCCTGAAGATAGCCGAGGATTTCGGAAACTTCGTCCGCTTTGAAACTGGCTTTGCAATCCACGACGGGCGGTCGCTTGCCGAGACCGTCTGGGGGACATCGTCGGGCGCGGAAGAATCCTATGGCAGACGAAATCTTCTCCTTTATTTCGAGCATGCGGATGTCGACGCGGCTTTTCAAAATATCGCGCCGCACGTGGAGCTTATCCACCCGCTCCAGCGGCAGACCTGGGGGCAGAAAGTCTTCCGTTTTTACGATCCGGACGGACATGCAATAGATGTCGGAGAGCCGCTCGGCCCGTCCGCTGAATAACCCGCCGAATGATCGATCAGACATTTAATTGTCGGGCGGAGTATTGTTTATTGGCAGCGCAAGGCTGGCCAGTCTTATCCCGTCGTGTTCATTTCCTTTGCCGCTTCCTCGTCAAGCTGCGTGGCTCGTTTGAAGGCCGGGCGGTCGGTGAGGTGCGTCATATAATCCAGAAACGCCGGGCGTTTTTCAATCGTGCCGAATTGCAGGCCCCAGCCGACATGGGCGCCGACATAGACATCCGCGGCGGTAAAGAGATCGCCGGCGATAAAGCGGTTTTCACTGACGGCCCGCTCCAGCGTGTTCATCACATCCGCATAGCTGCCGCAGCCGGCCATGCGCAGTTTTTCCTTGGGGACTTCGAAACCCATCGCCTTCATGCTCGCCGCCATTTCCAGCGGGCCCGCGGCGAAGAACATCCAGCGGTAATAGAGCCCGCGCGATTTCGGCGTGGGCGCAAGGTTCGCGCCGGGAAAGGCATCTGCCAGATAGGCGCAGATTGCTGCGGCCTCGGTGACGATGGTATCGCCATGTTTGATGGCGGGTACCTTCGCCATCGGATTGATCAGCCGGTAGGCGGGCGATTTCATCGAGGTTTCGAAACGAAGTATCTCGGTTCGGTAGGGTACACCCACTTCTTCAAGCATCCAGCGAGCAATGCGGCCGCGCGACATGGGGTTCGTGTAAAAGATCAGTTCACTCATGCTTTTGCCTCCCCAAGCAAAATCGTCGATGCATCATGGAAATCGGCAGGGATTTCTACCCTGCGCTCCACCTTGTTATGGTCGCAACATCGCTTACGTGTTCCCTGAGATCGCGCCGATGCTCCGATGGATATTTGACTGTGCCGGGCAAGTTAATTGCAAGTAGATGTGGTGTCGCTTGGTCTTGTTGTTCTTTTGATCCCGGCACTCGAAATCGAATTCTGCGCCTAGTACAGAGGCTAATCAAGACAGGCTGAGGAAAAAAACAAATCACACGTTGCGCTGCTCTCGTTTCTATACCAACGCATGGCAGCCATTTGCGATATTAGTTCGCTATATGGTTGTTTATGGTGTCTTTATTGAGCTGTTATTTCATCTATGCCGCGCAAAATAAAAAAAACCCGGCGCTGAGGCCGGGTTTTGATGTTTTTGAAAAGCCGGTTTACGCAGCCATCGCCTTCTTGAGGTTTTCGTCGATTTTGTCGAGGAAAGCGGTGGTGGAGAGCCAGGGCTGGTCGGGTCCGATGAGGAGCGCGAGGTCCTTGGTCATATAGCCGCTTTCGACGGTGTCGACGCAGACGGTCTCGAGCGTCGTCGCGAACTTTGCGAGTTCCGCATTGTCGTCCAGCTTGGCGCGGTGGGCGAGGCCACGGGTCCAGGCGAAGATCGAGGCGATCGAGTTGGTCGAGGTTTCCTGACCCTTCTGGTGCTGACGGTAATGGCGCGTGACCGTGCCGTGTGCAGCTTCGGCTTCGACCGTACGGCCATCGGGAGACAGAAGAACGGAGGTCATCAGGCCGAGCGAGCCGAAGCCCTGCGCAACCGTGTCGGACTGAACGTCGCCGTCGTAGTTCTTGCAGGCCCAGATGTAGCCGCCGGACCACTTCAGCGCGGAAGCGACCATGTCGTCGATCAGGCGGTGCTCATAGGTGATGCCGATTTCGTCGAACTGCGCCTTGAACTCGGTCTGGTAGACTTCTTCGAAGATATCCTTGAAGCGGCCGTCATAGGCCTTGAGGATGGTGTTCTTCGTGGAGAGGTAGACCGGCCACTTGCGCATCAGGCCATAGTTCATGGATGCGCGGGCGAATTCGCGGATGGATTCGTCGAGGTTGTACATGGCGAGAGCCACGCCGGCGCTCGGTGCGTCGAAAACGTCCTTCTCGATGACCTGGCCGTCTTCACCGACGAACTTGATGGTCAGCTTGCCCTTGCCGGGGAACTTGAAGTCGGTTGCCTTGTATTGGTCACCGAAAGCGTGGCGGCCGACAACGATAGGCTTGGTCCAGCCCGGAACGAGGCGCGGAACGTTCTTGCAGATGATCGGCTCGCGGAAGATGACGCCGCCCAGAATGTTGCGGATGGTGCCGTTCGGGCTCTTCCACATCTGCTTCAGGCCGAATTCTTCGACGCGCTGCTCATCGGGGGTGATGGTGGCGCACTTGATGCCGACGCCGTGCTTCTTGATGGCGTGGGCCGCATCGACCGTGACCTGGTCGTTGGTGGCATCGCGGTTTTCAACCGAGAGATCGTAATATTCGATGTCGAGATCGAGGTATGGCAGGATCAGCTTGTCCTTGATGAGCTGCCAGATGATACGGGTCATTTCGTCGCCGTCGAGATCGACGACCGGATTGGCTACCTTGATCTTTGCCATGAATTCCTCACCTTCGAAGCTGTGGCGCCTGTTGACGCCAATAGTCGGAAAAATATCCGGTGCGGCTATAGCATTGCACGCGCTTGAGGCAAAGCCATGGGGGGCGCTTTTTTGGCGCAGCGCAATAACGCTTTGCGCATTGCCAAACCATAATGCCGGAATACAGTCAGGCGAATCGCTTCGCCCGTCTCTGGGCCTCTACCGGGATCACACCATGCGGAAAATTCTGCTTCTCACTGCCGCCGTCCTCTTTTCCCACGCCGCCCTCGCAGCCGGACCCGCCGATCCCGTCCAGAAGGTGATGGATATCACCGTCAAGAATTGGTCCGGCGATGCGGAAAACTGGAAATACATATTCGACGAGGACATGCTGACGAGCCTCTTCAGCAAGGAGTTCGTCGCGCAATACCGTGAAGCCTCCAAGAAGCCGGCATACGAGGCCGAAAGCGGCGAGAAGGGCGATCCCTTCGGTTACGATGTCGTGACCAATTCGCAGGACGGTTGCCCGCTGCAGGATGTGTCCGTGACGGCGGGTGCGGTCAAGGATGGCGTGACTGATGTGACGGCCAAATTCAAGCTCTGGGCCTGCATGGACGAAGCTGAGATGAAGGCGACCGTGGACGAGGTGCATTTCGACGTCATCGAAGAGGATGGCCGTCCTGTCATCAGCGACATCCACCGGGTGGGTGACGAAGGCCGGGATTCGCTGCGCGAGGAGATGGCGAATATCATCAAGGGGGAGTGAGGTCGGCGATAGGAGTATTGGTGCAATTGAAAACATCTCCACCGCTATTCTAGGGCTTGTCCCACTGCTGGCTGGTTTGAATTTCCGGACAGGCTCCGATCCCCTTGGGGCCGGTGGCGAAGGGTCAACATTCACTCGACGTCATCCTCGGCCCTGCGCCGAGGATCCCACCGCGTCGAATGACATCAATACGTTGGCAGACCCTCGGGAAAAGCCCGAGGATGCCGTCGACTGTGAGGTTGCAGCCCTTCATTCATTCGAAAGTCGCCGTTTGCCCGTTCCGACTTTGATTTTATCGCCGATCTGTGCCAGTGAAGCGCGCTTTAAAGTATCGGCGTGAAAGTTGATGCGGCGCTTTCAAGAAAACGGACGAACAACGATGGCAGGCACAAACAGCGAGCTTGAACTTGTGGCGGAAGGCCCGGCGATCATTCTGGTCGAACCGCAACTCGGCGAAAATATCGGCATGGTGGCGCGGGCTATGGCGAATTTCGGTCTTGCCGAATTGCGGCTGGTGAAGCCACGCGATGGCTGGCCGAGCGAGAAGGCGCGGGCCGCGGCCTCCAAGGCTGACCACGTCATTGACGCAACAAAGGTGTTCGAAACGCTGGAAGAGGCGATCAAAGACCTGAATTTTGTTTATGCCACGACCGCGCGCGAGCGTTACGGTTTCAAACCGGTGCGCGCACCTGTTACCGCCGCCGAAACGCTGCGGCAAAAATTCAAGACGGGAGAAAGAACCGGAATCCTGTTCGGGCGCGAGCGCTGGGGGCTGACGAATGAGGAAGTGGCGCTGGCCGACGAGATCGTGACCTTCCCGGTCAATCCCGCCTTTGCTTCGCTCAATATCGCGCAGGCTGTGCTTCTGATGTCCTATGAGTGGATGAAGTCGGGCATGGACGATCTGGGCGAGACGCTGTTCCAGTCCGTCGAGCAGCGGCCTTCGACCAAAGAGCAGGTCTTCGGCCTGTTCGAACACATTGAAGAGGCGCTGGATGCGCGCGGTTATTTCCATCCCGCTGAAAAAAAGCCGAAAATGGTCGACAATCTGCGGGCCGTGCTGTCGAGACGCGGCTTTTCCGAACAGGAAATCAGCGTTTTCCGCGGCGTGATCAATTCGCTCGACCGTTTCCCGCGGCAATGGCCGAAAAAGACGGGCAGGGCAGCGGGGCCGACGGCCGAGGGAGCAGGGGAGAATGCTGAAAACGAGTGAGGCGACGGCCGATGTGCTGAAACCGGTGCTGGTATTCGATTCCGGCATTGGCGGACTGACCGTGCTGCGCGAGGCGCGGGTGCTGATGCCCGAACGCGGCTTCATCTACGTGGCCGACGATGCCGGTTTTCCCTATGGCGGCTGGGAGGAGGAAGCGCTGAGGGCGCGTATTCTCTCGCTGTTCGAAAGGCTGCTTGACGAGTATAGCCCGGAAGTCTGCATCATCGCCTGCAACACCGCCTTTACGCTGGCTGGCGCGGATTTGCGCGCCCGGTTTCCGGACATGACCTTTGTCGGTACCGTGCCCGCGATCAAACCCGCTGCGGAGCGTACCCGCTCGGGTCTCGTTTCCGTGCTGGCAACACCGGGCACCGTCAAGCGCGCTTATACCCGTGATCTCATCCAATCCTTTGCCAGCCAATGTCATGTCCGTCTCGTGGGGTCGGAAAATCTGGCGCGCATGGCGGAGAGCTGGATCAGGGGAGAGCCGATCGCTGACGACGCCGTGCTTGCTGAAATAGAGCCCTGTTTCATTGAGGATGATGGCAAGCGCACGGATATCGTCGTGCTTGCCTGCACCCATTATCCCTTCATGGCCAATGTTTTTCGCCGCCTGGCCCCCTGGCCTGTCGATTGGCTCGATCCTGCCGAGGCGATTGCGCGGCGTGCGCGCCATCTGGTGCCGCTGCCGCAGGATGCCGAACACCCAGAAGGTTTCGACTTTGCCGCCTTCACGTCAGGCAAGCCGGATTTTGCCACGCGGCGGCTGATGCAGGGATTTGGTCTCAGCGTTTCCGCGCGCTGACTTTGCAGGCCAAAGTCTCTGTTGCATTTTTGCATCGTGTTCTCTGATCTTATGCAATTCGAGATTGCGGCCTCTTGTCGCATCGGATTTCCTGTGTAAGATGCTCATTGTCTGTAACCGCTATAAATGGAGGCGTGAAATGACCAATGACATGAATATGCGCCTTAACGGCATGTCTGGCTTTTCCGGCGTGGTCTTTAGCGGTTATGTGGTGCGCCGCATCGCGCTCCGATAAGGCTTATGGCCTGATTTCCCAGCCGTTTGGCATTTTCTCTTCGTCTGACATGTGACCTGCGCGTTCGCGTGGCGTGATTGTCGCGCCCGTCGTTTCGTCCTGTCGTTTTTCATCGATAAAGGACCTGGACGCCTAGCTGCGCCGGGATGGATTTCCCATGCAAAATGATCAACCATTGGTAGCATATGCGCTGCCGGATGCCGTCGACCGCCTCTTCGTTACATTCGGCGTCTGGAAAACCCTCAAAGCGGTTCTCATTGCCGCTGTGGTGCCCCGTGCGCCGCCGACCGATCCCGCCGATCTGCCGGAACGTCTTCTGGTAGATATCGGCCTTGAACCATCGCGGGTGAAGCGGCGACGCGAATGGGAAGTCCCTCCCTGGGCGCCGCGGTTTTGACGGGGTAGCCTCTCCCGTGCAGACAGGCGGGAGGGGCCGTAGCGAATTCTAACCGACGACGGCGAAGAAAATCCTGCAGGGACGTTTTTCGGGTTGTTACAAGAGAGCTGCGCGGTTTGTAAAATCGGCTTGAAGCGAAACATTTTCCGTGGCTTGCTCGACAGATTGGATAAAGGAGACTCATCATGCCACTGGAGAACTGGCTGGCCTTCGTGGCCGCATCTGCCATCATGCTCGCCATTCCGGGACCGACCATCCTGCTGGTCATTTCTTATGCGCTGGGCCATGGCCGCAAGGCGAGTACTGCGACGGTGACAGGGGTGGCGCTTGGCGATTTTACCGCCATGACCGCCTCGATGCTCGGGCTTGGGGCGTTGCTGGCCACATCGGCGGCGCTTTTCACCGGTCTGAAATGGATCGGGGCGGCCTATCTCATCTATCTCGGCATCAAGCTGTGGCGGTCGCCGGTCGGTGACGCGGCCGATGGTTCCAAGGTGACCGGCCGCGAGCGGCCGCTGAAAATCTTCCTGCACGCCTATATCGTCACGGCGCTGAACCCGAAGAGCATCGTGTTTTTCGTGGCCTTCCTGCCGCAGTTTCTGGTGCCGACGCTGCCGTTCTGGCCGCAGGTGTTGATTTTCGAAGTGACCTTCCTTGTGCTTGCCACCGTCAATGCGGCCCTTTATGGACTTCTGGCAAGTGTCGCCCGCAACACGATCCGCAAGCCGCGGGTTCAGCGCATCGTCAACCGCACGGGCGGCGGTCTCCTTGTTGGCGCTGGCCTCATTACCTTCGGCTGGAAGAGGGCGGTTGCATCGTAAGGCACCTCTTGCTTGCCTGAAATTCGGACATAACAAAATGGCATTGCCGCATATATTCCTCGCCCTGATCACCGTGTTTTTGTGGGGCTTCAACTTCGTCGCCATCAAGATTGGCGTCATGGATATGCCGCCTTTGTTTCTGACGGGTGTGCGTTATCTCTTTGCGGCGGTGCCCCTGGTGTTCTTCCTGCGGAAACCCAATGTGCCGTGGCGGCACATGATCGTATACGGCATGGCCATGGGCTTCGTGCAGTTCGGCCTGCTTTACCCGGCCATCAAGCTCGGCCTGCCGGCGGGGCTTGCTTCGCTCGTCATGCAGTCGCAGGCCTTCTTCACGCTGGCGCTTGCTGTGGTGTTCCTCGGTGAACGGCCATTGCCGTCGCAAATCCTCGGCGCAATCATCGCTTTTGGCGGGCTGGCGGTCATCGGCGTGGAGCGCATGACGGCGGCAGCGCTGGTCCCGCTTCTGATGGGCGTCGGTTCGGCGATTGCCTGGGCCTGCGGAAACATCGTCAATCGCCGCATCGGCCAGGTCAATGCTGTGTCCTTCGTTGCCTGGACGAGCCTTGTACCTGTTTTGCCGCTGATCCTGCTGTCGCTCGTGGTGGAGGGACCTCAAGCGATTGCCGCAGGGGTGGTGAATGCCACGCCGACCATGGCGTTTGTTGTGATCTACATGGCCTATGGCGCGACGATAGTCGGCGCTGGTATCTGGAGTTATCTGCTGCTGCGGTATCCGGCTGGAACCGTCGCGCCGTTTTCGCTGCTGGTGCCTGTGGTCGGGTTCATCAGCGCCTATTTCGCCTTTGACGAACACATAACCGTTTTCGAAATCATCGGCGCAGCACTGGTCATTCTTGGGCTGGCGCTCAACGTCTTCGGTCGTCGCATCGGCATTTCACGCTTTTGGGTCAGGTCTCCGCAGGGCTGAGCGTGAATTGCCTGTGCATTATCGGCACGGATGAGACGCAAGAGCCGATTTTTTGGTAAAGAGCATTTTCGGCCGAGCCTCAGGGAATCGGCCGGACGGTATCCAGCATGAGGAATGGAACATTGCAGGTCGGCATCGACATGGGAACTCTATCGGGCGGGCAGCAGGCCAAGCTCGATATTGAAGAATTGCTTGCGACGCGCCTGCTGGTGCAGGGCAATTCCGGTTCCGGCAAGTCGCACCTTCTGCGCCGGCTGTTGGAGCAATCGGCGCCATGGGTGCAGCAGGTCATCATCGATCCCGAAGGTGATTTCGTAACTTTGTCCGATAAATTTGGTCATGTGGTGGTGGATGGCGAGCGCACGGAGGCCGAACTCGCCGGCATTGCCAACCGCATTCGCCAGCACCGCGTCTCCTGCGTGCTGACGCTCGAAGGGCTTGATATCGAGCAGCAGATGCGCGCGGCCGCCGCTTTCCTCAATGGCCTGTTCGATGCCGATCGCGAATTCTGGTATCCTGTGCTTGTGGTGGTGGACGAAGCGCAGATGTTTGCGCCCTCCGTTGCTGGTGAAGTCACGGAAGATGCCCGCAAGGCCTCGCTTGGCGCGATGACCAATCTCATGTGCCGTGGCCGTAAACGTGGTCTTGCCGGCGTCATCGCCACGCAGCGATTGGCCAAGCTTGCCAAGAACGTGGCGGCGGAAGCCTCGAACTTCCTGATGGGCCGAACCTTTCTCGACATCGACATGGCGCGTGCCGCTGATCTGCTCGGCATGGATCGGCGGCAGGCGGAAATGTTTCGCGATCTTCAGCGCGGCAATTTCGTGGCGCTCGGCCCGGCGCTATCGCGCCGTCCGCTGCCCATCGTCATCGGTGCGGTGGAAACCTCGGCGCGCTCCTCTTCACCGAAGCTGATGCCGCTGCCGGATGCTCCACAGGACGTCGAAGACCTGATTTTTACGCCGGACCCGGAAGAGTTCACGCGCGCTGCCGTGCGCCGCACGCCGCCCGCGCCCCGTCCGACCACGGATATTCTGGCAGAGCTTTCCCGCTCCACGCCCGCCGCAGTCGGCCCAACACCTGAGCAATCGCCGCGCGCAGGCCAGCCGGAAATGACGCCGGAGGAGCGCGAGGAAAAGATTTCGGCGGTTCTCGTTGAAATTCTCGACGACCCGCAATCGGCCTATCGCACGGACGCGGTCCTCTACCAGGACTTTCTGGTGCGCGCCCGTATGCGCCGCATTCCCGGAACGCCGATGACGCTGGCGGAATTCCGCCGGCAGGTGGCGATTGCTCGCTCCGGCGTGGATGCGGAGATGGCGGCAAGCGAAGGCTGGCAAAAGGCACTGGAGCTTTCGACCTCGGTTTCCGATGACCTGCAGGGTGTCTTCCTGTTGCTGGTCAAGGCGGCGCTTGGCGAAGAGCCTTGCCCGTCGGATGCCCGGATCGCCCGCGCCTATGGCACCCACTCCGCCCGCCGCGCGCGGCGTCTGCTCGGTTATTTCGAGGAGAAGGAGCTTGTGGTGGTCCATGCCGATTTCTCCGGCAAGCGGATCGTGGCATTTCCCGATCTCGACGCAAAAACCGCACCCGGCGATGCGGATGCGGCTGAGGATGATGCGAGACTGGCGGCTGAGTGAAGTTGATAGGGTTCCTTCATGGAATAACCTTTCCGTCATGCCGGGCTTGATCCGGCATCCAGCCGCGGCGCGTCTGCGCCGGGAGAAGAGTCTAACGCGATCAAGGACTTGATCGCGCTGGACCCCGGATCAGGTCCGGGGTGACGGCATATGTATTGTGTGTTGGTGCCAGACTTGTCCTTAACGGACGCTCTTCATCAATTTGAGGCGGCACAATCGCCGCCTCCTTGCTCATCCTTACTCGATGACCTTCGCTTCTTTCCGCGTCGCGATCAGCGAACCGATGATGCCGGTTGCGAGGATGGCGACGGTGACGCCAAGCGAGATGGCCGGCGGGATCTTGGCGATGCCGAGCATGTCGGCCACGAAAATCTTCGAACCCACGAAGACCAGAACCGCAGCCAATGCATATTTCAGATAAGCGAAGCGGTGGATCAGGGCTGCGAGTGCGAAGTAGAGGGCGCGCAGACCGAGGATCGCGAAGATGTTCGAGGTGTAGACGATAAAGGGATCGGTGGTGATCGCGAAGATCGCCGGGATCGAATCGACCGCGAAGATCAGGTCGGCGATTTCGACCATGATGAGCGCCAGGAAGAGCGGCGTCACGAAGGTCTTCAGCTTGCCCGTGGCTGCATCGGTTTCCTTGACGAAGAATTTCTCGCCATGCAGCCTGTTTGTCACGGGCAGGTGGCTGCGCAGGAATTTCAGGATGCGGTTATTGCCGATATCGTTCTCGTCATGATCGGAGGAGAACAGCATCTTGAGGCCCGTGAAAACGAGGAAGGCCGCGAAGAGATAAAGCACCCAATGGAAGTTTTCGACAATGGCCGCGCCGCCGGCGATCATGATGCCGCGCAGGACGATGACGCCGAGGATGCCCCAGAGCAGCACGCGGTGCTGATATTGTCGGGGAATGGCGAAGTAGGAGAAGATCATGGCGATGATGAAGATATTGTCCATCGCCAGGCTTTTTTCGACCACGAAGCCGGTCACATATTCCATCGCCGACTGCTGGCCGGACTGATACCAGATCCAGCCGCCAAAGGCCAAGCCGATGACAATATAGAAGCCTGACATCAGCAGGCTTTCACGAACGCCGATTTCCTTGGAGTTTTTATGCAGCACGCCTAGATCGAGCGCGAGCAGGCCAAGAACGAGGGAAATAAAGACAGCCCACATCCAGGTGGGTGTGCCGAGAAAATCCGATAGAAAAAAGTCCATCAGTCAACCTTTAGCCGGACGAGGTTGGCTTTACGGATGGGGAACGTGTGTCAAAAATATACGTGGGCCCCATCCTTAACAAACTCGACATCACGTGTTGTCCGGTAACACGCCAGAGGGGCCCGAGTTCTGATCACGATGGAGAGATGGGTGGGCACTTTCGCTTTTCAAGAGGAGACCTCAGAAAAAGCGAAAAGCCTTGTTTGACAAAACCGTGAAAGCTCTGTAGAAGCCGCCCCAACGCCGGGCAGTGATGTCCGGTGTGTTTTGTTGACTGCCCTGCAGTTTAAGAACTGACGTTCGGCGGTCAATATCACCGACATGTCCCGTGGTTTCTCCATTTGCATGTGAGAAGCCTGTCAGAGGCCCTGAAACGGGCTTCAGAGGAGGGCGTGTTTCCTTAAACCGGTCTGGCAACAGGCCGGCTTAACCTTTTGAGAAGGAAATACGATGAGCAAGCGCGAATCGGCTAAGTATAAAATTGACCGCCGCATGGGCGAAAACATCTGGGGCCGTCCGAAGTCCCCGGTTAACCGCCGCGAATACGGCCCGGGCCAGCACGGCCAGCGCCGCAAGGGCAAGATGAGCGACTTCGGCACGCAGTTGCGCGCCAAGCAGAAGCTCAAGGGCTACTACGGCGAACTGCGCGAAAAGCAGTTCCGCGCTACCTTCGACGAAGCAAACCGTCGCAAGGGCGATACTTCTGAAAACCTGATCGGCCTGCTCGAGTCGCGTCTGGACGCCATCGTCTACCGCGCCAAGTTCGTTCCGACCGTTTTCGCCTCGCGTCAGTTCATCAACCATGGCCACGTCACGGTTAACGGCGTTCGCGTCAACATCGGTTCCTACCGCTGCAAGCCGGGCGACGTTATCGAAGTTCGTCAGAAGTCCAAGCAGCTCGTCACCGTTCTGGAAGCCGTTCAGCTCGCTGAGCGTGACGTTCCCGACTACATCGAAGTTGACCACAACAAGATGGTTGCGACCTACGCCCGCGTTCCGTCGCTTTCTGACGTGCCTTACCCGGTCGTCATGGAACCGCATCTGGTCGTCGAATTCTACTCGCGTTAATCGACGCGTTTCAGTATTGAGAAAGCCGCCCTTCGGGGCGGCTTTTTTGTTTGCTGGGGAAGGCTTTGCATGCAGGACATTCAGGGTATCGTCGATTCCATCCATGACAGCATGCTGCCGAGGCTGGGCGAGGGGAAGGTCGCGGATTACATTCCCGAACTCGCCAAAGTCGATCCCAACCAGTTCGGTATCGCCATCACCACGGTCGATGGAACGACTTATACGGCCGGCGATGCGCTGACACCGTTTTCAATCCAGAGCATTTCCAAGGTCTTCATGCTGACGCTTGCGCTCGGCAAGGCCGGTGAGACGGTGTGGAACCGGGTGGGGCGCGAACCGTCCGGATCGTCGTTCAACTCCATCGTCCAACTGGAGCACGAGCACGGAATCCCGCGCAATCCCTTCGTGAACGCCGGTGCTATCGTGGTGACGGATATCGTTCTTTCCGGCCATCAGCCGCGTGAGGCGATCGGCGAGCTTCTGCGTTTTGTCCGTTATCTCGCCGATGACGATACGATCAGCATCGACGATACGGTGGCGAAATCGGAGCAGGCGACGGGTTTCCGCAATTTCGCGCTCGCCAATTTCATGCGTTCTTTCGGCAATCTGCATCATCCCGTGGAATATACGCTCGGCGTTTATTTCCATCAGTGCGCACTATCCATGACCTGCGCGCAGTTGTCCCGGGCTGGCCTGTTTCTGGCCAATCGCGGCCGTAACCCGCTCACCGGGCACACGGTCGTCTCGGACCGTCGTGCGCGACGTATCAATGCGCTGATGCTGACCTGCGGCCACTATGACGGATCGGGTGATTTCGCCTATCATGTCGGCCTGCCGGGCAAGAGCGGCGTCGGCGGCGGCATCATGGCCGTGGCGCCGGGCAAGGCTTCGATTGCGGTCTGGTCGCCGGGCCTCAACAAGGTCGGCAATTCGGCGCTCGGGTCACAGGCGCTGGAATTGCTGGCGACGAAAACCGGCTGGTCCGTATTCGGGGCTTGATCTTACCGGCGTATGGGGGCATTGCCTGCATGAAGAACGGCAGTCGTGCCGGAGCGAGCGGATGATGAACATTCTCACCAGGATCGATGACATCGCGGAGAAAGTCGGGGCAGATCAGGAACCGCCGGAAGAGAGCGGTAACTCGCATCCGCTGTTCGACAACGCGCCGCGATCGGTCTCGTTCAACAAGCTGCGCAAGCGGCTGCTGCGCAATGTGCGCCAGGCATTTGAAGATTTCGGCATGCTGGAGGGCCAGAAGCGCTGGCTGGTCGGCCTTTCCGGCGGCAAGGACAGTTACGGTCTTCTGGCGCTGCTGCTTGATCTCAAATGGCGCGGCCTGCTGCCCGTTGAACTGATTGCCTGCAATCTCGATCAGGGACAGCCGAACTTCCCAAAGCATGTCCTGCCAGAGTATCTGGCGAAGATCGGCGTTGCCCATCGCATCGAGTATCGCGACACCTATTCGGTGGTGAAGGAGAAGGTGCCCTCCGGCGGCACCTATTGTTCGCTCTGTTCGCGGCTCAGGCGCGGCAATCTCTACCGCATTGCGCGGGAGGAGGGCTGCGACGCACTGCTGCTCGGCCATCACCGTGAGGATATTCTCGAAACCTTCTTCATGAACTTCTTCCATGGCGGCCGTCTGGCGGGCATGCCGGCGAAGCTTCTGAATGACGAGGGCGACCTGATGGTCATGCGGCCGCTTGCCTATTGCGCCGAAGAGGACATGGCGAAATTTGCGGCCGCAATGGAGTTTCCAATCATTCCCTGCGACCTTTGCGGCTCGCAGGACGGGCTTCAGCGCAATGCCATGAAGGAAATGCTGGCGGACATCGAGCGGCGTATGCCGGGCCGCAAGGATGTGATGCTGCGGGCGCTTGCGCATGTGAACCCTTCGCATCTCCTCGATCCCAAGCTTTTTGATTTTTCGGCGCTTTCTGTCACGGGGGCGTCATCTGAAGAGCCTAGGGAGGCCCACCCTCCCTTATGAAGAAGTACCCTTCGCGATGACCCTTTCCGATAAAGATATCGATTTCCTCATTTCCACCGTTGCCGCAGCCGGTACGGATGAGATCATGCCCCGCTTCAGGAACCTGAGCGCTGGCGCCATCTCCGAAAAGACATCCGCCGTCGACCTTGTCACCGAGGCCGATATTCTCGCCGAGAAGGTGATTACCGCCGCGCTGCTTCAGCGATTTCCCAAGGCGCATATTGTCGGCGAGGAGACCTATGAGGCTGACCCATCAGTCATTCCCGCCCTTGCCGATGCACCGCTCGCCTTCGTGATCGACCCAATCGATGGCACGTTCAATTATGCTGCCGGTTTTCCCGCCTTTGGCACGTTGCTTGCGGTCACCGTGAAAGGTGAAACGGTTGCGGGCATCATTCACGATCCCGTCATGGGCGATACAATCGTCGCACTGAAAGGCGAGGGTGCCCATCTTCACCGAAAGGACGGCTCGCAGGCAAAGCTGAAGGTCGCCGATGCCGCCCCGCTCTCCGATATGGTCGGCATTTTCTCGTGGGGCCACAGCCATCCCGATCGCCGGCCGGTGATCGCCGCCAATATGGCGAAGATCAAGATGGCATTGTCGCTCAACTGCTCGGCGCATGAATACTGGCTCGCCTCGGCTGGCAAGCTGCATTTCATCGGCCACGAAAAGCTGATGCCATGGGATCATCTCGCCGGTGTTCTCATTCACCAGGAAGCCGGCGGCTACACGGCGCGATTCGACGCGACGCCCTATCGGCCCGGCCACACCGCCGGCGGCATCCTGTCGGCTCCCGACAAGGAGAGCTGGAAGATGCTGCGCCGGGAAATCGTCGCTTTATAAGACTGACGCTCAGAAGGAAGGATATCGCCCATGGCCATCGAACTCGACATCGCCTCTCTTGCCAATGCACTCCAGGAGGCGGCGGCCGTGGAAATCCTGCCCCGGTTCCGCAATCTCGGCGAGGGCGATGTCAGGATAAAGTCCGAGGCGATCGATCTCGTGACAGAAGCCGACGAGGCCGCCGAGCGGCTGATCCGGGCTCGCGTGCAGGAGATCATGCCCGATGCGCTGTTCGTCGGTGAAGAGGCTGTGGCGGCGGATGCTTCACTGCTCGGCAAGCTGGCCGATGCCGATCTGGCTGTCGTGGTCGATCCCATCGACGGCACCTACAACTTTGCGTCCGGCCTGCCGCTCTTTGGCGTGATGATGAGCGTCATCTCCAAGGGTGAGACCGTTGCCGGTCTGATCTTCGACCCCATGGGCAATGACTGGGCGATTGCCGAAAAGGGCTCCGGCGCATGGCTGTGCAGTGCCGATGGTTCGCAGACGCAAATGTCGGTCGTGCCGGCGCCGGAATTGTCGCAGATGGTCGGCATCGCCAATACCGGCTATTTCGACGTGGAGACACGGCGAAAGATCTTGATGAATCTCGCCGATGTGCGGCTTTTCACCAGCTATCGCTGTGCGGCGCACGAATACCGGCTGTTCTGCGGCGGCCACATGCATTTCCTGATGTATAACAAGCTGATGCCGTGGGACCACCTGGCCGGCACGTTGATCTCGCAGGAATCGGGCGCCTATGCCGCTCGCCTCGACGGTTCGCCCTATCTGCCGCGCCATCTGGATGGCGGGCTGTTGCTTGCGCCTGACCAGCAGACATGGGAATTGTTGCGGGAGAAGATTTTCACGGTGTGAGGTGGCCGATTGGGCCGGCCGGCAAGGCTTTCTCGCGTCATGCCGGACTAGATCGGCATCCACGGGGAAAGACTCTTTTCAGCCCAAGGACTTGGGCTGGCTGGAGCCCGTATCGGGTCCGAAGTGACGGAATGCGTAGGACGTGAACCGTCAGACAAAAAGGGCGCGGAACAGAATTCCGCGCCCTTTGTCATTTCTGGGTAACATCAGTGCGTGGGCTTGTTATGCGCCTGAAACAGCACACCCTTTTCGCCGATCAGCACGAAGATCAGGCCGATGATCGAAACGATGAAGAAACCCGCGACCATCGGCAGGGCCGTGCCATCGAAGGCTTGGCCGATAGCGGCGCCGATCAGCGAACCGCCGACGGTTCCCATGAAGCCGATGACCGAAGAGGCGGTGCCGGCGACGTGGCCAAGAGGTTCCATGGCGAGTGAGTTGAAGTTCGAGCCGATCCAGCCGAACTGAAACATGGCAAGCGCAAAGAACACGATGAAGATGGCAAACGGCATCGGTTCCGGACCGATCATCTGCACCACCAGCCAAAGGAAGGTGATGGCGATGAAGCCGAGCAGGGAGCCGTGCGAGAGCTTGCGCATGCCTATCCGGCCAACCAGCTTCGCATTGATGAAGGACGAGAAGGCCATGAACAGGGCAACGCCAGCAAAAGCCGCCGCAAACCACGCGCCAAGGCCATAGATGCCCTTATAGACCTGCTCGGCCGAGTTGATGAAGCCGAACAGCGCACCGAAGATGAAGGTGCTCGACAGCGTGTAACAGAGCGCGATGCGGTTGGTGAGCACGATCTTGAAGCCGGCGAGCACCGAACGGGCAGTGAAGGGCCTGACATCATCCGGATGCAACGTTTCCGGCAGGCGGAAATACATCCACGTCGTTACGATGGCAGCAATGCCGGCCATGAAGGCGAAGATGAGGTGCCAGTTGCCGAAGAAGAGCACGATCTGGCCGGTGCCAGGTGCGATGACCGGAACGACCATGAAGACCATCATGATCAGCGACATGACTTCCGCCATCTGCCGGCCGCCGTAAATATCACGCACGATCGAGATGGTGATGACGCGTGTTGCCGCCGAGCCAATGCCCTGAATGAAGCGCAGGAACAGCAGACCCGAGAAGGACGGTACGAAAACAACGGCGATCGCTGAAACGATGTAGATCGCAAGACCAAAAAGCATTGGCTTGCGACGCCCGAAACGGTCCGAAATCGGCCCATAGAGGAGTTGAGCAATGCCGAAGCCAAGAAGGTAGGCGGATATGACGTATTGGCGATGGTTCTCGTTCTCGACGCCCAGCGAGGCGCCGATTTGCTGAAGACCGGGGAGCATGATGTCGATGGCGAGCGCATTGAGCGCCATCAGCATGGCGGCGAGCGCAATGAATTCCGTGCGCCCCATCGAGCCAGCGCGCGACGTGGTGGATTGTGAAAGTTCTGTCACAGGATTGCCCCAAAAAGAACGGCAAAGGCGTTGCATGAAGCAACGCCTGGCATAATTTCTGACAATCAGGGTGGGCCGGATGAACCGGCCGAAATCAGGCCGCGCCGCGGACGCTGATACCCTGTTCTTGGAAGTGGCTCTGCAATTCGCCGGACTGGAACATCTCTCTCACGATGTCACAGCCACCAACGAACTCACCCTTGACGTAGAGCTGCGGGATGGTTGGCCAGTTGGAATAGTCCTTGATGCCCTGACGGAGGTCGCCATCGGCCAGCACGTTGATACCCTTGTATTCAACGCCGAGATAATCGAGAATCTGTACCACCTGGCCGGAAAAACCGCATTGCGGAAACTGCGGGGTGCCCTTCATGAAAAGAACGATATCGTTGCTCTTCACTTCGCTGTCGATCATGTCGTGAATGCCGCTCATAGGCCTATTCCTTTCACATGCGGTTCAAGGCCGCTGCTTTCTGTTAGCCTCTAAATAACATGTCGCGGCGCGATTTCCACCCGGAAAGCATAAAAAATACGTCTCCGTCGCATGACAAGACAGGCTAAATCCGACCCGCAGCTTTTATTTGTACCGCTGCCGGCTTCGGGCCGCTGCGGTGCGCCTTTTGCTCACCTGTTTGCGGGCTGGCTTCGGTTTAACCGCGGCCTTGATCGCGGCTTCCAGTACGGAACCGAGGATACCGCCGGCCGCCGAGCCGGTGCTTTTCGTCCGGCGCGCGCGGCGCGTCTTGCGAATGCCGGTCTTGGTCAGCACTTCGGCGAGAGCGCCTTTTACGACGCCGTTGAGCAATTGATCGACGATGCCAGACAAATTTCCCTCGCCATTAAATAAACCATATTTCCGTCGCGTTTTTTACTATACGTGCATCGCCCACTGTATCAAGCGATCCTTTCGGGTGTCTCGAGCCTGAAGGTTTATGCATGCCGCGCGTCAAGTCACGCCTCGTACTTTATTTCCCCGGTTTCGATCCACTCGATGCGGCGGCCCACCATTTGAGGTATCAAAGGGCTGCGACGCTTGCCGGCAAGACGTGGGATGTCAATTATACCGTGGGGCCGGTTGAAAGCAGGCCTGCGGGGCAGGCGTTCACCGTGGGGGCTGCGGCAGGTGACTGGCAGACGCAGTCCGATATTTTCGTCTATGACCATAACGACGTCATATCCGAGCTGCGGGCTGCGCCCGTCTGGCGGCAGATCTGGCTCGGTTTCAAAGCCGGCGCAGGCATCATCGCCGAGGGCGGCGCCGGCCGCTATCTGCGCCACGCCTGGCGGTTTGGCCTGTTCTTCATCTTCCCGTTTCTGCTGATGCTGACAGGTGCCGCGCTTGCGGTGAGCATTGCACTTTCCCCCTGGCTTTTCGATTTGCCGTTCTGGCTCTTTATAATCAGCATTCCAGCGGCTGCCCTGTTTTTCGTCAAAGCCTTTCTGCCATTTGCGGAGCGGTTTCACACCCTGCATCTTTACGCGGACTGGCGCTTTGCGCTCGCGGTCGGCCGCGATGAACCGATTGCGCGAAACTGGATCGAGGCGAGGGCGGTGCTTGTCTTGAAGGCGCTCGAGCAGCCAACGGATGAGGTTCTGGTCGTATCGCACAGCATGGGGGCCAGTCTGGCGCTCGCCGTCATCGGCCGCGCGCTGGAACTGAAGCCCGATGCGCTCGATGGCCGCAAGCTGTCATTCGCGACGCTGGGTGGCGCGGCTTTGCAATGCGCGTTCCTGTCCAGCGCCACGCGGCTAAGGGAGAGCGTGGGCGCAATTGCGCGTCACCCTGAGGTGACATGGTTTGATATCCAGTGTCTGACCGATCCGATCCATCTTTATCGCTGTAACACGGTGGCGCTGACGGGGCACCGCGACGCACCGCAGCCGAAGATCGTGCCGATCCGTTTCAAGCATTCGCTTTCGCCGGAGCGGTACAAAAAGAACAAGCGCAATTTCCTGCGCATGCATCGGCAATATGTGCTGGGGCCGGACCGAAAGTCGGGTTACGACTTTACCCTGCTGACGGCGGGCCCCCTGCCTGCCGCATCCTTTGCCGACCTCGACTCTCAGACGCCGCCTGTTCTTTAGAGTGTTTCGGTCTTTTCGAAAGCGGAGCGCGGTGTTCGAGTTCCCCCTTGCTCTCTCCGTCGTGCGAAGTCCCCTTGGCGGAAACAAGTTTCCCCGTCGCGCAGACGCGCGTCGGCTGAATTGCGGCTCCGGGCCGAAATGACTGTTGTAAGAGGCTGGCCCATGCAACTACCATTGAGGCAGCGACTGCAACTCGCAGAAAAAGCAGAGCGTCTAAAAGTAACGATGACATCTGACAGAAAAAGGCCCGCGTGAGAGCGTCACGCGGGCCTTTTTAATCCTCAGGTCTATGAGCCGATCGGACAGAAAACCGCGAATGACAGCATCGTCATTCCGGCGCCGAGGTCTGCAGGGCGAGGGCGTGCAGAACGCCGCCCATATTGCCCTTCAGCGCGTCATAGACCATCTGGTGCTGTTGCACGCGGGTCTTGCCCTTGAATGCATCTGCCACGACTTCCGCCGCGTAATGATCGCCATCACCGGCCAGATCGCGGATCGTGACCTTTGCCCCGGGAATTCCCGCCTTAATCATGTCTTCAATGTCGCCGGGTTTCATGGGCATGGTGTTTCTCCTTAATTCATTCTGCGGCGACTAGAGTTTCGCCGTCCATGAACTGAGGGAACCACGATTCATAGGCCGAGTGCAATTCTTTAATCTCGACGGCGCGCGCCGTGCCCAGCTTTACAGCGGAGCCGCCGGTAACGCCGATGTTGGCGCAGGAAACGCCTGCCGCCTTGGCGGCCGCCTGCACCTTGTCGAGATCAGTTTTCTTGACGGTGAGGACGTAACGGCCCTGGTCTTCGCCATAGAAGGTGAGGACCGGGTTGTGGCCTTCGACCGCATCGATAGTCGCGCCGATGCCGGAGGCAATCGCCATCTCTGCAACGGCGAGGGCGAGGCCACCGGACGAGCAATCGTGAACGGCGGTGGCGAGGCCATCGGTGATGACGCCACGCACGAAATCGCCGTTCTTCTTTTCGGCGTCGAGATCGACATGCGGCGCCGGGCCATCGGTACGGCCGTGAATGTCACGCATGTACACCGACTGCGCGATGTGGGTGCCGAGGCCGGCAGGCGCACCAACAAGCAGCACTGCTTCGTCAGCGGCGGCAAACCGGATGCGCGCCATACGGCCCCAATCCTTCAGGAGGCCAACGCCGCCGATGGTGGGGGTGGGCAGGATCGCCTGGCCATTGGTCTCGTTATAGAGCGAGACGTTGCCGGAAACGATCGGGAATTCCAGCACGCGGCAGGCTTCGCCGATGCCCTTGATGGCATGGACCAGCTGGCTCATGATTTCAGGCTTTTCCGGATTGCCGAAATTGAGGTTGTCGGTGGCCGCGAGCGGCAGGGCGCCGGTTGCGGTAATGTTGCGCCAGCATTCGGCGACGGCCTGCTTGCCGCCCTCGAAGGGATCAGCCTCGACATAACGCGGGGTGACGTCGGAGGAGAAGGCGAGCGCCTTCTTGTCATGGCCTTCGACGCGGACCACACCGGCGTCGCCGCCCGGCAGCTGCAAGGAGTTGCCCTGGATCAGCGTGTCATACTGCTCGTAGACCCAGCGGCGCGAGGAATTGTTGGCCGAACCGACGAGCGATACCAGCGCGTCGGCGATATCGGCAGCGGGGACGTCGTTTTCCGCAAGTGGGGCGGGCACCTTCGCCGGTGTCCACGGTCGGTCATATTCGGGAGCCTGATCGCCCAGTTCCTTGATCGGCAGGTTAGCGACTTCCTCGCCATTGTGAATGACGCGGAAACGCAGGTCGTCGGTGGTCTTGCCGACGATGGCGAAGTCCAGACCCCATTTCACGAAGATCGCCTTGGCGACTTCTTCCTTGGAGGGCTCGAGAACCATGAGCATGCGCTCCTGGCTTTCGGACAGCATCATTTCGTAAGCTGTCATGCGCTCTTCACGAACTGGCACGGCATTGAGGTCAATTTCGATACCGAGATCGCCTTTTGCGCCCATTTCCACGGCCGAGCAGGTGAGGCCGGCGGCACCCATGTCCTGAATGGCGATGACCGCACCGGTCTTCATCAGCTCAAGGCAGGCTTCCAGCAGGCACTTTTCGGTGAAGGGGTCGCCGACCTGAACGGTCGGGCGCTTCTCTTCGATCGATTCGTCAAATTCGGCCGACGCCATGGTCGCGCCGCCGACGCCGTCGCGGCCGGTCTTTGCACCAAGATAGACCACTGGCAGGCCCACACCCTTGGCTTCCGAGAGGAAGATCGCGTCTGACTTGGCAAGACCGGCGGCGAAGGCGTTGACGAGGATATTGCCGTTATAACGCGGATCGAATTCTACCTCGCCGCCGACCGTCGGCACGCCGAAGGAGTTGCCGTAGCCGCCAACACCGGCAACGACGCCAGCCACGAGGTGGCGGGTCTTCGGATGGTCGGGCGCGCCGAAACGCAGCGCGTTCATGGCGGCAATCGGGCGTGCACCCATGGTGAAGACGTCGCGCAGAATGCCGCCGACGCCGGTCGCCGCACCCTGATAGGGCTCGATATAGGACGGGTGATTGTGGCTCTCCATCTTGAAGACAACGCAGTCACCATCGTCGATATCGACAACGCCGGCGTTTTCGCCGGGGCCCTGAATGACCCGCGGGCCCTTGGTGGGCAGGGTCTTCAGCCACTTCTTGGACGACTTGTAAGAGCAGTGCTCGTTCCACATGGCCGAGAAGATGCCAAGCTCGGTGAAGCTGGGCTCCCGTCCGATCAGGTCGAGGATACGCTGGTATTCGTCGGGCTTCAGCCCGTGGGATGCAACGAGTTCCGGGGTGATCTTGATGGAGTTTGAGATAGACATAGGTCTCACGCGGTTCGAGCCGAGGAAAGTTTCCGGTTCTTTAGCGCAAGAGGCTCAATGGTGCGACAGGAAAATGCGCCTGTTTGCTGGCTAAAGATGGGTTTTTGCCGTTATTCCACGGCCGTGTCCGGTCTTTTGCCAGCGACGGGCCGGGTCACGCAACGCTCTCATAACCGGCGGAGCCGTTGTCGAGCAGGTGCCGCAGGATGCCAAGGGCACGGGTCAACTCTTGCTGGTTCGAGGGGCCGGACAGGCTGACGCGCACGCGGTGGAAAACCTTGTCCGTTCGGCCGGCCTTGAACTCATCCTCGTCGTCGATCAGCACCCCTTCTTTCATCGCCGCATTGCGGAAGGTACCGGAAAGCCAGGGTTCGGGCAGTCTCAGCCACAGAAAGGCGATATCCGGCAGCGAGTTGAACTCCAGCCCGGCAAAAGCCTCGCAGGCAATCGCTTCCCGCTGGTTGATCTCGGCGAGACAGTCCTTGCGAATATCATGGGCGTCGCCGCTATTGACGAGGCGTGCATTCAGTTCCGCCAGCATGAAGGGCAGGCCGCCCGTCAGCATCGAGTGGGAGATGCGGATGCGCGACGAATATTGCGCCGGGCAGGCGACCCAGCCGCCACGCACGCCGGCGGCGACGGATTTCGACAGGCCGCCGACCACGAAGGTGATGTCGGGTGCGAACTCAGCGATCAGGGGGATCGCCTCGCGCGTCATTGCACCGTAGAGATTGTCCTCGACGATCCAGACGCCGTATCGACGGGCGATGTCGGCAATTGCGCGGCGGCGGTCTTCCGGCAGGGTGGCGCAGGTCGGGTTCTGACCCGCAGACATCAGGAAGATCATCTTGGGATGCTGCTGCGCGCAGACCCGTTCAAAATCCTCGGGGATGATGCCGTTCTCATCCGCATCGACCAATGTCATCCGCCTTCCGGCAAGGGCGGCGCTGCGGCTGATATGGGAATAGGTGACCTGTTCGAAGACGATGCGGTCGCCCGGGGCGGTCATGGCCGTCACCACACTCATGACCGCCGCGTGGGCGCCCAGCGTCGAGACGATGTTTTCCGGCTTCGGCGTCCATCCGTTTTGTGAAAGCCAGCGAGCGCCGGCCTTACACCAGTTATCCGGGAAGGAGCGGGCGTAATTGGTGATGTCATAACCATGTTCGCGCGTCAGTGCCTCAACATGACGGGCGATCACCACGCTCTGGCCGACATCCGGCGCGGCCGTCGTGTTCAGGCGATATTCGCCGGTGGCCTCGATGGCATGACGGGTGCTGCCGAAGGCGGAGGCGACCTGCTCCATTGAAGACGAGGGTGCCGGCGTCTTGCGTTCGTTGACATAGGTTCCGCGACCGACTTCGCCGCTGACGAGGCCGCGTTCGTGTATCAGCGCATAAGCGCGGCTGATTGTGCCGATTGTCACCCCAAGATCGTAGGCGAGGTTGCGCTGGGGTGGCAATTTCGCGCCAGCCTGCAGCGTACCATCGGAAATCGCGCCTTCGATGCTGTCGGCAAGGCGCAGATAAATCGGGCCGTCGCCCTCGGTGATATCGGGAAGCCAATTTGTCATGGTGACAATTTATGCATTGTATCTGCGTCAAAGTCAATTGTATTTATTGTCTGCATTGATTGAAGGTCAACGAACGGAGACAATAGGTGCAATATGCGCAAGATGGATCAATACCTTTCGACAGCGGATACGCTTTATCCTGATGGCTACGAACGGGAACGCGTGTTTCGCGATGCCGGCGACATGGTCGCACCGGCGCCGTATCCGGCCAAGATCGCCCGCACGCTCATTGGTCGCATGATTGCGGGCATGTTGAACTGGCAACAGAAACGGCGGGGACGGCTCGCATTGCGAGAATTGTCTGACGATCTTCTGGAAGATATCGGCATTTCACGCGAGGAGGCGTCTCGCGAGGCCGCAAAGTCCAAGCTTCTTTCCTGGCCAACACGATCGTTTTGATTTTTGTCGGAGTGCGGCGCCTTCTTTCCCCGGCGCCATCAGCCATTCGGCAGCCCGCCACGCCAATCCCAACCGGCGTTGGCGGGTTTTTTTATGGGCTATCACGGTACACGGCAAGGGCCGCAGCCGCTTCCCGTCCTTCCCAGGACAGCCGTGTAACAAGACCGAGGATGACGTCTTTGATGTAGGCGTATGCGAAATCAGCAGCCCTTGCCGCCGTTCGCCCAGCGCTTGACGTCGGTTGCGATGCGGCCGGACATGGGTTCGTTCATGACGGGACCGAAGGCGTCGAGCTTTGCCGGGTTGCCCTCGGCCTGCACCACAAGCATGGGGCGCGATTCCGGGCTGTTGCGCGGCACGAGCAGAATGCGCGGACGGCCGGAGAAGGAGTTGAGTTCAGGCGCCAGACGATAGGCCTTGAAGGCGGGGTCACCCGACTTGAACCAGCAGGCATTGGCGCCGAGCGCGATCCGCTCCATGGTGGGGAGGGCCGCGCGCGAGACCGAGCTTGTCGGCTGTGGTTTCGGCTGACAGGCGGCCAGGGTCGCTGCGGCCAGAAACAGTCCGGTCGCCTTGAGGGCATTCGATCGAAGAGCATAAGACATCAGGTTATCCAGAAGAGAGGGCCAAAACGACGCCGTCAGCCGGCATCAAAAAAGGCGGGCTTGAGGCCCGCCCGTCTGTCAGGCTGCGATGACGCCAAGCGCCGAAGCAAAGAGGCCGCGGCCGTCATTGCCGCCGTGCGCAGCTTCGATCAGGTTTTCCGGGTGTGGCATCATGCCAAGAACGTTGCCTTTGGTGTTGATGACGCCGGCAATGTCGTTCAGCGAGCCGTTGGGGTTGGTGCCCTCTGCATAACGGAACACGACCTGGCCGTTGCCTTCAACCGACTTCAACTCATCCGTATCGAGGAAATAGTTGCCGTCATGATGGGCGACGGGGCAGCGCAGAATCTGGCCCTTGTCATAGGCGCGGGTGAATTCGGTGTCGTTATTGGTGACTTCGAGCTTCACTTCACGGCAGACGAATTTCAGCGAGGCATTCCGCATCAAAGCACCTGGCAGCATGCCGGCTTCGACCAGAATCTGGAAGCCGTTGCAGACGCCGAGAACCTTGACGCCTTTTTCGGCCTTTTCGCGGATGGCCTGCATGACCGGCATGCGGGCGGCGATCGCGCCGCAGCGCAGATAATCGCCGTAAGAGAAGCCGCCGGGAATGACGATCAGGTCGACATCGGGAATGTCCGTTTCCGTCTGCCAGATGGTGACAGGCGCCTGACCGGAGATTTTCGTGAGAGCCGCGATCATGTCGCGGTCGCGGTTGAGGCCGGGAAGTTGGACGACAGCGGATTTCATGGACGGCGGCTCCTGGAGCTTAGAGAATGCTGATGGCGTAGTTTTCGATGACCGTATTGGCCAGCAGCTTTTCGCACATTGCCTTCAGGTCGGTTTCGGCCTTGGCCTTGTCGGCGCCTTCCAGTTCCAGATCGAAGACCTTGCCCTGACGGACGTGGCCGACGCCATCAAAACCGAGGCTGCCGAGCGCGCCTTCGATTGCCTTGCCCTGCGGATCGAGAACGCCGTTCTTCAGCGTAACAGTCACCCGTGCCTTGATCACCTGATCTTCTCCTGATTTACCCTACGAGACCAATATTATTTCACGAGCCGATATTACTTCACCAGAACAGGGCCGGTGCCGCGGATCGGTTCGTTTTCATTGATGATGCCGAGACGGCGCGCCACTTCGGAATAGGCTTCCACAAGCCCGCCCATGTCGCGACGGAAGAGGTCCTTGTCCATCTTTTTCTGGGTCTCGATGTCCCAGAGACGGCAGCTGTCGGGCGAAATCTCATCGGCGAGGATGATGCGCATCATATCGCCTTCGAACAGCCGCCCGCACTCGATCTTGAAATCGACGAGCTGGATGCCGACGCCGAGGAAAAGGCCGGATAGGAAGTCGTTGACGCGGATGGCAAGCGCCATGATGTCGTCAAGCTCGGCGGGGTTGGCCCAGCCGAACGCCGTGATGTGCTCTTCTGAGACCATCGGGTCTTCGAGCTCATCCGACTTGTAATAGAACTCGATGATCGAGCGCGGCAGCACCACGCCTTCCTCGATGCCGAGGCGCTTGGAGAGCGAGCCGGCTGCGACATTGCGCACGACGACTTCAAGCGGGATCATCTCCACTTCCTTGATCAACTGCTCGCGCATGTTGAGGCGGCGGATGAAGTGGGTGGGAATGCCAATCTTGTTCAGATGCGTGAACACATATTCGGAAATGCGATTGTTCAGCACGCCCTTGCCGTCGATGACTTCGTGCTTCTTCTTGTTGAAGGCGGTCGCATCGTCCTTGAAGAACTGGATAAGCGTGCCTGGCTCCGGACCCTCATAAAGGATCTTGGCCTTGCCTTCGTAAATACGGCGGCGACGGTTCATGATAGCAGGTCTCTTGGTTGACGCCGATTCTGGTGGCGTTGCGTTTTGTCTTTGAAGCGGTCCCATAAAGGAAAAGCATGCATTCTACAATGCGGCTGGCATATTTCCCTTCAATTCTTGTATCAGCGTCGGAGGCCGCTTCGGCTTCATCAAATAGGCGCGGGCAGGGCCGATGGTAACCTGCCTCTGTCCTCAGGGCTCAACCGCCTTCAGGCGGCTCAGGAACTGGGCGAAGACCATGCCGCCTTCCGGCCATGGCCCATGGCCGGATTCGGCATTGATATGGCCCGACATGCCGGCATCGATGAGCAATGAGCCCCAGGCGGCTGCGATGTCATCGGCGTGTTCGTAGGAGCCGAAGGGATCGTTGCGGCTGGCGATGGTGATCGTCGGAAAGGGCAGCGGATCGCGCGGGTAAGGCCCGAAGGTCATCAGGTGCTTCGGCCGGATGTCCGGATTGGCGACATCAGGCGGCGCAACGAGAAGCGCGCCCGATACTTTCTTACCGATTTCGGGCAGGGCATGGATCACGGTCGGAACGCCGAGCGAATGGGCGACGAGGACGACTGGCTTGCTGGAGGCACTGACCTCTTCGACCAGCCGGGCGACCCAATCTTCCTTTACGGGTTTCGACCATTCCGCCTGCTCGACACGGCGGGCGGTGGAGAGCTTGCGCTCCCAGCGGCTCTGCCAGTGGTCGGGGCCGGAATTGGTGTAACCGGGGACGATCAGGATATCTGCTTCTGAAACTTTCATGCGCCCATATCTGTGTTGTGATGCCGCCGCGATCAAGGCCGCGGCGGCATTAACGTCAAGTCTCGAGGTCGGTGCAAGTCTCAGGCGTTGCCGAAGACGCGGGTGAAGATCGTGTCGACATGCTTGGTGTGGTAGCCAAGGTCGAATTTTTCCCGGATGACCGCTTCAGGCAGAGCAGCGCGCACTTCCTCGTCGCCCAGCAGTTCCTCAAGGAAGTCCGCACCCTGTTCCCAGACCTTCATGGCGTTGCGCTGGACCAGACGATAAGCGTCTTCGCGCGATACGCCAGCCTGCGTCAGCGCCAGGAGAACGCGCTGCGAATGGACGAGACCGCGGAACTTGTTCATGTTCTTCAACATGTTGTCCGGGTAGATCACCAGCTTTTCGATGACGCCGGCCAGACGGTTCAATGCGAAGTCCAGAGTGACAGTCGTGTCTGGGCCGATCGCGCGCTCGACCGAGGAGTGGCTGATGTCGCGCTCGTGCCAGAGGGCAACGTTTTCCATGGCCGGAACGACCGACATGCGCACCAGGCGGGCAAGGCCCGTGAGGTTTTCAGTGAGAACCGGGTTACGCTTGTGCGGCATCGCCGACGAGCCCTTCTGGCCGGGAGAGAAGAACTCTTCCGCTTCCAGAACCTCGGTGCGCTGCATGTGGCGGATTTCGATGGCGACGTTTTCGATCGACGAGGCGATGACGCCAAGCGTCGCGAAGAACATGGCGTGACGGTCACGCGGGATGACCTGCGTCGAAACCGGCTCCGGGATAAGGCCGAGCTTTGCGCAGACATGTTCCTCGACGCGCGGGTCGATATTGGCGAAGGTGCCGACGGCGCCGGAGATCGCGCCGGTGGCGATTTCCGCGCGGGCATTCACGAGGCGCTCACGGTTGCGGTGCATCTCGGCATAAAAGCGGGCAAAGGTCAGGCCCATGGTTGTCGGCTCGGCATGGATGCCGTGGCTGCGGCCGATGCGCACCGTGTTCTTGTGTTCGAAGGCGCGGGTCTTCAGCGCGGCGAGTACGCGGTCCATGTCGGCGAGCAGTAGATCGGCGGCGCGCACGAGCTGGATGTTGAGCGTGGTATCGAGCACATCCGACGAGGTCATGCCCTGATGGACGAAACGGCTGTCGGGACCGACAAATTCTGCGAGATGGGTAAGGAAGGCGATGACGTCGTGCTTGGTCACGGCTTCGATCTCGTCGATGCGGGCGACATCGAAGGTGGCGCTGCCGCCCTTTTCCCAGATGGTCTGGGCTGCCGACTTCGGAATGACGCCGAGTTCGGCCAGCGCGTCACAGGCATGCGCCTCGATCTCGAACCAGATGCGGAACTTTGTTTCCGGCGACCAGATGGCGACCATTTCCGGTCGGGAGTAACGAGGGATCATGGCAATGACTTTCTTAGTGGAGGAAATTTGCTGCCCGTTTAGCAAAGTGTTCCGCTAATCTCAATCTATCAAGCTGCATGGCTTTGCCGCTCGTTGCGCAGGCCGGCAGAGGATTGCGCCGGCGGCCAGGACCGGAACAACAGCAAACGGAAAATAAAGGCCGAGGCCGAGAATTGCGAATTGATAGACTGCGCCGAGCGAGGTGAAGAGCTGCTGGAAGAACCAGATGCGGGACAAGGCCGGTGCGTGCCATTGCGCATAGAACACGCGGTATTCGAAAGCGAACAGCGCTGCCGCAGCGGCGAGCGTGAAAAAAAGGATGACGAGACAGGCCGCCGCAAAACGCAATGGCCGGGGTGTTAAGGCAGGGAGAAAGCGGAGCGCTGTCAGCGCCACAATCCAGCCGAAAAAACCGCCCGCAAAAAAAAGCGTGACGATATCGGCGGTGTGATCGGTTTCCAGCCTGTTGCGGACATAGAGCCCAGCAGCAGCGGATGCAGCTGAACAGACGCCCCAAGCAAACGCGCCGAACAGGATGAACAGAGCCAGCAGCGACTTGTCACGGAAATCCATGCTGCTTTCCATGGCGATCCCCCGACGCCCTGTTGTGCCGCATTCAGCCGGGTGGGTTAGGTCCGTCCGGCTTCCGCTGCCGAGCGCAGCAGGGCGACCGTTTTGCGATAGTCTTCCACACCATCGCCCTTGAAGACCGCCGAACCGGCGACCAGTGCATTGGCTCCGGCGGCAATGATATCACCTGCGGTCTGTGCCGTCACGCCGCCATCCACCTCCAGCTCGATTGGCCGCTGACCGATCATCGCCTTTGCCGCGCGAATCTTGTCGAGCATGGCGGGAATGAACTTCTGACCGCCAAAGCCGGGATTGACGCTCATGATCAGCACGAGATCGACATCATCGAGCACGTTCTCGATGACGGAAAGCGGCGTTGCAGGGTTGAGCGTCACACCGGCCTTGAGGCCAAGTCCGCGAATGGTCTGGAGCGAGCGGTGCAGATGGGGGCCGGCCTCTGCGTGCACGGTGATGCTATCGCACCCGGCCTTGGCGAAGGCCTCGAGATAGGGATCGACGGGAGCAATCATCAGATGGCAATCGAAAAAGGCGTTGCTGTGCGGGCGAAGCGCCTTGATGACATCAGGGCCGAAGGAGATGTTCGGCACGAAATGGCCGTCCATGACGTCGAGATGGATCCAGTCAGCGCCGGCTTCCGTGACATCGGCGACTTCCTGTCCAAGCTTGGCGAAATTCGCAGCCAGAATGGACGGGGCTATGCGGATGGGCAGGGACATGGGGCAAACTCCTCTCGACGCGTTGCGTAAGCTGCCTTTAACACCAAGTATTCCGCTTTGAAACGGCCGGCCGCGGGGTTCTCCGTCGTTTTCAGACGCGTTTCATAGAATTTTTCGACAGGCACGATGTCTATTGTTTTTCGGCCCTGTCCACCGGTTCGAAGCGCTGACCGTTCCAGCGCTGCAGGCGATAGGGATTGTCCTTCAGGTCGTGCGATGCGGTAAAGCCGAGATCGCCGATGACGGTTTTAAAGACGGTGCCGCCAGCCAGGATTTCCGGCGCAGGTTTCGACTGCGCCTGCACGGCCTCTGCAAGCTGGGCGCTCAGTTCGGCCGCGGCATAGGCAGGCAGCACGTAACCCTCGGGCTCGATGCCTGCGCCGCGCAGTTCAGCCGCGACTGCCAGGGCGGAGGGCAATGTGTCATAGGCCGGGCGTGTGACGGCGAGTACACTGGCGGTCAGGGGGACGGGGTTATTGGCGGCATTCATCGCGTCGCCGCCCATGATGGTCATGGCGAGGTTTTCGGATGCGGCGTCCCTTGCGATGATGGCCACGTCGTTGCGCTCCGCGCCGATAAAGACGTGGGAGACGCCGGTGCGCGCCAGCCGCCGGACCAGCGCCACCTGCTGTTCCTGATTGGGCCGCATCGTATCGCTGAACGTCGGCTTCAAGCCGTTTTCCTCCAATACCGAGCGGATGCGATCAACGAGTTCGCGGCTGTAGATCGTGCCATCATCCACCAGCCCTATCGAATGGCCCTTCCAGTCGCGCAGCATGATTTCTGCGATCCGGTCGGATTCGGCCCTGTCCGACGGGGCAAGCCGGAACAGCGGCCAGCCGTATTTCAGTGCGTCTTCCATCAGGATCGGTGCCCGGCTGGAAAGGGTGATCGCGGGTATGCCCGCTGCCTTTAAGGGCGGCAGGACACCCTGAAGCGTCTCGGTGCATAAAAAACCGATCGCAGCAGTGACTTTGGCGGCGACCAGACCATCTGCAATCGCACCGCCGCTACCGTCTTCGCAGCTTTCGTGAATTTCAACGATATCAAGCCCGAGCTTTGCCGCCGCCGCCTTTGCGCCCTGCCGCACCTGCTGGCCGAGAAGCTCGTAAGGACCATTCTGCGGGGCGACGATGCCAATCGATGCCGCGCTCGCTGCGCCCGTAAAGGCAAAACCGGCGATAATCGTTAGCAGGCGAAGTGAAAGCATGACGTGATCGAAATCCTGTTGTCCCGGCTTGATGTTTATCGGCAACAGCAGGTTTTCCAAAGAAAAAATACGCCGATATCCCAGACATTCGCCCGAAGCACCTTGTCGACAACGTTCCTGGCGGGAACCGGTGCGCGACCGTACGCCGCTTCTCGTTTTCGGCTTCCGCCCTTCAGCGCCACGAGATGTGCGCTTATGGGTGTATCAAAAACTGTCTCGTCCCGGACTACTTAGTGTCTCAGTACGGCTCCAGCAGGTAAATCGACAACTGATAGGATCGGCAATTTGAAGTTGTTTTACTCGCCTGCAAATCAAGCCTTCAATTGCCTTTGATGTGTTTGCCCGCCCAACATTGTACACGTCGTCGTTGGGCCCCTTCATCAGGTTAACGCAAGTACTTATATTGTTTTAGAAAAATAATACCTTCGTGGAATAGAGTATCAATTTGGAAAACATATTAAAGGGCTTCGCGCCCGCTAAGTGCAGATTATAAATATGATAATTAATAACCACTTAGGCAACCCGCTGATATATATTCCAAATACGTAAAGTTTGACACTGCCGGAAGGTTTATCTGGCCGCAATTTTTTCGCTTTTGCAAGCAGATTAGCTTGACGGAAAGTAGATCATTCGTTTAGATGAAGGCGTTTCAGGGGACGACTGAAATTGGCTTTAACGGCCTCGGAAGTGTTCCGGTTATAAGCACTGCCAGACTATATTGCGTTTATATTCTATGTTTTTCATCACGTATGAGCCGCTTCGGGAAACTGAAGCGGCTTTTTACGTTTGGCTAATTCAATCAATTTAAAATTGAGTTGGGCCGGCCTTGTGAAAAAGCCGTTCTTGCTCGCCTGCTTTCCGTAGGAGAGATTTGTCCTGGGAAATGGCTGTCCACCTTCCCCGAGACCGACCATCCAACGGAATTTCCGGCTTTCGCCCCGCGTTCAGAGGGTGGCTTTGTACGGTGTCGCACCGGTGCGTTTCAGCGTTGCGATAGCGTCCCTCGCAAAGGCGGAGAGCGGTTCAGGGAGCTCATCCATATCGAACCATTCAATGGCGGAAAGCTTGTCCGGCTCGGTCAAGGCAGGCTCGCCCTGCGCATCACGTGCAACAAACATCAGCGACACCCAATGGTGACGCTCTTCCTCATTGATATATTCGCTGTGGCAGAGAAAATCGATCTCGCCGATCGTGAGGCCGGTTTCCTCTTCGGCTTCTCGGCGGGCTGCGGCGAGGCAGGTTTCAAGATGATCGACCTTGCCGCCCGGAATACTCCAGTATCCGGCTTCCGGCGCCTTCAAGCGCCGGCAAAGCAGCACGCGGCCGTCCCTGACAATAGCAAGGCCAACACCAACACCCGGAAAATCAAGGCCTGGCTTGGCGGTCGGCGTCATGCTGTCCATCGATTGGTCAGGCCTTGGCGTTTGCCACGATCAGCATGAAAGCAGGGATATCGTCACCGAAACCAACCGGTGTCGGGCCATCGTCGTGGTCGCGATAGTGACGGCGGCGATCACGGTTGTCGTCATTGGCATGCAGCGGGTTGCGAATGTTCCGGTCGGAATTGCGCGGGGTCTTTTCCTGCCTGCGTTCTGCTTTCACCTTGTCGTCTCCATGAGCCGCGACGTCAGTGTCCGCAGCGGATTGTACACCCTGATTGATGTTTTCAACCGGCGCGGCATCGCGGCGGTTGCGCTCGCGGCCTCGGCCGCCTCGTTCCTTGCCCCGGCGGCCCGAATTGCTTTCGAAGCTTTCCATGGGCGCGGGAAGGGTGGAGAGGTCACCGTTCAGCCACTCGATCTTCTCGCCGATCAGTTTCTCGATGGCGTCCAGATATTTCGTGTCGCTTTTGGTGACGATGGTGAAGGCCTTGCCCGAGCGCCCGGCACGACCCGTACGGCCGATGCGGTGGACATAGTCTTCCGAGTGAATGGGAATATCGAAGTTGAAGACGTGGCTGACGTCAGGGATATCGAGGCCGCGGGCGGCAACGTCGGATGCGACGAGCAGCTTCAGATTGCCGTCCTTGAAATTCTGCAGCATCGTCGTGCGCGAACGCTGGTCCATGTCGCCATGCAGCGCGCCAACGGAGAAACCGTGACGATCGAGCGAGCGGAACAGATCGGCGACGTCCTTCTTGCGGTTGCAGAAGATGATCGCGTTCTTTAGCTCAGCCTCTTCGGCGCGGACCAGATCGCGCAGCACGGCGCGCTTCTCATAGTCCTTGTTGTGAGCGGCGACGATACGCTGCGCAACGGTCTTGGCGGTGGAGGAGGGCTTCGCGACCTCGACACGGACAGGGTTCTGCAGGAAGCGGTCGGCCAGCTTCTGGATTTCCGGCGGCATGGTGGCCGAGAAGAAGAGTGTCTGGCGCGTGAAGGGGATCATCTTGGCGATACGCTCGATATCGGGGATGAAGCCCATATCCAGCATACGGTCGGCTTCGTCGATCACGAGGATTTCCACGCCGGTCATCAGGAGCTTGCCGCGCTCGCAATGGTCGAGAAGGCGGCCTGGGGTGCAGATCAGCACGTCGGCGCCGCGCTCAAGCTTGCGGTCCTGGTCTTCAAAGGAAACGCCGCCAATGAGAAGCGCGACGTTCAGCTTGTGATTCTTGCCGTACTTCTCGAAATTCTCGGCGACCTGTGCGGCCAGTTCGCGGGTCGGCTCAAGGATTAGCGTGCGCGGCATTCTGGCACGCGCGCGGCCTTTCTCGAGCAGGGTCAGCATCGGCAGGACGAAGGACGCGGTTTTGCCCGTGCCGGTCTGTGCGATACCGCAGATATCACGCTTTTCCAGCGCCGGCGGAATGGCGCCAGCCTGAATGGGTGTCGGCGTCGTGTAGCCGGCATCTGCAATAGCGGAAAGAACTTTTTGGCTCAGGCCAAGATCAGAGAATGTTGTCAAAGGAAGAACTTTTTCCGTTCTGGTTCGGTATGAAATACCTGCGTGCGCTGTGGCACTTGCATAGACTTGGCGCGGGGATAGGCCCAAATTGCCGGAAAGTCAAGGAAACAACGGGAAAAGCGCTGGAAACGTGATGCCGAAGGCGGGGCTTTTTGGCCCGTGGCGCATATTTCGCCGATTTATCGTTAAAATAGCAAAGGAAGCGTTAATTTCGGTGCGCTATTTCAGATAGGTTTTAAGTTCCGTTCCGGCGATGAGGAATCGCATCGGGTCAACAGGCGTGTCGTTGCGGCGCACCTCATAATGCACATGCGGGCCTGTGGAGCGGCCCGTGCTGCCAGCCCGGCCAATGACGTCGCCGGCTTCGACCTTCTGGCCCGCCTTCACCACAATAGCCGAGAGATGGCCGAATCGCGTTGAAACACCCTGGCCGTGATCGATCTCGACCATATTGCCGTAACCGCCTGAATATGCCGCCACTGTCACCCGGCCCGCGCCCGTCGATTTGACGTCCGCTCCCGTTTCAGCACGAAAATCAATACCGGTATGTAGCGCTGGCCGGCCGAGAAACGGATCCATGCGGTTGCCGAACCGGCTGGTGATCGATCGGCCAGGAGCCGGGTTGCCGAAGGGCAGGGTGGTTGCGGTTTCCTTGACGATGTCGAGCCTGTTCAGCGCATTGTCGAGGTTGGTAAGCGAGAGGTTGAACGGGTCAGTTTCGCCGCGTTGAGGTTCAGCATAGGGCCCTCCAATGTCGGTCGCCCCGTCCTCTTCGATCTTCAGGCCCGTCTGCCGGATGATGTCCTGCATCGCGTTGGCCTTATCCTCCGCATCGCTCGTGAGTCGCGCGATGCGCGATATCTGCTGGCGCTCGATATCCTTCAGCGACAACGTCACCTTGGAAAACACCCGGTCGGCCCGATCAGACGGGGTCTCTCCGCTTTCGGGCAGATAAGCGGCGCGCCGGTCTGGTGCGGCAGGCCTTTCCGGATGGCGAGGCGTCATCAGCTTTTCGATTGCGGAAAGGCCACCGGAAAGATCGGCACGTTTTTCCGGCGCCAGAGCGTTCGAGAGGGAGGGCGGTGCGGCCGGGTCGGCGGCGATGCCGGAACTTTCGGCGCGCTCGAGCAATTCGCTCATGCGCCCGTGGCGCGAGGTCAGTGCCGCCTGCTGCTCGAGCAGCTTTTCCACTTTCTTTTCAACAACCTGCTGATCGAGCAATTGTCGCGATGTCACGCGGTCCACCTGCGCTCTCAGTGCTGCGATGCGGTCTTCATAGTCGTTTTGCATGCGCGTCTGGCGCGCCATCGTCGCGCCGATGAGGTCGTCACGCAGGATGAGATAGCTTGTGGCGCCGAGATAACCGAGCGAGAAAAGGCCGATCGTGCAGCCGGCAAGCGCCGCCATCCACGGCCGGATGGTCATATGGCGCACGCTTTCACCGCGCGCAAGGATGAGCACGTGTGGCTCACGCTTCTTGCCGAACACCCTGTTTTGCCCCGTATCAGTCACAATCTCTCTCCGGACTGGCCGATTTCTCAAGGGAAAACATAATTCGTTAAGGTTAACGAAGTTTTGCCGGGCAGGCGTTTCCACCTCGTTTGCTATTGGCTGACGGAGGTCAGCGAGCGATAAAACGAGGGCGTGAGGCCGGCTTCGGCACGGGCGAGATCGTTGAACGGCGGCTTTAGAGGGCCGCGGAAATTGGCGCGTACCAATTGCCTGAAGGTGGCGGCGGGGTCCTTCTTTTCACGGGCGCAGAGAAACCGGAACCACTTGGCCCCGATCGCGACATGGCCCTTTTCATCATTGTAGATGACGTCAAGAACGGCAGCGCTTTCGAGGTCGCCTGTCTCCCGCATCTTCGCCTGCAGGGAAGGGGTCACATCCAGTCCGCGCGCTTCAAGAATGAGTGGCACGACGGCAAGCCGTGCGGTCAAGTCGTTGCGGGTGGAGTGGGCGGCCTGCCATAGTCCGTCATGGGCCGGCAAGTCGCCATAATCGGCACCGAGGCTCCTCAGCCGGTCGCGGACCATGCGAAAATGTTTGGCTTCCTCGAACGCGACCTGCATCCAGCCATCGAAAAAGGAATGCGGCACCGGTTCGCTGGCATAACGGGCGACGATATCGAGTGCGAGATCGACGGCATTAAGTTCGATATGGGCGATGGCGTGCAAGAGCGCGATCCGGCCCTTGATGGTGTGAAGCGAGCGACGCTCGACGGCGGTCGGCGGTACGAGCACCGGTTTCTCCGGTCTGCCCGGCCGCTCCGGCAGGGCAGGGTCGAGCGGCGAGCGCAACGACAGTCGACGCTCGAACCAGCGGCTCGCTGTTTCCTGCGCGAGCGCGGTCTTGGTGTCAAGATCAGCGCTCCTGATGGCATCCGTCGCGCCGCCGCGAAGCGACGCGATCTTGAACGGGGACGTCACGGCGGGTTGTTCCCTACACCGTCTTTGCCGCTTCGAGCACGGCCTGCGCGTGGCCCGCAACCTTCACCTTGTTCCAGATTTCCGCGATTTTTCCGTCGGGCGCCACGAGGAAGGTGGTGCGTTCGACGCCCATGTATTTTTTGCCATACATGCTTTTCTCCTTCCAGACGCCGTAGGCTTCCAGAACGGCCTTTTCCTCGTCGGAGGCCAGCATGACCGAAAGCGAATGCTTGGCCGCGAACTTGTCGTGGCTTTTGACGCTGTCGGGCGAAATACCGATCACGACGGCGTTGGCAGCTTCGAACTCGCCGCCGAGCGCGCTGAAGTCGATTGCCTCTGCGGTGCAGCCCGACGTGTCGTCCTTGGGGTAGAAATAGAGGATGACCGCCTTGCCTTGAAGTTTCGACAATGTCACCGTCCCTTCACCGTTACGGGGCAAAGTAAAATCGGGAGCCGGGCTGCCAATCTTCAAGTCTGTCATAATCTACCTTTCTTTCGCCGGGATGTTGAGGGAAAGTCGCCACATTCGATATATAGCGAAACCGCGTGCCGTCCAGATCGCGATTTGAGATTTTGGGGTCGAAACGACACGAAAACTCGATCATGATCCGGGTTACCGATAAGGGGCGTGATTCCAGACGAAAACCGCATCGATTTTCGCCATCCCGCTTTGGTGTCGCGGCGAAACAGTGGATCCAGAGGCAAGCACGGGCGTATGGCTGAAATAAGGGGTGAAAAGGTCAAGTTCGGCAAGCGGGATATCGTTGCTTTGCACGATCTTCCGTCGGCGCAGGCCGAAGACCCGATCATCGTGCATTGCCCGCCGCCGCGCTCCATGGCGCGCGCACTTTTCAAGATTTTTGCGGCCTTGTTCGTTCTGGCCTTCCTGTCCATCGGTGGCATCATCCTGTCGGTCGAGACCGGCTCAATCGACAAGACGCTCTCGAGCCAGGCGCAGCAGGCGCTGGAGAAGGCGCTCGGCCCGCACTACAGCGCGCGTATCGGTTCCTCTGCCATTCGGTTTTCCACCGGGTTGCGGCTGGCGCTGGTGGCGGAAGATGTTGACATCGTCGAGAAAGAATCCGGTCAGCATCTCAGCCGCGCGCGGGCGATCGGCATGGCGCTCGATCCGCTCGCGCTCCTCACCGGCCGCGTCTCGGTGGAAAGCCTCGAAGCCGACGGGATGGAGCTCGACACCGCGCTTCTGCCGAAAGGCAACGGTTTCGACCTTGCGAGCCTCAAGCTCGACGCGGTGCCTCAGCAATTGCAGGAGGCGTTCGGCCAGCTGGACAAGCTCGCCCAGGCCTTCCTCAGCAGCGGCACCGAAGAGATCGATATTTCCAGCGTGTCGGTACGTCTTCCCCCTGGAGAGCAGGGAAAACCGCGCACAATTGAGGTGCGTGAACTGTCGCTGACGCCGGATCAGCAGGGCGGATATTCTCTCGATGGCGAAACGCTGTTCAACGGTGAGGTTGCGAGCGTCTCGTTGCAGACATCCGGATCGGGTGGGCGCATCGACGGCTTTGAGGCACGGATCGATGGTTTCGACATCGGACCCTTTCTCGAAAAATTCGATCCCGAGGGCAATCTGCACGAAGGTTTGAACGTCAAGACGGGCGTCAATATTCTTGCCCGGCGTGCGGCGGAAGGGCAGGAGCCGCGGCTCGAAGTCTCTGTCGGGCTCGGCAATGGTCTGCTGATGATCGGCGGCGAGTCCCAGACCTTCACCGCAGGAACGGTCAACGCCCGTTACGATTTCGCAAAGAGCCGGCTCGTCATCGACAATTCGCGCATCGATCTCGGGCGCACCGTAATCCCTGTTGCCGGAGAGATCAGCGATGCCGACGACGGTTTCGAACTGTCGCTCCGGGTCGATAATGGTATCGCCTCCTCGGAGGCTTCGGGCGAGGAGCCCGTGCCTTTCAGTGCGAAGGCTGAAGGCCATTTCACCGCCTCCACAAAGCAGCTTGAGGTACCCTCGCTCTACGTCAGCGGGCCACTGGGAGACATGGCGGGATCCCTGAAACTCCGATTTGGCGAGGGATCGCCGGAAATCAGTTTTGCCGGGCAGATTCCGAAAATGGAGGCGACGGCGGTCAAGCAGCTGTGGCCTTTCTGGATGGCGCACAAGCCGCGCGAATGGGTCGTGTCCAATCTCTACGGCGGCACGATTACCAATGGCTCTATCGCAGTCTTCATCCCGCAAGGGCGGATGTGCGGGCCGGGCTGCCCGCTGGTGCTCGGCGACAGCGAGATGCAGATCCGTTTCGACATCGATGATACGCGCCTCAATACCACCGGTGACATTCCGCCGCTGCGCGATGTCGATGCTCATTTCGACCTCGTCGGCGGCAAGATGGCCGTCGATATCAAACAGGGAACGACCTATTTCCCGTCCAACCGGTCGCTTGCGTTGGAAAACAGCCGCTTCCTCATTTCCGATGTGTACGACAAGCCGCTGCTGGGAAATCTGGAGCTGAACGTTTCCGGCGCTGCCGATGCCGTTGCGGAGCTCGCGACGCTGAAACCCATCAATGCGCTCAAGGACACGCAATTCAAGCCGGATGATTTTGCCGGGGATGTCAAAGCCCACGCCAATCTGACCGTCGGCCTGCTTTCCAGCCAGAACCCGCCGCCGCCGGTCTGGACGGCCGATCTCGACCTGAAGAACCTGTCGCTGACGAAGCCTTTTGCCGGCCGGAAGGTGACGGCTGTCGATGGTTTCATGACGCTGGATGACCGACAGCTCAGGCTGGAGGGCAAGGGCCGCATCGACGATGTGCCGATGGACATTGTGATGACGGAGCCGGTCCGCAAGAAAAGCGATATCGCGCCGACACTGTCACTCAAGGCAAGCCTCAACGAGACGCAGATCGCCAAGCTCGCACCGGAACTCTCGACGGTTCTCGGCGGCACCACCGCGATTGAAATCGAAGGGGCTGATCCAAAACGGCAGGATGTTCGCCTGGACCTGACCAAAGCATCGCTCATTCTGCCGGGACTTGGCTGGAGCAAGGGCATCGGCATTCCTGCCAGCGCCGCCTTTACCATCCAGGTGGCGGATGGACGCACGTCGATCAGCAACTTCTCGCTCGACGGCGATGGATTTGGTGCCGCCGGAGATATCGTCTTTTCCAAGAACGGACTGATTTCCGCCGATCTCAATCGGGTACAACTGTCGCCGTCCGATAACTACGCCGTATCGGTCGCCGCTTCAAAGAACGGTTACATCGTCAATGCATCGGGGAAATCCGCCGATTTGAGGCCCTTCATCTCGAAGCTACGCAACCCCTCCAGCAGCGGCGATGGTGTATCACGCTCCCAGCCGTCGCTTTCGGTCAAGGCGCAGTTCGACAAGGTCTACGGGTTCAACGACGAGGTTCTCGGCAATGTCAACGCCGATGTCAGCGTGCGAGATGGCAAGGTGCGCTCGGTGGATGTGCGCGGTGTCACCGGCAATGGCCAGGCCGTCGTCGCCCAGACCACCAATCGTGGTGCGAGCGGCACGGTAACCTTGACCAGCAGCGATGCCGGTTCGCTCGCCCGTTTCGCCAATATCTACAGCCGCATCCGCGGCGGGCTTCTCAATCTCGCGCTGACGACGTCCAATGGCAGCGACTGGAGCGGCTCGCTCGACCTGCGCAATTTTGCCGTCGTCAACGAAGCAAAGTTGCAGGACATCGTGGCGACGCCGACCGGCGAGGATGGCAGAAGCCTCAACAATGCCGTGAGACGCAATATCGATGTCAGCTCTGAGAAATTCCAGCGGGGCTTTGCGCGCATCGTTTATGTCAACGGCGCGGTTGCCGTCGAGAACGGCGTTGTGCGCGGCGAGCAGATCGGCGCGACGTTCCAGGGGCTCTTGAAGGACCAGAACGGCCGCATGGACATGACCGGCACCTTCATGCCGGCCTATGGACTGAACCGGCTCTTCGGCGAATTGCCGTTCATCGGCATCTTCCTTGGCAACGGCCGTGACCGCGGCCTGCTCGGCATCACATTCAAGCTCTCAGGTCAGACCGATCAGCCGAAGCTGACGATCAATCCGCTATCGCTGATCGCTCCCGGCGTCTTCCGGCAGATATTCGAATTCTAGAAAAGTCATCCTAATCAATGCGATGGACCCAAGCTCCAGGTTCATCCCATCGCAGGCCCGTACAACCGCTAGGCGCTTACGGCAAACACGCCAAGAAAAAGGGCCGCTTTCGCGGCCCCCGATGGCGCGTCGTCTTGTCGGTCACGCCGGGCGAACCAGAACGTGCTTCTTCTTGCCGACCGAAAGCTTGATGACGCCGTCCGCGGTGATATCGGCGGTGCCGATGATCTGGCGCTCGTCGGACACAGCTTTGTCGTTGATCTTGACCGCACCGCCCTGAACGTGGCGGCGGGCCTCGCCGTTCGAACCGGCGAGACCGGCGCGGACGACGAGCGAAAGCACGCCGAGGCCGGCTTCGAGTTCTGCTGTGGGAACTTCAATCGAAGGCAGGTTTTCGGCAAGCGCGCCTTCTTCAAAGGTCTTACGCGCCGTTTCGGCAGCCTCTTCCGCAGCGGCGCGGCCATGCAGGATCGCCGTCACTTCCGTTGCGAGGATTTTCTTCGCCTCGTTGATTTCTGATCCGCCTAGCGCTGCAATGCGGGCGATTTCATCCATCGGCAGGGTGGTGAACAGCTTGGCGAAGCGTACGACGTCGGCATCTTCCGTGTTGCGCCAGTATTGCCAGAAATCATAGACCGGCAGCAGGTCCTTGTTCAGCCACACGGCGCCCGACGCCGACTTGCCCATCTTCGCGCCGGAAGAGGTGGTCAGAAGCGGCGAGGTCAGCGCGTAAAGCTGCGGTGTCCCCATGCGGTGACCGAGGTCGATGCCATTGATGATGTTGCCCCACTGGTCAGAGCCGCCCATCTGCAGTCGGCAGCCGGTGCGCTGGTTCAACTCCACGAAGTCGTAGGCCTGCAGGATCATGTAGTTGAATTCGAGGAAGGACAGCGACTGTTCGCGATCAAGCCGGGTCTTCACGCTGTCAAAGGACAGCATGCGGTTGACCGAGAAGTGGCGGCCGACATCGCGCAGGAATTCGAGGTAGTTCAGACCACGCAACCAGTCGGCATTGTTGATCATCAGCGCCGGGTTGCCGGGGCGATCGTAATCGAGGTAGTTGGCAAAGACGTGCTTGAGCGAGGTGATGTTGTCCTCGATCATGTCGATCGTCATCAGCTTGCGAGCCTCTTCCTTGAAGGAAGGGTCGCCCACCATGCCGGTGCCGCCGCCCATCAGCGAGATCGGCTGGTGGCCGGTCTTCTGCATCCAGTGCAGCATCATGATCTGGGTGAGGTGACCGACATGCAGACTGGAAGCCGTCGGGTCATAGCCGATATAGGCGGTCACGGTTTCCTTGGCGAACAGTTCGTCGAGACCTGCCTCATCGGAGATCTGGTGAATGAAGCCGCGCTCATCGAGCGTGCGGAGGAAATCGGACTTGAACCTGGACATAACCTTTTACTTTCTGGTTTGATCTGTGCGGCCATCGAAAACCGATGACCGTGGCGGCTTTATCATTGTTTTTTGAAATGTGCACCCGTTTCGGCCATGAATGTCGGGATTCAGGCGAGCATGATTCGAGTTTGCAGGGGAGCAGCAGGTGGGCGAGGTCAAAACGGCAATCGGGCTGATGAGCGGTACATCTATGGACGGCATCGATATCGCGCTGTTGCGCACCGATGGCGAAACCGTGGTGCGGCATGGGCCGAATGGGTATTTCCCCTATGATCCGGGCCTGCGCGCCATCTGGCAAAGGGCGCTCGTGACTGCGAAATCCATTCGCGAGCGTCGCGAGCGCCCCGGAGATCTTGATGAGGCCGAGCGCAAGCTGACGCTTGCGCATGCAGCGGCGGTGAAATCCTTTCTTCACCGCCACCGGCTTCAGGCCGGTGATATCGATGTCCTCGGTTTTCATGGCCAGACGGTGCTGCACCGGCCGGATGAGGCGCTGACAGTGCAGATCGGTGATGGCGCGCTGCTGGCAGAGGAAACCGGTATCGACGTGGTTTATGACATGCGTGCCAACGACATGGTGCATGGCGGGCAGGGAGCGCCGCTCATTCCCGCCTATCATATGGCGCTGTCTGCCAATCTGCCTGACGGGTTCGAAACGCCTGCAGTCTTCGTCAATATCGGCGGTATCTCCAATCTGACTTATATCGGCGAGGGTGGCCGGCTTGCCGCTTTCGACAGCGGTCCCGGCAATATGCTGATCGACCAGTGGATCGAGGCCCATACCGGCAAGGCCTTCGACAAGGGCGGCAGGACGGCGGCGGGAGGCAGCGTGGTCCCTTCGCTGGTGGCGCACTATTTGGAAAGCCCGTTCTTCTCGGCCAATATCCGCCGTTCGCTGGATCGCAGCGATTTTTCGCCGCCAAAAATGGGTGAGGTTTCGCTTGCGGACGGCGCGCGGACGCTGGCGCATTTGACAGGGGCGGCAATCCTCAAATCGGCGAGTTACCTGCCAGAAGCGGCGAAGACCTATGTGGTCTGTGGTGGCGGGCGGTTGAACCCGGTAATCATGGAAGAGTTTGCAGGGCTTGCCGCAAAGGTCGGCGCACGCGTGATTGCGGCGGAGGAGGCGGGTTTTGATGGCGGCGCAATGGAGGCGGAGGCTTGGGCCTATCTGGCCGTTCGGTCGCTGAGGGGGCTGCCGCTGACTTATCCGGGTACGACGGGGGTTAAGGAGCCGGTGACGGGTGGGGTTTTGGTGCGGGCGTAGTTGATGGCGGTGGGCTTGGTTCACCCACCACCGATCACTATTGTCTGCCGCAATGCTACCGGCCAATCACCGAATGCGCTTCGCCGCCGGCTCCGGCACCAGTTCACCGTTCAAGCGGCGGTCGAGGTAGTCCTCGCATTCACCCATCAGCTCATCCACCTTGCCGTTGAAGAAGTGGTTGGCGCCGGGGACGGTGCGGTGTGTGATGAGGATGCCCTTCTGGGTCTTCAACTTTTCGACCAGACCGTTCACGTCCTTCTCAGGCGCGACCTTGTCGGCATCGCCATTGATGATGAGGCCGGACGACGGGCAGGGCGCGAGGAAGGAGAAGTCGTAGGTGTTCGGCTGCGGCGCAATCGACATGAAACCTTCGATTTCCGGGCGGCGCATCAGAAGCTGCATGCCGATCCAGGCGCCGAAAGAATAACCTGCGACCCAGCAGCTCTTGGAATCCGGATGTAGGCTCTGCACCCAGTCAAGCGCGGAGGCGGCGTCGGACAGTTCGCCCGCACCGTGGTCAAATTCGCCCTGGCTGCGGCCGATGGAGCGGAAATTGAACCGGAGCGTCGTGAAACCGCGCTTCTGGAAAAGATAAAAGAGCTGATAGACGATCTGGTTGTTCATCGTGCCGCCGAACTGCGGGTGCGGATGAAGGATGATCGCAATCGGCGCGCTCTTTTCCTTGGAGGGTTGATAACGGCCTTCGAGGCGACCCGCAGGGCCGTTAAAGATGACTTCGGGCATTGGTACTCCGGTCGTGTTTTTTCATTCTCCAACCGCATTCTTCCGATGAGAAGACTTGACGAACTGTGTCATCTTTTCTAGAACGCAGTTTAGAATAATTCGAAACTTTGCGTGTGCTTAAGCACTCGGACCGTGTCATAAGGCAAGCGCAACTGTAATTTCAAGAAAAATGCGTTTTTGCGCATGGAAGATTGGATAAAGCCTCACCGCCATGACGGTTTTGACGCGCACATATATGGACTGGAACGCCACGGCGCCGCTTTTGCCAGCCGTGCGGGATGTTCTTGTGTCTGCGCTCGAGTTTGCCGGCAATCCGTCTTCCGTCCATCGTGAAGGCCGGGTCGCCCGGGCTGCAATCGAGACGGCCCGCCGCGAGGTTGCAGCGCTGGCCGGGGCTGAATCAGCCCACGTGACGTTCACCAGCGGCGCGACGGAAGCGGCCAATCTGGTGCTGACGCCGGATTTCAAAATGGGACGCAGCCCGGTCCGGGTCAGTCAGCTCTATATTTCGGCCATTGAACATCCGGCCTTCCGCGAAGGTGGCCGCTTTGACAGCGGTAACGTGACGGAAGTTCCCGTTACGTCAGCAGGTATCCTCGATGTTGCCGCCCTTGAGGCGCTGCTGTCTTCGCATGACAGGTCCGCCGGCCTGCCGATGGTCGCCTGCATGCTGGTGAACAATGAGACCGGCATTCTGCAGCCCGTCGCTGAAGCGGCGCGGCTGGTTCATGCGGCTGGCGGGCTGATGGTTGTTGATGCCGTGCAGGCGGCGGGCCGCATTCCGCTCGATATCAACGCGCTCGATGCCGACTTCATTGTGATTTCGTCTCACAAGCTCGGTGGCCCGAAGGGTGCCGGCGCTCTCATTTCGCGCGGCGAGGTGATGATGCCGAAGCCGCTGATCCATGGCGGTGGTCAGGAAAAGGGCCATCGTTCGGGTACGGAAAATACCCTTTCCGTTATCGGTTTTGGTGCTGCCTCTACCGTTGCTGCTCGGAATGTCGAGGCCGAGGCGGCGCGTCTTTCCGCGCTGCAGGCGCGGCTGGAAAATGGCATGCGGGTGAACGCGCCTGATGTGATCATTCACGGTGAGGAGGTCATGCGGGTCGCCAACACCACGTTTTTCACGCTTCCGGGCCTGAAGGCCGAGACCGGGCAGATCGCCTTCGATATAGAAGGTATCGCACTTTCCGCCGGTTCTGCCTGCTCATCCGGAAAGGTGGGCGAAAGCCACGTGTTGAGCGCGATGGGGCACGATCCCAAGCTCGGTGCGCTCAGGATTTCCATCGGTCACGCAACTGACGAGGCCGATATCGACAGGACGCTTGCGGCCTTTGCGAAAATTGCCGGACGGCGCAAGCTTTCCGGTCAGGCCGCGTAAAATGCGGCAAAGAATTGCGGATTAGCAATTTTCCGCTTGCCGGGATGTGTGAAAAGCGCCATCCCGCACCTATATGGGTATAAGCTCCGCCCCGGTTGACGGCTCGGAACGATTTACCCAGAGATCAAATAAGGCGGCTTTCCGCCTTGATACGTTGACAAGCCACCGGACCTTGGCTCCGGCGAGATTGGAGAACGACATGGCAGCGGTTCAGGAAACGATCGATCAGGTCCGCCAGATCGATGTGGACCAGTACAAATACGGCTTCGAAACCACTATCGAAGTCGACAAGGCCCCGAAGGGCCTTTCGGAAGAGGTGATCCGTTTCATCTCGGCCAAGAAGCAGGAGCCTGAATGGATGCTGGAATGGCGTCTTGAGGCTTACAGGCGCTGGCTGACGATGGAAGAGCCGACCTGGGCGCGCGTCAGCTACCCCAAGATCGACTTCAACGATCTCTATTATTATGCCGCGCCGAAAAGCACCCCCGGCCCGAAGTCGCTCGATGAAGTCGACCCGGAGCTGCTGAAGGTCTATGAAAAGCTCGGTATTCCGCTGAAAGAACAGGAAATCCTCGCTGGCGTCGAAAAGCGTCAGGTCGCTGTTGATGCCGTGTTCGACAGCGTCTCCGTCGTCACCACCTTCAAGGCGGAACTGGCGAAGGCCGGCGTGATCTTCATGTCGATCTCGGAAGCCGTGCGCGAGCATCCGGAGCTGGTGAAGAAATATCTGGGCTCGGTCGTTCCCACGACGGACAATTTCTACGCGACGCTGAACTCGGCGGTCTTCACCGACGGTTCCTTCGTGTTCGTGCCGAAGGGCGTTCGTTGCCCGATGGAGCTTTCCACCTATTTCCGCATCAACGAGAAGAACACCGGCCAGTTCGAGCGCACGCTGATCATCGCCGAAGAGGGGGCTTACGTCTCCTATCTGGAAGGCTGCACCGCGCCGCAGCGCGACGAGAACCAGCTTCACGCCGCCGTGGTTGAACTTGTGGCGCTCGACGATGCCGAAATCAAATATTCCACCGTCCAGAACTGGTATCCGGGCGACAAGGAAGGCAAGGGCGGCATCTACAACTTCGTGACCAAGCGTGGCGATTGCCGCGGCAATCGTTCGAAGATTTCGTGGACGCAGGTGGAAACCGGTTCGGCCATCACCTGGAAATACCCGTCCTGCATCTTGCGCGGTGACGACAGCCGCGGCGAATTCTATTCCATCGCGGTCTCCAACGGTCACCAGCAGATCGATAGTGGCACCAAGATGATCCATCTCGGCAAGAACACGTCGAGCCGCATCATCGCCAAGGGCATTGCTGCCGGTTTCTCGGAAAACGTCTATCGCGGTCAGGTCTCCGCCCACCGCAAGGCGACGAATACGCGCAACTTCACGCAGTGCGACAGTCTGCTGATCGGCGACAAGTGCGGCGCGCATACCGTGCCCTATATCGAGGCGAAGAATTCCTCCGCGCATTTCGAGCATGAGGCGACGACGTCGAAGATTTCCGAAGATCAGCTGTTCTATTGCCTGCAGCGCGGCATTCCCGAGGAAGCGGCGATCGCGCTGATCGTCAACGGCTTCGTGAAGGAAGTCATCCAGGAACTGCCGATGGAATTTGCCGTGGAAGCGCAGAAGCTGATCGGCATCTCGCTGGAAGGAAGCGTGGGCTGATGGAGACATCCCGACTCGGCGGCTCCGCGCTTCTCCTATTGCTTTGCATGTTCGTATCGATGTGCGGAGTTTTTATGGGAGTTGGTGGGCTGCTGGCGGGGTGGGCATTCGCCAAGCCTCTTCTGATAGGCAGCGGTCTCGCGTTGGCCGCGATATTCTGGCTGGCCGATACACTGAGACCAGAGATATTTGAACGTTTCTCTTCCAGAAAGAGAAAACAAGATCGAGAGAATTGAACATGCTTGAAATCATCGACCTGCACGCAAAGATCGCCGATACCGAAACCGAGATCATCAAGGGTCTCAACCTGAAGGTTGCCGCTGGTGAAGTTGCCGCCATCATGGGCCCGAACGGTTCCGGCAAGTCGACGCTGTCCTACATCCTGTCGGGCCGTGAGGACTATGAAGTCACCTCCGGTGACATTCTTTATAACGGCGAAAGCATTCTGGAACTGGATGCCGCCGAGCGCGCGGCCAAGGGTATTTTTCTCGCCTTCCAGTACCCGGTTGAAATTCCGGGCGTTGCCACCATGCAGTTCCTGAAGGTTGCGATGAACGAGCAGCGCAAGGCGCGCGGCGAGTCCGAGCTGACGACGCCTGATTTCATCCGCCGCGTCAAGGAAGCAGCCGGCGATCTGAAGATCGATATGGAGATGCTGAAGCGTCCGCTCAACGTCGGTTTCTCGGGTGGTGAGAAGAAGCGCGCTGAAATCCTGCAGATGGCGCTCTTGGAGCCGAAGCTCTGCGTTCTCGACGAAACCGATAGCGGTCTCGACATCGACGCGCTGAAGATCGTGGCTGACGGCGTCAACGCGCTGAAGTCGCCGGATCGCGCCACCGTCGTCATCACCCACTATCAGCGCCTGCTCGATTATATCGTGCCTGACAGCGTTCACGTTCTCTACAAGGGCAAGATCATCCGCTCGGGTGACAAGGCTCTGGCGCTGGAACTGGAAAACAACGGTTACGCCGACATCATCGGTGAAGCGGCCTGATTGAAGGCCAGGAGGTGATGTCCATGAACATTCAAGCTACCAACCGGCTGACGCCAGCGGAAACCGCGCTGGTCGATGCCTACACCGCCAAGTTCAGCGAGCTGCCCGGTGACGGCGCCGTGGTTGCCGCCCGCGATGTGCTGTTCGATGATCTCAAAACCGGCGGTCTTCCGACGCGCCGCATCGAGGCCTGGCACTATACCGATCTGAAGAGCCTGCTGCGGACCGTCCCTGAGGATCGCCCCGCGCCTGTGATCGAGAAGGTGACGTCGATTATTGCCGGTTCGCCTGTGGCTTATATGCTGCATGGCACGGCCGATATCGGCAGGGTCGATGATGTCAGCGTATCGCGCTTTGCGGATAGCCTTCTCGACGGTTCCGCCGCCGCAGGTCTGGCGGAAGCCAGCAAGGATGACACGATTGGCCGCATCAATGGCAGCTTCGTGCGTGACGGCATCGTGGTCGAGATCCCCGCCGATGCTGAGCTCGATAAGCCGATCGAACTGCAGGGGATCCATGGCGCGGGCCAGGTTCACAGCCGCTTTCCGGTGCGTTTTGGCAAGGGTTCGAAAGCGACCGTCATTGAGCGTCACCTTTCGGTGACGTCTGATGCCGCTCTTGTGTCCTCTGTCAGCGATATCATTGTCGAGGATGGCGCGGAAGCAACCTGGATTCTTCTGCAACAGCAGGGTGCCGCCGATATTCATCTTGGTCAGCTGCGCATCAAGCTTGGCGCGGAAGCGAAGCTTCGTCTCTTCGTGATCAATGCCGGCGGCAAGCTGGTGCGTCAGGAACTGCGCATTGACGTGGAAGGCGAGGGCACTGATCTCATCGTTCGCGGCGTCAACCTTCTGGGTGGCGAAACCCATACCGACGTGACGATGGTTCTCGGCCACAACGTGCCGAACACGACCTCGACGGAAGTTTTCCGCAATGTGGTGTTCGACCGTGCGAAGGGCATTTTCCAGGGCATGATCCGGGTCGCACCGGATGCGCAGAAAACCGATGCGAAGATGGCCTGCAACACGCTTCTGATGTCCGACGATGGCGAGTTCTCGGCCAAGCCCGAACTGGAAATCTTCGCCGATGACGTTCAGTGCGGCCATGGTGCGACGGTTGCCGATATCAGCGACAACCATCTCTACTACCTGATGGCGCGCGGCGTGCCGCGGGCAAAAGCACGGGCGATGCTCGTCAACGCCTTCGTCGCGGAGATCGTCGAGGAATTGGAAGAAGAAAATCTGGTAGAGGCGCTGGAGACGATCATTTCCGGCTGGCTGGAGCATCACGCTTAGCAACCTCTCCGTCGTCATCCTCGGGACAAGCCCGAGGATGACGTGAAGCAGCGGTAACGACTGCAAAACCCGGAGCTCTCCAGAAGAGCACCATGAAAGGGCCCGAGAAATGGACCAGACCGCAATGGCGGCCCCTTATGACATCGAAGCCGTGCGCCGGGATTTTCCTATCCTGTCGCGCGAAGTCTATGGCAAGCCGCTGGTCTATCTCGACAACGGCGCGTCCGCTCAAAAGCCGCAGGTGGTGATCGACGCCGTTTCGCATGCTTATGCAAATGAGTACGCAAACGTGCATCGCGGCCTGCATTTCCTCTCCAATGCCGCAACCGACGCCTATGAGGCGGCGCGCGAAAAAGTGCGCCGGTTCCTGAACGCCGGTTCGGTGGACGAGATCGTCTTCACCAAATCCTCGACCGAGGCGATCAATACGGTTGCCTATGGCTACGGCATGCCCAAGATCGGCGAGGGCGACGAGATCGTCATCTCGATCATGGAGCACCACTCCAATATCGTGCCGTGGCATTTCATCCGCGAACGGCAGGGCGCCAAGCTCGTCTGGGTGCCCGTCGATGATGACGGCGCGTTCCACATCGAGGCTTTCGAAAAGAGCCTGACGGAGCGCACCAAGCTCGTTGCCATCACCCATATGTCGAATGCGCTCGGCACCATCGTTCCGGTCAAGGAAATCTGCCGCATCGCGCATGAGCGCGGCATTCCGGTGCTTGTTGATGGCTCGCAGGGCGCTGTTCATATGCCGGTTGATGTGCGCGATATCGATTGCGACTGGTATGTGATGACCGGCCACAAGCTTTATGGTCCCTCGGGCATCGGCGTGCTCTACGGCAAGGCGGACCGGTTGCGCGAGATGCGGCCGTTCCAGGGCGGCGGCGAGATGATCCTCGACGTTACCGAAGACAATGTGACCTATAACGAGCCGCCGCACCGTTTCGAAGCCGGCACACCGCCCATCGTCCAGGCGATCGGCCTCGGTTACGCGCTCGATTACATGGACAATCTCGGCCGCGCCGCAATTGCAGCACACGAGGCCGATCTTGCCGCTTACGCCGCCGAGCGGCTGCGCGAGATCAATTCGCTGCGCATCATCGGCAACGCGCCTGACAAGGGCGGTATCTTCTCCTTCGAGCTTGAGGGCATTCACGCCCACGATGTCTCGATGGTGATCGACCGGCGTGGCGTTGCCGTGCGGGCCGGCACCCATTGCGCCATGCCGCTCTTGAAACGCTTCGGGGTCACCTCCACATGCCGGGCATCGTTCGGCCTTTACAATACCCGCGCCGAAGTAGACTCTCTTGTCGAGGCGCTGGAATATGCGCGCAAATTTTTCGCCTGATATCGCAGCTTGAAATCAGGATTGAGGTTTAAGACCATGACTGCCGATGCCACTGCAAAGACCCAGGATGCGACCGAAGCTCAGGAAAAGGTATCCACCATTCCGCCGGATGAGCTTGCACGCCTCAGCGACGATGTGATCGCGGCGCTGAAGACCGTTTATGACCCGGAAATTCCGGCTGATATCTTCGAACTCGGTCTCGTTTACAAGATCGATATCGAAGACGACCGGATGGTCAAGATCGTCATGACGCTGACGGCCCCCGGTTGCCCGGTCGCCGGCGAAATGCCGGGCTGGGTGGAAAACGCCGTTGGCGCCGTCGAGGGTGTTTCCGGCGTCACCGTCGAGATGACCTTCGATCCGCCATGGACGCCGGATCGCATGTCGGAAGAAGCGCAGGTCGCTGTCGGCTGGTATTGATTTGATTTTGACTGGTGTCATCCCTTGATGACATCGTCACGTACACTTAAATTGAATTCCATAAGCATCGAGCCTTGAACTCGATTGTTGAAGGAGAATGGGCCCATGGGCTTTGCAATCATGACCATGACCGGGGCTGCGGCCTCTCGCGTTAAAGCAATCGTCGAAAATTCCGGACCGGACGCCAAGGGCGTCCGCGTCGGCATCAAGAAGGGCGGCTGCGCGGGCATGGAATATACCATCGACCTCGTGACCGAGCCGGATGCGAAAGACGATCTGGTGGAATTCGAAGATGCGAAAGTCTGGGTTCAGCCTTCCGCAGTCCTTTATCTGCTCGGAACGCAGATGGATTTCGAAGTGACGAAGATGCGCTCCGGCTTTACCTTCAACAATCCGAACCAGACTTCGGCCTGCGGCTGCGGCGAATCGGTCGAGTTGAAGCCTGCGGATCTGGCGGCGTTGGCAAAGCAGCGTGAGGCGGAAGCAAGCGTCTGATTGCTAACGCGATCTCCGCGATAGAAAGACAGACCCTTCTTTTGCACACAGCGCTCCCGCAAGCCGGAGGATGACGGGTCGGAAGGATTGATTTTCTGCAAACTCCGCCCCGCTCAAATCAGCTTTCGAAGGATCATGACTGTTTTTTCAGCGTATCGATAAAATCCGCCAGCGGATGGATTGATGGCGTTGTTTTCAACAGCGGCTCGAGAGCCGCCGCGATCATTGCGCAATCCTGGTCGGCAAGCGGCCGAAGGCTCGAAGTGACCTTGTTGTAGTCAGGCATTCCGCGTGCCGCTAAAGAGCGATGGATCACAAACTGCTCTGTCTGCCCGTCCTGTCGTTCCACAAAGAGCGCAAGCGATCCGCCGTCAGCGGCAGCGGCGCTATCGGATACCGATTTGAACATCGAGGTTCTCTCCCGCTAGCATTTGTGCTCACTCGTGTCTAAGCGCTTCGATCGGGCTCAAACTCGCCGCCCGCCGCGCCGGAAAATATCCGAAAATCACCCCAATAGCCGCTGAAAAAGCAAAGGCGAGGAAGATGATCGACGGGCTGGTGACGAAGGGCACGTTAAGGAAGCTGACGACGGCATAAGCAAGGCCGAGGCCGGTGAGGATGCCGACGATGCCGCCGAAGGCCGAGAGCATCACCGCCTCCACCAGAAACTGCGTGAGCACCTGTTTTTCCAGCGCGCCGATCGCCAGGCGAATGCCGATCTCGCGGGTGCGTTCCGTTACCGAAACCAGCATGATGTTCATGATGCCGATACCGCCCACGAGAAGGCTGACGGCGGCAACCGCGCCGAGAAGTCCGGTGAGAAGCGTCGTCGTGCCGGTCATGGCGGACGCGATCTGCGTCATGTCGTTGACGGTAAAATCGTCCTCACGGCCGATGCCGATGCGGCGGCGCTCGCGCAGCAGGTTCTGCAGGTCGCTCTGCACCTTGGCGGTGGAAACGCCATCCTGCGCCGAGACCATGATCGAGGAAATGGTGGTGGTGCCGCCAATGCGCCGCTGGTGGATTTTTAGCGGCATGATGATGGTGTCGTCCTGATCGTCACCGAGGCCGGACTGGCCTTTTCTGGCGAGAACACCGATGACGGGGCAGGAGATGTTGCTGACACGGATTGTCTGTCCGACAGGGTTCTCCGCCCCGAAGAGCTCCTGTCGCACGGTTTCGCCGATGATGCAGCCGATCTGGCCGCCGCGATCTTCGGCAGGCTGGAAGTCACGGCCGAGCGCGATGGTCCAATCCTGCGCGATCAGATAGTCGTTCGTGGTGCCGATGACGCTCGTCTGGTGGTTCTTGCCGCCGAAAATGACGGTTGCCGCAGCGCTGCGGTTTTGCGGCGCGACAGCGCGGATGCCCGAGATTTGGTTGCGGATGGCCTCGACATCGCGGTCATCGAAGCGCTTGGCTTCGGTGCTGGCGCGGCCGGGACCGAACTGGCCGGGACGCACGAACAGCATGTTGGTGCCGAGCCGTGACAGTTCCGATTTTACCTGCTCTGTCGTGCCATTGCCGATGGTGACCATGGCGATGACGGCGGCCACGCCGATCACGACGCCAAGCACGGTGAGGAAGGAGCGCAAAAGGTTGCGGCTGATGGCGCGCAGCGCAAGACGCGACGTTTCAAAGAACATCCGATGTCTCCTTTTCATCCGCGGCGCTATCGGAGGCGAGGTGGCCGTCCACAAAACGCAGCAGACGCCCGGCATAAGCGGCGATATCCTCCTCATGCGTCACCATGACGACCGTAATGCCCTTGTCGCGATTGAGCGAGGTTATCAGTTCCATGATTTCGACGCTCGTCTTCGTGTCGAGATTGCCGGTCGGCTCGTCGGCCAGAAGCAGGGCGGGGCGGGTAACGATGGCGCGGGCAATGGCCACACGCTGCTGCTGGCCGCCGGAAAGCTCCTGCGTGGTATGATCTTCGCGGCCTTTGAGCCCCACCTGCGCCAGCGCCTCCATGGCGCGCTCCCGGCGCTCCGAGGCCTTCATGCCGCGATAGATCAGCGGCAACTCGACATTTTCGACGGCCGATGTCCGGGAGAGAAGATTGAAGCCCTGAAAGACGAAACCCAGCATGTGCCGGCGCAGCAGCGTCAGATGTTCGTTATCGAAGCCGCTGGTCGGCACGCCCTGGAAGAGATACTCGCCTGCCGATGGCACATCCAGACAGCCGATGATGTTCATCGAGGTGGATTTGCCGGAGCCTGACGGCCCCATGATGGCGACGAATTCCTTTTCACGAATGGAAAAGCTAACGCCATCGAGCGCGCGGATCGTCGCTTCGCCGCGGCCATATTGCTTGACGACGTCACGAAATTCGATGAGCGGCGGCTGTTCCAAACGCATGCCCTCCCTCAGCCGGCGTTGCGCGCGGTGGCGTCGGTAATCACCTGGTCGTCGCCCTGCAGCTCTCCCGATTTTACGACGGTATGCTGGCCGTCGGTGGAGCCGGTTTCGATGGCGACGGAGACGGGCGCGTTGTTGCGCAACACCCAAACGGTTCTTTTGCCGGTCGCTGCCTGGCCGGTGTCGCGGTTCTGCGAGCGGCCCATGCGCGGCGGGCGGAACAGGCTCATCAACCCGCCGCCGCGGGAGGCGGATTCGCGCGGCGGCGTGTAACGCAGCGCCGAATTGGGCACCAGCAGGGCATCCTTGATGTCCTCCACGACGATATTGGCGGTTGCCGTCATGCCGGGGCGCAGCAGCAGTTCGGCGTTGTCGACCGTCAATATGCCCTTGTAGGTGACGACGTTGGAGACCGTCTCCGAGGCGAAGCGCACCGTCTCTATCTCGGCCGGGAAGCTGCGGTCGGGATAGGCATCGACATTGAACGTGGCCTTTTGGCCTGTATCGACCTTGCCAACATCGGCCTCGTCCACCGAGACCTGTAACTCCATGTGCCGCAGATCGCCGGCGATGGTGAAAAGCACAGGCGCATTTAGCGAGGAGGCGACGGTGGCGCCGGGATCGACACTGCGGGTAAGGATGACGCCATCGATGGGCGAGACGATCTTGGCCTTGCCAAGGTTGACCTCGGCGAGCCGCAGATCCGCTTCCGCTGAAAGCACGCTCGCCTCATTGACGTCGAGCGTTGCGGCCGCCGCATCGTAGGTGAACTGCGCGGCATCCAGATCCTGCTGGCTGGAGACACGGTTCTGCACCAGCGATCTCAGGCGCTCCATCGAGGTTTTTGCCGAGCCGAGATCGGCGCGCGCCTTGAGCACACTGGCCTTGGCGGAGGCAAGCTTGGCGCGGGCGCTCTGCACGTCGGCCTCCAGCTTGTTGGTATCCAGCTCCGCCAGAACGTCCCCGGCCTTGACCGGCGTGTTATAGGTGACATTGACCTTCCGCACGGTGCCGGACAGTTCGCTGGATATATCAACCTGATCCGTCGGCTGAACCGAGCCGGTAGAGGTGACGATGACGGAGAGATCGCCACGGCGTGCGGGTTCCGTCGTGTAGGTGTAAGCCACGCCGCCTGCGCGTGATTGGTAATAATAACCAAGACCGCCGCCAATCAGCACAATGGCTGCTGCCACATAGAGGAACCGACGCGACTTTTTCTTGCGGCCGTTTCTGGTCGTCCCCAAAATCTCGCGCAGATCGGGCTGGGTATCGCTGCCACTCGTATTGGCGTCATTCATTCTCGTCACTCGCAAAGTTCAAAATACTACAGAGAGTTGCCGTCGCTCTCCGATTTTTCCGTCCGTCTGTCGCCGTTATATTCCTCTGATTGTGGGAAGTGGCATAGCTTTCCCCAAGGGTGAAGTGAAAACTTGGTAATATTTATGATAGTTCTGGTCTGCTAGAGATAGGTATTCGAAAAGCCGATGCCATCTTTTTGGCAGAGGTTTCAGCAGCGACATTCAGGACGATGATGAAATGAACGACAACGTGGTGAAGTTCCGCAAACCGGTGCCGCCGAAAAAACCACGCGAACCGATGGGGCCGAAGGCAAAAAAGGCGCTGACGATCGCGGCGGTCATCGCATTCTTTGTGGCCGCCTGGGGTTATTTCACGTTCGTGGGGCAGGGGTAACGCGTTCGCAACGGAAATCCGGAAGCGGCGTATGACGGCAATATTGGGAATTGACGCCGCATGGACGGCAACCGAGCCAAGCGGCGTCGCCCTGGTCGTCAATGATGGCTCATGCTGGCGGCTGCGCGCGGTTGCCGCCTCTTACGATCATTTTCTTGCACGACAGGACGATGCAATTGCGCGCACCGACCGTCCTCGTGGTTCGTTTGTACAGGCGACGGCGCTTCTGGATGCTGCCGAAGCGCTCGGCGGTCAGGTCAACCTCGTCGCAATTGATATGCCGCTGTCACATGCCCCGATAACGGCGCGGCGGGTTTCGGACAACAGGGTTTCCTCAGCTTATGGTGCCCGCTACTGCGGCACTCACACGCCGAATGCCCTGAGGCCAGGCAAGATCAGCGACGATCTCAAGCTATCATTCGAGCATGCAGGATATCCGCTCTTGACGACGCAGGTCTCTGACCGCGGTCTGCTCGAGGTCTATCCCCACCCCGCACTGGTTGAGCTGACGAAATCCGAGAAGCGGCTGCCGTACAAACACGCGAAAATCGGCAGTTACTGGCGATCAGATACCATTCCCATTCGGCGCATGAAACTGGTCGACGTGTGGCGCTCGATTATCGCGCATCTCGATGCCCGCATCGACGGCGTTGCCGATGCTCTTGCCATTCCCCCCATCGGGGCGCGAGCATGGGAAATGAAGGCTTTCGAAGACATGATGGATGCAGTTGTTTGCGCGTGGATCGGCATCTGCGTTCTGGAGGGCGATGCGATCCCTTACGGCGACGAGACGTCCGCGATCTGGATTCCGGCGGCGCGGTGAAGATTTACGCCTCGGAGGGAAGGTGGCGACCCCTGCAGGACTCGAACCTGCGACCTACTGCTTAGAAGGCAGTTGCTCTATCCAGTTGAGCTAAGGGGCCGTCCTGCCAGGCAGCGGTGCTGCCGGCGAAAACTGCGGTGTATCAGTGCGTCCAGGGCTGGGTGCGGTTGAAACGGAAATTATCGGTGTAGGAAACCACCTGGCGCGCTGCTTCCTTCGGCTGGATCACGCGGTATTCGATGCCCTTGCGCTGGGCATAGGCTTCGGCCTGTTCCTGCGTGTCGAATGTCAGCTTCACCTGCTGCTTCATGTCGGAACTGGAAGTATAGCCCATGATCGGATCGATCTTGCGCGGAACCTCGGCGTCGAATTCCAGAACCCAGACATTGGTCTTCGCCTTGCCGGATTGCATGGCGGTTTTTGCAGGGCGGTAAATCTTCGCAGACATGTCGAAACTGCTCCGGTTGACGAGTGGGGCATATGACCCCGAAATTATCCATCACGTACCTGAATAGAATAACCAAATCGTGTCAGGAACGTTGAATTTGAAATGGACTGACTTCAGTTGAGAGTCAAGACGATTATCCCCTTGGAGCCGGATCGCGCCGCCCCGCTTACCCGTTCACTTCCGACCGACGGCATGTTGTCCCAATAAAGATGAAATTCCCTGTTGCGGACTGCGGGTGAACCGTGTATTCCCCAGCCATCGCCTCGGCGGAGTGTAGCGCAGTCTGGTAGCGCATCTGGTTTGGGACCAGAGGGTCGGGAGTTCGAATCTCTCCACTCCGACCATTTTAAAGCTGAATATCAGCTTTTCGGCGTAAGCCTTCCCAACATAACAATTATTCGGCGTGCGGCCCTGCAAGCGTGCTTTCCGCCGTGCCTATCGTCATGACGTTGCCGCGCCACGCGACGGCGGTACCGATCCAGCTTCTCGCCCAAACGAGGGGCATGACCATGTCCCGCGCAATCATGGCGGGGAGCGTGTGGAACGAGATAGGCCAGCGGTTGAGGGCGGCAAGCGCGAGTTCCGGTACATACATCAGCGCGAGAACCGCAAAGGCGGTTGCGACGAGGCTCATCTCCATCATGGCGGCGGCTGCCACGGCGAAGAGAAGCGGGGGCAACGCACCGGTGAGGATTTCGGGGGCGAAGTACTGGGGAAAAGTCACGCGGCGCAGCCGCGCCCAGCGCGCCTGGCGGGACCAGATTTCGCCCGCGTGGCGGCGGCCAAGTGGCTGTTCGAACGGGGTGGAAACCAGATGCACCTTAAGACCGGCGTTTCGCACGAGCTTCGTCGACGCTGCATCCTCGGCAATTTCCGCCGCCAATGCGCGAATTCCGCCATGGTCTTCGAGGAACGGTTTGTTCCACAACATCGACTTGCCCTGTGCGAAGCCAATTCCGATTGCTTCCGCCGCATATTGCCAGCGACCCTGGGAACCGTTGAGGAAGGCGCATTCGACATGCGCCCAAAAGCCGATCGGGCGTGATCCGAGCGGCGGCGAGCAGACGAGCCCGCTATCCGATTGCCAGGCTGACATCATGGTTTTGATATAGGATGTCGGCATCAGCACGTTGGAATCGGCGAGAATGACCCAGTCATGTCGCGCTGCCCGCCAGCCCTTGACGCAATTGTTCAGTTTTGGATTGGCGCTGATGCGATCATCACCCGTCAGCAATTGCGTCGGGATCATCGGATGGGCCGCTTCAGCCCTGCGGACTTCATCGATGACGGAATCGTCTTGGTCGGCCACGCAGAAGAGAAGTTCATAATCTGGCCAGTCCAGCTCGAAGGCGCGCGCAAGCGTGAGCGGCGTGAAGGTTTCCACCCCTCGCAGCGGGACCACGACCGAGACAGGCGGACGTTGCCTGACAAGGTCATTATCCGCATCTCGCCGCATCAGCCGCCAACCAGCGAGAACGATTCCGAGAAGATTGAAGCCGATGAGCAGCGTTGCGCAAAGAGCGAAGACGGTTTCCATGCGGGCCAGTTCCACTTCCGATGTTGGGGCGGTCCAGCCGCCGATTCCATGGAATTCGTCTCTGCCGATTATAACGTTTGCGTGACAGTTACATGTCATCATGACGGGGCGGGCCATCGGGTTCCGCGCAAAAGAAAAGCCCTCCGTATCGAAGGGCCCAGTCTTCATGATGGTTGTCAGTTTCAGTGCACGTTCAGGATATGCGCATGGCTGCTCGCAACGAGAAACGATTCTCTCGCCTTTTCGATATCGCAACGTCCGGCGATGGCATCGAGGCAGTTCCTGCGCGCCTCCTCATATTCAGGCCCGTGTTCTTCGGGCCAGCGGTACATCAGCATGTCGAGCGCCACCAGTGGGCTATAGATTTCCACCGCCGCCGAAAGCGGAAGATGGATCGCCACAGGCTTCATCCACGAGGCGTGGTGACACGGCTCCGTTTTATGAATCAGCATGCCATTCTCCTCCCTGTTTTGCCTGCTCTGCAGGCCTTCCCAACTCCCATGCGCGTAATGCCGGCCTCACGGAATTGTTCCCGATCACCTAAAATGTGATCGGCAGGGGGGTTCCATTTTTTCAAGATGAATGGAAGATGAACGAATAGATGAACCGGAGATGAACAAAGCTGGCGCTCATGCGTTGGTATGTCCATAAGAAGGAGAACGCACATGTTCAATATGTCAGGCATTCAGGAAAGCTTCTTCGGCGACCGCATGGCAGGCGTATGCCAGGCGATCACCTCGGCCCTGGCCTTCGAATCAGGTCTTGAAAAGTCGCGTATTTCCGCAAGCGTCGAGAACGACACGATTTATCTCGAAGGCACTGCTGACTCGGTTGAGGCGATCGATATCGCCATCAACCTTGCCGCTTCCATTTCGAATTGCCGGATTTTGAGCCATATCGAGCCGGTTTACTGATTATTGCGAGAGCCGGGCGACATTTCGTCCGGCGCATTCAAACGCAATAACGCGGCAGGATCACTTCCGGTTGCCAATTTGCGCGCTGCGAACCATATCGCCCGGCTTGATGCCATAGCGTTGCGCGGCGCCGCCATTCAACTCCAGCACAAATTTGACCGGTCCACGGGAACTGATGATCGCTTCGGAATGCGGAACCGCATTTTCGTGGATATGGGTGATTCGGCCATCGCTGCCGATGAACAGCATGTCGAGTGGGATCAGCGTATTGCGCATCCACATGGCGACGGCGCGTGGTTCATCGAAATCGAACAACATGCCGTGGTCAGGCGGCATTGACTTGCGGAACATCAGCCCCTGTTCCCGCTGGGCGTCGTTCAATGCCAGTTCGGCGGTGAAATCGTATGTTTTTCCTGCCGCTGTCTCGATCGCCAATGGCTCGGAGGTGAACGTCACGCGTTCCTGCGCCTGTGCGGCGCTGGCAAATGCGAAAAAAAGAAGCGCCGCGACGGCGCTCTTCAGCAACTGTGGCAGGGCGGACATTAGTGCGACATCCCCATCGAAACCGGGTTGTCGGGGTGTATTTCCGCCGCCATGAGGCCCTTGTCGCCGTCGCCATACCGCACCAGCACGACCTGGCCGGGGCGGAGCTCCGTCAGGCCAAAACGGCGCAGCGTTTCCATATGCACGAAGATATCTTCCGTGCCTTCGCCGCGCGTCAGGAAGCCGAAACCCTTGGTGCGGTTGAACCACTTGACGATGGCGCGTTCCAGCCCGCTGGACGGCGTCACCTGGACATGGGTGCGCACCGGCGGCAGCTGCGATGGGTGAACGGCGGTCGACTGGTCCATGGAGAGAATGCGGAACGCCTGAAAGCCGCGGTCGCGCCGCTGGATGAGGGCGACAATGCGCGTGCCTTCAAGGATTGTCTGGTAACCGTCGCGACGCAGGCAGGAGACGTGCAGGAGCACATCCTGTGTGCCATTATCGGGCACGATGAAGCCAAAACCCTTGGCGACATCGAACCACTTAACGACACCGGTGATTTCGGTCAGGTCCACGGCATCGCCCGAAAGGTCCTCGACATCGACTATCGTTTTCGATGACATCCTATCAGCCATATCCTGCCAACCCCTCGATTACGCGCCACACACCGGTCAACTGATTCCCAGGCGCCAGATTAACATCTTGGTAACGGTTTCACGCAAGCCCTAGTTTTTGATTTACTCAGCTGCTTTTATGTCGCCGTCCTTGTCCGGGGCTTGCCATCAGGCGTTTATCGGTTCCGGACCTTGTAATGGAGAGAACTAAAATGCGGTATCTGCACACGATGGTTCGCGTCAAAGACCTTGGCGAATCACTGAAATTCTATGTCGACCTGCTTGGCATGACGGAAATACGCCGGATCGAGAACGAAAAAGGCAAGTTTACGCTGGTCTTTCTTGCCGCGCGTGATGACATTGCTGCGGCGAAGGAGAACAAGGCTCCCTGCCTCGAGCTCACTTATAATTGGGATACCGAAGACTATACGGGCGGTCGCAACTTCGGCCATCTGGCCTATGAAGTCGACAATATCTACGACTTCTGCGCGCACCTGCAGGAGAACGGCGTCGTCATCAACCGCCCCCCGCGGGACGGCCACATGGCCTTCGTGCGGTCACCGGACGGCATTTCATTCGAAATTTTGCAGAAAGGCGAAAGCCTCGCACCAGCCGAGCCGTGGATATCTATGCAGAACACCGGCTCCTGGTAGGGATTATCCGGTGAGGTAGCGGCGTTTTCGGGTGCTCTTGCCTTGTCCCGAAAGGATGAGGCATAGTCCGCGAATCAAAAACGGCCTGTTCCGTTTTGGAAAAGCACACGATTCCGTTCCCGTGCTGCTGTTGTAAATGCAAGATACGGAGGCACCCATGAAATCTGTCGAAAGCGCGAAAGGACGCGTTGTCTGTCGGCGTTTTCTCGCCGCTGTTTCGCTGCTTGGGCTTTCCGGATGCGTTTCGGCAGTGACCGATGACGAGATGGCCGCCGCCGCCAAAAAGCCGGAAATTGCCGCGCCGCAGAAGCCCCAGGCGCCAGCGTCTGCCGCCGCCACCCAGCCCGGCCATTATGTGGATCCCGCCGTGGCGTCCGCTGCCGGTGCGGCGGCAACACCTGCCCATCCCCAGGGTCCTGGCACCCCGGCTCAGGCCTATGGCGCCGCCGCTGATATCGGCGGCCTGGCAACCCAGCCAACGGCGATTTCCGCTGGAACGACAAGCATCTATTCCAGTGCCGCACCCGCCGTTGTAGCAGGCGCACCTGGAGCCGCTTCAAACAGGATTGTCCCCGCGGTCAGCAGCGTTTATTCCGCGCCCGTGCCAGCGGCGCAACCGCAACCGGTCTCAGCACCGGCCGTGCCCCCGGCGGCTCAGCTGCCAGCGGAACAGCACACGGAAAATCGCCAGCCGGTTCCGGTTGCCGTGCCGGTCCCGCAGCCGGCCTCCGGGCAGGTGGCAGCGGTTGCCGGGCAACCGGCTTCGGATGCGGCAGGTGAGGCGCCGGAAAGTGATGGCAAGGGCGTGACGCTGGCGGCATTTTTCGCAGGGGCTGCCAAGAAGCGCCTGCCCAAGATGATCGAGAGCGGGTCGGCTGATACTACGCAGGTGGCGGCCTTGCCGGCAGGGCGGGGGGGAACGATGGGCATTGCGCTTTCCGGTCGCTCGGTGATGTCCGATGAGTTCGATGATGCGCATCTCGATGAAGAAGACGACCAGCCGACCGGCCTGATGAAGCTTGCCTCTCTTTCAGGCCTCACGCGTGTCTCCCCGAACGGGTTGTTTCTCCAGACCGATCACGTCGAGGTCGGCTGTTTCAAGCCGGAACTGGTGCGCATGATCAAGGATGTCGAGCGGCACTATAATAGCCCGGCGATCGTCACCTCGGGTTACCGCCCGCCGAAAGGCATCAGGCAGGGCTCCAAACATTATACGTGTGATGCCGCCGATATTCAGATCAAGGGTGTTTCCAAGTGGGAGCTCGCCACCTATCTGCGGTCCCTGCCAGATCGCGGTGGGGTGGGCACCTATTGCCACACGGAGTCCGTTCATATGGATACGGGCGAGCCAAGAGACTGGAACTGGCGCTGCCGCCGCACCGCCGCGCGTCGCTGATTCCCAATTGATCAGATTGTAAGCCAATGCACGGGCGTGTTCGCCCGCGAGCGCCGCAACCGTGGACGCCAGGCTTTCTTTGCTGTAGGACGCGGCCATCCGATTTTCCGCTTATGGTGCCCGCGAAATGCAGCCGATCTCCACCTTTCCTGTCTATATTATTTCAATCGCCCGTGCGCGGGCGCGGCTGGAGAAAATGCTGGAGGGTGCCTCTGGCCTCGATCTTGATCTGCGGCCGGTCGACGGTGTCGATGGTAAAACCATCGCCCCTGAGAATTGGCGCGATTTCGACCGAAGCGGTTTTGAATTGCGCAATGGCCGCCATGCGCTGCCGGGCGAATATGGTTGTTATGCCAGCCACATCAAGGCGCTGGAACTCTTCCTGTCGACCGATGCGCCCGTCGCCGTCGTCGTCGAAGATGACGTCGCTTTCACGCCTGATTTTTCGGAGCGGGTAAAGGCGATCGTGGCGATCATGCCGGACGATGCGATCGTGAAACTGACAAACCACCGCCGCAAAGGTTTCAAGGGTCGCGGAACCAGCGCGCTTGGCGACAGTTTCGGCCGCTGCATTTACGGCCCGCAGGGGTCTTCCGCATGCTACATCATCTCGCGCCGCGCCGCGCAACGCTTCGTAAACGCCGCGCGCGTCATGACGCTGCCTTTCGACCGCGCTTTGGAATGCGGCTGGGGTTACGGCACAAAGGTCTACGTGACAGACAAGGATTTCCTGCCCTTCGGCGACCCGAATACGCTGGTCGCGACACGAGCGGAATATAAGAAGAGCAAATTCGCGCGCATAAAGCGCGTGCCAGCCTACCTTTCCAGCTTCTACGACAATATAGCGCGCTACATCTACGCCTATCGCTGACCTGCACAGCTTGAGCTAGATCAACGTCGGGCTCGGCGCGTGGGCGGCGGGAGCCGGCCACGTGGTTTCAATCCACCCAATATCAAGCTTTTGACGCATTGCGGCTGACCAACGGTCGCGGAGCGGTTAAGTCTTTCATAAGCAAACGGAAAAGATATTTTGAGGTGGTGAGAGCGCAGGGATTCGAACCCTGGACCTACTGATTAAAAGTCAGTTGCTCTACCGGCTGAGCTACGCTCTCCCGCGGCGGGCTTGGTTGCCCTTCGGAAGTGCGCGGAACATAGGTAGAGCGATCCGTTCGGTCAACCCAAAAAAAGCGGTTTCAACACTCAATACGGTTTTTTTTGTCGCACCCCCAAAAAGGTGATTGGAGAGAGGCGGCGGCTGGGGCTAAAACCGGCTTCAGACATGTCGGGCCGATGGGTGAAATCCTTTTGCAGCAATGACATGCACGAAATGAATGTGTAAAGCGGCGGCGAATCGAAGGAATCGCATCGGCTTTGCGGGATGCGGAGTTTTTCTTGTCGATCGCCGATATTTCCCTTTTCAGCGCCCTCCTGGCTGGCGCGCTTTCGTTCCTGTCGCCCTGCGTCCTGCCGCTGGTGCCGCCGTACCTCTGTTATATGGCCGGCGTTTCGGTGGAGCAGTTCAGGGCGGAAGATGCGGCGCCGCGGCCAGAGATTCGCCGGGCGGTGTTGCTTTCGGCCTTTTTCTTCACGCTGGGTTTTGCGACCGTGTTTGTGGCGCTTGGGGCAGGCGCCTCGACGATCGGCACCTTGCTGCGCCAGAATCTCGACATTCTCGCCAAGATCGGCGGTTTCATCATCATCCTGATGGGCCTGAACTTCCTCGGTGTTTTCCGCATCGGCCTCTTTGCCCGCGAAGCGCGGTTTCAAAGTGGGGGCAAGCCAGCGACAGTGTCAGGCGCTTATGTGATGGGGCTTGCCTTCGCCTTCGGCTGGACACCCTGCATAGGTCCAGTACTCGGGGCGATCCTGGGTGTCGCCGCCGCGCGTGATACCGTGGGCGACGGCGCGATGCTGCTTGCAGTCTATTCGCTTGGCCTTGCGGTGCCGTTCTGGATCGCGGCGGCGTTTTCCGGGTCCTTCATGCGTTTCCTTGTCCGCTTCCGCCGCCATCTCGGCTTGGTTGAAAAGCTGCTGGGCGTGTTACTGGTGCTCACCGGCCTCGCTTTCATGTCCGGTTTCATCACCAATGTGGCGATCTGGTTCCAGGAGACCTTTCCGATCCTGATGAAAATCGGCTAAGCCTCCGCTGACATATTAGGCGAGGGGAATGATCGTGGCCGATATCGTGGGATTGCTGTTGCCATTTTTCGGCCTGATCTTCATCGGTTACGTGGCGGCGCGTCTCACGAAGCAGCCGGTCGAGGCGATGGGCTGGCTGAATACCTTCATCATCTACGCGGCGCTGCCGGCCCTGTTTTTCAAGCTCGTCTCCAAGACGCCGGTGGAAGAGCTGGCGCGGATGGATTTTGTCGCGGCAAGCCTTGCCTGCACCTACGGCGTTTTCATCTTGGTGTTTCTGATCAGCCGCTTTGTGCGGAAAAACAGTCTTTCCGAAACCACGATCCAGAGCTTTGCGGCGAGCTACGGTAACATCGGTTATATGGGGCCGGGCATCGCGCTTCTGGCGCTAGGGGAAAAAGCGGCGGTGCCGGTGGCACTGATCGTCTGTCTTGAAAATGCTGCCCACTTCATCGTGGCGCCAGCGATGATGGCGGTTGCGGGTGGCGACAAGCGCTCGGCAGGCAAACTTGCCCTGGATGTGGCGCGCAAGGTCATCACCCATCCCTTCATCGTCTCGGTCATTGCGGGGTTCCTGGCCGCCTCGCTCTCCTGGCAGCCGCCGGAGGCGGTGCAGCGGCTGGTTGATTATCTGGCACAATCGGCCGCTCCCTGTGCCCTGTTTGCCATGGGCGTGACGCTGGCGTTGCGGCCGATGAAACGGGTGCCGGTGGAGATCAGCTATATCGTGCCCGCAAAGCTTATCCTGCATCCGCTGGCGGCTTATATGCTGCTGTCATCGCTCGGGCGCTTCGAACCGGTCTGGATCTACTCCGCCGTGCTGCTGGCGGCGCTGCCGACCGCGACGAATGTCTTCGTCATAGGCCAGCAATATCATGTCTGGCAGGAGCGGGCGTCTGCAACGATCCTGATTTCGACGGTGCTTTCAGTCTTCACGCTGACGGGCGTGGTTTATTTTATCCAGCCTTTTTGAAGCTGCCGAACAGGAGCGAGGGCAGGGCCTTCAGTCCGCGACCGGGCTCGATGCCCTCGCGCATGACGATGCTCCTGAGTGTGCCGATGCCGGAGAGGACATGCAGGCCCGCCGCCCGAGCCACCTGCACCGGCAGAAAATCCGATAGCAGGGATCGGTTGAGAAGATCGACGCTCAGCGTGCGGCTATAGACGTCCGCGCGCCGCCTGCGGTCGAAACTGCTGCCAGCGTCTGCGGCAATCGGGCGGTCGGAGACGGCGCCCAGCAGTTCGGTCAGGGCAATAATGTCGCGAAGGCTGAGGTTTAGCCCCTGCGCGCCGATAGGCGGGAAGCCGTGCGCAGCCTCGCCGATCAGGGCGACACGACCCTTGCCGAAGCGATGCGCGGTCATGGAGGAGAGCGGCCATGCCTGCACGCTGTCATCGACGGTCACGGTGCCGAGCATCGACTGCATGCGTTCTTCAACCTTAAGGCTCAGCGTATCGAGCGGTAAGGCCGTCAGTTCTTTCGCTTGCTCCGGCGTGACGACCCAGACGAGGCTGGAGCGATCTCCCGGCAGCGGGACCTGTGTGAAAGGCCCGGTCGGCGTGTGGAATTCCGTCGAGACATTGCCGTGCGGGCGGGTGTGGCTGAGGTTCAGAACCACGGCAGTCTGCGGATAGGTCCACGACTTGACGCCGATGCCTGCCGCTTCCCGCACCATCGATTTCCTGCCATCGGCCCCAATCAGAAAATCGGCCGAGACGACCTCTTTGTCCCCAAGCGTTACGGAGACGCGGTCATTGCCGATATCAATCGTCTCCGCTGTCGTTTCCAGCCGCGTGATATTGTTCTCCTGTTCAACCGCTTCGGTGAGAACGCTGAGCAGCGCTTCATTGGGAATGTTCCAGCCGAAAGCGTCAAGGCCGATTTCGGACGAGCGGAACTGGACCGTCGGCGCACGCAGCAGTCGGTCCGTGCCGTCAATGATCTGCATGGTCGAAAGGCGAGCCGCCGAAGGGGCTATGCGCTGCCACAGGCCGAGTCGGTCCATGAACCGGATGGACTGATCCATCAGCGCCGTGGTGCGCTGGTCCCTGCGGCCGCTGGAGGGAGCGATGAGAACCACATGCCGGCCGGCGCGCGCCAAAGCGATGGCCGCTATCTGGCCCGCAAGGCCCGCACCGGTAATAGCAATATCAAAGTGTCTCATGGTCCTGATCCATTGTTATTTCCGCACCAACATAGTGCCTTTGCCGGGGCAAATCCACATGGGTACGGGAACATGCCATCAAGACGATTCGTTGATGGCCGGGCTATATTAGTCCTAGGATAAGCGAAATCAGCCGGTTGCAAAGCGTGGTGAATGGCCGCATACCGGAAGGAACAGGGCGGATGAATAAACGGGGCGCAGACGCTGACCATGAAAATTTTCAACTACAAGCGTGTTCCCTATGCGGAAATCCGCGCCTTTTCCGTTCATATTCTGACGGCATCCGGCTCATTTCTGGCCTTCCTCGGCGTCGTCGCGGCTTCCGAACACCGCTTCGTGGATATGTTCTGGTGGCTGGGGCTGGCGCTGCTCGTTGATGGCATCGACGGACCCATCGCACGCAAGGTGCGGGTCAAGGAAGTACTGCCAAACTGGTCCGGCGATACGCTGGACAATATCATCGACTATGTCACCTATGTGCTCCTGCCCGCCTTTGCGCTTTACCAGAGTGGCATGATCGGCGAACCATGGTCATTTGTGGCGGCCGGCATGATCGTGGTATCGAGCGCCATCTATTATGCCGATATGGGCATGAAGACCGATGAGTATTTCTTCTCGGGCTTCCCCGTCGTATGGAACATGGTGATCTTTACCCTGTTCGTGATGGATGCCAGCGCGACCACCGCGATGACTGTCGTGACAGTCTCCGTGTTCCTGACATTCCTGCCGATCAACTTCCTGCACCCGGTGCGGGTGAAGCGGCTGCGGCCGCTTAATCTGCTGGTCGTCGCCATCTGGTGCGCGCTTGGCGGTTATGCCCTGCTCATGCACTTCCAGACGCCCACCTGGGCGGTCATCGGTTTTGTGGCGAGCGGCATCTACCTCTATTGCATTGGCGGAATCCTGCAGTTTTTCCCGTCCCTCGGGGCAGAATGATGAAAAGATAAAGCTGTTTATTGTTTGTGCAAATTGCATTTAAGCACCGTCTTTTTCAGTTGTGCGCAGCAGCAAAACAGTTATCAATACATCATGATGGCGCAGCATTGCATACGACTTGCCGCGCGATTGGGAACAATGACCACGGCCGTTGAAACGCCTCGAAGAAGGCATGGATGGCTGGTGAGAGAGGGAACTCGTGACTGGAACTATGGCGCCAGAGGCCGTGCCTCTCCTGTCGGTTCGCAAGCTGACCAAACTTTTCGGCAATTTTGCCGCCTGCAATGGCATTGACCTCGATATCGCGACGGGTGAAATCCACGCGCTTCTGGGTGAAAACGGCGCCGGCAAATCCACGCTTGTGAAGATGTTGTTCGGCGTTCTCGCGCCAAGCGAAGGCGAGATCGTGTGGCAGGGCCAGCCGGTATCCGTCGGCTCGCCAAGCGAAGCGCGCCGGCTCGGCATCGGCATGGTGTTCCAGCACTTCTCACTGTTCGAAGCGCTGACGGTTGCTGAAAATATCGCCCTGTCGCTAGACCCAAAAATATCATTGAAGGAAATCGCGAAGGAAGCCGAGACGTTGTCGCGCGCCTATGGCCTGCCGCTTGATCCATACGCGCATGTGGCCGATCTTTCGGTCGGAGAACGCCAGCGGATCGAGATCGTCCGCGCCCTGTTGCAGAACCCGCGCCTCATCATCCTCGACGAGCCGACCTCGGTGCTGACGCCGCAGGAAGCCGACAAGCTGTTTGAGACGCTGGCAAAACTAAAGTCGGAAGGCCGTTCGGTGCTTTATATCAGCCACAGGCTGGAAGAGGTGCAGCGCATTTGCGACCGCGCCACGGTCCTGCGCCACGGCAAGGTGACGGGAGCTTGCGATCCGCGCAAGGAGACGCCGGCGTCGCTGGCGCGTATGATGGTCGGCAGCGATGTCGCCAGCGTCTCGCGGGCGACGGGCGAAGCGCTCGGCGCGCCGCAGATCGAGGTGATGGGGCTGTCAGTTGCACCGCGCACGCCATTCGCGGTGGCGCTTAAATCGATCTCGATGAATGTTCGCGCAGGCGAGGTGCTGGCGATTGCCGGTGTGGCCGGCAACGGGCAGGGCGAGCTGTTCGATGCGCTCTCCGGCGAGTATCCCGTCTACAATAACGACGCTATCCATCTGCGCGGCAAGCCGGTCGGTCGACTCGGCATCAATGGCCGCCGGCTGATGGGGGCGGGTTTCGTGCCGGAGGAGCGCCACGGTCACGCTGCCGTTCCCGGCATGAGCCTTTCCGACAATCTGTTGCTTGCGCGCGCGCGGTCCGACCGCAAGGCATTTCTCGCCGGCGGGTTCCTTCGGGTCATCAGGGGCTCGGTGATCAAGGCGGCGGCGCGCCGTATTTGCGAAAACATGGATGTGCGCAAGAGCGGCGCTGATCCGCTGGCCGGATCGCTTTCGGGTGGCAATCTGCAGAAATTCATCGTCGGGCGCGAGCTTGACCGCCAGCCGTCCGTGCTCGTCGTCAACCAGCCGACCTGGGGTGTGGATGCGGGTGCGGCGAGCCGCATCCGTCAGGCGCTTGTCGATCTCGCCAAGGCCGGCTCGGCCGTTATCGTCATCAGCCAGGATCTCGATGAAATCTTCGAAGTCGCCACCAATATCGCAGTCATTTCCGACGGCAAGCTTTCCGATGTTCATCCGGTGGAGGAGATGACGCTTGAAAAGATCGGCCTATTGATGGGCGGCATTCACACGTCACATTCGGGAGCCGCCCAGCATGCGCATTGAACTTGAAAAACGCGCAGGGGTCTCGAAACTTTTCACCCTGCTTTCGCCCCTTCTGGCGCTGGTGCTGACGCTGCTGGTCGGCGCCATCATGTTCGCCATGCTTGGCAAAAATCCGGCCCATGCGCTTTATGCCTTTTTCGTCGAGCCGCTGCTTGAGGTCTGGTCGCTGCATGAGCTGGCGATCAAGGCCGCGCCGCTGATCCTGATCGGCGTTGGTCTTTCCATCTGTTATCGCTCCAACAACTGGAATATCGGCGCGGAGGGGCAATTCACCATCGGTGCGATTACCGGTTCCATTCTGCCGGTGCTTTATCCCGACTGGCATTCCCCGCTCATCCTGCCGCTGATGATGGTGATGGGCGCTGCCGGTGGCGCGCTTTATGCGGGTATTCCGGCGCTGTTGAAGACCAAGTTCAACACCAATGAAATTCTCGTCAGCCTGATGCTGGTCTATGTCGCGCAGCTGTTTCTCGACTGGTTGACGCGCGGAATCTGGCGCGATCCGGCGGGCTATAATTTTCCGCAGACGAAACCCTTCAACGAAAGCGCCGTGCTGCCGGAAATGCTGGCGTCCGGCCGGGCGCATTGGGGCTTCGTCTTCGCCATCGTTGCGGCCATCGCGCTGTGGTTCATGATGCGTTACATGCTGAAGGGCTTCGAAGTCACCGTGCTTGGCCAGTCGGCCCGGGCAGGGCGATTTGCCGGTTTCTCCTCCAGCCGCATGGTGTGGTTTTCGCTGCTGCTTTCCGGCGCGCTGGCCGGGCTTGCCGGCATTTCGGAGGCGTCCGGCTCCATCGGCCACCTGCAGCCCAGCATTTCGCCGGGCTATGGATTTACCGCCATCATCGTCGCCTTTCTTGGCCGCCTCAATCCGCTCGGCATCATCCTCTCCGGCCTGGTTCTGGCGCTGACCTATCTCGGCGGCGAGGCAGCCCAGCTTTCGATCGGTGTTTCGGACAAGGTCACGCGCGTGTTTCAGGGGCTGATGCTGTTCTTCGTGCTCTCCTGCGACACGCTGATCTTCTATCGCATCCGTGTCGTTTTTTCCGGCAGGGCGCATCGCAGAGAAGGAGCGGCATGATGGATATGCTTCAGGCCATTCTCCTCACCGTCATCACCGCCGCGACGCCGCTCGTCATAGCCGCCTCCGGCGAGCTGGTGGTGGAGCGCTCGGGCGTGCTCAATCTCGGCGTCGAGGGCATGATGATCATGGGGGCGGTCTGCGCTTTCGCGACCGCGCATATGACGGGTTCGCCTTATCTCGGCATTCTCGCCGGCATTGCCTCGGGCGCGGTGTTTTCGCTGCTGTTCGGCTTCCTGACGCTGACGCTGGTGACGAACCAGGTGGCGACCGGCCTCGCGCTGACCATTCTCGGCCTCGGTGTATCGGGCATGCTGGGCGAAAGCTTCGTTGGTCTGCCGGGCATCAAGCTGCAGCCGATCGTGTTTCCTGTGTTGTCGGAAATACCCTTCATCGGGCCGCTCCTATTCCGGCAGGATCTGATCTTCTACCTCTCCATAGCGCTTGTCGCCGGCATAGGCTGGTTCCTGTTCAAGAGCCGTACGGGCCTGAAAATCCGCGCTATCGGCGACAGCCATGCTTCGGCCCATGCGCTCGGCATCAACGTTATCCGGACCCGTTATCTAACCGTCATGTTCGGCGGCGCGTGTGCCGGTCTGGCCGGTGCGCAGCTGTCACTCGTCTACACGCCGCAATGGGTGGAAAACATGTCCGCCGGGCGCGGATGGATCGCACTGGCGCTTGTCGTCTTCGCGTCCTGGCGTCCGTGGCGTCTGCTGGCTGGCGGTTATCTGTTCGGCGCGGTGACCATCGGGCAGCTGCACGCGCAGGCCTTCGGCATCGGGGTGCCGTCGCAGCTGCTTTCGGCGCTACCATATCTTGCAACCATTGTCGTGCTGGTCATCATCTCGCATAATCGCCGCACGACGTTGATCAACACACCGGCATCGCTCGGCAAATCCTTCGTGCCGGACAGATGAAAAATTCTCACGTCTCCAAACCAACAGGGGTAAAAATGAAAAAACTGGTCATCGCACTTGCCGCTTCCATCGCGGCACTTGGAGGCGTTGTTTCCTCCGCTGAAGCCGCAGACGCCAAGAAGGTCTGCTTCATCTATGTCGGCAGCCGCACAGATGGCGGCTGGACACAGGCACATGATATCGGGCGCGAAGAGTTGCAGAAGCACTTCGGCGACAAGATCGAGACGCCGTTCCTCGAAAGCGTTCCGGAAGGCCCGGATGCCGAACGCGCTATCGAGCGTATGGCCCGTTCGGGCTGCGAGCTGGTGTTCACCACCTCCTTCGGCTTCATGGACGCCACCGTGAAGGTTGCCCAGAAATTCCCGAAGGTGAAGTTCGAGCATGCCACCGGCTTCAAGACGGCTGAGAACGTTGCGACCTACAATTCGCGCTTCTATGAAGGCCGTTACATTCAGGGCCAGATCGCCGCGAAAATGTCCAAGAAGGGCGTTGCCGGTTACATCGCATCCTTCCCGATCCCTGAAGTGGTGATGGGCATCGACGCCTTCGTTCTCGGCGCACAGTCCGTCAATCCGGACTTCAAGGTCAAGGTCGTCTGGGCCAACACATGGTTCGACCCCGGCAAGGAAGCCGATGCCGCCAAGGCGCTGATCGACCAGGGTGTCGACATCCTGACGCAGCACACCGACACGACGGCGCCGATGCAGGTTGCAGCCGAGCGCGGCATCAAGGCTTTCGGTCAGGCTTCCGACATGATCAAGGCCGGCCCCGAGACGCAGCTGACCGCCATCAAGGACACCTGGGGCGCTTATTACATCAAGCGCACGCAGGCGCTTCTTGACGGCACCTGGAAGTCCGAATCGGTCTGGGACGGCCTGAAGGACGGCATCCTGACCATGGCCCCCTACACCAACATGCCCGACGACGTGAAGAAGATGGCTGAGGAAACCGAAGCCAAGATCAAGTCCGGCGAACTGCACCCCTTCACCGGCCCGGTGAAGAAGCAGGACGGTTCGGAGTGGCTGAAGGCTGGTGAAAAGGCTGAAGACAAGGTGCTGCTGGGCCTCAACTTCTACGTCGCCGGCGTGGATGACAAGCTGCCGCAGTAATGACGCGCGTCGCCTAGGCCGCATCCGCACGCCGTCATCCCGGCTTTCAGCCGGGATCCAGCGCGATCAAGTCCTGATCGCAAAGAGTCTTCTGACGGCGCAGACACGCCGTGGCTGGATGCCGGATCAGGTCTGGCATGACCGGAGAGAGTAGCGACCACTTCATCAACGCAGGCCGTGCATGAATTCATGCGCGGCCTTTGTTATTTTCACTGGTTTTATTGCTTGAACGAAGTTTGCCTTTGCTTTTCACGCAACTTGATGTTTTTCACTATAATCTGACTTGAGATATACGCGTCTGGCGCGATTTTTTGGGATCGCCAGCCGAACGGAAGGACATGACATTTGCAGCGCGGAATGCTCGATGCAGCGATCGGTTTTCGAAAGCTGCGGACCAATCATGCACAGGTCGTTCACAAACTCGGTCTGGATATTGTCTCCGGCACCTTCAAAACTGGCGACATTCTTCCCGGTGATGCCGAGTTGATGGAGCGGCTGAAAGTCTCCCGCACCGTGCTGCGCGAGGCGATGAAGACGCTGACCGCCAAAGGAATGATTTCGCCGAAGGCGCGGATCGGAACGCGGGTAACGGAGCGTGACAGCTGGAACATGTTCGACAGCGAAGTGCTGCTCTGGCATTTCGAAGCCGGGGTCAGTGACGAATTTCTGCTGCATCTCTACGATATCCGCCACGCTTTCGAACCCTATGGTGCCGCGCTCGCCGCCGTCAGGGCGAAGGATGCAGACATCACCAGGCTCGCCGCCTATGCCAACGAGATGGGAAATACCGCTTATTCCAAGGAGAAACGGGCGCTCGCGGATATGAATTTCCACGTGCTCATCACGGAAATGTCCGGCAACCCGTTCATGCGCACGGTGGGGTCATTGATCAAGGCGGCGCTCGTTGGCATTTTCCGGATGAGCAACCCGGATACCGATCCAAACGAGATATCCGATGTCTCCGCCTCCCATCTGAGACTTGTCGAGGCATTTCGTCAGCGCGACGAGGTTACGGCGCGGCGCGAGATGGAAAGGCTTATCGAAAACGGTCGCCAGCAGGTGCTGGAGTTCACCGCCCGCAACCCGCGCAAATAGATGATTCCGCTCTGGCGTTGATCACGATTGATGAAAATCGGTGCGGAAATTTGGTGCATATTTGCATGGTTTCTTAAGCGGGCCGCCGCTATAGCAATTCCGGAATGAAATTATCGATGCGTCCGCCTGTCCGCCGGGCGGCGCGAAGTCAAACATATGCCGTCGTCGCGGCTTCCTGCGGTCGTGACAAGGTGTCGGAGGTCTTATGGAGCGCAGCTCTCTAGCCGTAATTCTCGCAGCGGGCGACAGCACGCGCATGAAATCGTCGAAATCCAAGGTGCTGCATCCGGTCGCCGGGCGTCCGATGATTGCGCACGTGGTCGGCGCTGTGGCAGGATCGGGTGTGGGAACGGTTGCCCTCGTGGTTGGACGGGATGCCGAAAACGTCACGGCGGCAGCGAGCCTGCCGGGTGTTGAGGTCGAAGCTTTCCTGCAGACAGAGCGGAAGGGCACGGGCCACGCCGTTCTTGCCGCCCGCGCCGCCATCGCTCGCGGCTTCGATGATGTCATCGTGGCCTATGGCGATGTGCCGCTTATCACGTCCGCAACGCTCGACCGGGCGAGAGATGCCATCGCGGCCGGCGCCGATGTCGCCGTAATCGGATTTCATACCGAGCGTCCAACGGGTTATGGCCGGTTGCTCGTCAAGGATGGCGAGCTGGTGGCAATCCGTGAGGAAAAAGACGCAACCGATGCGGAGCGCAAGGTCACATGGTGCAATAGTGGCTTGATGGCGATCAATGGCCGCAATGCGCTTGATCTGCTCGACCGCATCGGCAACAGCAATGCAAAGGGCGAATATTACCTGACCGACGTGGTGGAAATCGCCCGCTCGCTTGGCCGCCGCGCTGTCGCCATCGATGCGCCGGAGGCCGAACTGGTTGGCTGCAACAACCGCGCGGAACTGGCCTTCATCGAAAGGCTCTGGCAGGAGCGCCGGCGTCATGAATTGATGGTGGACGGCGTTTCCATGATCGCGCCCGAGACCGTGTTCCTCGCCTTCGATACGGTGATCGGACAGGATACACTGATTGAACCCAATGTTTTCTTCGGACCCGGGGTGACGATCGAGTCCGGCGTCGTTATCCATGCCTTCTCGCATCTGGAAGGCGCGCATGTTGCACAAGGCGCCGAGATCGGTCCCTATGCGCGGCTGCGCCCGGGGGCAAACCTGCACGCTAATTCCAAGGTCGGCAATTTTTGCGAGGTTAAAAAGGCCGAGATAGGCGAGGGCGCCAAGGTCAATCACCTGACCTATATCGGCGATGCCTTTATCGGCGCTGGCAGTAACATCGGTGCCGGCACGATCACCTGCAATTACGATGGCTACAACAAGGCTGAAACGCGGATCGGCGCCAACAGCTTCGTCGGCTCGAACTCGTCGCTGGTCGCACCCGTGACGATTGGCGAGGGGGCTTATATCGCTTGCGGCAGCGTCATTACCGATGATGTGCCCGCCGATGCGTTGGCTTTTGGGCGCGCGCGCCAGGAGGTGAAGCCGGGTCGGGCGACGGTGGTCCGCGAGCGGGCAAAGGCGCTGAAGGACGCAAAGAAGAAGTCGTCTTGAAGGACGCTACCAAACGATACTGAGCCTGACCGTCGGCATCATTGCTGATTGCGCGGGAAAGATGAGTAGTTTCGGCGAAGAGATCGTCGTCTGGAGATATACATGTGCGGAATTGTCGGAATTGTCGGAACTGAGCCCGTTGCTGAACGGCTTGTCGATGCGCTGAAGCGCCTCGAATATCGTGGTTACGATTCAGCCGGCGTTGCCACCATCGACAATGGCGCGATGGATCGCCGCCGTGCCGAGGGCAAGCTGTTCAATCTCGAAAAGCTGGTGTCCGAACAGCCGCTGCCGGGCGTGGTCGGCATCGCGCACACCCGCTGGGCGACCCATGGTGTGCCAAACGAAACCAACGCGCACCCACATTTCGTCGATGGCGTAGCCGTCGTCCATAACGGTATCATCGAGAACTTCGCCGAACTGCGCGAAGAACTGACCGCCGAGGGCGCCACCTTCACCACCCAGACCGACACGGAAGTGGTTGCCCAGCTTCTGGCCAAATACACCCGCGATGGTCTTGGTCATCGTGAGGCGATGCTGAAGATGCTCAACCGCGTCACGGGCGCCTTTGCGCTGGTGGTGATGTTCAAGGACGATCCCGGCACGCTGCTTTCGGCGCGCTCCGGCCCGCCGCTTGCCGTCGGTTATGGCCGCGGAGAAATGTTCCTGGGGTCGGATGCCATCGCGCTCTCGCCCTTCACCAACGAAATCACCTATCTGGTCGATGGCGACTGTGCCATCGTGACCCGTCAGGGTGCTGAGATCATCGATTTCTCCGGCAGACCGGTGAAGCGCGAGCGGCAGATTTCGCAGGCGACGGCCTATGTGGTCGACAAGGGCAACCACCGTCACTTCATGGAAAAGGAAATCTACGAGCAGCCGGAAGTCATTTCTCACGCGCTCAGCCATTATGTGGATTTCGCCTCCAAGACAGTGAAGGAAGCCGATAAAGCCATCGATTTCGCCAAGCTTTCCGGCCTCGCGATTTCCGCCTGCGGTACGGCTTATCTTTCCGGCCTGATCGGCAAATACTGGTTCGAGCGTTATGCGCGCCTGCCGGTGGAAATCGATGTGGCCTCCGAGTTCCGTTATCGCGAAATGCCGCTTCAGCCATCGCAGGCGGCGCTGTTCATTTCGCAATCCGGCGAGACCGCCGATACGCTGGCGTCGCTGCGCTATTGCAAGGAAAATGATCTCAAGATCGGCGCCATCGTCAATGTACGGGAATCGACGATCGCACGCGAATCGGATGCGATTTTCCCGATCCTTGCCGGGCCGGAAATCGGTGTCGCCTCCACCAAGGCTTTCACCTGCCAACTCGCCGTGCTCGCGTCGCTGGCGATTGCCGCCGGCAAGGCGCGCGGCACGATCACACCTCGGCAGGAAACCGAACTCGTGCAGCATCTGATCGAGATGCCACGCATCATGAGCAAGGTGCTCAACATCATCCAACCGCAGATCGAGGCGCTGTCGCGCGATCTGTCGCGTTTCAAGGACGTGCTTTATCTCGGCCGGGGCACCAGCTTTCCGCTGGCGCTGGAAGGTGCGCTGAAGCTCAAGGAAATCTCCTATATTCACGCAGAAGGTTATGCCGCTGGCGAGCTGAAGCACGGCCCCATCGCGCTCATCGACGAGAACATGCCTGTTATTGTCATCGCACCGCATGATCGCTTCTTCGAAAAGACCGTGTCGAACATGCAGGAGGTCGCAGCCCGTGGCGGCCGGATCATCTTCATCACGGATGAGAAGGGAGCTGCTGCTTCCAAGCTCGATACCATGGCGACAATCACGCTGCCGACCGTCGATGAATTGATCGCACCGATGGTCTTCTCGTTGCCCATCCAGTTGCTGGCCTATCATACCGCCGTTTTCATGGGGACGGATGTCGACCAGCCGCGCAACCTTGCAAAATCGGTCACGGTGGAATGATCATCCGGCCGGAGCGGCAGGGTGACGAAGAGGCGATTGCCCGCGTTACGGAAGAAGCCTTCCGTAACGTCGACCACAGCGACAAGGCCGAACATCTGATCGTGGCGCGGCTGCGTGAGGCCGGTGCGCTCACCGTTTCGCTCGTGGCCGAAGACAGCGAAGGGATCGTCGGCCATATCGGCTTCTCGCCCGTGACGCTTTCAAGCGGCGAGACAGGCTGGTTTTGTCTTGCGCCGCTTTCGGTGACGCCGGAACGGCAGGGCGAGGGCATCGGCTCACGGCTGGTGCGTGAGGGGCTTGGTGCGCTCGATCGGCTGAGCGCGTCGGGATGTGTCGTTGCTGGCGATCCCGATTATTATGGACGCTTCGGTTTTCGCGCCGTCGAAGGCCTTGGCGCCCTTGGGATTCCTGACGAATATTTCACAGTTCTTCGCTTGCATGGGGGAACGCCATCCGGCATTGTCAGTTTTCATCCGGGTTTCGATAGCGACAGCGCTTAACGCGAACGGTAAATGACCGACATTCCTCCCAAAATTTCCTTTGCGACACGGTTGCGCAACAGCTTCCTTACGGGCGTTCTGATCCTCGCGCCCGTCACCATCACCATGTGGCTGGTGTGGAGTTTCCTGCAATGGGCCGACAGCTGGGTGAAGCCCTACATTCCCGCCCGTTACGATCCCGAGCAATATTTCGATGTCGCCATTCCCGGCTTTGGCCTGCTGATCGCCGTCATCGGCATTACCCTCATCGGCTTCCTCGGAAATAATCTGATCGGCAAATGGATCGTCGGCGTGGGCGAATCCATCCTCAACCGCATGCCGCTGGTGCGGCCGATCTATAAAAGCATCAAGCAGCTGTTCGAATCCGTTCTGAAGGAGCACTCGAACTCGTTCAAGAAGGTCGGCCTCATCGAGTTCCCGTCCTCGGGCACATGGGCGATGGTCTTTGTAGCGTCCGAAGCAAAGGGCGAGCTTGCGCATCGCTTCAACGAGATGGGTCAGCAGATGGTCGCCGTGTTCCTGCCGCCGACACCGGTGCCGACGGCTGGTTTCCTGCTGTTCGTGCCCAAGGACAAGATCGTGATGCTGGACATGACCCCGGAAGACGCGGCAAAACTGCTGATCTCGGGTGGTCTCGTGGCGCCGGATTTCACGCCGCCGAAGATGATTGCGCCGGTCTAATCTAGAGAACGCCCGGGATGTCCGTCTGCGAAAAGTCGTTACCGACATAAAGCAAACGGCAACCCTCTGTTTTCGCCAGCTCGTAGGCAATGCAGTCGCCGAAATTTAGTCCGGCAGGATGAACGCCCTTGCCCCAAATGCGATAAGCTTCCGAAATGCCATGCGCCGATTTGGGGGTGACGGGCTTGATTTCGGCGCCCAGACCTTCGATCAGCATCTCTAGTTCCCGGCTGCGGTCGCGCCGCTGCGCCACGATCATGGCCTCCGCAAGCGTCCCCGCTGAAATGAGCAGAGGTTCATCAGTTTCGAGCGCTGAGGCGCAGGCATCCGCTTTGGGTTCATCGAGCAGGATCGTCATCAGAGCCGACGTATCGATAACGATCATTTCGGAAGGCCGTGCTCGTCATAGAGAAAATCCTGACTATGCGCGGCATCCGGGCCATTATCGCCTTTATTGGCGACAGTCGCGCGCACTTTTGCGAGCGCGGCGCTACGGGATGTTTTATCCGCCACGACGGTGACCGGAACCAGCCGCACGGCTGCGTGGCCATGACGAGTGAGAATGACCTCATCACCGGCTTCGGCGCGGCGCACCAGTTCGGTAAGCTGACTTTTTGCATCAGTCACGGATATCTGCACGGCTAACCTCGGGCGTTAAAGTTAGCGTTATATTAGTCCATTCAATGGACCATATCAATCCTCATCATCCAGATCATCCACCTCTGTTCCCGTGGTCGTGGCATGGAACACCGGCACGAAAAGCCGCATATAGACCAGCCTCACGCTCCAGCCTTCTTCCAGCGCCAGGCTCCAAGCCTTCTTGCGGCCGGGCTTTTTGAACATCTTGCCGATCGCCTTTTTCTCGCTCTTCGCAAATGTCTCGGGTTGCAGGATGTTCTGCGGCGAGCACAGCGCGTATCCCTTGCGGAAGGCGGGTGGCGGGCGGCGGGGGTCGATCATGTTCATGGCGATCACTTTCAGCCGGCGTGCAGGAAGCGGATCGCTTCGTCGCGGCGGTGCAGGTAGAGCAAGGTGCGTAGCGCATCGCCGCGTGGACCTGTCAGCTCGGGATCACGCTCGATGACATAGGCTGCGTCCTTGCGGGCGATTTCGAGAAGATCGGCGTGGGCTTCCAGGCTGGCGATGCGGAAGCCCGGCGTGCCTGATTGACGTGTGCCGAGCAATTCCCCTTCGCCGCGCAGCTTCAGATCCTCTTCCGCGATCAGGAATCCGTCTTCGCTGTCGCGCAGGATGGAGAGCCGTGCGCGACCGTTTTCGCTGAGTGGGCCCTTGTAAAGCAGGATGCAGGTGGAGGCCTCATCGCCGCGTCCGACGCGGCCGCGCAGCTGGTGAAGCTGGGCAAGGCCGAAACGTTCGGCATGTTCGATGACCATGATCGTCGCGTCAGGCACGTCGACGCCCACTTCGACCACTGTCGTTGCCACCAGAAGCCGGGTTTCGCCGTTCTTGAAGGCCAACATGGCGGCGTCTTTTTCCGGGCCGCTCATACGTCCGTGAATGAGCCCGATATTTGCGCCGAGCATCTGCGAGAGAACCGCGTGTCGCTCCTCCGCCGACATCAGGTCGGACTCCTCCGTCTCCTCCACCAGCGGGCAAATCCAGTAGGCCTTCTTGCCTTCCTTCAGCGCTGCGCGCAGCCTCTCGACAATATCGCCGATGCGTTCGGTGGGGATCGTCACGGTCTGGATGGGTTTGCGGCCCGCCGGTTTTTCGGTGAGCTTTGAGACATCCATGTCCCCGAAGGCAGCCAGAACCAGCGTGCGTGGAATGGGCGTGGCGGTCATGACCAGCATATGCGGCGTGATGCCCTTGGCAGTGAGGCGCAGGCGCTGATGCACGCCGAAACGGTGCTGTTCATCCACCACGGCCAGCACGAGGTTCTTATAGGTGACGCTATCCTGAAATAGCGCATGGGTGCCGATGACGATCTGCGCTTCACCCGATGCGACGCGCTCCTCTATCTCGCGGCGTTCCTTGCCCTTGGTACGGCCGGTCAGCACTTCCACCGTGAGGCCCACGGCCTGCGCGAGTTTGGAGATGGTGGCATAGTGCTGGCGGGCGAGGATTTCCGTCGGCGCCATCAGCACCGCCTGTCCGCCGGCTTCCACCGCCGTCGCCATGGCCATCAACGCTACCAGCGTCTTGCCGGCCCCCACATCGCCCTGCAACAGCCGCAACATGCGGTCTTCGCCAGCCATGTCGGTCAGGATATCCTTCACCGCCGCGCTCTGGCTTGCCGTCAGCGAGAAGGGCAGTTGCGACAGGATCTTTGCGGCGGTATCGCCTTTGGCGCGGATCGGCTGGCCCGCGACCTTGCGCAGCCGCTGGCGCACCAGCGCCAGGGACAATTGCCCAGCCAGGAATTCGTCATAGGCAAGCCGTCGGCGCGCCGGGGCTTGCGGTTCGATATCGGCGCTGTCGCGCGGGTCGTGCAATTCGCGGAAGCTGGACGCCACGTCACCGAAGCCCTGCCGGGTCTTGAGCGTCTCGTCGATCCATTCCGGGAAAACCGGCAGCTTCGACAGCCCGCCTTCGATCGCCTTGCGCAACACCTTGGCGGAAAGGCCGGCGGTCATGGGATAGACGGCTTCGACCAAAGGCAGGTTGTCCGCCTCGGAAAGCTTCACCATGAAATCCGGGTGCACCATGGAGGCGCGGCCGTTGAACCAGTCCACCTTGCCGCTGACCAGAACCTCTTCATCGACAGGCAGCGCCTTGGACAGCCAGTCACCCTTGGCGCGGAAGAAGGTCAGAGCCAGTTCGCCGGTTTCGTCATGCAGGAAGACGCGATAGGGGGCGGAGCGGTTTCCCGGCGGTGGCGGCTGGTGACGGTCAATGCGTCCCTGAATGGTGACAATGGCGCCCGGGGCTGCGAGCGCGATGCCGGGGCGGTTCCGCCGGTCGATGACATTGGAGGGCGCATGGAACAAAAGGTCAATGACGCGCGTATCGTCCGCACTCTCCCGTCCCAGAAGTTTCGCCAGGAGATCGGCAAGCTTCGGCCCCACGCCGGCGAGCGTGGAGACGGAGGCAAACAGCGGATCGAGAATGGCCGGGCGCATGGCCAGCAAAATCAGGGAAGGGAATGGCTTATGCAAGACTTCGCGGGTCACAAAGCCGGGTTATCACCGGCAGATTTTCGCGGCCGTGGCATTATTTCGATAAAAACCGGTTCCCAAGCGTTCGCCTCCTGTTCTATAGGAGGTCGCGATCAACATGCTGTTGAATGGTCAACCGAAAGGTGAATGCGATGACTGGACTGGTGCGCACGAGTGCCGATCTCGATCCGAGACGCCGGCGGATACTTTACCGCTGCTGGCACCGCGGCATTCGCGAGATGGACCTCGTTCTCGGGCAATTCGCAGAAGACAATATCGCGCTGCTTACCGATGAGCAGCTCGATGAGCTTGAAGTCATCATGTCGGAAGAAGACAATGACCTCGTCAAGATGGTGACGGGTGCCCTTGCCATTCCTGAAAAGTTCCAGACCCCTCTGTTCATGAAGATCGCATCCTATCGTCCCGATTTCGATCTCGTCACCGCAGACAAACTGAAAGCCTGAAACCATGATAGCCGGATTCGATGCAAAGCTGGTGTCGTCGGCCGATACGCCGCTGACCATCGGAAACGTGCCCGCAGGCATGGAGGCGCTGCTGCTTGCCGAGATGGCGCGCGCAGGCACCTCGGTTGCCTATGTGATGTCGGATGGCCAGCGTATCGCCGATCTCGAACAAATCCTCGGCTTTGTTGCGCCCGATATTCCGGTCATGACGCTGCCGGCCTGGGACTGCCTTCCCTATGACCGCGTGTCACCAAGCGCCGACACGTCGGCGCGCCGTCTGGCGGCGCTTGCCGGTCTCATCAGTCACGCCAAAAAACCGCATCCCGCCATCGTTCTCGTTACCGTCAACGCCATGCTGCAGAAGATGGCGCCGCGCGACATCATCGAAAGCCTTGGCTTCTCCGCAAAACCCGGCAACCAGATCCGCATGGAGGATATCGCCGCGCGGCTGGAGCGCAACGGTTTCGACCGGGTGGCGACGGTGCGTGAAGTGGGCGAGTTCGCCGTGCGCGGCGGCATTCTCGATGTTTTCGTGCCAGGGACCGAAGAGCCTGTGCGGCTCGATTTCTTCGGGGATACGCTGGAGAGCATCCGCACCTTCGATCCGGCCAGCCAGCGCACCATCGGCCAGGCGCGGTCGCTCGACCTCAATCCGATGAGCGAAGTGACGCTGACGCCCGATACGATCAGCCGGTTCCGCAAGAATTACCTCTCGCTTTTCGGTGCTGCGACGCGCGACGATGCGCTTTATCAGGCCGTCTCCGAAGGCCGCCGTTATGCCGGCATGGAGCACTGGCTGCCGCTGTTTTACGAGAAGCTGGAAACCGCCTTCGATTATCTCAAGGGTTTTCGCATCGTCACGGACCATACGGCGAAAGAGGCGGCCAAGGAGCGGTCCAAGCTGGTGCTCGATTATTACGAAGCGCGACGCAGTTCCGGTGAGACGAAAGGATCGACGCAGGGTGCGCCCTACAAGCCCGTGTCTCCCGGCCAGCTTTATCTCAACGGCAAGGATTTCGACACGGCCCTTTCTGCCGTCAATGCGGTGCGTCTGACACCCTTTAATGAGCAAGATAGCGAGGGAAGGCCCGTCGCCACGCTGGACGCGCATGTCGGCCCGCGCTGGGCGCGGCAGCCAACCGAAGGCGAAAGCGAAGAGCGGGTCAATGTCTTTGCATTGGCCGTGAAACACATAGCCGAGCGCCGCGCCCAGGGCTGGAAGGTGCTGATAACAGGCTGGTCGGAAGGTTCGCTCGACCGGCTGCTGCAGGTGCTGAACGAGCACGGGCTTGAGAAGATCAAGCCGGTTGCCTCGCTGAAAGAGGTGGAGAAGCTTGGCAAGGGCGAGGCCGCCTCGGCGGTGCTGAGCCTTGAGGCGGGTTTCGAAACCGGAAATCTCGCCGTTATCGGCGAGCAGGATATTCTCGGCGACCGCATGGTGCGGCGCTCCAAGCGCCGCAAGCGCGGTGCGGATTTCATTTCGGAAGTGGCCGGGCTGGACGAGGGCTCGCTCGTCGTTCACGCGGAACACGGCATTGGCCGTTTTGTCGGTTTGCAGACCATAGAGGCGGCGGGCGCACCGCGTGCCTGTCTAGAACTGCACTATGCCGATGATGCCAAGCTGTTTCTGCCGGTTGAAAACATCGATCTTCTCTCGCGTTACGGCTCGGATGCGGCAGAGGCAACGCTCGACAAGCTCGGCGGCGGCGCATGGCAGATGCGCAAGGCCAAGCTCAAGAAGCGCCTTCTCGACATGGCCGATGAGCTCATCCGCATTGCGGCCGCGCGCCTGGTGCGCCATGCGCCGGAGCTCATTGCGCCGGACGGGCTCTACGACGAGTTTGCAGCTCGTTTCCCCTACGACGAAACCGAGGACCAGCTGAACGCCATCGAGGCGGTGCGGGATGATCTCGCGGCCGGCCGGCCGATGGACCGCCTTATCTGCGGCGACGTCGGCTTCGGCAAGACGGAAGTGGCCCTGCGCGCCGCTTTCCTTGCCGCCATGAATGGCGTGCAGGTGGCTGTCGTGGTTCCGACCACGCTGCTCGCCCGCCAGCATTTCCGGACTTTCTCGGAGCGTTTCCGCGGGTTGCCCATCCGCGTGCAGCAGGCGTCGCGCCTTGTTGGTTCCAAGGAACTGGCGCTGACCAAAAAGGAAGTCGCCGATGGCAAGACCGACATCGTCGTCGGCACGCACGCGCTTCTCGGTGCGGGTATCAGCTTTGCCAATCTCGGCCTGCTGATCATCGATGAAGAGCAACATTTCGGCGTGAAGCACAAGGAGCGGCTGAAGGAACTGAAAAGCGATGTGCATGTGCTGACGCTATCGGCGACGCCCATTCCGCGCACCTTGCAGCTCGCCATGACCGGTGTCCGCGAACTCTCGCTCATCACCACGCCGCCTGTCGACCGCATGGCGGTGCGCACTTTCATCTCGCCGTTTGATCCGCTCGTCATTCGCGAGACGCTGATGCGTGAGCATTACCGCGGCGGCCAGAGTTTTTACGTCTGTCCGCGGCTTGCCGATCTCGCCGATATCCACGCCTTCCTGCAATCGGATGTGCCGGAGCTGAAGGTGGCGGTGGCGCATGGCCAGATGGCGGCGGGCGAGCTGGAAGACATCATGAATGCCTTCTATGACGGCAAATACGATGTGCTGCTGTCGACCACCATCGTCGAATCCGGCCTTGACGTGCCGACGGCCAATACGCTGATCGTGCACCGCGCCGATATGTTCGGTCTCGCCCAGCTTTACCAGCTGCGCGGCCGTGTCGGCCGTTCCAAGGTGCGGGCCTTCGCGCTCTTCACCCTGCCGGTCAACAAGGTACTGACGACGACTGCCGAGCGCCGGCTGAAGGTGCTTCAATCGCTCGATACGCTCGGCGCGGGTTTCCAGCTGGCGAGCCACGACCTTGATATTCGCGGCGCGGGCAATCTGCTCGGCGAGGAACAATCCGGCCATATCAAGGAAGTCGGCTTCGAGCTTTACCAGCAGATGCTGGAAGAAGCTGTCGCAGAAGTGAAGGGTGACGAGCAGGTGCAGGATAGCGGCTGGTCGCCGCAAATCTCTGTGGGCACCTCGGTCATGATCCCGGAAGATTATGTTCCTGATCTGCATCTGCGCATGGGTCTTTACCGCCGCCTTGGCGAGCTTGCGGATATCAGCGAGATCGACGGTTTCGGCGCGGAAATGATCGACCGCTTCGGCCCCTTGCCGAAAGAGGTGCAGCACCTCCTCAAAATCGTCTACATCAAGTCGCTCTGCCGCATTGCCAATGTCGAGAAACTCGATGCTGGTCCGAAGGGCGTCGTGGTGCAGTTCCGCAACAAGGAGTTCCCGAACCCGGCAGCGCTGGTGGGGTATATCGGCAAGCAGGGATCGATGGCGAAGATCCGACCCGATCACAGCCTGTTCCTCAACCGCGATCTGCCGACGCCGGAAAAGCGGCTGACGGGAGCGGCGATGATCATGACGCAACTGGCGGAGCTGGCTCGGTCCTGACGCGGCGTTGGTGGGTGTGGCCACTCACAAATGCCCCCCACGCGGCTCAGCGAAAATTACCCCGATGTAACGAAACGGACATGTATCGGTAGTCTTCGCGGGCGTAATCTTTTCCTCATACCCGGTGCGGCGGATCAGTGATTGCCGCCGGGTTTTTAAGGAGCAGGACGATGTGGACCAATATCAACAGGTTTGCCACCGCTGGTCTGGTTGCTTTGACAATTGCGGGCACCACAATTGCCACCACCAGCCAAGCGGAAGCGCGCAATAATTTCGGCCGCGGCCTTGCCGCAGGCATTGCCGGCACGATCATTGGCGGAGCGCTGATTGCCGGGGCAAGACATCCGGGCTACGCTTACGGCCCGGCCTATTATGCGCCTGCATACGGTCCGCCTGTTTACGCTTCTCCGGCCTATGGTCCGCCTGTTGTCTACCAGCCGGTCTATCCCCGCTGCCATGTGGCCTGGAGGCAGAATGCCTGGGGCGACATGTATCGGGTCAGGGTTTGTGATTGATCGACGGGCAGACCGGCGGCGTGCAGAGCGTCGCCGGTTTTTGCATGCTTTCAGCTAGCGGCTGTCTTCCGGCGTGATGCCGACGGCCACGTTCTGGTCGGTCGCGGCGATCGAGGCGGGCAGCGGTACTTTTCTCTGCTTTTCACGGATCAGCGTCAACAGGCCGGAGCCGACGATGAGGGCGATGCCGATCAGCATCCATCCGTCGATACGATCACCGAAAATCAGATAACCGAACAGGATGGCCCAGAGCATCTGGCTATATTGCGTCGGGCCGATCATGGCGGCGGGCGCATATTGGGCGGCATACATGACCAGGACGTTGCCGAGCGCGCCGAGCAGGCCATATCCCGCCAGCAGCAGCCATTGTTCGCCACCCGGCATGATGAATGTCGGCACCATGGCGATGCCGCTGATGGTGAGACAGCCGAGCACCCCCGCGCCATACAGCGAGACGTTCTTTTCCGATGGGCCCATGGCGCGGAAGATGACGATGCTGAGCGCGCCGCTGAAGCCGCCGATGATGGCACCGAGATGACCGATGCCAAGTTCACGGAAGCCCGGCCGCAGGATGACGAGCACGCCAAGGAAGCCGATGATGACGGCGGACCAGCGGCGGATGCCGACCTGTTCCTTCAAAAACACCACCGACATGATGGTGACGAAGGAGGGGAGCAGGAAGATCAGCGCGAAGGCTTCGGCCATGGACAGATGGGTGAAAGCGGTGACGCTGCCGACCGCGCCCGTGCCGGCGGCGAAAAAACGGATGATCCACAAAGGCCGGTTGGTCGTCTTTACCACATCCAGCCAGCTGTCATTGCGCTTGCGGATGAAGGGTAGGGCGACGAGGCCGAACAGGGCTCCGAAGAAGGCCGATTCAATCGGCGAAATCTGGCCTTCAATGAGTTTAACGCTGGCATCGCTCCAGGCATAAGCAGCGAAGGCTGCAAAGGCGAGCAGAATGCCTTTCAGGGTCTGGTCGGACACGGAAACACCGGCAAAAATCGAGTTGTTGAAAACCGCCGGTGATTTGACCGTCAGTTCATCGATCTATGCTCGTCCGCCTTGATTTTTGCAATATCCCGCAATGCAGCAATCAGGACATCGGGTGTTTGTGCACCGCTTATGGCATATTTCTGGTCGATGATGAAAAAGGGCACGCCGGCGACGCCCATCTGCTGGGCAGCATCGATTTCAGCGATGACCGTATCCTTGTCCGCATCTGAAGCCAGCAGCCGCTCGATGACTTTCGCATCCATGCCAGCCTTTGCGGCAATGTCTGTCAGCACGGTGTGATCGCCGATATTACGGCCCTCTTCGAAATTGGCCTTGAACAGGCCGGTCACGACGCGTTCCTGAACGTCGCGGCCTTCGGAATGGGCCCAGAGCGACAGGCGGTGGGCATCGAGCGTGTTCGGGCCGATCTTGATCGCGTCGAAATCGTAGTTGATGCCGACTTCCTTGCCCAGCTGGACCAGCGTCGCATGGGCCTGTTCCAGACGTTCCTTGCCGAGCTTTTCCTCGAGTGCGGCTTTCTGGTCGACGCCTTCTGGCGGATAATCGGGGTTGAGGCGATAGGGACGCCAGTTCACATCGACGCTGATTTCGTCCTGCACCTCGGCAATGGCAAGATCGAGCCGAGCTTTACCGAGATAACACCATGGGCAGACCATGTCCGATACGACGTCGACAACGATGCGTTCCATGGCTGATATTCCTTATATGATCGACATGATGGCGGCAGGTTATTGCGCCCGCGCATCCCACCAGGTCTGTTTCTGATTGCCCTGTATGGGTGTCATATCCGGGCGGTCGATATATTTCCAGCGCGCGACCCATTGGGCGCCTATATAATAGAGCGGAATGATATAATGTCCCGCCACCAGCAGGCGGTCGTAGGCGCGCACGGCTGCCTGGAAATCTTCCGTTGAACGGGCCTGCAACAGCGCCTCTATCATCCGGTCTATATCGGGATTGGCAACACCTGCATAGTTGAAGCTGCCCTGCGCATCACGCGAAAGCGAATTCCAGCGGTTCAGTTGCTCCATGCCAGGCGAAAGCGACGAGGGCAGGGAGCGGATGATCATGTCGTAATCGAAGCTGTTCGAGCGGGCCTGATATTGCCCGTCATCGACCGAGCGGATGCCCATGGCGACGCCGATCAGGTTCAGCGAACGCTGATAGGCTAGCGCGATGCGTTCCTGCGCCGGGTTCTGCGTCATGATTTCGAAGGCGAGCTGGCGGCCATTGGTATCGGACATCTTGCCGTTCTTGATGCTGTAACCAGCCTCTTTAAGCTTGTCGACGGCCATTTTGAGCACCTTGCGGTCGGCGCCCGTGCCGTCTGTCGTGGGCAGGGCGTAGGTGCCGGCCAGCAGTTCCGGAGACATGGTCTTCGCCGCGTCACCGAGCAGCGCTAGCTCACGCTCGTCGGCGGCGTTACCATAGGCGCCGAGCGGCGAGTTCTGCCAGTAGCTCTGGGTGCGCTTGAAGGAGCCGCCGAGGATGTTTTTGTTCATCCATTCGAAATCGAACGCATAGGTCAGACCTTCGCGTACCTTTTCGTCAGCGAAGACGGCTCGGCGGGTGTTGAAGACGAGGCCGAACATGCCGGTCGGCAGGCGTGGCTGGAACACGTCCTTGACGATATCGCCGCGATGGACGGCCGGGAAATTGTAAGCCTGTCCCCAATGGGAGGTATCGGAGGTGCCGTTGATGGCGTCGCCTTCGGGGTAGATGTCGATATCGCCCTTCTTGAAGGCCTCGAACATGGTGGTGACCTGGAGGAAATAGGTGATGCTGATTTCGTCGTAATTATCGAAGCCAACTTTGCCGGGAATATCCTTGCCCCAGTAGTCGGGGTTTCTCTCCCAGATGATTCGTTCACCCGGGCGCAGCGTCTTGATTCGGTAGGGGCCGGAGCCGATAACGTCGCCAAGGCCCGCCTGTTCGAATTTTTCAGGATCCGTCGCATGTTTCGGCAGGATCGGTGTCGAGGAGGCGAGAATGAGCGGGGTCTCGCGATTCGCCTTGTCGTTGAAGGTGAAGCGCACGCTGCGATCGCCGGTCTTCTCCATCTTGGCCACGCCCGCAAGGCGGGTGTTGAAGGGCGGCCGGCCCTTCTCCTTGAGGAGGTTGAAGCTGAAGATCACATCGTCAGGCGTGACGGGCTCGCCATCCGACCATTTTGCCTTGGGGTTGATGTTGAACTGGACGAAGCTTCGCTCCTCGTCCCACTCCACGGTTTCGGCCAGCAGGCCATACAGGCTGAAGGGCTCGTCGCTAGAGCGCAGCATCAGTGGCTCGTAAAGCAGATTGCCGAATTCCGGATCCCAGACGCCGCGCGCCGTGGTGCGCATTCCCTTGAGAACGAAGGGGTTCAGGCTGTCGAACGTGCCGACCACGCCATAGGAAATACGCCCGCCTTTTTTCACGTCCGGATTGACATAGGGCAAGTGCCGGAAATCGGCAGGAAGGGCAGGTGTGCCATGCATGGAGATGCCGTGCAGCGGCTGTGCCTGCGCGGCGCCGCCTGGAAGCAGGGATGATCCCAAAAGGAACAATGCGGGGATGAGGGCCGCAAGGTTGCGCATGTTATTATCCTGTCTAACTGTCCGTCCGATGATCGTCACGATGGTTTATCGTCATGATTCTGGCAGATATGTAGCACAGGGACATTGCACGACCCATGCGGGAGCGGGAAATCTTGGCTCCGCTCAAGAAAAAGTTAAAGAAGTGCTGGATATCGCCGCGATCGGCATGTAACAGGGTGGCCGGAAGAGACGGGTCACGCATTTGCCTCATTTAAACGACAGTTGAACGGGCAGAAGGATACCGCCATCGGCGAACAGGACTTTGCGGTTCTGTTCTGGCAGACATTCAGGAGACGGAACTCTTATGATGCACAAGGCAAACACATTCACCCGGACGGCTCTGTCCGCTCTGGTCCTTTCTCTCGGCGCAGTTTCCGCTCCGGCCATCTCGCAGGCGCAGGATGCTGCCCCGGCTGCCCAGGGCGGCGCTGGCGCTCCTCCGCTCGGCTGGTTCAAGACCTGCTCCAAGCAGGAAGACAACGATGTCTGCGTCGTGCAGAACGTGGTTCTCGCCCAGAATGGCCAGATGATTACGGCGGTCGGCCTCATCACCGTTGAAGGCAAGGTCAACCGCAAGCTGTTGCAGGTTTCCGTTCCGACCGCGCGTCTCATTCCTCCTGGTGTGATGATGCAGATCGACGGAGGCAAGGGCCAGAAGCTCGACTACGCCGTTTGCCTTCCCGACAAGTGCACGGCCGAAGTTCCGCTGACCGATGCCATGATCGCGTCGCTCAAGAAGGGTAGCGAGGTGGTCTTCACCTCCATCAACTTCCGCCGCGCGCCGAACCCCATCAAGATCGCGCTTTCCGGCTTCACCGGCGCCTATGACGGCCCGGCGATCACGCAGTCGCAGTTGGCCGAAAGCCAGCGCAGCCTGCAGGAAGGCATGCAGAAGAAGGCGGAAGAGGCTCGCAAGAAGCTGGAAGCCGCTCAGGACGCTGCCAAGGGCGCGCCGAAGCCCTGATTTAAGCGCAAGCTTCAGAAAAAACAGAAAACCGGTCTGGCGACAGACCGGTTTTTTTATGCGCGTTCGACATCCCCGGGAGGAGGGAAATGCTTGGCGGGCGTCAGTGCGCCGTGGACATTTTCGGACGCCATTCCCCGTTTGGCGCCTTGTCAAAGATGCGGCCGATATTGGGATTTCTCAGCGGCGTCTCGTTTTCGTCGTGGACGAGGTTCTGCTCGGAGACATAAGCGACGTATTCAGTCTCGTCGTTTTCGGCGAGGAGATGGTAGAAGGGCTGGTCGCGTTCCGGCCGAATTTCCGCAGGGATGGCATTCCACCATTCCTCGGTATTGGAATATTCCGGGTCCACGTCGATTACCACACCGCGGAACGGAAACACCTTGTGGCGAACGATCTCGCCAAGCGTAAATTTTGCGTCTCTTTGTTTCATGGCATGTACTTCCTTTCCCAATATTAGTTGGGTGTAGATTAGGAAATATCAAGGGCTAGCGGTCGCGGCGGCGGCTGCCGAAAGGCTCAGCGCTTTCTGCCAATCGGCGCGGTGGCCAGAATGACGCCGCCCGTGACCAGCACGATGCCGATGGCGTGGTAGCTCTCGAAAGTCTCGCCGAGGAACAGCGTCGCCATGACGATTGATACTGGCGGCATCATGTAAAGGTTAATGCCTGCCGTCGCCGGGCCGAAAACGCGTACCGTATGGGTGAAGCAATAAAAGGCGAGAAGCGAGGCGAAGAGAATGATGCCGCCGATTTTCGCCCAGGCCAGGCCTGTGGCGGGCAACATGCCGCCCTGCGCCAGTTCCAGTGCCGCCGGCGGCAGAAGCACCAGCGCGCCGGAAAAGGCGATCAGCCCAAAAAGGCTGAAGGAGGCCATCTGCCGGGCCGCCGGATCGCGCAGAAGCAGCGAATAGGTCGCGAAGGCGATGGCGGCGGTCAGGATTGCGAAATCGCCGATGTTGAAATTCATGTGACGCAGCGCGGAGAGGTCGCCCTTGAGCACGATGGCGGCAACGCCGGTAAATGCGATCACCATGCCGGCCACTTCCAGCCTCCTGATGACCCGGCCCTGAAAGATGCGCTGGAACAGGATGATGAACAGCGACGACGTGGTGTAGATCAGCGTGCCATTGGCGGCCGTCGTCATGGTGAGGCCCCAATAGACCACGCCCCCGCAGACGCCCATGCCGAGCATACCCAGAATGAGCCAGAGCAGGGTCTTGCGCCGGACGAAGGCAAGGCAATTGCGCCAGTCGGCCACCATGAAAGGTGCGATGATGAGGGTCGAGCCGATCCAGCGGATGAAGGCGGCAATGAAAGGCGAGACTTCGCCGACGACGCCACGGCCGAAAATGACGTTGCTGGAGAAAAAGAACGGCACAGCCAGAAAGATGAGCCAGTCCGTGAAGCGTGCGGGCTGAGAGACTGGTTTCGTTGGCATGGGCTTGCGTCACATCAGGTAGAATAAAAAACGGCGGCTTTCCGGGGAAAACCGCCGCGATGACTGGAGCGCCCCGGTGGAGCGCTCGCAGGACCGATCAGGCCGAGTAGTACATGTCGAATTCGACCGGGTGAGGGGTCATTTCGAAACGCATGACTTCCTGCATCTTCAGCTCGATGAACGAGTCGATCTGGTCGTCGTCGAACACGCCGCCGGCGGTCAGGAACTTGCGGTCCTTGTCGAGGCTTTCCAGCGCTTCACGCAGCGAACCGCAGACGGTTGGGATCTTCTTCAGTTCCTTGGCGGGAAGGTCGTAAAGGTCCTTGTCCATCGGCTTGCCGGGATGGATCTTGTTCTTGATGCCGTCGAGGCCGGCCATCAGCATGGCCGCAAAACCGAGATAGGGGTTCTGGGTCGGGTCCGGGAAGCGGACTTCGACGCGCTTGGCCTTCGGATTGGAGCCGAAGGGGATACGGCAGGAGGCGGAACGGTTGCGCGCGGAGTAAGCGAGCAGAACCGGCGCTTCATAACCCGGCACCAGACGCTTGTAGGAGTTGGTGGTGGGGTTGGTGAAGGCATTGATCGCCTTGGCGTGCTTGATGATGCCACCGATGTAATAGAGGCAGGTCTCGGAAAGACCGGCATATTCGTCGCCTGCGAAAGTCGGCTTGCCGCCCTTCCAGATGGACTGGTGAACGTGCATGCCCGAGCCGTTGTCGCCGAAGATCGGCTTCGGCATGAAGGTTGCCGTCTTGCCATAGGCATTGGCGACCTGGTGCACGACATACTTGTAGATCTGCATCTTGTCGGCGCTGGAGACGAGCGTATCGAACTTCACACCCAGCTCGTGCTGTGCAGCAGCCACTTCGTGGTGATGCTTTTCGACGACGACACCCATTTCGGCGAGAACCGTCAACATTTCGGAACGCATGTCCTGCAGGCTGTCGATCGGCGGAACCGGGAAGTAACCGCCCTTGACGCGCGGACGGTGACCGAGGTTGCCGGTCTCGTAGTCGGTGTCGTCGTTGGACGGCAGTTCGGACGAATCGAGCTTGAAGCCGGTATTGTAGGGGTCTGCCTTGTACTTCACGTCGTCGAAGACGAAGAATTCAGGCTCGGGGCCGACGAAAACCGTGTCGCCGATACCTGATGCCTTGAGGTAGGCTTCGGCCTTCTTGGCGGTGCCGCGCGGGTCGCGGTTGTAGGCTTCACCCGAAACCGGGTCGAGAATGTCGCAAAGGATGACCAGGGTGGACTGGGCAAAGAACGGATCGACATGGGCCGTGGCCGGATCGGGCATCAGCACCATGTCGGACTCGTTGATGGCCTTCCAACCGGCGATCGAGGAGCCGTCGAACATGACGCCATCGGCGAACATGTCTTCGTCCACACAGACAATGTCCATGGTGACGTGCTGCAGCTTGCCCTTGGGGTCGGTAAAGCGCAGGTCCACGAACTTGATGTCGTTATCCTTGATCTGCTTCAAGATATCGTTTGCGGTCGTCATTTAAACATTTTCCTTGAGTGTGATGATGACGAGGTGAAAACCCAAGCCTCCCCGGCTCGGGACGTTTTTAATTATATGGCGTCAACGCCTGTTTCACCGGTACGGATGCGGATGACTTCCTCGACATTGGAAACGAAAATCTTTCCATCGCCGATGCGTCCTGTCTGTGCCGCATTGCGGATCGCCTCAATGACGGCTTCCGCATTCTCATCTGCCAATACGACTTCGACTTTCACCTTCGGCAAAAAGTCCACAACGTACTCTGCACCGCGGTAGAGTTCCGTGTGTCCCTTCTGACGACCAAAGCCTTTTGCTTCCGTGACCGTGATTCCCTGAAGACCGACTTCCTGAAGGGCTTCCTTCACTTCGTCGAGCTTGAAAGGCTTAATGATCGCTTCGATCTTTTTCATGAGAAAATATCTCTCCGCTTCTCCCGTTAAAGCAGGTAAATCCCGCTCTGCCACAAGAATGCACGTATTGTGCCAGATCGGAAGCCAGCTTGAAGAAAAAACTTCGCTCACCGGCCCCACCAGCACAAAATGCATCTAGTTTTTGCGATTTTCCAGCCAATTTCTCGTCAGACTTCTAAAAAATCATCTGCATTTCGACCGATTTGTATTATTTTAGTAATTTTGAATATTTATAATTTTATGATCGCTTAAATGTTGATTTGTTTATATTTTATGCAATTGACTATTATTTCCTCACTGGAATCTGCTCATTTTTGTATCGATTGCCTTTGCCGCGTTTTGCAGGGATGATCGGGGTATGACATCTCTTAGGCACCTGCTTCTCATTGCCCCCGAAACCATGGCCCGGATCGACGCGGCAGCCGGCCAGTCAGGCATCCCGCTTTATGACCTGATGGAGCGGGCGGGCCAGGCGGTCGCAGCTTCTGCGTTGCGGCACTATCCGCAGGCGCGGCGTTTCGTCGTTCTTTGTGGAGGCGGCAATAATGGTGGCGATGGTTATGTGGCGGCGCGGGCGCTTCTGCAGAGCGGAGCGGCGGTGACGGCTCATCATCTGGGCGATGTAGACGCTCTGAAGGGTGACGCGGGGCGAGCATTCGAGCGGAGCGGCGTCAAGCCTTTGCCCCTGGCTGAATACGCGCCGCAGCCGGACGATGTGGTGATCGACGCCGTTTTCGGAGCGGGACTTTCTCGCGATGTTCCGCAAGAGCTTGTGCGCGTGATTGATGCCGTTTCGGCGGCGAAAGTTCCGGTTCTTGCGGTCGATCTGCCGTCAGGGCTCTGCGGCCGACGGGGCGTTCCTCTCGGGGCGGCATTCCGGGCGGAACGGACGGTGACCTTCATGGCACGCAAGCCGGGGCATCTGCTGATGCCGGGGCGGGAGCTGTGCGGCTCGCTAGAGGTTTTCGACATCGGCATTCCCTCGCGCATCCTGCTCGATCATGCGGGGTCTGTATCGGAAAACGATCCGCTTGTGTGGCGCGATGCCTTGCCGGCGCAGGAGATCGAAACCCACAAATTTCGCCGAGGGCATCTGACGGTCTTTGCCGGCCCGCCGCACGCAACGGGTGCCAGCCGAATGACGGCGATGGCGGCGATGAAGGCAGGCGCAGGCATCGTCACCGTTGCAGCGCCCAGGAAAGCGCTGGACGTGCTCTCGGTGACGTTGACGGCGGTGATGAACACGCCGATGGACGACGAGGACGAGCTTCGCGCGTGGCTCGACGACAATCGCCACGGCACCTTTGTGATCGGTCCGGGGTTCGGCGATCTCGACAAGGCAAGGCGGTTCGTGTCGCTGCTTGGAGACAAGGCTGTCGTGCTGGATGCTGACGCGATCACCGCATTCAAGGCGCAGACCGACACCCTGTTCGAGGCGATCCGAGCCGGGCAGGGCAAATTCGTGATGACGCCGCATGAGGGTGAATTTGCCAGATTGTTTCCCGATCTCGCCGACGACAGGACGCTGGGCAAGATTGAGAAGGCGCAAGAAGCGGCGGCTCTCAGCGGCGCTGTGCTGGTTTACAAAGGGGCCGATACCATCATCGCTGCCCCCGATGGCAGGGCAGTCGTTAACGCCAACGCACCGGCAAGCCTTGCCACGGCGGGTTCGGGCGATGTGCTTGCGGGTATTGTCGGCGCGTTGCTGGCCCAGGGAACGCCCGCTTTCGAGGCCGCTGCCGCCGGTGTCTGGCTGCACGGTGAGGCGGGCCATCGGGCCGGAGATGGCATGACCGCGGAGGACCTCGCCCATGCGGTCCGGCCGTTTGGGTGATGTAGGATACTCATCTTCACTTCCGTCACCCCGAATTCGGTCGAGGGTCCAGCGCGATCAAGTCCTTAATCGCGAGATACTCTTTCACGGCGCCGACGCGCCGTGGCCGGATGCCGGATCAACTCCTGCATGACGGAGGTGCTTTGTCTTCGATCTGCCTGCGATCGTGTCCGAGGCTTTGTAAGGCCGCGTCTTCAATGCGCGGCTTTGCCCGCCTGGCTCGCCATTGCCATTCGTGACGCGCTCATCAACAGTTTGCGCTCGGCGCGTTCCTGCTGCGGCGTGCGATTGTAGATTTCGCGATAACACTTCGAAAAATGCGAGGCGGAAACGAAACCGCAGGCAACCGCAACCTCAACGACCGGCATTGCGGACTGGATCAGCAGATGCCGTGCGCGATCGAGGCGGATTTCGAGATAATATCGGGCGGGGGAGCGGCCCATTTCCTGGCGGAAGAGGCGTTCTACCTGCCGCCGCGACAGATCGGCGGCGTCGGCAATATCAAGCAGGGAGAGCGGTTCCGACAGATTGCCTTCCATCAACTCGATAATCGAAAGAACCTTGCTGTTCTGGACACCAAGTCGTGCACGCAGTGGCAGGCGCTGGCGATCGTTCGGGCTGCGCACCCGGTCCGTCAGCTGTTGTTCGCAAACGCGGTTGACGAGGTTCTCACCGAAATCCTGGCCGATCAGGCTCAGCATCATGTCCAGCGATGCGGTCCCGCCGGCGCAGGTGTAGATGTTGCTGTCGACTTCGTAGAGGTCGGCATAGACCTCGACCTGCGGAAAGGCTTCGGCAAAGCTCGGGAGGTTCTCCCAATGGATTGCGCAGCGCTTGCCGTTGAGAAGCCCCGCCTCGGCGAGAATGTGGGTGGCCGTACAGAGGCTGCCGAGCGTGATGCCGCGATTATAGGCTTCGCGCAGCCAGGCATTGACGGATTTATTGCCGTATTGCTCCACATTCAGACCCGAACAGACGATTGCCATATCCGGACGCTTTTCACCGTTAATGAAACGTCGTTCGTCGGCAAGACAGGTATCGGCCTCAAGACAGATACGGCTTGAGGACATGACCTTGCCGCCATCCAGAGACGCCAGGCGCCATTGGTAGGCCGTGTAACCCAGCATCTGGTTGGCCAGGCGAAGTGTCTCGATGGCTCCGGTAAAAGGCAGCATGGTAAATTGCGGAATGAGAAAAAAGACGATTGAGCGCTTTTTCTGGGAGTCTCTGCTCATTTGCCCGTGCTCCGTTGCGAATACACAATTCCTCTCTTGGAATTGGTATTCTGGATGTCCCCATTGCGACATCTTTCGCGAAAAATACGTCGCGAAAATGGAGCTGTCAAAGAATCGCTTTTGAAATAAGCAAATTTTGCGATGCGCCTTTTATACAGGCGGTCTGTCGCATGCAAAACAGGCAGGCTTATTTGCGCCCTTCATGATATAACTTAAGATTATAGTGGTGGCTCGCAATGCATTCAAAGATTGCGAGCCATCGGTTATCCATCACTTGCGGATGTCGCGCATGCTGGGGGTTTCGGCTGTCGGCCATCCAATGTCCTTTAAGGTTTCGGGCGGCAGGCCCTCCAGTGTACGAAGCATCCTGTCGCGGCGCCATTCCGCATAACGGGCAGCGACCTGTTCTGAGAGGCGATTGAGCCAGCCTCCGGGTGACGGACGATGTGGAGACCGGTTCGTTACCGGCAGATAATGTACCATGGTCATGTCTTTGTCCTTTCGTGAACCACGATCCTGTTTGCGACTTCGGTATGCGCTTGCCTGTTCCATCAGGCAATAGAATGAATCTTATGTCATTCATCAAATTTCGGAATGAATTGTCGAGCAGGGTGTAACCCTATCAATGCCTTTGACACTCATTCCCGGCGACCAGTGCGCGCCATCAATGCATGTCAGAAGGATGCGCCTCGGTTGACATTCAATCAAACGAAATGATATCCATCTATAAATCAAAATATTTGAAGGTACGTGCCATGACCGTGACTTTCCGCCAACCACTGCCGTTGCTGGATAACGACATCTTGAGAACCTTCGTCGCAATTGCGGAAACAGGGAATTTCTCCACCGCTGCGGAAGTCGTGTTCAGGACGCCTTCGGCCGTTTCAATGCAGATCAAGAAGCTGGAGGAGCAGTTGAAGACGACGCTCTTCCTGCGAGACGCGCGCTCCGTCACCTTGACCGCGCACGGCGAAACGCTGCTCACCTACGCGCGGCGCATGATCGCGCTTTCCAATGAGGCGGTGTCGCGTTTCGTCATGCCGGAACTGTCGGGTGTCGTCCGGCTGGGCGCGCCGGAAGATATCGGCGAGCGTGGCCTGCTGCCAGGCATTCTCAAGCGTTTTGCCGATGTTTTCCCGGGCATCATGATCGATGTCACCATCGATTCCAGTTCCAATCTTTACAAGCGCATGGATGAACGGCGGCTTGACCTTGCCCTGGTCAACTGTGCCTCGCATCCATTGCGCGACACCGGCGAGGTGTTGATGCGCGAGCGGCTGGTCTGGGCCGGCGCGAAATGCGGGACTGCTCATCTGCGTGATCCGCTGCCGATCTCGATCTGGGAAGAAGGCTGCATCTGGCGCTCGGAAGCGATCAACTCGCTGGAACGGCGCGGGCGCAATTTCCGCGTGGCCTATCTCAGTGGCCATACCATGGCGCAACGCGCGGCGATCGTGGCGGATCTTGCCATCGCGCCGTTGCCGCGCTCCTATGTCCAGAACGACATGGTGATCCTGGGTGACAAGGAGGGCCTGCCGGAGCTTGGCAGTTTCGATATCCGCCTGATCATGGGTGATAAGGCCTCACGCCCGGTTCTGGCCGTGGCGGAGAGCATTCGAAATGCTTTTGGAGAGGTTGCCAAGGCGGCCTGATATCGCAGGCAGGCGCAGCGGCCACGCTGGTGCGCAGCCTCTATCACTCGCTATCCCGTCATCGAATCCGGGGACAAGGCGTGGGCGGTTGGGTCCCTTTTCCAACTTCCGCGTTGAACCAGCCAATCGGCTGAATTCTGCAGGCCGCCGAAGGGGAAGACGTGAATTTGCTGGATCGGCCCTTGCGTATTGGCGCGCCAGTGACGCTCAATCGGGCCCACGACACCTTCCGGCGAATGGCCTTTTGCAAGCGTCGTCAAGGACAGCGCGTTTTTCTTGAGATAGGCGATGGAGTTGCCGACCCCGCAGAGGGCGGCATATTTCAGAAGCGTCGTGATTTTGGCCGGGCCGGACACACCGATATGAACCGGCAAATCGATGCCGGAGAGGGCGAGCCCTTCCGCCCAGGCGATAAAGCGGCCGGGATCGAAACCGAACTGGGTGACGATGCGCATGTCGGCGTTCGTCCGTTCGGCAAACTCACGTTTCAGCTTCAGGGCGTTTACCGCGATATCGTCGCTGAAGTCCGGGCTGCCCTCCGGGTGGCCGGCAATGGCGATCTGCGTGATCCCACAACTGTCCAACAGGCCTGTCGAGAGCAGGTCCATGCTGGATGCGAAGGGCCCCACGGGCCGGTCGACGCCACCGCCGACAACAAGGACATCGGTCACGCCCGCTTCGCCCGCCAGCCGCTTTACCTGTTCCTCAAATCCTGCGCGGGAGGGAAGGCGCCGTGCTGCGAGATGCGGCACTGGCACATAACCCAAGTCGTGCAGATGCGCTGCGGCTTGCACAAGCTTTTCCTGCGAGGCCGCCCCGGTATCGGTAAGATAGACCCGCACACCCTTCGGAAAAACACCGGATAGATCAGTCGCGCCGAGCACCTGCGCGGGCGAGGCTTCGATGGAGGCGGGGATAGCGGACGTGGTGACGTTATCGGGCAATTTGTGCATGTTCCTTTTTATTATCATGCACGGATTCCAGGGCGAAGTCTGTAGTTGTTGCGGCAAGACAGGCCTGCATCTGCGACGAAGCTCGCTTGCAGCTGCCTCCACGGCCGTCACCAGATTCGTTTCGTCAGGCCGTTCCAGAGCCATGTCCAGATCGTCGGCGGAAACCGCAGGACGGATCGGCCGTGGGAAGGTGGCTGTGGGGAGAGGCTGCCGGAAAATGCGTCTTCGATGGCGCTGATGGCGATATCGACCGAACCCGCCGTCAGAAGCAGCGGGTAGGTGGCGATGGTGTCGGAAGAGGAGGGTTTCAGCCGCTTTTCATAAAGCGTCGCGCCGGTATCGACGCCCTTGTCCACCAGATGCACGGTTGCGCCGAAGTTGCTGCGGTCCTTTTCCACGAGCGCCCAATAACCGCCCATCTGGCCGCGATAGGCAGGGTTGATACCGGCGTGGAAATTGATGACCGGGCAGCGGAGGGAACGCAGTGTCTGTGCCGTCAGCAGGCGGCAGGAAATGGTGAAGATCACCGCCGGTTCCAGCATATTGGCGGCCTTGCGGCATTCCTCGTCATTGAGCGAGGTAAAGCGAGTAACGGGAATGTCGGGAGAGAGGTCTGCGACAAGACCGTGCTCGGCGATGATCTCACTGCTTCTTCGGGCGGCGACACGTTTGCCAAGCCGGGAAGCGATCATCGTCGCCATCTGGCCGAGAGCAACAATCCAGCCGAGCCGCCGCGCCCGTCGCTTCAGAATGGCCGATTTGCCTTCCGGCTCTTCCAGGAACACGTGAATATCCGGGAACTGCGCTGAGAGCGCGTTGATCATGACATTGGGGTTCACGCCGCCCGCCGTCATCACCAGGAGCCGTTTGTTGAATTCGGTCATGTCGCCCACGGAAGTTATCCTAAACCTGCACTGCTGCTGGAGTGTCGCCTGTGAAGTTCAAAACCATGTTAATTTTCATCGACGGGATTTTTTGAAACGCCGCTGGAACCGTTTTTTTGGACTCACGTTATTGTGACGCACATCACATCGGCGCTTGCCGTGGACGGCAAGTCATAGGGGAGTTGTTTCACATGATCACACGTATTCTTTCTACCGTTTTCGTGGCTTTGCTGACCGTTGTCACCCTGAGTTCCTGCGGCAATACCATCCGTGGTATGGGCCGGGATACGGCAAACGCCGTTGATGCAACGCAGGACGCGGGACGCAGCGTCGACCGCGCCGCCCGCCGCTAACACAAACTCCCCTCTCGGAAAGGTGTTACCCGAAAAGTCGGGTGACGCCTTTTCTTTGTCCTGATTTGCCTGTGAGTGTTCGCCCGACGAGAATCAGGTGGGCGGTCATGATGTATTCGATGAAGAAACTGGCGCAGGTGCTGCTACCGTTGTTATTACCGTTTTCGGCGCAGGCAGCCGGGCAGGCGGATTTTTGCAAGACCATCGATCATGCCGGCGGACGCTATATCGTTTGCAGTTTCGATCCGGCAAAAAGCACCATCCGCATCTATGACCGCGACCCTGTCTCCGGGCAGGGATATCGCAGCTTCGCCGATCTGTCGTCGGCCCTGTGGCGACAGCATATGTTCAGCATTTTCGCCATGAATGGCGGCATGTATCACTCCGACTATTCCCCCGTCGGGCTTTTCATCGAAAACGGCATGGAGCGGTCGCGCATCATTAGCGGCGGCGGCTGGGGAAATTTCCATCTGCTTCCCAACGGCGTGTTTTATTTAAAGGGTGCGGCCGCCGGCGTCCTGGAAACGCAAGCCTATCTGGCGGCCGATCCCAAGCCCGATTTCGCCACCCAGTCCGGGCCGATGCTTGTCATCGACGGCAAGCTTCACCCGCGTTTCCTGCCCGATAGCGATAGTCTGAAACGGCGCAATGGCGTCGGTGTCTCCCGCAATGGCATGGTGCATTTCGCCATTTCCGAAAACACCGTCCGTTTTTACGATTTCGGCACGCTGTTTCGGGATGTGCTGGATGCGCCAAATGCGCTTTATCTCGACGGCACTATCTCCAGTGTCGATATCCCTGCCATGAACCGGCGGGATCAGCTGTTCCCGATGGGGCCGATCATCGCCGTGGTCGACCGCGTGCCGGACTGACCGGAAACGTCAGATCGGCGCCTTGGGATAGGCTTTTTCAAGCCCGGCCGATGCCGTCAGCCCCTTTCGGAAAGAAAGATAGGCAGGATGCTGGCTGGCCTTGGCCGTTTCCGCCAAACGGATTTGCAGGCGGGCGGGGGCATTGCTGCCGAGCCATTCGCCTGCGGCTTCAAGTTTAAGGCTGTTGAGGAAGCGCGCATTGGCCTGCTGGTCGAGGTAGAGATTGATGCCGGCCAGCAAATTCTCGTCCTGCACCGCATTTTCCATCAGTAACAAAACCCACGCCTTGTCCTCACTTGTGAGCGCCGTCAGTTTTGACGCGACCGTATCTCTGTCGGGAAAGGAAGAAGCCTGCTGCATGAAAGACTCGCCTCGTTGATGTTGGCATCGTCGATAGAGCAGGGGCTGTGGCCTTTCAAGACAGCGTACGCGTGGCCGGTCAAAATTCGACCGCTGCGTGCCGCACAGGCTGCTCTTCAACAGGGGTTTGTGGAAAAGCTTTAAATAACGGTTACACTTTAGCCTAAATTGCGGCGACACCGACAAACGTCCATCTTTGGGACAGTCCTGTAAGGCCTTGTTTTTTCACATACCTATGCGCCGCGCGAATGGCAGACCGTCAAAAACGCCTTCATTTAGCCGCTTTTTGCATTTGCGTTCCGCGCGGGATTTTAATAAATGCTTGCTCCAACGGGCCGGGTCTTGAAGATCCCCCGGAGAGTGAATAGCTGGAGTAATCATGGAAGAAACCGCTCAGAAATCCTGCTGGGGCGTCACCTTGCGCGCACTTGCAGGCTTTGCCGCTTTTCTCGCATTGACGTACATTTTTGGCAGCCCATAAGCATCTCTCCTGAATGACGGGTTTTTGAAACGGCGCGGTTTTCCTCTGGAAACCGTGCTGTTTTCGTTTCAGGACCTTCATGTCGCAGCTGCAAAAGCCGGTGCCGCTCTTTTGTGGCGATCCGTTTCAGCTTTGGATATGATGCGGTGGAATCCATGACGCAGGGTATATTTCATGTTTCTTTCGGTCTTCGACGTTTTCAAGATCGGCATCGGTCCGTCCAGTTCGCATACGATGGGGCCAATGACGGCCGCCAACCGTTTCTTGGCGCTTATCCTCAGTGACGAGTGGCCACGTCCTTCGGGTGCTGCCGTGGCGCAGCTGAAGGTCAGCCTGCACGGCTCGCTTGCCTATACGGGTATTGGCCACGGCACGGGGCGTGCCGTCGTTCTGGGCCTCACGGGTGAGCAGCCCGATCTCGTCGATCCCGACGCGATGGATGCGATCATCGAGGGCGTCGAGAAGGCGGGCACGGTGACGCCGCCCGGCCATCCCTCTTACGTTTTCCGCCCGGCCGAAGATCTGGTGTTCGACAAAAAGAATCCGTTGCCCGGCCATGCCAACGGCATGACCTTCTCCGCCTTCGACAATCAGGGCCGGCTGCTCTTGAAGCGAATCTATTATTCCGTCGGCGGCGGTTTCGTCGTCACGGATACGGAGCTGGAGGCGATCAAGCAGCGCGGCAAGACCATCGATAATGGCCCACGTGTACCCTATCCGTTCGGGACGGCGCGGGAAATGCTCGAGATGGCGGCCCGTTCCGGCCGCACCATCGCCCAGATGAAGCGGGCGAACGAGGAAACGGTCGTTTCCCGCGAGGAACTGAACGCGCGTCTCGACCAGATCTGGGACGCCATGAACGGCTGCATCGAACGCGGCCTGAAAGTGGATGGCATCATGCCGGGCGGCCTTAAGGTTCGCCGCCGCGCCCGCTCCATCTACGAAAAGCTGAATGCGGAATGGCGCAGCAACCGGTTGAACCCGGTCATGGCCAATGACTGGCTCAGCGTCTACGCTATGGCGGTCAACGAAGAAAACGCCGCCGGCGGCCGCGTCGTTACCGCGCCCACCAATGGCGCGGCCGGTGTGGTTCCCGCGACCGTGCGTTACTTCCGGCATTTCCACGAGGATGCGACGGTTGACGACGTGCGCGACTTCCTGCTGACGGCGGCCGCGATCGGCGGCATCATCAAGCACAATGCTTCGATCTCGGGAGCCGAAGTCGGCTGTCAGGGCGAAGTCGGTTCGGCGGCTGCCATGGCGGCTGCGGGTCTGGCCGCGGTCATGGGGGGCTCACCCGAACAGGTGGAGAATGCTGCGGAAATCGCGCTCGAACATCATCTCGGCATGACCTGCGATCCGATTGCGGGCCTCGTTCAGGTGCCCTGCATCGAGCGCAATGCGCTCGGCGCCGTCAAGGCGGTGACCGCTGCGTCGCTGGCGCTGAAGGGCGACGGCCAGCATTTCGTGCCGCTCGATGCCTGCATCGAAACCATGCGTCAGACCGGCAACGACATGAGCGAGAAATACAAGGAAACCTCCACCGGCGGCCTCGCCGTCAACGTTGTGGAGTGCTGAGTGTGCTGGGCGGCAGGTGTTCTACGGATGCTTGACGCCCGCCGCAAAAAGGCATTGATAGGGGCATGCCTCTACATCTCATCAAATTGTGCGTCGGTGCGGATTCCATCCAGGACTTGAGGGAATGGGTCGCGCACCGTTCGCTGACAGCCATTGCCGCTGGCCTCGAGCCGCACAGTGTCCACACCACCCGGATGATCCCGAAACGGGTCGAGGAACTGCTTGAAGGCGGTTCGCTCTACTGGGTCATCAAGGGACAGGTGCAGGCCCGGCAGAAGCTTCTCGATATCCGCTCCTTCAAGGGGGAGGACGGTATTTCCCGCTGCGACCTCGTTCTTGGCCCGGAGGTCATTGAAACGTCGCCGGCACCCAAGCGGCCGTTTCAGGGCTGGCGCTACCTTCAGGACAACGAAGCGCCGCGTGATCTCGGCGGTGGCACGGGCGGTGAAGACATGCCTTCCGATCTCCGGCGTGAACTGGCCGAGCTTGGGCTGCTCTAACGGTGTCGGAGCAAAAAGAAAAAGCCGGCCCTTCGCACAGGCCGGCTTTGTGATTCTGGGGAGACGGGACGGTTACGGCGGTCAGTTGATCCCGCCGACCGCCGTGGTGGCGCGGCCATCCTGAATCTTCACCCAGCGACCGGGGTTGGCGCTGTCCTGACGCTTCAGGTAGGTGTATTCGGTCTCAGACCAGTTCATGACCTTGTTGCGCATGTTGTCGAGAATGAAGTCACCGCGATCCGTGCGCACGGTCAGAACGGCGTGGCCTTCGCCATTCGGCTGCAGAACGACCGTTATCAGCAGGTTGGACGCGGAGAAGCCCTTGTTCATGAGCATCTTGCGCTTCAGAAGAACGAAATCTTCGCAATCGCCGACTGTGGTCGGATAGGCCCAGCGCTCTTCGACACCATAGATTTCCATGTCCGTCATCGGCGTGATGGTGGTGTTGACGGTGTAGTTGACGTCGAGCATCGTCTTCCAGCGCTCTTCGTTCAGCTTCATCGGCCCGGTATCGAGCGAAGTCGGCTGGCACTCGCTCTGATAGGTCTGGCAGAATTCGTAATGGCCGATTGGCGGATTGGCCTTGCCGATGACGCGCATGCCGGCGGCGGGCGATGCGCTTGCCTGATGTGCGACGGCGCTGACGACGAATGCGATCAGGGCGAATACGAAACGGTGGTTCTTGTTCATTGCTTGTCTCCCCGTGGTGAGGAGACATTCGCAGCTATATTTTGACCCGCCGGAAATTTGCGTGGCGCAATTTGAGCTTAAATTTCAGCAAATTAGCCGTTGTTTTGAATTGTATTTGAGTCAGTTTTTACGCTTATTCGAGGCAAATTTTATTACAATTTTACGCATCATGACCTTAGGTTTTTGGTAGCCATTTAGCGCGCTGAATAAACAGCGATTTTTAGGTCCGGATGGTTCTGGCGGCAACACGCGACTGGCCCCGCTCCGTGTAACGGGAGTGCGAATTCCCGTTATGGGATGGTTGTCCCATGCTGAAACAAGCGCGAAATTCGGGCAAAAAAAATTCAAGAAAATTCGCATTTTTTACGGAAAAAGATGTGCGGAGGGCATTTGGATGCCCTTCAGACCGCGAAGGATCCGCGTTGGGCGACGGGATGGGTCGTGAGAAGCGCGCCACTTCGTGCGGCTCGGACACCTTCGTGAGCGGTAATGTCTAAAGCGCTCGAGAGCCAGATGCGCCAATGAGGCTGCAATCGGGGTGGCTCAGCAAGGGGGTGCGTCTTGCGGTGCAGGGATCGTCCGGGTTTGGCGATGATGTCAGGCGAGCACCCGCGATAAAACGCTACGCGTTTCTGGTGCGGGAAGACTGTCGTCTTTTATACGCTTAGAGAAACTCGATCAGCGCGTCGGGCGACTGCACCCTGTCGAATTCAACAGCGACACCTTCCATGAAGTGACGCACGATTTTGCCGCTCATGTTCTTGCCAAGCTGCACGCGGGTACCGAGCGGCGGCCGGTTTTCAATCTCTATGGCGGCGCCGGAAAGGGAAAGGTCGATAAGCCGGCAGGCGACGAGTTTGCCGTCTTCCAGAACGAGCTGTGCCCTTGCATTGCGTGGCGTCAGGCGGTCATGGCGGCGGTCTTCCGGCAGTCCGAGCAATTGGCGCTTGGCGATCCAGGCGAGCTGGGCTGCGAGCTTTTCCCGCTTGCGCTCCGGGGCGTTGATGGAGATGAGGAAGCCGGAAGCGGTAAGGGAACTCACCGTGCCTTCAATACGGCCGATATGTTGAAGATAGGCGATCACGCGGTCGCCGCGCCGGGCAATGCCCGAGCAAGTGAACTGCGCCTTTTCGGAGGTCATCTCGGTGGCGGTGCAATCATATTCTTCGTGGTCGGGCAACATGAGGCGGCCGGTGAAAGACACACGGACCGCATCGTCAAGCGGAGCTTCCTCAACCGGGGGCTGAATTTGGGCGGTGTTGACCGAGCGGGACGAAAACATGGGCATCGCAATTGTAATGAATGATGATGCCTCTTTCTAACGCGTGCCAGTTAACAGACTGTATTGCCTGATATCTACAATTTTTCCATTTACGGCAATGAAGGCAGTATTGACCTGCTTTATTGTTCTCCATGGCGGCGCACATTGTTTGATGTCGCCGCCATGCTCGAATTGTGTCACAGCCGTCCTTCGAAAGGAGCGGCCGTCGCGCTGGTGCTGGACGTTCGGTCTTTGGGCGCCACGTCCAGGCGCAAGAGCCTGCTGCTTTTCATGGAGAGGTATCGGATCGGCGTCGCGAAATTCACCCGTGGTCTTTCAGCCAGGAGGGCACCGAGTAGCCTTGGAGCGGTGTCGATCTCTGTCAGCAGCGGCAAAAGGAGCATTTCATACGCCAGCGGCGCGGCACCGTGCTCGTCTTCGGCTTCGACGTCGAAAATCACCGGCAACTGGTGTTGCAGGATACCGCGCGCAACGCGGCAGGGGAAAACGGCATTGGCCTCATTCCACAGTTCAGAAAAAGGACGGTCCCGCAATTCCCGGCCAAACAGGTCGCACAGACGCGTGCCGGCGAGGCGGAAATAGGGCGTATTCTCTCCCTTGTCGGTCAGAATGAAAAGATCGCCAAGGTGATGTTTCAGTTTTGTGGGGTCTATGTCCTCGCGGCGAGGGGCTGAGCGCTTACCGCGCAGGTCATCCCAGTAGGCATATATGTCCAGTCCGGCCATGCTCTTCATAGCATTTCTCCATGTTCGCTTCTGGGACATCATGTCCATCCGAACGTCTGCATCCGGAGGAGTAGCGATTTTCGTGCCAGGCGGATCCGTTAAGGTTAACAAAGGGTTGATATTGAATACCCGCGATAGCCGTGGCATCGGCTCGGGCATGTCGGGGAAAGCTCCGTCAGCACAATTTCACGCGGGGCCGCCGGTCAGGTTCGGCGCACGCAAGCCGGACCGCTTCCTGCCCGGCGCCCTTTTCCGCTTGCGGCACGGGCGTCGCGCAAGTGAAACGCGGGACGGCTTTTTTTTCGTTCGAGCTTCCTATATTGCTCGGGGAACACAACATTCGACCAAGACAGGGATGGGATCATGTCCTACGAGGACGGCGAACAGCCGCCGGTTTCGGGAACGCCGCAACCGAAAGATGACGCGAACGCTCCCGTCTTTAACCTGCCGTCGCTGTTGGTCGGCATTCTGGCCGCGCTGATCATCGCTTATGTGGTTCCTGCCTATCTGCTGTCGGAGGAAGGCAATGGCTGGTTCGTCTTCACCTTTGGCTTTATCCCGCTGCGTTACGCTGTGCCTTTTTCGCAGCAGGGGCTGGAATGGCTCTGGACGCCTGTCACCTATTCTTTCCTGCATGGCGGCATCGAGCACATTCTCTTCAATGGATTATGGCTGATGGCTTTCGGAGCGCCCGTCCTGCGCCGGATCGGAACAGTGCGTTTCGTGCTGTTATGGGGCATTTCCGCCGCCGTTTCCGCTTTTGGACATGCGGCGCTGAACTGGGGTGACGCGACGGTGCTGATCGGTGCGTCTGGCGTGGTTTCCGCACTGATGGGGGCGGCCTGCCGCTTTGCGTTCCCCGCCCGCGGTGGCTATAGCGCGTCCTTCGGCCATCTCATGCCGCGGCAGAGTATCTTGGGGGCGCTCCAGAACCGGACGGTGCTGATCTTCACGCTGATGTGGCTCTTCGGCAATGTTCTGATTGCCGTCGGCGTACCGCTGTTTGGCGATGTGGGCGGCCAGATCGCCTGGGATGCCCACGTGTTCGGCTTTCTGCTTGGCTTTCTGTTCTTCGGCCTTTTTGATCGACCGGTTCGCTAGGCCGATCACGCTCCTTGTCGGAGGCGGCGCAAATTTGCTGATGCGCGTCCCATCCGGGATTGCATTCGCACGGGCCTCAGCGCACCATACTGCATGATTTGCAACCGCCGGGGGAGACTGCGGCACTGCCAATCGCTGCAAAGAGGAGGAAGGCATGGCAACATTCGTGAAGGAGCTACTCGACCGCAAAGGTCGGGACGTCGTGACTGTCGGTCCGGATGTCAGCATCGGCGAGGCGGCGGGCACGCTGCATGCGCACAAGATCGGCTCTGTCGTCGTGACCGACGCGGATGGTGTGGTTCTCGGCATCTTCACCGAACGCGATCTCGTCAAGGCCGTGGCAGGCCAGGGCGCGGCTTCCCTGCAGCAGTCCGTTTCTGTCGCCATGACAAAGAACGTCGTGCGCTGTCAGCACAATTCCACCACCGACCAGCTGATGGAAATCATGACGGGCGGACGCTTCAGGCATGTTCCGGTTGAAGAGAATGGCCGCCTTGCCGGCATCATCTCCATCGGTGACGTCGTTAAGGCGCGGATCGGTGAGATTGAAGCCGAGGCCGAACAGATCAAAGCTTATATTGCTGGCTGATCCTGCGTCCCGGCTTGCATTGGCTGAACAAGCGTCAGCCTCGGGCCGGGGACTGTCTTTCGAGAAACTGGATCAGGCGATTCGTGTCGGATACAATATTTTCGTCGGCAGGCGGCAGGATGGAAATCGACCAATACATGGTTTCACCACAGTTGGTTTTTCGTCTATCCGTTTCGCGCTTTAGCAGTACCTAGCGCCGGAATGCCTGCTGCATGCGCTCAAGTTCGGGAATACGCGAACGTGTTTCCTCGTAACCTCTGTCGATGGCTTCGCTGGCGCGGTGGAATTCCGAGAGGCCGATATCGTTGATGCGCGGATGCAGCATCAGGTCGGGTGGGTCACCTGCCAGACGCGAGCGCGAGATGCGGTCCTGAATGATGTTGAAGGCCTGTACCATGACACCCGGCAGGCCGGGACGCGGTGCCGTTTCAACCGGTGGCGTGCCGGCGCCAGGGGGAGAGGCGGCGTGTTTGACCACGGCAGAGCGCCCGAAAAGATCGTAGTTGAGATTGACGGCGACAACCAGCGCCTGCTCATAGGCACGGCAGACGGAAACCGGCACGGGATTGACGAGGGCGCCGTCGATCAGCGTGCGGCCATTGCATTGCACCGGTTCGAAAATGCCCGGCAGCGCATAGGAGGAGCGCAGGGCGGTGACGAGATCCCCCTGGTGGATCCAGACCTCGTGGCCGGTGCGCAGCTCCGTGGCAACGGCAATGAAGGGGTGCTCGAGACTTTCGACGCGCAGGCCTTCCAGATGCTCCTGCATGCGCTTGGTCAGGCGCATGCCGCCAAAGAGGCCGCCGCCGCCAATGGTCAGATCGAGCAGACCGGCGATGCGGCGCATTGTCAGCGAGCGAGCGAATTCCTCCAGCTCATCGAGCTTCCCGGCGAGATAACACCCGCCCACCAGCGCCCCGATCGAGGTACCCGCGATCATGCCGATCTTGACGCCAGCCTCGTCCAATGCACGTAAGACGCCAATATGAGCCCAACCGCGGGCGGCACCGCCGCCGAGCGCAAGCGCTATCCGATGTTTGTCGACAAGCTGGGTGACGGGTGGTTCGTTGCTGGTGGCTTCAGGATTTCCCGTTGCAAGCGGATTGTGACGATTTCCCCATCCCAACATTGATCGCACTCCCTGCCTGCCTTTCAGGTTCCGCTCCAAATCCCCGGAACTCACTGTATTGGTAGCAAATCGGTGCGACCGATGGAAGGTCGTCGTTTATTCGCTGGAATAGGTGGTTGCCGGGTCGAAATGCCTGACATCGTCGAGGATGCGGGTCTTCGCCTGGCCATCGACGAGTTCAACCGACCGGTAAAAGCAGGAGCGACGACCGGTGTGGCAGGTCGCATCATGGCCGGCGACGGAGACCTTCAGCCAAACGGCGTCCTGATCGCAATCGGTGCGGAATTCCTTCACCGTCTGCAGGTTGCCTGATGTTTCGCCCTTCTTCCAGATCTTGTCGCGGGAGCGGCTGTAATAATGGGCAATGCCTGTTTCAAGCGTTAGCGCCAGGGCCTGCGCATTCATATGGGCGACCATCAACAATTCGCCGTCGCGCACATCGGTCACGACCGCTGTTACGAGGCCGTGAGCATCGAATTTCGGCGAAAAGAGACCGGCATTTTCGAGAACTTCCTTGTCCGCAGGCGCGGAGGGAAACGAAATGGACATTGCTACCCCGAAGGAAAGGCGGAACCCTTAGCGGTTCCGCACCATGGTCATGAAGCGCACCTGTTCGGCCGGGTCGTTCTTGAACGTGCCGGTGAAGCTGGTGGTGAGCGTCGTGGAGCCCTGCTTGTTGACGCCGCGCATGGACATGCACATGTGTTCGGCGTCGATCATGACAGCGACACCGCGCGGTTTCAGCGTTTCTTCGATCGAGCGAGCGATCTGCGCCGTCATGTTTTCCTGCGTCTGCAGTCGGCGGCCGAAGATTTCAACGACGCGGGCGATCTTCGACAGACCAAGCACGCGCCCGGCCGGAAGATAGGCGACATGCGCCTTGCCGACGATCGGCACCATATGGTGTTCGCAATGGGAGAAGAAGGGGATGTCGCGCACCAGCACCACATCGTCATAACCGCCGACTTCCTCGAAGGTCGTGCCGAGTACGTCCTGAACATTCAGCTCATAACCGGAAAACAGCTCGCGATAGGCTTTGGCGACGCGCTTGGGCGTGTCCAGAAGACCTTCGCGGGCAGGATTTTCTCCGGCCCAGCGCAAGAGAACGCGCACTGCTTCTTCCGCTTCAGCCTGGCTCGGGCGAGCTTCTGCCACGTCGGGTTTTGCGCCAGCGCCGGGGAAATTCTTCACGATCGCATCCATTTTGTCTCTCCCGATGCGGGTAAAGGCCGCACCTGAATTCGTTTTTCATCGCGAACTCATGTTCGCAGTTGCTGCTATCTGGTTGTTTTATAGCATTTTGGCAAGGCCGATGCTGTTTTTTCGGTATCGGAGCCGTTAATTTGATCACGGCTTGATGTCCAGAAAGCTCGTTAGCATATAATGAGAATGAAGGGCAGAAAAGCTTCACTGCGACAAACGCTGTGTTAGAAAAATCTGACCTGTCCTGTTTTGGGCATTTTCGATAGCGCCGGACACCTGACGATGGACGACATCTACAATAACCGCATTCTGGACTTCGCCGGGAACATTCCGCTGATCGGCATTCTCAAAGATGCCGATGCCAGCGCCGAGAAACACTCGCGTCTCTGCGGCTCTAAGCTTAAGGTCTATCTCAAGGTCGAAGCCGGCATCGTGACGGATTTTTCGCACGAGGTGCGCGCCTGTGCGCTGGGTCAGGCCTCCGCCTCCATCATGGCACATCATGTCATCGGCGCTACCAGCACGGAAATCCGCAAGGCGCGGGAAGAGATGCTGGCGATGCTGAAACAGGGCGGCGAGGGCCCTACCGGCCGCTTCGAGGATATGCGGGTGCTTTCCCCTGTCCGCGATTTCAAGGCCCGCCACGCCTCCACCATGCTGACCTTTGAGGCCGTTGTCGATGCGCTGGACCAGATCGACGGGCGGCCCGCGCTCAACGTCGCGGGTTAGGGGATGTGCGGCGAACCGGACTGCCGGCACCCGCAGACGGCGGTAAAAGGCGGCCGAACCCGCAACTGGACGGGCCGTTTTGCCAAAACTCCGGGGCGGCTTTTCGGCGTCGGTTTCATCCGGCTTTATCAATTGACCCTGTCCGGCTTCATCGGCAACTCCTGCCGCCACATCCCGACCTGTTCCGAATATGGTTATGAGGCAATCGCCCGTCACGGCCTCTGGGCTGGCGGCTGGATGACACTGTTTCGCGTGGCGCGTTGCGGACCCGGCGGCAAAAGCGGTCTCGACCCGGTGCCGGAAGCGCTCGATGACAGCCGGCGGTGGTGGATGCCGTGGCGTTACTGGAGCCTGAAGCGATGAACGAATATGTCGCTTTGCTACACAGCATCGTGCTTGGGCAGGGCAAAAGGCTGATCATGGCGGATTTGAAAGCCTTGGCGGCAGAACTGGGCTTCATTGATTGCAGGACGCTTGTCGCAACCGGAAATCTGGTTTTCCGTGCGCAGGCAACACTTGTTCGCGGGATCGAGGACAGGCTGGAGCAAGCCTTCGAAAGCCGGTTCGGAAAACATGTCGATATTATTGTTCGTTCAGGTGACGACTGGCTGACCTTGGCGGCGAATAATCCGTTTCCGCAAGGCAATCCGCCGGACGTCTGCGTCCGGGTGATGCGGGAGCCGCTGGATGACACGGCGCTCGACCTGCTCCAAAAATATCGCCGGCAGGAAGAGATCGCTGTTGTCGCCGGCGATTTATGGATCGATTTTCGCGGCAAGCCAAGCGAAAGCCGGCTGCTGCCGGTCTTGACCACAAAGCGGCTTGGTGTCGGCACGACCCGCAACGCCAATACGGTCAACGGCCTTTCGGAAATGCTTCGCTAAGCGGCCTTCGCCTTTGACTGCAATGGCAAAAGCCTTTATCAGCCTGCGTGCCCGTGCGAAATCGGGCGATTTTTATTCCAACACCACCCGCATTCGTTGGCGGGACTGGACAGGAGCACGAGACGATGTCTGAAGCCATTTCCCTTACATTTCCCGATGGATCGGTCCGCAGCTACGCCCCCGGCACGACCGGCCGCGAGGTTGCCGAATCCATTTCCAAATCGCTTGCCAAGAAGGCCGTCGCCATTGCGCTCGATGGCACGCTACGCGATTTGTCCGAGACCATCACCGATGGCAAAATCGAGATCGTCACGCGCGACGACAAGCGAGCGCTGGAGCTCATCCGCCACGATGCCGCCCACGTCATGGCCGAGGCCGTGCAGGAGCTTTGGCCCGGCACGCAGGTGACGATCGGCCCGGTCATCGAGAACGGTTTTTATTACGACTTTGCCAAGAACGAGCCTTTCACGCCGGAAGATCTGCCGAAGATCGAAAAGCGCATGAAGGAGATCATTGCCCGCAACAAGCCGTTTACGCGCGAAATCTGGTCGCGCGAAAAGGCCAAGGAAGTGTTCGCCGCCAAGGGCGAGAACTACAAGGTCGAGCTGGTCGATGCCATCCCGGAAGGTCAGGACCTGAAGATCTATTACCAGGGCGACTGGTTCGATCTCTGCCGTGGTCCGCATATGGCTTCGACGGGTCAGATCGGTACGGCCTTCAAGCTGATGAAGGTGGCCGGCGCCTATTGGCGCGGTGATAGCAACAATGCGATGCTGTCGCGCATCTACGGCACCGCCTGGGCGACTCAGGAAGAGCTGGACCAGTATCTGCATGTTCTGGCCGAAGCCGAAAAGCGCGACCACCGCCGCCTTGGCCGCGAAATGGACCTGTTCCATTTCCAAGAAGAAGGTCCGGGCGTTGTGTTCTGGCATGGCAAGGGCTGGCGCATGTTCCAGACACTGACGGCCTATATGCGCCGCCGGCTCGCCAACACCTATCAGGAAGTCAACGCGCCGCAGGTGCTCGACAAGTCGCTGTGGGAAACTTCCGGTCACTGGGGTTGGTATCAGGAAAACATGTTCGCGGTAAAATCCGCCCATGCCTTTACCCATCCCGATGACGAGGAAGCCGATCAGCGCGTCTTTGCGCTCAAGCCGATGAACTGCCCCGGGCACGTGCAAATCTTCAAGCATGGCTTGAAGTCCTACCGGGAAATGCCTGTCCGTCTTGCGGAATTTGGCACTGTGCACCGCTACGAGGCTTCCGGTGCTCTGCACGGCCTGATGCGCGTTCGCGGCTTCACGCAGGATGATGCGCATGTCTTCTGCACGGAAGAGCAGATGGCGGCGGAATGCCTGCGCATCAACGATCTTATCCTGTCGGTCTACGAGGATTTCGGCTTCAGCGAAGTCGTCGTCAAGCTCTCCACGCGCCCAGAAAAGCGTGTCGGGTCCGACGACCTCTGGGATCGCGCCGAAAGCGTGATGATGGACGTTCTGAAAACCATCGAGGAACAGTCCGAAGGCCGCATTAAGACCGGCATCCTGCCGGGCGAGGGCGCATTCTACGGGCCGAAGTTCGAATATACGCTGAAGGACGCCATTGGCCGTGAATGGCAATGCGGCACGACGCAGGTGGACTTCAACCTGCCGGAACGCTTTGGGGCCTTCTATATCGACCAGAACTCGGAAAAGACGCAGCCTGTCATGATCCATCGCGCCATCTGCGGTTCGATGGAGCGTTTCCTCGGCATTCTCATCGAGAACTTTGCCGGTCACATGCCGCTGTGGTTCGCCCCGCTGCAGGTCGTGGTCGCCACGATCACCTCGGATGCCGATGATTACGGCCGCGAAGTCGCCGAAGCGCTGCGCGAAGCAGGCATGGCGGTCGAGACCGACTTCCGCAATGAGAAGATCAACTACAAGGTCCGCGAACACTCGGTGACCAAGGTTCCTGTCATCATCGTCTGCGGTCGCAAGGAAGCGGAAGAGCGCACCGTCAACATCCGCCGTCTCGGTTCGCAGAACCAGACATCGATGTCGCTGGAAGAGGCGATCACCAGCCTCGTGGATGAAGCAACACCGCCGGATGTGAAGCGCAAGCTTGCGGCGAAAAAGCAGGTTGCGTGATAGTGACGACGGCCCCTTCGGGGGCCGTTTTCGTTTGTGGGGGACGTCAAGTGATGGTGATATCGGCGGCATGAGCTGAAAATCTACACTCCGTCACCCCGGACTTGATCTCGGGGGCAGCGCGATCAAGTCCTTGATCGCGGAAGACTTTCTTCACGGCGCAGGCGCGCCGTGGCTGGATGCCGGATCTAGCCCGGCATGACGGATGAAAGGTTTCGGAACTATTGCTGGCGTCGCGGCCGGCTCAACCGGGCTACTCAAAATCCCCGGACATCTCTTCCGGCGCCTGATCCTTCATCAGCACTTCCACGTCCGAATCCCGGCCGGAGGTCACCTTGAAATTGCGCTGGTACACCTTGTCCTTATTGCGGGCAATGGCGGTATATTCACCTTCGGCCAGAACCATGGTCGAAAAGGCGCTCACGCTTTCGTTGACGACGTCGCCGCCGCCGTTCAGTACCGACCAGGCGGTATCGGCAATGGCTTCGCCGCCCGGTTCCGAGACCAGCTTGAGAGTAATCTGGGCTGCTTGGTGCTGCAGCGTCGCTTCGGTCAGCTTGCCTGCTTCCACCTGAATATCGGCGCGCACCACCGCGTTGACATTGCCGTATTCCGAAACCACGTGATAGGTGCCGGCATTGAGCCGCACGATCGTGTTGGGCTTGATATCGGCCATGACGAGGCCGCGTTCGCCATCCGGCCGCGCATCCGAGGAATAGACGGAGAATTTCAGTTGGTTGCCGGAGATCTGCTTGTCGGACCCTGCGACGGCGTTCAGCACGAATCCGCCGGCGTCGAGAACCAGAACCTGTTTCTGCACGTTGCCGGAAGCCGGCACGTTGAGCTTCTTGGTGACGCCGGCGCGGCCGAAGGCGACGTTGACGAAATATTCGCCCGGGACGAGGTGGAATTCGGCGGAACCGCCCTCCGAACTTGCCAGCATCGGCAACTTGCCGTCAGCGCCGGGAATAGGGCTGAAAACGCGCCAGGAAAGACCTTCCCGTACCGCTTCGCCTTCGCTGGTCAGCTTGGCTTCCATGGCGATATCGCGGGCCGTGCTTGCGGGCGCATTGGGGGCGGAAGGGGCTGTGAAGGCGTTGAGCTTCGGCATTTTTGGCGTGCCGCCGAGCTGTTTGAAGTCCTTGAAGGCGTCCTGCGCCAAAGAAACCTGTGCTAAAGCGCTGATCGCGGCGCATGCGATGGCCAGACGTGCCGCGATTTTGAATGCCGACATTTTCGATACCGATTGACTTCTTGATTTTCCCGCCTCACTTCAAAACCAATGCCGTGGCTATTTCAAGGCCCATGTTTTCGCAATGACAGCAGAATGGAAAGTTTTTGATCATGACCAGCGATATCAAGCTCCTCGATTACCTCAAGGTTCGCCGCTCCACGCCGGCCCTGCAACTTGCCGAACCGGGACCTTCGACAACGCAGATCGAGGACATGCTGCGCCTTGCCGTGCGCGTTCCCGACCATGGCAAGCTCGCTCCCTGGCGTTTCGTTGTGTATCGCGGCGAGGAGCGTGTGCGCCTCGGAGAGACGGCACTCAGGATCGCGCTCGAGAAGAATCCCGAACTCGACCTTCAGCAGCAGGACGTGGAGCGGACACGCTTCACCCGCGCACCTGTTGTGATAGCCGTTATCAGCACCGCCAAGCCGCATTTCAAAATCCCCGAATGGGAGCAGGTCATGTCTGCGGGCGCCGTTTGCCTCAACCTCATCTTCGCTGCCAATGCCACCGGTTTTGCCGCCAACTGGCTGACGGAGTGGTTTGCGTTTGACCCGGCCTTCCTGTCGGAAACCGGCGTCAGCGCGGACGAAAAAATTGCGGGTTACATCCATATCGGCTCGACGGTATTTCCGCCAGTGGAGCGTCCCCGGCCGGACCTTGCCGATGTCGTCACCTGGATCGGGGATGTGTGATGTTCTACACCACGGATACCAACCAGCACGGCCTGCCCCATGATCCCTTCAAGGCGATTGTCGCACCGCGGCCGATCGGCTGGATCGGATCGAAGGGCAGGGATGGCTTCATCAATCTGTCTCCCTATTCCTTCTTCAACGCGGTCTCGGACCGGCCAAAGCTCGTCATGTTTTCCTCCAGCGGCCGCAAAGACAGTCTGCGCAATGTGGAGGAGACTTGTGTCTTCACCGCAAACCTCGTCAGCCGGCATCTCATCGATCATATGAATGCCTCTTCCGCGCCTGTGGCCTATGAGATCGATGAGTTCCAGCTTGCCGGGTTGACGGCCGTCGCCGGCCGGGTCGTGGACGCACCCTATGTGGGCGAGGCCTTTGCCGCTCTCGAATGCCGCGTGACGCAGATCCAGCAGCTGACGGATATCGAGGGGGAACGATCCGACTCATGGATGGTGATCGGCCAGGTCATGGGGATTCATATCGATGAGACGATCATTCGCGATGGCCGTATCGATATGGGCCTTGCGCGCCCTGTCGCGCGCATGGGCTACATGGACTATAGCGATGGCGGCACAGATGTGTTCCAACTGCAGCGGCCCACGGCGGCGCGGTGACCATAGGCCTGTCGCGGCAAGGTTAAAGTTTATGGTGAACCAAACGTAAACCATTTGCGCCTAGAACTTATACGTGGCGGCGGCACGAATGCCGTCACCCCTTGTATGAATGTGTTTCGAGGCTCCGGTGATCGTACAGGCATTTCTTCGCTGGTCTGAAAAGGCTGGATCGACTGAGCGGGCGAAGGCCGCCTATGCGCTCGGTCGCACCTATCTGCAGTCCGATCTGGCGCAGGAAAACCGCGATGCCGCCTATATGACCATGACCTACCTGCTGGACGACCCGTCGCCTCGGGTAAGGCTCGCCCTTGCCGAAGCGCTCGCCGACGCGCCAGATGCGCCGCGCGCCATTCTCGTCTCACTGGCGGAAGATCAGCCGGAAATCGCCTGCACGGTAATTACCCGCTCCCCTGCTCTCAGCGAAGCCGACCTGGTTGATATCGCTGCCCGCGGCGAAAGTCTTACGCGCTCGCTCATCGCAGCGCGTCCCGGCTTGGCGCGCGGTGTCTGCGCGGCTCTCGCCGAAGTGGGAGATTTGCCCGAAACCATCATCATGCTTGAAAACGATCAGGCCTTCATCACGCCATTTTCACTACGGCGCATTGCCGAGCGCCATGGCGGCGACGCGGATATTCGTGACCTTCTTTTGCGCCGGGAAGAACTGCCGGCGGATGCGCGCCATCTGCTGGTGCGCCGCATCAGCGAAGCGCTTGCCGGCTCGTCGCTCGTTCACGCGATGATCGCACGTCAGCGCGCCGAAGGCCTCTTCCGGGAAGCGGAAGATTCCGCCACCATTCTGATCGCCTCGAACGTTTCTTCGTCCGAGTTGCCGTCGCTGGTGGAACATCTGCGCCAGCGCCTGGAATTGACGCCGGCGCTGCTGATCCACGCGGTCTGTTCAGGTCGTCTTGAGTTTTTTACGGCGGCGATGGTCAATTTGTCCGGTCTCGATGACCGCAAGGTGCGCGCCATTCTGGCGACGGGGCGGCCGCATGCGCTGAAGGCGCTATTTCAGTCGGTCGGCCTGTTCGGCGATGTCGTCGGTGTCTTCATCGAGGCGACGATGATGTGGCGTCGTGCGGCCCGCTCTCAGGTTCCGGAGGCGCCGGCCTCCGTCTCGGCGGAATTGCTCGCCCATTTCCGCGATGTCGACGGCTCCGAAGCACTGTTCGAATTGCTGCATGCCGTGGGAAAGCTTACCCTGACCGAGGAGAGGCAAAAGGCGCGGTATTATGCCGAGGCGTTGACCGTCGAGGCGGCGTAAACAGCCGGACCCATTACTTTATGGCGACGACAGGCACGCTTTGCCTTCGCGACTCAATCACTTGTCGAACCGCTTGGCGATCCACGAATAGCTGTTTTCAACCATCCTGACGGGCGTGCCCAAGAGGTGCTTGATGCCTTCGGTGGAAGGCAGGATGCGGCTGACGCGGCTGATTGCCTGCCTGGTCAAGCTTTCTTCTTCCTTCGGTGTCACTTCCACTGCTGCCTGGGGCGCGGCTACAGGCGGCTGCGCGCCTGCCGTCTGCGGGGTCTGCTCAGGAGGGGTCTGGCAAACGGCGACCACGACCGGATAGGACGCATTTGCGAAGCGCTCCAGCTCCTTTTCCGACACGGCGTCGCAGAGCTCGATGCTTGTCCAGCGCTGCTGCGAGGTGGCAAGGTAATGGCAGTCGGTGGCGCTGTCGTCGCAGCCGAGGAAGGTCATGAGAACGAGGGCTGTTTTCATGGTGCGTGGTTGCCTCTGTCGGGAATATTGCTCTAAAACCTCATCTATCTCGATTGCAGTGACATTAAGACGAGAGACGCGTTTTCTGAAAGAAAGCAGGCATACCAGTGGCCACCGAAATCAAGCTTGAAACCCCGAGGCAGGATGCGGTTCTGCGCCTCATCGATCTTTCCAATACCTATATGGCATCGCTTTATCCCGCCGAGAGCAACCATCTGGTCGATATTGGCGCGCTGGAAAAAGAAAATGTCTCGTTTTTCGTGGCGCGGCACGATGGCCGGGTGGTCGGCTGCGGTGCGCTGGTGGAGGCTGGCGATGGCACGGCCGAGGTCAAGCGCATGTTCGTCGATCCCGATGCCCGCGGCCTGCGCATTGGCAAGCTGATCATGGATACGCTTATCGACCGCGGTGTCGAACGCGGCCTTTCCGCTATTCGGCTTGAAACCGGCATCAGCCAGCCGGAAGCAATCGGTCTTTATCGGAAGGCGGGGTTTGTCGAGATCGAGGCCTTCGCGCCCTATAAGCCGGATCCGCTCAGCCTGTTCATGGAGAAGGTGCTTTAGGGCCTGCGGCCTGGATCCATGCCGATCTGTCATCCAGCCGGTCCAAGCCTTGGGATGAAACGAGTCTCGCGCGCGCCATGCGCGTCCGCTGGATATCGGCTCGAGGCCGGTATGACGTAGCGATCACGTTACACTATCGAGCGAGACAACACACGTCGGTGTCGCCGGTCAGAAAGCGGCTTTTCGGAACGCCGTCTTTTCATCGTTGCCATCGTCGCGCGACACGATCTCTGCGACCGTATCATCCTGCGTGGGGGGCGGAGGCGGTAGTTCGGTGACGGCGGCGGAGAGTTCGACCTCCCGCACCCATTCTCGCCAGATGGCCACAAGCAGCGCCATCAGCACCGGGCCGATGAAAAGACCGAGGAAACCCATGGTCTTGACGCCGCCGACCAGCCCGAAAAAGGTGGGCAGGAAGGGCAGCTTGATGGGACCGCCGACGAGCTTGGGGCGGATGGTCTTGTCGACGATGAAAAGCTCTACCGAACCCCAGATGAAAAGGGCCAGCCCGTGGGCGGGCGAGCCGCTGGCGACAAGATAGATCGACACCAGCGTGAAGGAGAGCGGAGCACCGCCAGGAATGAGCGCCATGACGCCGGTGAGAACGCCGAGCGTGACAGGCGAGGGGACGCCGGCGATCCAGTAGGCGATGCCGAGAATGATGCCTTCGCCGATGGCGATCAGTGTCATCCCGGTGACCGTGGAACTGATGGTGGCGGGCACGACGCGTGAAATCCGTTCCCACCGCGTCGGCAGAATGCGCTCGCCCACAAGATCGACCTGACGGGTGAAACCGGCGCCGTTGCGGTAGACGAAGAACAGCGCGATCAGCATGAAGAGCAGCGTCAGCACCAGATGAAACGCGCCGTTGCCGGCGGCGAGGATCGCCCGGTAGATGTTGCCGATATTGGCGCCGCTGACGAGCTGGATGACCTCGCCTATGGCGCCGGGGGTGCCGATGTATTTCACCCACTGTTCGCCGAGCCATGGGCCGATGGCGGGAAGGGCGGCGATCCAGTCTGGCACGGGGGCGCCGGTCTTGTTGACATGCACGGCCCACCCGAACCACTCGCGGATTTCACTTGCCGTATAGGAAGCGGCAATGAAGATCGGCACCACGAGGAAGGCGATGATGAGGACAATGGCGATGGTGGCGCCGAGGGTGGTGTTGCCGCCAACCTGCCGCAGCAGGCGGGTGTAAACCGGCCAGCTGGCGAAACCGATGACGAGGGCAGCGAGAACAGGAACCAGGAAGCCGTGGAAGAAATAGATGCCGGCCAGCGCAACGAGAACCAGAAGCCAGCGCGCCGCCGAGATAGGCGGGATCAGGGCGATCCGCGTCGGGCTGGCGGGGCCAAGCCATCTCGGTTCGCCACTCTGCTTACGGCTGTCACTGTTACTCACGGCAGGCTTTTCTCCCAGTCTCCCCTAGGGGCGCATTCATTTTGTCATACGGCTACATATAAGTGCAATATGACGCGTTCACATTACCGTTGTGTGTTTATTGTGTAGGCTATTGAAGGATTTTGGTAAAAATAGCGCATCAGCCTTGGCTCGCGCATTGAAATATGACAATTGAACTCCGAATTTTTCGCGGTGTCAGATCGCCGCGCCCGATCTCCAGGTCATGCCATGCTTCGCCGTTTCTTTGCCTATTACCGCCCCTATCGCGGCCTGTTCATTCTCGATTTTTCCTGCGCGGTCCTTTCGGGCGTGCTCGAACTCGGCTTTCCGATGGCGGTCAAGGCCTTCGTCGATGTGCTTCTGCCGGGCGGTGAATGGGCGATCATTCTTGCCGCCTCCGTCGGGCTTCTGCTTATCTATGTGCTGAATACCGGGTTGATGGCGACAGTCACCTATTGGGGACACATGCTCGGCATCAATATCGAGACCGATATGCGCCGGCTCGCTTTCGATCACCTGCAAAAGCTCTCTTTCCGCTATTTCGATAACCAGAAGACCGGTCATCTCGTGGGTCGGCTCACCAAGGATCTGGAAGAGATCGGCGAGGTGGCGCATCACGGCCCCGAGGATCTGTTCATCGCCATCATGACCTTCATCGGCGCGTTCCTGCTGATGCTCTCGGTCAACGTCCCGCTCGCTCTCATCACCGCCGCCGTCGTGCCGGTCACGGCCTGGGTCACCAGCCGTTATGGCGGCCGCATGACGCAGAATTTTCGCGCGCTCTATGGTCGTGTGGGCGATTTCAACGCGCGGATCGAGGAAAATGTCGGGGGTATGCGGGTGGTGCAGGCCTTCGCCAATGAGGATCACGAGAGGGCGCTGTTCGAAAAGGACAACCAGAAATACCGCCGTACGAAGCTCGACGCCTACAAGATCATGGCGGCCAGCACCTCGCTGAGCTATATGAGCATGCGTCTGACACAGATGATCGTGATGATCTGCGGCGCATGGTTCGTGCTGAATGGCGACCTTACGGAAGGTGGCTTCGTCGGCTTCCTGCTTCTGGTCGGCGTATTTTTCCGGCCGGTGGAAAAGATCAATTCTGTCATCGAGACCTACCCGAAGGGCATCGCCGGTTTTCGCCGCTTCACCGAGCTTTTGGATACCGCCCCTGATATCGTCGATGCGCCCGATGCGGTGGACGCGCCCTTGCTGCGCGGCGATATCGAATACCGCCATGTCGGCTTTGGTTATGCCGAAGGCAAGCAGGTTCTCAGCAATATCGATCTGAACATCAGCGCCGGCGAGACCGTGGCTTTCGTTGGCCCTTCGGGTGCCGGCAAGACGACGCTCTGCTCGCTGCTGCCGCGTTTTTATGACGTGACCAGTGGCGCGATCACCATTGACGGCATCGATATCAGAAAGATGAAGCTCGCCTCGCTGCGCAATCAGATCGGCATCGTGCAGCAGGATGTGTTCCTGTTCGGCGGCACGATCCGCGAGAACATCGAATATGGCCGGCTTGGCGCTTCAGACGACGAGATTATGGATGCCGCGAGGCGCGCGCGGCTGGACGGCGTCATTGAGGCCATGCCGCTCGGGCTCGATACCGTTATCGGTGAGCGCGGTGTCAAATTGTCCGGTGGGCAGAAGCAGCGCCTCGCCATTGCGCGCATGTTCCTGAAGAATCCGCCCATCCTCATTTTGGACGAGGCGACCTCGGCGCTCGACACCGAAACCGAACGGGCCATCCAGCAATCGCTGACGGAGCTTGCCAGGGGACGCACGACGCTCGTCATCGCTCACCGGCTGGCGACGATCCGTGACGCGTCGCGCATCGTGGTGGTGGACCAGACGGGCATTGCCGAGACAGGTGCGCATGCCGAGCTGCTGGCCGCCAAGGGCCACTATAGCCGCCTGCACGAGGCACAGTTCAGCGGGCATCTCGCGGGCCTCAGCTGACCGGCCCGGACTTCTCTAACCTTTCGCTGCCTGTTCTTCGACAATGCCGGGGTTTGGCTCCGGCTTGCCGGGATGGCTGCTGACGAGGTATCCCATGGCGACGGCGGCCGCGACGACGAAGAGCAGCAGGACGCCGCTGATCGTCATCAGCCACTCGCGGGGCTTCTTGTGCCCCATGATGTAGTTCGGCCACCGGCTTGGATGGTTCACCACGTCGTTATTCCGGTGCTGTCGCATGAACTTCCCCAGATTTAAGTGTTTCGGTGAAAGATCAACGCCAGCGCTCCCGCGACTGTTCCGTTTGGGCGGCGAACAGGTGATGACAAGGACGTGAGTCCGGTCATTCTGTCTTGGTAAGGCCGATCAGGCGGATTGAATGGCGATCCGGTTTCCCTCGCTATCGGAAATCTCCGCGACGAAGATCGCGTCATTCACCAAGGTTTTGGGAAAAAGAAGCTCGCTACCATTGGCAAGGGCTCTGGCAATAACATCGTCCACATCAGCGACACTGAAATAGACGATCGCTCCATCTCGCGTCGGCACATAGGCCGGGCCTTCGGCGAGCGCGGCACTGGCGCCGCTGCTGTTTTCGTCAAAAGGGAAATAGGCCATTCTGCTATCGTGGATCGCGGCGATTTCGGCAAAAGGTACATCAAAAACAGCGCGATAGAAGCGGATCGCCCGATCAAGATCGGTCACGGGGATTTCGACATGGGCGACAATATTCATGCGCTTCTCCTCAAATAGACTGACGCACTTTTCAATTTCTGATGGCGCCGATCTTTCTAGCGATGGCTGACATGGGGAGGCAACGGCGGGCGGTGTCGCGTCACCACATTGTCAATTTTCAAGCACTCGCGTGACCGGTCGCAGCGCCGCAAGAGGGCGCAAATCGCCACAAGCGGCAACAAAAGTCAGCTTGCGTCCTGCGCCTCTTTATGCGAATGATTTGCAATTGCACTAATCAGATTTCCATTCAGAAAGCGCATAATATGGACAAGCCAGTCTTTGGATGGCGACGAAACGGCGACGATCTGTCGTTGTCCGATGTTCACTCCTCGATCCGGATCAAGCCGAATGCCGGCACGTTTCGCCGGGCCATGGCTTTTTTCGGCCCCGGCTATCTCGTTGCGGTCGGTTATATGGATCCCGGAAACTGGGCGACGTCGCTCGCCGGCGGCTCCAGGTTCGGCTATACGCTGCTGACGGTTGCGCTGGTCTCGAACATCATGGCGATCGTGCTGCAATCGCTCTGCGCCCGTCTTGCGATTGCCTCCGGCCGCGATCTCGCCCAGGCCTGCCGTGACGCCTATCCGAAACCGGTGGCGATGCTGCTGTGGCTGCTGGCCGAAATCGCCATTATCGCCACCGATATCGCCGAGGTCATCGGCACGGCCATCGGCCTCAACCTCATCTTCGGCATTCCGCTCGAACTCGGCGTTCTCATGACCGCGCTCGATGTGTTCCTGATCCTTTATCTGCAGAGGCTCGGTTTCCGCTGGGTGGAGGCGCTGGTCATCACGCTGCTTGGCGTCATCGCCGTGTGTTTCGCCATTCAGGTGGCGCTCGCCGATCCTGACTGGGGTCAGGTAATCCTTGGTTTTGCGCCGACGACCGAAATCGTCACCAATCCTGACATGCTCTATCTGGCGCTCGGCATTCTCGGCGCGACCGTCATGCCGCATAATCTCTATCTGCATTCGGGCATCGTGCAGACCCGCGAAATCGGTGAGACGATTGCCGAGAAACGCGAGGCGCTGAAATTCGCGACCCTCGATTCCACCGTCGCGCTGATGTTCGCGCTCCTCATCAACGCCTCGATCCTCATTCTGGCGGCGGCGACCTTTTACAAGGCGGGACAGACCAATGTCGCCGAACTCGGCGAGGCGCATAATCTGCTGGCGCCTCTGCTCGGCCTTGCCATTGCGCCGACGTTGTTCGGCGTGGCGCTTTTATGCTGCGGCATCAATTCCACCGTCACGGCAACGCTCGCCGGCCAGATCGTGATGGAGGGTTTCCTCAAGATGCAGCTCGCCCCATGGCTGCGCCGCCTCATCACCCGCGCCATCGCCATCATCCCCGCAGCCGGCGTGACGATATTTTATGGCGAGAGCGGCACGGGCGAACTGCTGATCCTGACGCAGGTGGTCTTAAGCCTGCAACTCTCCTTCGCCGTCTTCCCGCTGGTAATGTTCACCGGTGACAAGGCCAAGATGGGCGAGCTGCGCTCACCGCTCTGGCTCTCGGCCTTCGCGTGGCTGATCGCGGTGGTGATTGCGGCGCTGAATGTGAAGTTGCTAATGGATTTTATCGGGTGAGGCGGGTCAAGCCGCGCCTTTACGAAGCGCGGCGGCCGTGCCCTCCGGGTCAACGGCGATGACCTTGAGATAAGCGCGGGCCGGCTGGTCCGGCTCGCTACGTCCCTGTTCCCAATCACGCAGGGTGCCAAGCGGAATATGATAACGCGCGGAAAACTCCTCCTGCGTCAGCTTCAGAGCCCGGCGAATGATCTTGATGCGCGGCATTCTGGGAGCCGCGGCAAGTTGTTCGGCAGAAAGCGGCGGATTGTCAGGGTCGGCCAGCGCATTGGCCAGCGCTTCCTCGTCGGTCATGGCGTGAAGGCGGGCCCAGTCTGTTTGATCGATTTTACCAGCCATTGTCGTGATATTCCTTGCGCTCCGCGCGTGTCGCCTTTCGTGCAGAGATGATGCGGATCAATTCGCTGCGTTCGGTATAGATCACAGTCAGAATCAATCCGTTGCCCACCCCCACTATACGTCGTCGGACTTCGCCATAATTAGCCGAACGATCCTCGATATCAACGGCAAATGGATCGTCAAAAACCTTGCGGGCGGTTTCAAAGCTGACGCCATGCTTGGCGAGATTGGTTAAAGCCTTTCGGTCGTTCCACTCGAAATATAACATTGTGGACTACGGGTTTCCAGTAGTTAAAAGGATAAAATATCAAAACAACAAGGGCTCTTTCATATCTGAAAGAGCCCTCAAAACTAGTCATTTTTGGTGGTGTCTAAGCTAATTCTCAGCTGCAACCGCTCGTCGCACCGCAAGTATCGCACTTCTCGCACGTACCATTCCGCACCATCGTAAAATTCTGGCATTCCGAGCACATGTTGCCCGTATACCCCTGAGCGATCGAGCGCATGCGGCGTTCGTTTTCGACCTTCTTGGCTTCCGTCTTGGCCGAGGCAGCGTCTGCGGCGGCCTTGTCGGAGAAGAGGGCGGTTGCGGTCTGCTGGGACTCCTGGACGACCTCGTCGATCACCTCTTCGGCGATTTCTTCGGCCAGTTCCTTGGCGCGCTCTTCATAGTCACGCTTGAAGGAGACGATTTCGGAGGTTGCGATGGCGACTGTCGGTTCCAGCTTGCGGGCGGCGGAGCCGGCGAAAGCCGTTACGTTGGCCGAGGCGCGGGCAGGGGCTGCCGTTGCCGAACCCTTGGGCTCGGAAGCGGTGCGTTCGCCGTCATTGCGGGACACGATGGTCGGCTTGTAACCGCGGGTCCAGCCGGTGGAAACGAGGTTGGTCTTGCCTTCCTGGATACCCTTGCCGAGCGCCGTGTTGGAGAAATCCGACGTATCGACATGGGCGAGATCGTGGCGGCCGAGATAGGAGACGGCGAGTTCGCGGAACACGTAGTCGAGGATCGACGTGGCGTTCTTGATCGCGTCGTTGCCCTGCACCATGCCGGCCGGTTCGAACTTGGTGAAGGTGAAGGCCTCCACATATTCTTCCAGCGGCACGCCATATTGCAGGCCAAGCGAAATGGCGATGGCGAAGTTGTTCATCATCGCGCGGAAGGCAGCGCCTTCCTTGTGCATGTCGATGAAGATTTCGCCGATGCGGCCATCACCGAATTCACCGGTGCGCAGATAGACCTTGTGACCGCCGACGGTTGCCTTCTGGGTGTAACCCTGACGGCGGTTCGGCAGCTTTTCACGCTCGCGCGAAACACGCTCAACGACGCGTTCAACGATCTTTTCGGTGATCGTCACGGCCTGCTGGGCGAGCGGCTGCTGGATCAGCTCCTCGACGAAGTCTTCGTCGTCCTCATCTTCCACCAGCGAGGCGTTGAGCGGCTGCGAAAGCTTGGAACCATCGCGGTAAAGGGCGTTTGCCTTCAGCGCCAGCTTCCAGGAGAGCATGTAGGCTGCGCCGCAATCCTCAACCGTCGCATCGTTCGGCATGTTGATCGTCTTGGAGATCGCACCCGAGATGAAAGGCTGAGCCGCCGCCATCATGCGGATATGCGATTCGACCGAGAGATAACGCTTGCCGATCTTGCCGCAGGGGTTGGCGCAATCGAAGACCGCCAGGTGCTCGTTCTTCAGGAACGGTGCGCCTTCCAGCGTCATCGCACCGCAGACGTGCACGTTTGCCGCTTCGATGTCCTTCTTGCCGAAGCCGAGGTGCTCGAGCAGGTTGAAGCTCATGTCGGAGAGCTGCTCGTCGGAAACCTTCAGGGTTTCCTTGAGGAAGTCGGCGCCGAGCGTCCACTGGTTGAAGACGAACTTGATGTCGAAGGCGCTCTTCAGCGCGCCATTGACGGCCTCGATCTTCTCATCGGTGAAGCCCTTGGCCTTCAGCGTCGAGGGGTTGATGCCGGGAGCCTGGTTGAGATTGCCATGGCCGACAGCATAGGCCTCGATCTCGGCGATCTGGCTTTCGGAATAACCGAGCGACCGCAGCGCATCCGGAACGGCGCGGTTGATGATCTTGAAGTAGCCGCCGCCGGCGAGCTTCTTGAACTTCACCAGCGCGAAGTCGGGCTCGATGCCGGTCGTGTCGCAATCCATCACGAGGCCGATCGTGCCTGTCGGCGCGATAACGGTGGTCTGGGCGTTGCGGTAGCCGTGCTTTTCGCCAAGTTCCAGCGCCTTGTCCCAGGCGGCTGTCGCATGGGCGATCAGGTCCTGATCCGGGCAGTCGCCATGGACGAGCGCGACCGGGTTGACCGACAGTCCCTCATAACCGTCCGACTGGCCAAGGGCGGCGCGGCGGTGGTTGCGGATGACGCGCAGCATGTTTTCGCGGTTCGGCGCAAAGCCCGGGAAGGGGCCAAGCTCGCCGGCCATTTCGGCCGAGGTGGCATAGGACACGCCGGTCATGATGGCAGTCAGCGCACCGGCAATGGCGCGGCCTTCGGCGCTGTCATAGGGAATGCCCGAGGACATCAGGAGGCCGCCGATATTGGCGTAACCGAGGCCGAGCGTGCGGTACTCATAGGAGAGTTCGGCGATCTGGCGCGAGGGGAACTGCGCCATCATGACGGACACTTCGAGCACGACGGTCCACAGGCGAACGGCGTGTTCGTAATCGGCGATATCGATGCGCTTCGTCGCCTGATCCTTGAACTGCAGAAGGTTCAGCGAGGCGAGGTTGCAGGCCGTGTCGTCGAGGAACATGTATTCCGAGCACGGGTTGGAAGCGCGGATGGGGCCGGCCGCCGGCGAGGTGTGCCAGTCGTTCATCGTTGTGTTGAAGTGCAGACCCGGATCGGCAGACGCCCAGGCGGCGTGGGAAATCTTTTCCCAGAGGTCGCGGGCCTTCAGCGTCTTCATGACCTTGCCGTCCTTGCGGGCGGTGAGGTTCCAGTCGCCATCGTTCTCGACAGCGCGCAGGAAATCGTCCTTCAGCGAGACGGAGTTGTTGGAGTTTTGGCCCGATACCGTGAGGTAGGCTTCCGAATCCCAGTCCGTGTCATAGGTCTTGAACTGAATGTCCTTGTAACCCTGCTCTGCGAACTGGATGACGCGCTTGACGTAGTTTTCCGGTACCATGTCCTTCTTGGCAGCGCGTATTTCGCGCTTCAGGGCAGGGTTCTTGGCCGGGTCGAAGCAATCGCCGTTGTCAGCTTCGCAGTTGACGCAGGCCTTCATGATCGCCTTCAGGTGCTTGGCGACGATCTTGGAACCGGTGACGAGAGCGGCAACCTTCTGCTCCTCGTTCACCTTCCAGTCGATATAGGCTTCGATATCCGGGTGATCGGCATCGACGACGACCATCTTGGCCGCACGGCGGGTCGTGCCGCCGGATTTGATCGCGCCAGCCGCGCGGTCGCCGATCTTGAGGAAGCTCATCAGGCCTGACGATTTGCCGCCGCCGGAGAGTTTTTCGCCTTCGCCACGCAGATAGGAGAAGTTGGAGCCGGTGCCGGAGCCATATTTGAACAGGCGCGCTTCACGCACCCACAGGTCCATGATGCCGCCTTCATTAACGAGGTCGTCCTCAACGGACTGGATGAAGCAGGCATGCGGCTGCGGATGTTCGTAAGCGGACTTGGACTTGGTCAGCTTGCCGGTGAACGGGTCGACATAGAAGTGGCCCTGGCCGGGACCATCGATGCCATAGGCCCAGTGCAGGCCGGTGTTGAACCATTGCGGGGAGTTGGGGGCAACACGCTGGGTGGCGAGCATATAGGCAAGCTCATCCTTGAAAGCGGACGCATCTTCTTCGGATGAAAAATATTTGCCCTTCCAGCCCCAATAGGCCCAGGTGCCGGCAAGACGATCGAAAACCTGGCGTGCATCGGTTTCGGAGCCGTAGCGCTCGGCTTCCGGAACGTCCTTCAGCGCCTTTTCGTCGGCAACGGAGCGCCAGAGGAAGGAGGGAACATCGTTCTCTTCCACCTTTTTCAGGAACTTCGGCACGCCGGCCTTGCGAAAATATTTCTGCGCCAGAACGTCGGTCGCAACCTGGCTGAACTGCGCGGGAACGTCGATGTCAGCCAGACGGAACACGATGGATCCATCCGGGTTCTTGATTTCACTGACGGCCTTGCGGAAGTCGATCTCCGCGTAAGGCGATTGGCCGGGCTTCGTGAAGCGGCGTTCAATGCGCATGGTTTCTGTCCTCGTCCATTGGGGCGCCCGGTGCAGGGCGCAAAAATCCGATCCAGCCGTGCGATGCCTTCGCGCAGCCGGTTGTTGCCGATCTGATAGGGATGTTCATCCTTGGATGTCACCCCTGTATCTCGTGTTTAAGATGGCTGCAAGCCTACTATATATAGTATTAACACATTCTTGCTGCCAGTCCCCGCGTGATGTTTTTGGCGGTTCCACACGGCGCAGAAAAGCCATCGGCGAACCGCCCCCTCATGGCCGGGACGCCGTCTGGACACGCGCGCTCAAGATGGAGAAGAACCGGCCTCGTTACTTTCCGGTCCGTTGCCGCCGCAACATAAGTGTCACTTTCCTCTCGTGACACAGATTCGTCAAGCCATAGATTGAAACCCATTTTTAACCACAAGATATTGTGTGGAGTGCCTGTGGAAAACGGGGATAGGAAAAGCGAATAGAAAAATCAGTGACTTGGCGGGAAAATTTGAAGCTTGCGCGAGGCTGGTTTCCGCAACGGAAAGGCAAAACCCCGCATTTCCGGGGTGAGGCATAATGGCGACACTGCGGTTTTTCCGTGTTTTTCGCACCTGTCAGAAAGAACCTTTCTCCACAAAAAACCGCCCTCGGTGGGGCGGCGAAAGCGTGGATATTGCTGGGGGGCGAAGTTCCCGCGGTTGTTACATCCGCACTCCGTCACCCCGGACTAGATCCGGGGTCCAGCGCGATCAAGTCCTTGATCGCGAACGACTTTCTCACGGCGCAGACGCGCCGTGGCTGGATTCCGGCTCAAGGCCGGAATGACGGAAGAGAAATGGGTTCCATGGGGGCAATCAGCCGCGCGATCCCTTGGCGATCGGCTCCTGATAGGTGAAGCCCATGTCCCAGGGGAAATAGATCCAGGTGTCCTGGCTCACTTCGGTGACGAAAGTATCGATGGTCGGCACACCCTTCGGCTTGGCGTAAACGCAGGCAAAATGCGCTTTCGGCAACATTTCGCGCACTTCGAGAGCCGTTTTGCCGGTATCGGTGAGGTCGTCGACAACAAGCACGCCTTCGCCGGCGTCGGCCGTCAACTCGGGGGCCACACCTTTCAGGAGAACCGTATCGCCCTGGTTGACGTAGTCATGGCGCGTGGCGATGCAGACGGTGTCGATCAGGCGGATGTTGAGTTCACGGGAAATGATCGCCGCCGGAACGAGGCCGCCGCGGGTGATACAGACGATCGCGCGAAACTCTTTGTCGAGGCCGGCAAGACGCCAGGCGAGCGCACGGGCGTCGCGGTGAAACTGGTCCCAGGAAACGGGAAAGGCTTTATCGGGAAGGGACATGTCGTCTACCATCTGGTCAAAATTGTCGATGGCTTTGGCTAATAGCGGCAAGACAGGCAAAAAGGCAAGCGTTCCGCAAAAAGGTGAGTGCGGGAGATTACGGCTTGGTTCTTCTCCCCACGGGGGAGAAGGTGGCCCGAAGGGCCGGATGAGGGGGCAACGGTAGAGAAATGCGGAGGGCTTGCCCCATCATCCGCTGCCGCGGACTTCTCCCCGGCGGGGAGAAGAAACAAGCGGCAATCGCCAACTTCATGTCGAATGTTGAGGGGTTATCCGCACCCGATCCATTTTCAGCGCGACAGCAATGTCATCGCCGTCATGGAATCGAGCAGCGTGCGGGTGACGCCGCCAAACAGCAGTTCCCACCAGCGGGAATGGCCATAGGCGCCCATGACAAGAAGGTCGATGCTGTTGTCGGAGAGGCGGTTCTCGATGGCAGCCTGCGCCGAAATTCCGGCGATCTTTTCCTGCGAGGTGACGGTGACATTGACGCCGTGGCGGGCAAGCGTGGCGGCGAGTTCGGTGCCGGCGAGACCGGCAGACAGCGTTTCGCTTTCGGCCTGGTCGACGGAGAAGATTTCGACGCTATCGGCGGCTTTGAGAAAGGGCAGGGCATCGAAGGTGGCGCGGGTTGCCTCGCGCGAGCCGTTCCAGGCGATCAGGACCCGTTTGATCGGTTTGGCAACCGTCAGCACATGCGGAACGAGGAGAACGGGACGACCGCTTTCGTAGAGGAAACTGTCGATATCCGTGCGGCTGTCTGATAGTGCTGAGGAATTGCTCTGGCGGGCGACGATGAGGTCGGCGCAGCGGGCGCTGTCAATCGCGGCAGACGAGGCGTAGCCAACGGATGTGACGAAGCTGCGCCATTCATGCGAGATGCCGTTTTCTGACAGCGTGCGCTCAAAAATCGTGCCGACATCGGTGGTTTCCTTATGCGCCACATCCTGCAGCGCCTGCACGGTGGCGGGATCGGGGATTTCCATCGGTGCGACGAGTGGAACGGCGGCCAGCGTTTCCATGTGCAGGCCGATCACATGTGAGGAAAACTGGTCGGCAAGGCCGACCACGAATTCGCCGAGCTTCTGCGTGTTCGAAACATTGTCGACCACTGCCAGGATCGTTTTGTAACCCATTTTTCTCTCCTCGGTGACATTTCGTTGCTGTGGGGAGAATGGCCGTCTTTGCTGATGGCCACCTTGATTTTGGTCAATCTCGCACACGTTCGCCTCAGGCGGTGGCATCACCCTTGCTGGCGGCCAGTTGCTTCTCCTGGCCGATCGCTTCGATCATGGCCGCCACGGCATCGGCGGCCGCCTTCAGCACGCCGGCATCGCGGGCGCGCACGACGATTTCGGTCGAAAATCGCTGCCCGTCATATTTCGGGTAGGAACCGATGCTGGTTTCGGGATGGGCCTTCTGGATAGCCGTCAGCGGCGTGCCGATATCGCCTTCGCCATAGGGCGAGCGCACCGCCTGCGACATGACCTTGGCGCCGGTGCGCAGGGTCGGCATGACATTGTCGAGCATGGCCTGGAATACCTGCGGCACGCCGGCCATGACATAAACATTGCCGATGATGAAGCCGGGGGCGACGGAAACGGGATTGGCGATATGGGCCGCGCCTCTGGGCATGCGCGCCATGCGCTTGCGCGCCTCGGTGAACTCCATCTCGCGGGCGCGATACATGTCCCCCAGCAGGCGCAATGCCTCGGCATCGTGTTCGCAGGGCAGGCCAAACGCCGCAGAAACCGCATCCGCGGTGATGTCGTCATGGGTCGGGCCGATCCCACCTGATGTGAAGACGTAATCGTATCGGCTGCGCAGCGCATTGAGTGCGTCGACGATCGCATCTTCCTCATCGGCAACAATGCGCACTTCCTTGAGGTCGATGCCGGACATGGTCAGCACATCCGCAAGGTGGCCGATGTTCTTGTCCTTGGTGCGGCCGGACAGAAGCTCGTCGCCGATGGCGAGCATGGCGGCGGTGACAACGGAAGAGGTGGAGGAGGGACTGGACATGGGTGCACTCGTGAGCTGTTTTACGTGACGTTAGACCCGCGCCAGCGCGAATGCAAAGCTGTTTTAAAGAAACGCAGAATATGGAATTATTTGACGATGGCCTGGAGTGTTCAGTGATCGTGAACAGTGCGTATGCCAATCACCGGCTGGTGAGATAGCGGCCCGTCCGCTACTCTTTTGTCATACGGTTTTTACAGGTTAAGGCCGATGATCATCGAGTTTTTAAAGAAGCTTGTCGCCGGTACGCCGGAAACAGTTCCAGCAAAGGAAACGCAGAGAATGACGAAGGTTCTGGTACTCTATTATTCCTCCTACGGCCATATTGAGAAAATGGCCTATGCAGTTGCCGAAGGCGTGAAGTCCACCGGCGCAGAAGCGGTGGTAAAGCGCGTTCCCGAACTGGTTCCGGAAGAAGTCGCCAAGTCCTCGCACTTCAAGATGGATCAACCTGCACCCGTAGCGACGGTGGATGAACTGGCCGAATATGACGCCATCATCGTCGGTGCCGGCACACGTTTCGGCACGGTTGCCTCGCAGATGCGCAACTTCTGGGACCAGACCGGCGGCCTTTGGTTCAACGGGAAGCTCGTCGGCAAGGTCGGCTCGGCCTTTACCTCGACAGCCACCCAGCACGGCGGTCAGGAATCGACCATTCTCGGTTTCATTCCCACATTCCTGCACCATGGCATGGCCGTTGTCGGTCTGCCCTATGCATTCCAGGGCCAGATGGGCGTCGATGAAATCAAGGGCGGTTCGCCTTATGGCGCTTCCACCATCACCGATGGGGACGGGTCCCGCCAGCCTTCGGAGATCGAACTGGAAGGCGCGCGGTTCCAGGGAGCCCATGTGGCGAAGATTGCCGCCAAGCTTTCTGCCTGAGCCTGAGCCAAACCCTCGCAAAAAAGAAATGCGGCCCAAAAGGCCGCATTTTCTTGCCCCGGCGGTATTTAGAGCCGGGCCGTCCGATAATTTATCAGGAGCTTCAGATCGGCAGATTGACCATCAAAAGGCAACTCGCGACCACGACGCCGATCATCGAAATTTCAAGAAAACTGTTAAGACCGTCACGCATATCAATCCTCCTTGTGATAGGCGAAAAGAGAACGATCAGAGCTTGCGGCAGTTCCATGACGGGAGAACGAAATTCAGGATTTTTTAAGACGTTCCTGACGGTCGCGACGTCGCGCCTTAGCCGGTGACAACAAAGGCGACGACGAGATGGCCGATCAACCCGATCGCCAGGCAGGAAAGAAGAAATATAAACAGTGCTTTTTTCATGTTCGACATTGCTTCCGTCTGTTGCGATTGGTCGAGCAAGCCACCGGCAGAATGGCGGCACCTAACTGGCCTACGCCGCGAAAATATCAGGCCTTGAGATCAAGACCCGCTTCGACTGCTGCCGCGATGAAGGCCTTGCGGGCATCCTCAGGCTTTTTGCGACCGGCATCGACGGCGGCGCAAACGAGAAGCGCCCTGTCGAGCGCCTCGCCATCCTCGATCGGCCAATCCTCGATCAGCGCCCATGAGGCCGCCTGTGTGGTGTCGATGCTCGTGTACTCGCCCGGCGTTTCAAAGGCGATCAGAACGGGTTTCTGCCAGCGCGTATTCATCGCCTATCCATAATGGTTGTCGTGCCCGGCTCTAAACCAAGCGGCTGGCCTGCGCAATGCCGTCAGCGGGCCAATTCAGCCGGCGAGGGTGCGGTCAGTCGTCGCGCCCGAATAGCCAGTCACGGATGATGCGGCGGTCGATAAGCTCCAGCGAGCGATCGGGCGCAATGCGGTAGGTCTCGACGGCCCTTGTGCTGCCATCGATGCGGAACTCGTGCTTGAAGGTGCTTCCGATCGGCGATTTCGTCAGCTTTGTGCGCGGCTGTCCCCGATAGGTGATGCTGCCGGGAATGGGCTCCACATAGGGCGCCGGACCGACATAAGCGCCGGGCCCGCCGGTGCTGCATCCGGCGAGTAAGAGTGCAAGGGCTATTGTGGCCGATGATGCGAGCGTTCTCATCCTGTCCTCCCGAATACGTGCCCGAATACGCCAGTAAAAACGATATGAAGGCACGGCGGTTCCCCAAGACGCGCGCCCTCAGATGAATTCCGGCGCTACTTGTGCTTCGGCCCCTGAATATCGTGGGCGACCCAGCGAAAGAAAAAGTAGATGAAGAGCGCAAAGATGAAAAGCGGGATGAGGTTTGCAAAACCGGACATGTGATTCTCGTTTCTCCCTCCCGGTCCCGGTCTAGCCGCAGCAAAGCCGTGAAGGCAAGGGAAAGGCGAGCGTGGCTGCTCACATATTAGTGTTTTCGCATGTCGGTTGGGAGCCGGCGGGGAAGGGGCGGGAGAGATCCGGCGCACTGCCAGCGATGCCAGATCTCTCCGTCTCCCGCCGGTTTCCTGGAACGGGTGACTGGGTTGAATATGAACAACAACTGCCGATAGATATAGGCTGAGAAATCACCTCGAAAAAATTGTATTTCCGGTCGCGTCCTGTACAGCGCCATCGTTCCGATCACCATAGACGCGGCTGGATGTAACTCGTTGAAACAGAACGGGATGTCGACCAGAATTTCGCCGTCGAAACCGCAGCAAGGGGAACTTTTTGTTCGCCAAGACATTTAGCCGGGCAGATACATGCCAACAGTGGAGGGTTACACATGCTCGGCACCATCCTTGTCATCCTGCTCATTCTGTTTCTGATCGGCGCATTGCCGAGCTGGGGATACCATAATTACGGTTACGGTCCGTCGGGCGGTCTGGGACTGGTTCTGGTGATCGTCCTGATCCTCGTGCTGCTCGGGCGTATTTAAAGTCCCGCCCCCCGGAAAATCGGCAGCAGCCCGTATCCGGCACATAAAGCGCCGGATACGGGCTCTGTTTTTCGAAATGACGCCTTGAACCAAAAAGCCTCGCAATCTGAGGCGGTTAACGGAAACGACCCTGCTGTGTGATCTTGGGGTCCGAAAAAACACCACATTCCGAATGAACCCTCTTGCGCCCATAATGGATTCGTTCTAAATGCCCGCCATCGCTTGATTGATGAGCGTGTGAGGCCTCGTGGCGGAGTGGTGACGCAGAGGACTGCAAATCCTTGTACCCCGGTTCAATTCCGGGCGAGGCCTCCAAAAAAACTCCCACATCTGTGTTTTGTTGTATCTCCGGTCCGCGGATGTTACGAGCGCATGCTGTCTTCGGTGGCCATGCGGGAGGTGAACGTGGATCAGGGTGAGCGGGACATCGCGGGCGAGGGTGGCAAGAGAAGGCTTTGGCCGTGGCTGCTCGTGGGTTTTGTCAGTATCATGGCGATTTATGCCTATGTAACGACGGTCGAGATGATCGAAGAGACGGCGCGGCTCTGGAGCGATCTCGTGCAGCTGTTCTGGTGGATCATGCCTGACATTCCCGCTTCCTGACGACCTATCCTGTGTCGATTGCGAGAAATTTGCATCATTCGTCTGCGCTTTTTGAGACGGGAGCCGATGAGCGCGCTTGAAAGCGCAGCGTCTGCCAACTATGAGATTGTTCTAACGGCCGGCTGCATCTTCCGGCCTGGGCTCAATTTTGGCCCCTATCCTTGAAATTGAGGCGATAAGGACATGATGGATTTCGAAACCGCACGCGCCAATATGGTCGACAGCCAGCTGCGCACGACCGACGTAACGTCGCACTCGGTGCTCAAGGCGTTTCTGAGCGTGCCGCGCGAGGCGTTCGTGCCGGCCGGCGTGCGCCAGATTGCCTATGTGGACGAAGATCTCCAGATCTGTCCCGCCCGGGATGGCCGTCCGGCCCGTTACATCATGAAGGCGTCGCCGCTGGCGAAACTTCTGCAGCTTGCCGCTGTTTCCAAGGAAGACGTGGTGCTGGAGATCGGTGGCGGTTGCGGTTATGCGGCCGCCATCCTGTCGCAGCTTGCCGGTTCGGTCGTGTCGCTGGAGAGCGACGAAGCTCTTGCCGCGCAGGCAACCGAAACGCTGGCTTCCCTCGGCTACGACAATGTTGCCGTCGTCACGGGTGATCTGGCCAAGGGCTATGCGAGCGAAGCGCCCTACGATCTCATCTTCCTCAATGGCTCGGTGGAAGAAGTTCCGGCGGCGCTGACGGACCAGCTGCGCGACGGCGGACGCCTAGTCGTCGTTGTCGGATACGGCAATGCCGCAAAGGCCACAGTCTATCGCCGTGATGGCAATAGCACGTCTGCGGCGACTTTCTTTAACGCATCGGTCAAGCCGCTGCCCGGTTTCGCCAAGGCGGCCGAATTCGTTTTCTGATCGGCTGACGATCAGCTGACTTGTTAATGCCGGCGCGTATTTTTCGCGCCGGCTTTTTCATGTCCGAACCACTGTGCAGCACTTCTTCCCCGGTGCCCCAGATAAAGCTGTGCATCACCACGAAACGCATCGAATCAGTGATTTAGTTCCTGATGCTGCTGACTTACACTAAAGGTGATTCGGGGTGTGCGTATTTCTGCCCCGTGAGACCTGGGACAGGGACAGCGGAGCGCCAAGGCACTTTTGCCCGTCATGTTTCAGAACATCGGCGCGACAACCATTTCGGTTGCCGCGAGGCGGTGTGCGAATTGAACAGGTCAAAGGCGCTTATGCCGTATCCAAGGGTGTGGCGGGTGCTTGAAAATGTGGAAACCGGGGATTGATATGGCCCAGCCAAGCGTAGCGCGTGAACCGTCCATGGAAGAGATTCTGGCATCTATCCGCCGGATCATAGAGAGCAACGAACCCGGACCTGCCGGCGCGTTTTCGGGGCCCTTGCCGCCGGTTTACGATGATGAAGACGAGGCTGCGAGTGAGAGCCCGTTCCTTGCCGAGCCCATCAGCCCGCCGGCCCGCGTTCCCCCCGCCGCAAATCAGCCTTATGGTGCACGCCCCGCGCCGGAATTTGCGCCGGTTTCCGCAAGTGCGGTAAGCGAACGGCAGGAAACCGCCGCGGAAAAGACCATGTCGCTTGCTGATGTCGCCGCCCGTGTGCGTGCCGCGGCCGACCGCAATGCCGCCATGGGCCCGCAGGCTTTTGCTGCACAGGCGCAACGTGGCGCGGTTGAGATGACACCGTCTCCTGCCTCTGCGCCCTCGAATGCGTCGCAGCCAGTGTCCGCGGCTTCTTCGGAGCGCGCTGCACCCCAGCGTCCGACGGATGTCCGGCCGCTGATGGCGGCTGTTGCAGCCGCAGGTATGGCTGAACAGCCTGCCCCCTTCGTCTCGGAAGATCGCGCCGCCGCTGCGGCCATCGAAAGCGCGCCGTCGCCGGAAAGCCGTTTTGACCAGCTCTCGTTGCGCGGCTCCATCGATGCGGCTCCGGCCGTGACGCAGGCAGACGCGTCAGCTCAGGAACCTGTCGTCGAGACGGCGACTTTCGAACCCGTTGAGGAGCTGGCGCCGGAAGAGACACATGGCGATAGCGGCCTGTCGCTCAACCTGATCTCCGCCGCTGCCGGTGCGCAGATTGCCCGGTCGTTCAGCGAACTGGCGGAGGTTTTCGACGGCGTCGAGCGGCGCTCGATCGAAGATATGGCTGCGGAGATGCTGCGCCCGATGTTGCAGGACTGGCTGGAAGACAATCTGCCGACGCTTGTTGAACGTCTGGTGCGTGAGGAAATCGAGCGGGTGGCGCGCGGTTCGCGCCGCTGAATCCCGGTCTGCGCATCCGCAATTGCTGCTGATGCGATGAAACAGCGGCCGCTCCGGCAACGGGGCGGCTTTTTTGTTGAAGATGAAGGTGTTATGGGGTCATAGTCATCAGAGGGTCCGCTCAATGGTCGGCCAGCGGGTGGGTTTCTGTTGACTCTCTCCCGTCCATCCTTATTTAAAAAATCCACACAAGAACTCTAAAATTCAGGTCAGGAAATGCTCGAAAAGACCTACGATTCCGCCTCCGTCGAACCGAAAATTGCCAAAGCCTGGGACGAGGCTAACGCTTTTCGCGCCGGCGCCAACGCAAAACCGGGTGCGGAAACCTTCACCATCGTCATTCCGCCGCCGAATGTGACCGGCTCCCTGCATATGGGCCACGCGCTCAACAACACGCTGCAGGATATTCTGGTCCGCTTCGAGCGCATGCGCGGCAAGGACGTGCTGTGGCAGCCGGGCATGGACCATGCCGGCATCGCCACGCAGATGGTCGTCGAGCGCAAGCTGATGGAACAGCAGCTTCCCGGCCGCCGCGATATGGGCCGTGAGGCTTTCGTGGAAAAGGTTTGGGAATGGAAGGCTGAGTCAGGCGGCCTCATCTTCAACCAGTTGAAACGTCTCGGCGCGTCCTGCGACTGGTCGCGCGAACGCTTCACCATGGATGAAGGTCTCTCCGAAGCCGTTCTCGAAGTTTTCGTCACGCTTTACAAACAGGGCCTGATCTACAAGGACAAGCGCCTCGTCAACTGGGATCCGAAGCTGCTGACGGCGATTTCCGACATGGAAGTCGAGCAGATCGAGATGAAGGGCAATCTCTGGCACCTGCGTTACCCGCTGGAAAAGGGCGTCACGTATCAATATCCCGTCGCTTTCGATGAAAAGGGCAAGCCCACCGAGTTCGAGACCCGCGATTACATCGTCGTGGCGACGACCCGTCCTGAAACCATGCTTGGCGATACCGGCATTGCCGTGAACCCGGAAGACGAGCGTTACAAGGGTATCGTCGGCAAGCATGTCATCCTGCCGATCGTCGGACGTAGGATCCCGATCGTTGCCGACGATTATGCCGATCCGACCGCCGGTACGGGTGCGGTCAAAATCACGCCCGCGCATGATTTCAACGATTTCGAAGTCGGCAAGCGTTGTGGCCTGCGTGCCATCAACGTCATGAATATCGACGGCACGATCACCATCAAGGAGAACGAGGATTTTCTCGAGGGTCTCAGCCATCCCGCAGCGTTGCATGGCGCGTGGGACCGTCTGGAAGGGCAGGATCGCTTTGCCGCGCGCAAGATCATCGTCGAAATCTTCGAGGAAGCCGGTCTTCTCGACAAGATCGAGCCGCACAAGCACGTGGTGCCGCATGGCGACCGTGGCGGCGTGCCGATCGAGCCGCGCCTGACCGACCAATGGTGGGTGGACAACAAGACGCTGGCCCAGCCGGCGATCGCCTCGGTTCGTGAAGGCCGAACCAATTTTGTGCCGAAGAACTGGGAGAACACCTATTTCCAGTGGATGGAGAACATCCAGCCCTGGTGCATCTCGCGGCAATTGTGGTGGGGACACCAGATTCCGGCATGGTATGGCCCCGACGGGCAGGTCTTCGTTGAGAAGACCGAAGAAGAGGCGCTTCAGGCGGCTATCCAGCACTACATTGCGCATGAAGGCCCGTGGAAGGCCTGGGTTGAGGAGAAGCTTGAGAACTTCGCTCCCGGCGAAATCCTGACGCGAGACGAAGACGTGCTCGACACGTGGTTCTCGTCGGCGCTCTGGCCGTTCTCGACGCTCGGCTGGCCCGAGCAGACGCCGGAACTGGCGCGTTATTACCCGACCAACGTGTTGGTCACCGGTTTCGATATCATCCCGTTCTGGGTGGTGCGGATGATGCAGATGGGTCTGCATTTCATGAAGGACGATGCCGGCAATCCCGTCGAGCCCTTCAGCACGGTCTACATCCACGCGTTGGTTCGTGACAAGAACGGCCAGAAGATGTCGAAGTCCAAGGGCAACGTCATCGACCCGCTGGAGCTGATCGACGAATATGGCGCGGATGCGCTGCGGTTCACGCTGGCCATCATGGCGGCGCAGGGTCGCGACGTGAAGCTCGATCCGGCGCGTATTGCAGGGTATCGTAACTTCGGCACCAAGCTGTGGAATGCCACGCGCTTTGCCGAAATGAACGGCGTCAAGCGCGATCCGCATTTCATTGCCGAGACGGCGTCGCTGACCATCAACCGCTGGATCCTGACCGAGCTGGCCAATACGGCGCGCGACGTGACGGCGGCGCTCGAAGCCTTCCGCTTCAACGACGCGTCAGGCATTCTCTATCGATTTGTCTGGAACCAGTTCTGCGATTGGTATCTGGAGTTGCTGAAGCCGGTCTTCGGCGGTGAAGACGAGCAGGCGAAGGCAGAATCGCAGGCCTGCGCGGCCTACGTGCTTGATGAAATCTACAAGCTGCTGCATCCCTTCATGCCCTTCATGACGGAAGAGCTGTGGGCCCATACCGCGGGCGAGGGCGTGGAGCGCGACAACCTGTTGTGCCTCACCGATTGGCCGGAGCCAGAATTCCGCGACGATGCCGCAGCCGCCGAAATCAACTGGCTGATCGACCTCGTGTCCGGCATTCGTTCGGCTCGCGCCGAGATGAACGTGCCGCCCGGCGCAACCGCCTCTCTCGTTGTTGTGGGCGCGAACACATCCACGGAAGCGCGGCTTGATCGCCATGCCGCCGCCATACGGCGTCTTGCCCGGGCGGACGAAATCCGCGCTGCCGACGTCGCACCGAAGGGCTCGGCGCAGATCATCGTCGGTGAAGCAACGGTCTGCCTGCCGCTCGGCAACCTGGTGGATCTGGCTGCTGAACAGGCGCGGCTCGAAAAGGCTATTGGCAAGGTGGATGCGGAAATGGAACGCATCGACAAGAAGCTCTCGAACGAGAAATTTGTGGCCAATGCCGATCCTGATGTCGTCGCCGCCGAGCGTGAGCGAAAGGCGGAGCTGGACGTTCAGCTGACGAGCCTTCGAACGGCACTGAAGCGCGTTAGCGAAGCCGGTTGATCCTCGCCATCATAGACAAGCACGACAAATCAAGCGCCCCGCATCAAGCGGGGCGCTTTGCGTTTTGCCAACTCCTGGAATATTGCGCCGCAGCGTCGAATCGTCACCTGTACATGGCAGGCCAATTTCAAGGGCAGGCCACGAAAATCATCGCTGGGAAGCGAAATAAGCTAATAAAAACGGTCCCATAACGGGGTTTTTTCGCGAAACTTTCAACTGTGGTTATTTGGCGACAATTCCGTTCATCCGTAGTCGATTGTTTCATTTCGCGACGGGATTATCCTAAGGGATTAGAAAAATAACCTAAAATGACTAATTCAAGGCTTACTTATGAAATTCTTACGTAACATATGAGGCGGTGTCGCAGAACTGTGCCACTATGCTGAAGATTGTCATTTGCCTTAAAGCCCTTCACTCTTTTGATGATCACATTGCCTTGATTGGGGAGAGAGATGGCAAAAACTGCAATTTTTCGCGGCGCGGTATGTTTCGCAGTCAGCATTGCGGCGGTAACGCCTTCACTGGCCGGCGGTCTTGAGCGCGGCGGTTATAATATCGATCTGCTGTTCGATCCGTCCGATTACGTTCTGGACAGTTCCGCAACCTTCGTCGCGCCGCAGCGCAAGGTTGAGAATGCACGGGACAATCCCAACAAGAGCCCGACCAGCCCGGTTCCGATCCCGCTGCCATCCAGCTGGAGCACGACCGCCGATGATGGCGAAAATTACTGGACGACGCGCGTTGGCGCCAAGGCCGCTATCGGTGATTTCGGCGACTGCATGTTCGATTATTCCCAGCCGTGGGGTGCGGATCTCAATCCGGGCATCTGGCAGGGCTCCAGCTATAATATCGAAACCAAGGTAAAGTCGCATAATTACGCAACGACTTGCCGCGTGAAGTTCGATCTGGGCAAGGGCGATTTCTCGATCATTGGCGGCGGTTTCTATCAGGAACTGAGCGGCTACAAATATCGTCAGGTCGTTTCGCCCATCGCACTGGCTGCAAATGGCATCCCGACGTCGATCTATAACGGCATCGGCAAGCTGGACATGGAAGGCGATGGCTGGGGCTGGCGCGCCGGCGTGGCCTACGAAATTCCTGAAATCGCGTTCCGCACGAGCCTTGTTTACAACAGCGCCGTGGACGTCGATCTGACGGGTAACGTCAATCTGACCAATCTGCCGATCGGCCTTAATCCGATTTCAGGCCGCATCACGCCCGTCTACGGCAGTGTGTCCATGCCTGATAGCATCGAGTGGAAGGTACAGTCGGGTATTGCGCCCGGCTGGCTCGCTTTCGGTTCGGTGAAGTGGACGGACTGGAGCCAGATCCAGACGATCCCATTCTGCGCCATCGGTTCGCCCACCTGCGTTGCGGGAACGCCGAGCGCTATCAATACGCTCGACCTCTTCTATCGTGACGGCTGGACGATCTCCGGCGGTATTGGCCACAAGTTCAACGAACAGTGGAGCGGCGCCGTCAGCCTGACCTGGGATCGCGGCACTTCGACTGTCATCGGCACGCAGACCGACACCTGGATGCTCGGCACGCAGCTGGTTTATTCGCCCAACAAGAACGTGGAGTTCAAGATTGCCGGTGCGCTCGGTTTGCTCACCTCCGGCAGCTCGTCCATCGGCGGTGCCCCTTGCGGTCCGCTTGGCGCACGTTGCGGCGATGAAGCAGGTTACTCCTTCGGCAACGATCTCGTTGCAGCCATCTCGACCGGCGTGAAGGTCAAGTTCTGAAGGCTTTCAACGTAAGTTGCTAAAATAAAGGTCCGGTTTACCAACCGGACCTTTTTTCATGCGCGACCTGTCATTTCTGTCAGATAAAAGTTTCTGGCCCGGGAGTTTTGTGACGATTTGGCAACACTTTTCTGCAAGCGTGGGGTCGCGTTGGAATGTGAGCATATCTGTCCATTTCCCGCCACAAACAGAGTGCTTGGCTGATGTTTAGAGGCGCGGGAATGAAAGAACATGCGGGCGTTTGATGTGGGCCTGTGGAGTTGCAAAAAGTGAAAACGGGTTTGGATTCAGGGTTTAAGCAAGTAACACGGGAAATTGGCCCGGCTTTCTTGTTTGACACTGGTCGGCGAGCGGGGAAATGCCGTGATATTGCCGGAAATTATGCCTATACCTGTCTTGACGAGAATTTGGAGCAATGACCGCAGATGACCACCGGTGGTGCGCTGGAAAGTGCTGCCGGAGAGGCGCAGTGTGTTCGAAAAATCGCGGCCCGGCGGGGTTCATATTCCGCAAGGATTGGCGTCATGCCGGGAAGAGTGAGAGAAGTTCGCTGAAATGCTGAAATGTGAAGCCAACGTTTTAAAGCCGCTCTTCATGGGCATGTTGCTTGCGTCGCTCGCAATGCCGGTTCTGGCTTTTGACATCAATGCGGGCGTGACGAAGGAGTCTGGTCCTTTCGACCTGTTCAAGTTCGGCTTCAAGGCCTACAAGAACGGCAACAAGGACGAAGCCGTCGAGGCTTATCGTTATGCGGCCGAGAAGGGCCATACCGGTTCGCGCTGGGCGCTTGCCAATATGTATGCCTATGGCGACGGCGTCGCCAAGAATGATTTCGAAGCTTTCAAGATTTACAGCGAAATTGCCAGCCAGGGCGTAGAGCCCGGGTCGGAAGACACCGGCTTTTTCGTCAATGCGCTGCTGTCTCTGGCCGATTATTACCGCCACGGTATTCCCGGAAGCCCCGTCAAAATGGACCTTTCGCAGGCGCGGCAGCTTTATTTTCAGGTCGCCTCCACCTTTGGCGTAGCGGAAGCGCAGTTCCGGCTGGCGGAGATGATCCTCGCCGGTGAGGGCGGGCGCGCGGATGTGCAGCAGGCCAAGAAGTGGCTCAACCAGGCCCGCAAGCACGGCCATGCCGGCGCCATGTCGATCTTCGGCAACCTGATCTTCCAGGAAGGCCAGACGACGCAGGGGCTCGCCTTCATGACGGCGGCGCTCGACAAATGCACGGCGGCGGATTGTACCTGGATTCAGAACCTGCAGGAGCAGGCATTTTCGCTCGCCGGCGAGAATGACCGCCGGGCTGCCATTGCGCTTGCGCAGAACATGCAGTTCAACGACCCGGATTGAACGGGTCGATCAGGCGTTCTTTTGCGCGTGCCGCGAGCCGGTCAGTTGGCCGAACTAAAATCGAAATAACCGCAGACCGGGACGTGGTCGGACGGTTTTTCCCAGCCACGAACGTGTTTTTCAATGCTGACGGTTTCCAGCCTGTCGACCGCTTCCGCTGACAGCATCAGATGATCGATGCGGATGCCGTGGTTTTTCGGCCATGCGCCGGCCTGATAATCCCAGAAGGAATAAAGTCCTGCTTCATCGGTGGTCGCGCGCGCGGCGTCGGTCAGGCCGAGGTTTTCGAGTTTGCGGAAGGCTTCTCGGGTCTTCGGCAGAAACAAGGCGTCGCCTTCCCACACGCGTGGGTCGTGGCAATCGAAGGGTTCGGGGATTACGTTGTAATCTCCGGCGAGAATGAGCGGCTCTTCGAGCGCCAGCCTGTCCTCGGCAAAACGCCGCAGGCGCTCCATCCAGGCAAGCTTGTAGGGATATTTGACCGGATCGTCAGGCGGGTTGCCGTTCGGCAGGTAAAGCGAGCAGACGCGGATCGCGCCCCCTTCGACGGAAAACACGCCTTCGATGAACCGCGCCTGCTCGTCGGCATCGTCGCCCGGCAGGCCACGATTGACCTCATCGGGTTTGACTTTGGAGAGCAAGGCGACGCCGTTGAAGCCTTTTTGGCCATGGGTCTCGATATGATAACCAAGCGCCTCAATCTCCAGCCGGGGAAATCCCTCGTCGACCGACTTGATTTCCTGAAGGCAGACGATGTCAGGTGACGAATCCTTCAGCCACTGGCAGAGGTTTTCGATACGCGCCTTGACGCCATTGATGTTCCAGGTGGCAATCTTCATCGGAGTTTCCCTTTTGTGGGGCTACTTTTACCCGATGGAAAAGCGAATGCCACCGTTTTTGAAAAACGGTGGCGAGGATGTGGTGGATAGATATCGTCAGATCGAGAAGCTGGTGCCACAGCCGCAGCTTGCCACGGCATTGGGGTTCTTGATCTGAAAAGACTGGCCCAGCAGATTGTCGACGAAGTCAATTTCCGAGCCGGCCATATAGACGACCGAAAGGCTGTCGATCAGCACCTTGGCATCGCCGCGGGCGATCACGATGTCGTCATCGGCCGGGTTCTCGGCCAGGTCGAACTTGTAGGAGAAGCCCGAGCAGCCGCCGCCTTCCACCGAGACGCGTAGCGCCTGTTTGCCGGCGTCGGCCGCAACAATCTGCGCGATTCGTTTTGCTGCCGCTTCCGAAAGGGTAATGTCGCTGTTTTCCATGTCGTTCCTCCTGCCGGGGTCAAGAACCGGAGAGCAATAATCTCGATGCCACTATTATAAACCGGTCAAATTAACGGTCTATAGCCTGCGTAAGGGGGTCTGCGCGGCGATGATGCTTTGCGCTGACCTCTGCGATAGGTATGAAGGGTGAATGAAAAGGTCAATGGCCGGGACCAAAAGGACGTCGCGGCCTTAAGAAGTCAACAGGTGGATGCATGATCATAGACCAGCGCGCATTGGGGTTCGGAAGTGGGGAGAGGGCGGTCTTCGCCTCGGATCCATGGACGACGCGCGGACGTCTTTTTCCCGAAGAGGGAAGCCTGACGCGTTCCGAGTTCCAGCGGGACCGTGACCGGATCGTCCACACGACAGCCTTTCGCCGCCTGAAGCACAAAACGCAGGTCTTCATCAGCCCCGATGGCGACCATTATCGCACGCGGCTTACCCACACCATCGAGGTGGCGCAGATCGCCCGCGCGCTCGCCCGTGCGCTGAAGCTGGATGAGGATCTGGCCGAGGGCGTGGCGCTGGTGCATGATTTCGGCCACACGCCCTTCGGCCATACCGGCGAAGACGCGCTGGATGCGGTGTTGCTGCCCTATGGCGGCTTCGACCATAACGCCCAGTCGCTGCGCATCGTCACCAAGCTGGAGCGCCGTTATGCCGAATATGACGGCATCAACCTGACCTGGGAAACGCTGGAAGGCCTCGTCAAGCACAATGGCCCGCTGGTGAATGCGGAGGGCGAGGGCATAAAAGGTCCGGTTCCGCTGCCCATCCTCGAATATTGCCAGCTGCAGGATCTCGAGATCGGCAGCTATGCCAGCCTCGAGGCGCAGGTGGCGGCGATTGCCGACGACATCGCCTATAATACCCATGACATCGATGACGGTCTGCGTGCCGGTTATCTCACCTTTGAAATGCTGGAGGAGGTGCCATTCCTCAGCGGCTTGATGGCGCAGGTGCGCGCGAAATATCCTGTTCTCGACAAGGAACGGTTCGCCAACGAGATCATGCGGCGGCAGATCACCCACATGGTTGAGGATGTGATCGGCGTGGCGCAGCAGAATCTTGCCCGGCTGAAGCCGCAGCGGTCTGCCGACATCAGGGCCGCGGATTTTACTGTCGCGACCTTTTCGCACGAGATGGCCGAGACGGACCGGCAGATCAAGAAGCTGCTCTTTGCCCATATCTACCGGCACCCGGACATCATGCGCATCCGCGCCGGCGCCACGCAGATCGTCACCGATCTTTTCCACCGTTATATGGAGATGCCGGCGGAAATGCAGAGCCACTACTGGGTGGACAGCATTTCCGGCATGAGCGTTGCGGCAAAAGCGCGGCATGTGGGCGACTATCTGGCCGGCATGACCGACAGTTATGCACTGCGCGCCCACCAGCGTCTGTTTGACCGCACCCCCGATTTGAGATAGGGCAGCGGGCGATCGCGAAGCCCGACCGGCTAATATACCGGACATGAACAGAAGCCCTTCGCGCAGGTTGGAACGATGAACATTTTTGCCGATTTCGATACCAGGATCAAAAACGCGCTCGAGACGCTCGACCTCGTGAAAGAGAACCGCGAAAAGGTCGATTTCAGTCGAATTACCGTCGAATCCCCGCGCGATCTCAGCCACGGCGATGTCGCGACCAATGCAGCAATGGTGCTCGCCAAGCCGCTCGGCACCAATCCGCGGGCGCTGGCCGAACTCATCGTGCCGGCGCTTCAGGCGGATGGCGATGTCGATAGCGTCAATGTCGCCGGTCCCGGCTTCATCAATCTCAAGGTTTCGGTCGGTTACTGGCAGCGCCTTCTCGCCGACATGATCGGGCAGGGCATCGATTTCGGCCGCTCCACCATCGGTGCCGGCCAGAAGATCAACGTCGAATATGTCTCGGCCAACCCGACCGGCCCGATGCATGTCGGCCATTGCCGTGGCGCCGTTGTGGGCGACACGCTGGCGAACCTGCTGTCATTTGCCGGTTATGGTGTGACCAAGGAATATTACATCAACGATGCCGGCTCGCAGATCGATGTGCTGGCCCGCTCCGTGTTCCTGCGTTATCGCGAGGCGCTGGGCGAGGATATCGGCACCATTCCGTCCGGTCTCTATCCGGGTGACTATCTCGTTCCGGTTGGACAGGCGCTCGCGGATGAATATGGCATCAAGCTGCGCACCATGCCTGAAGAAAAATGGATGCCGATCGTCAAGGACAAGGCCATCGACGCGATGATGGCGATGATCCGCGAGGATCTGGCGCTTCTCAACGTCCGGCACGACGTGTTCTTCTCGGAGCGCACGCTGCATGAGGGCAATGGCGGGCCGATCCTCTCGGCGATCAACGACCTCACCTTCAAGGGCCATGTCTACAAGGGCACGCTGCCGCCGCCGAAGGGCGAATTGCCTGATGACTGGGAAGACCGCGAACAGACCCTGTTTCGCTCCACCGAGGTGGGCGACGACATGGACCGTGCGCTGATGAAGTCGGATGGTTCCTACACCTATTTCGCCGCCGACGTCGCCTATTTCAAGAACAAGTTCGATCGCGGTTTTTCCGAGATGATCTATGTGCTCGGCGCCGACCATGGTGGTTACGTCAAGCGTCTGGAAGCGGTTGCGCGCGCCGTCTCTGAGGGCAAGTCCAAGCTGACGGTTCTTCTGTGCCAGCTCGTCAAGCTGTTCCGTGACGGCGAGCCGGTGAAGATGTCGAAACGCTCCGGCGACTTCGTCACGCTGCGCGATGTCGTTGACGAAGTCGGTCGCGATCCCGTGCGATTCATGATGCTTTACCGGAAGAATTCCGAGCCGCTGGACTTCGATTTCGCGAAAGTGACCGAACAATCGAAGGATAATCCGGTATTTTATGTGCAATATGCGCACGCTCGCTGCATGTCGATCTTCCGGCAGGCGCAGGAGGCGTTTCCGGGCTTGTCCCCATCGGCGGAAGACATGGCAAGGTCCGTTTCTTTAATTAGCGATATCAACGAGTTGCAGCTGGTTGCTAAGCTTGCCGAATATCCGCGTCTGATCGAATCTGCGGCCCTTTCACACGAGCCGCACAGGCTTGCTTTTTACCTCTATGATCTGGCCAGTTCCTTCCACGGACACTGGAACAAGGGCAAAGACAATCCGGAATTACGTTTTATTAACGATAAAAACCGAGAATTAAGCATTGCCAGACTCGGGCTGGTGAATGCTGTCGCAAATGTTTTGAGGTCCGGCCTCACGCTTTTAGGAGCGGACGCACCTGCTGAAATGCGATAACATCTCACCATTATTTGCTCACAATACGCTGGCAAGAGCTGCAATGCGTAGATGGTGGAACACGTAATGGTCGAAAAAAATGTCGCGTATAACCGGGACACCCGGTCCGAAGGGTTCGCTGACAACGATCCTCTGGCAGAGCTGGCGCGGATCGTCGGCTTTGAAGATCGTCCTTCGCATGCGGGTTCCGACGCTGCGCCACGCGCTGTTTCGCCGGCTACCCGCCGCGAACCCGAATTCAATCTTGAGGACGAGCTGCTTCGGGAGTTTGAGGTTTATGATGCGCCGCACGCCGATCCGGTCGTTCTCGATCCGGCAAACGATGTCCGTGCGGGCATTCATCCCAATGATTTCATGCAGCGCGTCGAGCAGGTGTTTGCCCGCCGCGAGCCGGAGCTTGCGCCGATTGCCGAGCCAGAAGCCGCGGCCGCGCCTGCCCCGCAGGTGAGGGAGGAGCCGCTCCCGGAGGTCGATCAGGCCTATATTCACAATTATGTCGACACGACCACCCAGGACATTCGTGCGGATTTCCGCGACGATGCCGGTGCTGTGGCCGAGGTTTTCGATGTGCATTCTCGCCAGGCGCGCCCTGCCGAGCCGATGGTGTATCAGCCGGCTACGCCACAGGCTGCCTGGGAACAGCCGCAGGCCTCGCAGCCGGAATGGCACGCCATGCCGGAGCTTCCGGCCGACGTCTCCAGCAATGTTCAGCCTCATGCGCCGGAGCCGCAGGCAATCGACCTTGCCGACGAGGTGGAAATAGCCGTCGCCGAAGAAGCGCCCGCGCCGATTTCGGTTCGCCCGCCATCGCACGGCGGTCGTTCCTCGCTGGAGTTTTCAAGCCTGCGTCTGCCGCTTGCCAATTTTGGCGCGCGCCGGGATGTGTCGGCTGGTGACCCGAAGCGGGTTGGGCCGCGTTCCGAGCAGCAGCCTGCCGCAGCCCGTATCGAGCCGCAGGTGGAAGCTGCAGCGCCCGCGCCGGCGGTCGTAAAGGCCGCAGACACTGCGCCGTCCTTCACGCCGCCTAAGGCAGACACCTTCACGGCTGCTGAAGCGGCCGAGCCGGCCGAGAGGCCTGCCGCAAAAAATCTCTCGCCGATGGACGAGCTGATTTACGACGTCGCGAAATATTCGATTCCCGGCCGTGGCGAAGCGCCGCTGGTACAGGCTGTGCCCGCTGCGCAGGTGGTCAAGCCTGAGCCTGCCGTGGTTGCGGCCCCGCCCGTCAAGGCAGCACCGGTAGCCGCTGCGGAGCCGGCAGTATCTGCCGATGATTTCGATTTCGCGGGCTTCAATGATGATGATTTCGAGCTTGCGCTTGACGATCTCGATCTTGACCTCGATCTCTCGGACATCGCTGAAGCCGAGGTTGCACCCGCGCCTGCACCGCAGCCCGTTCGCGAACAACCGGCCGCGCCCGTCGCCGTCCAGGCCGCGGCGCCGCAGCCGGTGAGGGTTCAGCCCGCACCGCAGCCGCGCCCGGCACCTGTTGCCGCGCCTGTCGCTGCCGTTGCCCCCGCGCCGGTTGCTGCCGCACCGGTTCAGGCGCGCCCGGCTGCACCTCAGCCCGTGGCGCCGCAGACGCTGGAAAGCCTGCCTTTCGATCCCTCGCAGATTGGCGAGACGGAAGAACATCCGGAAACAATCGTCGAGATGGACGTGCCGGAATTGCCCGTCGGCGTTTTTGAGCCGAAGCCTGCGCCCCGTCGTCATGAGGAAGACCTCGACATTGACACCGAGCTTGCAACGCTGTTTGCGCCCGCTGTTGCCGGCGGTCTCGACCGTCACAAGCATGCGGAAAATCGCGGCGCTGCCCAGGCGCGTCCGGTTCAGGCGACGGAAGAGGTCGACGAATTCGAACGGGCTCTGGAAGAAGACTTCCGCCGATCTATGCAGGAGGCCGCTGCCTCCCGTGGCAACGCGCCACGTGAAGCTGAAAACACCTATGTCGACCCTCAGGCCGCTTACCGCGATGAGGATGAGGGTGGCGGTCGCCGCTGGATCATGCCGGTTGCGGCTGCAATCGGCCTCGTCCTGATCGGTGGCGGCGTTTACGCGCTGATGTCAGGCGGTTCGTCCGGCACTGGCTCCAATGGCGCGCCGGTCATCATTTCCGCCGATAACGATCCGATGAAGGTTGTGCCGGAAAATCCGGGTGGCCGCGTCGTGCCGAACCAGGACAAGGCGGTTTATGACCGCGTGGCCGGTGGCAGCGCTGCCGATCCGAAGCAACCGGCGCTGATTTCCAGCAACGAACAGCCTGTGGACGTGGTTCAGCGGACGCTGATCCCCGAACAATTGCCGCTGGAAGGTGAAAACGACGCCGATATGGAAGCCGCCGGTACGCCGGTTGGCGAAACCGAGGATCCGCGCCTGCTTTCGCCGGAAGAAAAGGCTGCCCAGAATGAAGGTGCTGCCGCAACCGGCGTTTCGCCGCGCAAGGTTCGCACCATGATCGTCAAGCCTGACGGCACGCTCGTCGCGCAGGAAGTCGATGCACCGGCCGCCCAGCCGCCGAAGGCCGACAAGGTCGACGAGCTTGCAGCCCCGCAGACCGCCAAGCCCGGCGAAGGCGCTCCGGCAGTCATCGCCGCATCGCGGGTTCCGGTCGCACCGGAACAGGCTCAGCCGCAGGCGAACACGCCGGCTTCGGCTAACAAGTCGGCAGCACCGCTCCCAGCGGCGCGCCCGTCCTCGCAGCCTGCAAATGTTGTGGCGACGGTGACGAACCAGGGCAATGTCCGCCCGACCGCGCCTGCACAGCCGCAGGCCGCACAGCAGCAGACGGCAGCCGCAACACCTGCCGCCACCAGCACGCCGTCTGCCGGTGGTTATTATATCCAGATCGCCTCGCTGCCGAGCCAGGCGGAAGCGCAGAAGTCCTACCAGAACATGTCGGCCAAGTTCGGCTCGGTCATCGGTGGACGCGGCGTCGACATCAAGGCAGCCGAAATCGCTGGCAAGGGCACCTTCTACCGTGTTCGTATCCCGGCCGGCGACAAGAACGAAGCCGTGGCGCTCTGCGAAAAGTTCCGCTCTGCGGGCGGCAGCTGCCTCGTGGCGCGGTAAAGAGACGCGCCGGGAAATCCCCGGCGCTGATTGCCTGACGCAGTGGCGGAGCAGCTAACCTCCGTCATGCCGGGCTTTATTGGGCATCCAGCCACGGCGCAGACGCGCCGTGAAACGGACCTTAAGCGATCAAGGATTTGATCGCGCTGGCCCCCGGGTCAAGTCCGGGGTGACGTGTGTTTCATGTTGCCGCCTCCCTAAGGGTCGAGAGTTTGGCGACGTCCGATCCTTCCTTTCCCTGAAAGCGTGACACCATGACCGATTGCAAAGCTATGATCCTCGGATGCAGCGGGCTTTCGCTGACCGCCGACGAGATTGCCCTTTACCGCGATGAGCAACCCTGGGGTTTCATCCTGTTCGGGCGCAATATTGGCGAGCCGCAGCAGATCACCGATCTTGTTGCCGCCATGCGCGAGGCGGTCGGGCGGCCAGATGCCCCGGTCCTGATCGATCAGGAGGGTGGTCGTGTACAGCGCATCAAGCCGCCGATCCTGCAAGCCTATCCGAACGCCCGTATTCTCGGTGAAATCTACGAGCGTGATCGCGATGCCGGTCTGCGCGCCGCCTGGCTGATGTCGCGCCTGCATGCCTTTGATCTTACGAGATTCGGGATCAACATCGATTGCCTGCCGGTGCTCGATGTGCCGGTGGAGGGTGCGAGCAACGTCATCGGTAACCGTGCCTATGGTTATTCACCCATCATGGTTGCCGAGATGGGGCAGGCGGCGGCCGACGGGTTGAAGGCGGGCGGCATGCTGCCCGTCATGAAACATATGCCGGGGCACGGTCGCGGCATGGTGGACTCGCATCATGAACTACCCGTGGTCGACGTGCCGGTCGAGGAGCTGGATGCGCATGATTTCATACCGTTCCGGGCTCTCAACAACGAGTTGATGGGCATGAGTGCGCACCTCGTTTTCAACGCGGTGGACAGAGAACGGCCGGCGACGACATCGCCGAAGGTGATTGAGGAGATCATCCGCGGCCGCATCGGCTTTGACGGGTTGCTGATGTCTGACGACAGCTCCATGAATGCGCTAAAGGGAACGCTGGGTGAGAGAGCTGCGAATATTGTTGCGGGTGGCTGCGATATAGTCTTGCATTGCAACGGTGTGATGAGTGAAATGCTTCAGGTCGTGAAGGAGGTTCCCGTTCTTTCCGGCCGTACGCTGGAGCGGGTGCGGGCTGTGGAGGCTGGCTTCACCGCCGCCGACGCGTCCGATGAAGCAACGCTGAGAGCGGAATTTAACGCCATGTGGGCCGTTTCCTGACAGTCGGGCGGCCGCTCACCCGGGATCAAGGCCGGAAGTTCCGGCGGATGGAACGATGGCCGCAGACAAATCACGAAATTCCACACCGATGGACAAGCTCTGGCAGGATGTGACGCCGGAGCGGCTGACGGGTGAGGCCGGGCTGGTCATCGATGTCGCGGGTTTCGAAGGCCCGCTCGATCTGCTGTTGCACCTTGCCCGCACGCAAAAGGTCGATCTGTCGCGCATTTCCGTGCTGGCGTTGGCTGAGCAATATCTGCAATTCGTGGAAAGCGCGCGGCGTGTGCGCATCGAGCTGGCGGCAGACTATCTGGTGATGGCCGCGTGGCTCGCTTTCCTCAAGTCCAAGCTGCTTATCCCGCAGCAATCCAAGGATGACGGTCCCTCGGGCGAGGAGATGGCTGCGACCCTAGCCTTCCGGCTGAAGCGTCTGGAAGCAATGCGCGAGGCGGCGGAACGTCTCGTCAACCGCGCCCAGCTTGGCCGCGATGTCTTTGCCCGCGGTGCACCGGAACATATTCCGCATATCAACCGCTCGGCCTTCGAGGCCAGCCTCTATGATCTGCTCAGCGCTTACGCCAATCTGCGGCAACGACAGGCGATCACGCAGGTCACGATTGAAAAACGGCAGGTCTGGTCGCTGGTGGAAGCGCGCGAGCTTCTCAACAATCTGCTTGGCGATGTCGGGGAGTGGACCGTGCTCGATCAGTATCTGCTGCAATATGTTCCGGATCCCGCCATGCGGGTGACGGCGATCGCCAGCGCCTTTGCCGCTTCGCTGGAACTGGTGCGCGAGGGATCGCTGCAAATCCGGCAGGAGGGGGCGTTCCAGCCCATCTATATGCGCCGTGGCACAAGGGATGATCGCGCAGGTGACGCGCAGAGGACTAACAATGATTGATCATGATGAGGCTGCCGGGGCGACGATCGTGTCTGATGGCGTGGCCACCGAATCCACGGTGTTTTCCGAACGTCAGCTGAAGGAGGCCGAGCGTATCGCCGAGGCGCTGGTTTTTGCCTCTGCCGAGCCGGTTTCCGTGGGCTTCATAGCGGAGCGCCTGCCGCGGGGGATCGATGTCCTTGCCACTCTTGAGCGCCTGAAAGCCGCTTATGCGGATCGGGGTGTCAATCTCGTGCAGGTGGGCGGGCAATGGGCATTCCGCACAGCGGGCGATTTGTCCTTCGTCATCCGCACGGAGGAAAAGGAACCGAAGAAGCTCTCGCGCGCGGCGCTGGAAGTTCTGGCGATTATCGCATATCATCAACCGGTGACACGTGCCGAGATCGAAGAAATCCGCGGTGTGCAGACCTCGCGCGGCACGCTTGACGTGCTGATGGAGGCGGGCTGGGTGCGTTTCCGGGGCCGTAGGCGAACGCCAGGCAGACCCGTGACCATCGGCACCACGGTTGAGTTTCTCGACCATTTCGGCCTTGAGGAATTGCGCGATCTGCCGGGGCTCGAGGAGCTGAAGGGGGCAGGGCTGCTTTCCGGCCGGATCCCTTCCAATTTCGGCGTGCCCCTGCCGATGATGAGCGACGAGCTGCGCGAGGATGAAGATCCGATAACGCAACTTGATCTGGAAGAGCTGGGCCTGCTTGCGCCTGGTGGTGGCGACGGCGACGATTGAGATCGTTATCGCACGGGCGACAAGACGCAGAAACTTTATGCTCACACCCTGTTGAACCGGCGATTTGTCGTTTGTAAAAGCCTTTCAAACGTCTTACATCGTCTGAAAGCGAAATTCAGGAGTTTCAGTTATGGGTTCTTTTAGTGTGTGGCATTGGCTCATCGTGCTGGTGATTGTTCTCGTCCTTTTCGGACGCGGCAAGATCCCGGAACTGATGGGCGATGTCGCCAAGGGCATCAAGAGCTTCAAGAAGGGCATGGCTGACGAAGATCAGACGCCGCCGCCGGCCGATGTCAACGCAAAGACCGTCGACCACAAGGCTGACGAGATCAAGTAAGCGGCACTGCCGTCTGGTTTGAGACTGACACGCGTTAGGGTCTCGGGAGCATATTGATGTTTGATATCGGCTGGAGCGAGCTGCTGGTGATTGCGGTCGTGCTGATCGTGGTTGTCGGGCCGAAAGACTTGCCGCCCATGATCCGCGCCTTCGGCAAGACCATGGCCGGTCTTCGCAAGATGGCAGGGGAGTTCCGCAGCCAGTTCGATGAGGCCCTCAAAGAGGCCGACATGGACGATGTGCGCCAGACCATCTCCGATGTCCGCAATCTCAACCCGACCAACTCGCTGCGCGATGCGATGAACCCGCTTCGCCAGCTCGGCAACGAGATCAAATCCGATCTTCAGAAGGCGACAACGCCACCTGACAGCCTGTCATCCACGCCTGCGACCTCGACGGCAGCACCTGCGACCAGCGAACCGGTTGCACCGCTCGTCAGCGTTCCCGAGCCTGAGATGAAGCTACCGGATACGCCGCCCGTGACTGCCGCCCCCGTTGCGGCACCGGTCGTGCCGGTGGAAAAGACGAAGCGTGCCCGGGCGAAATCGATTGCGACCGTCGAGGCGGAAGCGGTTGCCGCCAAGCCGAAACGCGCCAGCCGCGCCAAAGCGGTCGCGGCGTCAGCGCCCGTCGCTGTCAACTCCACGGAAAGTTCAGCTGCAAAGCCGACCGTCAAAGCCGTCGCTAAAAAAGCGGCCGCCAGGAAGGTCGTGGCTGAAAAGCCTGTCGTGGTCGCTGATGCCAAGCCGGCAAAGCCGGCGAAAACCAAGGCTGCAAAGCCCAAGAAGGACGAAGCATGAGCGGGGACATCGAGGACAAGCCGCAGCCGCTTATCGAACATCTGATGGAACTGCGCACGCGACTGATCTGGTCGCTGGGTGCGTTCTTCGTTGCCTTCATCGCCTGTTTTGCCGTAGCCAAGCATCTCTTCAACCTGCTTGTCATTCCCTATAAGTGGGCGGTTCTCTGGGCTGGCCTTGATGTGACGAAGTCGTCGCTGATCTATACCGCGCCCCAGGAATTCTTCTTCACGCAGATCAAGGTCGCGATGTTCGGCGCGATGGTGATTTCCTTTCCGGTGATCGCGTCGCAGCTTTACAAATTCGTGGCGCCAGGCCTCTACAAGAATGAGCGCGCCGCGTTCCTGCCGTTCCTCATCGCATCGCCGATCCTGTTCCTCATCGGTGCGGCGCTCGTCTATTTCTTCTTCACGCCGATGGTCATGTGGTTCTTCCTGGCCATGCAGCAATTGCCGGAAGATGGTGAGGTCGCGATTTCACTGATGCCGAAGGTGTCGGAATATCTGAGCCTCATCATGACGCTGGTGCTGTCCTTCGGTCTGGTGTTCCAGCTGCCGGTGGTCACCACGCTTCTGGCGCGCGTCGGCCTTCTGACCAGCGACTGGCTGCGTGAGAAGCGCAAGTTTGCGATTGTCATGGCCTTTGTGGTCGCGGCCGTGCTGACCCCGCCGGACCCGATGTCCCAGATCGGTCTTGCACTGCCTGCGATCATTCTCTACGAGATTTCCATCTATATGGCTCGACTCGTGGAGAGGAAACGTGCTGCGGAATCCGCAAGTACGGAGCTGGAGGAGACCTGAGTTTTCGACGGTCTCGCCGCTCAAGACATTTCCTCGCGCCGGGCTTCTGCCCGGCGTTTTGCTGTAAAACACCGGTGATGCAACAACGGTCTGGAACGACGATGCACGACATTAAATGGATACGTGAAAACCCCGAAGCTTTCGACGCGGCGCTTGCACGCCGTGGCGCGGAGCCTGCGGCCGCAGGCCTGATCGCGCTGGATGAAAAGCGCCGTTCCGTCATCCAGTCCCTGCAGGACATGCAGTCCCGCCGCAATGCCGCCTCCAAGGAAATCGGCGCCGCCATGGCGCAGAAGAACATGGAGCTTGCGGAAAAACTCAAAGCCGAAGTCGCCGACCTCAAGGACAAGATGCCGCGCGCCGAGGAGGAGGACCGCCAGGTCACCGCCGAGCTGAACGACGCCCTGTCGCGCCTGCCCAATATTCCCTTCGACGACGTGCCTGATGGCAAGGACGAGCACGACAACGTCGTGACCCGCGTCGTCGGCCAGAAGCCCGGCTGGAACCATGCAGCCAAGGAGCATTTCGAAATCGGCGAAGCACTTGGTTATATGGATTTCGAGCGGGCCGCCAAGCTTTCAGGTTCGCGTTTCACCGTCCTCACCAGCCAGCTCGCGCGGCTGGAGCGGGCGCTCGGCCAGTTCATGATCGACCTGCACACCTCGGAACATGGCTATACCGAAGTTTCTTCGCCGCTGATGGTGCGGGACGAGGCTATGTTCGGCACCGGCCAATTGCCGAAGTTTGCCGAAGACCTGTTCAAGACCACGGATGGCCGCTGGTTGATCCCGACGGCCGAGGTGACGCTGACCAACCTCGTGTCAGGCGAAATTCTCGAACAGGAGAAGCTACCGCTGCGTTTCACCGCGCTCACACCGTCCTTCCGCTCGGAAGCGGGCTCGGCCGGTCGCGATACGCGCGGCATGTTGCGCCAGCACCAGTTCTGGAAATGCGAACTCGTCTCCATCACCGACGCGGAAAGTGCCGTTGCCGAACATGAGCGTATGACGGCATGTGCCGAGGAAGTGCTGAAACGTCTCGGCCTGCATTTCCGCACCATGACGCTCTGCACCGGTGACATGGGTTTTGGCGCCCGCAAGACCTATGATCTGGAAGTGTGGCTGCCGGGCCAGAATACCTATCGCGAAATCTCGTCCTGCTCGGTCTGCGGCGATTTCCAGGCGCGCCGCATGAATGCGCGCTACCGCGGCAAGGACGACAAGGCGACGAAGTTCGTGCACACGCTGAACGGTTCCGGCACGGCTGTCGGCCGCTGCCTGATCGCCGTTCTCGAGAATTACCTGAACGATGATGGCTCTGTCACAATTCCGGACGTCCTGCTGCCTTATATGGGCGGTCTGACGCGGATCGAGAAGGCGGCTTGATTGCCAGTCTGTTGAGACGTCGCCGTCATACCGGCCTCGAGCCGGTATCCAGCCAGCCCAAGTCCTTGGGCTGAAAGAGTCCTTCCCGTCGCGCACACGCGCGTCGACTGGATGCCGGATCAGGTCCGGCATGATTGTTGTGGAAGGCTCAGTACGCGAAAGAAACGACCAGCGGGAGAGAAACATGCGGATTTTGCTGACAAACGACGACGGTATCCACGCCGAAGGGCTGGCGGTGCTGGAGCGTATCGCCCGCACCTTGTCCGACGACGTCTGGATCGTTGCGCCGGAGACAGACCAGAGCGGGCTTGCTCACTCCCTGACGCTGTCCGAGCCGCTGCGGCTGCGCAAGGTTTCCGACAAGCATTTCGCGCTGCGCGGCACGCCGACCGATTGCGTCATCATGGGCATTCGCGAGGTTCTGCCGGAAAAACCCGATCTCGTGCTGTCGGGTGTCAACGCCGGCGCGAATATGGCCGATGATGTCACCTATTCCGGCACGATTGCCGGTGCCATCGAAGGCACGTTGCAGGGCGTGCGGTCGTTTGCGCTGAGCCAGGCCTTCAGTCATGCTGACGGGCGCATTGTGCCGTGGGAAGTGGCGGAGACTTATGCGCCCGATCTCATTCGCAAGCTGATAAATGTCGATCTGCCCGACGGCACGTTCCTCAACCTCAATTTCCCCAATTGCGCGCCAAAGGATGTGCAGGGCGTTTCCGTTACCGGGCAGGGCAAGCTGGATTTCGGCCTGACGGTGGAGGAACGGCAGGACGGTCGCGGTCTTCCTTATTACTGGCTGCGCTTCGGCGAACGCCTGGGCAACTTCCGCGAAGGCACCGATATCCACGCGATAAAGCATGGCAAGATTTCGGTCACGCCGCTGAAGCTTGACCTGACGGACTACACGGTGAAGGATCGGGTTGCGCAAGCACTTGGATTCGGAGTCACCGATTGAAATCTGCCATGGTCGAAAAGGAAGGTTTTGCAGCTCTCGTTCTGCGCTTGCGGGGCGAGGGGATTTCCGATCTCGACCTGCTGACGGCGGTTGAGCAGACGCCGCGCTCCAAATTCGTGCCTGCGCAATTTGCTGCCGACGCCTATTCCAGCCGCACCATCCCGATCGACTGCGGTTCCTTCATGGAAGGGGCCGACATGGCGGTGAAAATCCTCGCCCGTCTGCAGCTGAAACCCGGCCAGCGCGTGCTGGAGATCGGCACTGGCAGCGGCTTCATGACGGCGATCATTGCCCGTCGTGTCGAGCGGGTCTTTTCGCTGGAGCGCTACAAGACGCTGGTTCAGCAGGCGCAGAACTGTCTTGACGACCTTTCCATCCGCAACGTCGTCATCCGCCAGGCAGATGGCAGCAATGGTTTGGTGGGCGAGGGCACTTTTGACCGAATCGTTTCCACGGCCGCCTTCACAACGATGCCCCGCTTCTTTGCCGAGCAGATCGTTTCTGGCGGCATGATGATTGCGCCGATCATCGTTGAGGGTGATCGTTGCGTGATGACGCGCTTTTCCAAGACCGGCAGCCGCTTCGAGAAGGAAGAGCTGTTTGAAGCGCCCTATCTGCCGCTCAGCTCCCATATTGCCCGGCATTTGTGACAGCATAAAAATTTTGAAGGCAATTTATCTTTGTCTTCTAATGTGATGAAGCTCATCAACCCTCTGATTTCAATAGTCATAATTGTTCCATCATGACGCATCCGGTTTTTGTCATGGTTATCGAAGTGTCAAAAAAGCGCCAAACGGCTTAACGTTTTAACGGCGTGGTAACACTAACGCGCTTTAATCATAAACATCGACGCATGGTTTTCCCCACCTCGGGAAATGGGCCTTGCAAGAAGTGAATTTGGTGCCGGATCGATCTCGATGCGGCGGGTTGGCGTCAGTGTAGATCGAGTCATGCGTATGAGACATTCGTCTAAAATCGGAAAATCAGTCGCAAAAATGTTCGCAGCGGCATTGCTGGCAAGCGTCGCAACGGGCTGTAGCTCGGATGCAACGCGGTTCAGCGGCCTCTTTTCCAGTGGACCGGATCAGATGACCACGGCGTCAATTCCTGCCCGTCAGGGCGGCGGTGCTTACGGGCAGGCCCCGGTTCCGCAGGGTGACATGAATGGCGGTTACGCCTCTGCCGCGCCGCAGGGTGGCTATGCCAACCAGAACATGGCCGGCAATTCCTATCCGCAGCAATCCGGCGGTTATGGTGGCGTTCAGCCGTCCACGGCCCGCGCCTCGGCATCGCCGGTGCAGCGCTCGGAGCTGTCTGCGCCGACAGCCGTGGCGAGCCGCGATCCATCGACCCGCAACGAAGCCATGGCCCAGCCTTTCCCGTCCGCCCAGCCCAAGGCCGCGCCGTCTCTGGCCGCGCCCGCACGGCAGGCTGCTGCACCCGCCGCTGACAATCTGACCACCGCAACTGTTCGCTCCGACAAGAACGGCTGGCATACGGATGGTGCCTCCTCCGTGACCCTGCGTCCGGGTGAAAGCATCGCCACGCTTTCCAACCGCTATGGCGTTCCCGAGAAGGAACTGCTGCGTGTCAACGGTCTGAAGTCCGCTTCCGCCGCGCAGGCCGGTCAGTCTATCCTCATTCCGAAGTTCGGCCAGGTCCGCAACGCCGCCAAGGATGCGGCTGGCGATATCGCGCTCAACCGCAACGGCGACCAGCCGACACCGCTGCGTGCGCCGGATGGAAACGTCGCCGTGCTGCCGTCGCAGGCCGCCGCCCGCGACAAGGTATCCGCTGACGCTGGCAAGCTGACGCCTCCGGGCGGCAAGCCCCTGCCGCCGACCGGTGGCTACAAGGTTCAGCCGGGCGACAGCCTCGCCAAGATCGCCCGCGCCAACGGCGTCTCGGTTGCCGCTCTCAAGGCCGCCAACGGCATCTCCACCGAAAGCATCCGCGTCGGCCAGACGCTCAACATGCCGGGCGCATCGACCGATGCCATCAAGACCGCTTCCGTTCCCGCCAAGGAAGCGGCGGCAGTCAAGGCTGTCGAAACCGCATCGGTGAAGCCAGAGCCCTATAAGGCCCCGGCTGCGGCTCCCGCTGCCTCCGCGCCCGCCACACCGGCGACCGCAAGTGTCAGCGATATCGAGAAGAAGGCCGACATGGCATCTGTCGCACCGGAATCCACCGGCATCGGCAAGTATCGCTGGCCTGTTCGCGGCGCGGTCATCAATAATTTCGGCGACAATGTCGAAGGCAGCCGCAACGATGGCATCAATATCTCGGTTCCCGAGGGCACGCCGATCAAGGCCGCCGAAAACGGTGTCGTCATCTATGCGGGCAACGGCCTGAAACAGCTCGGCAACACGGTTCTCGTCCGCCACGACGACGGCAAGGTCACGGTTTACGGCAACGCCGCCAATCTCGACGTCCAGCGCGGCCAGAAGGTTCAGCGCGGCCAGACCATCGCCACCTCAGGCATGACCGGCAGCGCCAAGCGTCCGCAGGTTCACTTCGAAGTTCGCAAGGATGCGACGCCTGTGAACCCATCCACTTTCCTTGAATAGGTATTGCGTCTCAAGGAATGATGAAGCCGGGTGATGAGCCCGGCTTTTTCATTTTGGGGTGATGGGTGCGGAAAAGGTGCTGGAATGGGTGCCTCGGGCTTAGTGAGTATTGGTTTCTCGCGGTTTTCTCCTCCGTCATGCCGGACCCGATCCGGCATCCAGGCGACGCGCGTCTGCGCGGCGGAATGAGTCTCCTCAGCCCAAGGACTTGGGCTGGCTGGATACCGGCTCAAGGCCGGTATGACGGAAGTGGGGAGGGAGCCTGGACGAGGAAGGAAGAAGTCATTCCGTTCCAATGCCTGTTCATGCCCTCACCAGCCCAACCGTCCTCTCGATGAAATTGGCAATGGCGCCGGTATCGTCGAGATCGAAAACCGGCAGCGCCGTGTCCGTCACCGGATGATCTGCGGCAATGGCGATGATATGCGGATCGAGCGGCGCAAGCGGTTCGGTCTTGGCCGCTTCCAGCCGGCGCGCCTCGATCTTCGGCACGGGTTCGTATTTATAACCCTCGATCAGCACGAGATCGCATGGCGCGAGGCGGGAGAGGATGTCCTCGAAGGAGGGTTCCGGTTCACCGCGCAATTCGTGCATGATGGCGAAACGGGTGCCGGAGACGATGGTGACCTCGTGCGCGCCCGCCTGGCGGTGACGCCAGCTGTCGGCGCCGACCTTGTCGATGTCGAAATCATGGTGGGCGTGCTTGATGGTCGAGACGCGGTAGCCGCGCGCGGTCAGTTCCGTGACGATGCGCACCGCAAGGCCGGTCTTGCCCGAATTTTTCCAGCCGGCAATGCCGAAGACCTTTTGCTCGCTCATGTTTCCATGTTCTCCAGGTGACGACGCGCCAGAGCCAGCTCATCCGGGGTATTGATGTTGAAAAACGGATCAAGGCTGCCCGTGGCCGTTTCCAGCGGCGGGAAAGCTACGCCGATGGTGACATGGCGGGCGAGAAACGCGCGGATGCGGCGGTTTGCATCGTTTTTTAACCAGCCCTCCAGATCGTCGCCCAGGGCCACCGGCCAGAGCGCAAAGACCGGGTGGAGCTGGCCGCCGGACGAGGCGATGACAATGACGTCATCCGACAGATACTCGCACAGTCGTGCGACCAGATCGTCCGGGAAAAACGGGCTGTCGGCGGGTGCAGTCATGAAATGGCTGCCGAAGGTGTCGCGATCGCGGAAATGCCGCATACCGGCCAGAACGCCAGCGAGCGGCCCGGCATGGCCGTTCAGCGTATCGGGCAGAAGCGGCAGACCGAAACTTTCCGCCCAATTGGCCTTATCCGTCACGGCGGCATTGATGGTGACATCGCTCACCTGCGGGGTCAGGCGACGGATGACATGGGAAAGCAACGGCGCGTCGCCGAGCGTTGCCAGCGCCTTGTTGCTGCCCATGCGGCGCGAAAGGCCGCCCGCCAGCACGAGACCGGGAATTGTTCGGGGAGGGACGATCATTGCCGCTGTTCCTGCCGTCTGACGATGTAGGTGGTGAAAAGGGCGACAAGGCCGGTTAACAGCATCACCATGAGGAGCGGCCACGTTCCTTCTTCTTTCGTGAGCACCGACGAGGCAAGGACGGAAAGGGCCGCGCCGCCGCCGATCGTCATCGCGCCGCCAAGGCCGGAGGCAGAGCCCGCCAGATGCGGCTGCACGCTGACCATGCCGGCATTGGCACTTGGCAGCGTCACGCCGTTTCCCACGCCAATCAAAGCGAGCGGCACGAAAAACGCATAAGGGCTGTCCGCTCCTCCGATCACGAAGAGGATCGCAGCGGCGATACCGACAATCCCGATGACATTGCCCGAGAGCATCATTCTGTTGATGCCGATTTCACTGGCATAACGACCGGAGACGAAATTGCCGAGCATATAACCGCTGGCCATGAAAAAGAACTGCAGTCCAAGCATGGCCGGCGTCAGCCCGTAAAGCACGCTGCCGACAAAGGGCGCGCCACCGAGGAAGGAGAAGAACATGCCTGACGAGAAGGTCGAGGTCAGCGCATACCCCCAGAAGAGGGGCGAGCGCAGAAGCTCCGGCCAGGCATGGAACTGCTGCGAGAAGCTTGCCGACCTGCTGTGATTGGTTTCACCGAGATCGAACCAGGCGAGCACGAGAATGCCTGCGCCAAGAATCGCCAGCAGCGCAAAGCTGGACTGCCAGCCGGAAAAGTCGTTCAGCAGCCCGCCGACCGTCGGGCCAACCATCGGGACAACGGACATGCCCATGGTCACGTAGCCGATCATCGACGCTGCCTGCTCCATCGGCACCATGTCCCGCACGATGGCGCGGGCGAGCACGAAACCGGAGACGACGGCGGCCTGCGCCACGCGGCCGATCATGAAAACGGTAATGTTGGGAGCCAGCATGCAGACCAGTGTCGCGGCGATCATCGTGGCGATGCTGGCGAGCATCACCGGGCGGCGGCCGAAGAGATCGGAGAGGGGGCCGATCACCAGTTGCAGCAGGGCGGTGGCGGCAAGATAACCCGACACGGCAAACTGCATCACGGCGTAATCGATCTGAAAATGAACCGCCATGGCCGAAAGCGACGGCAGGAACAGGTTCATGCACAGCGCCGCGACGCCGGCGATGACAACAAGCGTGATGATATGGGGCGGAGTGGTCCGGTCGAGGAAACGGCTGGTTCTCATTTTATTCTCCCGCCTCTTCCGTTACCGCCGCTTTTGCAACGGAAGCGGGCCGCACGGTGGTCGCCGCCGTTGGCGTCGCAGCCGAACGCTTTGCCATCTGCGAGCGCTTGCGCAGGCTTTCGCGATAGAAGGTATAAAGGCCCGAACCGATGACGATCACGGCGCCGACGACGGTGTAGCTGTCGATCTTTTCATTGAAGAAGAACACCCCGATCATGAAACCCCAGAGCAGGCTGGTATAGCGAAACGGTGCGACAAAGGAGATTTCGCCTGTCCGCATCGCCAGGATGATGGCCTGGTAACCAACCAGCACGAGAATGGCCGAAGCCGCGAGATGCGAGACGATCGCGACGTTCATTGGCTGCCATCCGCCGAAAGGCACGATCAGTAGCCCGCCCACGGCCATGTTGACGAAGGCGGTGATGACGGTGATGGCGAGGGAGGGTACGTCGGCATACATTTTCCGTGTCAGCAGATCACGTGCGGCGGTGACCGCAAGCGAGGCGACGACCAGCAGGGCGCCTGACGTAAACCCTTCCGGGCCTGGCCTGATGATGACGAGGACACCGATAAAGCCGGTGATGATGGCCACCCAGCGCCGCCAGCCGACGGGTTCGCGCAGGAAGAGCGCCGCCCCGAGCGTCACGATCAGCGGAAGGGACTGCAGGATGGCCGAGGCGTTGGAAAATTCGATGAGGCCCAGCGCCGTCAGATAAAGCACGGCGGCTGTCACCTCGCAGAGACAGCGCAGGATGATGATGGGCCGCAGCAGGGTTTTCAGCGGCCGCAGCGCGCCGAAGTGGCGGGCGGCGATGTAGATCAGCACCACGGTGATGATGCCCCGAACGAACATGATCTGGCCGGTGTTGATGTAGGGGGTGACGGACTTCGTCAGCGCATCGTTGGCCGTGAAGCTTGCCATTGCGAGCGCCATCAAAAGTGCGCCGCGCGAATTGTCCGTCAATGCCATTCCCAACGATCCCAGACCATGCGCGGTATCCCGCCGCCCCTGCCGGGCGATGTGGGCCGCCCCCCGCGGCACGACCACGCATTCCTCCATGCATAGAGACGTGGCACGGCATGGCTGGCAATTCAACCGTTTATATGGGTGGGTAGACGAGAAAGACGCCGCGCGAGTGCTCAGCCGCCCGTAACGCTCATATGGCGGCCGACGGCGGGGCGGTTGTGGGTGCGGTCTATGATGAAATCATGCCCCTTCGGCTTGCGCAGCAGGGCTTCATCGATGGCGCTGGAAAGATAGGCGTCGCTGTCGGAGGCGCGCAGCGCCGTGCGCAGATCGGCGGCGTCATCCTGACCGAGGCACATGTAAAGCGTACCGGTACAGGTGAGGCGGACGCGGTTGCAGCTTTCGCAGAAATTATGCGTCATCGGCGTGATGAAGCCAAGCCTGCCGCCGGTTTCCTTCACCGTGACATAACGGGCAGGACCACCGGTCTGGTAATCATTGTCGATGAGCGTGAAGTTCTTTTCGAGATCGGCACGCAGTTGCGAGAGCGGCAGATAACGATCGGTCCGATCTTCCTCGATTTCGCCCATCGGCATGGTTTCGATGACGGTCAGGTCCATGCCGCGGCCATGGGCGAAGCGCATCAGCTCCGGCATCTCCACATCGTTGAAATCCTTCAGCGCAACCGCGTTGAGCTTGATCTTGATGCCCGCCGCCTGCGCGGCATCGAGCCCTTCCATGACGCGATCGATATCGCCCCAGCGGGTAATGTGGCGAAACTTCTCGCGGTCGAGCGTATCGAGCGACACGTTGATGCGGCGCACGCCGCAATCAGCGAGTTCGTCGGCGAATTTTGCGAGTTGCGAACCGTTCGTCGTCAGCGTCAGCTCTTCCAGCCTGCCGGCCTCGATGTGGCGGCCGAGGTTTCTGACAAGCGACATGATGTTCTTGCGGACCAGCGGTTCGCCGCCGGTCAGCCGCAGCTTGCGCACGCCGCGCGCGATGAAGACGGAACAGAGCCGGTCGAGTTCTTCGAGCGTCAGAAGATCCTTCTTGGGCAGAAAGGTCATGTGCTCGGACATGCAATAGGTACAGCGGAAATCGCAGCGGTCCGTCACCGAAACGCGCAGATAGGTGATGGAGCGGCCGAAAGGGTCCACCATGGGGGTGGCTTTTTCCGTCAGGGTTTCCGCTTTTCCAAGCGAACCGGGGAAACTATTCACGTCTCCGTCCTCACTGCGCGTTGTGTCGGGCGCAGGCCCGAACTCTGCTCTCCAAATGATGTAGTGACTTGCCTATTGTCAGGCAAGTCCGTAATTCTGGCGCATATAAAGAGCGTGCGGAAGTGAAAAATGAGTGATGTCTGGCCGACCGAGCTGCTTGTGTCGAAAGACCGGCGGGATTTGACCGTTTCTTTCGATGATGGGAGCGTTTACCGGCTCTCTGCCGAGATGCTGCGCGTTCTCTCACCCTCGGCGGAAGTCCAGGGCCATGGGCCGGGGCAGAAAGTCACGGTGCCCGGCAAACGTGACGTCACCATCCGCAACCTCGTCGCGACCGGCAATTACGCGGTTCGGATCGCCTTCGATGACGGCCATGACAGCGGCATCTATACATGGAAGTATCTCAAGGAACTGGGTGAAAGCGGGCAGACGCTGTTTGCTGAATATGAGCGGGAGCTTGCCGAAAAGGGCTTGAGCAGGGAGCTGCGATACCGGTAGAGAAAACATGGGGGGAAATGCCCTCGTGAGGCGATGACAAAGATGTTGCAAACGGGGCGTTTGCCAAAATAGTGCCATCCGCACTTCGTTACCCCGGAGTGATCCGGAGACCAGCGCGATCAAATCCTTGATCGCAAAAGACATGTTCTCACGACGCAGACGCGTCGTGGCTGGATGCCGGATCTAGTCCGGCATGACGGAGGAAGGTTTGTACTTTGCCATCGCCCGGGCGAGGGAGCACCCTTGTCTTGATCAAATACAACGGGGTGGCGTGTGGCTGTAGAAGCGAATGGAAATGATCTGGCCCAGGTGGTCGTGCTTTTGGCGGCGGGCGTTGTGGCCGCGCCGATCTTCAAGCGTATCGGCCTCGGCTCGGTGCTGGGTTACCTCGCGGCCGGCCTGGTGATCGGGCCTTACGGTCTCGGTTTCTTTTCCGATTCGCAGGCCATCCTGCACATTGCCGAACTCGGTGTGGTGATGTTCCTCTTCATCATCGGCCTTGAGATGCAGCCTTCGCGGCTGTGGTCGATGCGACAGGATATTTTCGGGCTCGGCGCATTGCAGGTGCTGGTGTGCATGGGCGGGTTGACGCTGGTGGGTGTGAGCCTTGGCTTTCCCGTCATCATGTCCTTTGTCGCTGGGACCGGCTTCGTGCTGACATCAACGGCGATCGTGATGCAGATGCTGCAGGAACGAAACAGCATGTCGAGCCTGAAAGGCCAGCGTATCATTGCGATCCTGCTGTTTGAGGATCTGGCCATCGTGCCGCTGCTGGCGCTTGTCGCATTCCTCGGGTCCGGCGGGGAACACGTCACCGCTTCGGAACGCTGGGCATCGATCGGCATCGCGCTTGCCGCCGTGGGTGCGCTCATCCTCGCCGGACGTTATCTGCTGAACCCGTTTTTCCGCCTTCTCGCCGCTTCCGGCGCGCGGGAGGTGATGACCGCTGCGGCACTGCTGGTGGTGCTGGGATCGGCGCTTCTGATGCAGGTCAGCGGTCTTTCCATGGCCATGGGCGCTTTTCTGGCCGGCGTGCTTCTGTCGGAATCCTCGTTTCGTCACCAGCTGGAGGCGGATATCGAGCCGTTTCGTGGCATCTTGCTCGGCCTGTTTTTCCTCGGTGTGGGCATGGCGATCGATCTCGGCGTCATCGCGTCCAACTGGCAGCTCGTGCTGGTCAGCGTTGTCGCCTACATGCTGCTCAAGGCTTTCCTGATTTACGGAGTGGCGCGGGCGCTCGGCACCACCCGCCGCGAAAGCCTGGAACGGGCGGTGCTGATGGCGCAGGGCGGCGAATTCGCCTTCGTCCTTTATTCAGCCGCCGTCAGCGCCGGCATTCTCGACCGGGAGGCCAATGCCATCCTGACCGCGACCATCATCATCTCCATGGTGCTGACGCCGTTGATGGTTATTCTGCACGACCGACTTGTGCCGGCGGCGGTTCCCAATACCGACGATCTCGACGTGCCTGAAAATGTCGAAGGCAGCATTTTGCTGATTGGTTTCGGGCGTTTCGGCCAGATCGTCAGCCAGCCGCTTCTGGCGCGTGGCTACACCCTGTCCTTGATCGACAAGGATGCCGATTTCGTGCGCGATGCGGCCGAATTTGGCTTCAAGGTCTATTACGGCGACGGCTCGCGGGCGGAAATCCTGCATGCGGCTGGTGCCAGCACCGCGCGTGCGGTGCTCATCTGCGTTGATGACAAGGAAGCGGCTGTTCGGATCGCGGAGATCGTCAAGCACGAATTCCCTCTGGTACCCGTGCTTGCCCGGGCCTATGACCGCGGTCATGCCATCGATCTGCTCAAGGCAGGGGTCGATTACCAGATTCGCGAGACGCTGGAATCGGCGCTGAACTTTAGCGAGGAAGTGCTTGGCGCCATGGGCGAGGAGCGGGAAGATGCAGCGCGGCTGGTGGAAGAGTTCCGCGACCGCGACGAGGAGCGTTTCGCCATGGAAGTCGTCGGCGGCATCTATGCAGGGCGCTCGCTTATCCGCGGCAATGCCCAGCCTGCCGACCTCGTGGCGGCGCGCACCGCGCGTGAGCGGGCCGAGCGGGAAAAGGCGGAAGCCGACGAAGAGTAAGAGCTGCGCCTTTCCGTGGCGGAGCATGATTTCGAGGGATTGGAGCGGACATGACGATCATTCGCACGGTTGAGGAACTGAAGGCGATCTATGATGGCACGAGCGAGGCATCGATCGCCAAGGTGACCCGTGCCCTGACAGCCGAGTACCGGCAGATGATCGAAGCGTCACCGTTTCTGGCGCTGGCGACGGTGGCACCTGAGGGCATGGACTGTTCCCCGCGCGGCGACAAGGGCGGGGTGGTGCGGGTGGCCGATGACAAAACCATCCTGTTACCGGACTGGCGCGGCAACAACCGCGTCGATTCGCTTCTGAACATCGTGCGCGACCCGCGGGTGGCGCTGATGTTTCTTGTTCCCGGCTCGAACACCACCATGCGCATCAATGGGCGCGCGGTGGTCAGCGTCGATCCCGCGCTGCTGCAAAGCTTCGAGATGGACGGCAAACATCCGCGAACCGTTATCGTGGTGACGATCGATGAGGTCTATTTCCAGTGCGCCCGGGCATTGATGCGCTCCGAGCTGTGGAACCCCGATCACTTCGTTGATCCGGCATCGCTGCCAACGCCCGGTCTCATGCTCAAGGCGGCAAAGGCTGAGTTCGACCAGGAGACTTATGACCGCGAATGGGCGGCGCGCGCAGCGGCAACGATGTGGTGAGGCGCAGTAACAACCGACCGTCGGGCCGCTGAGGTAATCCTCGCATGGCTTACGCCATTGGGGAAAACGGAGCGCCTCACTCCGTCACCCCGGACTGGATCCGGGGTCCAGCGCGATCAAGTCCTTGACCGCAAGAGGCTTTTTTCATGGCGCAGGCGCGCCGTGACAGGATGCCGGATCAAGTCCGGCATGACGGAGGAGATAGTGGTGCACACACCACCATCCTCACGTCCGATAAATCAGCCAGTTTTTGCCGGTGTAATTCTTCTGCATGCCGTCTTCGTAAAAGACGGAGCGGTTTCGGCCGGTTTCCTTGGCGTGGTAGAGGGCCGTATCGGCGTGGCCGTACAGCTCGCCCGGGTTGGTGGCCTGGGCGGCGGAGGCGAAGCCGATGGAGATCGTGACGGTGCCGTAATCGGCACCCGATCGCGAATTGCGGAAGGGCGTGCTTTCCAGTGAGAGGCGAATGCGTTCGCACATGACCATCACTTCTTCCGGCGTGTTGCCGTCCATGATGATGGCGAATTCCTCGCCGCCGCTTCTGGCGACAAAGCCATCCTTGCGCACATTGGCACGGATGACGGAGGCGACGGTGGCGAGGATCTTGTCGCCGACCGGGTGGCCGAACGTGTCGTTGATGCGCTTGAAGTGATCGATGTCGAGCAGCACAAGCGTCGTATATTGCAGGCCGATGGAGCTGTCGTAGATCGAGGCCAGCTTGTCGTCGAAGGCGCGTCGGTTGGAAAGCCGCGTCAGCGAGTCGGTATTGGCGATGCGCTTGTATTCGTCGAGCTCAAGACGGACCTGATGCATCTCCTCGGCGTGGCGGTTGACGTCGTTGAACGTCTTTTCGCCATCGATGATTTTCGTGCCGGTCGCTTCTGAGAGCAAGGCGATGGCGTTTCTCAGGATGTTGCTGCTGGCGGCATTCTTGTCATCGATCCGCTGGCGGGTTTCGCCGAGTATCCTGTTGTAGTTCGCCATGGAGGATTGTTCGCGCCTCAGCGTGCCGAGCAGCGCCTCCAGTTCGCGCCGCAGCTTCTCATGGGCATCGTCGACAGCGTGGTTGGAACCACCCTCGCCATAACGGGAATAGAGCTCGTCCAGATCCTCCTGCGCGATCTTGTTTCCAAGCGCGGCCAGATCTTTGGTGAGGGCGGGGTTCGAGCCGATATAGGCTTCATAAAAGAGGCTGTAGTTGCGCGGGATCGGCGAAACACCCATGCTGCGCATCGCAAAGGCAATCTGCCCGGCAATGTCGGGCCCCGATGTTTTGGGGGTGGATGCCGTGTTCATCAAGAAACTCCAATGAGCCAAATTATCAACTATGATTATTATGATGAAGCCCGTTTTGGAAAGCTTAATCTATGGAAAATGAATTTTTGTCTCAGGAAAATCGATTTTCCCCATTTTTTATCTTATTTAATTGAAAAATATAAGTAATTTCAATTCTGATGGGGTCGGGAAGCGTTTTTCTCTACTGCGTGCCTTGTTGCCAGCATCGCATTTATTCTGTCAATCCCAATAAGGGGAATCATGTGATTTATTTTGAAACAGCAACAGGGAGACATTCGAGCAGTAGATAGGCGTCTTGCTGTTGCGCGCTCCATCGCTCCGCCTTCCGGGACGGGATATTGATCCAGCAATGCTACGGTTTTATTTGCGGCCCAACGCCGGCGGTGAAGTTTTTTGTGCCGATGCTGCAAATATCGGGCTTCCCATCATGGGTGCCGGCGGAATATCAGACTTTCAGCCTCAGGATCGTGCATTCCGCGCCTTCAGCAAGCGCCGGCGCATTGGGCGGGCGGATGATCAGCGCATCGGAATGCGCCAGTATCTTCATCATCGATGAATCCTGTTTCGTGAAGGCCTCCGCAACCGGCGTCCCATCTTGCCCAGCGGTGACACGCGCGCGCAAATAGTCCTGGCGGTGGTCATTGACCTTCAGCGCCGTGGCAGTGCGCGCTGTCGCAAGGCGTTGCAGGGGCGCGCGGCGGGCGATGCTGCGGACGAGCGGTTCGAGGAACAGCAGACCGCAGACAAGGCTGGCGACGGGATTTCCGGGCAGGCCCAACACCTGCATGGCACCGATTGAGCCGACCATCAGCGGTTTTCCGGGCCGCATGGCAACGCGCCAGAAGTCGAGCTGCATGCCCTGCGCCTTCAGCGCCGCCTGCACCAGATCATGATCGCCAACGGAAGCGCCGCCCAGCGTCACCAGCACGTCGACCTTGGCGGCGACGGCCTTGGCGATGGCGGCGCGGATCAGCGCCTCGTCATCGGCGATGATCCCGAGATCGAGCACCTCGGCCCCGGCCTGCCGGGCAAGGGCTGCGACGCCGAAAGTATTGGAGGCGATAATTTGGGCTGGCTGCGGGTCGCTGCCCGGTTGAAGCAATTCGTCGCCGGTGGCGAGAATGGCGATGCGCGGCTTGCGATAGACGGAGAGGGTGGCGTGGTTCATCGCTGCTGCCAGCGTGAGATCGGTAAAGCCAAGTTCGCGCCCGGCCGTCAGCGCCGTTTCCCCCTCGGAAAAATCCTGTCCGCGCGGGCGGATGTGTCTTCCGGCGGTGACCTCGAAGGTTGTGCGGATTTGTCCGCGTTCCAGCACTTCGGCATCTTCCTGAATGAGGATGGTATCGGCACCATCAGGCACCGGGGCGCCGGTGAAGATGCGCACGGCCTCTCCCTTACCCACGACGCCGGAAAAGGCGTGACCGGCAGCCGCCTCGCCGACAACCGTCAGGACCGAGCCGATCATGGGCGCATCGACACTGCGCAGGGCGTAACCATCCATGGCGGAGGCATCGAAGGGCGGCTGGGTGAGACGCGCCTGAAGATCGGACGAGAGAACGCGGCCGTCGCACTCGGCAAGCGGCAGCGCTTCGCTATCCGTGATCGGGATCGCTGCATCCAGAAGGCGTTTGACGGCCTCGTCTACCGGCAGCAGCGGCTTCATTCAGTTCTCCTGTCGGCGAAAACTACCGGATTTGCCGCCGCTCTTTTCGAGAAGACGGATATTGACGATTTCCATGCCTTTGTCGGCGGCTTTGGCCATGTCATAGATCGTCAGGCAGGCGATGGAGACGGCGGTCAGCGCCTCCATTTCCACGCCGGTCTTGCCAGACAGTTTCACCATGGCCTCCACCCGCAGGCCGGGCAGGGCGGCGTCTTCGGTGATGTCCACCGCAACCTTGGTCAGCATCAGCGGGTGGCAGAGCGGGATGAGGTTTGCCGTCTGCTTGGCGGCCATGATGCCGGCGAGGCGCGCGGTGCCGATGACATCGCCCTTCTTGGCGTTGCCGTCGCGGATGAGCGCCAGCGTCTCCGGCTTCATCTTCACGAAACCTTCGGCCACGGCGACACGAACGGTCTCGGCCTTGTCGCCGACATCGACCATATGCGCCTCGCCGCTCGCATCGATATGGGTGAGCCTGTTTGCCTCACTCATCGGGGTTATTCCGCTGCCAGAATGCCGGATTGGCCGGTCAGCAGCGCCTTGGTCGCCGCCGTCACATCGTCCTTGCGCATCAGGCTTTCGCCGACGAGGAAGGTGCTGATGCCGCTCTTTTTCAGGCGCTGGCAATCCTCGAAGGTGAAGATGCCGCTTTCGCCGACCAGCAGCTTGTCGGCGGGCACCAGGCCCGCCAGTCTTTCGCTGGTTTCGAGGCCGACTTCGAAGGTACGAAGATTACGGTTGTTGATGCCGAAAAGCGGCGAATCGAGCTTCAGCGCCCGTTCCGTTTCCTCCTCATCGTGCACCTCGATCAACACATCCATGCCGAGCGCGAAAGCTTCGTCCTCGAGGCGTTTTGCCTCGCCGTCCGACAGCGAAGCCATGATGAGCAGAATGCAATCCGCGCCCCAGGCGCGGGCTTCGTGCACCTGATAGGTGTCGAACATGAAATCCTTGCGCAGCGCGGGCAGGGCACAGGCATTGCGGGCGGCGGTCAGGAATTCCGGTGCCCCCTGAAAGCTGGGCTTATCCGTCAGAACAGAGAGACAGGCAGCGCCACCGGCTTCATAGGCGGCCGCGAGCGCCGGCGGGTCGAAGTCGGGGCGGATGAGGCCTTTCGAGGGGCTGGCCTTCTTGATTTCAGCGATCAGTCCGAACTTGCCTTCGGCCTGTTTTGCCTTCAGCGCCTTATAGAAGCCGCGCGGCGCGCTCTGGTCGGCAGCCATCGCCTTCAGATCGGCCAATGAAACCTTGGCCTTGGCGGCGGCGATTTCCTCGAGCTTGTAAGCCTCGATTTTCTTCAGAATGTCGCTCATGATCTCGCTCTCATTCCTGCGCTGAACTGGCTTCGTTGGATACAGCGACCAGACGCTCCAGTGCGGCGGCAGCCTCGCCGCTGTCGAGCGCGTCGCTGGCAATCGTCATGGCCTGGCTCAATGTCTCGGCCTTGCCGGCGATGACAAGCGCTGCTGCAGCGTTACACAGCGACACGTTGCGATAGGCGTTGCGCTTGCCGGAGAGAACATCGCGCAGCGCCGCCGCATTGGCAATGCCATCGCCGCCCTTCAGCTCGTTCATCTGAGCCGGCTCGACGCCGAAATCTTTTGGGGTGAGGTCGAAGGTGCGGATCTTGCCGTCTTCGAGCGCCGCCACATGGGTGACGCCGGTCGTGGTGACTTCATCCATGCCGTCGCCATGGACGACCCAGATGCTTTCAGAACCCAGGTCCCGCAGCACCTCGGCAAGCGGCACGAGCCAGCGTGGCGAAAAGACGCCCAGCAATTGCCGCTTTGCGCCCGCCGGGTTGGAGAGCGGGCCGAGCAGGTTGAAGATGGTGCGTGTGCCGAGTTCGACGCGGCTCGGGCCGACATGGCGCATGGCCGAATGGTGCATCTGCGCGAACATGAAGCCGAGGCCGGCCTCTGCAATGCAGCGGGCAATGAGATCGGGGCCGATATCGAGCTTGACGCCGAGCGCGGAGAGCGCATCCGCCGTGCCTGACTTGGAGCTCAGCGCCCGGTTGCCATGCTTGGCGACCGGCAGGCCCGTGCCGGCGACGATGATGGAGGCCAGCGTCGAAATATTATAGGTGCCGATGCCGTCGCCGCCGGTTCCGACGATATCGATGGCATTGGCGGGGGCCGAAACCGGCAGCATGCGGGCGCGCATGGAAGAAACGGCGCCGACGATTTCGTCGACCGTTTCGCCACGTACCCGCAGTGCCATCAGGAAACCGCCGATCTGCGACGGGGTGGCTTCGCCCGACATCAGAATGTCGAAAGCCGTGCGCGCGTCTTCGCGGTTCAGGCTTTCTCCGTTCGCGACCTTGGCGATCAGCGGCTTCAGTTCGGCCATTTCTCGCCCCCCGTGTCAGAAGCCAACCATCGCCTGATCGGCGAGGGCTTGGTTGATCGTCACACCATAGTCATTCTGCAGGCGGTTGACCATCTGGTCCAACATGTCGTCGCCGGCTGCGCGGGCGATGGCGGTGAACTGCTGGTCGTCGTTGGCAAGCGCGTCGGGCGCGGCGCTCGTGTCCACGGACGTAACCTTGAAGAGGATGCGGCTGGAACCGTCGGCATCGGCCGCGGTGCCCACCAGACCTTCGGCTCCGGCGAAGACGGCAGCGATGGTCTGGCGGCCGAAGATCGCGTCTTCGCTGGTGCGGCGCAGGCCGGACTTTTGCTCCACGGCAAGGCTGAGTTCACCGGCGACGGCTTCCAGCGTCTCGCCCTTTTCAACGCGGGCCTTCAGCTCGTCTGCCTTGGCGGCAAGCGCGGTGCGCTGCTGCTCGGCTGTCCAATCGGCCACGACATCGTCGCGAATTTCGGCAAGCGTGCGGTCGCGGGCAGGGATGATCTGCTCGACGTCGAACCAGATGTATCCTTCACGGCCGAGATTGATCGGCAGGGCTTCCGTGCCGGGTTCGGTCTTGAAGACTTCCTGCGCCAGCTGCGGCGAGGGCAGGCCCTCGACGGCGTCGCCCTTTTCATTGAGGCCGGCGGCATCGATGGCGTCGATGGTGACGGGCTTCAGGTTGAGCTGCTTGGCGGCATCGGAAAGCGACGAGCCGCCGGCGCGCAGGTCTTCGTAACGATCGTGCACGTTCGTGACTTCCTCAGCCGCGGCGGCGGTAGCGAGATCCTTGCGGATATCGTCCTTGGCTTCATCCAGCGTACGGGTGGTTTCCGGCTTGATGCCGGTGACGCGCAGGAGAACCGGGCCGAAGGCGCCGTCCACCACGGGCGATACGCCGCCATCCTTCTGGATGGCGAAGGCCGCATCGGCAATCGACTGGTCGGGAATGGTATCCTTGGTGAACTCGCCAAGCGTCACGTCGGATGCCGTCTTGCCCTGGTCTTTCACCACCTGATCGTAGGTGGTGTTGCCGAGCCTGATCTGCTCGGCGGCAGCGGCGGCCATTTCCTTGTCCGGGAAGGTCAGTTGCTCCACCGTGCGGCGGCCGGCGGTGCGGAAGCTGTCCTTGTGGCTGTTATAGTAGTCGGCGATCTGCGCATCGGTCACCGATGCCGGCTCGGCGATATCAGACGGCTCGAGCTTCACATAGGTGAACTTGCGGAATTCAGGCGCGCGGTACTTTGCCTTGTTCGTTTCGAACCAGGGCGTGAGCACGTCGTCGCCCGGCGCCTTGACTGGCGGGATGACGGCATTGGAGAGAATGACGTAATCGACGGTACGCTGCTCGTTGCGATATTGCTTCAGCGCGTCAACCAATACCTGCGGCGCGGCAAAACCATCGGAGACGGCTTCAACGATCTGGCTGCGCACGGCGACCTTGCTGCGCTCCTTGATGTAGTCATCCTCGCGGAAACCGGAGTTGCGCAGGCGCTCGGTAAACAGGTTGCGATCGAACTGGCCGTTGACGGATTTAAAGGCCGGGTCTTCGGCGATGAGTTTGGCGAGACGGTCTTCCGAAAGCCCGAGGTTCATCTTCGAAGCCAACTCGTCGAGCGATGCACCGGCGGCAAGCTGGCTGAACACCTGGCGGTCGATGCCGAAGGCCTTGGCCTGCTCGGTCGTCAGCCTCGTGCCGAACTGGCGGCTAAGATCGGAAATCTGGCGCTGGTAGGCGAGACGGAATTCCTGCGGGCTCACCGTCTGGTCGCCCACCGTCATCACGGCATGGGAATTGGCGGTGACAAGCGATGCGGAGACGCCCCAGACGCCGAACGAAACAACAAGCAGGAGAAGCAGCAGCTTGGCTGCCATGGTTCGAGAAGCATTTCTCAGGGAATCGAGCATCGTTATGCAAACCTCACAGGAACGTCATTGCGGTCGCCGGCTGTCCGGCCCGCAACGTATTGGGGTTCCTTAAATCAATCCATTCGGAAATTGAAGGGAATATCCCTTGGAAAAACGGGGTTTTGAAAACGGTTGTGTGATTGGGGGATGAACGGGAAGCGAAATATTCAGACCGACAGTGTGGAGCTGATAAGGAGGCTGGTCAAACTCTTCACCCGTCATTCCGGCCCTGAGCCGGAATCAAGCTAGCCCAAGTCCTTGGGCAGAAAAGAGTTTTTCCACCGCGCAAACGCCCGTTGGCTGGATTCCGGCTCAGGGGCGGAAGGACAGAGGCGTATAACAAGACCCTTGGAAATGTCCGCCCGCCCTGACGGCAAAACAAAACCGCCTGAACGAGCCAAGCGGCGTCAAAGAATCATTTGGATAGGCCTGATCCGCTCTACCGCGCTTAGAAAGCGCGGTCGCGCCGGACAGCGTCCTTGAATTCCTCATCCTCACGCCGCATTTCCGCGATGACGGAGATCATTGATGTCACGAACATTACGCTGATGAGGGCCAGTAGCATCGTCAGAAATGTAAACATGATATCGTCTCCGAGGGATTGAGGATTTCTCCCCGCTATCAGTAATAATTCATGTACTGATAACGGGCAGTCAGCTGCGGGTAGTCCGGGCCCTGGGTTTCAGGCTTCTGCTCATAAAGACTAAACGTCGTTGCTACCATTGCGATAACCAGTACTGTCCAGGCTGTGCTGATGACGCTGATCTTCGCCGAAGTAGACTGTTTTTCTCTTACAAACATCTGTCTGTTCCTTTGGTTTCTTGTTAACGCGCCACGTCTGATCATGTTCCGCGTCAATCGTAAAAATCGATTAGCATCGCCCCGGTGAAACTTCCTTGAATGGCTCGTTCATCTGGCGTTCAGGAAACTGGCTGGGACTCTCATTCGAGAAAAACATACTCGGCAGCGAATGACGCGATGACCGAAAGGACGATCATAAAGGCCAGCATTTTTAGTTCTCCGGATGCTTAACGGGTGAAAGGCGTTTCGGTTTCCCGATGCTGTGCATTTAAACAAAATAGCTCTGAAACCGCCCTGAACGCCGCATTCATCGAGGGTTCACCGGGCCGCAGCGGAGGGGTGGGAAGAGGATAAAGTCTTGCGCCGCGTTGATCTCCATGACAAAAGGCGGGCACATGATACCCAGCATCGAAACGCGCCCACCATCTGAGAGCGATATGACGATTGCCTTTTATCCAGGATCATTCGATCCGATGACCAACGGACATCTGGATGTGCTTATCCAGGCGCTGAACGTTGCGTCGAAAGTCATCGTTGCCGTCGGCATCCATCCGGGCAAAGCGCCGATGTTTACCTTCGAGGAGCGGGCGGCGCTTATAAAGCAGGCGCTTGCCGAGCAGTTGCCCGGTGAGGCGGCACGCATGGACGTCGTCTCCTTCGATAATCTGGTTGTCGATGCGGCCCGCCAGCACGGGGCGCATCTGCTGCTGCGCGGCCTGCGCGACGGCACCGATCTCGACTATGAGATGCAGATGGCCGGCATGAACCGCCAGATGGCGCCCGATATTCAGACCGTGTTCCTGCCGGCAGGCACCTCGTCGCGACCCATTACAGCCACATTGGTCCGGCAGATCGCCGCCATGGGCGGCAATGTCGAAGCCTTCGTGCCGAAAGCCGTGCTTGAAGCCCTTAACGCCAAGCTGAAGCGCTGACTTCAGCCTTACATTTGGAGCCAATCCGATGAAACTCGTTCGATTTGCCTTTGCCGGCGCCCTGTTTGCCGGTGCGGTTGCCGCCAGCACCATCGCTTCGGCCGCCGAACTTCTGACCATCCAGCTGAAGGACGGCCCTGTTGTCATCGAGCTTGCGCCCGATGTTGCGCCCAAGCACGTGGCGCAGATCGAGGCGCTGGCCAAGAAGGGCGCTTATGACAATGTGGCTTTCCACCGCGTTATCGACGGTTTCATGGCGCAGACCGGCGACGTCCAGTACGGTAACATGGAGAAGGGCTTCAACGCCCAGCGCGCCGGAACCGGCGGTTCCGACCTGCCTGATATTCCGGCAGAATTCTCCAAGAAGCCCTTCACGCGCGGAACTGTCGGCATGGCCCGTTCCAGCGATCCGAATTCCGCCAATTCGCAGTTCTTCATCATGTTTGCCGACGGCCCGTTCCTGAACGGCCAGTACACCGTGGTCGGCAAGGTCGTGTCCGGCATGGAAGCCGTGGACAAGATCAAGCGCGGCGCCGGCGGCAACGGCGAAGTTTCCAACCCCGACCGGATGATCAAGGTCACCGTCGGCAAGAAGTAAGGTAGGGCAATAGAGCCCGAACAGAGGAGAATGACCATGGCCGAGATCAAGGATCCGGAAAACACCATCATCATGGAAACGACGACCGGCAAGGTCGTGATCCAGCTGCTTCCGGAAGTTGCGCCTGGCCACGTTGCCCGCATCAAGGAACTCGTCTCGGAAGGCGCTTATGACGGCGTCGTTTTCCACCGCGTCATCGAAGACTTCATGGCCCAGACCGGCGACGTGAAGTTCGGCAAGAAGGGTTCGGAAAGCTTCAACCCGGCCCGCGCCGGCATGGGCGGTTCTGAAAAGGAAGACCTGAAGGCTGAATTTTCCGCCATTCCGCATGTGCGCGGCACCTGCTCCATGGCCCGCTCGCAGAACCCGAACTCCGCAAACTCGCAGTTCTTCATCTGCTTCACGGATTCCCCGTGGCTCAACAAGCAGTACACCGTCTGGGGCCAGGTCATCGAAGGCATGGAAGCCATCGACAAGGTCAAGCGCGGCGAGCCTGTGAAGGATCCCGATTCGATCGTTTCGATGAAGCTCGCTTCGGCGGCTTAAGGAATATTGCATCACACCGCTCCGCAGGCGACTGCGGGGCGGTTCGAATGTTGAGATGTGTCAAAACCTCTCCGCCGTCATCCTCGGGCTTGTCCCGAGGATCTAACGATCCCCGACGGCAACGTGGTTAGATCCTCGGGTCAAGCCCGAGGATGACGTCGAGGTGAGGGAGCCCCTTCACCAACAACGACCCGCCGGCAGTTTGCTGCGAGGCGGGTTTTGATATTTTCGAGAGCCCTTGCAATGCGTGTAGACCTATTCGATTTCGACCTGCCCGAGGAAAATATCGCCCTTCGCCCGGCGAACCCGCGCGATAGCGCGCGCCTTCTGGTGGTCGATCCGAATGAAAATCGCATGGAGGACCATCGCGTTTTCGACCTGCCGTCCTTTCTGCGGCCCGGCGATGCGCTTGTCTTCAACGATACCCGCGTCATTCCCGCCCAACTGGAAGGCGTGCGCCTGCGCGAAGGTGCGCCGGAGACGGCGGTTTCCGCCACGCTGCACATGCGTACCGATCAGTCCCGCTGGAAGGCTTTCGCGCGTCCCGGCAAGCGCATCAAGCAGGGTGACCGCATCCGTTTCGATTACGGGCGCGACGTTGTTAATTCCTCCAGCGGGGCCTGCGGCCTTGCCCATCTCGAAGCCACCGTCGAGGAAAAGGGTGAGGACGGTGAAATAACGCTGCTGTTCGACGTGTCCGGCCCCGTTCTGGACGAGGCTATTGCCTCCGTCGGCCATATTCCCCTGCCGCCCTATATCGCGGCCAAACGGCCGGAAGATGTGCGGGACCAGACCGACTACCAGACCATCTATGCCCGCGAGAAGGGCGCAGTTGCTGCACCGACCGCCGGCCTGCATTTCACGCCGGAGCTGTTTGCCGCGCTGGACAAGGCCGGTATCGAGCGGCATTTTGTGACGCTTCACGTTGGCGCAGGCACCTTCCTGCCGGTCAAGGCTGACGATACCGACGATCACAAGATGCATTTCGAAATCGGCCACGTCTCGCAGGAAACAGCCGACCGGCTGAATGCGGTGAAGGCGCGGGGCGGGCGCATTGTCTGCGTCGGTACGACGTCGCTGCGCCTCATCGAAAGTGCTGCTGCCGAGGATGGCACCATCCAGCCGTGGTCCGACGCGACCGGCATCTTCATCACGCCTGGTTATCGCTTCCGCGCGGTCGATATGCTGATGACCAATTTCCACCTGCCGAAATCGACGCTGTTCATGCTCGTTTCGGCTTTCTGCGGTCTCGAAACGATGCGTGACGCATATAAGCACGCGATCGAAACCGGATACCGCTTCTATTCCTATGGCGATTCCAGCCTGTTGTTCCGGAAAAACTGATGCACGACAAATTCACTTTCTCCCTGAAAGCCACGAGTGGCGGCGCGCGCCTCGGCGAAGTCGCCATGCCGCGCGGCGTCATCCGCACGCCCGCCTTCATGCCCGTCGGCACCGTCGGCACCGTCAAGGCCATGTATCTTGACCAGGTGCGCGAGCTGGGGGCCGATATCATTCTCGGCAATACCTATCACTTGATGCTGCGGCCCGGTCCGGAGCGTGTCGCCCGCCTTGGCGGTCTGCATGAGTTGATCCGCTGGCCGCACCCGATCCTCACCGATAGCGGCGGTTTTCAGGTCATGTCGCTGTCCGGCCTGCGCAAGCTGGACGAGAAGGGCGTGACCTTCAAGAGCCATGTGGATGGTTCGCTGCATCACATGTCTCCGGAACGCTCGATCGAGATTCAGGGACTGCTGGATTCCGACATCCAGATGCAGCTCGACGAGTGCATCGCGCTGCCGGCTGAGCGCAAGGAAATCGAGCGCGCCATGGAGATGTCACTGCGCTGGGCCGAACGCTGCCGCGTCGCCTTTGGCGAGCAGCCTGGCAAGGCCATGTTCGGCATCGTGCAGGGCGGCGACCAGCCGGACCTGCGCATTCGTTCCGCCGAAGGGTTGAAGCAGCTTGATCTCAAAGGGTACGCCGTTGGCGGTCTTGCCGTCGGCGAGCCGCAGGATGTGATGCTGGGCATGCTCGATATCACCCTACCGGTGCTGCCAACTGAAAAGCCGCGTTACCTGATGGGCGTCGGCACGCCTGACGATATCCTGAAATCGGTGGCGCGCGGCATCGACATGTTCGATTGCGTGATGCCGACCCGCTCCGGCCGCCACGGGCTGGCCTTTACCCGCCGCGGCAAGGTCAATATCCGCAATGCCCGCCATGCCGAAGATATGCGCCCGCTGGACGAGCAGTCCAACTGCCCGGCCTCGCGCGACTATTCCCGCGCCTATCTGCACCACCTCGTGCGCGCCAACGAGGCGCTGGGCGGCATGCTGCTATCCTGGCACAATCTTGCCTATTATCAGGAGCTGATGCAGGGTATCCGCAAGTCGATCGAGGAAGGCCGTTTCGCCGATTTTTATGCGGAAACCATCGAAATGTGGGCGCGCGGCGATATAGACCCGGTTTGACCCTTACCGCCCTTTCTCCTGTTTCGGACACTTTCCTTGGCACACGCGCCTTACGTTCTTTTCCGGGATGACACGACCGGCACGGTGACAGCCTTCACCGAGCCGGAGGAAATCATCGTCGCAGATGAGCCAGAGGCATTTTTTGCCGCGCTGAAACGCATGGAAGAGCTGCGGCGCGCCGGAAAATATTTAGCTGGCTATATGTCCTACGAGGCCGGTTTCCTGTTCGAACCGAAACTTGCCGCCTTCGCGAGCGAGCCCCGCAATGTGCCGTTCCTGAATTTCGGCGTCTTCTCCCGCCCGCAGCCGGATGAAGGCCGCTTTGCGCGGCCTGACGACCTTCCGGACGCGGACGCGTTTCTCACCGATCCGGTACCCGCATGGACGCTTCCCGAATATCAGCAGCGTTTCGAGCAGTTGCACGACCATCTGCGCCGCGGCGACTGCTATCAGGGCAATCTTACCATGCCCGTTCATGCCCGCTGGAGCGGCGATCCGCTGACCGCCTTCTGGTCGCTGATCGAACGGCAGCCGGTGAAATACGGCGCGCTGGTCGATCTTGGTGGCCCGGTCATCCTGTCGCGCTCGCCGGAACTGTTTTTCTCGGTTGACGGGCAGGGGTTCATCGAAACCCATCCCATGAAGGGAACGACGCCACGCGGGGCGGATGCGGAAGAGGACCGGGCGATCATCGCGGCGATGCTTGCGGATGAAAAGACGCTCGCCGAAAACCGCATGATTGTCGATCTGCTGCGCAACGATATTTCCCGCATCACCGAGGTCGGCAGCCTTCACGTGCCGCGGCTGTTCGATATCGAGTCCTATCCGACCGTGCACCAGATGGTCAGCCACGTCAGGGCGAAACTTCTGCCTGATGTGACGGTGGAAGATATCTTCGCCGCCTTGTTTCCCTGCGGCTCGGTAACGGGCGCGCCCAAAATGTGGGCCATGAAAATTCTGCGGGACCTGGAAGCCACCCCACGCGACGCCTATTGCGGCGCCATCGGCGTGATATCGCCGAGCGGTGAGATGCGGTTCTCCGTGGCGATCCGAACGATGACGCTTCTCGATGACGGCCGCGCCACCTTCAACGTCGGCGGCGGCATCGTCTTCGATTCCGTCGGCGAGGCGGAATATGACGAGTGCCTGCTGAAATCCAAATTCGCGGTCGGGAACCGGCTGCTGAGGGAGTGACCGCGAAGGTTCTCTCTCATTCATGCAGCAAAAAATTTCACATCTCATCTGCCGCTCCGTCGGTCGGTTGCAGAAGTTTCTTGGGAAATTTGATTTAAATACAATCTATTGTTCAACATACTGAATTGAGAATACAAATTTTAATCGGATAACAATTGTATTTGGCAACCATAAGTGCATTGCAGAAAAACAACTTTAAAACGTATCGAGTGGCCGAGCGTTAGAATTAGCCCTCCTATAATCATGAAGCCGAGCGTTTCCCGGAGCCTGGTTCGGCGGCCGCGGACTTCACCGCCTCATTGATATCATACTGCAGCGCGGGCATCAAAGAACGCAGCTTTCCCTCATCAGTATTCCCTGTCGCCATCGCCACCAGCTGATTATACCAGCGCGCCGCCTCATCGTCTCGAGCCTCATCAGAGAGACGGATGCCGAACGCGCTGTTGGTCTCCAGCAACACCTTTTTGATCGCTTTATAAATTGAAGGATTGATCACGGCCGTTTCGGTGTCCTCGGCTCTAGGGAAATCGTTTACGAGTTTCGGTCCAAGGCCTGTGAGGACCCACCCTGGATTGATCCCAACTTCTTTAAACTGTAGGAGCGTTTCGCCGCTCGGCACATTCCTCCCACCCTCAAGGCCCTGCCAAGACCGGTAGGAGATACCGAGCTTTTCAGCCATAGCTTTCTGCGAAAGCCCGAGTTCATTGCGCACAAGCAAGACGCGATCAGCGATCGATTCAGCGTCCAAAGTCACTCCAATCCGAATACGCCAAAATTGGCGTTGCAATGCGCCAAAAATTGCGTTATCGCTCTTTGTATAAAGACCAGATCATCCATGAAAAAGGAGGCCGGACAGGGCCTCCCCGCTCACAACGAGGAACCATTATGCACCGTGACCGCACTGCGGACAAGGCGACGGCGAAGCTTCGCCTAGACGAGATGGAACCAGTCAAGCGTCTGCTTTTGTTGCCGAGGATTACGCTGCGTCACTGGGCCGCAAATACGAACTGCCTCCGCATACTCGTCGAACCGAACATCAAGCGTGAACGCGCTATTCAGGCGGCACGCACAGGAGGCCCCACCAAGCTGTAAACTATAACGCAGGCAGCGACGCAGTGTCCCCTTAAGGGGCAGAAAGACTACCCCGTTGCGCCCGCCCGGCCGCACAGGTCGTCAAGTGCGGATTGCCACGTCCGGTGACCGAGGGCCGCTTCCGAGAGACATTTTCCGAGATGATCGCTTCCCCAAAAAGCGGACAAATCAACCACCAATAATAAAAGACAACATCAATTGCTTTTTGGATTTCTAGTCATTCGTTGCGTGCTCCATTTTGAGGACTTGGAGAACGCAAACGTTACATAAGGTAATCTCAGAGAATAAGTATTTAAGTATTATTTGCATCCATGTCTATCATCACACGTGGCCGAGCTTTTGGTTTGCATTATGCAGACAACCGCGCAGTTCCTGAAATTCCCTGAATCTTCAAGCGTAATATAAGACCAATAAAAATATGAGAAATATCAGATCGAATTTATTCGTCGCCACATGTCTGATAGTTGCGGGCCTGTTTTTTATAGTCACGACGTCGATTTTAATAATTTCCGGTTTGTAGTAGAGTAAGTCATGTGGTCGAACGCCGGGCGGAACGGATGGTGTTCAACCGCAGGACCCAATCGCCTCGAACGCCCCATCCTCCACCAGCACCTCGGTCGCGGCCGGATGGCTGAGGAAGCCCACGGGGCTGGCGCTGGCGCCGTAGGCGCCGGATTGCAGGATGGCGATGAGGTCGCCGGCCTTCAGCTCCGGCAGGGCGGCGTTTCGGGCCAGTGTATCGAGTGGCGTGCATAGCGGGCCGACGATGGTTACCGTCTCCTCATACGCCGCCTGCATCAGGGCCGGTGCGACGATCGGGTAGTTGCGCTTGACGATCTGGCCGAGATTGCCCGACGCGGCGAGGTGGTGGTGCATCCCGCCATTTGTGACCACGAAAGTCGTGCCCCGAGACGTCTTTACCGAGTTCACTTCCGTCACATAGAGGCCGGCCGGGCCTGCGAGGAAGCGTCCGGGTTCGACGATGATATGGGCATCTGCAATCAGCGGATACGATTGAACGAGCGCCCTGAGGTCTGGGATGGTAGCGCCGACAGCTGCGAGGTCGAGCGGCGTTTCGCCGGCGAAATAGGGGATGCCGAGGCCCCCGCCGAGATCGATGGTTTGGAGCGGTTTGCCCAGGATGCCGGCCATGCGCGCCGCCAGCAGGATGGCGTGTCTCCATTGGGAGACAAGCATGTCGGCATCGAGGATCTGCGTGCCGCCGTAAATATGCACGCCGACGAGGTCGATATGTTGGGTGTGGCTGAAGAGCTGCAGCACATTTTCGAGCTCTTCCTCGTCGAAACCAAAGGCGGTGGCCTTGCCGCCCATGCGCATGGCGCCGGCCTGGGCATCCGGCACCGGGTTGATGCGGATCGAAGCCTTGACGGGCTTTCCGATCGCTTCGATCCGGGCGATCTCCTCGGCGCTCTCGATGTGGATTTCACCGATGCCGCCCTCGATCACGTCGCGTAGCTCTCCCGTGCCTTTGCCGGGACCGGCGAAGATAATTTTTGCAGGTGCGACACCGGCCCTGATCGCGGCGCGGTATTCTCCGACGGAGGCGATTTCAGCACCCGCGCCTTCCTGCCGGAACAGCGAGATGATGGCAGGCAGGGGGTTGGCCTTCACCGAATAATAAATGTCGGCAAAGCCGCCGAGTGCTTCTTTAAGATCGCGATAGGCGCGACGCATGGCGCTGGCGTCATAAAGGAAGCACGGTGTGCCGGTCCTGGCGGCAATCTCCCTTACCGCCTGTCCGCCGATCATGAGATCGTTGCCGCTGATACGGAATTGCGCGGCCGCGAAAGCTGGGCCGTGGCTCTGGCTTTTATCCGTTGGTGCCATTATCCGTCCGTTCGCGCACCAGCGCGCGATAATCGACCTTGCCATTGGCTGTGACCGGCAGCCGCTCGACGAGTTCTATGGCGCGGGGAATCATGAAGGGGGCAAGGACCTCGGCGGCTTTTTTCAGTGCCGCCAGGATGTCCACAGTCTGGGTGGCGGCGGTCGCCACGGCATGCACCCTTTCGCCGGCAAAGGGATCGGGCAGGCCGATGACGGCAACCTGCTGGAACAGCCCCGTCGACATCAGGCTCTCTTCGACTTCGGTCGGGCTGATGCGATAACCTGACGATTTGATCATTGCGTCATCCCGGGCAACGAAGCTGAAGAAGCCGTCCTCGTCCTCCACCGCGAGATCGCCGGAATAACACACGGTCTCGCCGCCGAGCTCTGCGGCCAGGAAGGGATGAGGCCGCAACACCTTCGCCGTGTCTTCCGGCCGGTTCCAGTAACCGAGCGAAACGGTCGGTCCGCGATGAACGAGAATGCCGGGTTCGCCCGGTTTTGCCCTCTGTCCCTTGTCAGTGACGATGAAGATTTCACATTCGGGAATGGCCTTGCCGATTGACGTCGGGCGCCGGTCGATTTCGTCAGGCGGCAGGAAAGTAGAGCGGAAGGCTTCTGTCAGCCCATACATCAGGTAGATTTTCGTGTCCGGCAGTTTTTCGCGCAGCGCCTTGACCGTTTCCTGCGGCACGCGTCCGCCGGAATTGGTGATATAGCGCAGATGCGGCAGAGGCGTCTTTGCGAGCGACGCGGCCGCCCTCGTCAGGATCGCCCAGATGGTGGGCACGCCGGCAAGTCCGGTGATGGCATGGTCGCGCAGATCGCGGACGATCTCATCGCCCAGCCGGAAGCTGGAAATGATCGTGGTCGCCCCCTGTTCCACCGCGGTCAGCAACTGGTTCAGACCGTAATCGAAGCTGAAGGGCAGGAGGGACAGGATACGGTCGCGGCCGGTGATGTCGAGATAGGTGCGCACGATGCGGGTACCGGCGAGAAGATTGCGGTGCGACAGCATCACGCCCTTCGGCGAGCCGGTGGAGCCGGAGGTATAAAGAATGGCGGCAAGGTCTTCGCCGATGGCCGCAGACGGCCCGGCAGGCGCGGCGGTGCCGGCGGCAATCTCTTCCGCGGGAAGGACCGTGACATCGGGTAACTCGGTGAGCGCCGCCGTCAGCTCGTTCATCATCGAGGCGTCGCTGATAACGATCTTTGCGCCGCAATCCCTGATGATGTGGCGGACCTGCTGCGCCTTCAAAAGCGCGTTGACGGGCACGAAGACGCCACAGGCCATGCTGATGCCGAAGATCGACCAGCATTCCTCGATGCCGCGTGGCAGAAAGATGACGACCCGGTCGCCGCGTTGCAGGCCGGCGTGCTGCAATGCAGAAGCACAGCGCGCCGCCACTGCGGCAAATTCGCGGTAGGTCAGCGATCGGTCCTTGCGGACGACAGCTTGGTCTTCGCTTGCTGCGCGCGCGTCAAGAAGGTGGTGCAGCAGGAAAGGGGATGTCATCTCCTCCGTTCCCTGAGGACGAAGGCGACGAGATCGCCCGGCGTGGCGAGATTCTCAGGCGTGAAATGCTCGTCATTCAGAATGATGCCGAAGCCTTCGCCGAGGAAGACCATCAGTTCGAGGAAGCCGAGCGAATCGATGACGCCGCCGTCGAGCAGTTCCGTGTCCGATGAAAATGGCGCGTGAGCGGGGAAGCGGTCGCAGAGGTAGGAATAGATGGTATCAGCAACATCTATGTCGTTCTTTTTTGCTGTCTGCACGCTTCTTCTCCGACGTTGGTCTTTCGTTGCCGCGGCCGATTGGCTTTTGCGATGAAGGGCCAGAACAGCGCATCACGGTAACGGGTTCGATGAGTTACTTAAGGTGGCAATAACACCAATTCTGAGTATGTTTCGTTAATAAAAAGTGGGTTCCATGCGCCTTTTACTTGTATCGGCGCGGATTTGGAGGCGGAAAGCCCGGCAGTTTTTTCGCCTGAGAGGCCCGCCATCGTCAGCGCCAGCCGGCCATGGCGAAGGAGATGGCGCGCGATCGCAGGAAGATGCCGTTGCGCAACTTTGCGGTCCTCGCAATGGATAAGGCGCGCGGAGGGCAGGCCTTTGGTTGTTGTTTTCAGGAAGACGAGAGGGTAGTGGCGGTTTTCCGCTTCCATCACGGCGACGATGCAGCCTAGACCGGCATGGTCATCCAGCATGTCCCGTGTTTCGGCGGGGAGGGCTTCCGGCCCGATGTCGGCAGGCAGGCGCAACCTTGCGCTTGCCGGGCGAAGCGCCGTAATCGGCAGCGGATAAAAAAGCGTGCAGTCGCTCACCGTCGCAAATCCCAGTCGCTCGTTGAGCCTGTGGGCGTCGGCGGAAGGGGTGAGATCGGTGAAGATGTCGTCCGCGTTGGAGGCGGCCATTTGCAGCATGCGCGGCGCAAACCAGCGGCACGATGGCTCCACATACCAGCTGGAGAAGTTGACGACGATTTTGCCGGTATCGGTCAGGCGGCTTTTGATCGTCAGAAGCACGCCCACGGCGTCATCGCCTTTCATCAGCAACTGGCCGATCGGGCCAAGGCCGCGTCGATCGTGATGGTCACTGATGAGCGACAGGCCGCGGCACCAGAAGGCTTCGGTTTTTGCCGGGAAACCTTTCGCCAACAGGGCGACAGCGCTGACCCGGTTTCCGTTGTCGATCGGTACGATGTTCAGGGTCGCTCTCCGCTGGTCTGGCGTCCTTTGTGGGCGCAGGAGAGATTTTCAACTCTACCGCGCAACATCGGCTTACGACGATAGATTTACTGCCCGGTTAATCGCAGTGGCTGCAGGCAATCACGTTTGCATGAACGGCTGGTGCATGAAACGCTGGTGCATGAAGGGAGGGCGCGCCGTTACAAACCGCGCGCCCGCCTGCTGCTATCAATAGACGACGACGCCGCGAATGCTTTCACCGTTGTGCATCAGGTCGAAGCCCTTGTTGATGTCTTCGAGCGGCATGGTGTGAGTAATCATCGGGTCGATCTGGATCTTGCCTTCCATGTACCAGTCGACGATCTTCGGCACATCCGTGCGGCCGCGCGCGCCGCCAAAGGCGGTGCCCATCCAGTTGCGGCCCGTGACCAGCTGGAACGGACGTGTCGAGATCTCCTGGCCCGCACCGGCCACGCCGATGATGACCGACTTGCCCCAGCCGCGATGCGAGGCTTCCAGCGCCTGGCGCATGACCTTGGTATTGCCGGTGCAGTCGAAGGTGTAATCGGCGCCGCCGATCAGGTCGCCGTTCCGCTTCGTCATGTTGACGAGATAAGGCACGATATCGTCGCCGACTTCCTTCGGATTGACGAAGTGGGTCATGCCGAACTTTTCGCCCCAGGCCTTGCGGTCAGGGTTGATATCGACGCCGATGATCATGTCGGCGCCGGCAAGGCGCAGGCCTTGCAGCACGTTGAGGCCGATGCCGCCGAGACCAAAGACGATCGCCGTGGAGCCGATCTCGACCTTTGCGGTGTTGATGACGGCGCCGATACCGGTCGTCACGCCGCAGCCGATATAGCAGACCTTGTCGAAAGGCGCGTCCGGGTTGATCTTGGCGAGCGCAATTTCCGGCAGGACGGTGTAGTTGGAGAAGGTCGAGCAGCCCATATAGTGGTGGATCTTGTCCTTGCCGATCGAGAAGCGCGAGGTGCCGTCAGGCATCACGCCCTGGCCCTGGGTGGCGCGGATGGAGGTGCACAGATTGGTCTTGCGCGAGGTGCAGGAATAGCACTCGCGGCATTCCGGCGTGTAGAGCGGAATGACATGATCACCTTTCTTGACCGAGGTGACGCCGGGGCCGACATCAACGACGATGCCCGCACCTTCATGGCCGAGGATTGCCGGGAAAAGGCCTTCCGGGTCAGCGCCAGACAGGGTGAAATCGTCGGTGTGGCAGATGCCGGTGGCCTTAACCTCGATCAGCACTTCACCGGCGCGGGGACCTTCAAGCTGAACGGTCATGACCTCTAGCGGTTTTCCTGCCTGAATGGCAACGGCGGCGCGAACGTCCATATTCGATCTCCTCAGTCTTTTAATATCAAAGTAGAAAGGTTTTGCCCGAGCGCGGCTGGCCGGGCAAGGCAAAATCCGGTGACCCGGAATGGAAAAAGGGCGTGTGCGGACACACGCCCCTTTATTCTGGCTGATAGATAAGAGGCAAGCCTATGGCGTTGCGTCGCTCTCTTGTTCTGTTGCGACTTCCATTGCGATGTGTTCCACGCCGAGCCACGCCGCGCAGTCCTTCAAGGCCCGCGCCGCAATCAACTGGCGTTTCATGATCGTCTTGTCCTTGCCGCGGAAGCGCTTGACGCCCTCGGGTTTGACGATCGAGCCCGGCGCGAGTTCCGGGAAAAGGCCGAAATTGATGTTCATCGGCTGGAAAGAGCGTTTGCCCGGCTCATCATCGGAGGAGAGATGGCCGCCGGTGATGTGGTTGAGAAGCGAACCGAGCGCGGTGGTCGCAGGCGGAAGGCTCGGCGCCTCGCCCTTCTGTTCGGCGGCGGCGAAGCGGCCGGCGAGAAGGCCGACGGAGGCGCTTTCCACATAACCTTCGCAGCCGGTAATCTGGCCGGCGAAACGCAGGTCCGGCCGGGATTTCAGCCTCAGCGAGCGGTCGAGCAGGATGGGGGAATCGATGTAGGTGTTGCGATGCAGGCCGCCGAGGCGTGCAAATTCCGCGTTTTCAAGACCCGGGATCATGCGGAACACATCCGCCTGAACGCCGTATTTCAGCTTCGTCTGAAAACCCACCATGTTGTAGAGCGTGCCAAGCGCATTGTCCTGACGCAGCTGCACCACGGCATAGGCCTTGACGGTGGGATTATGGGCGTTGGTCAGGCCCATCGGTTTCATCGGCCCGTGGCGCAATGTCTCACGACCCCGCTCGGCCATGATCTCGATCGGCAGGCAGCCATCAAAATAGGGCGTGCCTTCCCATTCCTTGAAACCGACGGTATCACCCGCAATCAGCGCGTCGATGAAGGCATTGTATTGCTGCTCATCCAGAGGGCAGTTGATGTAATCCTTGCCCGTGCCACCGGGACCGACCTTGTCGTAACGCGACTGGTACCAGCAGATATCCATGTTGATGCTGTCGCGATGCACGATAGGGGCGATGGCGTCGAAGAAGGCGAGCGCATCCTCACCCGTCTCGGCCTGGATGGCGGCGGCAAGATCCGGCGAGGTGAGGGGACCGGTCGCGATGATGGTGTTGCCCCATTCCTTCGGCGGCAGGCCGTTCACCTCCTCGCGAATGATCGTCACCAGCGGGTGACCTTCCAGCTTTTTCGTCACGGCTTCGGAAAACCCGTCGCGGTCGACGGCAAGCGCGCCGCCGGCGGGCACCTGGTGTCTATCGGCGCAGGCCATGATCAGCGAGCCGGCAAGCCGCATTTCCGCATGAATGACACCGACCGCATTCGCCGTCGCGTCGTCGGAGCGGAAGGAGTTGGAACAGACCAGTTCCGCCAGCGTATCGCCCTTATGTGCGTCCGTGCCGCGCACGCCGCGCATTTCATGCAGAATGACGGGGACACCGCTTTCGGCAATCTGCCATGCGGCTTCCGAGCCGGCCAGTCCTCCGCCGACGACGTGAATGGGAGAAAGGGTCTTGTCCTGCATGTCGATGTCCATAGGCGACCGCGGGGCAGAGGCTCCCGTGCGGCGGCTGTCATTCGAGTGAGTGTTCAGCACGGGTCCCGAAGGACGCTGCATGTTGCCGATGCACTAGCATGCATGGCCGGAGCCGCCAAATGTTTTTGGTTCGGTAGTCAGTGGCGGCGGCAGTTGAGCTTTACGATGAGGCCGAAGCCCGAAGCTCTCGTTTTATGGGAGCGAGCGCGCGCCACTTGTTTCTTCTCCCCGCCGGGGAGAAGTCCGCGGCAGCGGGATGGGCGGGCGAGGGTAGTGGTTTGCGGAGAGCTTGCCCGCTTATCCGACCCTTCGGGCCACCTTCTCCCCGGCGGGGAGAAGACGCATGCCGCGATGCCGTGGCCTACCTCGTGAACCTCAACGCTGGGCGATGTTGGAGGCCGAACTCAAGCCGGAACACCAGAATCAAAAACGGCGCCAGAGGCGCCGCTTTCTTTTACCTGTCGCTCAATCGTCGCGCCCTGGAGGTCGGGCAGCGGGACGATCGTTTACGCCTTAGCGGAACGAACGGGAAGCAACGTTACGGATGTCGTAACGTGTCAGGCCGATGTCGCTGAGCGCCTGGTTGGACAGGCTGCCGAGTTCGTTGATCGTGCGGCGGTAGGAGATCCAGTTCTTTGCGATGCGGATGGGGTTCATGGTCGTTTCCTCAATCTATCTCTGTTGATTTCGTCGGCCGGCTCAGCGGTTTCTCTGTGCTCTCGGCTGTTGAGGTTTATATATAGACATGAAGCCATGTTGTGCAGTGCAGAATTTAAGCGACTGCCATGCATTTGTGCACTATGTCGGCTAAATTTGCGGCTTGAGATGGCATCTGAATAAAATATGAGCGGAGATGCCTGCATTTCGGGCGCGTATGAGGGGTTGTGCAGTTATAGGAAGGCGTTGCCGCATCGAGGGCCGGTTGAGGCGGTCGCCCGATGCCGGATCGATGGCCTGGGCACCGATGCAGTTTTGCAATGTCACCCAAGCTTCGGCGGGCGCTACAGTTTCCTGTGGCCCAAACGAAAAAAGGCCGGAGGCGGGAGCCTCAGGCCTTTTGGGTCGTCTATCTGCCATCCGCCGCATAAGCGGCGGAGGCGTCATTATTAGAAGCCGACGGCAGACTTGGCGACGCGGCGGATGTCCTGACGGCCGATGCCGAGGTCATTCAGTTCGCGGTCGCTCATGCGGCCAAGTTCGGTAACGGTCTGACGGTATTTGCGCCAGTTGGTAAGCGAGCGTGCAATGTTCATTTTCATCTTCCTCTTCGTGCGGTTCAGTCTCAACGGCCAGTCTTGGGAGGATTATGGTCCGGGGCTGAACTGATCTCTGTATGACCATCAATATAATCGGTTTAATCGAAACAAAAACAGACAAAGCAAGATGCCACCTATGCGCGGAACGCAGGGCAAGCCGCGATGTTGGCCGGATCGCGGCGATTCATGCATCATTTGTGACCATTTTATGGGCGTTTGTTGGCGGTTAGGTAATCGCGCCTTGCAGATTCAGGCGGGGCTCACTTGGCGGCGCAAGAGGCGTCTGCGTCGGGAGCGACGCTGCAGAAAATTACCCCACGCAGACGCCATATATAATGTCAGCCCTCCGGCCCGTATTGTGTCCCGTCTCGGCTGGGCACCCGAGGTGCAGCGGCGTCCAAATCTTCTATGTGTCGTTTCCGGATGGAATCGCCCGCCGCCCTGGGGTCACTTCGGTGCTTTGCGTTGCCGCAGGCGTTCATCGGAAGCGGCACGGCATTGCCATCTTCGCCCGGCGCATCAAGAAAAACCCGGAGGAAATAAAAGCAGGAGAACGGCGTGCTTGACCCTTCCTGAACATTGTGACATACCGCCGCCCAACGTGCGGGTATGGCGGAATTGGTAGACGCATTGGTTTTAGGTACCAACGCTTCGGCGTGGGAGTTCGAGTCTCTCTACCCGCACCACAAGCAAGGCATGGCTGTGCCACGCTTGCGCCAGAGTGCATCTTTAGAAGATGCGCGGGCTTTGGGGGTGTTCCTCTAGCTTTTCAGGTGCGGGCGCAACGGTGTCCGGCAGCTGCTTGTGTAACGATTTAAGAAAGCCACGGCCGGGAACCATGTTCCAGTGCAGTGCTCGAAAGTAAACCAACGGCTGTCTGAGCACCGCCGCCATGATGTGAAGGTTTGAGAAAATGCAGGTTATCGAAACGCTCGCTGAAGGGCTGAAGCGCGAACTGAAGGTCGTTATTCCGGCCGCCGACATGAAGGCCCGCCTGGACGAGCGCCTCGTCGACGCCAAGGACAAGGTTCGCATCAACGGTTTCCGTCCCGGCAAGGTGCCGGTTGGCCACCTGAAGAAGATGTACGGCAAGTCCATCATGGCCGACCTCGTCAACGAGCTGGTTCGTGAAAAGCCGACCGAAATTCTTTCCAGCCGCGGTGAGAAGTCTGCGACACAGCCGTCGATCTCCATGACCGAAGACGAGCAGGAAGCCGAAAAGATCCTGTCGGCCGAATCCGATTTCGAATTCACCGTTGCCTACGAAATCATTCCGGCCATCGAACTGAAGGCCAATGACGGCATCAAGGTTACCCGCGAAGTCGTGGAAGTGACCGAAGACGAGATCAATGAGCAGATCCTCAAGATCGCTGAAAGCGCTCGTACTTACGAGACCAAGAAGGGCAAGGCCGCTGAAGGCGACCGCGTCACCATGAACTATCTCGGCAAGGTTGACGGCGAAGCCTTTGACGGCGGCGCGGCTGAAGATGCCGAACTGGTTCTCGGTTCCGGCCGCTTCATCCCCGGCTTCGAAGACCAGCTGGTTGGCGTCAAGGCCGGCGACGAAAAGACCATCACCGTGACGTTCCCGGCCGATTACCCGGCTGCGAACCTCGCCGGCAAGGAAGCCAACTTCGACATCACCGTCAAGGACGTTGCTGCCGCTGCTCCGGTTGAAATCAACGACGAGCTGGCCGAAAAGCTCGGTCTCGAATCGGCTGAAAAGCTGAAGGAAATCGTCAAGGGCCAGATCGAAAGCCAGTACGGCAACGTGACCCGCCAGAAGGTCAAGCGTCAGATCCTCGACCAGCTCGACGACATGTACAAGTTCGACACGCCGGCTGGTCTGGTTGATGCCGAGTTCGACAACATCTGGCGCCAGATCAACACCGATCTTGCCCAGTCCGGCAAGACCTTCGCTGACGAAGACACGACCGAAGAAGAAGCCCGCGAAGAATATCGCAAGCTTGCCGAGCGTCGCGTTCGTCTCGGCCTCGTTCTCTCCGAAATCGGCGAAAAGGCCGGTGTCGAAGTGACCGAAGAAGAAATGCAGCGCGCGCTGTTCCAGCAGCTGCAGCAGTTCCCGGGCCAGCAGAAGGAAATCCTCGATTTCTTCCGCAACACCCCCGGCGCTTCCGCTTCGCTGCGCGCTCCGATCTTCGAAGAAAAGGTCATCGACAAGCTGCTCACCGAAATCTCGGTAACGGACAAGACCGTTTCCAAGGAAGAGCTGCTGGCTGACGACGGCGAGGAAGCCACGGAAACCAAGAAGAAGGCGCCCGCCAAGAAAAAGGCTGCCGCCAAGGCTGACGACGCCGCTGAAGGCGAAGAAGCCGCTCCGAAAAAGAAGGCTCCGGCCAAGAAGAAGGCCGCTGAAGGCGACGCCGAATAATCTTCTTCGGCGCAAGCTGATTGAATGGAAAGGCCGTGGCGAAAGCTGCGGCCTTTTTGTTTGGGCAATGCCGTCGGGTCCGCTTTGCGCGGTGGACAGCGGAGCCAAACAGCGCCGCTGGCCGACATCGACTGTTAAAATCGCTCCCGGCTCTCGCTTCTGGGATCATTATTCACCTGATGAGGCGCATAAAGATCGCCCCGGGCTTTTCGCCGCCATGGTCGCGCGGGATTTTCACGATCGATGGTAATGTCTGCTATGGCGATAGCCGGTAAACCATTCATCGGGCATTGCGCTGCCCATCGGCCATCCGGTGCAGCGATTCCCGAGAGAGCAACTGCGCTGTGAGCCGCCAGAGTGGAATAGCTGACCCAATAGGTGTTGCTTACGGCATGCCCCAATATCTCGGCGGCAAATGCCGAGCCGTTAGACGGGCCATCGCCTGCGGTGGAGAATAACACGCAGTCGACGTTCAGCCTCTCGTATTCCATGAATATCTCCGGGTAGTGCGCTTCCATGCCAAGCGCGCAACCGAAACGGAGGCCATCAATTTCAAACGTCACCGGTACACGTCCCGGGGAATACATGAACGAGATTTTGGTGTTCGACAGCAGGCGTTCGTCGTAACGGGTTACAAGCTTGCCGCGCTCGGAGATGACATAGAGGCTGTTGTAAGGCCTATGAGGTGGCGTAAGCTGATGGACCGAACCGACAATCGTCCAAAGCCTCAGCTTGCGCGCCAGTTTTCGGATCGTTTCCAATTCTTCATGCAAGGTTTCCCATTCAAAGCGCGTCCAGTCGGATGGACCGATTTCTCGTGGACCAGTCTCTGACATGATCCGTTTATGGGGCCAGCATGTAGCTCCTTCGCCAAAATGTATGATGCGAGCACCAGCTTTATGAGCCTCGCCCATAAGATTGCGTATCTCATTCCCGCAGGTCTTCAGGGCGGATACGTCACGCGGGTCGTTGCACAGGGATGTCTGGGCGACCGCTAGCCGTATCGCGTTACTAGAGGAAATATCCGGTGTTGCGCGAATATGCCGAAGAGCAGCGGTATAGGATTCGCCGGTTTTGGCGGCGCGTGCTCTCACGCGGCGTTTCAGATTACCATTTTGCGTCATTGCCAGGCCTTTCAGGTCTCGGACGCAGTTCCCCAGCAACCTGCCCGAAACGATCGGACCGAGGAGAGTTGCCTGAGACAGAAGTCCCTTTGCCTCCTTAAAAGACCCTGCTGGGGAAGGTCGTGGAGGTTAGGCGCAGGCCACGCGCTAATACTATCAAATTCGAACAGCCGATTCGTCAAGCGGCAGGGCAGACACAGGCCGCCAAGGTCATCGATCACAATGCAGTGCAGCACGGTTTTTTGCTGCATCTGCTCTTGTTCATCTCCCGTTCATCTGGCACCCTGCGAAGCATGATTTGCCTCGGCCGTATCAAGCGGTCGTTCGGGCATTATGCGCCGCTCTGCGGCCTCATCGCTGCCAGCTCATTGGCCTTACGCTTTTACCGTGCTTTCCGGGTTCTCCCGGTGCGCCCTTTATTTGCCAGGGGACAATCATGTCGCTCCGAACGGGTTTTGCCCTTTTTGTTGTTCTTTCCGCTGCCATGGTGCCCGCTGCCCATGCCGAGGAAGGCGGGTTGATCTGGAAGCCGGTCAAGAATTCCGATCTGTCCTACACGGCGCGCATAGGCGCCAGGCTGCCGGTCGATACGCCGATCCGGGCGGGGCTGGAAATGGGCATGAGCACGTCCAGGGGCGGGCAGCTGGTGGATACGCCGGTGCGGCTGTGGGGTAATGTCACGTTGCTGGCCGAACAGTTACCCGGCGTTTCGCTTGCCCGCGATGTTGGAGTCATCTTCAATGCGCTGACGGGTTCAAGCAGCATTTCCGTGACGTCGCAGCAGAAGCGCATCGTCACGCCGGAACTGGATATAGAGGCGAACCGCAATGTCACCATGCGGTATGACGGAACCGTGCAACAATGGAACGGGCTGGATGTGTCGCAATCGCTGCGCCTGTCCCGCGCGGAAACCGGCACCGCCTTCGTGCTGACAGGGGCAAGCCGCAACAGCTTCAACGAATTCAGCAGTGGCGTGGCGGTCGAGCAGAAGCTGGGTGATCACCTGACGCTGCGGGGCACGCTCGATCAGGGTTATGCGGATCATTTCCGGCCGGGGGTGAGTGCGCGGTATAGTATTCGGTGGTGAGGGTTCGGGCGGGCGGTGGCACGCGTTTGCAGGTACCGCGAGATTAAGACAAGCGCGTTTCCTCCGTCATGCCGACTTGATCCGGCATCCAGCCACGGCGCGGATGCGCCGTGAAGACTCTTTTGCGATCAAAGACTTGTGCGCGCTGGATACCGGCTCAAGGCCGGGATGACGAGGTGGGGGCCATGCTTCTCAAAAGGCCGACGAAAAGACGTCGCCGTCTCAACCGCCGCCCTCCGTGCAACCTCAATCCTTCTTGATCTCACCCATACGGTTCCAGGCATCCAGCCCGGCAATCTTGTAGGCTTCCGCAAGTGTGGGATAGTTGAACGTGTTCTCGACGAAATACTCCACCGTGCCCTTGAGGTTCAGCACCGCCTGGCCGATATGCACCAGTTCGGTGGCGCCTTCTCCGACGATGTGGACGCCGAGCAGGCGGCGGGTTTTCAGAGAGAAGATCATCTTCAACAGGCCGCTGTCGAGACCCATGATGTGGCCACGCGAGGTTTCGCGGAAATGGGCGATGCCGCATTCGTAGGGAATGCCGCGTTCGATCACTTCTTCTTCCGTCAGACCGCAGGTGGAGATCTCAGGCACGGCATAGATGCCATAGGGAAAGAACTGCGGCGGTTCGCCGGCGGGTGCGCCGACGGCATGGCGGGCGGCGATGCGGCCCTGTTCCATGGAAGTGGAGGCGAGGCTCGGGAAACCGATTATGTCCCCGGCGGCATAGATGTTGGGTACAGAGGTCTGGAAGGTTTCGGGGTTGACCTTCAGACGGCCGCGGCTGTCGGCCTCCAGCCCGCAGGCCGAAAGATTGAGCGTATCGGTGGCGCCGACACGGCCGGCGGCGAAGAGGACGGTTTCGGCTTTCAGAACGCGGCCATTGCCGAGCGAGACAAGACATTTGCCGCTTTCGTCGCGTTCCACCTTCTCCGCCTTCTGGCCGAAGATCAGCTTCATGTTGCGGTCGCGCAGTTGATAGGCGAAATCCTCGACGATTTCCTTGTCGATGAATTCCAGCATGGTTTCGCGCGGTTCCACCACCGTTACCTGCGTATCGAGGGCGCTGAAGATGGTGGCATATTCAATACCGATGACGCCGGCGCCAACCACGATCATGGAGCGCGGCAATTCCTTGATTTCGAGGATCTCGTCGGAATCGAGCACTGCTTTGCCATCAAAGGGGATATGCGGCGGGCGGTAGGGCCGGGTGCCGATGGTCAGCAGAATGGAGGTGCCGGTGACCTCCAGAACCTCGCCATCGTTTTTCACCACCTTCATGGTGTTGGCATCAACGAAGCTTGCCGTGCCGCGAATGTGCTGCACGCGGTTACGGGCGAACTGGTGCTCCAGGACCTCCACCTCGTGATCCAGCGTGATGAGCAGGCGGCGGCGCAAGTCTTCCGCATCGATCTCCTGCTTGACGCGGTAGGCGCGGCCGTAAAATCCGCGCTCGCGCCAGCCTGTCAGATTGAGCGCGGTTTCACGCAGGGTCTTGGAGGGAATAGTGCCGGTATGCACCGAGACGCCGCCGACGCGGCTGCCTTTTTCGATGACCAGAACCCTCTTTTCGAGCTTGGCGGCCTGAATGGCGGCCCGTCTGCCTGCCGGACCGCTACCGACAACAATGAGATCGAACTGGTGCATGAAAAACCCCGGAATAGACTGCATTAGGATTACCGGATGTCGCATCCGGCAAAGCGTGGTCGCGAATTGGTCGTGATGCCGTGTCGACGATGGGGAGTGATTCCCCCGTTTACCTTGCCCGCCAGAGTGCAATGCAACAAACGACTGCGTCAATCTGTAGCGCAAGAATCTGACGGATTCGTAACTGGGTGTGGATTTTCAGCGGGGTGTCCGTTCGCATCTGTCGTAGGGCGCGTGTGGCTTACCCCATCTGCGCTGCCGGGCAGAGGGGGTGAAACCTCATGCATTTCGGTCCACTTTCCAGTTCCAGAACCCCAACAGCTTTATCCCGCCCAGCGCTGCCGGACGGGTGATTGCTAGAGAGCATCGGGCGATTGCCCGGCTGCGCTTCGGTTGGGTTGGTGTGGACAGGATGCGTTGCGCAACCGGGTCTTTCACCATGCCGTATCTCGCAAGGGCCGTGCACTGCGCCTTGCGAAATGGTCCTGTCGTCACGAACGCGCCACCGTCCCCATCAGAACCGTCCCTCGGTTTACGCCACGTCTGGCGACCACCCGGCAGGACTGGTGAGAAGATAACAGCGTTGAACCGGGTGGGGAAAAGCGGGCAAGAAATTTTCGCGTCAGTCGTCGTTTTTGCTGACGTGGCGGTGAAGTGCTGCGATCTCCTGGCGAAGGGCCGCGAGTTCGGCCAGCACTTTCACATCGATCTTTTCGTGCAGGGAAAGGACTTCGAGCTCGGCCTTCAGGTTCACCTCATAGTCCTTTGCGGCCTCGAAGCGGTCGCGGGCCGCCTGCCGGTTCTGCGACATCATGATGATCGGTGCCTGAATGGCGGCAAGCATGGACAGAAGCAGGTTGAGAAAGATGAACGGGTAGGGATCGAACGCGCGCGTCGTCAGGATGATCGTGTTGATCAGCGCCCAGAAGACCAGGAAAAAGCAGAAGCCGAGGATAAATCCCCAGGAGCCGCCCACCTTGGCGATATTGTCGGCCAGCCTGTCGCCGAAACTGGCACCGGCGGAAAATTCCGCGTTGGTGTCGCTCGAAATCAGCTTTTTCTGGTGTGAGAGTTCGAGGATACGCCGCTCGACCTCACCGATATCACGGGATGAGCGTTTGAAATGCGACGTGATATAGTCGGAGATGTCTGACACGGTGTGTCTCCGGTTCAAGGGGGGCCTCTGCCTTTCGAGATAAACCCGCATGGGAGCGGAATTCAAACGATTTCCACCACCATGCGGCTGAGGCGTCCCCGCCGAGACGGTCAGACAGCTGGCGTCGCTTCGTGCAACCAGTTGAAACCGGGGAAGAAGCGCTGCCGGCCAAATTGCTGGCCGAACATCATGTCGAATTGCAGCAGACGATAATCGCGCACCACCTCAGGCACCGCGTTGGGCGCAATCGACCAGTCGGGCAGGGCGTTACCGTCGGTCGTCACCAGCATGTGGCGGTCGATGACGGAGAACGCCTTTTGCACCTCGCCCAGCGTGCCGGTGTAAAAAGGATCGGAAAAGCCTGCGGTCTTCAACACGTGATAGGGCAGAAGCGCGGGGCTGATGGTGCCGATAGTCTTGCGCACGCCCTTCTTCGAGGACCAGACGACCAGCGGCGTTTCGTGTTCTTTCTTCATCACCTCCAGCGGCGCGCGGCGACTGGCCACCATGCCCGGCATGTAGCCGCTTTCCACGAAAGTCTGGCCGAGCGGCGGCAGATGATCGCCGAAGAGCACAATGATGGTCTCACGGTCGCGTTTCTTTGCCCAGCGCATCAGCTTCAGCAGCGCGTCGTCGGCTTCGGCCACGCCTTGAGAATAGGTGGCGAGCGCCTGCGAGGCGGAGGCGGAAAGATCGCCCGTCACGCCGATCGTATTGTCCGCATAACGGTCAGCCTCGTAAGGGCCATGTCCCTGCAGGGTGACAGCAAAGAGGAAGAGCGGGTTCTGCGCCTTGTCGGCGGTCTTCATGATCTCGTCCATCAGCGCGTCGTCGGAGGCAAAATTGCCGCGTTTTTCCATCGCGGGCAGCGTCTCTTCCGAGCGGAATTCCTCGAAGCCGAAGTTTTTGTAGACCTGCTTTCGGTTCCAGAACCATTCCTGGAACGGATGCATGGCAATGGCGGAATAACCTTCGCCACGGAAGAAGCTGGCGAGCGAGGGTACCGGACGACGGATGTATTGCTGATAGGGAATGCTGCCATAGGGCAGGAAGGCGTTGGAGAAACCGGTCAGCGCCTCGAATTCCACATTGGCCGTCATGCCGCCGAATTCTGGCGAAAACACATGGCCCGACTGTTTGGCGCGGATCGTTTGCATGGGATCGGTCGAGAGATGCACGTTTTCGAGCCGGGTTGGATCCCAGAGAGACTCGCTCATCAGCATGATGACGTCAGGGTAATCACCCTTGTTGGCGGCAAAAGATGCCGGTTCGGAGTTGAGTTCGGCGACGCTGTTTTCGCCGTAACCCTCCGGCGCCGAGACATTGGCCATCGGAATATTGAAGGCGAAGGCCAGCAGGAAGCCGTTATGGCGGTAGTTTTCCTGCTGGTCCCACATCATCGGGATGATGTTGAGCCGGTCGCGCGCCCAGGAATAATGCGAGTAGTCCATCAGCGAGGCGAGGCCAGCGAGCACCGGAAGTGTCAGTGCAAGGCCCACGGCCCGCTCCCGTAACCGCAGCACCGGCGAGTGGCGGCGCGCCAGCAGCCAAAGGGCGGCAATAGCGGCGATCATGGCGCAAAGGCCGAGACCCACCAGCAGCGCTGTCAGCGGCTGCGCCTTCAACATGGTAGGCAGAAGCTCGACAATCTGCCGTCCGAACAAGAGGTCTGATGGATAAAGCGGATCGGAAAGGTAGGTCTGCTTCTGCGCGGAGATCAGCCCCACAAGGGCGCAAAGCGGTGCGACCACGATAAGCGACAGATAACGTCGGCCAAGCAGCGAATCCAGCAAAACGAGGAGGGCAAGCACGGCGGCGACCGTCGTCATGCCGGGGCGGGCCGAGGAGGTGAGGAATGCGCCAATATCCGTCAACGAACCACGAGCGATCCATTCGAGCAAAATGACGAGCACCAGCGATGCAATCGCCAGATGGACAAGCGTGGAAGCGGTGCCCGCAAGCTTCGAAAGGCTCTTAAGTCCCGCAGGCGAAAAGACAAATCCAGCCTTTTCGGAAGCCGTTGTTTTTGGCGCCGAATGTCTCAAACCCATACTCCGGTATTTCAGGCGACACGGCCGATCCGGGGAGGTGAATCGGGTGTCGCAAAAGTGTCATGTAACTGTCACATAAGCGCGATGAACGCGACATGAACTTTAAGGAATGCGCATATAGGCGCGATAACCTTCGCGTGAGGGCGGCAGTGTCGAGAAGCGTACGAATGAGTGAAGGGGGAATTGCTGCGTTGCGGAGCGATCACGGGCGCGGTATTGAAGGGACATGAGCGACAGACACGATATAGCGAACCATCTGCGGATTGCCGTCGGGCAGTTCAATCCCACTGTTGGCGACGTGGCGGGCAATCTCGCCAAGGCGCGTGAGGCAAGGGCCGATGCGGCAACCCAGGGTGCCGATCTTCTGCTTCTGACCGAACTGTTCATTTCAGGCTATCCGCCTGAGGATCTGGTGCTGAAGCCGGCTTTCCTGAAGGCGTGCCTCAAGGCTGTCGAGGAACTGGCAGCCGAGACTGCGGACGGCGGGCCGGGTATCGTTATCGGCTTTCCGCGACAGGGCGAGACCGGTCGGCACAATTCCGTGGCGCTTCTGGATGGTGGCAAGATCATTGCGCTGCGCGACAAGATCGACCTGCCGAATTACGGCGAATTCGACGAGAAGCGCGTGTTCTCCGAAGGGTCGATTTCCGGCCCCTATAATTTCCGCGGGGTGAGGATCGGTATTCCGATCTGCGAGGAAATCTGGAACGACATGGGCGTCTGCGAGACGCTCGCCGAAAGCGGGGCGGAAATTCTGCTGGTGCCGAACGGTTCGCCCTATTACCGCGGCAAGCTGGACGTGCGCCATCAGGTGGCGCTCCGACAGGTAATCGAAAGCGGGCTGCCGCTGGTTTTCGCCAACCAGCTGGGCGGACAGGATGAGCTTGTTTTTGATGGCGCCAGCTTCGGCTTCAATGCCGACAAGACACTTGCCTTCCAGATGAGCCAGTTCGAGGCGACGCTTGCCGTAACCGACTGGAAACGCACGGCGGATGGCTGGCGCTGCGAAAGCGGGCCGTTTTCGAAGATTCCCGAAGGCGAGGAAGCGGATTACCGCGCCTGCATGCTGGGCTTTCGGGATTACGTCAACAAGAACGGCTTCAAGAGCGTGGTACTCGGGCTTTCCGGCGGCATCGATTCGGCGATCTGCGCCGCCCTTGCGGTCGATGCGTTGGGTGAGGAGCGGGTGCGCTGCATCATGCTGCCATACCGCTATACCTCGGAAGAATCGCTGAAGGATGCCGCAGATTGCGCAAAAGCGCTCGGCTGCCGATACGATATCGTGCCGATCGTCGAGCCGGTGGAAGGCTTTCTCTCGGCGCTGTCAGAACTTTTCGAGGGCACGGAAGAGGGCATCACCGAGGAAAACCTGCAGAGCCGCACGCGCGGCACCATCCTGATGGCCGTTTCGAACAAGTTCGGATCCATGGTCGTGACGACGGGCAACAAGTCCGAGATGTCGGTGGGTTACGCCACGCTTTATGGCGACATGAATGGCGGCTTCAACCCCATCAAGGACCTCTACAAGATGCAGGTCTACGCCATTTCCGCCTGGCGCAACGCCCATGTACCGCCGGGCGCGCTCGGCCCTTCCGGCGAAGTGATCCCCGCCAACATCATCGCGAAGGCTCCATCCGCCGAACTGCGTCCGAACCAGACCGATCAGGATTCGCTGCCACCCTATCCGGTGCTGGACGATATTCTGGAATGCCTTGTCGAAAAGGAAATGTCGGTCGAGGAAATCCTGGCGCGCGGCCATGATATCGCGACCGTGCACCGGGTGGAGCATCTGCTTTATCTCGCCGAATACAAGCGCCGCCAATCAGCGCCGGGTGTGAAGATCACCAAGAAGAATTTTGGGCGTGACAGGCGGTATCCGATTACCAACCGGTTCCGGGATCGGTAGGGCGTTTTGGGAAGGCGCGTTTAACGCGGTACCTGCTGAATGAATTGGGTCAGCGCATTGAGAGACGGCGCGGCCTATTTCTTCTCCCCGCCGGGGAGAAGGTGGCCCGAAGGGTCGGATGAGGGGGCAGCCTCTCCTTATATCGCGACGCTTGCCCCCCCATCCCGCTGCCGCGGACTTCTTCCCGGCGGGGAGAAGAAGCGAGGGGCATGCGCTCGTTCCACAACAAGCCTTCGCGTTTAAGCAAGCGGCGCGGAGAAAACCCCGCGCCGTTCACTCGCCTTAAATAGCCTGCCCCACATCGATGCGGTTGCCATCAGGGTCTTCAAACACAAAGGCCCTGAGGCCATACTCCTTGTCCTGCAAGCCCTTGATAATGCGCAGCCCATGTTTCTTGCAAACCGTGTGCAGCGCATCGACATCGCTGACCATCATATGCGCGACGTTGAAAGGGGCTGCCCTGTGGGCCGGCTGCAATGTCAGGTGCAGCTCGGCATTGCCCTGTTTCAGGATGATGAAGCCGACGGGATTGCCGTTTTCGAAGGTCTTTTCGAAACCGAGCACGCCGGCATAAAAATCATGGGCCTTTTCGATATTCTTGACAGGAAGCATTGCGGCGATCCGGCCGAAGCGGATGCCGTGATCGGCGATGGTATTCATCGCGGAACCTCGGATCTGGGAGAAACGGGGAGGGCCGCGGACGGTGCCGGGGCACAGGCGTTTTTTCCGGTTTGAATTTGCAGGACGGTGCCTGCCGCCCTAGGATCATAGCCACGGCGGCGACGGATGCAAATGGAATGTCTGCGCCGTTCCGGTCGGAACATTGACAAGCCCGGGAGGCAGAATGCGCAGCTCCATCGAAATCTTCAACATCCGGACCCGGCAGATGCGGGTGGTGTGGCAGACGCCTGAGCTGTTCGAAGCGCCGAACTGGTCGCCGGATGGGAAATATCTGCTGCTGAACAGCGAAGGGCTGCTGTATCGCCTGTCCCTTTCCGGTGACGCGTCGCCACAAAAGGTCGATACGGGTTTCGCAATCCAGTGCAACAACGATCACGGTATTTCGCCCGACGGTTCGCTTTACGCCATTTCAGACAAGGTGGAATTCGGCAAAAGCGCCATCTATCTTCTGTCCTCGGCGGGCGGCGCGCCGCAGCTGATGACGAAGAACCTGCCCTCCTATTGGCATGGCTGGTCCCCCGACGGGAAAAGCTTCGCCTATTGCGGCATTCGCGATCAGGTTTTCGATATCTATTCCATGGACATAGACAGCGGCGTTGAAACACGCCTTACCCATGGTGAAGGCCGCAATGACGGCCCGGACTATTCGCCTGACGGTATGTGGATCTATTTCAATTCCAGCCGCACGGGCCAAATGCAGATCTGGCGGGTGCGGGTGGATGGCTCAGCTGTGGAGCGTATCACCGACAGCCCCTATGGCGACTGGTTTCCACACCCGTCTCCGAAGGGAGACAAGGTTGTCTTCATTTCCTATGATGGCGACGTTTTCGACCATCCGCGCGATCTCGATGTACGCGTGCGGCTGATGGATATGGACGGCGGCAATGTGGAAACGTTGTTCGAGCTTTTCGGCGGGCAGGGCACGATGAATTCGCCCAACTGGTCGCCGGATGGGGATGAGTTCGCTTATGTCAGGTACTTTCCGGTGGCGTGATGCGGTTCTGACGAGGCGGTGTACCCCCTCCCTTCACTCCGGCTCAGGGCCGGAATGACGGAGGCGGGGAGCACGGTCATATTGTCGCGCGGCCTTGGCGACACTTGCGTTCGCACGCTATTTTGCCCATAGCTTCACCCGTCAGGTGCCCGCCTTTGCAGCGGGAGAATCGGGAATCCGGTGAGAGACCGGAACGTGCCCAACGCTGTGAGGCGGATGCCCTTTTTCTCATGCCACTGAAGTTATTCGGGAAGGCGAAAGGGGCGGATGAAGCCTAGTCAGAAGACCGGCCTGGCAAAATAGACCGAACCGCGCGGACGGCGGCAGGTTGATGGAAAGCGAGTCGTCGCTGCAAACCTTCCATGGTTTCGGCACCGGCCCGCCCGCATTGTTAGGGATAAACGATGCCGACCGAACCGCCCTTCACGACGCCACCCGACGCCAATCCTTTCGATCATGCGCTTTCACCCGCCCGCCCGTTTTCCAGCGAGGAGCGCGAGGCGATCTACCGCGCCATCGAGACGCGGCGTGATGTGCGCGACCAGTTCCTGCCAGACCCGCTGCCGGACGATCTCGTCGAGCGCCTCCTGAAAGCGGCGCATGCCGCTCCCTCCGTCGGTTTCATGCAGCCGTGGAACTTCACCCTCGTCACCGACGGCGCCGTGCGCCAGGCGGCATGGGTGGCCTTCAGCCGCGCCAATGAAGAGGCGGCGGCGATGTTTGAGGGCGAGAAGCAGGCGCTCTACCGCAGCCTGAAGCTTGAGGGTATCCGCAAGGCCCCGCTCAGCATCTGCGTTACCTGCGATCCGAAACGGGGTGGCAAGGTGGTGCTGGGCCGCACCCATAATCCACGCACGGATGTCTATTCCACCGTCTGCGCCATCCAGAACCTCTGGCTCGCCGCCCGCGCCGAAGGCGTCGGCGTCGGCTGGGTCAGCATTTTCCACGACAGCGATATCAGGGCCATTCTAGGTATCCCCGATCATATCGAGATCGTCGCCTGGCTGTGCCTCGGTCGCGTCGATACGCTTTATACCGAACCGGAGCTGGCGGTGAAGGGCTGGCGGCAGCGCGTGCCGCTGGAAGAGCTTGTGTTTCGGAACCGTTGGGGTGGGGTGTAGACACGGAGGCCTGCGAATAGGTCGGGACATTGCCGTGCATTTCTTCTCCCCGCCGGAGAGAAGGTGGCCCGAAGGGTCGGATGAGGGTGTAACGGTAGAGATTTTCGGAGAGCTTGCCCCCTCATCCCGCTGCCGCGACCTTCTCCCCGGCGGGGAGAAGAAACAAGGGTCGCGCGCTCGCCCCATTACACGCGCGCAAGAGATTTCACTGCTGCGGCTGGATGCCTTTCAGCGCCGGGTTTTTCAGGTCTATCTTGCCGGTCTGGTCCGGCAGGAATTTGGGTCCGATGATGCGGACTTTTTTATCGTTGGGATCGTAATCCCGTTCCGGGATTGGCTGTTCCGGTTGCTTGGCCGCCTGCTGTTGTTGAGCCGCTGCGGGGGATTTATCACCGTTCTTGTCACCTTGCGGCGATGGAATGGTGGTGATGCTGGAATAGGGCTTTTCGGCTTCCGGCCGGGACGCCTGTTCCTGCTTTTGCATCTCCTGGTGATAGGCGGCCATGTTGCAGGCGCAGCCGGGCGCTTTCGTTGAGGCATTGCGATAGGCGAAGGCGGTCGGCAGGTCCTTGTAGGTTTTGCCGGTTTCAGCGGACACCATGTCTGCTGTTTCCTGATCCGCCATGGAGTGGAAATAGAGTTCCGTCTCGGTTCCCGGGCACATTTTCTGGCATTGCTCGGCCTGGGCGCGGAAATCAAGTGGCGAGGCATTGGAGGCGATCGGGAAGAACGATCCGTCGCAGGTGCGCACGCAGAGCGTTCGAAGCCCGCCCTCGGCGGCGGCGTTGGGGTGAGGCGAAAGGCCCGCCTGTCCCGGCTCATCGCCATTCTGCCTGAAGGCATCGGGATACCGGGTCACATCGGGTGCAGGCGATGCTTGGCGGTTCATGTCCTCTGCGGGGCTGCAGCCATTGGCATCGAGGGCGGCGAGAATGCGCTCGCGCCTGACGTTGCTGTCATCGTTGCGAGCGTCCGCCATGGCATCATCGCGATCGCGGATGATCGCGTCGCGCTCGGCCTCGGCATCCACCAGCGCGTCGCCGATCTCGGCGCAAAGCCCGGCATTGGGATTGCCATACACAATGACACTACCGGACGAGCAGCCATAGCTGCGCATGTCGTTTCTGATCTTGCGGATGACGATGTTCTGGCGGGCAAGCGCATTGGCGTAACGCCGCACCTCGGCCGTGTTGCCGATGACACGGGGCGGTTCGCGCAACTGTTGATACAGCGTATCGCACACCTGATCCGCAATAGCGGCGGCAGGAGCGATGAAAACAAGGGGAAGCAGGAGGCCGATGATGCGGCTGCGCCGGGTCAATTGTGCGATCCGTTTGGTGTCCCCGGCCGGTGGCAGGGGTGTTATGCTTCAGGAAATCCGTGTTTCAGGAAGATAACATAAGCTGTTGCCGCATTGCGGCAACAGCATGTTCAAAACTGCGTTAATGCGCCTTCATCACACCGAAGGGTGAGAGGCCTGCACCACGGCAAAGGCCGCCATGTTGACGACGCCGCGCGAGGTGACGCTGGGCGACAGGATGTGGGCGGGAAGGGCCGTGCCGAGCAGGATCGGGCCGACATGCAGGCCTTCCGTCAAGGTGCGGGTGACACCCAGCGTGATATTGGCGGCATCGAGGTTCGGGAAGACCAGAAGGTTCGCCTCGCCGGTCAGCACGCTGTTGGGCATGGCGCGCTTGCGCAGTGCTTCCGACAGGGCCGAGCCGCCCTGCATTTCGCCGTCCACTTCCAGTTCGGGCGCTGCCTCCTGCACGATCTTCAGGGCGCGGCGCATCTTGCGGGCGCTTTCGGAATCGCGCGAGCCGAAGTTGGAATGGCTGGCGAGCGCGATCTTTGGCGTGATGCCGAAGCGGCGGATTTCCTTCGCCGCAAGGATCGCCATCTCGGCCACTTCTTCTGATGTCGGGTCGTTGTTGACGAAGGTATCGGTGAGGAACAGCGCGCCCTGCTGGGTGATGAGCAGGCTGAGGCCCGCGAAGGAGCGCACGCCGTCCTGCTTGCCGATGATCTGGTTCACGTCTCGCAGATGGCGGTCGTAACGGCCTTCGAGACCGCAGATCAGCGCATCCGCTTCGCCGCGCTTGACCGAAAGCGCGCCGATGACGGTCGTGTTGGTACGCACGATGGTACGCGCCGCTTCCGGATTGATGCCGGCGCGGCCAACGAGGGCGAAATAGTCATCCACGTATTCGCGGTAGCGCGGATCGTCTTCCGGGTTGACCACCGCGAAATCCGTATGCGGGCGGATGCGCAGGCCGAAGCGCTTCAGGCGCGTTTCGATGATCTGCGGACGGCCGATGAGGATCGGAATGCCGGTGCCCTCTTCCAGCAGCACCTGGGCGGCGCGCAATACCCGCTCGTCTTCGCCTTCGGCAAAGATGATACGCTTCTTTTCGGCAGCTTTGGCGGCGTTGAAGACCGGCTTCATGATGAAGCCCGAGCGCCAGACGAAGCGGTTCAGCTGGTCGAGATAGGCTTCGAAGTCGGTGATCGGCCGGGCGGCGACGCCGCTTGCGGCGGCAGCACGGGCAACGGCCGGCGCAATGCGCAGGATAAGGCGCGGATCGAAGGGCGAGGGGATGAGGTAGGTCGGGCCGAAGATCGGCGTTTCGCCGCTGTAAGCCTTGGCGGCCACTTCGGAGACTTCCTCACGCGCCAATTCGGCGATGGCCTGCACGGCGGCCATCTTCATTTCTTCGTTGATCGTTGTTGCGCCGCAATCGAGCGCGCCGCGGAATATATAGGGGAAGCAGAGGACGTTGTTGACCTGGTTCGGGAAGTCCGAGCGGCCGGTGCAGATCATCGCATCCGGGCGGGCGGCACGCGCCTCTTCCGGCATGATTTCAGGCTTCGGATTGGCAAGCGCGAGGATGAGCGGGTTCTCCGCCATGCGCTCCAGCAGTTCCGGCTTCAGGACGCCTGCCGCCGACAGGCCGAGGAAGACATCGGCGCCATCAATGGTTTCAGCCAGCACGCGCTTGTCGGTCTTCTGGGCGTAAACTTCCTTCCACTCGTCCATCAACGTGTTGCGGCCGTCATAGACAAGGCCCTCGATGTCGTGCACCCAGATGTTTTCTTTTTTGGCGCCCATCGCAACAAGGAGGTTGAGGCAGGCAAGGGCCGCCGCACCGGCGCCTGACGCCACGATCTTGACGCTGGACAGAGACTTGCCGGCGAGTTCCAGAGCGTTGGTGACAGCGGCGGCGACGATGATCGCGGTGCCATGCTGGTCATCGTGGAAGACCGGGATGTTCATCTTCTCGCGCAGCTGGCGCTCCACCTCGAAACATTCCGGCGCCTTAATGTCCTCAAGGTTGATGCCGCCGAAGGTGGGTTCCAGCGCCGCGATGGTGGAGACCATGTCGTTGATGCCGGGCGCATCGATTTCGATATCGAACACATCGATGCCGGCGAATTTCTTGAAGAGGACGGCCTTGCCTTCCATAACGGGCTTCGAGGCAAGCGGGCCGATATTGCCAAGGCCAAGAACTGCCGTGCCGTTCGAGATGACCGCGACGAGATTGGCGCGGGCCGTGTATTCCGCTGCCATTTCGGCGTTCTCGTGGATGGCAAGGCAGGGGGCGGCGACACCCGGCGAATAGGCGAGCGCCAGATCGCGCTGGTTGCCGAGCGGCTTGGTGGCCTGGATCTCCAGCTTGCCCGGGCGCGGGTAGCGGTGGAAAAAGAGCGCCTGTTCCTCGATGTCGGCCTTTGCCGTGTTGGCGGGCGTGTTGTTCTTATCGTGAGAGGTCATGTCTTCCACCGTCGTATCTGGTTTTATTTCGGCCCCCTGAATACAACAAACTTACCCGTGGTACAGCCGTTATTTGACCGCACCTTATGCAAATGCCGCCATGGCTTATTCGCGTTTTCGTGAAAGCTTTCGTCATATTCCCTGCAAAAAACGGCCGCTGTCATGTTGCTGAAACACGAGTCTGGTTCTGAGAGGGAAGAAAGCCGCAGGGACGCAACCGAACAGGGGGATGATATCCGTGGCCGGTCAAATTGAAACCAGACAGTTCAGAACGCTTTTCATTTCAGATGTTCATCTTGGTTCAAAGGCAGCCAAGACGGATTATCTGCTCGACTTCCTGAAATACCACGAGGCCGAAACGATCATCATGGTCGGCGACATCGTCGACGGCTGGCGCCTGCGCCGCAGCTGGTACTGGCCACAGGGCTGCAACGACGTGGTGCAGAAGCTTCTGCGCAAGGCCCGCAAGGGAACCCGCATCGTTTATATTCCCGGAAACCATGATGAATTCCTGCGGGAGTTTCCCGGCATGCATTTCGGCGGCATAGAAGTTGCCGAGCGCATGATCCACGAGGCGGCCGACGGCAAGAAATATCTGGTCATCCATGGCGACGAGTTCGACGTGGTGGTGCGCAATGCCCGCCTGCTCGCTTATCTCGGTGACTGGGCCTACGATGCGGCGATCGCCATCAACATCGCCCTTGCCGCCGTGCGTCGCCGCATCGGCTTGCCTTACTGGTCGTTCTCGGCCTGGGCCAAGCTGCAGGTCAAACACGCCGTCAACTTTATCGGCGAGTTCCAGCGCGTGGTGGCGGATGAGGCGCGGCGCAACAACGTCGATGGCGTGATCTGCGGCCACATTCACCACGCCGTCATGGAAGACATGGATGGCATCCGCTACATCAACACCGGCGACTGGGTGGAAAGCTGCACGGCGATTGCCGAAAATGCCGACGGCACGTTCGAGCTGATCACCTGGATGCAGACGAGCGAAGTCATTGCCGAGCAGACATCGGATGAGATGGAGCCGGTGAACATTCCGGGGCTGATCGGCCAGCACGCGGCTTGAGATTTGGCCTGTAGGCTAAAGGAATACTTGGCCTTCGGTGTTTTCCGTGAGATCAGTGCAGGCTCGTGTGAAGCGAGCGGTTGCCACCTGTTTCTTCTCCCCGCCGGGGAGAAGTCCGCGGCAGCGGGATGAGGGGGCGAGCTCGCCGTAAACCTCTACCGTTGCCCCCTCATCTGACCCTTCGGGCCATCTTCTCCCCGGCGGGGAGAAGAAACAAGGGGAGACGTTGCGGCTCATCAGGATTTAATTTCAGGGGCTTACCCCCACAATTCCGGCCGTGCCGGATAGACCAGCGACCCTTCATAAACCAGCCCCGCTTCACGGTCCTCAGCCAGCAGCAGCGGCCCGTCGAGATCGGCAAAGGCTGCGCCTTGAGCGGCCAGCACAGCGGGCGCCATGCCGAGCGAGGTGCCGAGCATGCAGCCGACCATGATGGTGAAACCGAGCCTTTCGGCCTCCGCCTTCATGACAAGCGCTTCCGTCAGGCCGCCGGTCTTGTCGAGCTTGATGTTGATGGCATCGTAACGGTCGCGCAGGCCGGCGAGGTCCTTTGTCGAATGCACGCTTTCGTCGGCGCAGATCAAAACCGGATGGTCGATGCGGGCGAGAATCGCGTCCTTGCCGGCGGGAAGCGGCTGTTCGATCAGCGATATCTTCAGTTCCGCTGCAAGCCTCAGATAATATTCGATATTGCCGTCGTTCCAGCCCTCATTCGCATCGATGATGATACGCGCCTCGGGTGCGGCTGCGCGGACGGCGCGCAGGCGGGCCTCGTCGTCGGCTGTGCCGGTCTTGATCTTCAGCAGCGGGCGGGTGGCATTCTCTGCCGTCTTCGCGGCCATGGTGTCGGGATCGGAAAGCGAGATCGTGTAGGCAGTGACGAGCGGCTTTACCGCCTGTCCGACAACCTGCTCGGCGGCGCTCTTGCCGCTCATTTTCGCTTCGAGATCCCACAATGCGCAATCGACGGCATTGCGGGCCGCGCCCGGTTTCATCGCCTGCTGCAAGTCCTGCCGTGTCAGGCCGCCAGCGATCTGCTCGGCCATAACCTCGATGTCGGCGATGACGCCCTCAATGCTTTCGCCATAACGCGGGTAGGGCACACATTCACCTTTACCGGTAAAGGAACCATCCCGGATGGTGCACGTTACGACATCCGCATGCGTGCGGGTGCCGCGTGAAATGGTGAAGCTGCCAGCAACGGCGAAACGTTCAGTTGTGGCTTGAAGGTAACGGGGCATGTTTTTTCACTTCCTAATAGGCGTCAAAAGACACATGACGCCAAATTTATCGCGAATTGTCGGCCGTCACTGTGGCTTGCCGAAGGCCAAACCGTTATGAAACCATTAAGAATCTCGTGACGGCTGCACTCGCTCGGAGCATTATGCAAGAACAGGACACACGGCAACAGGCGAACCCGGCCGCAATTTCCGCAGACGATACCGTCTCCGGCGGCGCGTCGCGTTTTGTGCTGAGCGGTTCCTGGCGCAACAGCAATCTCTCCGGCATTTTCCCCATTCTCGACAAGATCGAGAAGGACGCGTCCTCCAGCGCAGCCGAAATCGATCTCTCGTCCGTAGAGGCGATCGACACCACCGGCGCCTGGATCATCCAGCGCCTGCGCCGCGATCTTGAGGCGAAGGGGGCCACCGTCACCGTAACGGGAAACGACCAGATTGAAGAGGTCATTTCCCAATTGCCTGAAAAGGTGGAGATGGAGGGTGAGGCCCCCAAGAAGGTGGGACTCGCCGAGCGCATCTTTGCGCCGATCGGCCAGGCCGTCGTTCAGAACGGCGCGGATTTCCTCGCGGGGATGTATATTCTCGGCTCGGCCGTGCGCGGCGCGCAGATGAAGCTCGGGCGCGGACGCGGCGTTTCGCCAGCGGCGATCGTCAACCAGATCGACCATATGGGCGTGCGCGCCGTGCCGATCATCATGCTGATGTCCTTCCTGATCGGCGCGATCATCGCCCAGCAGGGCGCGTTCCAGCTCCGGTATTTCGGTGCCGAAGTCTTCGTCGTCGATCTCGTTGGCATTCTGCAATTGCGTGAAATCGGCGTTCTCCTGACCGCGATCATGATCGCCGGTCGCTCCGGCAGCGCGATCACGGCTGAAATCGGCTCGATGAAGATGCGCGAGGAAATCGACGCGCTGAAGGTGATCGGTCTCAATCCGGTTGGCGTGCTCGTCTTCCCGCGGCTGGTGGCGCTGACGATTGCGCTGCCGCTTTTGACCATTCTTGCCAATTTTGCAGCGCTTTTCGGGGCAGCCATTGTCACGCTGCTTTATTCCGGCATCACATTTGAAGTGTTCCTGTCGCGCCTGCATGGGGCGGTGGAGGAATCGACCATTGCCGCCGGCATGATCAAGGCGCCGTTCATGGCGCTGATCATCGGCATCGTCGCGGCGGTGGAAGGCATGAAGGTGGGCGGTTCGGCGGAATCGCTCGGCAAACACGTCACCTCGTCGGTGGTAAAGTCCATCTTCGTCGTCATTCTGGTGGATGGCCTCTTTGCCATCTTCTACGCAGCCATCGATTTTTAAGGAGGGCGCGTTGGAAACCCTGGACCAGAAGCCGCAAGAGACAAAAACCGCAAAGGACGGCCGCGAGGCAGTGCTTTCCGTCGAGGGCGTGACTGTCGGCTTCAATGGCCGCAACGTGCTCGAAAATCTCGATCTCGACGTCTATCGCGGTGAAATCCTTGGCTTCATCGGTCCATCCGGTGCCGGCAAATCCGTGTTGATGCGCGCGATCCTAAGGCTTCTGCCGCGGCAGGCGGGTGCGATCCGCATTCTCGGCACCGATTACGACAAGGCCAGCGAAGACGACCGCATGATGCTTGACCAGCGGCTCGGCGTGCTGTTCCAGCAGGGCGCGCTGTTTTCCGGCCTGACGGTGAAGGAAAACATCCAGCTGCCGATGCGGGAATATCTCGACCTGCCGAAGAAGCTGATGGACGAGCTGGCCTATCTCAAGATCGAGATGGTCGGCCTGAAGCCCGATGCGGGTGACAAATACCCGTCGGAACTCTCAGGCGGCATGATCAAGCGTGCGGCGCTCGCCCGGGCCTTGTCGCTCGATCCCGATCTCGTCTTCCTCGATGAGCCGACATCCGGTCTCGATCCCATTGGGGCGGCGGAATTTGATATGCTGATAGCGCGCTTGCGCGATTCGCTTGGCCTGACCGTTTATATGGTGACGCACGACCTCGACAGCCTGTTCTCCGTCTGCGACCGCATTGCGGTGCTGGGGCAGAAGAAAGTGCTGGTGGAAGGGACATTGCAGGACATGTTCGCCTGCGACGACCCGTGGGTGCAGTCCTATTTCCGCGGCAAACGGGCACGCTCTGTCGTTCTTCCGGACGGCAAACACGAAAATCCGGTGGAGTAACGGGAAGCATGGAAACCAAGGCGAACTACACCATAGTCGGAATTTTCACGCTGATCGTGATCGCCGCCGCATTCGGCTTCGTTTACTGGATGGCGGAATTCGGCCGTGGCGGCCCAACGGCGCAGCTTGTCGTGCGTATTCCGGGCTCGGCTAACGGCCTGTCCGTCGGTTCGCCGGTGCGGTTCAACGGCATTCCCGTTGGTACGGTGCGCGGGCTTGCTATCGACCGCGACGATCCGGCCTATTCCATCGCCTTCACCGAAGTGCAGGCAGACGCGCCGGTTTTCCCGTCCACTCGCGCGGTGCTAGAAATTCAGGGCCTGACGGGTGCCGCCTATATCGAGCTTTCCGGCGGCAACAAGGATGGCGAGCGCATTCTGCAGAAAGCCGTCGAAAGCGGTGTTCCGGCCGAACTGACCGCCGATCTTTCGAGCGTCACCAACCTGCTTGCCACTGCCGACAAGATACTGAAGCGCGCCGATGGCGCGATCGGCGAATTACAGGGTTTCGTGCAGGACGCGCGCGGCCCGCTGACGCAGACGGTGCGCAATGCCGAGAAATTCTCCGATGCGCTGGCGGCCAATTCCGATGGCATCAAGAATTTCATCGCGAGCCTGAGTTCGCTTTCCACGACGGTCCAGTCGGTCTCGGTGCGCCTCGACGGCACGCTCAGCGCGGTCGAGGACCTTGTGAAGGCGGTGGATGCCGGCAAGATCGATTCCATCCTGTCCAACGTCGACAAGGTCACGAAGGATGTCGCGTCCGCTTCCAGCGACATCCAGGGCATCATGGACACGGTGCAGAGCACAGCGAAAAACTTCGAGGCGGCGAGCACGGAAGTACAGACGGTGGTCAAACGCGCGGATGAGCTTCTTGCCTCCGTCGATCCCGCCAAGGTGGGCAACGTGGTCGATGACGTGTCGTCGGCAACGGCCGATGCGCGTGACGCCGTCGCAAACTTCAAGCGGATTGCCGACGATGTTGGCGCCCGTCGCGCCGATATCGACCAGGCGGTATCCGACTTCACCGAGATGGGCCGCAAGCTGAACCTTGCCTCCAGCCGCGTCGATGGCATTCTTGCCAAGGTGGACGGCATGCTCGGCACTGATGATGCCAACTCGCTGTTTGCCAAGGCGCGCGAGACGCTCACCTCCTTCAAGGCGGTGGCCGACAATCTCAATGCCCGCATCGGCCCGATTGCCGATAATCTGACGCGCTTCTCCAGCTCGGGCCTGAAAGATTTCCAGGCGCTGATCGGCAGCACGCGCCAGACGGTCGATAATCTCAACAACGCCATCACCAACATTGACCGCGATCCGCAACGGTTGATTTTCGGCGGCGAAACCGTGAAACAATATGACGGCAGAACAAGGCGCTAAGAGGGGTATGGGCCAATGAGACTATCGATGAACGGCCAGATGCGTCGCGCCTTCGTTCTTGCACCGCTGCTCGCCGCGATGATGGCGGGTTGTGCTGGCGCGCCGAAAAACGATACATTCGATCTCTCCGTCTCGCCGGCTGCGGTGACGCAGGGGCCGTCGCTGAAAAGCCGTCAGCTGCTGATTGCCGATCCGACGGCGCTGAAGGCGCTCGATAGCGAGAACATCGTGGTGCGTCTCTCCGGCTCCGAGGTGCAATATCTCGGCAACTCCCAATGGAGCGACCGTCTGCCGCGCATGGTGCAATCCAAGCTCGTGGAAGCCTTCGAGGATACCGGCAAACTCGGCGGCGTCGGCCGCCCGGGGCAGGGCCTCGCCATCGACTACCAGGTCGTGAGCGATATCCGCGCCTTCGAGATCGATACCGCTCGCAACGTGGCGAATATCGAAATTTCGGTGAAGCTTCTGAATGATCGCAACGGCACGGTGAGGGCGCAGGAGGTGTTCCGTTCCAGCGCCCGCGTCAGCGGCTCCGGCAACGCCAATTTCGTGAAAGCACTCGACCAGGCCTTCGCCGCCGCCACGCGCGAGATCGTGGCCTGGACGCTGAAGTCGCTCTAAGCGTCGCGCTGCGTCAAAAGCGGCGCTTAAAGGCCAATTTCGGGGATAGACGCCGCTCAGGCGGCGTCCTGCTGTGACTTCCATTCCGGCAGGGGGAAGACGCGGTCGTAGCTCCAGTTGAAGACGAACGCATAGACCACGTAAAAAAGCGCGAACGAAATATCCATCACGAGCGCGTGGACGAGGCTGATGTTCAGATACCAGGCGATGAACGGCATCAGCACGATCAGCAGGCCTAGCTCGAACAACACCGCATGGGCGACCCGAAGGGTGGGCGTTTTCAGTGTCGTGCCCTTCAGGCGCTGCATGGCATGGTCGAAGGCGAGATTATAAACGTAGTTCCAGACCGTCGCGAGCGTGGCGCTGACAAGCCCGACGACGCCGATGTCTTCCATGAGTATGCCAAAAAGCAGTGCGCCAAGCGGGATGACAAGCAGAAGGCCGATGATTTCGAAGCTGAGGGCGTGGCGGATACGATCTTGCAGGGAGCGCATTGCATTCTCCGGTTTTTGACCGGGCCGTCCCGCATGCTGTTGCCGATATGGCCGAGGTCGTCCTCGCGCTCGCTGATATAGAGCCTTGGGGCCGATATTTCAAGCAAGGGCGACGGGGGCCGGGGCGTTCCGCCTGTTTCTTTCCAACCGATGAGCAGAAGACATAAGCGCATTTCCGCCTTGTGCCAACGAAAGCGTGATCGGAACAAGAGCAGCTCATTTTCGTTATCGCTAACGGAAGGAGGCGCGCAATGCAGCACAATACCTCTGAAGGAAGAACCATAAAGGCCGCCAATGTGGCGACGGTTTCAACCTATACGCCAAATCTCATATCCCTCAAGGGAAGTTACGTGGCCATGATATTTCGCCGGCCGCTTTGCCAAAACCCGCTGGATTTGCGGAAGAAATAAAGACGTTGACCTTGCCTAATGGCCGTCGAAGGCCAGTGATGAGCACGACTGCCGACCATCAATGATAGTTTAGATGTCTCTAAAGTGTGATTTTCAATCCGGCTCGTCTCCACATAGACTGGAGACGCCATAAAAGCGAAGGGAGAATGACATGAAATCAGTTCTCATAATCGCCGCTGTCTTTGGTTTTTCAGCCAGTGCAGCGCTCGCGGAATGCGCAGGTCATGAAAAGATCAATGCTTCCGTTCCTGCCGTCGACCGTGAATTCAAAACCGCAAGCATCGTTCCGCCGACCGACCCGGCAGAAAAGCCGGTCGTTATCCTGAAAAAAACCGACCGCCTGCCGGGAGCGGTTGCCGCGACCGGCGAGCCAGAGGCTGCGATGCAGCGCATGCAGTAAACCAACATGACATTCGTTAGAACGTGAAATCCCGTGCGTGATGAACATCCGCACGGGCTTTTCGTTTCAGCGCCCTGAGGACGTCTTTCGCCGATATAGGCGTCCTGTCGCCCGTCGCCTCAGCTGTCCAGCTTCAATGACAATTGTTTCGGCCCGTCATTCTTTTTCAGAACATAAAGCGGCCGGGTAATGATGACTTCCGTTCGCCGCTGTAACTCGCGCCGCCGTTCGAGCGCGCGCTCCCGCAGGTCACGCGAGCGGGCAACGACGGAAAGGGCATTTTCTATGGCTGCGTCTGATGTGTTCATCGCTGACCTCCATAATGTTCACTTTATGTTCTCATTATTGGGTGCTTATGTCAACACTATGGCAGCGCCGGTGAATTGGCCGGCGCCCCGTTGCTATGGCGCCCAGCCGTGCCTCGCCTTGTAGAGGTATGCATAAGTGCGGTGCAGCTCTGCCCGCGCGACGGCCCGGCAGTGTCGACGGGGACACTCCGGTGCTGCAGCTTCAACTTCAAGGAAGATGTCTTGGGGACGGAGAGACGTCCTGAGAGGCTTTTCGGGGAGTTTAGGAGAGGGGGCGTTGATCGGCCACAGGAGCGGCGGCGGTGGCCATGAGATCGGTCAAATGCTCGCTGGCGAGTGCAACGATGGCGAGGGCAGCCTGCTGGCGGTTCCAGCCGGCGTCTTCGGCTTTTTCAATGAGCCCCCGAATGGAAGGCTCCAGCGCGAACTGGCATTCCGCCTGATAGTCCATGGTGTCGATCGACAGCGACGGGGAATTGATAGCGGCCCGCATCTTTTGGTCTCCCTGTTTTCCGGCACGCCACCAAGCGCCTTGCCATAGAAGCAAGACGCAAATCGGAACATGCACATTCAGAGCCCGGTGACATCAGGACGCCTTGAAGGGCTTCCCGCATATCACTGGCAGCGAATCCCCCAGCAGGCGGACGTTAGCGGCAAGTCTTTATTGCTGTCAACGAGCGCCCGGTGGCAATTGGGTGGCAATACTCGTTTTCAGAGCCTGCGGTTACGGAACGGCTTGCGCCGCCAGATCAGGAGCGCCATCACGTACAGCGCGAAAAGCACGAACCATGTGACGGGCAGAACCATGAAAAGCGCGGCATAACCGCAATTTCCCTCGAAGCAGGAGCCGAGAAGACCGGAATCGGCAAGGGCGGCCGATATCAGGGACGCAAATATGCCGCTTCCGACCGCGCCGAGGATGAAGAGCAAGATGTTGATGAGCAGTCTCATGACCCCGATCATAGGGATGAATGAGACAGCTTTGGGGAAGCGCGCGTCGTCGCGATCTAATTGATGAAACTTATTGCCGCTCCGACCGAGGACGGCGCTTTTTCGCAAATTGGCTGAAGCGATAGGGAAGGGGCTATCGCTTGGATCGGATCAGATAAAGCCAGGCTTTATATCATGATCTTAAATAGAGATGGAATTCTCAGGTGCAATTATGTTGCTGATGCTCGAAGAATTATTTACGATGAATAATACTTCTTAATATTGCTTATTTGTATTTTCAGGGTTTCGATTTGGATAAAATATTTTCCCCCTTCATCAGATTTTCTTGCTTTATTATGCTGCTTTTTGTCGCTGCATTGCTTGCCGGCACTCCGATGCAGGCTGTTGCGCAGTCGCGGGGCTGCAAAGACCCAACACCTGCCTCCAACATCAACGAGATGTTCGATGCGATTTTCGCCTGCTGGCAACCGCCGGAGGATGCGGAAGGGCTGGTGGTCACATTGCGGTTTATTTTGCACAGGGATGGGCAGGTGCGAAACAAGGTCGTCGTCGTTGGTGTCAGCCCGCAGGAGGACAGTCCAAGACGGAAAGCTTTCATCGACTCCGCCATCGAGGCGGTGAGACGAGCGGAGCCGGTGCCCTTTACCGAGGAGTTTGGCAGTCGCATCGCCGGCCGGCCGATTGAGCCGCGCTTTCTGGGTTCGCCCAGGCGGGCATCGACAAACAATCTTTAGCTGCCTTTGCACATCCGCTCACGCAAATGCGTGCCGTAGGCCAAACCGGAATTCACGTGCGGTGTCGAGAAGTCGCGATGAGGCGACGCCTTAACATGTCATCACAGCATCTTGATATCTAAGGAGGAAATGGTGGGTGATGTAGGGCTCGAACCTACGACCCGCTGATTAAGAGTCAGCTGCTCTACCAACTGAGCTAATCACCCGACCGGCACCGTGTGGCGGTGTGAGGGGGCGTATAAAGGGGAAGTTTGGGCTTGTCCAGCGCGTAATTGAAATTTATCCGATTTTTGTGACGAAAAAATTTCAGCCGCGCTGGAAAAGCCTGGGAATCCGGGGTTTTACGGATCTACACTTATTCAGCCGCGTCTGAAGGCCCTGCCAATGGCGATGAGGATACAGGCGCCGATGAAGCCGGCGATGAGATAACCGAGCCAGCCAATCAAAACGATTCCAAACACCGCAAGGATGGCGTTGGCGATGACGGCGCCGACGATTCCAAGAAGGATGTTCATGAAAACACCCATATTGCTTTTCATGACTTGTTCGGCGAGCCACCCCGCGACACCACCGATGATAATGGCTGCAATCCAGCCGATGCCAGCAGATTCCATGATTTCCTCCCATGTTGCTGCATATTGAAAAGTGATGATTCCCGTGGTGGAAAGCAAGGCAAACGGCGGAAAACCTCATCCGATGCGGCTGGTTTTCCGCGCTGCAGGCGCTAAATAGCCTGAAGCGGCATGGTAAGACGAAAGGCATGGATGTGCGGTTGATGTTTGGCGGATGGATGGGCGACAGGCGGGTGCTCCGCGAGCCGTCGGCACGTGGTCGGCGGGCCGGCGCTTTGGCGGCCGTTTTGGTTGCATTGTTTGCGCTGTTCAGCGCCCTCGGCGTTGCGCCTGTCTCTGCGCAGGAGGCAACGCCCGCAGCATCCGGTGCCATTCAGCCATCGACCATCGAGCAGGCAAAAACCGATCTCGAAAAATGGAAGTCGGATCTCTCCTTCATTTCGGGGCAGGTGGAGGCCGGTGGGCGCGATGATGCGCAGCTTGTCGACCTCAAGGGCCGGGCAGACGGTATTGCCACCGATGCTGCCGCCACCAACGCCAAGCTTCGCGCCCGTCTGGATCAGATCAAGACGCGGTTGGACGCGCTGGGTGCCGCCCCGGGCGAAGGACAGCCGCCGGAATCAAGCATGGTGACGGAAGAGCGCAACCGGCTGACGGCGGAGCGGGGGGAGGTGAACGCCGTGGCCGGTGAGGTTGAGGCCACCGCCAACAATGCCGCACAGATTTCCAACAATATTACCGCCGTCCGGCGGGCTCTTTTTGCCGCAACGCTTTTCAAGCGTACCGAAGTGTCCGCGCAGACGCTCGGCGATGCGTCGTCCGCCTTCCTGACGGAGCTCTCCAACCTCAACAATGCCTTCAGCAGCTGGGCGACCTATGTCTGGAATTACAAGCGGTTGCCGATGTTCGGGGCCGTCACGCTGTCGATCATGGCCGCGCTTCTGTTCCTGGTGGGCGGCTACCGCCTGTTCGGCAGCCGTATGGAGCGGCGGGCGTTCACGGGGGAGCCGTCCTATTTGAGGCGCCTGTCGGTTGCTTTCTGGTCCACCATGGTGCAGTCGCTGTCGCTGTTTCTGTTCCTCGTCACCTCCGCCTTCTTCCTTGATAATTTCAATGTGCTGCGGTCGGACATCGCGCCGATCCTGTTCGGGGCGATGGCGGTTACCGGTTTCGTCTATTTCGTCTCGCGCCTGAGCTACGCGATCTTCGCGCCGACGCAGCCGGAATGGCGATTGCTGAAGGTTTCCAACAAGGGCGCGCACACGCTGTCTTCGGCGGTGCTGCTGATGGCGCTCGTCAACGGTCTCGATTATCTCTTCGGCACGATCAGCGAGACGCTTTATTCGCCGTTGATCGTCACCGTCGCCAAAAGTTTCGTTGCCTCGATCATCATCGGTCTCATCCTGCTTACCGTCTCGTTCCTGCGTCCGGTGATCGGTGAGGGGCAGGATTCAGACACCGGCCATCAGCGTCTGCCGCGCTGGCTGGTCATTCTCCTGCGTGTCGGCGGCCTTATCCTGATCGGCGCCTGCCTGACGGGTTATGTCGGCCTTGCGCGCTTCCTTGCCACGCAGATCGTCGCGACGGGTGCCGTGCTGGCGACGATGTATATCGGCATTCTATCCGGCAAGGCGATTTCACGGCAGGGCGCGTTTGCGGAGTCGCTCGCTGGCCGCTATCTCGCCCGGCGTTATGGGCTGGGTGTCGTTCCGCTGGATCAGGCCGGCCTTGTTGCCGGCCTCGGCATCTATGTCGTCGCTCTCGCCTTCGGCGTACCGCTGATCCTGTTTTCCTGGGGTTTCCAGCCGGGCGATATCGAAAGCTGGGCCTACCGCCTGTTGACCGGTATTACCGTCGGCAATGCATCGATCTCGCTCATCGGCATTTTCGGCGGCATTCTGGTGTTTGCCATTGGTTACATCATCACCCGCTGGTTCCAGAAGTGGCTGGACAGCAACGTCATGGCGCGCGGGCAGGTGGATGCCGGGGTGCGCAACTCGGTCAAAACAGGCATTGGTTATCTCGGCATCGCTGTTGCGGCCATCTTCGGCGTGTCTTCGGCCGGCCTCAACCTCTCAAGCCTTGCGCTCGTCGCGTCCGCTCTTTCGGTCGGTATCGGTTTTGGCCTGCAGAACATCGTGTCGAACTTCGTGTCGGGCCTTATCCTGCTCGTCGAGCGCCCCTTCAAGGTGGGGGACTGGGTGGTCACCGGCACGACGGAGGGCACTGTCAAACGCCTTTCGGTGCGCGCCACCGAAATCGAAACCTTCCGTGGGCAATCGATCATCGTGCCGAACTCCGAGTTCATCAATTCCTCCGTCGGCAACTGGACACACCGCAACCGCATCATGCGTGCGGAAATACCGGTTTCCGTCGCTTACGATTCCGATCCGCAGAAGGTGATGGATATTCTGCTGGAACTGGTGCGGGCGCAGCCGCCAGTGCTGCGCAATCCCGAGCCGCATGTGGAATTCCTGCGCTTTGGCGATTTCTCCCTCGATTTCGAACTGCGCTTCCATCTGGCCGACCTTTCGAACGGGCTGGCCGTGAAAAACGCGTTGCGCATCGCCATCCTCCAACGCTTCCGCGACGAAGGCATCGCCATTCCGTTCCCGCAGCGCAACCTCAATATCCACGTGGAGGGCGACGCCAATCCACAGATGCTGGCTGCACTGCTTTCGGAAGAGGGTGACAAGGCGGTGGTTGCTCATACGGGGGCGGCGGCCTCACCTGTCGCAGGAGCGACCGAGGCCAAGAAAGACGCCAAGACGGATGACGCGGTCACTTCCGAAAAAGCAACAGCCGACAAGGTGTCCCGCCGCGGTTCATGATCGCGGCGGCGCGCGCCGTCTGTGGTCGCAATTTCTTCCCTGTCGCAGCACCCTATGGCCATGTCGCAATCAGGCGGCTGAACAACCCGCAAGCGCTTCATATTCCTCCCATCCAAAGCTGGCGGAATAAGGCAAGGCCAGCGCTTTTCAGGGGTTCTGTAAATGAAGACACATGCACGGGCGGTGGTGATCGGTGGCGGCGTTGTCGGCGTCTCGACGCTATATCATCTTGCCAAGAAGGGCTGGAGCGACAGCGTGCTCATCGAGCGCAAGGAGCTGACCTCCGGTTCCACCTGGCACGCGGCCGGGCTTCTGCCGCTGTTCAACATGAGCTACTCGGTTGGCCAGATCCACAAATATTCCGTGAAGTTCTATGAGGAGCTTCAGGAAGAGACCGGCATGAATGTCGGTTTCTCCAAGGTCTCCAACATTCGTCTCGCCCGCACCAAGGATCGCTGGGACGAATATATGTATTATGCCGGCATTGCCGAGACCATCGGCGTTCGCGTCAACATGCTGACGCCGGAGCAGGTGAAGGAAATCTGGCCGCTCTGCGAAACGGACGGCCTGCTTGGCGCCATCCAGCATCCGGACGATGGTTACATCCAGCCCGCCGATCTGACGCAGGCGCTTGCCAAGGGCGCGCGCGATCGCGGCGCCACCATCTATCGCAACACGACAGTCACCGCCATCGAGCAGCTTGAAGACGGTCACTGGAAGGTGACGACGGACAAGGGCGAGATCATCGCCGAACACATCATCTCCTGCACCGGCTCGTTCGCGCGCAAGACCGGCGAGATGGTCGGCATCAATATTCCGGTCATCCCGGTCGAGCACCAGTATATCGTCACGGAACCGCATCCGGCCATTCAGGAACGCCGCCGCCAGGGCCTGCCGGAAATGGGCGTTCTGCGCGAATCCGACTCGGCCTGGTACATGCGCGAAGAGGCAGGCGGCCTGATCCTCGGTCCTTACGAAGTCGGCGCGCCGGTCTGTTATGTCGACGGTCCTTCCGACGACAGTGAGTATGAACTGTTCCAGGAAGAACTGGACCGCCTGATGCCGCATATCGAAACCGCCATGGTGCGTGTTCCGGCCTTCGGCGAAGTCGGCATCAAGAAGGTCTATAATGGCGCGATCGCCTATACGCCTGACGGCAACCCGATCGTCGGTCCTGCACCGGGCCTGAAGAATTTCTGGCTCAACGAAGGTCACTCCTTCGGCATCACCGCTGCCGGTGGCGCCGGCTGGCAGCTGGCCGAATGGATCGTCGATGGCGAGCCGACGCTCGACCTCATGGGTGTCGATCCTCGCCGCTTCGGCCCTTACGCAACGGAAGGGTACCTCATCGCCAAGAACGAGGAAGCCTATGCCAACGTCTTCACCATGCATTACCCGGATGAAGAACGCTCCGCCGCCCGTCCGCTGAAGACGACGCCGGTTTACGACCGCCTGAAGAAACTCGGGGGCGTGTTCGGCTCCGTCTACGGCTGGGAGCGCGCCAACTGGTATGCGCCGGAAGGTTACGCGCTGCGTGAGGAAGATCTCGGCGTCGGCGCCGATGTCATCACCAGTCACAACCATGCGCCGGCTCTGGATGATGGCCGCATTGTTGAAAAGTGGTCGTTCCGCCGCTCGAACTATTTCGAACATGTCGGCAACGAGGTGAAGAACGTTCATCAGAATGTCGGCGTGCTCGATATGTCCGCCTTCGCCAAGATGGAGGTCTCCGGCCCCGGTGCGCGGGCATGGCTCGACAGCATTCTCGCCAATGCCATTCCAAAGAAGCGTGGCCGCATCGCGCTCACCCATCTGCTGACGCCAACCGGCGGCGTGAAGGCGGAATTCACCGTTTACGAGTGGGCGCCTGGCCGTTTCTACATGGTTTCGGCCGGTGGTCTGGAAGCGCATGACCATGACGTGCTGTTCCGCCTGGCACCGACCGATGGCTCGGTCGTGCTGCAGCCGATCACGCAGAAATATGGCGTGCTGGTTTTGGCCGGTCCGAAGTCGCGCGACCTGTTGAAGAAGCTGACGCGCACCAGCCTTGAAAACAAGGACTTCCCCTGGCTTACCGGCAAGCAGATTTCCGTCGGCGTGGCGACGGCGCACGCGCTGCGCGTCAACTTCGTCGGCGAACTCGGCTGGGAACTGCACCACCCGATCGAGATGCAGAACTACATCTTCGACCGTTTGATGGAAGCCGGTGCGGAATTCGGCATCAAGCCCTTCGGTATCCGCGCCATGGTCTCCATGTCGCTCGAAAAATCCTACCGCAACATGGGCCGCGAGCTTTCGGTGGAGTACAACGCCTATGAATCCGGCCTCGATCGCTTTGTGCGGCCGGAAAAATCCTTCATCGGCCGCGATGCGCTGGTGGCTTACAAGGAAGGCGGCGTGAAGTGGGTCTTCTCGACGCTGACCGTATCCGGCAACACGGATGTGGATGCACGCGGTTCGGAAGCGATCTTCGACGAAAACGGCACGCTGGCCGGGCGCGCCACCAGCGGTGGCTTCGGCTGGCGTCTCGGCAAGTCCATCGCGCTCGCCATGCTCAAGCCGGAATACGCTGCTGTCGGCACAAAGCTGAAGATCCGCATTCTCGGGACGTCCTACGATGCGGAAGTGGTGGAAGAGAGCCCCTTCGATACGGAGAATGCACTGCTGCGCGCTTGATTAAATGCCCCTTTCTGAAAATGAGATACGGCCCCTTGCGGGCCGTATTTCCGTTTAGGTAAGCATGTGCTCAACTGGTGCTTTAGGGAAGCCGCTATTAATCATTCCGAAAAATGAGCCTGCTATGTTCCACTGGCATTTCGATGGGGGTCGGGACAGAATGAATTTCCTGGGCATAACGGGCATGCAATATTCGGGCGTGCCTTTCACCAATAGCCGGATTTTGCTGGCGGAAGACAGCAATGTGTTCACGCAGATGGTCAGCAGGCGGCTGAACGAGATGCTCGGTGTATCCGTGGAGCTATGTCGCTCTTTCGAAGAGTTGCAGGCCTGTTACGAACATTCATCCGAGCCGGTGACGCTTGCCATTTCCAACATCAACCTGCCCGGAGCTGAAAAGGGTGAGGCGCTGGAATATCTGATCGACCTTTCGATCCCGACCATTGTCTTCACCAGCACATTCCATGAGGCGACCCGCGAAACGCTGATCGCCAAAGATGTGGTGGATTACATCCTGAAGGACAATGTTTTCGCCGTCGACATGCTGACGGAATCCGTCTGTCGCTTCCTCACCAACCACCGCCATCACGTGTTGATTGTCGATGACAGTCCAACCGCGCGGGCGCTGCTTTCAAGCCGTCTAAAACGGTATAATTTTCGCGTCAGCCTTGCCGACAGCGGCGCGAAGGCGCTCGATATCCTCAAGGCCAATCCCGATATCGGCCTTGTGGTGACCGACTACAACATGCCCGATATTGACGGCTTCGAGCTGACGAGGCGCATCCGCACCTTCCGTGGGTCGCATGAGCTGCGCATCATTGGCGTGTCCTCCTCCACCAACCGGCTGCTTTCAGCACGCTTCCTGAAGGCGGGCGGCAATGATTTCATGCTGCGGCCATTCATAGACGAAGAGTTCTATTGCCGCGTCAACCAGAACCTGGATACGCTGGTGCAGATACAGCTGGCAAAGGCAGGGGTGCGGCCGGCGGCGTGAGCCGGACGCTCGTCTTCAAAGCTGGGATTCCAGCGGCAGGAAGCGCATGATGCCGGCGACGATCCGCCGGCTGATGGCGGCATCGGGTTCGCGACGGAGTGTCCTTGATTGCCCCTGTTCTTCGGTGACCCAGACGATGTGTTTGCCCTTGTCGATTTCGAGTTCAAAACTCATCGTGCGGCGGATTTCATCGGCGAAAATCTCGTCCATGCAGGCAACGAGGGCGGGGGAGTTGAACACCACGCCCATTTCCGTGTTGAGCGAGGCAGAGCGCGGATCGAAATTGAGCGAACCGATATAACCGGTCTCTCCATCCCGCGTGAAGGCCTTGGTATGCAGGCTCGCCTGGCCCGAGCCGCGCAGGGTAAAGTTTGATTGATCCGCTTGCGCACGCAATTCGTGCAGCCGCACCCCGGCGGTGAGAAGCGGTTTGCGGTAGCGGGCGTAACCGGCATGCACGGCGGCCACATCTGTCGCTGCCAGCGAATTGGTCAGGATGGCGACCGACACGCCGCTTTCGGCGAGGCCCGAAAATATCCCCACACCCTGTTTGCCGGGAATGAAATAGGGGGAGGTGATGTGAAGGCTGTCGCTCGCGGCCTGCATCAGCGGCAGCAGGCTCTCCATGAGAAAGTTGTGACCTTTGCGGCGTTTTCCCGCCGCCTTCTCCGGCGGATCGGCCAGCACATCCGCCGCCTCGACCCAGTGCAGGCGATCTGACATCAGGAAATGATCGCGGCCATGTTGGCTTTCGACGCGCTCGAGATAGGGTTTTGCTGGCTCGCTCTTTGGCAGGGCGTCCAGCTCACGCCGCAACTTGGCTAGTTTGTTAGGCCTGCGTGCGAGCAGCGACCGGACCGGAAGGGCAACGGCGCTGTTCCAGTAATCGTCGAAGATTTCGGTGGCATCGGCAACAATGTCGCCGAAACCGAGAATGTCGAAATCGTGGAAATTCGCCCGCTCGGCGGCATCGAAATAGGCGTCGCCAATGTTACGGCCGCCAACGATGACCGCGCGCCCATCGGCAATCCATGCCTTGTTGTGCATCCGCCTGTTGACGCTGCGGAAACGCAGAACCAGCTCGACCCCGCGATAGAGAATGTTCTCCCGCGCCCTTGTCGGGTTGAACAGGCGAAGTTCGATGTTGGGGTGGCTGTCGATGGCGTGGAAGATGCGATCCGACATGGAGACGCCGAGATCATCGAGCAATAGCCGCACCCGCACCCCGCGATCGGCGGCGGCAATCACCTCCCGCATCATCAGCCGTCCGGTAAGATCGGCATTCCACATGTAATACATGAGATCGAGGCTGCGCCCCGCGGCCCGCGCCGAGGCCACGCGCACCGCAAAGGCATCGAGATTGGAATGCAGGAGGCAGAGAGCGTTCTTTTCGTTCCAGCCGTTCTTGATCGATTGCCAGTGCCGGTCCAGCGCCGTTTCCTCCTCCGCCACGGGCAGGGCGGTAGAGGGGCGTTTCGGAATGGCCTTCTCCCGCTGTTTGCCGATGACGACAAACAGGCTCGGCCCGATGAGCACGAGAAGAATGATGATGAAGACCGTAAATGCAGTCACTTGTTTTGATCGCTCCCGGCCCGAAGAGTATCAGGCGCAGTGAAAACGCGCGAGGGGGGAAAGCGTTCACGGTGGCGGTGCCTTGGTACGCTATTCGGATTTCCTGTTGATAGTCGCACCCACAGGCAGCACCTCCAGACTGCGGCGGGCAAGTTGGGCGAGCACCTCTTCGAAGCCATAACGGGAGGTCCAGCCGAGCGATTTTCTGGCCTGCAGAGGCGAATAGATGCGGTCGATGGTTGCAGGCAGCGCCCATCCCCTTTGTGCAAAAGCGTCGGCGAGGGCAGGCATCCGCTGCCGGAGGATCGAGGCTGCGTCGCGTGCGAGGTCGTTGCAATCGCAAGCGGCAAACGGCGTTGCCCCCGATATGATATAGCGCTGGAAATCGTCGCCCGCATTGGTGAGTGCCAATAGATGGGCGTCGGCCACATCGCGGATATCGACGCCGCGATGCAGCCTGTAAGCCGCCATCACATCGGCAGGCTCCGGGAAGCTTCTTGACATGCGCAGAACGCGTACGGCGAGATGCGGACCAGCGATTTCCTCCAGCGCCTGCTCGGCTTCGAGCTTGGTGCGGTGGTAAATGCTCTTTGGCCGGGGTGGCGTGTCTTCGTTTATGAAGGTGCAGGTTTCGGCGGAAACGGCGTCGCCATAGAGCGCGGTGGTGCTGGTAAAGACCAGCCGTTGTACGCCTGCTTCCACCGCCGCTGCTGCCAAGATACGGGTGCCTTCGACATTGATGCGCCGGAACTCCGCGTCGGGGACGATGCCGACATGCGGCGCGTGGAGCGCCGCCGCATGGATCACCGCATCCGCCCGCGCCACAGCCGAACGCAACAATCCCATGTCAGCGAAATCGCCGACGAAGTGAGTGGTGGAAAAGGGCGAGCGGTCGATACCGATCACCTCATGCGTGCCGGCAAGAGCGCTGAAGATCGCGCGGCCGACCCGGCCTGAACTGCCCGTCAACACGATCCGCACGATGGCGCCTCCCCATCACCTCTGACGACAGCGCCGGGCGCTGCCTTTTACGGTTCTTTCTGGATCAGATATCCAGATTATCAGCAAAGGCCGCCCGTTCCTGAATGAAACGGAAGCGGGCGTCGGCCTTTGTGCCCATGAGGTTATCGACAGCTTCGCGGGTGCCTTCGAAGTCCACGTCATCGATCTCGACGCGCAGAAGGGTGCGCTTTTCTGGATCCATGGTCGTTTCTTTCAGCTGGGCCGCCATCATTTCGCCGAGGCCTTTGAAGCGGCCGACTTCGACCTTTTTGCCCTTGAAGACGGTTTCCATCAGCTCGGCGCGGTGCGCGTCATCGCGGGCATAGACGCTCTTGGCGCCCTGGCGGATGACGTAGAGTGGTGGCACTGCCAGATAGAGGTGGTTGCCGCGAATGAGTTCCGGCATTTCCTGATAGAAGAAGGTGATGAGCAGCGAGGCGATATGGGCGCCGTCGACGTCGGCATCGGTCATGATGATGATGCGCTCGTACCGCAGGTCCTCTTCGCGGTACTTGGTGCGGGTGCCGCAGCCGAGCGCCTGGATGAGATCGGCGATCTGCTGGTTGGCGGAGAGTTTTTCGCGGCTGGCGCTGCCGACGTTCAGGATCTTGCCGCGCAGCGGCAGGATGGCCTGATTGGCGCGGTTGCGCGCCTGCTTGGCCGAGCCGCCAGCCGAGTCACCCTCGACGATGAAGAGTTCGGCCCCTTCGGCCGTGTTCTGGGAGCAATCCGCGAGTTTGCCCGGCAAGCGCAGCTTCCGCACGGCGGTCTTGCGGTTGACTTCCTTTTCCTTGCGGCGGCGCATGCGCTCTTCCGAGCGCTCGATGACCCAGTCGAGCAGCTTTGCCGCCTCGGCCGGATTGCCGGTAAGGTAATGGTCAAATGGGTCGCGCAGGGCGTTTTCGACGATGCGCTGGGCTTCGACGGTGGCGAGCTTGTCCTTGGTCTGGCCGACAAATTCCGGCTCACGGATGAACACGGAGAGCATGCCGGCCGCCGAAATCATCACGTCGTCGGTGGTGATGTCCTTGGCGCGCTTGTTCTGCGTCAGGTCGGCATAGTTCTTCAGGCCTTTGGTGAGCGCGATGCGCAGGCCCGCTTCATGCGTGCCACCTTCGGGGGTTGGGATGGTGTTGCAATAGGAGTGGATCTGCGTGTCGCCGCCATACCAGGTGACTGCCCATTCCAGCGCGCCATGGCCGCCGGTCTTTTCGGTGCGGCCTGAGAAGATCTCGCGCGTGACGGTGAATTCCTTGCCGAGCGTGGCGGCAAGATAATCCTTGAGGCCACCGGGGAAATGGAAGACGGCCTTTTCAGGGATTTCGCCACCGGCGGGCACAAGACCTGGGTCGCAGCTCCAGCGGATTTCGACGCCGCCGAAGAGGTAAGCCTTGGAGCGGGCCATGCGGAATATGCGGGCCGCCTCGAATTTCGCGTGATCGCCGAAGATCTGTGGATCGGGATGGAAACGCACCCGGGTGCCGCGGCGGTTATGCACATCGCCCAGCTCTTCCAGCGACCCGATGGGCAGGCCGCGCGAAAAGCGCTGGCGGTAAAGCTTGCGGTTCCGCGCGACTTCGACTTCGAGCAGGTCAGAGAGCGCATTGACCACGGAGACGCCGACGCCGTGCAGGCCGCCCGATGTCTCGTAAGCCTTGCCGTCGAATTTGCCGCCAGCATGCAGCTTGGTCATGATGACTTCGAGCGTCGACTTGCCGGGGACCTGCGGGTGGTTCTCCACCGGGATGCCACGGCCGTTATCCGTTACCGTCAGGAAACCTTCGACATCGAGATGGACTTCGATGAAATTGGCGTGACCGGCAACGGCCTCGTCCATGGAGTTGTCGATGACTTCGGCAAAGAGATGGTGCAGCGCCTTTTCGTCCGTTCCGCCAATATACATGCCGGGGCGCATACGCACCGGCTCGAGGCCTTCGAGGACGCGAATGGAAGAGGCGCCGTAGTCGTCACCGGTGGGAGATACAGGCGGCGGCGGAGCGGACGAGGCGATGGGGGCAACGGCTGCGGGTTTTGGCTGCACGTTCACATTGGCAGCAGCGGTCGCCGGGGCCTTCGCGGTTTTCGCCGAGTCCTCGTTCGTGTCCGTGTCGCTGTTTCGTGCTGCCGGAAGACCGGAGAAAAGATCGTTGCTGTCGTCCATCATGTCCAAAGTTCAAAAGCGTGTGTCAGAATTTCGCCCTGCGAATCATTATGCCATCAGCGTCAATCATAACGCCAAATGCGGTTCCCGTCCGATTGAACCGGGTCCAACTGGCGAGCGCGGCGCATCCTATGCCACGATTGTGTCAGGGTTTCGCAACAGGAGGATTGCGCTGCGGACCTTGCGATGGCAAGTCTCGCAGCCACGAATGAACGGTTAGCCAAGGCATGTCCACAGCTCATTTCACGTTTTGTACTCTTTTCAGCCTGACTGTGGCGGCCATGCCCGTCGCAGTCTCCGCGGCCGACGGGCCGCTGCGGCCTTTCAAGGACGAGTTGTTTTCGGCGCAGACGGTGCTTTCCACCGGTGACGACGGCGCGTCCGAGGTCATCGACTATCAGGAGATGCGTGACATCAACGGCCGCGACGAGGTGCCGGAGCGTCGGGTGAAGCGGCAATATGTGGATATGGCGCCGAAGAAGGTGCAGGCGCTGGAAACCGTGTCCGTTGAGGGCAGGGCGCTTGAGGTCGGCCGCGTCGGACCGGCCAGCGGGCAGGCCTTCACCGTCATCTTCATCCATGGACGCGGCGGCGACCGGCGGCTTGGCATGAACGACTATACGTTCGGCGGTAATTTCAACCGGCTGAAAAATCTGGCCGTCGCCAATGGCGGCACCTATTACGTGCCGAGCGTTCGTTCCTTCGATGAGAACGGCGTTGCCGATGTTGCGGCGCTGATTGCCGATGCGGCCAGAAAATCCGGCGGAAAGCCTGTCGTGCTCACCTGCGCGTCGATGGGCAGTTTCATTTGCTACGGCATCAGCCGCGACAAGGCAGCCGTCGCCAATCTCAAGGGCATGGCGATCCTCGGCGGCGCGGTCGATCCCGATTTTCCGAAAAGCGCCTTTGCCAAAGCGAAGAAACCGGTCTGGTTTACCCACGGCAGCGCCGACAAGGTCTATTCCGCCGATCAACAAGCGACGATTTTCCGCACGTTGTTGAAGGCTGGGGAGCCCGCGCGGTTCACGCGTTACGAGACTGGCAGTCACGGCACCCCGGTGCGTATGACCGACTGGCGGGCGGTTTTGAACTGGATTTTGAGCCGATAGGGGGCCGGTTCTAAGTCAGTAACGACAAATTTTCCGGGATTTGTCGCTGGCTTTAACCCTCGGACCGCTTTTTTGTACCAATTGCCGCCGGCTGCGGCTAAAGGAATATCCGGGAAATTCAGGCAGAGCTTCTGTCTTGATCAAGGGCCGGCTTCGGCCGACGGATGGGGTGCCTCAAGCGGCGCTCCTAGACAAAGGGAATGGGATACGCATGACGCCGAATGTTCGACCGCTTGTTGCCGGAAACTGGAAGATGAACGGCACGCGTGCCTCACTCGATCAGATCAAGGCCATGGCAGAGGGCGTCAAGGGCGCGCTGTCCGAAAAGGTGGATGCGCTGATCTGCCCGCCTTCCACACTGCTTTATGTCGCGACCGCGCTCTGTGATGACAGCCCGTTGATGATCGGCGCGCAGGATTGCCACCAGAATGCCTCCGGCGCCCATACCGGCGATATCTCCGCTGAGATGATTGCCGACTGCTTCGGCACCCATGTCATCGTTGGCCACTCCGAGCGCCGCACCGACCATGCCGAGACCGACCATCTGGTACGCGCAAAGGCATCCGCTGCCCATGCGGCCGATCTCATTGCCATCGTCTGCATTGGGGAAACGGCGGATGAGCGCAAGGCGGGCCAGACGCTCGATATCCTGAAGCGCCAGCTTGCCGGCTCGCTGCCGGATGAGGCGACCGCGGAAAATACCGTTATCGCTTATGAACCCGTCTGGGCGATCGGCACCGGTCTTACCCCCACCACGCAAGATGTGCGCGAGGCCCACGCCTTCATGCGCGACGAGCTCGTCAAGCGCTTCGGCGATGCCGGCAAGACAATGCGCATTCTTTATGGCGGCTCGGTAAAGCCGACCAATGCGCTGGAGTTGATGGGCGTTGAAAATGTCGATGGCGCGCTGATTGGTGGGGCGAGCTTGAAAGCGTCGGACTTCCTGTCCATCTATGCGGCATATGAGCGACTGACGGCCTGAATGAGGCTTTCCTGAAAGAGTATCGGGAAAGGGGCTTGGAATAAGCCTTCGCCTCATGTAAAGAGCCGCAAAACCTTCTTTATGGTGCTCCGCGCGGGGCATGGAATGGATTGTCATGCAGACCGTTTTGATTGTAATTCACCTCATGATCGTGCTGGCGCTTGTCGGCGTGGTCCTGATCCAGCGTTCCGAAGGCGGCGGCCTCGGCATCGGCGGCGGTTCGGGCTTCATGTCCGCGCGCGGAACGGCCAATGCGCTGACCCGCACCACGGGCATCCTCGCCGCGCTGTTCTTTCTGACATCGCTCGGCCTTGGTCTCATGACCCGGTACGAGTCGCGCCCGACCGATATTCTCGATCGTATCCCGGCCACGCAGGGGCAGGGTAACGGCATTCTGGATACGCTCGGCCCGTCGACCACGGCACCGGCAACCCCGGCTCCGGCTGAAAATGGCGTGCCGACCAATAGCGGTGCTGCTGCACCGGCCCAGAACGCACCCGCACAGACGACACCGGCTCCGGCCGCTTCCGGTACCGCCGCTCCGGCCCCGGCGCAGCCCGCCGATCCGAACGCAGTTCCGACCGGTCAATAAGCCCGGTTTTGATTTAACGCTCCGGCAGGCCAGCGCATAGCCCTTGAAATCATTCATGATTTAAAGAAAGGCCTATGCGCCGACCTGGAAGCGTTACAGCGTCCTTTGCGCGTCTATGACGCGCGGCGCTGTAATGCCTGCCGGTTTTCTTTTGTTCGCATTCCGGCCAGTTGAACTGTGAATTCGTCAACAGCGAATTTGCAACATCATGAAATTTGGGCTGGCGGAATCAGAGGTAAAAAGGTATCCGGTGAATCCCATGGCGCGATATGTATTCATCACAGGCGGCGTGGTCTCCTCTCTCGGTAAGGGCATCGCAGCTGCTGCACTCGGAGCTTTGCTGCAATCCCGTGGTTATCGGGTGCGGCTTCGCAAACTCGACCCCTATCTGAACGTTGATCCCGGCACCATGAGCCCGACACAGCACGGCGAAGTGTTCGTGACTGACGACGGTGCCGAGACGGACCTCGACCTTGGCCACTATGAACGCTTTACCGGGCGTTCGGCCACCAAGACCGACAACATCACGACCGGTCGCATCTACAAGAACATCATCGACAAGGAACGGCGCGGCGATTATCTCGGCGCAACGGTTCAGGTCATTCCGCATGTCACCAACGAGATCAAGGATTTCGTGATCGAAGGCAATGACGATTACGACTTCGTCATCTGCGAGATCGGCGGCACGGTGGGTGACATTGAGGCGATGCCGTTCATGGAAGCGATCCGTCAGCTCGGCAACGACCTGCCGCGCGGAACCGCGATCTATCTTCACCTGACGCTGATGCCCTACATTCCGGCGGCTGGCGAATTGAAGACCAAGCCGACCCAGCATTCCGTGAAGGAACTGCAGGCGCTCGGTATCCACCCCGACATTTTGCTCGTGCGCGCCGACCGGGAAATCCCTGAAGCGGAACGCCGCAAGCTTTCGCTGTTCTGCAACGTGCGTCCTTCCGCCGTCATCCAGGCGCTGGATGTGGCGAATATCTACGACGTTCCGATTGCCTACCACAAGGAAGGCCTCGATTCGGAAGTGCTGGCCGCTTTCGGCATCGAGCCGGCGCCGAAGCCGCGTCTGGAACAGTGGGAAGAGGTTTGCAACCGTATCCGCACGCCGGAAGGCGAAGTGACGATTGCGATCGTCGGCAAATATACCGGCCTCAAGGACGCGTATAAGTCGCTGATCGAGGCGCTGCATCACGGCGGCTTTGCCAACCGCGTCAAGGTCAAGCTCGAGTGGATCGAGTCGGAAGTCTTCGAAAAGGAAGATCCGACGCCATACCTTGAAAAGGTCAACGGCATTCTGGTGCCGGGTGGTTTCGGCGAGCGCGGTTCTGAAGGCAAGATCATGGCGGCGCAGTTTGCGCGTGAGCGGAACGTGCCGTATTTCGGCATCTGCTTCGGCATGCAGATGGCGGTCGTGGAAGCGGCGCGTCATCTGGCCGGCATTGAAAATGCCTCCTCCACCGAATTCGGCCCGACTGCCGAGCCGGTTGTTGGTCTGATGACCGAATGGGTGAAGGGCAACGAGCTCGAAAAGCGCTCCTCCAAGGGCGATCTCGGCGGCACGATGCGCCTCGGCGCCTACAAGGCGGCGCTGAAGAAAGATACCAAGATCGCCGAGATTTACGGCTCCACGGATATTTCCGAGCGCCACCGTCACCGCTACGAGGTGAATGTGGACTACAAGGACCGGCTGGAAAACTGCGGCTTGGTCTTCTCGGGCATGTCTCCGGATGGTGTGCTTCCGGAAACGGTGGAATATCCTGATCATCCCTGGTTCATTGGCGTTCAGTATCACCCGGAACTCAAGAGCCGCCCGCTCGACCCGCATCCGCTTTTCGCCAGCTTCATCGAAGCGGCGGTGGAGCAGAGCCGGCTGGTTTGACGGTTTGAAGGTTTACGAAGAGGGTCGCGAAAGCGGCCCTTTTTTATTTGGGGAGAGCTAGACTTTTCCTCCGTCATCCGGACTAGATCCGGGGTCCAGTACGATCAAGTCTTTAATCGTAAAAGACTTTTTTGACGGCGCAGACGCGCCGTAGCTGGATGCCGGATCAAGTCCGGCATGACGGAGAACTCTTCCCCGACTGATCATCCTGAGATTCGTTCTGAATGGGCTTTTCTTCTGTTGACTAAAAAAAACGGGCCCGAAGGCCCGTTTTGCATTCCACCAAAATTCAAACAGGCTTACTTCGGCCCGATCATGTTCTCCGGCCGTACAAACTGGTCGAATTCCTCGTTGGTGAGGTATCCGCCACCAACGGCTTCTTCGCGCAGCGTCGTGCCGTTCTTGTGGGCGGTCTTGGCGATCTTGGCGCAGATGTCGTAGCCGAGCTTGCCGTTCAGCGCCGTCACCAGCATCAGAGAGTTTTCGACGCCCTTCTTGATATTGTCTTCGCGGGCCTCGATGCCGACGACGCAATTGTCGGTGAAGGAGACGGCGGCGTCGCCCAGAAGCTGGACCGACTGCAGGAAGTTGTAGGCCATCATCGGGTTGTAGACGTTGAGCTCGAAGTGGCCCTGCGAACCGGCAAATGAAAGCGCTGCATTGTTGCCGAAGATGTGGGCGCAAACCTGCGTCAGTGCTTCCGACTGGGTCGGGTTCACCTTGCCCGGCATGATCGACGAGCCGGGTTCGTTTTCCGGCAGCGAGAGTTCGCCGAGACCGGCGCGGGGGCCGGAGCCGAGGAAGCGGATGTCGTTGGCGATCTTGAAGAGCGCCGCAGCGGCCGCATTGATCGCACCATGGGAGAAGACCATGGAATCATGCGAGGCAAGCGCTTCGAACTTGTTCGGCGCGGTGACGAAGGAAAGGCCGGTAATCTCAGAGATTTCTTCGGCGACCTTTTCGGCAAAACCGACCGGGGCATTAAGACCAGTGCCGACGGCCGTGCCGCCCTGGGCGAGCTTCGACAGCGCGGGCAGGGTGGTTTCGATGTTGGCGATGGCGGAGGCCACCTGAGCGGCGTAACCGGAGAATTCCTGGCCGAGCGTCAGCGGCGTTGCGTCCTGCGTGTGGGTGCGACCGATCTTGATGATCTTTTCGAACTGCTTGACCTTGGCTTCCAGCGCCTTGTGCAGGTGCCTGAGGCTCGGCAGCAGGTGGTGAACGATCTGCTCGACGCAGGCGATGTGCATCGCCGTCGGATAAGTGTCGTTCGAGGACTGGCTCATATTGACGTGGTCGTTGGGATGAACCGGCTTCTTGCTGCCCATTTCGCCGCCGAGCATCTCGATTGCGCGGTTGGAAATCACCTCGTTGGCGTTCATGTTGGACTGGGTGCCCGAACCGGTCTGCCAGACGACGAGCGGGAAGTGCTCGGTCAGCTTGCCGTCGATGACTTCCTGTGCGGCGGCGATGATGGCTTCGCCGATCTTCGGGTCGAGGCCGGCAAGCGCCATGTTGGCGCGGGCGGCGGCCTGTTTGACGATGCCGAGCGCGCGAACGACCGATGCCGGCTGCTTTTCCCAGCCGATCTTGAAGTTGCCGAGCGAGCGCTGCGCCTGCGCGCCCCAGTAGCGATCGGCCTGAACGTCAATAGGGCCAAATGTATCGGTTTCCGTCCGTGTGGCTGTCATCAATCTTGCCTTTTTACTCGTGTTCCTCCGCCAAAACGGCGCCTTCGCCCGCCTTGCGCGGCCGATATATAGAATCATCGCGGCAGCAAAGAAAGCCGCTGTCATGCGGCGCGGGAAGATATTTCCCTTCGGCTTGCAGCGATTGGCGTGCGCCCGGTGGGGCAAGAAGAAAAAGGCGCCCGCGTGGCATTTTTACTACGTGCTGAAAAGGCCGAGAAGCCGGGCTTTTGCCGCATGCTTCCGTGGCGTCCGGGTCAAAGCAAAGTGAATGAAATAAATAGAAATTTAACCATTCTCGCCAATTCTGGAAATTACGTTTTTATGGCTTCGGCTGTATTATGAGGTTCATTTCGGCACGATTTTGGGCTTTGGGCGTTTTCTTTTCAACGGGCCGTTGATCGGCTAGAGATGCATGAAACTGATGCCCGCCGTTTTTCCGGTGGTGCTGGGTGCTACGAGGATCAAATTGCAAGTCACATCTGGAAAATCATCGGCAGCACTGGTGCTGGCTCTCGGTCTTTCCGTTTCAACCGCTCTTCCCGGCAGTGCCGGGGCGGTGACCCTGATGGACCTCCTTCGCGGCGGCCCGGGCAAGATCGCGCGTGACCGCGGCGAGTTGCCGCCCGCCGGTATCGTCACCTCACCGTCCGGTTCTGCATCGGGTACTGCGCAGAGCGCGGATGCTTCCGACCCTGAGCCTCTGCCGCGCGTTTCAGGCCCGCGCTATTATGATTATAAGGCGGATACGGCCCGTGCGGTAAACACGGCGAATTTCGGCGAAGGCCTTGCCAACCTGAAGTTCAGCGCCACGCCGGAGATCGCCAAGGCGCTGGAAGCCTATTACGGCGCCGGCGGCAAGACGCTGTGGGTTTCCGGCGGCGAACTGACCGAGCGCGCCAATGCCGTCCTCGCTTTCCTCGAGACGGTTGGCGAAAGCGGCCTTGATCCTGCCGATTACAGCATTTCCGCACCGGCAAAGGACGTGACTGCAAGCATCAGCAGCAATGTCGTCGGCGCCACGTCGAACGGCACGCCGGTGGAGACGGCCTCGGCGCCTGTTTCCGACGCTTATCAGCGGGCGCAGATGCAGTTCGAGCTCGCGCTTTCGGCAAAAGTTCTCGCCTATGTGCAGGATACGACCCGCGGTCGCGTTGATCCGAACCGGATTTCCGGCTACCATGATTTCAAGCGCAAGACGGTGAACCTCGCTCCCGTTCTGAAACTTGCGGGCCTGAGCCCCGATGTGGCCGCCTATCTGCGCAGCCGCGAGCCCTCCAGCGCCGAATATCAGGCGCTGAAGGCAGAGCTTGCGCGTCTGCGTGGCGAGGGCGATGCTGCCCATGCCGTGCGCGTTCCCGCCGACCTGGTGCTGAAGCCCGGCAACAGCAGCGCCGATATGGCGAGTGTGGTTAAGGCCATTGAACATCGCGCATCGCCTGCCTTCAAGACAGAGCATGCGGCGATCATCTCCGCGTACCAGCAGACGCCGGAATACACACCCGATCTCGTTGACCTCGTGAAGGCGTTCCAGAGCGAAAACGGCCTGAAGGCCGATGGCGTGATCGGTCGCGCAACGGTTCGCGCGATGGTTGGCGAAAGCAACGATGCCAAGATCGCCAAGGTGCAGGTGGCGATGGAGCAGATCCGCTGGCTGCCGGCCGATCTCGGCCAGCGTTATGTGTTCATCAACCAGCCCGCCTTCATGGCCTATTATCACAATGATGGTGTCGAACAGTTCGGCATGAAGGTCGTGGTCGGCTCCAAGGCAAACCAGACCTATTTCTTCCAAGACGAGATTCAGACCGTCGAGTTTAATCCCTATTGGGGCGTGCCGCAGTCGATCATCATCAACGAAATGCTGCCGAAGCTGCGCCGCGACCCGTCCTATCTCGACCGGCTGGGTTACGAAGTGCAGGTGAATGGCCGCGCCGTGTCGTCCTCCAGCGTCAACTGGTATGGCTCGACCAACGCCGTTTCCGTGCGCCAGCCGCCGAGCAGCGACAATGCGCTGGGCGACCTGAAAATCCTCTTCCCGAACGCCCATGCCATCTACATGCATGACACGCCGGCCAAGAGCTTCTTCAACCGCGACATGCGCGCACTGAGCCACGGCTGTATCCGTCTGGTGGAGCCGCGCCGTATGGCGGCTGCCGTTCTCGGCACCACCATCGACAAGGTCAACGAACAGATCGCCTCCGGCAAGAACCGCGCCGTTCAGGTGCCGGTAAAAATCCCGGTCTATGTGTCCTACTTCACCGCATGGCCTGACAAGGACGGCAAGGTGCAGTTCTTCGACGATGTGTATGATCGCGACAGTTACGTGCAGAAAGCCTTTGCGGTGACGACGAAGGCAAGGGCCAGCTCGATCTGATCGACATCGTGTTGAGAGGAAAAGCGCCGGAAACGGCGCTTTTTTGTTCGATGGCAAGTCGGCCACAAGAATGGCGGGTTTAAACGGCAGCATCCGCACGCCGTCACCCCGGACTTGATCCGGGGTCCAGTGCGATCAAGTCTTTGATCGCGCGAAGACCCATTTCACTGCGCAGACGCGCCGTGGCTGGATGCCGGATCAAGTCCGGCATGACGGTGGCGAAAAGGGTTGTCTCAGGCCGCCGCGGCACCCTTTGCGACTAGCTGCTCGAACAGTTCCGGCGTCAGCGTCGCAAGATCGCTGATCACGACATCCGGCTCGAGTTTCACCATCGGCACATCCGTATAGCCGAAGGTAACCCCGATAGAGGGCACCTTGGCGTTTTTCGCTGCAAGGATATCATTGATGCTGTCGCCGACCATGACGGTGCGTTGCGGGTCTCCGCCTGCCTTTTCGATGGTGCCGAGAATATGGCGCGCATCAGGTTTGCGGAATTCGAACGTGTCGCCACAGGTTATGGCCTTGAAGTACGGGGTAAGGCCGAGTTTATCGAGCAGCGGCACGGCTAGGATTTCGGTCTTGTTGGTGCAGACAGCAAGAGCGACGCCGGCCTGCGAGAGCCCATTCAGTGCATTGACGATGCCGGGGTAGGGACGGCTTTCGCCGGGCATTTCAGCGCGGTAATGGGCGATAAAGCGATCATAAAGCGGATCGATTTCGGCTTCCGGCAATTCCGCCTCGCGCAGCGCGAAGGCGCGCTTGATCATGACCCGCGCGCCCTGGCCAACAAGGTGAGTAAGGTCGTCGTAGGTGACAGGTGCGAGGCCGGCGGCGGCGATTGTGAAGTTGAGGCTCGAGACAAGATCGGCGGCGGTATCGACCAGCGTACCGTCGAGATCAAAAATGGCGAGCGGGGAGAGCGGGCGGGATGTCACGGAAACGGCCTCTTGGGGAATGCGGGGCTGAGCTATTCATTCTGTCATTCGCGCCAAGCCTAGGCAAAGCCACCTGTCTTTGCAACCGCATCGCAACGTTCTGTTCGTTGCCTTGAAAAAGGCTTTCGTTTGGCTTTCGACCCGTGTAAACAGCACGGCGACAACAAAGCTACCGGAGTTTCAGGCACATGGATGCCCGCCAGATGAAGATCAAGGCCGCCGAGGCCGCACTGTCCCACGTGCAGGACGGAATGCGCCTTGGGATCGGCACGGGTTCGACGGCCGAGGAATTCGTCCGGCTTCTGGCGGAAAAGGTTGCTGCCGGCCTCAAGGTTGAGGGGGTTCCGACATCAGAGCGCACCGCGCGCCTGTGCGTCGAGCTTGGTGTGCCCTTGAAATCACTCGATGAATTGCCTGAACTTGATCTGACTATTGATGGTGCGGATGAGGTCGATCATACCCTGCGGCTCGTCAAGGGCGGTGGCGGCGCGCTGCTGCGCGAGAAAATCGTGGCGGCGGCTTCGGCGCGCATGATCGTGATTGCCGATCAGACCAAGGTCGTCGAGACCCTCGGTGCCTTTCCCCTGCCGATCGAAATCAATCCGTTTGGCCAGGTCGCAACCCGCATCGCCATCGAAAAGCTGGCATCGCGGTCCGGCCTGTCGGGTGATCTGAAGCTTCGCGCTTCCGGCGACGGCGCCTTCATGACGGACGGCGGACACCTCATTCTCGACGCATCTTTTGGCCGTATTCCTGATGCAGAAGCGCTAGCACGCGATCTGCACACGATTCCCGGTGTCGTTGAGCACGGACTTTTCATTAATTTGGCATCGCTTGCCATTATCGCGGGTCCTGAAGGCGCCCGCGTGATGCAGGCAGTATAACAGGAGCGAGATTTTCATGATCAAACTAGCGGGACTGGGCAAAGCTGCCGCTGCTTCGATCCTTATTTCCGGCATCGTGTTCGGTACTGCCGCACGCGCCCAGGAAATTTCCGAAGCGCATATTGCTGCCGCACGCAAGGCCATCACCTCCCTTGGTGTAACCGACCGTTTTGACGACATTCTGCCGGGCCTCGCCGAGCGTCTGAAGGCCGAACTCATTCAGGCTTCGCCCAATGTTCAGGACGCGATCACCGCGACCGTCGACGCCAAGGCGCTTGAGCTTGCACCGCGCCGCGCTGATCTGGAGCGTGAAGCCGCACTGACCTACGCACGCGCTTTCTCGGTTGAGGAACTGAACGCCATTTCGACGTTCTACGGCAGCGAAGCTGGCAAGAAGCTGTTGAAGGACGGTCCGATCGCCACCCGCGAACTGATGAAGGCCGCCGACATCTGGGCAGCCGGCATCAACCGCGACCTCAACACCTCCAGCATGACCGAGCTGCAGAAGGTCGCCGGCGCAGACCTGAAGCCGCTTCCGGCCGACCACAATGCCACGGGCGGCGCTCCGGCTGCCAAGCCGTAAGGCGCCTTCCAAGGTTCAGAAATATTCAAAGCCCGGTTGCCATACCGGGCTTTTCTTTTGTGCGTTGCAGCACCTATATGTGGCGTGAATGCATCGCCGCTGGCTCAGGATGGAGCGTGGCGATTTTGATCAGGGGTTTTGACTATGACAGCTTATGACTACGATCTTTTCGTCATCGGTGGCGGTTCCGGCGGCGTGCGCAGCGGCCGTGTTGCGGCGTCCCTCGGCAAGCGCGTGGGCATTGCTGAAGAATACCGATATGGCGGCACCTGCGTCATCCGCGGCTGCGTGCCGAAGAAGCTGTTCGTCTACGCTTCGCAATTCCCTGAACATTTCGAGGATTCGGAAGGATTTGGCTGGAGCGTGGGTGAGCGCAGCTTCGATTGGAAGAAGCTGATCGCTGCGAAGGACAAGGAAATTGCCCGGCTGGAAGGTCTCTATCGCAAGGGACTGGAAAACGCCAAGGCCGATATTTTCGAGAGCCGTGCCGAGCTGGTCGATGCCCATACCATCAAGCTGACCAAAACCGGACAGACTTTCACCGCCGAGCGTATCGTGATTGCCGTCGGCGGCACGCCGAACGAGCACAGGGCGCTTCCCGGCCACGAGCTGACGATCTCGTCCAACGAGGCTTTCAATCTCGAAGAGTTGCCGAAGTCCATCCTGATTGCGGGCGGCGGTTACATCGCCGTCGAATTTGCCAATATTTTCCATGGACTTGGCGTCGAAACGACGCTGATCTATCGCGGCAAGGAAATCCTGTCGCGCTTCGATCACGACATGCGCAAGGGTCTGCATGAGGCGATGGAAGCCAAGGGCATCCGCATCATTCTGGAAGATGTCATCGAAGAAGTGAGCAAGGACGGCGCGGGCGGCTTCGTGGCGCGCACCAACAAGGGCAATTCCCTGCATGTCGGTCTGGTGATGCTGGCGCTTGGCCGCGATCCGAACACCAAGGGCCTCGGGCTTGAAAATGCCGGTGTGAAAGTGGATTCGCGCGGCGCGATCATCGTTGATGACTATTCGCGCACAAACGTGCCCAGTATCTTCGCGCTGGGCGACGTCACCGATCGGGTACAGCTGACGCCCGTGGCGATCCACGAGGCCATGTGCTTTATCGAGACGGAATACAAGAACAACCCGACCAAACCTGATCATGAGTTGATCGCGACGGCCGTATTCTCGCAGCCGGAAATCGGCACGGTCGGTCTGTCAGAAGAGGAAGCGGCCTGGAAATATCCGGAACTCGAAGTTTATCGCGCACAGTTCCGGCCAATGAAGGCGACGCTGTCGGGCCGCCAGGAAAAGACGATCATGAAGCTGATCGTCAATGCTGGCGACCGGAAGGTGGTTGGCGTGCATATTCTCGGCCACGAGGCCGGCGAAATGGCGCAGCTTCTCGGTATCACGCTGAAAGCCGGCTGCACCAAGGATGACTTCGACCGCACCATGGCTGTTCATCCGACGGCAGCCGAGGAGCTGGTGACGATGTATTCGCCGAGCTACCGAGTGGTGAAGGGCGAGCGGGTCTAACGCCGATGCAGCTGTGATTTAATCGCTACTTATCTCTGCTCGTTGCCGTCTGGGAAGGTATTTTTCTGGCGGCGACGGGTGCATTAAATCGTTTGAATTAACTTTTATGCCTCCGGAGTGCGCAAATAGAGCAGAATGGGCCGGTTCTCTCGGAGATCGGCTATGCAAAGCCTGTGCTTGGAGCTATAAGCCGCTCAATTTTTCGAGGCGGTCGCGCGTCCTTTGCGCGGTCGAAGGAAGGGTAAGAACATGGCACAGAATTGGACCCCCGGCAGCTGGCGGCAGAAACCGATCCAGCAGGTTCCCGAATATCCTGATGCGGCAGCGCTTGCTGCGACGGAAGCCACGCTTGCGACCTATCCGCCGCTGGTCTTTGCCGGTGAAGCCCGCCGCCTGAAAAAACAGCTCGCCAATGTGGCAGAAGGCAACGCCTTCCTGCTGCAGGGCGGCGATTGCGCCGAAAGCTTCCTCGAGCACGGCGCGGACAATATCCGTGACTTCTTCCGCGCCTTCCTGCAGATGGCCGTGGTGCTGACCTACGGTGCACAGCTGCCAGTCGTAAAGGTGGGACGGATTGCCGGCCAGTTTGCCAAGCCGCGCTCTTCCAACGTGGAAGTGCAGGATGGCGTGACGCTGCCGTCCTACCGCGGTGACATCATCAACGGCATCGAATTCAACGAAGCCTCGCGTATTCCGAGCCCGGAGCGTCAGCTTGACGCCTACCGCCAGTCGGCGGCGACGCTGAACCTGCTGCGCGCTTTCGCCATGGGCGGTTACGCCAACCTCGAAAACGTTCACCAGTGGATGCTCGGCTTCATCAAGGACAGCCCGCAGGCGGATCGTTACCGCAAGCTGGCCGACCGCATTTCCGAAACCATGGACTTCATGAAGGCGATCGGCATCAGCGCCGACAGCAATCCGAGCCTGCGCGAGACGGATTTCTTCACCAGCCATGAGGCCTTGCTGCTTGGTTACGAAGAGGCGCTGACCCGTATCGATTCCACCTCCGGCGACTGGTACGCGACATCGGGCCACATGATCTGGATCGGCGACCGCACGCGTCAGCTCGACCATGCGCATGTCGAATATTTCCGCGGCATCAAGAACCCGATCGGCCTGAAGTGTGGTCCCTCGCTGACGCCCGACAATCTGATCGAGCTGATCGATGCGCTGAACCCGACGAACGAGGCCGGCCGTCTGACCCTGATCTGCCGTTTCGGCCACGACAAGGTGGCAGACAGCCTGCCGAAGCTCATCCGTGCGGTGGAAAAGGAAGGCCGCAAGGTCGTATGGTCCTGCGATCCCATGCATGGCAACACGATCACGCTCAACCACTACAAGACGCGGCCGTTCGAGCGCATCCTGTCGGAAGTCGAAAGCTTCTTCCAGATCCATCGCGCCGAAGGCACGCATCCGGGCGGCATCCACATCGAGATGACCGGCAAGGACGTGACCGAGTGCACGGGTGGCGCGCGCGCCGTGACGGCGGATTCGCTGTCCGACCGTTACCACACCCATTGCGATCCGCGCCTCAACGCTGATCAGGCGCTGGAACTGGCATTCCTGCTGTCCGAGCGCATGAAGAGCGGTCGCGACGAAAAGCGTCTGGCAATTGCCAACGCCTGATCCGGGCGATTAACGTATAAAAAAAAGCCGCCGGGAGACCCTCCGGCGGCTTTTTCGTGCGTGGTGTTGATTATTGCACCAGCGCGGGCTGCTGGCAGCGGACATCCGTGACCCGCACATCGGCTTCACCGATCTTGACGCCGAGGACGAGGAGCACGTTGTAGAGCAGCTGGTCCACAGGCGCGGTGACTGTCGCCAGCGTGTTGGCCAGCGCCGACTGGACGCCTGCGAGACCCCCCAGATCAAGATTGATGAAGAGAAGCCTGATATCGAGATTGAGGTTCTTCAGAAGCGAACTGACAAGCGTCGTGACAGTATCCTTGGTCGAGACGCTCTTGATCTTGGCTTGCGTAATATCCGACTGGGTGAAGGTGAGTTTTGTCTTCGTCATGTTGGTGGCGTTGATGAGGGCGCTGCCATTGATGGCGAGCAGCGTCGAATCCACGATCGCCGCTTTCGTCACGCGCGGATCCCTGCCGAAATTGGCAAAGGCCGAGGTATCGACGTTGCCGAGCGCGATTTCCGCAACGCCGGGGACGACTTCCACATCCACCGTCCCCTGTCCACCGCCGGTGCATCTGATATCGGCAAGGCGTGCTTCGGCATGGGCGACTTCTACATAAAGCGGAAGATTGATCTTGAGGCCGGCAAGGGCCTGAAGGCCATCGACCACGACATTGAGTGCGAGCCGCGTCTGCGCCGTGCGCACGATGGTGCCCTGGCCGCCAACGGCGAGCGACGGCGTTTCAACGGGCGGTTCGCCAATGGCGAGCGTTGCCTTGACGGAGGCGAGCCCGAGCAGATTGGCATTGAGATTGAGGCCAAGCTGTTTGCCGCCATTACCGGCCACGGCTGCGGCGTTGATGAGATCAAAGACGCCGGCGGTGACTTTCAGGTTTTCGCCGGTTCCAATCAGCTTGTCGGAGAGGGGGCCGAGATTGAGGATTTCCTCGAGCTTGATCTTGACGTTGCTTTTGTTGACGGTCTTCTGGAGCGTGTTCAAGACGGTAACGACGGCCGGTTGCAGGCCGGTGGTTTTCGTCAGCACTTCCAGAAATTTGCCGTAGCTGATCTCTGTCTGCAGAACGTCCTTATAGGTGCCGGCGGTCAGGTTAAGATCGATGGCCAGCGCCTCGACGATCTTCAGCGCATTGACATCGGCGGCGACAAGCGCCTGATAGTCCATGAGTTTCAGCGACACGGTCGTGCCGAGAAGGCCGCCAAGCAGGCTGTTGAGGATGCCCTCATCCAGACTGGCGAGGCGCGATCCCACCGAATACGCGGCGATCTTCTGTGACGAGGCAGTGCCGACTGCGGAGACCTTCGGCGGCGTTGTGAAGGCGGAGGCAAAGAATATCTGCCCCTGTTCGACGATGTTCACCTTGATCGCGTTGGTGGGGAGCGCATTATCGACGAAACGCTGGCCCACCGGCACGGTCGCATCCGGCTCATAGTGACCTTTGATGACCTCCGCATAGCCCTTGCTGGTCGCGAACTCATTGAGCGGATCGAAGGGTTGCAGCCCCTCGGCGGTCAGCAGCCCCTTATCCGTCTTGACGCCGAGGTCCATGCCATTGAGGGCGAAATATTGCTGGACTGCTTTTTCCGGATCGGCAGCGTTTGCCGCCCCGGAAATGGCCGCGAGATCGGCTGTCTGCTGCAATTGCCGTTTCTGCAATGTGAGGTTACCGTAATCGACACCCAGCGCCAGGATGCCGATGAAAAGCGGTGCGGTGAGGCCGGCGGAAATCGCGATATTGCCGCTCTTGTCCTTGAGGAAGCGGGGGAGCAGGGAATGAAGATGTCGCATGTCATGCTCCTCCGATCCGGATGGTTGAAAAGCGCCGGATCACCGGCTCGGGCAGGGTGTAGCTGTAGAGGCTCCAGATCGGCAGGTTGCTGGCGTCGTATTCCACTTTCACCGTAAACTGGTTCGCATTGGCAGGGTCGGTGGCGACATTGACGGTGAAGCGGGTCTTGTCCATGAAAGCGTAGCTGAGGTCGCTTTTGGTTACGAAGTCGCGGGCCAGTTGCTGGCGTTCGGTCGTGTTGAGGCCGGCGACGGCTGTTCGAGCCGCGTCGGCTGCAATCTGCTGAACCGAGTAGGCCGCCATGAGGTAAATACCGTAGGCGATCATGGTGAGCAGGACGAGAAAGAAGATCGGAGCAACAATGGCGAACTCGACGGCAGATGAGCCGGCTCTGTCGCGAAGGAAACGCACTGCATTACGCATAAAGCACCCCCGTTCCTAAAGGCACCAAGGTTCGATGCCTTGTTTTATTATTTTCGGAAATGCTAATTTATAGGCGTTAATTTTGTGTTGATGCCGCCCTTATGGGTTGCAGGACATGTTAAACATTCGCGTCCGCTTCAGATCAGTCGGAGACCCTTGAAGCTGGCATGGCCGTCCTTGCCAATGATGATATGGTCGTGGACAGTGATGCCAAGCGGCTTTGCCGTCTCGATGATGGTTTTGGTCATCTCGATATCCGCACGCGAAGGGGTTGGATCCCCACTTGGATGATTATGGATTAAAATCAACGCTGTAGAGGAAAGTTCAAGTGCCCGGCGAACGATTTCGCGCGGGTAGACCGGCGTGTGGTCCACGGTTCCCTGTCCCTGAACTTCGTCGGCAATCAGGACATTTCGCTTGTCGAGGAAGAGAATGCGGAATTGTTCCCGCGTCTCGTAGGCCATGGCGGCATGGCAATAGTCGATGACCGACGACCACGAGCCGAGAACCTGCTTGTTGCGGATTTCGCTTTTCAGCATGCGTTGGGAGACGGAGGCGACAAGCTTCAGGTCGAGGGCGACGGCCTCACCCACGCCCTTTACCTCCTGCAACAGGGCCACCGGCGCACCGAGCACGCCGCCGAGAGTGCCAAACCGGGCAAGCAGCGCCTTTGCGATGGGTTTTGTATCGCGCCTCGGGATCAGCCGGAACAACAGAAGCTCCAGCAATTCATAATCGGCCAGCGCTGAATCCCCGCCATCGCGGTAGCGCGCCCGCAACCGGTCTCGGTGACCGTGATAGTGAGCGGCATCCGCTTCGTGTTCCGTAGCGGCTGCGGCCCCCTCTGCCTTTTTCGGCGCACTGCGTGGCTCTGAAAAAAAGCCGCGCTCGTCTGCCCCTTCGAACAGATCGCCTTCGCCCGCCTCGAAGCCTGACGTCGGAGAAAGATCGGCGGAAGGCGGGGCGGGGCGTTTTGCCATGGATGGTGGGGCCTTAAGCGAGTGGCGGCAGGCCCGGACGATCAAGGCCGCCCGGCGACAGCGTGAAAATTTCACAGCCGGTGGCGGTGACGCCGACGGCATGTTCGTATTGCGCGGAAAGCGACCGGTCGCGAGTGACCGCCGTCCAGCCATCGGAAAGCACCTTCACATGCGGCTTGCCGAGATTGATCATCGGCTCGATGGTGAAAATCATGCCCTCGCGAATTTCCGGGCCTTCCTCGGGGTGGCCGTAATGCAGGATGTTCGGTGTATCGTGGAACAGGCGTCCGACGCCATGGCCGCAGAAATCACGCACGACAGAGCAGCGCTCAGCTTCCGCATAGGCCTGGATCGCGGCGCCGATTGCCCCGGTTCGCGCACCGGGCTTCACCGCCGCAATCCCGCGCATCAGGCATTCATAAGTTACTTCCATCAGACGTTCGGCGGCGCGCTTGATCTGGCCGACCGGATACATGCGGCTCGAATCGCCATGCCAGCCGTCCAGCACGTAGGTCACGTCGATATTGACGATATCGCCCTCGCGCAGCGGCTTTTCATCGGGAATGCCGTGGCAGACCACATGGTTGATCGAGGTGCAGACGGACTTCGTATAACCGCGATAATTGAGCGTCGCCGGCAACGCGCCATGATCAGCGCCGAATTCGAAGACGAAACGGTCGATGGCGTCGGTCGTCACACCCGGCTTGACGATGGCCGCCAGCTCATCGAGGCAACGCGCCGTCAGCTGGCACGCCTTGCGCATGCCATCGAAATCCTCAGGCGTATAAAGGCGGATGACGCCCGTATTCTTGAGGGGGGCGGAGGCTGCGTCGATATAGGTGACCATCATAGTGCTTTCTGTCTCTTCACGTCCCTGTTCATAAAACAGCTGGACGCCATTCGTCCATCTTAACCGTTCCGCTGACCGAAATTTGTGTCGGCGAGACCGCGCATTTCACCGCATAGGCTTCCACACCGCGCGCCATTGCCCGTGCGAAAGCCAGCGCATAGACTGGATCGAGATCGTCGCAGATGCGCATGCGGTCGCAATCGTCGCGCTGGATGAGATAGAGCATCACCGCACGGTGACCAAGTTCCGCGGCGTCACCCAACTCCTCCAGATGTTTGGCGCCGCGTTTGGTCGCGGTATCGGGGAACTCGGCAAGGCCCTTTTCGCGCATGAAATGCACGTTCTTGACTTCCACATAGGCGTCCGGCCGGCCGGGGTCGGATAGCAGGAAATCGATGCGAGAGTTGCGGCCGTATTTCTGTTCGCGCCGGATCGTCGAATAACCCCCAAGTTCCGGGATGCGGCCGTTGATTATGGCTTCTTCCGCCAGCCGGTTTGGCATGCCGGTGTTGATGCCGACGACGGTTTCATCGGCCTCGACCATTTCCAGCATGTGGCGATATTTGCGGGTGGGACTGTCGTGCTGCGATAGCCAGATGCGGGACCCCGGCGTCGTCAACCCGCGCATGGAGCCGGTATTGGGGCAGGAGCCGGTGATCTCAGTGCCGTCTTCCAGAACGGCATCGAAGAGGAAGCGCTTGTAGCGGGAAATCAGCGTCGCTGGAATGAGCGGGGGTGTGAAGAACATCGTGCCAGAAGGATCAGGTGAAGGGCAGGGGTCAGGACAGGACGTAGATTCCCGGCGCATTGCCGAGCACCGGGCGCTTGCCATCCCCGGGTTTGCGGGCATTTACCTTCTCGGCGTCCTGGCTCTCGATCCATTTCTGCCAGTGGACCCACCAGGAGCCCCTATGTGGTGTGGCGGTGGCCTGCCAGGCTTCGAAGTCTCCGGATGGTGACGGGCCGGTCCAATACTCATATTTTTCAAGCTGGGGGGGATTGACGACGCCGGCGATGTGGCCGGAAGCACCAAGCACGAATTCCACCGGCCCGCCGAACAGGGCAGCACCCGCAAAGACCGATTTCGCAGGCGCTATATGGTCGTCGCGGGTCGCGAGATCGTACACCGGTATTGTGATATCGCCGAGATTGATGCGCTTGCCGCCAACGCGCATCAGCCCGCGGGCCAGATTGTTTTCGAGATAACAATTGCGCAGGTAGAATGAGTGGCAGGCGGCGGTCACCCGGGTCGAATCGGAGTTCCAGTAGAGCAGGTCGAAGGGCATCGGTTCCGTTCCGCGCAGGTAATTATCGACCACATAGGGCCAGATAAGATCGGAGGCGCGCAGCATGTTGAAAACGGTGGCCATGATCGAGCCGTCGAGATAACCGACTGCCTGCATATGTTTGTCCAGCGCCGTCAGCTGGCCCTCATCGATAAAAACCTTGAGATCCCCAGCGTGGATGAAATCGGTCTGGGCAGCGAGAAGCGTGGCGCTGCGAATGCGCTCCTCGCCGTCCTGCGCGTGAAGCGCCAGCGCCGAGGCCAGAAGCGTGCCGCCGACACAATACCCGATGGCGTTGATTTCCTTTTCGCCGGTCTGCGCCTCGATGGTCTCCAGCGCGAAACCGATGCCCTCGCTGACGTAATCGTCCCAGCTCTTTTGCGCGAGGGTCGCATCCGGGTTCACCCAGGAGACCATGAAGACGCTGTGGCCCTGCTCGAGGCACCAGCCGACAAAGGACTTTTGCGGGTTGAGATCGAGAATGTAGAATTTGTTGATCCAGGGCGGCACGATCAGCAAGGGACGTTTGAAGACCTTGTCGGTGGTCGGCTCGTAATGGATGATTTCGCAGAGCGGGCTTCTCGCCACGACCTTGCCTGGCGTGACGGCAATGTTCTGTCCGATGACGAATTTGCTGTAATCGGTCTGGCGCAGCTTCAGGTGGCCATTGCCGGCGGCCACATCCTCCGCCAGTTGCGCCATGCCCTTGACGAGGTTCGCGCCGCTGGAGGCGACCGTCTCACGGAAGACCTGCGGATTGGTGAAGACAAAATTGGCGGGCGAAAGCGCTTCGGTGACCTGCCGCATGTAAAACTGCGCCTTGGTCCGGGTATGGTCGTCCAGTCCGTCTGCTTCCGTCACCATACGGTCGGCAAAACCGACCGTCGTCTCGTAAGCTTTGAGCAGAAAATCGAAGAAGGGATTAGCCTGCCAGTCAGCATCGGCGAAACGCTTGTGTCTGCGCTGTGCAGGACCGCTTTCGACCTTCTTGTCCGGGGCCGAATCGGCCTCGCCGGAAAATTGCGCGACCGATTTCGCCCAAAGATCGTAATAGCTGGAAAGCAGGTGGGTCTGCGCCTCGAGCGACCGTTTCGGTTCCGCCATCCAATATTCGGCGACATCTGACAGCGTCTTCACCAGATCGGTCACGGGATCGGCCGTTGTCTTGGGGATATCGCCACGCTCGCGCGGAGCCAGCCATTCGGAGGCGGCCTTGCCGAGGTTTTCGAGCGCACGGGCGATGTTGAGTGCGAAGGCTTCGGGGTCGCGGATCAGGTAGGCTTCGGCGGATGTGGCGTCGAAGCCGGGCGTTTCGCCACCCTTTTTCTCAGCCCCGCCGTCAACACCTGCCATGCACCATCCTCCGCCAAATTTGTGTTTGCACATTCTGCATGAAAACGAATACAAGTTCCACCAGCAAGGGGAGGCCGCAACAGGCCAACCGCGGTCGAATTCGATATCGGCAGATATCCTTACAGGCGGAACATGACGATGGGCAAGCATATGCGCACATTCGGACCAAATGCGGAAAATGCCGCGAGAATCGCTGTGCTTTCGCTTTCCGGCGCGATGCTTGTGTCCGCGCTTGCTGCCTGCAAGGCTCCCGAGCCGATCGTCGCACCCGCCCATATGCGCCGCCCCGCGACCGAAATCGTCGGCCCACGCCCGGTCAGTGACACGGCGGTCAGCCAGAAGCGGGACACCGGCACCTATCCGACCTTTTCCCAGCCGCTGACGGCGGCGGGCAGCCAGATGGGCGACGACGAGGCCTCCAAGATGGAAACGAGTCTCACACGTCTCGGCACCGCACGCCGCAACGGCCAGATTTCCGAAGCCGAATATAAGCGCCGGGTGGCCGAGCTGCGTGCGCTCGCCGAAAACCAGAAGCCGGTCGAGACGCCTGCGTCGCAGTGAGATCATGTCGCGCGGTTTGCGCGATATAAGTCTTGAGATGGAGCGAGCTCCTGCCTCTTGTCTCTTCTCCCCCCGCCGGGGAGAAGTCCGCGGCAGCGGAAAGAGGGGGCAAGCTCTCAGAAATCCTGCACCGTGCCCCTCTTTTCATCCGACCCTTCGGGCCACCTTCTCCTCGGCGGGGAGAAGACACTCGCGGCGGTGCCGAGTTCTCCCGACAATCGCATTTGTGGGCTGAGCGTCATGCGGGCATGACAACATAACCCATTCTTTACCCTGCCTTTGAACCAACTGCTTACTGAAGATGTTAAGCCGGTGGAGGCGTTTTCCGCTTAGGATGCAGCCAAAACAAACAGACCGCTGAAAAAGCGGGGCACAGGGTGAAACATCATGAAATTCATTGCCGCGTTGCTGGTTCTTGCCGGTTTCTCGCTTGCACCGGCGCAGGCGCGAGCGCCTCACATCGATTTTGGAACATCCGCGCCTCAGGGGCGATGATCGAGAGGCGCGACGGTCAGTCGTTGCCGGCGGCTTCGCTCAGAGCATTGAGATCAGGCACTGTGATGTGACGGTTGTTCTCGATACGGATAATGCCTTCCTTACGCAGCTTGGTCATCTGCCGGCTAACGGTTTCGATGGTGAGGCCAAGGAAATCGGCTATATCGGCGCGGGAAAGCGGCAGGTCGAAGCAGGATTTGTCGTCGTTTTCCGGGTCGATATGGGTGGCGATCATGTAAAGGAAGCTGGCAACCTTCTCCTGCGCCGATTTGCGCCCCAGTGTCAGCATCCAGTCGCGTGCCTCATCCAGCTCCTTCAGCGACTGGGTGTGGAGCTTGCGTTCCATATCAGGCACTTCGGAGACCATGCGGTCGACGACGCGGCGGGGAAAAAGGCAAATCTCCACATCGGTTGCCGCTTCCGCCGTCATCTTGCTTTCCGCCATAAAGGGGCGGCCGAGGAAATCCGGGGCAAATTGCAGGCCGACGATCTGCTGGCGGCCATCCGACATCATTTTCGAAAGCTTCACCACGCCGTTCAGGATGTTGCCGTAGGAGGTGACCAGTTCACCCTGGCCAAGAAGCTCATTGCCGGCTTCCAGCTTTTTGCGGCTGGAATGGCGGTTGAGGTCGCAAAGCTGCTGGGGTGTCAGCGTGCTGCAAAGACCGCCGTGGCGCGCCTCGCAGGAGCGGCAAACGACGGGCTCTTCCGAATTGTGGATGGTTTTCTGCAGCGTGTCCATAAGCCTGTTCCAATGCTGGCTTTGCGGGACGATTGCGACCGCTGATATCGGTCGCGGTCTTCATAAAGAGCTTTGCGCTGTAGCCGTCGTCCCCGCGTCTACTTTAGGAAGAACTTATGGCGCAATTTGATTGAAGTCAAAGTTGCAAACTGTCGCAGCCGGTATTGAAAGAGAGGAAATCGACAATTTCTTGATAAAAGGCAAATCGGGTGATGAGTACCGCGCTTCTTTCCAAATATTCCGGGCCCGTTCCGCGTTACACCAGCTACCCGACCGCCCCGCATTTCCATGGGGGAATCGATGATGGTGTTTATCGCGGCTGGCTCGGTGCGCTCACCCACAGGAATCGCCTCTCGCTTTACCTGCATATTCCCTATTGCGACAGGCTGTGCTGGTTCTGTGCCTGCCATACCAAGCACACGCTGAAATACGAGCCGATTGCTATTTATCTTGAGGCACTTAAGCAGGAGATTGCTGCGGTCGGCGCGCTTGTTTCGCCCGATGCGGTGGTGGGTGCCGTGCATTTCGGCGGCGGCTCGCCTACCATGCTTGACCCTGAAGACATGCAGGGCCTGATGGACTGTCTGCGGCGTCACTTCACTTTCGGGCTCGCACCAGAAATCAGCGTCGAGATGGATCCCAACGATCTGGACGACAGCCGCTATGACGCGCTTGCCGCCATCGGCATGTCGCGGGCGAGCCTCGGCGTGCAGGATTTTGATGACAAAGTGCAAAAAACCATCAATCGGATTCAGTCCTTCGAGCAGACGAAATCCGTGGTGGACGCCGTGCGGGCGAGGGGCGTGCGTTCGGTCAATTGCGACATTCTTTATGGATTGCCGTTTCAGACCTGCGAGACACTGAAAACTACTGTCGATCAAATCATATCTCTCGACCCCGATCGTATCGCGCTTTTCGGCTATGCCCATGTGCCGTGGATGAAGAAACACCAGTCTCTTATCCCGGAACATGCCCTGCCTGACATTGCCGAACGTTACCGCCAGATGGCCATGGCGGGCGAGATGCTCCAGCGCGCCGGTTACAGCCAGATCGGGCTCGATCATTTCGCCAAGCCTTCCGATACCCTGTGCAAGGCGGCAGAAGCTGGGGCTTTGCGGCGGAATTTCCAGGGCTATACGACCGATACTGCCGATGCGCTGATCGGACTTGGCGCATCCTCCATCGGCCGCCTGCCGCAGGGCTATGTGCAGAACATGGTGGCGACGGCCGAATATCAGCGCATGGTGGGCAAGGGCGGCCTGGCCGCCGTCAAGGGGATCGAACTGTCGCCTGACGATCATCTTCGCTCGCACGTGATCGAGAGGCTGATGTGCGACTTCTCCATCGATCTCTCTGACTTGCAGCTCCGTTTCGGCAAGGTGAGCCAAGCCGTGAGGGATGAAGCGCAGCAATTTGCTGCTGGCGACAGGGACGGTATTGTGCGTCTGGATGCCGGTATTTTTGCCGTAACCGAGGCTGGAAAGCCATTCGTGCGTAACATCGCGGCAATCTTTGACAGCTATCTCGGCAATGGAAGGGGCCGGCATTCGGTTGCTGTTTAGGCAACAGTTTTAGGGCAAATTTCAAACTTGCGTCACGAAACCATTGGCTTTTTTGCGCGACTTGCCTATGTGGTGCGTCAGACAGAATAATTCAGACGAACGACAATAAGGATTATGGGCGTGACAGCTACATTCGACAAGGTTGCCGACATTATCGCCGAAACCAGCGAAATCGACCGCGAAACCATTACGCCGGAGAGCCACACGATCGACGATCTGGGCATCGACAGCCTCGACTTTCTTGATATCGTTTTTGCGATCGACAAGGAATTCGGCATCAAGATTCCACTCGAGCAGTGGACGCAGGAAGTCAACGAAGGCAAGGTTTCCACGGAAGAATACTTCGTGCTGAAGAACCTCTGCGCCAAGATCGACGAATTGCGCGCGGCCAAGGGCTGAGACGAAAATGCCCGCGTCGAGCGGGCATTTCTTTTTAAAGCTCGCCGTCATGGCGGGTTAAACCGACCAGAGACGGGCCGGACGGATGCTGCTTGAATATTTTCAGATGATCGACAAGGTTGAAGCCGTGGACATGGCGACGCGCACGTTGAAAGCGCGGTCTGTCGTACCTGAAAACAGCCCTGTTTTCGAAGGCCACTTTCCCGGCATGCCACTGGTTCCGGGTGTGCTTCTGATCGAGACCATGGCACAGGCCTCCGGCATGATGGTTCTGGCATTTTCCGACTTTGCCTCCATGCCGTTCCTGATGTCGGTCGATAGCGCCAAGATGCGCACTTTCGTGGAGCCCAGCGCTATTCTGGATATCGAAGCGGTGTTGGAGCATGACGGTTCAGGCTTTGCGGTGACCAAGGCCAAGATCACCAGCGACGGCAAGAAGGTCTGCGACGCGCAGCTGAAATTGCGCACTATGCCCTTCAGCGAAATACCGCTCGGGCCAATCGTCAAGAAGCGGGCCGAGGAAGTCGGCCTGATGGCGGCGATCGCCGCGGATGCGCAGAAGTAAATTTTTTTAATCGTTTCCAAGGAGAGCGTTTTTCCCGTCGGCCCGTTTCTGACGCATGAAAATCGTGGGTTCGCGACGACGGATCGGGCCTTCGCCATTGCCAATCTGCGTCGCGCGCTTTATTCCGCAACGCATGACGTGGTTGTTCACAACCGCTGTGGATAGCCGTGACCGCCTCACGGGGCCGGCTGCAAAGGATGACAGACGATGAAATCTGACAATGATGTGGTGATAACAGGGGTCGGCATCGTGACCTGTCACGGCGTTGGCAGCCAGGCGCATCTGGCGCTTCTTTCTGGAGCCGCCGCGCCGGAGCCGGTTGTCGAGACCGAAAAATTCAAGCCGTACCCCGTTCATCCGATGCCTGAGATCGACTGGTCGGCCCAGATCGCCAAGCGCGGCGACCAGCGCCAGATGGAAAACTGGCAGCGTCTCGGCGTTTTTGCCGCTGGTCTTGCGCTCGATGATGCCGGCCTGAAGGAAAACGCCGAAGCCTGCGCCACCATGGATATGATCGTTGCTGCGGGCGGCGGCGAGCGCGACATCAATGTCGACACGCTGATCGTCGACGAGGCTTTGAAGCGCAACGACCGCGAAAAACTGCTGAATGAAAAGCTGACGACCGAACTGCGCCCGACGCTGTTTCTCGCCCAGCTTTCCAATTTGATGGCCGGCAATATCTCCATCGTGCACAAGGTCACCGGGTCGTCCCGCACCTTCATGGGCGAAGAAGCGGCCGGCATTTCCGCCGTCGAAACCGCATTTCATCGCATTCGTTCAGGCGAATCGAGCCACGCTCTCGTGGGCGGCGCCTTCTCCGCCGAACGTCCCGACATGATCCTGCTGTTCGAAGCCATCGGCGCGCATGCGCAGGGAGAGTGGCAGCCCCTATGGTCACGTGAAGGGCATGAAGGCGGCGGCATGATCTCCGGCTCGCTCGGAGCCTTCCTGGTTCTTGAATCGCGCAAACATGCCAGTGAGCGCGGCGCGCGCATCTATGCCCGCATCGACGCCATCGAGGGTGACCGCGGCAGCCGCGACGACGGCAAGATGGAAAAGCGCATGGAGCGCCTGCTTGCGCCCGCAACGGACAGCGCCGCGACCGTGGTATTTTCCGGCGCCAGTGGCCTCGACGACGTCACGGCCCGTGAGAAGCACATTCTCGAGAAAACTTTGCCGAAGGCCGCCATTCGTGGTTTCGGTGGTGTCACCGGTCATGGACTCGAGGCGCAGTTTCCGCTCGGGCTCGCACTGGCGGCGCTGACGCTTGAAAGCGGTGCCAAGGTTCCTACCTTCGACGCAAATGCGGAAAAGCCAATGGGCGAGGCGGCGACCGAGGCTGTCGTCACCACCGTTGGCCATGTCCGTGGCGAAGGTGTCGCCGTTCTGTCCCGTGACGTGTGAGGAGAATAGACCATGACCAATTTTAAGGATCATCTCGGTCGCCCGATCGTCGCCGTCACGGGCATGGGCATCATCACCTCGCTCGGTCAGGGGCTTCAGGACAACTGGTCGGCGCTGACGTCAGGCAAGTCGGGCATCCACAAGATCACCCGTTTCCCGACCGAAGGGCTTTCAACCCGGATCAGCGGGACGGTGGATTTCATCGATATTCCGGTTCCGAATTCGGTCGAGCGCTCCTATGCCTTTGCCCGCGAAACCACCATAGAGGCGCTGGCTCAGGCTGGCATCTCCGGTGACTTCGACGGCCCGCTGTTTCTCGCGGCACCGCCGATCGAGCCGGAATGGAGCGCCCGTTTCGAACTGGCCGACCGGTCTCCGCCGGCCTCCCAGCCGGGTGACGCCTATGAGCGGTTCCTGACGGCCTTCCGTCAGCGTCCCGATCCGGCATTCCAGGAAGCAGCCCTCTTCGGCGCGATTTCCGAACGCCTTTCCGACCGTTTCGGTACCCGCGGCCTGCCGGTCACGCTGTCGACCGCCTGTGCATCGGGCGCGACCGCGATCCAGCTTGGTGTCGAGGCCATTCGTCAGGGCCGGACCGAGCGGGCGCTGACGGTTGCGACCGATGGTTCCGTCAGTGCCGAAGCACTGATCCGCTTCTCGCTTCTCTCGGCGCTTTCGACCCAGAACGACCCGCCGGAAAAGGCTTCCAAGCCGTTCAGCAAGGATCGCGATGGTTTCGTGATCGCCGAAGGGGCCGCAACGCTGGTGCTGGAATCGCTCGAAGCCGCCGTCGCTCGTGGCGCGAAGGTTCTCGGCATCATCAAGGGGGCAGGGGAAAAGGCTGACAGCTTCCACCGTACGCGCTCTTCGCCAGATGGCGGACCGGCGATTGCGACGATCCGCGCGGCCCTGGCCGATGCGGGCGTGGCTGAAAGCGATATCGGCTATATCAACGCCCACGGCACCTCGACGCCCGAGAACGACAAGATGGAATATGGCTCGATGCTGGCCGTCTTCGGCGAAGGCCTGAAGAACATTCCGCTGTCGTCCAACAAGTCGATGATCGGCCATACGCTGACTGCCGCGGGTGCTGTGGAAGCGGTGTTCTCGCTGCAGACCATGCTGACCGGCACCCTGCCGCCGACGATCAACTACAACAATCCCGATCCGACCATCACGCTCGATGTGGTGCCGAATGTGAAGCGGGATGCCGAGGTCGGCGCGGTTCTGTCCAACTCCTTCGGGTTCGGCGGACAGAATGCGAGCCTTGTCATGACGCGGGAACCGGCTTAACCGGTTCGTTACAACAGGGGCGTTTCCGAATGACTTGCGGAAACGCGCCCGTTTCTTTGATTTCGCATTCCAGCCACAAAACCGCTACGGAGTTTTGCTGGAATGATTTTAGATAACGCCTTCGGGCGAAGGACTGATATATGCGCGCTCTTCAACTCGTCGACGACCGGAAGCTCGAAAAAGTGGACCTGCCCGAACCGGACGCTCCGGGCCCGGGCGAGGTGACGCTGCGCGTCAAGGCCGTGGCGCTCAACCATATCGACGTGTGGGGCTGGCGCGGCATGGCTTTCGCCAAGCGCAAGATGCCGCTGACCATCGGTGCGGAAGCCTCCGGCGTGGTCGAGGCGATCGGTCCCGGCGTTTCGAATGTGCTGCCCGGTCAGTTGGTGTCGGTCTATGGCGCGCGCACCTGCGGCCTGTGCAAGCCCTGCCGCGAAGGCCGCGACAATCTGTGCGAACATGTCCAGGGCGTCCACGGTTTCCATCTTGATGGTTTCGCGCAGGAAAAGATGAACATTCCAGCCCGCCAGCTCGTGCCGGCACCGCCTGGCATCGACGCGGTTGCCGCTGCCTTGGCACCGGTGACGTTCGGTACCGTCGAGCACATGCTCTTTGACAATGCCAAGCTAGAGCCGGGCGAAACCATTCTCATCCATGCCGGCGGTTCCGGCATCGGCACGGCGGCGATCCAGCTTGCCAAGAAGATGGGCTGCACCGTCATCACGACGGTCGGATCCGACGACAAGATCGAGCGGGCGAAGGCGCTCGGAGCCGATCATGTCATCAACTACCGGACCGACCGTTTTGAAGGCGTCGTGCGCAAGCTGACAAAAAAGAAGGGCGTCGATGTGGTGTTCGAGCACGTCGGCAAGGACACCTTCGTCGCCTCCATGTTCTCGCTGAAGCGCGGCGGCCGCCTCGTTACCTGCGGCTCCACCTCGGGCGTTTCGACCGAAATCAACCTGATGATGCTGTTCCAGCAGCAGCTGAAGCTGCTCGGCTCCTTCGGCTGCCGCATGGAAAACATGGCCAATGCCATGCAGAAGATGGCGCGCGGCATCGTTCATCCCGTCATCGATACCGAAGTCACCTTCGACGATATCGACCGGGCGCTGGAGCGCATGGAGACGCGCCAGGTCTTCGGCAAGATCGTGCTGCGGATGGACTGAGCATCTTGAAGCTATTCCTGACACGGATTGTCCTGAAACTGGACCACTTCCGGCAGTGGCTGATTGCGACATTCGCCTTTGGCCTTCTCAATCTGCTGAAGCTTTTCCCCGCCGATGCGGGTATTCGCGCCGCCGACCGGCTGGCGCGCTTGGTGGGGCCGAAAACCGGCCGCCACAAGCTGATGCTTTACAATCTGGCCCGCGCTTTTCCGGAGAAATCCGAGGAGGAGCGGCTGGAGATCGCGATGGACAGCTGGGCTAATATGGGCCGGCTCGCGGCGGAATATGTGTTTCTCGACCGGCTGTTCGATTTCGATCCGGACAAGAACGAGCCTGGCCGCATCGAGGTTGAGGGCATCCCGACCTTCATGGAGCTACGCGACAACCCGCGGCCCTTCATCGTGTTTACAGCCCATAGTGGTAACTTTGAACTGTTGCCGGTTGCGGGTTCCGCCTTCGGCCTCGATGTAACGGTGCTGTTTCGTCCACCGAACAATCCGTTCGTCGCTGACAAGGTTTTCAACTTCCGCAAGGAGCGTATGGGCAATCTCGTGCCCTCGCATGCCGGTTCCTCCTTCGCGCTGGCCAGGCAGCTGGAAAAAGGCGGTGGCGTGGGTGTTCTTGTCGACCAGAAATTCGGCAAGGGTCTGACAACCAAGTTCTTTGGCCACGAGGTGCGGACCAACCCGCTTCTCGCAAAGCTCGTGCGTCAATTCAACTGCGATGTCTATCCCGCGCGGTGCGTGCGTCTGCCCGGCAATCGCTACCGGCTGGAGATCGAGCCGCGGGTCGACATTCCGCGTGACGACAGGGGAAATGTCGATATTCAGGCAACGGCGCAGCTTTTGAACGACAAGGTTGAAAGTTGGGTCCGCGAATATCCTGAACAATGGTTGTGGTATCACGACCGCTGGGATGTTAAGCACCGCATCTGACTGTTCTCGAAGCGCTTTATTTTGCGATTTTACAAGTTTCGGCGCAGTTTTTGCGGTTTTCAATCTTTTTTCATTTCAGCGGAACCTCATTTCTCGTTCATGGATTATCGAAATTGAACAAATAGTCGTCGCTGTGATAATTTATTACAGTCCCGTGTCGTGGCGGCCTTTCGTTACGTCATTTTTAAGCGCGCAGGCGCTATAGCTCGGGGCAAGGGGCTCGTCGCGGTTCGTATTGGAGCCACTGCCCGTTCAGGGAGAGTTGGGTTGAAAGATTTGATTGAATTGTTCTGGCTGCGCTACACGGAACTGCAATCTGCCGTTGGTAAAAACGAGGCGGACAAGATTGCCGTGCTGGAGCGCGAGCTTGAACAGCTCCTTGAACGGGTTGTTGGACGCAAGACGGAAAACTCTGAAGACATCAGGGAACAGTTCCGCTTCGCCATCGACCTCCTCAACCATGAGGCGGAAGATCTGGGCTGCGTGCAGCGCAACTCCGAACTGCTGCGCACGCTGGTCGATCGTTACGTGGGTATGCCCTCGAAGGCCAAGGTCGTTGGCGATGAGGATGAAGACACGCTGGAGTGGCACCATCGCCACCTGATCCTCGATGAGGACATGCTGAACGATCTGGACGAGCCTGTCGTCATCGTGACGCCTGGTTACCGCGTCTCCTTCGCCAATTCTCTCGATGCCTTTCAGCGCAATGCACCGGAGGGGCTCGTCGGTTGCCACATCGCCGAGCTTGTTGGCGTTCACCGGTTCCAGAACGACCTCAGAGAGAAACTCGATAATTGCTTCAAGGGCGACACGTCGAAATACACCTACGCGGAAGATCAGAACGGTCGTACCATCGTGAAGTCGCTTGAGATGTCGCCCTGCTATTCGTCTGCCTATAAACTCGTCGGTGCGATGGTGGTCATCCGCGAAATCGAAGATCGCAGACGCCGCGCCATGGCGTGAAGCCCCCGCACGTCTCTGATGGCAATGGCAAGGTGCGCCGTTTTCTATTCCGGCTAGTTCGGGAATATGGTTTCCCATATAGCGGCGATCGACCATGCGGATGATGCGTCGATCAGTAGCTTCGTCGCCATGGCGAGGCAGGATACCACCAGTAGCGGCCGGATAATCTTTGCCCCGTTCTTCATCGCGAATCGGGAACCGACCTGTGCGCCGATGAATTGGCCCACACCCATGGCAAGGCCCAGTTTCCACAAGACGGAGCCACCGATAGCAAAGACAATGAAGCCGCCGATGTTAGAGCCGAAATTCAGGAGCTTCGTATGGGCGGTGGCTTTCAGCATGCCAAAACCGGCAAGCGCCACGAAGGCGAGCATATAAAACGAGCCAGCGCCCGGGCCGAAAACCCCATCATAAAAACCGATCAGCGGCGCGATCACCAGGCCGAAGATAAAAGGCGTGATGCGGCGATGGCTGTCGACGTCACTCATCTGCGGTTTCAGGGCGAAGTAGAGGGCGATGGCGATCAGCAGGAACGGCATGATCGTGCGCAGGACGCTCGAGGGCACGAAGCCGGCAGCGATCGCGCCCAGCGCTCCTCCCAGCATGGCCATCAGGGCCATCGGCAACTGCTCTCGCAGATTGACATGTCCCCGCCGCGCATAGGCTATCGTGGCGGAGGCAGAGCCGAACTGCGACTGCAGCTTGTTGGTGCCGAGCGTATCGAGCGGCGCAATTCCCATGATCAGCATGGCCGGAATGACGATGAGACCGCCGCCGCCGGCGATGGAATCGATAAAGCCTGCAAAGACGGCGACGCAGAAGAGGACGATGAAAACGTTGAGGGCGATGTCTTGCACTTGATGTGTCCGGGCAGGCGGAGGAAGAGGGCTTCTTCTTTCACCGAAAGGCCAAGCGCGCAATCTCTTTCTGTGCTTGAGGCGGCTGGCAGGGGATTGCGGTGCGGCCGCTTATCGTTATGTTTCCGTGGCGCAACGCGGCAAGGCCGACTGGCGCCAGAGACAGACGGATGAGGGCATTATGCATAAAGTGATATTCGATACGGACCCGGGTGTAGATGATGCGATGGCGCTTCTTTTTCTGCACCGCCATCCCGATATCGATCTGATCGGCGTCACCACTGTTTTCGGCAACGCGCCCATCGATATTACCACCCGCAATGCGCTCTTCCTCAAGCGGGAATGGCAGATGACGGCTCCGGTTGCCAAGGGTGCTGGTGTAACCTTCGATCCCGCCCGCAAGGAAGGCCACTGGCCGACCTTCATCCATGGCGAAAACGGCCTTGGCGATATCGATATTCCTGACACCATCGATCTGCCGCTCGATCCGCGTCCGGCGCATCGCTTCATCATCGAAACGGTGAAAGCCAACCCCGGCGAGGTGACGCTGATTGCCGTTGGCCGCATGACCAATCTGGCCCTGGCGCTGCGGGAGGAACCCGATTTCGCCGCGCTGGTGAAGGACGTCATCGTCATGGGCGGTGCTTTCGATATCAACGGCAACGTTTCACCGGCGGCCGAGGCCAATATCCACGGCGATCCGGAAGCGGCCGATCTCGTTTTCACCGCGCCGTGGCGCGTGGCTGTTGTTGGTCTCGATGTCACGACGAAAACCGTGATGACGAGCGCCTTCATGGCAGAGATGGCAGAGACGGGCGGCAAGCCGGTGCAACTGCTGTCCGACCTGTCGCAATTTTACATCGATTTCTACAAGACCCGCACGGGTGACGGCATGGTGGTGCATGATAGCTGCGCCTGCGTCTATCTTGTCGCGCCCGAGCTTTTCGAGACCCGCAGCGGCCCTATCCGCGTCGTCTGCGGCGGTCTTGCCGATGGCCAGACGATCCAGAAGCCTGACGGACGCGCCTTTCCGCCAGGGGAATGGGACGGGCATCCGAGCCAGCTTGTCTGCACCGATATCCAGCCGGAGCGCGTGCTCTCGGTCATCCGGTCGGCAATTGTGAAGGGTGAGCGCGGCTGACGCCGTTCTTGAGCATGGCTTGCCTTGCATTTTGCCAGAATCTGGCGTTATGCAGGTTTCCTGATCATTGTGCGCGATCCTTTGTTGCCGGGCTGAATGGCCCTGCCGGAGGGACGCCACGGTGGCTGCGATGCAGCGTGGGCATTGAAAAGCCTTGTGGGCTTTCCCGTGCTTTGCGTTACAATGAATAACGCCTGCCGGGTCGGTTCGTGTCGGCGGCGTTTCAAAGCAAAAACGAACCGTCGTTATGGGCCGGCAGAACCGGTCCATTCCCATGAGGAAAGAGATGGAAGAGTTTCACAAGGTCCGGCGTCTGCCGCAATACGTCTTCGAACAGGTCAACCGTTTGAAAGCGAGCGCGCGAGCGGGCGGGGCCGATATCATCGATCTCGGCATGGGCAATCCCGATCTTCCGACCCCGAAGGCGATCGTCGACAAGCTTTGCGAGGTCGTTCAGGACCCGCGCACCCATCGTTATTCCTCATCCAAGGGCATTCCCGGCCTTCGCCGCGCCCAGGCTGCCTATTACGCCCGCCGTTTCGGTGTGAAGCTGAACCCGGATACGCAGGTCGTCGCGACCCTTGGCTCCAAGGAAGGCTTCGCCAACATGGCGCAGGCCATCACGGCACCCGGTGATGTCATTCTGTGCCCGAACCCGACCTATCCGATCCACGCCTTCGGCTTCCTGATGGCAGGCGGCGTTATCCGGTCCATGAATGTCGAGCCGGATGAGAGCTTCTTTGGCCCCCTGGAGCGAGCGGTGCGCCACTCCATCCCCAAGCCGCTGGCGCTGATCGTCAATTATCCGTCTAACCCGACGGCGCATGTCGCATCGCTCGATTTCTATAAGGACGTCATCGCTTTTGCGAAGAAGCACGAGATCATCGTGCTCTCCGATCTTGCCTATTCGGAAATCTATTTCGACGAAAGCAATCCGCCGCCGTCGGTTCTGGAAGTTCCCGGCGCCATCGACGTTGCGGTGGAGTTCACCTCCATGTCGAAGACATTCTCTATGCCCGGCTGGCGCATGGGCTTTGCCGTCGGCAACGAGCGGCTGATCGCGGCGTTGACGCGCGTGAAGTCTTACCTCGACTACGGCGCTTTCACGCCGATCCAGGTTGCTGCGACGCACGCGCTCAACGGTGATGGCTCCGATATCGCCGAGGTGCGTAATGTCTATCGCCGCCGCCGCGACGTCATGGTCGACACTTTCGGCAAGGCCGGCTTTGAGGTTCCGCCACCGGCTGCGACCATGTTCGCCTGGGCGAAGATCCCGGAAAAGTTCCGCCATCTCGGCAGCCTGGAGTTCTCCAAGCTTCTTGTCGAGAAGGCAGACATCGCCGTTGCTCCCGGCATCGGCTTTGGCGAGATGGGCGATGATTACGTCCGCCTCGCGCTCGTTGAAAACGAGCATCGAATTCGTCAGGCCGCGCGCAATCTGAAGCGTTTCCTGTCGAGCGCAGACGAAACGATGCACAATGTCGTTTCGCTGAACGCCCACAGATAAGGGCAACCCAAGGCGGCCGGGCCTCGGCCGCCACCATCACCAGCAATCAGGAACATACCCATGGCAGATTCATTGAGAATCGGCATAGCGGGGCTCGGCACTGTCGGCGCTTCGCTCGTGCGCATCCTCCAGCAGAGAAGCAACGAACTTGCGATTACCTGCGGACGCGCAATTGAGATTATTGCAGTGAGCGCGCGCGATCGTTCGCGCGATCGCGGCATTGATCTCACGGGTATTACCTGGTTCGACACGCCGGAGCAGATGGCGAGCGAAGCCGATATCGATGTTTTCGTCGAACTGGTCGGCGGTGCTTCCGGCCATGCGGAGAATGCCGTACGGGCGGCGCTGGCGCGTGGTCTCCACGTGGTGACTGCCAATAAGGCGCTGCTGGCCAAGCATGGCGTAGAGCTGGCGATCCTCGCTGAAGACAAGGGCGCGCTGCTCAATTTCGAAGCGGCTGTGGCTGGCGGCATCCCCGTCATCAAGGCGCTGCGTGAATCGCTTACAGGCAACCATGTGTCGCGCATTTACGGCATCATGAACGGCACGTGCAATTACATCCTGACCAAGATGGAAAAGGAAGGTCTGTCGTTCGAGGCGTGCCTGAAGGAAGCGCAGCGGCTGGGTTACGCTGAAGCCGATCCTGCTTTCGATATTGAGGGCAACGATACCGCACACAAGCTGTCCATCCTCACGACACTCGCCTTTGGCAACAAGATCGCTGCCGACGACATCTATCTCGAAGGTATAACCAATATTTCCATCGAGGATATTCAGGCGGCCGCCGAGCTGGGTTACCGCATCAAGCTTCTCGGCGTGGCGCAGGTGACGGAGTCCGGCATCGAACAGCGCGTGCATCCGACCATGGTGCCGCTTGATTCCGTGATTGCCCAGGTCGATGGCGTCACCAATGCGGTTGCGATCGAATCCGACATTCTCGGCGAGCTGCTGATGGTGGGACCGGGTGCGGGCGGCAACGCGACGGCGTCTGCCGTGCTGGGTGACATCGCCGATATCGCCAAGAGCCGTCCGGGCGCCCAGCAGGTGCCGGTGCTCGGCCGTCCGGCCAAGTCGCTGACGGAGTACCGCCGCGCCAAGATGAAGAGCCATGAGGGCGGGTACTTCATCCGTCTGACGGTAAAGGATCAGGCAGGCGTCTTTGCCTCCATTGCAACCCGCATGGCGGATAATAACATCTCGCTGGAATCCATTGTGCAGCGCCAGCGCGTGCATGTCGAAGGTGCGCCGCAGACCATCATCCTCGTCACCCACGCGACGATGGAAGATGCGATCCGCAAGGCGGTGAAGGCGATCAAGAGCGAGAAATATCTCGTCAGCGAGCCCCAGGTCATACGGATTGAGCGGACCTGAGACGCTAGAGCCGTGTCACACGGGGGCACGGCACTCTTGCCAAGCGCGTCGTCATCCTCGGGCGTGCCCCGAGGACGACGACGAAAGACGTTTTCGAGTAGGAAGAGAGCGTCCTTTTAGAGTGGCTCGATTTTTTTCGGCGCTTGAAATCCCGCTCCTTTTTTGAGCCGGCAACATCCAAAAAATTATTCGATCCTCTTCGGACCCGCTGGAATACGACGCGATTCGGCTTTACTGTTGACGATGTTCACCAAGCGAGGGAGGCGTGGCCGTGACATCACTGATCCTGTTCAAGGACAACAGGCGCGAGCGCGCCCTTACGGCGCATCGGCCGCGGCCCCAGGGGGCAAACGACAATATCCGCAGCATGGAATTCGACACAGGCGAATACGAGCGCAACTGGAGTTCGCTTGCTGTTTTTTCGTTGCTGCTTCTCATCGGCGCTATGTCGATCATCAGCCCGTTTTTCTCGATTTTCTCCCTGTGAAATGGTCCATGCGCGTTTTTGCTTGAAAAACGCGTCATCGCCATTTAGCCCCTTCTGAAAGCGCGATGGCGCATCACAGGACGAATGGACGGAATGGCGATGTTGGAGCCGGCCGATACGGTGGTCCGCGCATTTCTGAGCGTGGAGCGGTCGGCAACAGAACAGCGATGGGTGTCGCGGCTGGATCAGGCCGGGCAGAACCGCGCCTTGGCGATGTCGCAGGTCCACGGTATTCCCGAACTGATTGCACGCGTTCTGGCGGGGCGCGGGGTTGGAGTGGATGACGCGCTGGCGTTCCTTGATCCCACGATACGCTCGCTGATGCCCGATCCGCATATGCTGACCGATTGCGAAAAGGCCGCGCAGCGGCTGGTGCGCGCTGTCGAGACCGGTGAGAAGGTTGCGATCTTCGGTGACTATGACGTCGATGGTGCTGCGTCGTCCGCTCTGATGTACCGGTTCCTCGCCCATTTCGGTCTGACACCCGAAATCTATATTCCCGACCGTATTTTCGAAGGCTATGGGCCGAACCCGGCGGCGATGCAGCAGCTCGCCACCAATGGAGCGACGCTCATCGTCACCGTGGACTGTGGCTCCACCAGCCATGTATCCCTTCAGGCTGCAAAGGAGGCCGGAACGGATGTGGTGGTGATCGACCATCACCAGGTCGGCACGGAGTTGCCGCCTGCGGTCGCGCTGGTCAATCCCAACAGGGAAGACGATCTGTCGGGGCAGGGGCATCTGTGTGCGGCAGGCGTGGTGTTTCTCGTGCTGGTCGCGACGCTGCGCATGCTGAAGGACAGGCGGCATCGACAGGCCTTCACGCTCGACCTGCTGTCCCTTCTCGATATCGTCGCGCTGGCCACTGTCTGCGATGTGGTTCCGCTGAAGGGCCTCAACCGCGCCTATGTGGTAAAGGGGCTGATTGCCGCCCGTCATATGAACAATGCCGGGCTTGCGGCCCTCTTCAAGAAGGCCGGTCTCGGGGGGCCTGTCACGCCCTATCATTTCGGGTTCCTCATCGGGCCGCGGATCAATGCCGGCGGCCGTATCGGGGATGCGGCGCTTGGCAGTCGCCTGCTGACGATCGATGATCCCTCGCAGGCCGAAGCGATTGCCGAGCGACTGGACGAGCTGAACCGCGAGAGGCAGGCGATGGAAGCGGCGATGCTGGCGGAGGCGGAAGCCGAGGCTCTGTTCGAATATGGCGATGGCTCAGGCGCTGGCGTCATCGTGACGGCGCGCGAGAACTGGCATCCCGGCATCGTTGGGCTTCTGGCTTCCCGCCTCAAGGACCGATTCCGCCGCCCGGCTTTCGCCATCGCTTTCGATCCGTCCGGCAAGGGCACCGGCTCGGGCCGCTCGATCAACGGCTTCGACATGGGCCGCATGGTGCGGGCGGCCGTGGAGGCAGGACTGCTGGTCAAGGGGGGCGGGCACGCCATGGCTGCGGGCCTCACGGTTGAGCGCGCCAATCTGGGCAAGCTCAGGACATTCTTTGAGGAGGCGGCCGCAAAGACCGTCAATGAGCTGGTCGAGAGCAGCGTTCTCAAAATCGACGGCGCCATCGGCGCGTCTGGCGCCACAGTGCAGCTTGTCGATCAGCTGGAGCAGGCGGGGCCTTACGGGTCCGGCCATTCGCAGCCGATCTTTGCGGTGCCGGCACATCGTCTGCGGGATGTGCGCTTGGTGGGGACGTCGCATGTCAAGATCACGCTGGAGGCCATGGACGGCTCTCGGCTGGACGGCATTGCATTCCGTGCCGCAGAGGCGCCCCTGGGGCAGATGCTGCTGAACGCGCGAGGCAGAAACATCCACGTGGCGGGCACCGTCGGGGCTGATCTCTGGCAGGGCCAGCGGCGCGTGCAGCTGCGCGTTCTGGACGCCGCTTTCGCGCCGTGAGGCGTTTGGGAATTCGCCAAAAACTCCACGAAAAACACGACTGGCGGACAGGAAAAATGCGTGACGCAATCTCAATGCGTTGCATCAAGACATTCGATCATGTTTTTGATTTTTTGGGAGAAGCAAGTGGCACGCCCTAGGGGAGTCGAACCCCTCTTTTCAGAATGAAAATCTGACGTCCTAACCGATAGACGAAGGGCGCGTGCGCTTGTGGTGTGGCGCCCTTATAGTCAGGCTCCCGTTGCTCCGCAAGCGGTAAATTTGATTTTTTGCGCTCACGGACGTGTTTTTTTGGCAGGGCGGAAGGGGCTGTGGAAAACCCGGTTGGACCCGCGCAAATCCTTGAATTACCGCTTCAATCTCGCGCAGCGCGCGACGCGGTGCGGATGGGCAATGTCCATATCGATAACGCCTGGCTGGCAGCGCTCACCCTTGCTTTGAACTTCTTGATGGTCTCGGAGAGGGGAAAGGCAAGCCGGGTGAATTGCGCGGCGGCACTTCGTCCGGCTTGCCTTCCATCGGGGGGACAGGCATCTAACGTGCCCATGGCAAATCGGTTCCGCAGCAATGATGACATGCGCGAAATATTGCGATTTTATTCGATGCCGGAGTCGTTTGGGAGGTAACCATGAAGCCAAGTGGCACGCCCTAGGGGAGTCGAACCCCTCTTTTCAGAATGAAAATCTGACGTCCTAACCGATAGACGAAGGGCGCGTGCGCTTGTGGTGTGGCGCCCTTATAGTCAGGCTCCCGTTGCTCCGCAAGCGGAAAAATGCACGATTTGACAAAAAAATGTCATGGGCGGCCAGAAGCCCTGCAAAACAAGGATTTCCGTTTCGTAACAAATGGTTAAAGCACGGCGAAGTTGATCGTTTCACCGTTCTGATGAAAGGAAAAAATACAGGGGACGACGACTCGGCGGATTGTCGCTTTGCTGCTGACGTAAGAAGCCGGGGCAAATGAAAACAAGCTGCGCCGAACCGCTCGGCTGTCATCCTCGCCCTTGAGGCGAGGATTCTTGACGGGGAGTCAGTCGATCATCGCCTTGACGGCGAGGACGACGTCGGGTGCGGAGAACTGTCTGGCGTCATAAAAAACGGGGCCGAAATGGCCCCGTTGAATGATGTGTTGATGGTGACTGATCTCAGTGCAGGATCTGGCTGAGGAACAGCCGGGTGCGCTCGTGCTGGGGATTGTCGAAGAATTCGGCGGGCGAATTCTGTTCGACGATCTGGCCCTGGTCCATGAAGATGACGCGGTTTGCGACCTGGCGGGCAAAGCCCATTTCGTGGGTGACGCACAGCATAGTCATGCCGTCTTCGGCCAAGCTGACCATGGTGTCGAGCACTTCCTTGACCATTTCCGGGTCGAGCGCCGAAGTGGGCTCATCGAAGAGCATGATCTTCGGCTTCATGCAGAGCGAGCGGGCGATCGCCACACGCTGCTGCTGACCGCCGGAGAGCTGGCCCGGATATTTATGTGCCTGCTCGGGAATCTTCACGCGCTTCAGATAGTGCATCGCCACTTCTTCGGCTTCCTTTTTGGGCATCTTGCGAACCCAGATTGGCGCCAGCGTGCAGTTCTCAAGGATCGTCAGATGCGGGAAGAGGTTGAAGTGCTGGAACACCATGCCGACTTCGCGACGGACTTCGTCGATCTTCTTGAGGTCGTTGGTGAGTTCGATGCCGTCAACGACGATGCTGCCCGACTGGTGCTCTTCCAGACGGTTGATGCAGCGGATCATGGTCGACTTGCCCGACCCGGAAGGACCGGCGATGACAATGCGCTCGCCCTTCATGACCTTCAGGTTGATATCACGCAGCACGTGGAAATCGCCGTACCATTTGTTCATGCCGGTGATTTCGATTGCGACGTCCGTCGCCGAGACGGTCAGTTTTTTTGCCTGGGTTTCTGCCATTTTGAGCGTCCCTTATCGTTTATGCCCGGTGTCGAGGTGCCGTTCCATGAACAGCGAATAACGCGACATGCCGAAGCAGAAGATCCAGAATACGAAGCCTGCGAAGATATAGCCCGTCATGGCGGTAACGGGGGTCGCCCAGTTCGCATCCGATTGGTTGAGTGTGACGATACCGAGCAGGTCGAACATGCCGATGATCGAGACCAGCGACGTGTCCTTGAACAGCCCGATGAAGGTGTTGACGATGCCCGGAATGACGAGCTTCAGCGCCTGTGGCAGTACGATCAGCCTCGTCTTCTGCCAGTAGTTCAGGCCGAGCGAATCCGCTCCTTCATATTGTCCCTTCGGAATGGCCTGCAGGCCGCCGCGGATCACTTCCGCCATATAGGCGGAGGAGAACAGCGACACGCCGACCAGCGCGCGCAGGAACTTGTCGAAGGTCCAGCCGTCGGGCAGGAACAGCGGCAGCATGATGCTGGCGAAGAACAGCACGGTGATCAGCGGGATGCCTCTGATGACCTCGATGAAGAGGACGCAGAGCATCTTGATGACCGGCAGGTTCGAACGTCTGCCAAGCGCCAGAAGAATGCCGAAGGGCAACGACACCGTGATCCCGAAGAAGGACAGGATGAGCGTGACCATCAGGCCGCCCCAGAGCTGCGTTTCCACCTTCGGCAGGCCAAAGACGCCGCCGATAAGCAGGAAAAACGCAATGAAGGGCAGGATGATGAAGAGCGCCAGCGCATTGAGACGCTTGAACGGTGCCTTCGGAATGAGCATCGGGATCAACAGGATGGTGAACATCACCATGACGAGGATCGGACGCCAGCGCTCATCGATGGGGTAGCGGCCAAAGACGAACTGGCCGAGCTTGGCCGAAACGAAAGCCCAGCAGGCGCCGGACTGTCCATCCGGCAGCGCGCCGCCCTGTGAAGCGGTGAGGCAGGCGAGACGGTCGCTGCCCGTCCATACCGCGTCGATAAACAGCCAATCGATGATCGGCGGCAAAATATAGACGAGCAGGGCGATGGCAAGGACGGTGAGTACCGCATCCTTGGGCGTGGCGAAGAGTTTGGTGCGCAGCCAGTGGGTGACGCCCACCGCGCTCGATGGCGCGGGGCGGGCCTCTTCAATGGTCTGGCGCACGAAGGCATGGTTGCTGATCGTCATCGTCATCTCTCCACCAGAGCCATTTTCGCGTTGAACCAGTTCATGACCAGGGCCGTGAACAGGGATAGCGAGAGATAGATGACCAGCCAGATGGCAACGACTTCAACCGCCTGACCCGTCTGGTTCAGGATCGTACCGCCGACCGAGACGATGTCGGCGAAGCCGACGGCGACAGCAAGCGACGAGTTCTTGGTGAGGTTGAGGAACTGACTTGTCAGTGGCGGAATGATGATGCGCATCGCCTGCGGCACGACGATCAGACGTGTCGTGGTGCTGGAACGAAGCCCGAGTGCATCCGCAGCTTCCGTTTGCCCTTTCGCCACGGCCTTGATGCCGCCGCGAACGATTTCGGCGATGAAGGAGGCGGTGTAGAAGGACAGCGCCAGAAACAGCGACATGAATTCAGGCGCGACGACGGCGCCACCGGAAAGGTTGAAGCGTCCGGCAATCGGATAGTCGAAAGTCAGCGGCGCACCGATGGCCAGGAACGTGGCGAGCGGCAGGCCGATGATGAGAAGCGTGAGCGTGATACCGGTGCGGAACTGCTGGCCGGTGCGCTCCTGTCTCGCCTTTGCCCAGCGATAAATGAAAACGCTGATGACGATGGCAACCAGGAGGGCTGCTGGAACGAGCCAGATGCCGTCACCCCAGAGCGGCTTCGGGAAAAAGAAACCGCGGTTGTTGAGGTAGCTTCCAAGCGGCAGCTCAAGCGATTCGCGCGCCTGCGGCAGGACGGAGATGACGCCCTTGTACCAGAAGAAGATGACGAGCAGCGGCGGGATGTTGCGGAAGATTTCCACATAGGCCTGCGCGAGTTTCGAGATCAGCCAGTTATTGGAAAGCCGGGCGATGCCGACGATGAAACCGATGATCGAGGCGGCGATGATGCCGAAAAATGCGACCTGGATCGTGTTGAGAATGCCAACGACCAATGCCCGGCCATAGGTCGCGTCGCTGGTATAAGCGATCAGCGATTGACCGATATCGAAACCGGCTCTTCCGTTGAGGAAGCCGAAGCCGGATGAAATGTTTGCTCGTTGAAGATTGTGGATCGTATTCGTCACGATGACCCAAACGAAGGCGGTCAGGATGACGACTGTCAGGACCTGATAGAAAATGCCGCGTATCCGTGGATCGTAGATAAGTGACGACGCGCTTTGCGCGCGCGATCGTTGCGAACTGACCGCGTTGCCTGCCATAGGCACCTTTCCCTTTTATGTGCTCTTTGCGAGCTTATTTATAAATTTTAATTGGAGGCCGGGTGTTGCCCAGCCTCCTTATCGTTTAGCCGGTGATGGGACCGATCAACGGACCGGCGGTGCGTATTGCAGGCCGCCCTTGGTCCAGAGGCTGTTCAGGCCGCGCTCGATCTTGAGCGGAGAGCCGGCGCCGACGTTGCGGTCGAAGACTTCACCGTAATTGCCGACCAGCTTGACGATGTTGTAAGCCCAGTCATTGCCAACGCCGAGATCGGTACCGATCTTGGTGCCTTCTTCCGTACCGAGCAAACGCTTGATGTCCGGGTTGGCGCTGTTCTTCTGCTCATCGACGTTCTTGGAGGTGACGCCCAGTTCTTCGGCGTTGACCATCGCGTAGTGAACCCAGGTGACGATGTCGAACCACTGGTCGTCACCCTGGCGAACGGCCGGGCCAAGCGGCTCCTTGGAGATGATCTCAGGCAGAACGACGTTTTCTTCCGGGTTCTTCAGCTTCAGACGGATTGCATAGAGGCCCGACTGGTCGGTGGTGTAGACATCGCAACGACCGGAATCATAGGCAGACGTCGCGTCGGATTCCTTTTCGAAAACGACCGGGTTGTACTGCAGATTGTTGGTCTTGAAGTAGTCGGCGAGGTTGAGCTCGGTGGTCGTACCGGTCTGAACGCAGACGGCAGCGCCGGAAAGCTCGAGAGCGGACTTTACGTTGAGGCTCTTCTTGGCGATGAAGCCCTGGCCGTCGTAGTAATTGACGGTACGGAAGTTGAAGCCGAGAGACGTGTCGCGGCTGATGGTCCAGGTGGTGTTACGGGTCAGAACATCGACTTCGCCGGACTGGAGAGCCGGAAAACGATCCTTGCTCGACAGGGCAACAAACTTGGCCTTCGAAGGGTCACCGAAAACCGCAGTGGCAATACCGCGGCAATAGTCCACATCGATACCCGACCATTCGCCCTTGTCGTCGGGATTGGAGAATCCCGGAATGCCAGCGCTCACGCCGCAGGTCACGAAGCCCTTTGCCTTCACGTCCTGAAGGGTTGCCGCCGAAGCGACCGAGGCTCCTCCCAAAACTGCTGCGCCGATAGCGGCCGACAGAATTGCCTTTTTCATTTTTCCCAACCTTTGTTTGTTATCATCCATTGGAAGGGGACCGGCTTCTTTATTTTCCCCAGCTCCCCCTTCAGCGAGATCTCCTCGATCCGCATTCTTTATAAGATTCGAATCTTCGAAAGGGTCAAGGTGTTCGGGCGATAATTGTGCCTATAAAAGGGAATTTTCCAAATTTTGGTCGGTAACTATGCAAAGGGTGAAAATATGAGCATATTTTTGCGTAAATTTACGCTTGCCTGGTTTTTGTATACTTATTGTATGCTGATTTTTTAAAGATATGTTGATGAACCGGACGCGCGCCTTCGGGACTTGACCTAACCACCTGCTCTCCGCATTGTCGCCCCGTCAATATTCCTTCGAAAGCTGATCTGAAATGACCAAGAGAAATGACCTGCTTTCCGCCGCAGGTGTAAATACGCGCCTGACCCATGGTGGTAACGATCCCGCCGATTGTTTCGGTTTCGTCAACCCGCCCATCGTGCGTGGCTCGACCGTGCTTTTCCCGGATGCCGAGACGCTTTCGACCGAAAACCAGAAATATACCTATGGCACGCATGGCACGCCGACGACCGACGCGCTGTGCAACATGGTCAACGCGCTTGAGGGTTCGGCCGGGACCATTCTCGTCCCGTCGGGCCTTGCCGCCATCACCGTGCCGTTCCTCGCCTATCTCGGTGCGGGCGATCATGCCCTGATCGTTGATTCCGTCTATTTCCCCACCCGCCGTTTCTGCAACACGATGCTGAAAAAGCTCGGCGTCGAGGTGGAATATTACGATCCGGCGATCGGGGAAGGCATTGAGGCCTTGATCCGCCCGAACACGAAGCTGGTGCATCTGGAAGCGCCGGGCTCCAACACCTTCGAAATTCAGGATGTGCGGCTGATCACCGATATCGCGCACAGGCATGATTGCGTCGTGACGATGGACAATACCTGGGCGACGCCGCTTTATTTCAAGCCCCTGGATTTCGGCGTCGATGTCTCCATCCATGCCGCCACCAAATATCCCTCGGGTCATTCGGATGTTCTGATGGGCTTCGTTTCGGCCAATGAAAAGCACTGGAAGGCGCTTTATCAGGCCAATGCCAATCTCGGCATCTGCGTCACATCTGACGACGCGTACCAAATCCTGCGCGGCATCCGCACTATGGGCATCCGGCTGGCGCATCATCAGAAAAGCGCGCTTGATATTGCCACATGGCTGGAAAGCCGCGACGATGTCGTGCGTGTACTGCATCCGGCCTTGCCGAGCTTTCCCGGACACGAACTGTGGAAGCGTGATTTCAAGGGCGCGAGCGGTGTCTTCTCCTTCGTCTTGAAGGCGGAAGAGGGCAGGCACAAGCAGGCTGCAGCCGCCTTCCTCGATGCGCTGACCTTCTTCGGGCTCGGCTATTCCTGGGGTGGCTACGAATCGCTTGCCGTCGCCGTCTCGCTGGTCGATCGGACCATCGCCAAGGGTCCTTCGGGTGGCCCGGTTATCCGGTTGCAGATCGGGCTCGAGGATGTCGCCGATCTCAAGATGGATCTGGAGGCCGGGTTCAAGGCCGCGGCCGGCGTCTGACCCAGCCCCAGCCCTTCAGCCCTTTGCGCGGTAGCCGTAGAGCCAGTCGAAGTCCTTCAGGAACGCTTCTGTGGGACGGGTGGAAAATACCAGGTTCCGGGCAATTCGGACCGGACCTTTGGCATGATAGGCAAAACGATTGAGAGAGGCCCGCTTGCGGGCCTTTTCGATACGGGGGAGGCGCAAGGTCTCGAAGGCGGCAAGGGCCTGCGGCACAGGCAGGGGCTTTTCGCCATTGCTGCCGGCCACTGCGCCCGCAAGTTCAAACGCATCCTCTATCGCCATGGCCGCACCCTGGGCGGCGAACGGCATCATGGCATGCGCCGCGTCGCCGATCAGCACGGTGTCACGTCCATTATGCCAGCGGCCGGGGCCAGCCTGATAGAGGGGCCAGAAGGTCGGATTCTCAGACGAGGCGAGCAGGCGGACGATCTGCGGGCTAAACCGTCGAAACTGCTCGAGCATCAGCGCTTTCTGCTGCCCGCTCGATTCCGCCCGCCACGTCGCGCCGGGGTCCGCGCCAAGTGCGATCGCGACAATGTTGAAGCCGCCGACTTCCTTCAGCGGATAAGCGACTATATGGCCGCCCGAACTGAGATAGGCCGTGACGGCGCTCTTGTTGATAGCGGATGGTACATCGCTGTCGGCAACAGTGAACCGCCAGGCGACATTGCCGGAGAAGGTGGCGGTGGGTGCGGAAGGCACGGCGAAACGGGCCGCGGACCAGACACCATCCGCACCGACGATCAGATCATGGTCGCGGAAAGTCGTTGCGGCAATCACATCCAAGGTGGCGTTTTCAATGCGCTTTCCCAGGTGCAGGCGACAGAGTGGGTTCTGTGTCACCGCCTGGAGAAGCGCGCTTTGCAGCGTCGAGCGGTGCAACACGCCATAGGGTGCGCCCCAACGTTTGCGCGCCACGGCACCCATGGGCAGCGAGAGCAGGGGGGAAAGGGTTTTTCCGGAAGCGAGTTCGACGGTGACCGGTTCGGTCCAGCGGGCCTCGATATCAGGCAACACGCCAAGCGTAGCCAGGATGCGCGATGCGTTGGGGGACAGTTGCAGACCGGCGCCGACTTCGGTCAGTTCACCGGCCTGTTCGATGATGTCACAAACAATCCCGTACCGGGCAAAAGAAAGGGCAGCGGTGAGACCGGCAATGCCGGCACCGACAATGGCTACGGATTTTATGGGCATGCTGCGCCCCGATCAGGAAGAGGGGAAGGTCAGGCGGCCTTCACGTGGAAAACGCAGCCCGGAGGATTGGTCTGCTCGGCCTTCAGCGACGGATTGTAGCGATAAAGGGTCGAGCAGTAGGAGCAGACCTTCTCATTGTCGTCGCCCATATCGATGAAGATATGCGGGTGATCGTAAGGCACGGATGCGCCGGTGCACATGAATTCCTTGACGCCGATCTCGATCATGCGGTGTCCGCCATCGTTCTGGAAGTGGGGAATGGAATGGCCGGCCATGTTCGTCTCCAAATGCAATATCGTTATAGAGCCGCAATGCGTCTTCTCGCATCGGCTCTTCGTTGCGGATATGTAGCCTCAAACGCATTGCATCTCCATAAAAATCGTCAGCGAAACATGTTCAACATTGCTAATTCCTGCCATATGGTCCGGCAAAAAGGATGTCCTTGATGAATCTCAACACGCCGCAGTTTTCCGATTTTTCCCATGACGGTCTTCGCCTTGCCTATTTTGACGAGGGTGATCCGGTGGGTGACCCGGTTCTGCTGATCCACGGCTTTGCGTCCAGCGCCAATGTCAACTGGGTGCATCCCGGCTGGCTGAAGACGCTGGGTGACGCCGGCTACCGGGTGATTGCCATCGACAATCGCGGCCATGGCGCAAGCGACAAGCCACATGATTCCGAGGCTTATTATCCCGCGGTCATGGCCGACGATGCGGTGGCGCTGCTCAATCATCTGGGCATCGCGGAAGCCCATGTGATTGGCTATTCCATGGGCGCGCGTATTTCCGCGTTTCTGGCCATGGCGCATCCAGAGCGTGTTCGCTCCCTTGTGTTCGGTGGCCTCGGCATCGGCATGGTGGAAGGCGTGGGCGACTGGGACCCGATTGCGGAGGCCCTGCTGGCTCCATCTCTCGATGTGGTGACCCATGAGCGCGGCCGCATGTTCCGCGCCTTCGCCGACCAGACGAAAAGCGACCGTCTGGCGCTTGCCGCCTGTATCGAGACGTCGCGCGTTCTCGTCACGCGCGAGCAGGCGGCAAGGATCGACGCGCCGACGCTGATTGCGGTCGGAACGAAGGACGATATTGCCGGGTCCGGTCAGGAACTGGCCGCCGTCATGCCGCACGCACGCGCGATCGACATTCCCGGCCGCGACCACATGCTGGCCGTCGGCGACCGGGTGTTCAAGGCCGCGGTTTTGGAATTTTATCGCGGGCTTTGACCCAGGTGATCTCGCAGAAGAAGTGAGCCTGGCTCTCCGTCAGGAGTTCCTGGATTGTTCGCACCGGCAAGAAATGGTTTTTCAAGCTGCATGAAGAAAAACTGACGCCTTGCCGCCTTTAAAGTCGTCGTTCGAATCCCATTTCTAACGCACGCCTTTTTCTGTATAAAGAACGACCACTGCAAACGAGGAGACCATTCATGGTCGCACGTACCGAGGCCCGTCAGCCTGAACAGCTGGCGATAGTCGATCCGATCTGGGGCAGCCTGCTCAATGAAGCGCGCAGCGCCGCTGCGCAGGACCCGCTGCTTTCCGCTTTTCTCTATTCGACGATCCTCAATCACCGCTCGCTCGAGGAGTGTGTGATCTACCGTATCTGCGAACTCCTCGATCATCCCGATATGCAGGCCGTGCTTCTGCGCCAGACCTTCCAGGATATGCTGGACGACTGGCCGGAATGGGGCAGTGTGCTGCGCGTCGACATTCAGGCCGTTTACGACCGTGACCCGGCCTGCACGCGCTTCATGGAGCCGCTCCTCTATTTCAAGGGTTTTCAGGCGATCCAGACCCATCGGCTTGCCCACTGGCTGCTGCAGAAGGGGCGCAGGGATTTGGCCCTTTATCTGCAAAGCCGGTCATCCAGCATCTTCCAGACGGATATCAACCCGGCCGCGCGCATCGGCAAGGGCATCTTCCTCGATCACGCTACCGGCCTTGTGGTCGGTGAAACCGCCGTCATCGGCGACAACGTCTCCATCTTGCATGGCGTGACGCTGGGTGGCACCGGCAAGGAAGGGGCGGACCGGCATCCCAAGATCGGAAATGGCGTGATGATCGGGGCAGGGGCAAAAATTCTCGGCAATATCGAGATCGGCAATTGCTCGCGCATTGCGGCGGGTTCTGTCGTGCTGAAGCCTGTTCCGCCGAAGACCACGGTTGCCGGTGTGCCGGCGCGGGTGGTGGGAGAAGCAGGGTGTTCCGAACCCTCGCGTCTGATGGACCAGGTCATCGGGGCCGATATCTGAGAGGTGGTGAATATTGCGCTCGTCCATGGGAAAGACATGGGCGACGTGCCGCTTTCACTTTACTTTCGCCTTTGTCCCATGCCAAAAGCGGGCCAACGCGAACCGCACAGGAGAAAACTGGTGAAAGCCGACGAACTCAAAAAACTCGACGCCTATTTCAAGCGCACCTTCAACGAAAAGATGATTGTCAAAGCACGTCCCCGCAAGGACGATTCGGCTGAAGTGTATATGGGCGAAGAGTTTCTCGGCGTTGTCTACATCGACGACGAAGACGGCGACCGCTCCTATAACTTTTCCATGGCGATCCTCGACGTCGACCTCTGATCGTCACCATCCGGTGACGGATGAAGATTTGCACTGATCCTGTCGCCCGCGGTCGTTCACGCCGCGGGCGATTTGTTTTGTCTTGGCACGACTTGCATCATCAGCCGGTCTTCTGGCCGCAGGGTGACCCGCATCAGCGGCTCCATCGTTGCTGGCGTCTTGTTCCTGACGTGGGCGCCCTGCAAAAGAACCGCGAGGATGGCGACAGCTTCCATCATCGCAAAGGCATTGCCGATGCAAACGCGCGGACCGGCGCCGAAGGGCATGTAGGCATAGCGGTGGCGTTGCTTGACTTTTTCCGGCTCGAAGCGCGACGGATCGAAGCGGTCAGGCTCCTCCCACAGCGAGGCGTGCCTGTGGATGGCGTATATCGGCACATAAAGAACGGTTCCGGCCGCAATATCATGTTCGCCGAGGCGGAAGTCCTGCAATGCCGTGCGTGTAATGATGGGAGCGGGGGGATAAAGTCGCATCGCCTCTGAAAATACCTGCCGCGTGTAGGTGAGTCCGGCGACATGGTCTGCCGTCACCGGCTGGCCGTCGGTGACGGCGTCAATTTCCGCGATCACCTTCGCTTCGATCTCCGGATGTCGCGACAGAAGGTAGAAGGTCCAGACAAGGCCAAGCGCCGTCGTCTCGTGACCGGCGGTGATGAACGTCAGCATATTGTCGACGATTTCCGTATCGGTCATCATCCGACCGGTCTCAGGGTCTTTCGCCTCCAGAAGCATCGAAACGAGATCCGCCCTGTCGCCGGGATGTCGTCGCCGCTCGATAATTACCTTCACGAGGCTCGAGCGGAGATAGTCGACCGCCAACCGCGCCTTGCGGCGACCGGGATGCGGCAGCCACTCCGGCACACCCAGCATGGCGAGCGCGATCGTCCAGCCCGTTGGCTTCAGATAGTCGGTGATGCTTTGTTCGACGCGGTGGATATCGACGTCATGCCCGCCGGACATCATGGTCTCGACGATGACGTCAAACGTGGTCATCATCATTTCATGGGCGATATCGATATGGCTGCCCGGCGCAGTGTTCCAGCGCTTCTGCGTGCGGCGAGCGGCGTCCACCATCGAGGGCAGGAGTTGCTGGAGTTTGTCGTGGCGGAAGGCCGCGGCGACGGACTGCCGCTGCCACTTCCAGTGATCGCCGTCAGCAGTTAACAGACCTTGCCCAAGAGCCGGGCCCAGAGCTCGACGCACATCATCGCCCTTGGAGAGCAAATGGGCATTTTTAACCAGGGCTTCGTGGACAAGGACGGGATCCGCAAGATGGACCCGTATCCGGCCCGCAATCCGATTGAACACCGCGGGCTCCGTGAAAATCTCGGGCGGCAGTGCCTTCAACGGATTTTGTATGAGCGACAGTGCTAGGCGAGCAACGGCGATGTTGGACATAGAAGAGGTTTCGCTGGCTTGCGGCTTATTTTGGCGAAGGTCTTTCTCAGGCACGTTTCGGCCCTCCATATCGCGATGACGGCAAAAATGGTCTTTAAGGTGTATACCTTATTTTAGTGATTTAAGGTGTACGCCTTATTTTTCAATGGTCGAGTTTTCAGTCGTGAAAAAAAACATCAGCAGGCAATCAACGGACCGTCCAATACCAACGCGCGAACGGATTCTTACAGCCGCGCTCGCATTGTTCAATGAGCGTGGGCCCGATCACGTCACGACGGCAGACATTGCAGGCGCGGTCGGCATCAATGAAGGCAATCTCTATTACCATTTCCGCACCAAGGAAGCGCTTGTCCTTGCGCTCTTCTCGCGGTTCGAGGCCGATGCCGTGGCTGTGGTCTCGGATGTTGACAGCGCGAATGAGAAGGCGGCGGCGACCTATGCCGGTTTTCTGCGGCTCTGGTTTTCGCTCGTATGGGATTATCGTTTCCTGTTTCGCGACCTTGTCGGCCTCGTCTCTTTGGCTCCGGCGCTTGTCGAGCCCGTGCGAGCGATCAGCGCCACCATGCGCCTTGCCGTTGGCGATATCGTCTCGCGTATGGAAAAGGCGGGTCTGGCCGCAATTCCACAAGAAGACAGGCCAGCCGTTCTGACAAATCTCTGGATCGTCTCGACCTATTGGGCGGCCTATCTCAACCTTCAGGAAGGTGTTACCGCGTTTGGACCGCAGCAGTTGGACTGGGGGTTGCAGCAGGTCTCAAGCCTGTTCAGACCCTATCTCTCCCCGGACGCGAAAAACGAGCTGGAAGCCCTGCTGGTGGGGGAGCCATAGTTTCATTCGACAGTCAAACGGCCTGAAAATAAGACGCCCGCGACGATATCCGTCGCGGGCGCTTCTACCCGTCACCCGTTTGCGGGCAACGTCATCAGGCCGCCTTCAGCAGATCGCCATGTGGATCAAGCACAAACTTGGTGGCAGCGCCCTGGTCAAAGCTTTCATACCCCTGAACGGCATCATCAAGCGCAATGATCTTGGCGTTGACGATGTCTGCAATCGGCAAGCGGTCGTGCAGGATCGCCTGCATGAGCTGGCGATTGTATTTCAGCACCGGTGTCTGGCCGGTGTGGAAGGATTGCGCCTTTGCCCAGCCGAGGCCGAAGCGTAGCGACAGGCTGCCCTGCTTGGCGGCATCGTCCACCGCGCCGGGATCCTCCGTTACATAAAGGCCGGGAATGCCGATGGAACCGGCGGCGCGGGTAATTTCCATCATCTGGTTGAGAACGATGGCCGGCTGTTCACCGCCTGCATGGCCGCGTGCTTCAAAGCCGACCGCGTCGATGGCGCTGTCCACCTCGTTGGTGCCGACGATGTCGGCGATCATGTCGCCCAGCCGGTCGCCCTTAGAGAGATCGACGGGTTCGAAGCCGACTTTCGCAGCGTGGGCAAGACGATCCTTGTTGAAATCGCCGATCATGACCACGGCAGCGCCGAGAATGCGGGCGGAAGCGGCCGCAGCAAGACCGACCGGGCCTGCACCGGCAACATACACGGTGGAGCCAACACCGACGCCCGCCTTGACCGCGCCGTGGAAGCCGGTCGGCAGAATATCCGAGAGCATGGTCAGGTCGCGGATCTTCGACATCGCCCTGTCGCGATCCGGGAATTTCAGCAGGTTGAAGTCGGCATAGGGGATCGTCACATATTTCGCCTGGCCACCGATCCAGCCGCCCATATCCACATAACCGTAGGCGCCGCCGGCGCGGGAGGGGTTCACCGTCAGGCAGACGCCGGTATCCTGCGACTTGCAGCAGCGGCAACGGCCGCAGGCCACGTTGAACGGCACGGAAACGATGTCGCCAACCTGCAGCATCTCGACGTCGATGCCCTTCTCGATGACTTCGCCGGTGATTTCGTGACCAAGAACGAGGCCCGGCATTGCCGTGGTGCGGCCGCGCACCATGTGCTGGTCGGAGCCGCAGATATTGGTGGAAATAACCTTGAGAATGACGCCGTGCTCGATCCGGCGGCCATCCGGCGCCTCAAGCTTCGGGTCGTCGATGTCGCGGACCTCGACCTGACCCGGCCGCATGTAGACGACGCCTCTGTTCCTGCTCATATCCATCTCCTCCATGGTTGAACGCCGTGCCTTTCCGCTCCTCCGCGGGCAGGTCACTTCATGGGTGCAGCAAACCATGAGAGGGGAAATGTGGCCTTCGGGAATACGACACGCGGTGTGGTCGTAACGACACCGCGTGTGGGAGACGTCGCAGCGGCGTTATCTGTCGAGAGGCTTCCTAAGGCGACCGGCGGCGTCCTGGATATATTGCCACGCGACGCGGCCCGAGCGTCCGCCTCGGGTCGTCGCCCATTCCAGAGCCTCGTGATGCAGCGTTTCGCGGTCGAGACCCAGATCGAAATGGGCGGCATAGCTGTCAATCATCGTCAGATAGTCTTCCTGGCCGCATTTATGGAAGCCGAGCCAGAGGCCGAAGCGATCGGACAGAGAGACTTTTTCCTCGACTGCTTCCGAAGGATTGATGGCGGTGGACTGCTCGTTCTCCATCATATGGCGGGGCAGGAGATGGCGGCGGTTGGAGGTCGCATAGAAAAGGACATTGTCGGGCCGTCCTTCGATACCGCCATCGAGCGCTGCCTTCAGCGATTTATAGGCAGTGTCGTCATGGTCGAAGGAAAGGTCGTCGCAGAAAACGATAACCCGCTGGCCCGAAGCCTTGAGGATATCGAGCAGGATGGGCAGGGTATGGATATCCTCGCGGTGGACTTCCACCAGCTTCAGCGAAACACCACTCGCTGCGCGCACATCTTCGTGAACGGCCTTCACAAGCGAAGACTTGCCCATGCCACGCGCGCCCCACAGCAGCACATTGTTGGCCGCAAATCCCTCCGCAAAACGCAGCGTGTTTTCATGCAGGATGTCGCGAACGTGATCGACGCCGCGGATGAGCTTCAGCGCGATGCGGTTGGGGCGGGGAACGGGCTGCAGGAATGCGTTCGTGGGTACCCAAACGAAACAATCGGCCGCATTCCAGTCATTTACGGCCGGCGCCGGACCAGCCAGCCTCTCCACCGCGAGGGTGAGCCGGCGCAGTTCTGAAAGGAGCAGGGAAGCCGTTTCTTCGCGAATCATGGTGTTTATTCCGCTTGTCTGATGTTCAAAACGCTGATTTGCGACCGGCCTAGCATGGTGTTTCGGACGCATAAAGGTTAAGAGGTCCGGAATCGGTACGGCGAGGGCCCTGCATCTGTTGCAATCCCGGCGTTCCCAACTATATTCCGGCGGCTTGAAAAGCCGGGGCGGCACGCGAGGTCGTGCCGCAATTGCGAGGAGTTTTATATGTTCATTAGTCAAGCTTTTGCCCAGGATGCAGCGGGCGGCGCATCGGCCTTCGGTTCCGGCCTTGAGATGCTGTTCCTGTTTGCGCCGCTCATGGTGGTCTGGTACTTTTTCCTGATCCGTCCGCAGCGGGCGCAGATGAAGAAGCGTCAGGAGACGTTGACCAACATTCGTCGTGGCGATCAGGTCGTTCTGGGCGGTGGCATCGTTGGCAAGGTAACCAAGGTCATCGATGACAGTGAACTGGAAGTCGAAATCGCCGATGGCGTGAAAATCCGCGCGGCACGGGCGTATATTGCCGAAGTGCGCGTGAAGGGCGAAGTGGTCAAGACGGAAGCCGCTTCCTGATCCTGCCGGACAACCGAATGCCCGATTGCGAATTTTGACGGGTTGCGCCAGGCGCGACCCCAACCCTGACCGAGATCGAAATGCTTCATTTTTCCCGATGGAAAACAGTCTTCATCTGGCTGCTTGTGCTGGCAAGCGTCGTCATCGCCTCTCCCAACCTGTTTACGGACAAGCAGCTGGAGGGCATGCCTGCCTGGTACAAGGACAACAAGGTAACGCTCGGTCTCGACCTTCAGGGCGGTTCGCACATCATGCTCAAGATCGAGCGTTCCGACATCGTCAAGGAACGGCTTGAAACGATCGTCGGCGATGTCCGCACCCAGCTGCGCGATGCCAACATCAAATATTCCGGGCTGACCGGCAATGGCCAGCAGATTCAGGTTCGCATCAGCGATCCGGCCCAGGTTGAAGCTGCCAAGAACGCGCTGCGTGACCTGACCCAGCCTGTCTCCGCCGGCACACTGGTCGGTGGTTCCATCACCGAAGTCACGATGAACGACGGCGGCGACAATCTGCTGCGTCTCAATCTGACGGATGAGGGCATCGATTACCGCCTGTCATCAGCGGTTTCGCAATCCATCGAAGTCGTGCGTCGTCGCGTTGACGAAGTCGGCACCACCGAGCCGCTCATCCAGCGCCAGGGCTCCGACCGCATCATCGTGCAGGTGCCCGGCCTTCAGGACCCGCAGCGCCTGAAGTCGCTTCTCAACCAGACGGCAAAGCTCTCCTTCCGAATGGTCGATACTTCCATGCCGGTACAGGAAGCCATGAACGGCCGTCCGCCGGCAACGTCGGAAGTTCTCTATTCCCAGGACGATCCGCCGGTTCCTTATCTCGTCGAGCGTCGTGCACTCGTATCCGGCGACAATCTCGTCGACGCGCAGGCAAGCTTCAACCAGCAAACCAACGAACCCGTCGTGACGTTCCGCTTCGACAGCCGCGGCGCTCAGCGCTTTGCGCAGGCGACGCAGCAGAATGTCGGCAAACCCTTCGCCATCGTGCTCGATAATCAGGTGATCTCCGCACCTGTCATCCGTGAGCCGATCATCGGCGGTTCGGGACAAATCTCCGGTAATTTCTCGGTGCAGGGCGCCAATGACCTTGCCGTGTTGCTGCGCGCCGGCGCGCTGCCGGCGACGCTGACCGTCGTTGAAGAACGCACCGTCGGCCCGAGCCTCGGTAACGACTCCATCACCGCCGGCCTGACGGCGAGTGCCATCGGTGCTGTCGGCGTCCTCATCTTCATGTTCGTCTTCTACGGCTTCTTCGGCCTGCTCGCGAATATCGCTCTTGTGGTCAACGTCGTGATGCTGCTGGCCGTGCTCAGTGTGATCGGGTCGACGCTGACTCTACCGGGTATCGCCGGTATCGTGTTGACAATCGGCATGGCTGTAGACTCCAACGTTCTTATCTATGAGCGCATACGCGAGGAGGTGAAGAGCGGCAAACCGCTGATCCAGTCACTGGATAACGGCTTCACCCGGGCTTTTGCGACCATTATCGACGCCAACCTGACGACGCTGATCGTCGCCAGTGTGCTGTTTTACATGGGCACCGGTCCGGTCAAGGGCTTCGCCGTCACGCTTGCCGTTGGTATCATCACCACCGTCTTCACCGCCTATACGCTGACGGCGTGGATGTTCGGATACTGGGTTCGCCGCAGCCGTCCAAAGCACCTGCCCAAGGGCGTTCGCACCGCCATGTTCGATGGCCGCGACATTCCCTTCATGCGGTATCGCCGTGTCGTCTTCATGATAACGGGTGCGATCATGCTGGCGTGCATCGGCGGCTTCGTGACCAAGGGTCTGAACCTCGGCATCGACTTCCAGGGCGGTTCTGTCATCGAAGTGCGTGCGAAGCAGGGCGAGGCTGATCTTGCCGATATTCGCGACCGATTGAACCAGCTGAACCTCGGTGAAATCCAGGCTCAGAACTTCGGCTCGCCGCAGGATGTTCTCATCCGTATTCAGGCGCAGGAAGGCGGCGAAAATGCCGAGCAGTCCGCCATCACCATGGTGCGTGGCGAGCTTGAGGACAAATACGACTTCCGCCGCGTGGAAGTCGTCGGTCCGGCGGTTTCCGGTGACCTGACCTACACCTCCACGATCGGCATCCTGCTCGCGATGACGGCGATCATGATCTACATCTGGGTGCGTTTCGAGTGGCAGTTTGCCCTTGGCGCCGTTATCTCGATGGTGCATGACGTGGTCTTCACGATCGGACTGTTCGTCTTCCTGGGGATAGAGTTCAACCTCACCAGTATCGCGGCGATCCTGACGATCATCGGTTATTCGCTGAACGACACCGTCGTCATCTATGACCGTATCCGTGAAAACCTGAGGCGGTACAAGAAGATGCCGCTTTCCATGATCATCGATGCGTCGCTGAACCAGACGCTGTCGCGTACGATCCTGACGGGTCTGACGGTCCTTCTGGCGCTTCTGGCGCTCTACCTCTTCGGCGGCGAGGTTATCCGCTCCTTCACCTTCGCCATGCTGTTCGGCGTCGGTATCGGCGTGTTCTCGTCGCTCTACATCGCCGCCCCGGTGCTGATCGCCTTCAAGCTGCGTCCCGATAGCAAGGACGCGGAAGACGAGAAGGACGAAAAGCCCGGTAACGCCATCGGCGGCAAGCCTGCCGTCTGATGGCCGGCGGGATTGAAATACGCCCGGCCCATTTTCCCGGCCGGGCGCCCATCGATGCCTATGGCAATGGTGGGTTTCGCTTCGCCGATATGTCGCATCGCGGCTCTCTTCTCCTCTTGCCTTCGGGCATTTACGGGTGGGAGCCCGCCGACCCGACGGAGTTCGCTCTTCACCACTTCGAGAAAATTTTTGCCGAAGCGCAGGATATCGAAGTGCTGTTGATCGGCACGGGGGACGGCATGCGGGTTCTGCCGAAAGAGTTGCGCGCCGCCTTCAAGGAGGCCGGCATCTCCATTGACCCGATGAGTACTGGCGCTGCGGTGCGCACCTATAATATCATGCTTTCGGAATCGCGCGCCGTCGCTGCCGCGTTGATCGCCGTCGAAGGCTGAGGGCGTTTCGCGCGCGGGGAACCATGGCACCCACAGAAAATATCGATGTTTGCCTTGCGACGTTGCGCGACACAGACCGTGACCGCTATCTCGCCTGCCTTCTGTCACCCGCCGACAAGCGCAATGCTCTGGCGGCGCTTTATGCTTTCAATGCTGAAATCGCCCGTATCCGCGATTCCGTGCGCGAGGCGTTGCCCGGCGAAGTGCGCATGCAATGGTGGCGCGATCTGCTCGAAGGCAATCCGCATGGCGACAGCCAGTCTCATCCTGTCGCAGCAGCGCTTCTGACCACAATCGAGACCTATCGACTGCCGCGCCCGGTGCTCGCCAATATGATCGAGGCGCGTATCTTCGATCTTTATGACGACCTGTTCGAAGATCGCAATGCGCTGGAAGGTTACGCCGGAGAGACCGCATCAGCCTTGATCCAGCTCTCTAGCCTGGTGCTTTCTGCCGAAGATGCTGCCTCCAGTGCGGAGGCGGCCGGTCATGCGGGCGTCGCACAGGCCATGGCCGGAATGCTGCTACTGACACCGCTGCACCGCCGTCGCGGGCAGGTCTACATCCCCGCCGACATGCTGGCTGCGGCCGGGCTGGACCGCGAGACCTTCCTTGAAGGCGAAGACAGGCAGCGTATCGGCATCGCCATCGAGATTTTTGCAACCCATGCGCTCGATCACCTGGAAAAGTCACGACGCGCGAGGGTCCCGAAAAACATCTTTGCCGCCTATCTTCCTGTTTCGCTCGCCGGTCCCGTCATCGCCGCGGCACGGAAGGCGGGGAGCGGCGTTTTTGACGGCGACCTGCAGCTGTCGCAGCTTCGCCGGCAATGGCTGCTGGCAAAGGCGTCGTTTCTGAAGCGCTTCTGATTCACGGGTGGCCCCGGGGCCGTGCACGATTTGGATACCAAACTTCGCACAAGCCTCGGCCGATATGAACCTGAGCCGGGTTCGCATCGTTTCGATTCGCGAATCGTGATGTTTCGATGGTGAGGGAGCGCCCCGATGAATATGGCGATCTGGATTATCGTGTTCGTGCTGCTATCGGTCTTTGCCGTTTACGCCTGGCGCATGTCACGGGCCACGGATGAGGACAACAGCCATGACGTGGGGCAGGCGATCATGGATTTCGCCCGTGCCTTTCCGAACGAGGCGATCAGAAGCCTGCATATGACGGTGGATGGCGGTGCGGCATTCGTGCGGCTGCACGACAACAAGGCCGGCTTCATGCGCAACATGGGATCCCACTATTTCTGCGTCATGATCGATCCCGAGCGCATCCGGGTCGAAAGTCTGGAGAGCGGCGACGGTTTTGTCGTTACCTTCTTCGACATGCCCAAATATAGCGGCTCATATCGTTTCAAGTCGGCGGGGGAGGCGGCTGAGGTATCTCTCTGGCTGCTCGGCAGCCTTGTCGAGGCGCAGGACCATCACGGCGAAGACCCGCTGCCCTCGGGCAGCTGAAGGTGCGCTAACGCGGCTATTGCGCGTCGAGCGGCGTTAGCGCGGCAGCTTGTTTCCGCTCGCGCCAGATGATGAACAGGCCGGATGCGACGATAATGAGAATGCCGAGCCATTTGGATGGCGTCGGGAAATCCGAAAACAGCGCATAACCGAGAATCGTCGCTGAGATGATTTCGAAATACTGGAATGGCGCGAGCAGAGAGAGCGGCGCCAGCCGGAAGGCCCTGACGATCAGCAGGTGCATGTAGCCGGATATCGATCCCAGCAAGACGAGCAGTGCGAGCGCATGGCCGGACTGCGGCAGCGAGACGGCAAAGTCCGTGTCACCGAGCGAGTGGCCGATGAGAAGCGCAGCGCCCATGAAGACGGTCCCTGCCATACCGGACATGGTCTGCATCACGAGCGGGCTATCCGCATCGCCGATGGCCCGGTTCAGGAAGAGATAGAGCGTATAGAGGAAAGCGCAGGCGACAGGCAGGAGCGAAGTCCAGCCGAAGATTTCAAAGCTCGGCTGAATGACGATCATGGCGCCGCCGAAACCGACGACAATCGCGGTCCAGCGCTTCCAGCCCACTTTGTCGCCGAGGAAAAGAGCCGACATCATTGTCAGCATGAAGGGTTCGACAAAATAGATCGCAAAAACATCTGCGAGCGGCATGTATTTGACGGCAGCAAAGAACAGCAGGCTGGCGGAAGCATGCAGCACACCACGAAGGTAGTTCATCCAGGGCCGTTTGGCGCTGAACAGTGCGCGGGGCGATACCACCAGCAACAAAGGCAGCGTGCAGACCAGCTGGAAAAAGAAGCGGTAGAACGTCATCTGCGCCGGCGACATGCCGCCGACGACAGCCATGTATTTGGCGATCGCATCCATGATGGGCAGCACCAGCATGCAGGTCGCCATGATGGCCATGCCCTTGGCGACGTCGCTTAAACCGGTGTGGCTTGTCATGTGATGCTGCACTTTCGGCCGGCGGGCCGGAACAGAGGGGACGGGACAGCCGCCCCGTTTATTCAGTGTCTGGCATTCCCGGCGCGGCAGGCCCTTCATAGCAATGCCGAAACGATAACGCACATTGCTTTTTATCATGCGTCTTATCAGCGCCGCTGATCCATTCGGGCTTCTAGGCCCTTGACGTCGTTAAACGACGGTTTCGGGCACCGTCACCACATCTGACGTGGCGGGGCCGAAGACTTCTTCAAAGGCCTCACGCAGGAACACATCGACATCGCCAACCGTAACCGGCAATCCAAGATCAACGAGGCTGGTGACGCCATAGGCGCTGATGCCGCAGGGTACGATTCCGGAGAAATGCGAGAGGTCCGGATCGACGTTGATCGACAGGCCGTGAAAGCTCACCCATTTACGCAGGCGTATGCCAAGCGCTGCGATCTTGTCTTCCGCCATGCCACCATCGGCAAGCAATGGTTTTTCGGGGCGTCGGACCCAGACGCCGACGCGATCCTCGCGGCGTTCGCCGCGTACATTCATCTTGTCCAGCGTGCGGATGATAACATCCTCGAGCGCAGCCACATAAGCGCGGACGTCCTGCCGCCGGCGTTTGAGGTCGAGCATTACGTAGACCACACGTTGCCCCGGGCCATGATAGGTATATTCGCCGCCACGGCCCGTCGCAAATACGGGGAAGCGGTTCGGCTCGATGAGGTCGGATTCGTCAGCGCTGGTGCCGGCGGTGTAGAGTGGCGGGTGTTCAAGAAGCCAGACGAGTTCGTCGGCCTCGCCGCTAGCGATCGCGGCAACCTCACGCTCCATCTCTGCGATCGCCCTCTCGTAAGGGATGAGACCATCGGAGATTCGCCAGCGAACCGGGGGCGAACCGACAGCCGGCAGCATATTTGTCTCGATATCGGTGCGTGTGAGCATGAAAAAGTCCTTTCCACAGCCTTCTCGCAAAATGGCGACATGGCCGCAACCCCAGCATTTCCGGGCTTCCTGCATATAGGATGGTGCAGTGCGATTTTTAATTTCAAAAAACTGTCACGACGCTCTTGTGCACCGAAAATCCTTTTGCTACATGCACCCCCGTCGGCGCAAGTCGACGCCTACCACGATGCGGTCGTGGCGGAATTGGTAGACGCGCAGCGTTGAGGTCGCTGTGGGGCAACCCGTGGAAGTTCGAGTCTTCTCGACCGCACCAAAGAAACCCGCTTCGGCGGGTTTTTTTCTTTTGTGCCAAAATCTTGGCTCGGTTTCCTCCTGTCATCTCTGAAGTCCGGGTCGGTCAGACGAGTGATGTCTTAGGGTAAGCTGAGCAGCGCTTTTCGACGCTGCCCCTCTCTTGCACATTCGCCGCTCTTATCGACGGATAACGACGTTGGAGTAGGAATCATTGCCGCCGTGGTTCCCGTCGCCGGCCCTGTAAGGGTCGCCATCCATGACCTGGTCCATTCGCCATTGAGATCCGCGATAGGGGCTTTCCCATGTCTGGCACCCGGCAAGGGCGATGGTTGCCGTCAGCAGTCCGAAAGTGAGCGCGGTTCGTAGCATTTTGACCTCCTTTGATCCTTCGTCATGACGCTATGTAGGAGCGGGGCAATCGCTTTGCGATATGTTTCTGCAATTTGCTCCCGGAACTCCAGTGACGTCATTCAGTAAATTCGGTGGATAGGTCGTGTGGCACCGATGGATCGTCAGTCTCCCCTAAAAAGCGAGGGGTGGAATATCAGAGGTCTAATGTTAGCTTTTGCTCGGGGAACGTGGCTTGGGGGTTTTCGTGCCAGGGGATAAAGCGGATTCAGACGATGCGCTTGGTTATTTCATGTGGAGCATTACCGACAACCGGCTGATCATGGATAAGATCACCGCGGAATGTCACGGTTTTGCCGAGCCGGTTGCCTCACGCGGGGTGACGATCGAAGCGATCCTCGAAAGGATCGACATCGAGATGCGCGATGCGGTGGCGAAAGCCATATTCGATAGCATCACGACCGGCGTTTTTTTCGACCAGCGCTACAAGGTCAATCTGCCGGATGGTTCCAAGCGTTGGGTCGTCGCAAAGGGCAGGGCGATTTTCGACGCCGAAAACACGCCTTTTCTGGGCATTGGCAGCGTTAGGGATATTTCGCTGCGAAAGGACTTTCATTTTGAGCCTCGACAGTAGGACGTAGCTCCTGAATTCAGCCCATAAAAAGAGGCGGCTTTCGCCGCCTTTCTTCGTCTGCAATGCACCGGGACATCAAAAGACGGCGAGATATTTCAGCAGCGAAATAATGCCGATGATGATGACGATCACCTGTGCGATCTGTTTCGCTCCACCGCCGACCGGCAGGCGCGCGATAAGCCACAAGACGAGCACGATCACCAGGAAGGTGATCAGAATGCTGACGAGCGTAGATGTAACCATATGTCCCAGCTCCCTGTAAAATAAAGGTTTCAACGTTCACTACCGTTGTGCGGATAAAAAGCGCGAGATAGGTTTTTGTTCCACATGTTCGATTGCGCGCGATTAAATTAGGACTTGCTGAATGGCGGATGGTGGGAAGGTAAAGTTGCGGCCCGTTGAGGCGAGAGCGGAGGTGGCGCGGCTAGGCCGCCCGTCCGTTTCCACTGTCACGGGCGGCCGCATCGATATCGTGACCGGGGTGTCCGAGCCCGGCTTCAATCCGATCGACCTTCTTTATTCATCACTTGCCGCGTGTCTTGCGCTGAGCGCCCGGATCGCCGCCAGCCGGCTGGGTTTTCTGGAGCGCTTTGACGGGGTTGTCGTTGAGGTCACAGGCGAAAAATCGGCCGAGGAGCCGTATCGCATCATCCGTTTCGACATTGGCATCAAGGTCCACGGTGACCTCGATACGGAAAAACGCAACGCCATTGCTCATCTGGCCGAGGAGATCTGCACCGTCAGCAATACGCTGAAGGGCGATGCGGAATTCGCAGTGTCCGTAACGGGCTGACGATCAGGCTTTTCGTGATTTTTCCCATTTCTTCACGAGCCGGTCGCGCTTGAGTTTCGAGAGGCGTTTCAGCCAAAAAATGCCATCGAGCTGGTCGATCTCGTGCTGGATGCAGACGGCGTGAAAGCCCGTCGCGGCCTGCCGATGTTCCGCGCCCGAAATGTCCTGAAACCGCACCTCGATTTCGGCCGGTCGCTCCACCTCTTCCGTAAAGCCCGGCATGGAAACGCTTCCCTCTACATGCCTTATGGTCTGCGGCGAGCGGCTGAGGATTTCGGCGTTGATGTAGGTGAGCACCGTTCCAGGTGTCAGTTCCAGCACGAAAACGCGCTGCTCGGCGCCGATGTGGGCGGCGGTGATGCCGACACCGGGCGCTGCTCGCATCGTGTCGACTAAATCCGTTACAAGCGCCTGCAAGTGCTCATCAAACGCCGTGACCGGCGCGCAGATGTGGGACAGGCCCGCATGGGGATAGGCAAGGATAGGCCTTGGTGCCAAAGGGGTACTCCGTTCACGTCACAGGCTTGCAGATGAGGCGGCGAGCGCCTGTCCTTCCGCCGTTGTCTCCAGAAAGCTGCGCTGCGTTCGCGCGTCGCGCTTTGTCACGTACACGAAACGCGGCGACAGGAGCGTGATTTCGCGCAGAACAATCGCATGCGCAAGACCAAACTGCCTAGCAATGCTGCGGCTGTCCGCGGCAATGTTCAGATGAACCGCCAGAAGGATTGCTGCACCCGTCGCCGAGAGCGGCTGTGGCGAGCATTCCTGGACCCGTTCCACTGCCGCCATGAATGCGGCGGCGGATTGCGGTCCATCCATTATTTAGCGTCCGACAGGAGGCGAACCGAGACCAGCACCGATTTCGATGTCGGCGTGAAACTGCCTTCGCCATAGCTCGACAACGGAACCAGCACATTCAGTTCCGGATAGTATCCGCCAATGCTGCCCTTCGGGATGTTATAGGGCACCAACCGGAAATTCCGCGCAATTCGCTCCATGCCATCGCCGTATTCACCGATCACGTCGACGCGCTGGCGCGAATGGGCGCCGAGCGCTTCCATATCAGCCGGGTTCATGAAGAGGACCTGGCGATCGCCGTAGACGCCGCGATAACGGTCATCCATGCCATAGATCGTGGTGTTATATTGATCATGGCTCCGCAGGGTCTGCAGCACAAAGAGATTGTCGCGCGTGAGCGCCTTTTGATGTTCTGTCTGTTCGGGCAGAGGGCCGCTATAGAAGGTGGCCTTGTTCGCTGGTGTGTTCCATTCACGCTCCGCCGCCGCGTTACGCAGGTGGAAGCCGCGCGGCACGCGGACGCGTTCATTGAAGTTGTCAAAGCCGGGAATGACCCGCTCGATCATGTCGCGAATGAGGTCGTAGTCGTCGGCAAGCGCCTTCCAGTCGACTGCCGTATTGCCGAGCGTCGCCTCGGCAATACCCGCGATGATGGCGACTTCCGACCGGAGTGCCTCGGAGGCGGGTGAGTTGATGCCGCCGGAACCGTGAACCATACTCATGGAATCCTCGACCGTGACGATCTGCGCTCGTCCTGACGAGTTGCGGTCGATTTCCGTCCGTCCGAGGCAGGGCAGAATGAATGAGGTTTCGCCCGGAACCAGATGTGAATGGTTAAGCTTGGTGGCGATGTTGACCGTGAGCTTCTGATTTTCGAAGGCCTTGACGATCAGCGGACTATCAGGGGTCGCCCGCATGAAATTTCCACCGAGCGCGATAAAGGCCTGAGCCTTGCCATCCAGCATTGCCGAGACGGCCTCGACGGTATTGTGGCCCCGCCGACGTGGCATGGGCACGCCGAGTTCCTTCTCAAGCGCGTCAAGGAGGGCCGGCGGCGCTTTCTCATCGATGCCGACCGTGCGGTCGCCCTGCACGTTGGAGTGACCGCGCACGGGGCAAAGACCCGCGCCTGGGCGTCCGACATTGCCGCGCAGCAACATGAAGTTTGCGATTTCTCGCACGATGAGAACCGAGTGGCGGTGTTGGGTAACCCCCATGGCCCAGGTGGCGATGACGGAACCGGCTTCCATGTAGATGGAGGCGGCCTCCTCGATCTGCTCGCGCGTCAGCCCGGACTGGTCGAGGATGCTCTCCCAGCTCGTAGCTTCGACGGCAGCGCGATAATCTTCAAATTGCGCCGTGTGTTCGGCAAGGAAGGCATAATCGATGATCGCAGGCTTGCCGGCCGCCCTTGCAGCTTCGTCGGCAGCAAAGACCGCCTTGCTCATGCCGCGCACCGCAGCCATGTCGCCCCCCTGGCGCGGCTGATAATAATTGGTCGCGATTTTGGTGCTGCCGCCGGTGATCATCTCGATCTTGTCCTGCGGGTCGGCAAAGCGCTCCAGCCCCTTTTCCCGGATAGGGTTGAAGACGGCGATGCGGGCGCCGCGAAGGGCTGCGCGCCGCAGGTCACCCAGCATCCTTGGATGGTTCGTGCCCGGATTTTGGCCGATGACAAAAATGGCATCTGTCTTTTCGAAATCCTCGAGCAGCACCGTGCCCTTGCCGACACCGATGGCGTCTTTCAGGCCGACGCCGCTGGCTTCGTGACACATGTTCGAGCAGTCGGGAAAATTATTGGTCCCGTAAAGACGCACCATCAATTGATAGAGAAATGCCGCCTCGTTGGAGGCGCGGCCTGACGTATAGAACTCAGCGCGGTCCGGGCTGTCGAGACCCTTGAGGATGCCGCCGATTTCGGTGAAGGCCTCCTCCCATGACACGGGCAGATATCGGTCGCTTGCCCGGTCAAAGCGCATGGGATGGGTGAGGCGGCCCTGCTTTTCCAGATCGTAGTCCGACCAGCCGCGCAGCGCCGACACGGTGTGGCTGGCGAAGAAGTCCGGGGGTACCCGCGCTTCCGTCGCCTCCCAGGAAACGGCTTTGACACCGTTTTCGCAGAACTCGAAAGACGATCCATGCTCCGGGTCACCCCAGGCGCAGCCTGGGCAGTCAAACCCATCCGGCTGGTTGGTTTTCAACAGCGTTCGTGCGCCGGAAATCGGCGCTCCGGATTCGAGCAGGCGTTTGCCTACACTTTTCAAAGCACCCCAACCGCCTGCAGCATTCGATGCCTTGCCGATGAAACCCTTCTTGCTCATGATTCTGCTGTCCCGGACCAATCTTGAAGCGCCTGCCGCGCGGTTTGCCATTTGTCAAAAGCGCGTCCAGAAGCGCTCAACCCGGCGCTGTGTCAATGCATAATTGTGCAATGCACCCACGCCCTTAAATCGGGGTCTCCAGGAGACGGTGGAACGACGTAAAGGTGGCCGGCGTTGTCGTAAATTAACCGGTGTAAATACCTGGGATTGTGTATAAGCCGTCGGCCGCGACTGCGCGCTCGACGGCGGGAAGAGGTTTGACGTATGAATGTTTTGCCGCGCTGGCGCGAGCTTTGTTTTTGCGCCTATCCGGTTGTTGACAATATGCTTTTAAACGCCATTCTGCCTCGGCATCCGTGCACTGCGGCATTTGAGTACGAGGGGACGCCATATGACAGACCGTGACGACGATCCTGTCGCGCCCGAGGATGTAAAGCCGACAGAAGCGCTCTCCGATATCTACGCCGAGGATGGCTCCGTCCGTTCCGATTTCCTGACGATGGTTGGTGCGGCGATTGCCGATCGAGACCTGCTGTTCTTGCGCAAGAATGTCGCGCGGCTGCATGAATCTGAACTCGGCGACGTGCTCGAATCGATCCTGCCGGAGCAGCGCCACGCGCTGGTCAGGCTGCTGGGTTCAGATTTCGACATGACGGCGCTGACCGAGGTGGATGAGGGCATCCGTCTCGATATCGTCGACCAGATGTCGAACGAGCAGATTGCCGCCGGTATCGGCGAGCTCGATTCGGACGACGCGGTCTACATTCTCGAGGACCTCGACGACGAAGATCGCGAGGATATCCTCTCACAACTGCCGTTCACCGAGCGCGTCCGACTGATGCGCGCGCTGGATTACCCGGAGAGCTCTGCCGGTCGCCGCATGCAGACCGAGTTCGTGGCTGTACCGCCCTTCTGGACGGTGGGGCAGACCATCGATTACCTGCGGGAAGAGGAGGAGCTGCCGGAATCCTTTTCCCAGATTTTCGTGATCGACCCGACATTCAAGCTTGTCGGGGCGCTCGATCTTGACCGCGTGCTGCGCGCCAAACGTCAGGTGAAGATCGAAACGATCATGCACGAGACTAACCACTCCATTCCAGCCGAGATGGACCAGGAAGAGGCGGCGCAGCTTTTCGAGCAGTACGACTTGCTCTCCGCCGCCGTGGTGGACAATAACGGCCGGCTGGTCGGCGTTCTTACCATCGATGACGTGGTCGACGTCATTCAGGAAGAGGCCGAAGAAGACCTGCTGCGCCTTGGCGGCGTGGGTGATGAAGAACTCTCGGACTCGATCGCCAGCACATCGCGCTCGCGTGTGCCGTGGCTCGCCGTCAACCTCATCACTGCCTTTCTCTCCGCATCCGTCATCAGCCTTTTCGATGCGACGATCCAGCAGATCGTTGCGCTGGCGATCCTTATGCCCGCAGTCGCCGGCATGGGCGGTAATGCGGGTTCCCAGACCATGACCGTTTCGGTCCGCGCGCTTGCCACCAAAAGCCTCGATATCCACAACGCCGCCCGCATCATCAGGCGTGAGGCCGGCGTGGGCATCTTGAATGGCATGCTGTTTGGCTGCGCCATCGGCATCGTTGCCGGCATCTGGTTCCAGGATATCCATATAGGCGGCATTATCGCCACAGCCATGTGTCTGAACATGCTGGCAGCAGCGCTGGCAGGCATTCTGATCCCGCTTGTGCTCGACAAGTGCGGGGCGGACCCAGCTGTCTCGTCCGCCGTGTTTGTCACTGCCGTCACCGATATTGTCGGCTTTTTTGCATTCCTCGGCATCGCAACGTGGTGGTACGGAATCTCGGGCTAACGAGCGGGCGAAAATTGACTTTTACGTTAAGGTCAAATAATATCGCCCGGTGATGAATCGGATAGGCCCTTGGACAAGTATTATAGCATAACCGAGCTGACACGCGAATTCGGTGTATCGACCCGTACCTTAAGATTTTACGAGGATGAGGGGCTGATTCACCCGGAGCGTCGCGGGCGCACCCGGCTTTTCAGGGCTGCTGACCGTCGCCTCATTCAGGAAATCCTTCGCGGTCGCCGTATCGGTTTTACCATCTCCGAAATCCGCGAAATCATCCATGTTTATAAAGAGCCGCCGGGCGAGTCGGGTCAGCTCGTGCTGCTGATGAAGAAGGTCGATGAAAAGCGCGCCGAATTGCGGCAGAAGCGCAAAGACATCGAAGAGACGCTGGCGGAGCTCGACAATGTCGAAGAAGCCTGTCTGACACGTCTTGCCGAGATCGGCGTAGGGACTTGAACGGGGACCCTGCCAGTCGCGCTGAAGCGCACTTTTAGAGTCAAGACCTCTCCTTCGTCACCCTCGGTCTGGATCCGAGGGCCAGCAGCGACGTCGATGGATCCTCGGGCCCAGGCCCGAGGATGGCGTCGAGTGCTTTTTCCCTACTGCGCCTCGACCGTGCACTGTTGCGCTACCTCGCTGACCTTCGTCTGCTGATCGGGGCTGAGTTTGCCTTCCATCATGATGTCGAACAGACTTTCCGCCTGAATCTTTTCGAGCGTGCAGCCGCAGAAACGCTGGCAGAGTTCCAAGCCGTTGGCCTGCTCGACGCAGCTTTTCTCGCAGCTCGATTTGTAAAGCTCCACCTGATCGACGGGCGGCGGCGGCGCGATGAGGGACAGGACGTAAACGATACCGATCAGCACCGGCTGGTGGATGAGGTAGAAGGCGAGGCTATGCCGCCCGGCGCTGGCGACGATATTGCGTGGCGAACTGGGCTCACGAAAACGGTCCAGCCAGCCGCGCGGCGTGACGAACTGGGAGACGGCAAGACCGCCAAGAAAGGGCGCAAGCCACGGCAGCAGCGGCACATAATCGTTGGAGCGCGGCGGAAAGGTTGAAAATCCTATCCATGCCAGCCATTTGACGTTGAACAGTTCGGATTGGACATATTGCGGCAGAATGAAAGCGGCAGCCGCGGCGAGTAACGTCACGGCGGCCGGGGCCCGCAGGAACAGCAGGCCGACGAGGCTTGCTGCGGCGATGTTATGCAATATGCCGAAGAAAATGAAACTGTCGGGAAACGCGACATAAGTCGCAATCGTAATGAGCAGCGCCGACCCCGCCACCATTGCGAACCTCTTGCCGAAGGAAGGCCAGTTTATGCCCCTTTCGTGCGCGAGAAACAGGCTGAAACCGGCAAGGAACAGGAACGAGGTGGCGATACCGCGCGCATAGAGCTTCCACAGGCCGGTCGTCGCAGTTCCAGGCTCGATATAGCCAAAATATTCGAGATTCCAGGTGAAATGATAAGATGCCATCGCAATGAGTGCGATGCCGCGCAGTGTGTCCAGCCCGCCGATGCGGCCTTTGCGGCGTGGTTCGTTGGTGGCTGCGTCTGTTTGCATGATTTCCGTTTTTCAGCTTTTGGGGAGGCCGGTATCAGACTGGGCTTGGCCCCTGAAGTGCGGCTATTTCAAGGCCCGTTTTCATCCATGATGGCGCGTCGTGCCTCGGAGAAGAATTGGCGTCGCAGCAAGGCGACAATGATGATGACAGTGCTCGCGATGAAAACATAAGGGCTGATGAACCAGCCGAGATAGCCAATGGACAGAAAGATGGTCCGCAGGCCGTCATTGAAGTTCTTGGCAGCAATAATGTTCATTTTTATGACATTTTCGGCCGCGCGTTCCGCCGCGTCGCGGTCGGCCCCGACATCGTGGACCATGGGAATAGCGCCGAACAGGATCGTGCAATAATTGAACAGTCGGTAGGACCACCCGAACTTGAAGAAGGAATATCCGAAAAGACAGGTGAGTCCGATGACCTTCAGTTCGAAGGCCGTGCGCCCCGCATAATGGACGAAAGGCATGTCGCGAAACACCGATTCGACCTGATCGGTTGCCCCCAGAAGGGCGAAACATCCACCGATGGCGAAAATCGAGGTGGAGGCGAAAAAGGCGGTTCCGTTCTGCAAACCCGCCATGATCTGCGTATCGATCATCTTGAGATCACGCTTCAGCGAATTCATGATCCAGTTTCGCCGCCGCTCAGCCATGGCCTGGTTCAGGCTGGCGCGTGAAAACAGCCGTGTTCCCGTCGTCACATGGGTGTAGACCGCCCATAGCAGGATGAAAACGATGATAGAGATGTAGTCCATGACGGTCATCACGGGCAGGGCACCTTGCTGTTTGCGAATCTTCGAAAGCATATTGATTTGAAGGCGATGGCAAGGCAATGGCGGCGCTCGCCACTACGGGGTTTTCTCCACCGGCATCGCGGTCCCATCATCTGGTTTTTGCTAACGGTCCGGTAACCAAGTCGCATTATCAATCCCGTTGCGGACGACAGGTCTGCCGGTTCCGGGTCAGGTTTTTGCGTACCGGTTCCGTGTGAATTCCGCCGTCGATGGCAGCCGATTGACAGGACCGTCTTTCGCACCTAGCTTTTTATGTGGACCGGTGTTGCCGGCATCCGGAAGTGCAGTGCTTGAATGTCCAGCATCCTGCTGGCAGGTTTTGCATCTCCGGTCCGGTATCAGCGACCGCGCGGCATGAACAACCGGGGGACGCCTTTTCTACGAATCGTTCCCTTCATGTCCGTTCCTTTCTGGCTTGCGGCAACACATTGGCACCGGTCCCCCATTTTCTCCGTTCAGGTTTCCCATGGCTGATATAAACCGCTCCGTTTTCATTCTTGGCGGCGCGCGCTCCGGCAAGTCGCGTTTTGCCGAAGAGCTTGCCGGCCAGTCTGGCGGACGGCTGCACTATCTGGCGACCGGCCGTGCATGGGACGACGAGATGCGGGACCGTATCACCCGCCACCAGGAACAGCGCGGTGCGGAATGGACGACCCATGAAGCTCCGGTCGACATTGTCGGCGTCTTGCAAAAGCTGGACGATCCGGAAAACGTCATCCTCATCGATTGCCTGACCTTATGGCTGACGAATCTGATGATGGAGCAGGCCGATATCGAGATGGCCTTTGTGCATCTCGAAGCTGCCCTTGCGGCAGCGCAGGCAAAGCTGATCCTCGTTTCCAACGAGGTCGGGCTCGGCATCGTTCCGGAAAATCGAATGGCCCGGGAATTCCGGGATCATGCCGGCAGGCTTCATCAACGGGTGGCTGCCGTTGCAGGCGAGGTCTATTTCGTCGCGGCCGGGTTGCCCCTCAAGATGAAGGGCTGATGGCCGTCGGAGACGAGCCGCAGCACTTCCCTATAGATCTGCCAGACCCTGCCTTCGACCCTGAGAGCCGCAGCTGCAATACCCTGCGTTCTTGATCTGGATCAAGGTGGTGTTCCACTCCCGGTGGCAATGCTCCAACCGACGCAAAGGTACACGTTCGCTCTCCCAGGCGCATGCCGTGCCTTTCGTCGGTCGGCTTGCACGTTGGGGGAAACCAACAATGAATTACACGTTAGAAACCGCGATCGTGGCCCTCGGGGCCTTTCTCGCGTTGCTCGGGGCAGCCTTTGCCCATGACAGTCTTTTCGCCGCCCATATGTGGGTGCTGTTCTTTACACTGCTGGTCAGCACGGTGCTTCTTTTGCGCCGTGTCTCCTTTGCGCCTGTCGATCCGGCCGTGCGCGCCCGTCGCAATGCCGAATATTTCGACGAGGTTGTGAAATACGGTGTGGTTGCCACCGTGTTCTGGGGTGTCGTCGGCTTTCTGGTGGGGGTGGTCGTCGCGTTGCAGCTTGCATTCCCCGATCTCAACATCGCACCCTATTTTAATTTCGGCCGCATGCGGCCGCTGCACACCTCGGCGGTGATCTTCGCTTTCGGGGGAAATGCGTTGATCGCGACCTCCTTCTATGTCGTGCAGAGAACCTGTCGTGCGCGTCTGTTCGGCGGCAATCTCGGCTGGTTCGTGTTCTGGGGCTATAACCTGTTCATCGTCATGGCCGCCACGGGCTATCTGCTCGGCATTACGCAAGGGCGCGAATATGCGGAGCCGGAGTGGTACGTCGATATCTGGCTGACCATCGTCTGGGTCGCCTATCTCCTGGCATTCCTCGGCACCATTCTGAAGCGCAGGGAGCCGCATATCTATGTCGCCAACTGGTTCTACCTTAGCTTCATCGTGACGATTGCCATGCTGCATATCGTCAACAACCTCGCCATTCCCGTCTCGTTTCTTGGCGTCAAGAGCTACTCGGCTTTTTCGGGCGTGCAGGATGCGCTGACGCAATGGTGGTACGGCCATAACGCCGTAGGCTTCTTCCTGACGGCCGGCTTCCTCGGCATGATGTATTATTTCATCCCAAAGCAGGTGAACCGCCCGGTCTATTCCTACCGCCTGTCGATCATCCACTTCTGGGCGCTGATCTTCATGTATATCTGGGCCGGCCCGCACCACCTGCATTACACGGCTCTGCCTGACTGGGCGCAGACGCTGGGCATGGTGTTCTCGATCATGTTGTGGATGCCCTCATGGGGCGGCATGATCAATGGCCTGATGACGCTTTCGGGTGCATGGGACAAGATCCGTACAGACCCCATCGTTCGTATGATGGTAATGGCGGTCGCCTTCTACGGCATGGCCACCTTCGAAGGCCCGATGATGTCGATCAAGGCCGTCAACTCGCTCAGCCATTATACCGACTGGACCATCGGCCATGTGCACTCAGGCGCACTCGGCTGGAACGGCATGATCACCTTCGGTGCGATCTATTACCTGACGCCAAAACTTTGGGGCAGGGAGCGTCTCTACAGCCTGCAACTGGTCAACTGGCACTTCTGGCTCGCTACGATCGGCATCGTGATCTACGCCGCCGTCATGTGGGTGGCCGGCATCCAGCAGGCGCTGATGTGGCGCGAATACGATACCCAGGGCTTCCTCGTCTATTCCTTCGCGGAATCGGTCGCAGCGCTGTTCCCTTACTACGTGATGCGTGCACTCGGCGGCCTGATGTTCCTCAGCGGCGCGCTGATCATGGCCTACAACGTCACCATGACCATCCTCGGTCATCAACGCGAGGAGGGCGCCAGCAAGGCCGCGGCTCCTTCGCTGCAGCCAGCTGAATAGGAGGGGCCGATGTCCATACTCGACAAACACGGCGTCATCGAACGTAACGCCACCTTGCTTCTGGTCGGCTCGTTGCTGGTCGTTTCGATCGGCGGCATCGTGGAAATCGCGCCGCTCTTCTACCTCGAAAACACCATCGAGAAGGTGGAAGGCATGCGGCCTTACACGCCGCTTGAGCTGGCCGGCCGCAACATCTACATCCGCGAGGGATGTTACGTCTGCCACAGCCAGATGATCCGTCCGTTCCGCGACGAGGTGGAGCGTTACGGGCACTACAGTCTGGCGGCAGAATCCATGTACGACCATCCGTTCCAGTGGGGTTCCAAGCGCACAGGGCCAGACCTTGCGCGCGTTGGTGATCGCTATTCGAACGAATGGCATGTGCAGCACCTCGCCGATCCGCGCTCGGTGGTGCCGGAATCGATCATGCCGTCCTACGCGTTCCTTAAGACGACGGCACTGAAGGTGACGGATGTCGGCATGGAGCTGAAGGCAAACCGCGCGGTCGGCGTTCCCTATAGCGACGAGATGATCGAAAAGGCGGGTGCCGACATGAAGGCGCAGGCTGATCCGAATGCCGATACGAGCGAGCTTCTGGCGCGTTACCCGAAGGCGAAGGTCGGCGATTTCGATGGCGATCCGGCCAAGCTTACCGAAATGGATGCGCTGGTCGCCTATCTGCAGATGCTCGGCACGCTGGTCGATTTCTCGACCTATGACGATGCCGCCGGATATCGGTGAGGGGGCGAAACGATGGAAACCTACACGGCCATGCGCCATTTCGCCGACAGCTGGGGCCTGCTTGCCATGACCCTGTTCTTTGCCGGCGTCGTCATCTTCACGCTTCGCCCCGGCTCGAAAAGGGCCGCGGACGATGCGGCCAGCATTCCGCTCAGGGAGGACTGAACATGTCCGAAAAACACATCGATAAAATCAGCGGCGTTGAAACCACCGGCCATGAGTGGGACGGTATCCGCGAGCTGAACAACCCCATGCCGCGCTGGTGGGTATGGACCTTCTACTTCACGATCCTCTGGGCTATCGGCTACACCATCGCCTATCCGGCATGGCCGCTGATCTCAGGCGCGACGCAGGGCGTCCTCGGCTGGAACAGCCGCGGCGAGATCGCTGCCGATCTTGCTGCTGCAAAACAGTCGCAGAGCGTTTTCGTCGACAAGATCGCCAGTTCGTCGCTTGCGGACATCCAGGCAGACCCGACACTGAGGCAATTCGCCCTTTCCGGCGGCGCGGCCGCATTCAAGGTCAATTGCATCCAGTGCCACGGTTCGGGTGCCGAGGGCGGGCAGGGATATCCCAACCTCAATGATGACGACTGGATGTGGGGCGGCAGCGTCGACGATATCTATACGACGGTAAAGCACGGCATCCGTTTTGCCGATGATCCTGACACGCGTCTGTCGGAAATGCCGGCTTTCGGCGATATTCTGAAGTCGGATGAAATCCGCGAGGTTGCGGCCTATGTCGTGAGCCTGACGGGAACGCCCTCCAATCCGGCGCTTGTCGAACCCGGCAAACAGCTCTTTGCCGACAATTGTGCCTCGTGCCACGGCGAAGACGCCAAGGGCAACCGCGAGTTCGGCGCGCCCAATCTTGCCGATGCGATCTGGCTGAAGGCCCATGGCGAAGAGGGGATTGTTGCGCAGATACGCACGCCGAAACACGGGGTGATGCCTGCCTGGGGCGAACGTCTTGGCGACACGACGGTCAAGCAGCTGGCCATCTTCGTTCACTCGCTGGGTGGCGGCGAGTGAAGCACTCGGAATGTAAGGAAGGGCGCCGCTGTGGCGCCCTTTTTTCGTTCGGATCAGGCGTTTTCGGCCCGTCCATCCGGATATTCGGCGGGTCCCTTCAACTCGATCTTGTTGCCGAAGGGATCACGGAAATAGAACGAGTGTCCCATCCCCCGCGCGCCGCCGTGAAAGGCTTCCTGTTCTATCGTGACGTTGAATTTCGCCAGATGGGCGCGAAGCGCATCGTGGTTCAAAGGACCGGTCGCGATGCAGATGTGATCGACATTACGTCCACCGGCGACGGGCGGAGCAGCCTTTGTGCCACCGGGGTGCGTGACATCCCAAAGCACGATCAGGGCATTGCCGCACCAGACCTGTTCCATCCCGAGAGCAGGGTAAGAGTAACCATCAGTACAGCCCAGCACGTTCCGGTAAAAATCGAGTGCCCGCACCATGTCGTCGACGATGAAGACGATATGATCGATCCCGATCAACGAAAAAGGCGGCGTTGTCAAAGTCATGGCGGATTCCTGCCGATCAGTTTTTCGACCAGACGGCCAGTTCGTATCCATCCGGATCGGTGAAATGAAAACGTCGGCCGCCAGGAAAGGCGAAAATCGCGACGCTGATCTGGCCGCCGGCGGCTTCGACACGCCGCTGCACATCCTCGAGATCGGCGGCATAGAGAATGACGAGCGGTCCGCCCTTGGCCGAAACCGGCGCCGTGGTGGTGAAGCCGCCCGTCAGGCGGCCGTCGGAAAACTCGCAATATTGCGGACCGTAGTCCTTGAAGGTCCAACCGAACGCGCCGCCGTAGAATTCTTTGCTACGCTCGATGTCAACGACGTTGAATTCGACATAGTCGATCCGTCTGTCATCGATATTTTCCGTCATCACTCACTCCCTCAGTTCGCTTCGAGCAGTTGTTTCAGGGTTTGCAGATCGGCCGTGACGGCCTTGGCGTCCTGCTCGAAGTCCTCATCCGTCATGCCCTCAAGACGAAGCAATGTGAAGCTGACTTCCGTGCCGCTGCCATTCGGGGTGACCCTGAGCGCGTTATAGACCTTCAGGCCGTCGGGCAATGTCACCACATGGTCGATGACGCCAAATTCGTTGCGGGGCGCAAAATTGACGCGCACTTCACCCAGCGGCCCGCCTTCGGCGATCCAGTCTTCACCATCGGGCTTGAGGCCGCCCGCAAGTCCGGCAGCCCAGCGGGGCATGTGTTCCGGAGCGGCGGCGAAGTCGTAGACCTCCGCCCACGGTCTTTCGACAGACAGATGAATGATTCTCGATTGCATGACAGGCATCTTGTCCTCCCCCGGGTGGGCTGGTTCCTCTGACTGCGCCACTTTGTCTTCACTTGATGTAAGTCAAGGATGTTTCACCGCGGAGATGGGAGAAAGCAAGGAGATAAAAATGGACTCCTATCATGAACATCTATCGCGCCGGACAGGATCGCCCGCAACAGCCTGTTGAAAGGCTGGAGGCGGAAGCCGTCAATTCCGCGAAAACGCGCAAACCGCTCTATGAAGCGCGCAAGAAGATTTTCCCCAAGCGCGCCGAGGGCCGGTTCCGGCGGTTCAAATGGCTGGTGATGCTGATCACGCTTGGCATTTATTATCTGACGCCGTTCCTTCGCTGGGATCGTGGACCCTATGCACCCGATCAGGCGGTGTTGATCGATATCGCCAACCGACGCTTTTATTTCTTCTTCATCGAGATCTGGCCGCAGGAGTTCTTCTTCGTGGCGGGCCTGCTGGTGATGGCGGGGCTGGGGCTGTTCCTCGTCACATCAGCGGTCGGGCGTGCCTGGTGCGGTTATACCTGTCCGCAGACCGTCTGGGTGGATCTGTTTCTGGTCGTCGAAAGGGCGATCGAGGGCGACAGAAATGCGCGCATGAAACTGGATGCGGCGTCCTATACGTTTGCCAAATTGCGCAAGCGGGTGCTGAAGCATTCGATCTGGCTGGTGATCGGCGTTCTGACGGGTGGTGCCTGGATTTTCTATTTTGCCGATGCGCCGACTCTGGCGAGAGAGTTCCTGACCGGTGAAGCGCCTGTGATCGCTTACACCACCGTCGCGATCCTGACCGCCACCACCTATGTTTTTGGCGGGCTGATGCGGGAGCAGGTCTGCACCTATATGTGTCCCTGGCCGCGTATTCAGGCGGCGATGCTGGATGAGAATTCGCTTGTCGTCACCTATAATGACTGGCGGGGCGAGCCGCGCTCGCGGCACGCTAAAAAGGCCGCGGCCGCGGGGGAGAGCGTTGGCGACTGCGTCGATTGCAATGCCTGTGTGGCGGTCTGTCCCATGGGCATCGACATCAGGGACGGACAGCAGCTGGAATGCATCACCTGCGCCCTCTGTATCGATGCCTGTGACGGCGTGATGGACAAGATCGGCAAGCCGCGTGGGCTGATCGCTTATGCGACGCTTGCTGAATATCAATCCAACATGGCGCTGGCGACCGGCAATGGCCAGCACGCGATCCGTCCCGACAAGGTGCGCAAGGAGGATGGCAGCTTCAGCAATCGTGTGCGCCACTTTAACTGGCGTATCATCTTCCGGCCACGTACGCTGCTCTATACGGCTATCTGGGCTGCCGTTGGCATCGGTATGCTGTTTGCGCTGGTGACGCGCGAGCGGCTGGCGCTCAACGTCCTGCATGACCGCAATCCTCAATATGTCCTGGAATCGAACGGCTCGATCCGCAACGGCTATACCGTGCGCATTCTCAACATGGTGCCGCAGCCGCGCGTAATGAGCCTGACCATCGGTGGTCTTCCGAATGCGGTGATGAAGATCAATGGCATGGCCGATAATGCCGCCCGTGCCTTCGAGGTGACGGTGGAACCGGACGAGGCGACAACACTCAAGGTCTTCGTCACCCTTCCGGGCGAGGATATTTCGCGGACGGCGGAGAATTTCGAATTTATCGTCAGCGATACGGCTGGCCACGAAACGGCCAGATACGATGCGGTTTTTAATGCTCCCGGAGTGAAAAAATGACAGTGAACAATCAACGCGCCTCCGGTTTCACATTCACCGGCTGGCACATGCTCGGCGTCATGGTGTTGTTCTTCGGCACGGTCATCACCGTCAACATGATCATGGCCTGGAACGCGGTCCACAGCTGGAGCGGGCTTGTCGTGCCCAACACCTATGTCGCCAGCCAGCAGTTCAACGCCAAGGCGGAGGCCGCCAAGGCAAGGGCCGCGACCGGCATCAGGGGCAAGCTCATGGTTGACGAGAACACCGTGCGTTACGAGGTTTTTCATCCCGATACGGGGCCGGTCGACACGGATACGGTGACGGCGCATTTCCGCCGGCCCGTGGGTGAGAGCCAGAATTTCGACATGGAACTCACCCCGGTTTCGACGGGTGTCTTCACGGCCGCCCACGACATGCTGCCGGGCCAGTGGATCGTGGAAGTGACAGCCGTCAAGGATGGCCGGATCATCGTGCATGAGGGTACGCGGATCGCCGTCGTCAGGGGGCGCAAATGAGCTGTTGCGCACCGGGAACGGAAGGGTCGTTGCAGCTGGGCGAGCCCGTCAATCCGCCATCGTCGGAAGAGCTGATGCTGGCGAGCCGCGATCTGGGGCAGGGACTACGCCAGACTGACCTCAGCGTGCCGGATGTATATTGCGGCGCCTGCATCACCACCATCGAGACCGCGCTTCGCCACCTGCCGCAAGTCGAGCGGGCGCGGGTGAACCTGTCATTGAAACGGGTGGCGGTCGTCTGGAGGGAAGAGATCAATGGCGTCAGGACCGATCCCGCCGAGATTGCGCGCGCCATCCTTGCGACGGGATATCGTACGCATCTTTTCGCCAGTGGGCAGGATGCTTCGGACGCCTTGCGCTCGCAGCTGATCAGGGCCGTGGCGCTTTGCGGCTTTGCCTCCGCCAACATCATGCTGCTCTCGGTCTCCGTCTGGTCTGGGGCGGATGCAGCGACGCGTGACATGTTCCACTGGATTTCGGCGATGATTGCCGCACCGGCGCTGATCTATGGCGGTCGTTTCTTTTATCAATCGGCGTGGAATGCGCTGAAACATGGCCGCACCAATATGGATGTGCCGATAGCGCTCGCCATCACGCTGTCCTACGCCGTTTCTCTGTGGGAAACGATTCATCACGGCGAACATGCGTGGTTCGATGCGACCGTGTCGCTGCTGTTCTTCCTGCTGATCGGACGCACGCTGGACCATATCATGCGCGACAAGGCGCGCTCGGCCATCGCCGGGCTCGCCCGCCTTTCGCCGCGCGGTGCGACCGTGCTGGGTGAGAGCGGCATACGAGAATATCGCCCGCTCTCGGATATCCAGCCGGGAATGTCGATTTCGATTGCGCCAGGGGACCGGGTGGCGGTGGACGCCGTGGTTGAAAGCGGCAGCAGCGACCTCGACATGTCCATCGTCAACGGCGAAAGCGCACCGCGCCGCGTTGCCGCGGGCGACAGCCTGCAGGCGGGGACACTCAATCTCACCGGTTCGCTTGTGGCGCGGGTGACGGCCACTGCCAGAGACTCTTTCCTGTCGGAGGTCATCGGCCTGATGGAGGCGGCCGAAGGCGGGCGCGCGCGTTACCGTCGCATCGCCGACCGGGCCGCGAGCTATTATTCGCCCGTCGTGCATCTTCTCGCGCTGGTGACATTTCTCGGCTGGGGTTTCCTTGGCGGCGACTGGAAACAGGCAATGCTGATCGCCATCGCGGTTCTCATCATCACCTGCCCTTGCGCGCTCGGCCTTGCCGTTCCCGTCGTACAGGTGGTTGCCGCAGGAAGGCTCTTCCGGCACGGCATCATGGTCAAGGAAGGTTCCGCCATGGAGCGCTTGGCCGAAATAGACACCGTGCTTTTCGACAAAACCGGTACGTTGACGGTGGGCAAGCCCAAACTGGTCGAGACCAGGAATGTGAAGCCTGAGACCATGGCAATTGCCGCGGGGCTTGCAGCCCATTCGCGCCATCCGCTCTCCAAGGCGCTGCACGCCGCCTATCGCGGTGCCATGCCGGCATTTGATGTCGTGCGCGAAATTCCAGGGTCGGGCGTCGAGGCCGAAACGGAGGCGGGCATCTACCGGCTCGGCAATCGTCGTTTCGCCTGCCCGGATGATATGTCGATAGACGAGGGCGATGCGCGGTCGGAAGTGGTGCTGTCTCTCGATGGCCGGCATCTGGCGAGCTTCGGCTTCGAGGATAATCCCCGCGCTGGCGCTGCTGCGGCGTTGCGCAACTTGGCGGCCCGTGCCTTTACTCAGGAAATCGTTTCGGGAGACCGGGCCGCCGCCGTCAGTGCCATGGCGCAGCGGCTGGGCATCGGCAACTGGCGCGCGGACCTTTCGCCCAAAGACAAGGCGGCGCGCTGCGCCCGGCTTGCAGGCGAGGGCCGCCGGGTGCTGATGGTCGGCGACGGCATCAACGATGCGCCGGCGCTTGCTGCCGCCCACGTATCGATGGCGCCTGCCACTGCCGCCGATATCGGCCGGCAGGCTGCTGATTTCGTGTTCATGCAGGAGAACCTCGACGCCGTGCCTTTCGCGCTCGCGACATCACAGCAGGCCGGCCGGCTCATCAGGCAGAACTTTGCGCTGGCCATAGGCTACAACATCATCGCCGTGCCAATCGCGATCGCTGGTTACGCAACGCCCATGATCGCGGCGATTGCCATGTCGACATCGTCGCTGATCGTCGTCGCCAATGCGTTGCGCCTTGCCGGTGCGGCTGAAACCGTCCGTCTCCGGGAGGACGTGAAAACAGACTTTGCGGGTGAGGGAGCGCAACTGGCATGAACATGCTCATCTATCTCATTCCGGTCGCGCTGTTCCTGGGCGCGCTTGGGCTTTTCGCCTTCCTCTGGTCGGTCAGGTCAGGCCAGTACGAGGATATGGACGGCGCGGCCTGGAGGGTAATCGAGGATGGTGACGACCGCCCTCAGCCTTCGTCCTGAAGCGGCGTGCAGCACAATCCCGGTACAGCTCATACTCTCGCAAATATGCAAAGCTGATTTGCACCATCAAAATTTAATCGTTTCAGTCGCCCTCAGCCTTGCCGTTTGGTGATTACGGTGCCACAACACGACCACCTAAAAGCAAGATGGAGGCACATCCGTGGAACAGGCAGAAATCGGTTTGATCGGTCTCGGCGTCATGGGCTCGAACCTGGCGCTCAACATCGCCGAAAAAGGCAACAAGATCGCCGTATTCAACCGAACCCCTGAAGCGACGAAAAAATTCTACGCTGAAGCCGGGGCATTGCAGGGACAGCTGATCCCTTGCGAAACCATCGAGGAATTCGTTGCCGCCATTCGTCCTCCTCGCCCGATCATCATCATGATCAAGGCGGGCGACCCTGTTGACCAGCAGATGGAAATCCTGAAGCCGCATCTGGCCAACGGCGACATCATGATCGACGCCGGCAATGCGAACTTCCGCGATACGATCCGCCGCTTCGACAATCTGAAGGATAGTGGCTTGACCTTCATCGGCATGGGCGTTTCCGGTGGTGAAGAAGGTGCGCGCCACGGACCGTCGATCATGGTCGGCGGCACCGAGGAGAGCTGGAAGCGCGTCGAGAAGGTTCTGACGTCCATCTCCGCCAAGTATAATGACGATCCGTGCGTGGCATGGCTCGGCAATGACGGCGCTGGCCACTTCGTCAAGACGATCCATAACGGCATCGAATATGCCGACATGCAGATGATCGCCGAAATCTATGGCATCCTGCGTGACGGTCTGAAGATGAGTGCCGCCGAAATCGCCGATGTCTTTGGCGAATGGAACAAGGGCCGCCTCAACTCCTACCTGATCGAAATCACCGAGAAGGTTCTGCGCGCCGCCGATCCGATCACCGGTAAGCCGATGGTCGATCTGATCCTCGACAAGGCCGGCCAGAAGGGCACCGGCAAGTGGTCGGTCATCGAAGCCCAGAACATGGGCGTCGCCGCAACCGCCATCGAGGCGGCCGTGGCTGCCCGTATCCTGTCGTCGCAGAAGGACGAGCGCGAAGCTGCCGAGAAGATTTTTGGCCTGCCGAGCGTTGCGCCTGCACCGGCTGACAAGAAGGCCTTCATCGCCGATCTGGAAAACGCGCTTCTGGCCGCCAAGGTCGGTGCCTACGCGCAGGGCTTCGCCATCATGTCGGCCGCCTCCAAGGAGTTCAACTGGAACCTGCCGATGCCCACGATTGCCCGCATCTGGCGCGCCGGCTGCATCATCCGCTCGGAATTCCTCGATGAGATCACCTCGGCCTTCACCAAGGATCCGCATGTGGCCAACCTTATCGTGACGCCGGCATTCTCCGCCATCGTCAAGGACACCGACGCGCCGCTGCGCAGGGTGGTTTCCTACGCCGTGCTCTCCGGCTTGCCGGTTTCGGCGCTGGCTTCGGCACTCGGCTATTTCGACGCCTATCGCCGCGGCCGCGGCAGCGCGAACCTCATCCAGGCGCAGCGCGACTTCTTCGGCGCCCACGGCTTCGAACGCACCGACGGTGTGGACAAGCCGCATGGCCCCTGGGGCAGCGGTGCAGACAGCTTCTGATCGGCTGAAACGATAATGACAAAAGGCCCGCGCGAGCGGGCCTTTTGCTTTTCTTTGCCAGACTTGAATTAGCGGGCGGCGGCGAGGCCGACGATCAGGCCGCTGACGGCGTTGATGAGCAGAAACTGATTGTCGACGCGCACCCAGCGCTGGTCGCGACGCGGTTCTGCGAGGTGGTAACGGCGGTAGTCGCGGCGGTCTACGACATGGCGGCGATCACGGGCGGACAGGCGCTGGCCGCGATCCCAGCGATGCTTCTTGACGATGACCTTCTTGGTGGTGATGTGACGCTCGACCTGGACTCCGCGGTGGCGATCATCGTGGCGGCTCTGGGCCTGCGCCATCGGTGCTGCAAGAACGGTGGCTGCCAGAAGAATGGTGACGAACTTTTTCATGGAAGTTTCCTCTCGTGTTTCGATGAGAGGAACTTACGAACAAACGAATGAACGGAAACTGAATTTAAGATTACAATTGTGTAATGGTTGTTAATGGTTAGGTGAAGACGTTAATCTTTCAGATGCAGATTTATGTCTCCTTTTTCCAGGTTAGACCGCCCAACGGTGTCGGGCGGCCCGCTCATGGTATCAGGCCCGCTCGGCGGATTTTGCCCAGAGGTTGATATCCGCATCCCTGGCGTAACGGTCGATTTCCGCCAGTTCTTCCGGCGTGAAGTCGGGTTTATCCAGCGCCTTCACGCAATCCTCGACCTGTTCGACACGGCTCGCACCGATCAATGCCGAGGTAATGCGGCCGCCGCGCAGGACCCAGGCAATCGCCATCTGCGCCAGCGTCTGGCCGCGACGTTCGGCAATGCCGTTCAGCGCGCGGATGTTCTCGACATTGCGCTCGTTGAGGAAAGCTGGGTTCAGCGACTTGCTCTGCGAAGCGCGGCTGCCATCAGGCACGCCGCCGAGATATTTCGTCGTCAGCATGCCCTGAGCCAACGGCGAGAAGACGATGGAGCCGATGCCCAGTTCTTCCAGTGTGTCGACGAGACCGTCTTCCTCGATCCAGCGATTGATCATCGAATAGCTCGGCTGGTGGATGATGCAGGGCGTGCCGAGGTCCTTCAGGATCGCTGCGGCCTCACGGGTGCGCTTCGAGTTGTAGGAGGAGATGCCGACATAAAGCGCCTTGCCCGAGCGTACGATCTGATCCAGCGCGCCGCAGGTTTCCTCAAGCGGAGTATCGGGATCGAAACGGTGGGAATAGAAAATATCGACGTAGTCCAGCCCCATGCGTTTAAGGCTCTGGTCGCATGACGATATCAGATACTTGCGGCTGCCCCATTCGCCATAGGGACCGGGCCACATGTTGTAACCGGCCTTGGAGGAGATGATCATCTCGTCGCGATAACCCCGGAAATCCGTCCTCAGGATTTCGCCGAAAGCGGTTTCGGCGCTGCCGGGCGGCGGGCCGTAATTGTTGGCGAGATCGAAATGGGTAATGCCGAGATCAAAGGCACGGCGGCAGATGGCCTGTTTCGTCTGGTGCGGCGTGTCGTTGCCGAAATTGTGCCAGAGCCCGAGCGAGATCGCCGGCAGCTTCAGGCCGGTCTTGCCGCAATGATTGTATTTCATGGACGCGTAACGGTTTTCGGCCGGTTGCCAAACCATGGGTCTTCCTCCACTTGCTGATGACTGGCTGCCGGAGAGGCCGGCAACCCTTTGGACTGTTGATGACAGGCGCGGGTGTACCTGTCATTCCCAAGAGGGATGGTTATGCCTTTCGCCGCATGGTTTCAATGCCAGGACTGGGCGAGGATTGGCAGGTATGAAGATCGAAAATGCGGAAATGCGGCTCTCCGCCGGCCGCCTTCGGCGTGAAGATGATACGCCGGGTTTCGCCGGCGGCGAGGTCGAAGAGATTGTCGGAGTAGCGGCCCGGCTGATCTGTCTCCAGCATGACGAAGAGGGCGAGGCCGGCAGCAGTGACATCGATTTCGTACTGGCCGTTTTTCAGTGGGCTGACGGAAAATTCGAGCCCGGCGGGCTGGAGCTCCAGCGCCTTGTAGGTATCGCGCACATGGTGGCCCTCGCCAGTCATGCCGTTGGAAGCGATAAAGCTCCAGGCAAGGATGGCACCTTCGGGAATGCTTTCCAGATCGATATCCGTCAGTATTGCCGCTTCGTCGCTCGTGCATGTGCCATTGGCGGACTTCAACGGCACGCGGTTGCCGTCCATAGTGAGCGCCACGACGTTCATGTCGATTTCGACATCTTCCGCCGTGTCGTTGACCATCGAGAAGCTGACCCGGCATCCATCTTCGGAGGGAATGGCAGACACCGCGACCGGCTGGAAGAAGCGGCGGGCAGCATAGTGCAGCGCCTTCCAGCCGCCGCCGTAATTGAGGCTCGACCATGAGGCGACCGGCCAGGTGTCGTTGAGCTGCCAGTAAAGCGTGCCCATGCAATGGGGCTTCAGGGAGCGCCAGTAATCCACGGCCGTTCGGATAGCCAGCGCCTGCTGCACCTGGCTCAGATACACGAAGTTCTCGAAATCCCTGGGGAAGCGGAAGTAGCGAAACATGGTGCCGGCGATCCGCTCATTGCCGCCGGCGTTCTTCTGGTGAAGCTCGATGACCGGCGACGCGATGTTCATGTCCTTGTCTTCCGCATAGGTGCGGATGACAGGCATGGACGTATAGGACTGGAAACCGAACTCGGAGCAAAAGCGCGGCTTGACCGAGCGGTAATTGTCGAACGACTTGTTTTCGTGCCAGACGGACCAATAATGCATGTCACCTGATCCATCCGCGTGCCAGGCATCGCCATAATCGAGGTAACCGGAGGCGGGGCTCGATGGCCACCAGAGCGCTTCCGGGGCAGCGTTCTTCAAAGCTTTTTCGATCGTGCGGTTCAGACGGTCATAGGCCACGAGATAGCGGTCGCGATTGTTTCGGGATTCATCGAACCACGTCAGCGCTCCCACCAGCTCGTTATCGCCACACCAGAGCGCAATGGAGGGGTGCGAGGACAGGCGTTTGACCTGATAATCGACCTCGTGCTCGACATTATCGAGGAAGTCATCGCTGCAGGGATAGAGATTGCAAGCGAACATGAAGTCCTGCCAGACCAGCAGGCCAAGGCGATCGCAGAGATCGTAGAACCAGTCCTCTTCATAGAACCCGCCGCCCCAGACACGGATCATGTTCATGTTGGCCTCGACCGCTGAGCAAAGGAGGTCTTCGGTCTTTTCCCGGCTTGTCAGCGAATAGAGCGCATCTGCCGGAATCCAGTTGGCGCCGCGGCAGAAGATTTCCCGGCCGTTGATACGGAAGGCGAAGCGGCTGCCGGCCTCATCCTTATCGGTCAGAAGCTCGATGGTTTTGAAACCGATCTGGCGGGTTGCCGTCTCGTCGGGAAGTTCCACCGTCAGCTTATAGAGCGTCTGCTCGCCACTGCCTGCCGGCCACCAGAGTTCGGGGTTCTCGACAAAGAAGACGTGCCGCACCACCGTTTCGCCGGCGCCAACGCCGCAATCAAGCCTCAGCCTTTCGTCATTGAGGGACAGGTAGACTGGCAGGCTCGCCGGTCCATCGGCAAAGAGTGTCACGGCCACATGCAACTCGACGCCGCCTTCCACATGATGCTGCGACGTCACGATATGTTCGACCCGTGCCGTGTCGAGCCGCTTCAGCAGGATTTTGCCGTAGAGGCCGAAGGGGGCGATGGCGATGTTCCAGTCCCAGCCGAAATGGCATTGCGGCTTGCGCAGCATGTTCCCATTGGCGATCGGCGAGTTTCCCGGATGATAGGGAATGTAAAATGGTTGCCGCGCCTGCCGCTCTCTGCCGGCGGCGATATTGGAATGGAAATGGACGCGGATGGTGTTCTCGCCCGGCCGGAGCGCGCGCGAGACATCCGGCCTGTAGCGGCGGAAGCAATTATCCGCCGTCAACACGGGTACATCATTGACGAAGACGATGGCGACCGTGTCCAGGTACTCGATATCCAGATACCAGCTTGCATCCGCCTCATCGAGAATGAACGTACGCTCGATCATCCAGTCTCTCTCGGCCACCCATTGCACGAGCTTTTCGTTGGCGCCGTGATAGGGGTCGGGGATGATGCCTGCGTTCTTCAGTGCGGTGTGGACATCTCCGGGAACGGAAAGCTCAGCGGAATGATCTCCTTCCGCAGAGGTGAGGCGCCAGAGCCCGGCAAGATCGATGACGGTTTCAGGCGAGGAAGAAGAAAACATGATCGAACCCTGGTTGCATCAAACTCAACGAAGAATGGCCGGCATTATGGTGCAGGCTTGTGTCAGAATCTGGGGGAACAACTGTTCGCAACTCGGTCGCCGAACGTTAATCCGGCTTTGCGATTTCCTCCCATCGGTAACGTTACCGTAAAACAATCGCCCCGTCATTCCTCTGAACGCATCAAAAACACCTTAATGTGCCCAAAGTTTCAGGCTCTGGGTTTGAAAAAATTCTCATCATAAGTTTTTATATCAATACGATAAAATATTTTTCTTATCTCGATTCTCAGATAGCGCATTCGTCATTCCTCAGATGTAAAGCCGTCTGTGAGCAGGAAACGTGAGAATTTTCCCCATGACTGCATCGTTTTAGACAGTTCGGTGGGTGCAATGGGTTCGGCGAGACTTCGAGCGCGGAGCTTTGCCTTTGCAACCGCGCAAAACCTATCTATGATTACTGTTCTCTAAAGCGCGGCGACATGACATGAACGATACTGGCAAATCCGGCAGGGACGATACATCCGCGACGACGGGCGAGCGTCCAACCTTGAAAACGATCGCCTATATGACTGGTCTCGGCATCACCACGGTCTCCCGCGCGCTGAAGGATGCGCCCGACATTGGCGCTGAAACCAAAGAGCGCGTCCGGCTCATCGCCCGCCAGATCGGATACCAGCCAAACCGCGCCGGCGTGCGCCTGCGCACGGGGAAGACCAATGTGATCGCCCTTGTTCTCAGCGTCGATGAAGAGCTGATGGGGTTCACCAGCCAGATGGTGTTCGGCATCACAGAGGTTCTTTCCTCGACGCAATATCATCTCGTCGTCACACCCCACATCCATGCCAAGGATTCCATGGCGCCGATCCGCTACATCCTTGATACCGGCTCGGCGGATGGGGTGATCATCTCGAAGATCGAGCCGAACGATCCGCGCGTCCGGCTCATGACCGAGCGTAATATGCCATTCGTGACGCATGGTCGGTCGGATATGGGCATCGACCACGCCTTTCACGATTTCGACAACGAGACCTACGCCTATGAGGCGGTTGAGCGGCTGGCGCAATGCGGCCGCAAAAGGCTAGCGGTGATCGTTCCGCCATCGCGCTTTTCGTTCCATGACCATGCCCGCAGGGGCTTCAATCGCGCCATCAGGGATTTCGGTCTGACCGAGTTCTCTTTCGATGCCATCACCAGCGAAACGCCGCTGGAGAAAATCCGCGACTTTGGCCAGAAGCTGATGTTATCCGACGACCGTCCGGATGGTATCGTCTCGATCAGCGGAAGCAGCACCTTCGCCCTGGTGGCCGGTTTCGAGGCCGCGGGTGTGAAGATCGGCGAGGACGTTGATATCGTCTCCAAACAGTCGGCCGAATTCCTGAACTGGATCAAGCCGCAGATTCACACTGTCAATGAAGACATCAAGCTGGCGGGCAGGGAGCTTGCAAAAGCCCTGCTCGCCCGCATCAATGGCGCGATGCCTGAAACGCTTCAGAGCGTTGCCCGGCCGGAATGGTCTTCAATGGCGCCAAAGCCATAGGGCTTGAAGCGCTCCGCTCACCTACTTGTTCCAGAGGCGTCGGGAATGCCTGTCAGGACAGGCACGCCTTCAGTGATGCGGCGATGCCACGCATCAGTTTGAAGTAGAGGTCGGGGCCAGGCTCCAGCGTCGCCGCCTCTGGATCGAGCGTTCCTGATTTTGCCGCAGTGCCCTCGGTGATGACTGAAATCAGCTTCGGCTCGAATTGCGGTTCGGCAAAAACGCAGGTTGCGCCGAGCTGACGGACTTTCTCCTGCATCTGCTTCACACGGTCGGCGCCGGGCAGGGTTTCCGGGCTGACGGTGATCGATCCGACCGTTTTTACGCCGTAGCGGTGCTCGAAATATTGGTAGGCGTCGTGGAAGACGATGAACGGCTTGTCCTTCACCGGCTGAATCGTTTCCTTGAGTTCGGCGTCAAGCGCATCGAGATCATCAATCAGCTTTTTCGTATTGGCCTGATAGGTCGCGGCATTGCCGGCGTCGGCCGCGATCAGCGCGGTTTCGATTTCCTGCGCCATGGCCTTGGCATTGGCGGGGTCCAGCCAAAGATGCGTGTCGTACGCGCCGTGGTCATGATCTTCATGGCCGTCACCATGGTCGTGCCCATGATCGTGCGCGCCGCCTTCTTCGGCGTGTGCGTCGTGCGCATCGTGGGCTTCGTCGCCATCGTCATGTGCTTCGAAGGGGCCGCCCACGCGGAAAGGCAATTTCTCCAATCCTTTGGCATCTTCCAGTTCCACCACGGTCGCTTTGCTGGCAAGCGCATCCAGCGGCTTTTCGAGGAACGCCTCCAGCCCGGGCCCGATCCAGAAGACCACATCCGCTTTTTCAAGCTTGCGTGCATTGGACGGCCGCAGATTATAGGTATGGGGAGAGGCCGCACCATCAACGATCAGCTGTGGCTCCCCGACACCTTTCATGATGGCTGCAACGAGGGAGTGGACCGGCTTGATCGAGACCACGACATCGGGTGCGGCAGTGGCGCCGGAGGCCGCGGCTGCAATGGCCACGGATGCCATGAGCGGGATCAGGAACGATTTCATGCGATGCACTCCACTTGAACCAGTATAGTTATGTTATTACATTTATTGCGTAACTCTATAACGTATGCGATAGCGGTAGGCAATATCGTCGAACGGACAATCCCATGCTTCATTCCGCCTCTATGGGCAACGACATTCTGGTTTCCCTTGCCAATGCCGGCGTGCAGCGCAGCGGCCGCTGGCTGGTACGCGGTGTGGAGTTTTCCGTCAGCAAAGGCGAGATCGTCACGCTGATCGGGCCGAACGGATCCGGCAAATCCACGAGCGCGAAAATGGCGATCGGTGTCGTCAAACCAACCGAGGGGGTGGTTGCCCGCAAGGCTGGTCTTAAAGTGGGATATGTGCCGCAGAAGCTTTCGGTCGACTGGACAATGCCGCTTTCAGTGCGCCGACTGATGACACTGACAGGGCCGCTCGCCGCCCGCGACATCGATGCCGCCCTGAATGCGACCGGCATCGCGCATCTTGCCAATGCCGAGGTGCAGCATCTGTCCGGTGGGGAGTTCCAGCGGGCGCTTCTAGCGCGCGCCATTGCCCGCAAGCCCGACCTCCTTGTTCTTGACGAACCCGTTCAAGGCGTCGATTTCTCCGGCGAGATCGCGCTTTATGATCTGATAAAAAATATCAGAAATTCAAGTAATTGCGGAATTCTGTTGATCTCGCATGATCTGCATGTGGTGATGGCGGAAACCGATACGGTCATCTGCCTCAACGGCCATGTCTGCTGCCGTGGCACGCCACAGACGGTAAGCCAGAGCCCGGAATATATGCGCCTCTTCGGCGGTGCGGCTGCGAAGGGGCTTGCCATCTACAGTCACCATCATGATCACACCCATTTGCCCGACGGACGGGTGCAACATGCGGATGGCACGGTGACGGACCATTGCCACCCTGAGGACGGGCATCATCACGCGCATGATCCACATCATGACCACGCGCATGATCGTCATGACCAACGGCACCACCACGATGACCATGACGAATGCGGCTGCGGCCATGAACATGGCGACGACGCCCGCGAGAACTCGCGCCAGGGAGAGCGCCATGTTTGACGATTTTTTCGTGCGCGCCATGGTCGCCGGCATCGGTGTTGCGTTGACCGCCGGTCCGCTTGGCTGCTTCGTCGTCTGGCGGCGTATGGCCTATTTCGGGGATACCATGGCCCATTCGGCGCTTCTGGGCGTTGCCCTGTCTCTGCTGCTGCAGCTCAACCTCATTGTCAGTGTGTTTATGGTCGCGTCGGCCGTGTCGCTTCTTTTGATTTTTCTGCAAAGACGGCAGGCTCTTTCCGCCGACGCGCTGCTGGGCATCCTGTCCCACTCCGCCTTGGCGATCGGTCTTGTCATCGTCGCCTTCATGAGCTGGGTGCGCATCGATCTCGTCTCGTTCCTGTTCGGCGATATTCTCGCCGTCACCCGCAGTGATATCGCACTGATCTGGGGCGGCGGACTGATTGTCATTGTCTCCATGGTGTTCCTGTGGCGGTCGCTGCTTGCCTCTACCGTTAATACGGAGCTGGCGGAAGCCGAGGGGCTGAACCCGGAACGGTCGAAACTGATCTTCACGCTGCTGATGGCGCTCGTTATCGCGATTGCCATGAAGGTTGTCGGCATCATGCTCATCACCTCGCTGCTGATCATTCCGGCCGCGACAGCGCGGCGTTTTTCCAGCACGCCGGAGGTGATGGCGGTGGTGGCCTCGCTGATCGGTGCGGTGGCGGTTGTCGGCGGCCTGTTCGGCTCGCTGACCTATGACACGCCATCCGGGCCATCCATCGTGGTTGCCGCGGTGATCCTGTTCGTTATAAGCCTGTTGCCGGCGCCGGGTTTTTCCCGCTCCGCGGATGAAGGAGGCAAGCCATGAATGCGCAGACCCAGCAGAATCTCACCAAGAACCAGTCGCTGGTCATGAACGCGCTTTCAAATGCGCAACAGCCGCTCAGCGCCTACATGATCCTCGACAAGCTACGGGATGACGGTTTCCGCGCGCCGCTCCAGGTCTACCGGGCGCTGGAAAAACTGGTGGAGTTCGGTCTCGTCCACCGGCTGGAAAGCCTCAACGCTTTTGTCGCCTGCACTCACACGCAGGCGGAGTGCTGCTCGCAACACCATGGAACGGTGGCCTTCGCAATCTGCGAATCCTGCGGGCAGGTGACGGAATTCCACGATCACGAGATCGACCATCGACTCGAGCGCTGGGTGAAGGATAGCAAGTTCAAGGCGGAAAAGACCACCATTGAAATCCGCGGCCTCTGCGCTGCCTGCGCGGCATAACGGCAATTCTAAGGGGCGGGCATGTTGCCCGCCGTCGATCATTTTTCGATGATCGCCAGATCCCTCGAAAAACGCTTCCAGTTTTCGATATATTTTTCAGCCGCACGACGAAGGCTCGCCACGGCGTCGTCATCCAGCGTGCGGATAGCGCGCGCGGGTGAGCCGACGATCAGGGAGTTATCCGGAAACTCCTTGCCTTCGGTCACCAGCGCGTTGGCGCCGACGAGACAATTGCGGCCAATCTTTGCGCCGTTGAGGATCGTCGCGCCCATGCCGATCAACGAATTATCGCCGATGGTACAGCCATGGACGATGGCGTGATGACCGATGGTGCACATATCGCCGATGGTGGCGGCATAGCCGGGGTCGCTATGCACCATCACACCTTCCTGGATGTTGGTGCCGCGCCCGACGCTGATCGGTTCGTTATCGCCGCGCAGCGTTGCACCAAACCAGATGCCGACATCCTCACCGAGTGTGACGGCGCCGATGACATTGGCATCGGGTGCGACCCAGTAACGATCCGGGGCAGGGGTCTGCGGTACCCGGTCGGCCAGGCGGTAGAGCGGCATGGCGGTGTCCTCCCTTTGCGGTTCCTGTCGATCAGGCAATTTTGACCGAGAGCGTGCCGACGCCATCGACGCCGCACTCGATCCTGTCACCGCGCACGATCGGGCCGACGCCAGCTGGCGTTCCGGTCATGATTACGTCGCCGGCAGCAAGGGTGAACAGCTTGGAAAGCTCGGCAATCACTTCCGGCACTTTCCAGATCATCTGCGCGAGATCGCCCGTCTGCTTACGTTTTCCGTTGACATCGAGCCAGATCGCGCCGGTTGAGGGATGGCCGATTTTTTCTGCCGGAACGATGGCCGAGATCGGAGCGGAATATTCAAAAGCCTTCGCGCCCTCCCAGGAGCGGCCCATCTTCTTCAGCCCGTCCTGAAGGTCGCGGCGTGTCATGTCGATGCCGACGGCATAACCCCATACATGGTTCAGCGCCTCGGACGCCGGGATATCCGCGCCGCCGCTCTTCAGAACCACGACACATTCCACCTCGTAATGGACATTGGAAGAGAGCGGAGGGTAGGGGAAGTCATTGCCAGCGGGAAGCAGATTGTCCGGGTTCTTCTGGAAATAAAAGGGCGGCTCGCGCGACGGATCATGCCCCATTTCGATGGCGTGATCCGCATAATTGCGACCAACGCAATAGACCCGCCGCACGGGGAACAGCTCTTGCGTGCCTTCGACTGGCAGCAGAACGGGTTTCGGGGCGGGGATGACGGTGGCGGCCATGGGGATTTCCTGTCGTCTCTTGAAGCTGCAAGTCTTGTCCCGCGATTCCGGGGCGATTTCCAGTTCAAAATGACCTCGCCTGCAAAACTGGCTTTTTACGGTCCTTTGTTGTAGAAGCCGGCGCAAAGAGGTTTACCCATGTACAGAAAAGCGCTTGCCAGCGGCGAAAAAATCTTTGCCGTTGCACCCATGATCGATTGGACCGATACGAGGTGCAGGTTTCTGCACCGGCAATTGTCGAAGCGCGCCCTGCTGTTCACCGAAATGATCGTCGCCGATGCCATTATCCACGGCCAGCGCGAGCGGTTGCTCGGTTATCACCCGCAGGAACATCCCGTGGCCCTGCAGCTCGGCGGGTCTGACCCCGTCAAGCTTTCCGAGGCGGTGCGGATCGCCAGCGGCTATGGTTACGATGAAATCAATCTCAATGTCGGCTGCCCTTCGGACCGCGTGCAATCGGGTACCTTTGGCGCCTGCCTGATGCGCGAGCCCGACCTCGTTGCCAAATGTGTCTCCGCCATGAAGGCGGTCGCTGAGGTGCCAGTCACAGTCAAATGCCGCATCGGCGTTGACGATCATGAGCCTGAAAGGGTGTTGCCTGATTTTCTGGCGCGGGTGGTTGCGGCTGGCGCGGATGCCGTGTGGGTCCATGCCCGGAAAGCCTGGCTACAGGGTCTGTCGCCAAAGGAGAACCGCGAGGTTCCGCCGCTCGACTATGAACTCGTCTATCGCATGAAACGGGAAAATCCAGGAGTCTTCATCGGCATCAATGGCGGCATTGCCGATCTCGATCAGGCGGGCGAGCACCTGAAATACATGGACGGCGTGATGCTCGGCCGCGCCGCCTATCACAACACCTCGATCCTTGCCGATGTCGATCACCGCATCTATGGCGGGCAAGCCCACCCCTATGACTGGATGGCGCTGCGGGACGCGATGATGGCTTACGCTGCTGATTACATCGCCGCAGGTGGACGTCTCAATCACGTCACCCGCCACATGGTCGGCCTGTTTCAGGGCATGCCGGGCGCGCGCCGGTTTCGGCAAATCCTCTCCAGCGACGCCACCCGACCGGGAGCCGGGCCTGAGGTGATCGAGGCAGCTTTTGCCGCCATCGATTTTAACCCGATGAAAGAACTGGCGGGCTGAGAGGGCTCAGACCGCTTTTTGCAGTTCCTGCGCGCCAGTGGGCGCATTGACCTTGCCGCCGGTAATGAAGAACGCGAAGACGTCGCGCGGTGTCTTTTCGACCTTCCGCTCGGGCGCTATCAGCGGCAGATCGTCAGGAACGCCGCCTACCGCGTAGGTCTTGACGCGTTTTGCCCAGTCATTGATCCCGGCTTTCGGATAGCAGGTCTTGATATCATCCTCGCCCTTCTGTAGGCGGCAATAGACGAAATCGGCCGTGACGTCAGGCAGCATCGGATACTCGTGATGATCGGCGCAGACGACCGCGACCTTGTGTCTGGCGAGAAGCTCGATGAATTCCGGCACCTGGAACGTCTCATTGCGCACCTCCACGACGTGGCGCAGACGAATCCCATCCTGCTTTTCCGGCAATAGCGCCAGGAATGCGCCGAAATCGTCGGCGTCGAATTTCTTCGTCGGCGCGAATTGCCAGAGGATCGGGCCGAGATGCGATCCCAGTTCCGTCAGACCCTGCGTTAGGAACTTCGTCATGGACTCGCCCGCTTCGGCCAGAACCTTGCGGTTGGTGACGTAACGGCTGGCTTTCAGTGAAAAGACGAAATCCTCCGGCACCTCGGATGCCCATTTGGCGAAGGTCTCCGGCTTCTGGCTGCTGTAATAGGTGCCGTTGACTTCAATTGCCGTCAACTGCCGGCTTGCGTGCTCCAACTGGCGCTTCTTCGGCAGTTTTTCCGGGTAGAAAGTTCCTTCCCAAGGCTCGAAGGTCCAGCCGCCGATACCGGTGCGGATAGTCCCTGACGTCGACATCTGTTGTTCCTCCCAAATTCCGTGCCGCGTCCGCGCCGTTCACCCGATTCATTCGCAGGCATGCGGCGACGGCGGCGTCTTGACCAATGGATCCCCGTCTCAACGGCGAGGATAACGGGGGCGCCGCCCGGGCACACCTGTCGTTAATCTCCGAAACTACTCCGCGGCTTGCTGTTTTCCAGCCGGCCGCCTCTCCAGAAGCTCTTTCAGGAAGTGACCGGTATAGGAGCGCTCGACCTTGACGATGTCTTCCGGCGTGCCGGTTGCCACCACTTCACCGCCGCCCGTGCCGCCTTCGGGGCCGATATCGATGATCCAGTCGGCCGTCTTGATGACTTCGAGATTGTGTTCGATCACGACCACGGAATTGCCCTGTTCCACCAGCGCATGCAGCATCTCGAGCAGCTTGTTGACGTCGTGGAAGTGCAGGCCGGTCGTCGGCTCGTCGAGTATGTAGAGCGTGCGGCCCGTGGAACGCTTCGACAGTTCCTTGGCAAGCTTGACGCGCTGCGCTTCGCCGCCGGAAAGCGTATTGGCCTGCTGGCCGACCTTGATGTAACCAAGACCAACATCGAAGAGCGATTGCAGCTTGTCGCGGACGGCCGGCACGGCGGCGAAGAATTCCACGCCTTCTTCAACCGTCATATCCAGAACGTCGGCGATGGATTTGCCCTTGAAGGTTACGTCAAGCGTTTCGCGGTTATAGCGCTTGCCGTGGCAGACATCGCAGGTGACATAGACATCAGGCAGGAAGTGCATTTCGATCTTGATGACACCGTCGCCCTGGCAGGCTTCGCAACGGCCACCCTTGACGTTGAAGGAGAAGCGGCCGGGTGCGTAACCACGCGCCTTCGCTTCCGGCAGGCCCGCAAACCAGTCTCGGATCGGCGTAAAGGCGCCGGTATAGGTGGCGGGGTTCGAGCGCGGCGTCCGGCCAATGGGTGACTGATCGATATCGATCACCTTGTCGATGAATTCGAAACCATCGATACGGTCATGTTCCGCCGGGATTTCGCGCGCACCCATGACTCGACGCGCCGCCGATTTATAGAGCGTTTCGATCAGGAAGGTGGATTTGCCGCCGCCCGAAACGCCGGTTACGGCGGTAAAGACACCCAAAGGCACCGCAGCAGTGACATTCTTCAGATTATTGCCGCGTGCGCCGACAACCTTGATCTCGCGGCCCTTCTTGGGTTTGCGGCGCTGCGCGGGAACCGCGACGCCGAGTTCGCCGGAGAGATATTTGCCGGTCAGTGATTTCGGATTGGCCATCACCTCCTGCGGCGTGCCTTCGGCGATAACCTGGCCACCGTGGATGCCGGCGGCCGGGCCGATATCGACCACATAGTCCGCCGTCAAAATGGCATCCTCGTCATGTTCGACCACGATCACCGTATTGCCAATATCGCGCAGATGTTTGAGCGTATCGAGCAAGCGGGCATTGTCGCGCTGATGGAGACCGATCGAGGGCTCGTCGAGGACATAGAGAACGCCGGTGAGGCCTGAGCCGATCTGCGATGCAAGACGGATGCGCTGGCTCTCGCCGCCAGAGAGCGTGCCGGAATTGCGCGACAGGCTGAGATAATCCAGCCCGACATCGTTAAGGAAGCGCAGGCGCTCGCGGATTTCCTTGAGGATACGGACGGCGATTTCATTCTGCTTGGCGTTCAGGCTTTCCGGTAGCACCTCGAACCAGTCGCGCGCGGTGCGGATCGACATTTCGGTGACTTCACCGATATGGAGCTTGTTGATCTTGACGGCGAGCGCTTCCGGTTTCAGGCGATATCCGGCGCAGGCCGGGCAGGCGGCTGCCGACATGTAACGCTCGATTTCCTCACGCGCCCAGGCGCTGTCGGTCTCTTTCCAGCGACGCTCCAGATTAGGCACGATGCCTTCAAAGTTCTTCACCGTCTTGTAGGAGCGGGCGCCGTCCTGATAATTGAACTCGATCTTGTCATCCGTGCCCTGCAGGATGGCGTGCTGCGCCTCCCTGGAGAGATCGGACCACTTGCTCGACAGCTTGAAGCCGAAAGCTTTACCGAGTGCTTCCAGCGTCTGGTTATAATAGGGCGAGGAAGACTTCGCCCATGGTGCAATCGCGCCATCGCGCAGCGTGCGGGCTGGCTCCGGCACGATCAGGTTTTCATCCACCTTCTGCTGCGAGCCGAGGCCATCGCAGCTGGGGCAGGCGCCGAAGGGATTGTTGAAGGAAAACAGCCGCGGTTCGATTTCCGGAATGGTGAAGCCGGAAACGGGGCATGCGAATTTTTCCGAAAACAGCACGCGCTCGTGGGTCTCATTGAGAGATTTATTGGCGGAACCACCGGCGGCGGTTTCTTCTGCAGGCAGCGGTTTGTCGGCGAATTCGGCGATCGCCAGGCCGTCCGCGAGCTTCAAGCAGGTCTCAAGACTGTCGGCAAGACGTGCGGCCATATCCGGGCGCACAACAGCACGGTCAACCACCACGTCGATGTCGTGCTTGTATTTCTTGTCGAGGGCTGGAACGTCGGCGATCTCGTAGAACTGGCCGTCCACCTTGACGCGCTGGAAGCCCTTCTTCATCAGCTCGGCAAGTTCCTTCTTGTACTCGCCCTTGCGGCCGCGCACGATCGGGGCGAGGATATAAAGACGCGTGCCTTCGTCGAAAGCGAGGATGCGGTCGACCATCTGGCTGACCGTCTGGCTTTCGATCGGCAGGCCCGTCGCGGGCGAATAGGGCACACCGACGCGCGCAAAGAGCAGGCGCATGTAGTCGTAAATCTCGGTGACCGTACCCACCGTCGAGCGCGGGTTACGCGAGGTGGTCTTCTGCTCGATGGAGATCGCCGGTGACAGACCGTCAATCTGGTCCACGTCGGGCTTCTGCATCATCTCCAGGAACTGGCGCGCATAGGCTGAAAGGCTCTCGACATAACGGCGCTGGCCCTCGGCATAGATGGTATCGAAAGCAAGCGACGACTTGCCCGAGCCGGAGAGGCCGGTCATGACGATCAGCTTGTTGCGTGGCAAATCCAGATCGATGCCCTTGAGGTTATGCTCGCGGGCGCCACGGATGGAAATCGTCTTCAGTTCACTCATGACAAGGCTCGGACAAAAAGAAAGCTTGAGGGCGGCGTGTCCTTATGTAGTGACGCAGCCGGATGTGTCGAGGTCTAATCCCAATCGGCCGAAGCTTTTCGGAAAGCTTGACTCGAAATCTGCGATTCAATAGAACAAAAAAGGAACGAATTGCAAGCGACAATCTCCGCTACCGCAGCTTAAGATTATTCGTTGTGGATAGTTCCATGCTTGCGGTGCCCTTTGCGGGCCGTGGCGGCTATTGTGTGGCGATTTTTTTGAAATGCAATTGCCGGTCATGAAGGCCGGCGGACAGGATGACGAGATGGCTGGTAGCGTAAACAAGGTAATTCTGATCGGAAACGTGGGCGCCGATCCCGAAATCCGCCGCACGCAGGATGGCCGCCCGATCGCCAATCTGCGTATTGCTACGTCGGAAACCTGGCGCGACCGCAACAGCGGTGAGCGCAAGGAAAAGACCGAGTGGCACACGGTCGTGGTGTTCAACGAAGGCCTGTGCAAAGTCGTCGAGCAATACGTCAAGAAGGGCGCAAAGCTCTACATCGAAGGTCAGTTGCAGACCCGCAAATGGCAGGACCAGACCGGTAACGACCGTTATTCCACGGAAGTGGTTCTTCAGGGCTTCAACTCGACGCTGACCATGCTCGATGGTCGCGGCGAAGGCAGCGGCCGCAGTGGCGGCGGCGACTTCGGTGGCGGCAACGATTACGGCAGTGGCGGCGGCTCGGGTTACGGCGGCGGTTACGACCAGCAGTCCTCTTCTCGCGGCGGTTCTTCCCGCGGCAGCAGCCAGCCTTCGGGCGGCTTCTCCAACGATATGGACGACGACATCCCGTTTTGATCTGACGCCGGATGAATATGTGCATGACAGGAGGCGAGCTTGAGTGACGACACGGTGCAACCGAAACAGCCCGCCACCTGGCGCATTATTCTTGCGTTTTTCCTTGATTTCTGGACGGCGTTTTTTGCGGCGGGATTTCTTGTCGCAACCGTTGCGGGCGGGCGAACACCGGAGGGGTTTTCCCTGAACGGTACGCCTGCTTTTGTCGCCTTTGGCCTGATGATAGCCTATTTCGTTGTGCTGGGACGGTTCTTTGGTGGCACGTTGTGGCAGCGGCTCCTGAAAGCAAGACGCTGACATCCATCTTTGTCGGTCTCTTTTTCGGCGTAAGTGCCTGGTGAGGCCAAACTAAGCCGCCACCTTGTCCGCCAACATCGCGACCATAACATCGGATTGCGACACGATGCCGACCATCTTGCCGCGGGCGTCCGCCACGGGCAGATAGTGCAACCCTTCTTCCGCGAAACGGATGATGGCTTCCTCGATGGGCGTTTCCGGCCGTACGGTTTTCACAGGCGAGGTCATGATGTCCTTGACCGTGTCGTTCGGCGCACTTGCGCCTGACAGGATGAGGCGCAGGCGCTGGAGGAAGCCGATGGCGGGACGGCCATTTCTCCAGCTGGCCTTTTCCAGGAAGTCCGTCTGGGTGACGATACCGACGATTTCTGCTTTGTCGTTGGTGACCGGCAGCGCCTTGAAGTGGTGGCTGTGCATCAGTCCCTGGGCGTGGCGAAGGCTGTCATCGGGTGCGACGCCGATGACATCCCGTGACATGACGCTCGCACAATCGAGATGCAGCGCGCGGCGGCGGTAGGAGCGTAGTTCAGTCTTGCGCAGGATGGTCTCCAGCGCATCGCGGTCGATATCGAGGACCTCGTCATATTCTTTCAGCACCTCATCAAGATCGGTTGAGGAAAAGCCGATTTTCTGAATGGGCGTGGGATCCGTGGTGCCGTGCGCCGCTTTGCCAAGCTTGAGACCATGCGGATAGGCGCGGCCGGTCGCGTTGTTGTAGAGGAGCGCAAAAGCGAGAAGGATGAGCGAGTTTCCGGCAACGGGCCAGAGCAGGAAACCATAACCGAGACTGTGGACGGCAGGGCCGCCGAGGACGGCGGTGAGAGCGACGGCACCGCTTGGCGGATGCAGGCACCGCAGCGCCATCATGGCAGCGATCGCAAGGCTGATTGCGAGCGCGCTGGCAAGAAATGGATCCGGAACGAGCAGGGCCACGCTCACACCAACAAACGCCGAAACGAGGTTACCGCAGAGGATCGACCAGGGCTGCGCCAGCGGGCTCGAGGGCACCGCGAACAGAAGCACGGCAGACGCGCCCATCGGTGCGATCATGGCGGGCAAGGTAGGATCGAAACGCAGGGCGAGACTTCCCAGAAGGCCGGTGAGGAGAATGCCGACGAAGGCGCCTATTGCAGAGCGTAGCCTTTCCCTGTTGCTGACAGGTGCGGCATCCGGGATGAGGCGGCGCAGCATTGAACGCATGAGAAGAACTTTCGAATCCGGAAACGTTACCTGTCTTTAAACGAAGCGACGGCCGGATTTAAAGGCAGGATTTTTTCTCTCCCTGATATCGATGGGAATTATGATGCGCCCATCCCAGTGGGCGACAAATCAGAACGCAAAGGCGGATTTGATCCCGTCGACCACGAATTGCACCGACAGCGCCGCCAGCAGCACGCCAAGAAGTCGCGTGAGGATCGCGCGGCCCGTATTGCCGAGAAACCGGTCCATGCGTTCCGCCACGATCAGTGCGGCGTAAACGAGGCCCATGGCGAAGGCGAGGATCAGGATGAGTACCACCATCTCGAAGGTCGTGTTCATCGAGCCCGCAAGCAGCACCGTCGCGGAGATGGCGCCCGGTCCGGCGATTAACGGCAGTGCCAGCGGAAAGACCGCAAGATTATGCAGATGATCCTTGGTGATGGCTATTTCGGACGTCTTTTCCTTCCTTTCCTGACGCTTTTCAAAAATCATCTCGAAGGCGATCCAGAACAGCAGAAGGCCGCCGGCGATGCGGAAGGAGCCGAGCGAAATGCCAAGCAGGTTGAGGATCGCAAGCCCGAAGACAGCGAAGACCGCAAGGATGCCGAAAGCGATGATGGAGCCGCGCAACGCTACCTGACTGCGCTGGCTTCGGTTCATGCCTGTCGTAAGCGCCAGGAAAACGGGAGCGAGGCCCGGCGGATCGAGCGTCACCAGAAGTGTGGTGAGCGCATTGATTAGGGTTTCGCTGCTGGCCATTCTTTCCCCGCTGTCTTGTTTTTATGCCGGACCCTACGCAACTCGCCCGCACTTTAAAAGGGACGGCCGCGCATTTGGGCGGTGAAATCGTGAAAACCGGCGTTTGTCTTGCAAATGACGCAAAAGCCTGTTCAAAACTTGCCGGGAAATTGGCTTAACCTTCCTGTTTCCGCTATAAAAATCCATCCGATTCTTAACAGAGAATGTGATCCGTTTTGACTGACCAGAGCCCCCCCGGCGGCGGAAAGCTTCCGCCAGGCATTGAACCGATTTCCATCATGGAGGAAATGCAGCGGTCGTATCTCGATTACGCCATGAGCGTCATCGTTTCCCGCGCGCTTCCCGATGTGCGAGACGGCCTGAAGCCGGTTCATCGCCGTATCCTTTACGGCATGTCCGAACTCGGCATCGACTGGAACAAGAAATACGTCAAATGCGCTCGCGTCACCGGTGACGTGATGGGTAAATTCCATCCGCACGGCAATTCGGCGATTTATGATGCGCTGGCGCGTATGGCGCAGGATTGGTCGCTGCGCCTGCCGCTGATCGACGGGCAGGGCAACTTCGGCTCCATCGACGGCGATCCGCCGGCGGCCGAACGTTACACCGAATGCCGTCTCGATAAGGCCGCGCATGCGCTGCTTGATGATCTCGACAAGGAAACGGTCGATTTCCGCGACAACTATGACGGCACGCTGCAGGAGCCCGTGGTCATTCCGGCCAAGTTCCCAAACCTGCTGGTCAACGGGGCAGGCGGCATCGCGGTCGGTATGGCGACGAACATCCCGCCGCACAACCTGTCCGAAGTTATCGACGGCTGTATCGCCCTGATCGACAATCCTGCGATCGAGTTGCCGGAACTGATGCAGATCATTCCTGGCCCGGATTTTCCGACCGGTGCGCTGATCATGGGCCGTTCCGGCATCCGCTCGGCCTACGAGACGGGCCGCGGCTCGGTCATCATGCGTGGCCGCGCCACGATCGAGCCGATGCGTGGCGACCGCGAGCAGATCATCATCACCGAAGTTCCCTATCAGGTGAACAAGGCGTCGATGATCGAAAAAATGGCTGAACTGGTCAAGGAAAAGCGCATCGAGGGCATTTCCGACCTGCGCGACGAATCCGACCGCCAGGGTTACCGCGTCGTCATCGAACTCAAGCGCGACGCCAATGCGGATGTCATCCTGAACCAGCTTTACCGCTACACGCCGCTGCAGACCTCGTTTGGCTGCAACATGGTGGCACTGAACGGCGGCAAGCCCGAGCAGATGACGCTGCTCGACATGTTGCGTGCTTTTGTCTCCTTCCGCGAAGACGTCGTGAGCCGTCGCACGAAATACCTGCTGCGCAAGGCGCGCGAGCGCGCGCATGTGTTGGTCGGTCTGGCGATTTCCGTCGCCAATATCGATGAGGTCATCCGCGTCATCCGCCATGCTCCCGATCCGGCGTCGGCCCGAGAAGAACTGATGACCCGTCGCTGGCCTGCACAGGATGTGGAAAGCCTGATCCGCCTCATCGATGACCCGCGCCATCGCATCAACGAAGACGGGACTTACAATCTCTCCGAGGAACAGGCGCGCGCCATTCTCGAATTGCGCCTCGCACGTCTTACGGCGCTCGGCCGCGATGAAATCGGCGACGAGCTGAACAAGATCGGGGCTGAGATCAGCGAGTATCTGGAAATCCTGTCATCGCGCCTGCGCATCATGCAGATCGTCAAGGATGAGCTGACCGCCGTTCGTGACGAGTTCGGTACGCCGCGTCGCTCCGAGATCGTCGAAGGCGGTCCTGATATGGACGATGAAGACCTCATCGCCCGCGAAGACATGGTCGTCACCGTTTCGCATCTCGGTTACATCAAGCGCGTGCCGCTGACGACCTATCGTGCACAGCGTCGCGGCGGCAAAGGGCGCTCCGGCATGGCAACGCGCGACGAGGATTTCGTCAACCGTCTGTTCGTTGCCAATACCCATACGCCTGTCCTTTTCTTCTCCTCGCGTGGTATCGTCTACAAGGAAAAGGTCTGGCGTCTGCCGATCGGCACACCGCAGTCGAAGGGCAAGGCCCTTATCAACATGCTGCCACTGGAACCTGGCGAGCGCATCACCACCATCATGCCGTTGCCCGAGGACGAAACGACCTGGGAAACGCTCGACGTGATGTTCTCGACGACGCGCGGCACTGTTCGCCGTAACAAGCTCGGTGATTTCGTACAGGTCAACCGCAACGGCAAGATCGCCATGAAGCTGGACGAGGAGGGCGATGAAATCCTCTCCGTCGAAACCTGTACCGACCGTGACGACGTGTTGCTGACGACTGCGCTTGGCCAGTGCATCCGTTTCCCCGTGGACGATGTGCGCGTCTTTGCCGGCCGCAACTCGGTTGGCGTGCGCGGTATCAACATGGCTGAAGGCGACCGCATCATCTCCATGACCATCGTTGGGCACGTTGAAGCTGAACCGTGGGAGCGTGCGGCCTACCTCAAGCGTTCGGCCGCCGAGCGGCGCGCTGCCGGTGTCGATGAAGAAGACATCGCACTTGTTGGCGAGGACGTGACGGAAGAGGGCGAACTCAGCGAAGAGCGCTATCAGGAACTGAAGGCACGTGAAGAATTCGTGCTGACGGTTTCCGTGAAGGGCTTCGGCAAGCGGTCTTCTTCGTATGATTTCCGCACCTCGGGCCGAGGCGGCAAGGGCATCCGCGCCACCGATACCGCGAAGACCAACGAAATCGGCGAACTCGTTGCCGCCTTCCCGGTGGAAGAGGGCGACCAGATCATGCTGGTCTCGGATGGCGGTCAGCTGATCCGCGTGCCGGTCAACGGCATCCGCATTGCCAGCCGCGCCACCAAGGGCGTGACGATCTTCTCGACCGCCAAGGATGAGAAGGTGGTTTCGGTAGAGCGCATCAACGAGCCCGAGGGCGACGATGAGGTGGAAACCGGTAATGGCGACGATCTAGCCGACACGCCGCCGGATGCACCTGAGGCACCGGAGAGCGAGGCGTAAGCCGCCTCGCCATCCCCTGTAACCGGTCAAGAAAAACCCCGCGGCGCTCAGGCTCCGCGGGGTTTTCTTTGTATGGATAAGACGCGATCTTTCTCAGCGGATCCGGATATGGACTGGAGCACGGCCCGAACGGCTCGCGACATGAAGGTGAATGTTTGCTTCCGGCTGGTTCGAGCGCCACGCACGGGCGCCATGCGACAGAAGCAGCGCCACGAGATCGCGCGTTTTTGCCTTGGAACGATTAAGACCGAGATCGGCGATACGCATTGCCGCTTCGTGAATGGGATGCAGAACCGAAAGGCTGCCATGCCCGTTGCCAGACGCAATGTCCGAATAATTCTCGTTGACTGCCATCTTGGAAAGCCTCGCTACTCATTACACAATTCGAGGAGACAGGCGATGTCTCGACAATAAAGCACCGCCTGCGGAAACGTCTGTTACTGGAGTGACGCCCAGCAGCTGACGCCTTTCTTTTTCAATGCATTACATGCATTTACCGCGGCGTTCTGGCCGTCGAAGCCGCCGAAACGGGCGCGGTAGATCTGGGAGCCGTCCTTGCTATAGGCGACCGTGAAGGGTTTTGCGGAGCGCAGGGCCGCGCCGCCTTTTTCCTGTGCGTTCTGCAACAGGCCGCGTGCGGAGTTCTCGTCCGGCGATGCGCCAATCTGGATCACCCAGCCACCCTGGGGCGCCTCTGCCCGTGGTGAGACGGAAGGGGCTGTGGAAGCAGATGCTGCCGTCGATGCGGTGACGATATTGTCGACCTTCGTCGAATTGGTGATCAGATTGCGGTCGGGAGCAGCCGGTGCGCGAACGATCGGGTCCTTGCCCTTCTGCCAGGTGGCGGCTTCCATGGCCTTGACGGCCGGGTTGGAAGCGGAACCAGCAAAGGCGCTAACGGGCGCTTCTTCGTAACGGGTCTGCGGAACCGGGCCCGCATGCGGCAGGCCGGCATCCGTTGCAGCAACGGCCACGGAAGGAACGGCTGCTGCAACTGCAACAGGCTCTTCGACCGGTGCGGAGCGGGTCTGCGCAATGAGGTTGCTGTTGCCGCCGCGCGATGCCTGCGGCAGATAGGTGGCCACAAGCTTGCGCATCGTGGCATCACGGGCGGCACTGGACCGTCCACCAAGCACAACAGCCACAATCGACCGGCCATCGAGCTGTGCGGATGTGGCAAGATTGCTGCCGGCTGCGCGGGTGTAACCCGTCTTGATGCCGTCCACGCCCTTCACGGTTCCGACGAGGCGGTTATGATTGCCGATAACCTGCTTGCCGAAGTTGAAGGTACGGGTGGAGAAATAGCCGTAATATTGCGGGAAATGCTGGCGAAGAGCGATGCCGAGACGGGCCTGGTCGCGCGCCGTCGTCATCTGCGCTGTATTAGGCAGGCCGTTGGCGTTGCGATAGGTCGTGCGGGTCATGCCGAGTGCACGGGCCTTTGCGGTCATCATCCGGGCAAAACGATCCTCGGAACCGCCGAGATATTCGCCAAGCGCGGTCGCCATGTCGTTGGCGGAGCGGGTGACGAGTGCGAGGATGGCCTGCTCCACGGTGATGCTGCCGCCGGCCCGCACGCCGAGCTTGGATGGAGGTTCCTTGGCAGCATTGGCCGATACCGGTACCTTCGAATCAAGGGAGATACGCCCGGCGCTGAGCGCTTCGAACGTGAGGTAAAGCGTCATCATCTTGGTCAGCGACGCCGGATAACGCAGACCATCCGGATCCTCGCCATAGAGAACCTTGCCGGTCTTGGCGTCGATCACGATGCCCGCATATTTCGGATCGGCCTTCGCAGTCTGAACGGATGTTGCGGTTATGAACGCCGCAGCAAGGGTTAGCGCAATAAACCTCACGAAAGACGTTGCACCCGCTCTGCGCGAATGTGCTCCAGATAGAATTTTCAACACTGCTGAACTCTTCAATCGCATATTTATGTTCCGCTCGGACACGCCCCGCCCGATGCTCCGAGACGAAACTTTATCGGTATGGCGTTACCAAGTGGTTTATGAAAGGTATCCGACTTCCATAAAATGCGACTTTTCGCATGTTGCCCGGTCTGTGCCGTGTCATGGATTTCCGTCTTTTACGAGGCGGTGCTCGATATAGTTTTTCACGGCCGCATCCACCTTGTCCCACTGCGGCAACAGGAGAGACGAGAAGCGATAGAAGAGGCTCAAGTCCTGCCCGACGCGAATATCGCGCTGGCAATCGCTGCCCGTCGGCTGCTGCGGCGGCTCTGGCATGAGGCAGCGCACCACATAGGCGCTTTGACCGTTTCGTTCGCCCGTCAATATGACCTCCTTACCGTAGCCGGAATCGGTGCGCAGCCGGTGAAGCAGAAGACCGTGCTTTAGCGGCACCGGCTCGCCTTCCGTCAGCCGTGCGTAAATCGGCCCGAAACGACCCGACATATCCTCCGACATGGTGCTCCGCGAAAGCTTGATGAATATCAGCCTTGGCGCCTGCGCGGGATCATCAAACAGGGATCGATTCGCTTGCTCGTACCCCCTCAGATCGGGCCAGGTCAGGAAAAGATCGACGCGGTCGCGCTCTCCGCCGAAACGCTCGGCAGGTGCGCGGAGCGTATTCTTGGCGAGCCTTAGCCGATCATTGCCGATAACGATCTCTACCGCGTCGGTTTCGGTTGTGTGGCCTGCCTGGCTAATCCGCGCCCCATACCATTTTATCCCGACATTCATCGCAGCAAGGGTGACCAGCAGGCTTACACCGACGAGGGCGGCACGAAACATGAAGGAAGGTGAAAACGGGCGCTTATGGTCGGTCATCGGTGATGGTCAACGGCTTCCGGTCGTTTTTCGCTTCGGCAGGGTTTACAGTGTGGAAATAGCCGTGACGGTCTTAACCTGCCGTGGCTGCCATTGAAATGGTGTTTTGCCGCTGCTACCTGATAACCATTGAACAAAGGACGGCACATGGCAGCGCGCGACAGATATTCCCGGAAGCTCGAATGTTCGAAATGCGGACATCAAGGCTTTGCCGAAGCTTCTGAATCGGACGATAAGAGCCGCCGTGACGTCGATTTTCGCATCGATGAGATGCCGATAGGTTTTCGTGTCGAACGGCCCTCCGGCGATCCGACCGATTTCATGATCCGTTGCGCGCAGTGCGGCAATATATTCCGTTTCCTCCAGAAAACCGCCTATGCGCCCGGGGGTGAGCCGCGCGTGAAAGCCTGAGCGGAAGGTATCGGCATGAGTTTACCGCAACCACCCAATGGAGCACCGCAGAGACGCAAGCCGCTTTGGCCCTGGATCCTGCTGCTTGTTCTGACGCTGTGCGCCATCTATTCCTACAATCGCGCCGGCGAAATCATCGCTGAGTTGTCAGACACTTTGCCGCCTGCTTTGCTGGACTTGTTTTATGATATCCTGCGGGGTGAGGGAGGCGCCGGCCATGGCAGGCCCAGCATCGGCGTGTGATATGCAATGTACGAATGCGCAGGCTCTGGCAGCCGTTTGTTTCCAGGTGCCTTAAAAGAAAAAAGCCCCGCGGATAAGCGGGGCAGGTTGATCGCTCGGGGAAAGTTGGGCAATGCCCGGGAGCGATGGCGTGATATAAGTGACAATGTGGCTGACGCGATAGGTCACTTCCATCCCAAACAGTACGCCTCGAAAGAAATTTCGGACAATTCGTATCTTTTCAGACGATGAACTCTGTCAATCTGTAAGACAACTTGACAGACTTCGATTTATTCTTCGTGCTGCCTCGAATTGCACATATTCGGCTTTAACATATCGTGACATGAGCAGACGCATGGACAAACCCGGTATCTTCTTCGTGGCACTTTTGCTGGTGCTTGTGGCAATCGTGTTAAGCCTCACCTTATTCGACACGGCGCAGCAGGTTCCGTCTATCCCATCGGGCGACGGTTCGCTCCTGCCGCCCGCAACGACGCCTGGGCAATGATCGTCTGTGCTTCAAAAGATGAGCTGCTTCGTCTGCTTGGCGGGATTGACGGCCATTTCCAAAACGCTATAAAGCCTCACCACCGATGGATGGGTGTCCGAGTGGTTTAAGGAACCGGTCTTGAAAACCGGCGTGCGTGAGAGCGTACCGTGGGTTCGAATCCCACCCCATCTGCCATTTTTGTTTCGCATATGTTCCCATATGTTCTCGTTGGCCCTTGCGCGCCGCGTTCCTTCCAGTTCATATATTCCCGCTGGTTCCCATAACGTTCCGTACTATCCCGGTCATTTCCGGGTACCGAACCGGGTATCAGGATTGGAAAACCGGGTATCGATGGAGTGGGCGTGCTTACCGACACGGCGATTCGAAAAGCGAAGGCGCAGAGCAAGCCTTACAAGCTCTCCGACACTAATGGCCTACACGTCTATGTGACGAAGGCCGGCAGCAAAATTTTCCGGTACCGCTATGAATTTCTAGGCAAGGAAAAGACGCTCGTCATCGGCGATTATCCTGAGATGAGTTTGCTCGAGGCGCGTCGCGCCAGAGACGAAGCGCGCCTGCTGCTCAAATCTGGACGGGACCCGTCGGCGCAGAAGAAGCTAGAAAAGGTCATTCAGCGCTCTGATGCGGAGGCAACGTTCTCGGTCCTCGCAAAAGAGTGGTTCGACCTTGCCAGCACGGTTTGGGCACCAGCTCACGCCAACGAGGTTTGGCGGACCCTGAAACGGGACGTGCTGCCGCACATTGGTGGGCTGCCTATAACGGTGATCGATGCGCCGACCGTCCTCGGAGTGTTGCGGCTGATCGAGAAACGCGGAGCTGTTGAAACGGCAAAGCGTCATCGCCAGCGGATATCTGCCATATTCGTATACGCCATTTCTACCGGCCGAGCGACGAGCGATCCCGCCGCAGTAGTGCAGAGCGCTCTTGTACCGCTTCATAAGGGGAGGCGGCCTGCGCTGACCACTGTCGAGGCGATCAGGCAACTCCTTGCCGATGTTTGTAAAACGCCTGGGCGACCACATGTAAAACTCGCGCTGAAGCTGCTCGCCATCACGGCGGTGCGACCTGGCACTCTCGCGGACACGCCTTGGTCCGAATGGGCCAATCTGGATGAGGATAATCCAGTTTGGCGTATCCCTGCGGCACGCATGAAACTCAAGCTCGAACGAAAGCAAGATGATCTTTATGACCATCTTGTCCCGCTACCACCGCAGGCGCTGGAGATTATCGCTTTATTGCGTCGGCTCACTGGTCGGGGAGAGTACGTTTTTCCGAACCCACGGCGACCGACCCAACCGATGTCTGCAAATGCGATGGGCTACTTTCTTAACCGGGCAGATTATTATGAGAAACATGTGCCGCACGGCTTTCGAGCGTCGTTCTCGTCAATCATGAACGAACGGTACCCGCAAGATCGCCATGTCATCGATTTGATGCTCGCGCACACACCGAAAGATAGGGTGGAAGCGGCTTACAATCGTGCGCTTCACATTGAGCGCCGTAAGGAGCTGGCGCAGATTTATGCTGATCTCGTGCTGGAAGGCGTGCCGTCACTAGAGGAGTTTGTAAACGGGCCTGTGAGGATCAACAAGAAGGGGCCGAACCCGGCCCGTTCAAGAAAAATAAGGGTCATAGTTTAGATTGCTTCGATTGGGTTTAGATGTCGAATCCCTAATGTCCGTTAAATGCTTGGTCAAAAGAGTAAAGTACTCTTTTTGCCAATCTGTGGGTCGCTACGGCTTCCTCGATAGTGGTATTCCGTGTTCCAGCATGAGCAAAATCATGTCGCCAGCTTAGGATCTGTTTGTAGCATGACTCAATGTTCTTACCTATCCTTTGGTCGATTTTCGTTTTTCGCGCATTGAGTATCTTTTTGAATCTGACAGCTATATTATCGTCGAACAGAGAAGAATACTGATGCAGATCACTGATGGAAATTCTACTGTTCAATTTTTTATAGTTATTGAGCGTGAATGTCCCAAAAGCAATGTGATGGCGATTCGCGTAAGCAATTAGAGTCTCTTTGACGCAACTCTCATAAGATGCCGCAATAGTAACAACTAGCAAGCCTGCAAGATCAGCACGAAATTGACTTGCCCCTATCAGGTCACTTGGGACGAATGCCTTCATCTCTTGAACAAGCTGGTCGATACGGTCAAAGTGTACATCCAAATCAGTTTTGCTCATCAGTAAGTATTCTCCGCGCAGCCTCCAAGCGCGCTTTAAGTACTAGAGTGTCGGTTGTTGCGCCGCTGATTACACTCAAAAAGGACTTGTCTTTGAGTAGGATTGGATATCTGGCTTTGAGTTGTGCGGATGTTATGTCCGGGTGTTCTAATAATATTACCATTACTGCTTCCAGTACCGCCGCATTTATAACGCTTTTTGGCCTGAACGGCTTGGATAGTGCAGCGTTGATAATCTTAACTACGTCAGGGAACCTCGTTTGAAACTCTTTTGCCCTATCTGAAGAAAAATCTTTGTTAGTATCCATCTGGTCGTTCAGATACTTAAGCATTGGCTTTTCATACTCGCCCCAGACGCGAAACAGAGCAAATAGTCTTAACAAAAGCTCAATGTCTTTCTGATTTTTGTCTGGCTTTTTAATGCCAAGGATCTGCTGCCAACCGGCCAGTTCATTAAGTTTTTTGAGGCTATCTACAATCTTTCCACGGTACACGGCATTCCGAATTTCTTGGGGCTTGAGTTGCGTGCCACCCGTATTCAGCCGCTGGAATATGTGGAACACGCTGTCGTTACGCAAGCTCGGTTTGAGCTGCTTGATATTGATTGCGCGTAGCGTCGAGTTCCGAAGTTTTCGTTGATCTTTGGGCGAAAGCTCTGAGAAAGTTTTACCGTTGTACTCGGATCGTTCGGAGAGGCCTTTAAGCTTAAACACTTGGCGTTTGCTCTGATTGTCAGGTTCACCAAACAATCCCTCAAAGAAATATTTTACGGACATAATACGTTGCTGGCCGTCGATAACTTCGAGTTGGTCCTCAGCATTTACGTATAGAAATACTTGGGGAACTGGGAGGCCCATCAGGAATGACTCGATCAACCTCGAGGCCTGCTCAATCTTCCAAACGTAACGCCGCTGGTAAAAGGGGATCACTATGTCGCCGCGATTTACCTGGGATGACAGAAGCTCGAGTGTTGGGTCTGACGGTGATACTGATATATCAAACTCTACGAACGGGACCTCGTCTACTTCTTCTTCCGTATCAAGATCGTCATTTTCGATTGCGGGTTTCACTGAGTTGTCTCCGTTCTTAAACCAGACGGCAATCTAGCGTTGATTCTAGTTTAACGCAAAACGGATTCCTTGTCGGTTTGCGCAATCAAGAATCCGATAGCGACTAGGCAAGCCTACTGAACAACGCGTCAGCAAATGGCACGCAGGTCTGTAATGTCATGACCGCTTTCACTGTTGACGGTAGCAATTCTTTTGCAGGTTATAGACCTATACCTTCGCCCAAGGCGCGCTAGCAGCTTATGTTGCCGCGACGGCATCCAGAACTAGAGTAGGTTTCCACCTCGCGACGTCGGCGCATTTAGGAACAACCGCCGGCAGAATGTGGGAGAAGGAATTATTTACAACCTCATAATATACAGAACCACCTGAGCGTGCGACGCGCTGCGCATTCCGATAGTATATGAGGAGCTAATGATTGTTCGTCCTGATCCGCGGGAACTCACTCAAGGGACAATTTTCACCTGCGCAATTGCTGAGAATTATGCCACTTGTGATGTTCGGGGACTGATTATAACGGCACGTTGTGATGTAACTAATAGGAAAGCAGCTATTTTTAGCTATATTCCGATTGTGAAATATCATGATTGGGCACTGAAAGATGGGGCAGAAATTGTCGCCTCTCGTTTGTCAGCCAACAGCTACGGCGAACTTCGAAAGCTGGTTAAGGCAGCGGGATTAGCAGAATCGGTATTAGAAACTATTTCCTATGACGCTATCAAGGCACATCTTGAGACGAACCAGACTAAAGACGGAAAAACGAGATCTAAGAGATTTTCTGAGCATTGGGAAAAAATGCGTGACGCGGAAGCTTTCCTTGCGTCGCACACGACCTCCGAGGCAAGAACAATTATCTCCGAAAATTTGGGCCTCTACCACGGTCTGGTGAAGGAGTTGGTTGGGAACGGGGTGGCTGAATTTCATTATCTGGATGAAGTCGAGTTCGGGAAGGAGCCTTCTGGCCACGTCGCGCTTTTTAGAGAAATTAGGTTTGTGCCGTCACATGTTGCCAGTAAAATTTTGGATGGGATCGACAATAAAGAATTCGCTGTACTGGAGCGTAGTGGAGCAGCGGGTATGCGCTTTCTTACCGAGGACGATTATGCAATGCCGATCGGCTTGCTTAGATCCCCATTTATCGAGTTTCTTATGCAACGGCTGATGAATTTGTTTGGTCGAATTGGAGTAGCGGATTTGAGCCAGCGACGTATCGACGCACTGAAGAATGCATTCTCGGAACCGGAGATTCAAGCGTGATAAAATACGTCGCTATTCGGGCAGACTCGATCTCGGACATAATTTCCGATAGGTCCCTTCAGTCGGCTGACTTTCCGTCCGGGAAAGGTCTGGCATCGTTGATGCGTGGAGCAGACGCAAGTCCCCCGACGCTGAATCTGGGCTGCGAAAATGCTGGTGATGGCCTGTTCGTTTTCGGGAACGATCCTGATGAGAAGAAGTTTGTGGTCTTTGACCTCGTGCAGAGTGGCTTATCTACCGTTCAATCGGACTATGACGTCCTGCAATATGTTCAGCGAACCCTGAGGTTCGCGTTAAAATATTGGACCAAGGCGGTCCGTGCCCCCAACGAGCGAATTGTGAGCGCGAGAACGGCAGTTGTTTTTCCTTTTTCGCTGAGTCAGCGTAATGGCACGCGGATTGCAATCGATTTGAATCCTGATGTCGATCGTCTCGCTAAGCGAGGACAATCTGGAATATACCTGCTCGTATACAAAATAAGTAAGGATGAGGGTGCTGGTGCCGACGAGACATCCCAAACCAATATATTTAGAAAGTTCATCGAAGAAGTTCCTGCTAATCTTGCGGTGAAGAAACCGGCTGCCAGCAGCGGCGTCAATAATATGTCTGAAATCCAGTTCGTGGATGCAATCTTAGAAAAGACAGCGAAGACGGTCGATATCCATCAGTCCTATGAGACGTGGCTAAAGCTCATAACAGAGAGCCAACAACGGGTTATTTTCGGGACACTTGATCATCCCGTGCGAATCGAAGGTCCTGCTGGAACTGGAAAGACGTTGGCGCTCGTACTTAGAGCAATACGCGCACTTAAAGAAGCTGAGAGCACAGACGCCGACGTCCAGGCAATTTTCTTTACGCACAGTGAGGCGACGCGACGGAGTATTACCACGGTAGTCCAGGCGATGGCAGGTGACGACTTTATATCGCACCAACCGCGTAAGAACCGGCTTCGGGTCGAGACCTTGCAAAGTTATTGTGCTGACTTGCTCCAGAATGAGATCGCTTCGACAGAGTTCGTTGACATGGACGCTTACGATGCAAAGCAATTACAACTTTTATATGTGGAAGCGGCTATATCTGAAGTTGAGCCAGAGTTTTCGACTTACGAAAAATTCATGTCTCCCGAGTTTCTAGCGTATTGGCAAAACGAAGCGCCGGAAGTGAAGAACTATCTAGTGCAGCACGAGATTGCTCTCGTAATAAAAGGTCGCGCTTCAGAGAAGCTTGATGTTTATAAAAAAATTGGTCGCGTGAAGAACGGGCTTCCTACTAATTCTGAAGGCGACAAAGCTTTCTTGTGGCGCATATTTGAATCCTATCGCAAGCAGCTTGTCACCGGGGCACAATTCGATACTGATGACGTCGCAATCAGCGCTGTAAGTCAGCTTTCTGCACCTATATGGCGCCGCAGGCGTTTGCGCGAAGGATACGATGCAATTTTTGTTGATGAAACGCACCTCTTCAACATGAACGAGCTGTCGGTATTCCATCACCTCTCTCGTAATGAGCAAATGTTTCCGATTTCGTATGCGGTTGATCGCTCTCAAGCTATTGGTGATCGTGGTTGGGGCGAAGATATCGACGTAACTTCGCTTATTCCGGATGCGACCGGTCGGAGCGCAGAGCAATCCGTCTCAGTAAAAGGCATTTTTAGATGTTCTCCAGATATCGTAAATCTCGCTTTTGCGATTACGTCTTCTGGGGCAACTCTTTTTTCAAATTTCGAAGATCCGATGAGCCTCTCGTACAGCCAGATGAGCTTTGCGGAAGAGAAGCGTTCGAGATTTCCTGAATATAGATCAGTCGCCAATGATGAACTTATGCTAGAGGAAGCGTTTAATATTGTTGAGAACACGTGGTCGGGGCAAAACACTCAGACGACGGCGGCGATCATTACGCTGTCTGACGAATTAATGCATGCACTCATTGGTCACGCCCAAAAAACTAACAGGAAATTTGAAATCATAAAAAGTCGAGGTGACGCGGATGTTGTGAGAAAAGCAGCTGTCGAAAACAAATTTGTTATCTCTCTAGCAGACTATGTAGGCGGGTTGGAATTCGATGAAGTCGTGCTTGTCGGGATAGATGCGGGTCGTGTTCCGCCGACGGATCTCACAACCCAGACAGAGAGCAAAGCTTACCTCGACTTCGCGGCACACAATAGACTGTATGTAGCTGTAACCAGAGCGCGTTTCGCTGTCACCATACTTGGCGTTACTGAGCGTGGGCCAAGCCCCACTTTGAAACTGGCCTTTTCCTCAGATTCGTTGAAGATGGTTTAGCTGCGTGCGACAGAGGCATTGCGTCGCAGCTAATTAATGGTGCTGGTGACTGTGCTGAGAAAATTCGTGGAGCGAACCTGTGGGGTGGTTCTGTACGAAATGGGTTGCCTTGCCATTGACGCGGACCTCGACAGGTCAATATTGCTTTTTCTGGGCATAAGACAAGTCTGTTCTTCTTCATGAAGTCCTCGAGGCCACTGGCTGCTCGGAGGCGGTGAAATAGTGGGTGATAGCTTCGACGAGCCGGTCCCAAGCGCGGTCGTACAATCGATCGATGCGGAGCCACTGGCGTCTACGCGCCGCCATCGTCGTCGTTTTGGTCTTTTCGCTAATTCGCGTGAGCCCACGGCTCCGCTTGTTCAGTGCCTTCCACCGCGCGCGGAACCGGTCAGGCATGGCGCGGTAGCATTTGCCGCAGATGATCCACGTGGAGCCGGGGTGCTTTTCCTGCGCCGCGGTACGGCGGCAATTGGGGTTGATGCAGGCGATGCGGTCAGTCATAGCCGCCCTACCGAATGTTGATAGGTTTCCCAACATTGCGTTGCGGAGACTTCGCCGTCGTCGCCACGGATTTTAACCAAGCGTACACGGCAATGCCGTTCAACTCGGTTTTTCACCTGCACCGAAGGGATTTCATCCAGATAAGTGAGGAAGTTTTGGTAGGCGGTTCGTTTCGATTTAATTCGGTCAGAAAATCGCATGTCGAACTGAGGATAGGTCATGCTGCCAACGCCTTCGGAAACTGGAGATATTCGGTGCCGTAGATTTCGCGGCCGGCGGCCTTCTTGCCCACCCGCACCATTTTGACGGTGCCGAGATTGGTCACGGAGAAAGCGTTGTCGTCGCGGGGCAGATCAACACATGGATAGGCCTGCTTTAGCTTGACGCCCGGGAGCTTGCGCGCCATGTCGTCAGGCACCCACTCGCCCCACTGCTTGAACAGGAACGGGACAGGCCTGCGCCGGTAGCTGCGGAGCGTGCAGGCGTTTTTGATGTCGTCGAGCCACTCTGGATGCATCGGGCGCGCATCCTTGCCGCTCTCGCCGCCGACAATCACCCAATCGATATGATCCAGCCATTCGCGTTTCAGGCGCACGCGGCCGAGTAGTGGTTCCATGCTCAAGCCGATCCATGGCAGGCCGAGACGCTGCTTGAGGTCGATCAGGCGTGGGATATCCCGGTTCGCCTCGCGCTGGTTGGTAATGGAGAACATCAGGCCGATGTGGCGGGGCCAGTGATCGAGCCACGACGTCGGCACCATCTTGGCGACGTTCGCGCCGCGCTTGGTCAACATGATGATGTTGACCCAGCGAGCCTCCTTAGCTTCCAGAAACAGCTCAAGCCGCCAGGCATCGTCCACTTCGTTGTCGAAGACATCGGACATGGACTGCATGAATACTCGCATTAACCGGCCATGCTCGCTGAAAAAGGTTAGCGGCGAACGGCGGTTCAGCGAGCGAAGTAGCGAAACAGCGCTCTTAATCTTCCGCCGCGGCGCGCCCGGTCCCCATTCGCCGGTGCCGCGGAAAGCGTTCCATGCCTCGGCGTAGCAATGATCACACCCGGGCGAGACCTTCGTGCAGCCCCACCAGAAATTCACGGTGGCGTCGCACCACTCGATTGCGGAGGTTTCAGCCATTGGCGGCCCCCGTCAACTCGTCGAACCGCATCATAAACTCCAAGCCAGCCCTTGCCGGGTCCCACGGCACAATCTCGAAATCGTATGGGATGGCCTCGTCTTCTTTGCTCCAACGCTCGCCGCGCCAAGGCAGGAGGTCCCGCCGCTCGGTCGCCAGCATCCGGACGTCAGCTTTTTTGATTTCCAGCGGGTGCGTCATCTCAACGCCGAACTTCTTGAGAATGGCGGCCTCGCACCTTTTCTCGATAGCCTTGAAGCTCGGGTTCAGTGATTTGAGCGGTGCCGTCATATCGCCGCATACCGCCTCGCCAACTTCATGCATCAACGCCTGCATCGCCAGTTCTGGCGCCACGGCGCGGCTCATGCGGACGCAATGCTCTGCGACCGAATAAAACACCCGCACGTTCAAGATGCGGCTATAGCACTGCCCTGCGCAGCGCCCCTCAAAGGCGAGGCCATAGGCAATGTCCTCGAGGGTGATTTCGCAGCTCTCAGGATCGTCGAAATCGAAATAGGTACCGGACCCAAGCAGGATCGTGGGGCCTATCGCTTTCCGAATGGTGCTGTCGCGCAGCCTCTGGATTTCGGCTTCGCTCATCGCGCCACCTCCGTCGGTTCTTCGACGTGCAGCTCGGGCAACCGACCTTCCTCAACCGCTTTGATGATCAGCGGCATGTCTCTGCCGCGAAGCTGAGTGATGAGCCAGCGCCCGCCGGACAGGGGATAGTGATAGAAATCCGGTGCCGCATAGCCGAACTTGGCGCAGACTGCGGTGGGATCGTAGACGTTCACGCTCGACTTCCACGAAAACAGCTTATACGGAATGCCGGCGTGATCTGCGGCCCGCCGCAAGTTCTCGTCGGGGTCATAGTCCGTGCTTAAGCACGCATCGAAATAATAGGTGCCAGGGCGACCGTATTCGTTTGGCTTGCCGGTGGGCTGTCCGTCGTGGTCGCGAAGGAACTTCATATTGGTGACGAGAGCCTCGCGGAATCGCTCGATCGCCTTGTCCAGCTCTGTCTCGCCTGCTGCCGTGTCAGCGTTCATGTAAGCAAGGCCCGCGCCGAAAAATCCGGCCTCGCTATTGTCGCCATTGTTGAACTTTGGATTGCGTAGCGCGCGGCACCACAGCTCGACGGCGCGCTCTATGATGATGTCTGAAACTTTTTCGCGCTCCATGGCTCAATACTCCCCGTATTCGAGGGAGGGATCGAGTTCATCCATGATGAGCTTCGAGCCGCAGGCGTAAGCAGCAAAGATCATCTTCTGGTAGCCCCAATAGGGTGCCATTCCAATTACCTTGCCGACGTCCCGCTTATTGACGGTGAGGCTCGAGATTTTGCCAGCGGCGTCCACATAAAATTGTGTGTCGCATTCGTAGCGTTTACGGATATCGCCATCGGGATCGATGCCGACGTGGTAACAACCAGCGCTCCAATCGCTCTCTTCGATAAAGACCGAGATTTTACCCCACGGGGTGTCTGACTGCTCCTTCGCCTGCTCGGTCATCTTCGCGATGATCTCTGAGAATGCGAGTACCTTTGGTGCGATTTGGAGAAGCTCCTGCATCTCGGAGGCGAGCTTTTCGTTGAGCAGCTCGTTGATGTTTGCGTCCAGCTTCTCGCGCAGTAGTGCCATGACCATCACGCCGTAGGCCGGAACATCGATCTTGTCGCCGATCGACAACGCAGCGCCCACAGCCGTGGTGAGCTGTTTTTTGAGGTTGCCGCCGTAGCGGAACTCGTCGTCAACAGCGCCCTTTATCGCCTCGTCGATCTTCTTGTCGATCAACTGGCGAATATGTTCTTCCGACGTTTTGCGCGTCACTTCCGCCAGAATGTAATCCTGCAGGTTTGCGGTTTCAGTCATTGCTCGTCCTCGAGAACAGAGAGAAAGGAAGGGGCGCTGGCAGCACCCACAGGTGATACATGTCCGCGTCATCGACGATTTCCGCTTGAGGCGGGTAGACCTCGACTGCGGTGGCGTCGGGACCGGCAATCTCGTCTTTGATCCGCTGCATTTCAGGCCACGTCGGCCGCACGCCAGAAAGCGACGTGATAGCCAAGTGGCGCGTGCCATCGGGCAGGGTGCGATCCAGCACGCTGAACACGTTGTTCCGGTGCGCCGTGGTGATATCGGCGGTCCATCCGTGCGAATGGACGGTGCCGTGGGGAAATCTGAGCGTTTCCCACTTGGTCCATTTGCCGGCACGGCGGGCGATACCTTCGTCGCGCAGGATCAGGCGGCGATTCCGCCGGGGCATGTCGTCGAAGGTGGAATAGCTCATGCCGCCACCTTGTCGATGTTCGCGTGGATCGTGACGAAGGTGTAGGCAATGACCCACGGGTTCTGCGACCATGCGCCTTCGCCGTTGATCCGGTCCCAAAGCATCTGGAACACCTCCCGGGGATTGTGAGAGGCTTGGCCGAAATACTGGTCGCCTTTCTCGACGACATAGCTGCCCGTTGCCGGTAGCTTTTGCAGCCCCTCGGCGCGGGAGTCGTCGGCGCTGATGTCATGCAGACGCTCGACCTTGACGTTCTTCACCTCGAGCGTCAGGCGGGAATGCTTCTTGAACATGAAGCGGGCGGTGCGCTTGTGCCATGCCGGGGTGTGAGGATCTTCGTTGTGCATCCCGCGGCGGAAAACCTCGGGGGCATCGAAAAGAACCGCAGACGAATCCTCGACGAACTGCCATTTCTGTTTGCCCCGCTTGGTCTTTGCCGTGCCCTTCGGTTCCCAATGGCCGTAGCGATAGTGGGTTTCGCACACATAGAAGCGGTCGCCGACCGCAACGCGGGGACGGAAAGGAGGCGACGAAACTTTTCTGCCCCGTGCATCTGCGACGGTGAAAAAGGCCACATCGTTCGGGAGCGGACTATCGCCGACAGCGACGATGTATGGCTCAATGATGCGCCGCGTCTGCGTCTTACGACCGGCCAGAAGGGCGCGAACCATTTCGCGACTGAACAGGATGGGGCGGTCAGTCATAGACTTCCACCATCTTGTCGTCAGGGCTGCCGCCGGCGGCGATATGGGCGTCAAACGCCGCGCGAAGGTTCTCCGGCGTCGATGGGCTCTCGTCAACGAGATCAACGAAGCCCTCGGGCTCGTCGATCATAGACTGATAGGTGGGTGCGCACTCGAAACACCGAGGCTCTATCCCAGCGTGGTACTGATCGCCCGGGAAAATCGGTGCGTCGCAGGCCTCGCACAAGAAGGCGTCGCCGTTCAGGCACTCCTCCACCACGGCCTGAAACTCGGTCTGCGCCTCGAGCCATTCCTGCTGGGTGTGTTCGACGAGCTGGTAGCGCTGTTTGTCCAGCAGTTCGACGCGCTCATTGGCCTCGGCCCAGCGCTTTCTCAGGTCCTCGTGCGTCATGCCGCACCGCCGTTCTTATACTGGCGGCGCAGGGCAATAAACGCGATCATAAAGGCAACGTCGGCAATCGTTGGGGGTGCAAAATAGCCTGGATATGCGAGCTTTGCGACGAAATAACCAAGGACGAGGACAATGGTCACGGCAATGACATCGAGGCATGCCAAGAATAAAGCCTTCATGCCGCACCGCCTTCCGCCGGCGCAGCTTCGCCAATGGTGCCGAGGATCGGTATAGCGACTTCGAAGTCGATCAGGGTTCTGTAATCCTTACCCTCATCGCGGTTCTCATCGCTCTGTACGGCGAGCTGCGCCGTCGATCGGTCGAAATCCTTGACCGTGCCGGCTCGAAGCCAAGGGGTGCAGACACGATCACCGACATTGAAGGGGATTTTTACGTTGTAGAGCGTGACCCACGCGCGAACCACATGTTGATGCGCGCTGTGAATGTCCAGCCTGTCCAAGCATTCGACAAGAGCACTATCAGGTTCCCAGCCGTAACGCTCCTCCAGCTCTTTGGCGTATCCGTAGCCATTGTTATCGATGCAATCCGTCAGCTGGGATTTCAAATCCTTCGGCTGGAACTGTGCGCGAAGGTCTATCCATTCTTGGACCGGCTTCAACAACCTCTCAACCGCCCGTTCGACCACGACGGCATCGTGGTATTTGGGCCGAGGGGGGATTTTCACTATTTCCGTCATATCAAACTCCATGACCTGTTCGGGAAACCCCGCCGAACGCAGGCGGGGAAACCAGAGCGGGTCAGTTTTTTAGGTTGAGGAAGGGGACTGCGGAGCCGGGAACGAAGGTTTGCGGTAGAGCGCCGTTCCAGCGCTCGGCCTTCGTGAGTTCGACGAGGTTAGGAGATTGGGCCAACGCGTCGGATTTAGCTTTGATTGCGGAGGCCTCCGCATCGCCCTGCAAGCGAACCGCTTCCGCATTAGCTTTAGCGGTAGCGAGCTGGCTGTCGGCCTGCGCCTGGGCTTGCGTAACTGCGATTTGTGCCAGCACTTTCTCGCGCTCAAGCTTCTGCTTTTCGGTTTGCACCAGCATTTCGGCCTTTGCCCGGTCTTCCGCCGCACGCTCGACCGCATCGGAGAAATTGATATTCTCGATGTTTACGCCTTCCACCTTCACCAAGCCCTCGCCGAGATTTGCGAGCGCCTTTGCCACTTCGGTATTTAGCCGCGCTCTTTCGCGGATTGCGGTGTCCGCCGTGAACGTGCCGAAGACGTTCTTGATCTGCTCACGCGCCTGTCTGGTAAGCGCGCGGCTCTCGAAGCCCTCAAGGGTTTGAAACTCGCGATAGAGCGTCGAGATTTCGATATCGGACGGCACAGCCGCATAGTTTATCGAAAAAGTGACGTTGGCCGTCTGCCGGTCGGCGGTGTAAACCGGCTCTTCCTTAAATTCGACGGCTTGAGTGCGAACGCTGATCACATGGACGTCGTCGAGGAAGGGCGTTTTCCAATGGAAGCCAGGTCCAGAAACCGAAACGATCTTGCCCTGATTGACAACGACTGAGCGCTCGCCCTCGTCTACGGTGTAAAATGAACCGCCCGTTAGAGACAGCGCGAAAACGACAACAAAAAACGCCAGCACGGCGCCAACAATCTGCGATGGCCGCATATTATTCCTCCTTTTGATTTTTGCGATTTGAGAGGATTTGGACAGCCTTGATGGTGCCAAGCCCGAAGATGAGAGCTACAACAATCGCCCCCACGACTTTGAGAAACATTTCAGTATCCTTCGTTAATTAACTCAATGAGTTACGGAGCGATATGAAGGTAGTAGATTAAGTGTCCTCGGAGCAACCGCGCGCCGCGACGAGTTCGATCACGCCAAGAAGCTGGCGACGGGCTTTGCCGTCTCCGATTTTCATCCAGAGACGAGCGAGGCGGACGCCGTCGTGGCTCTGCATGAAAGCAATGGCCTCGTCTTTTTCGACGTTGTTGGACACTCCGTGAGACGGAGCATCTTCGAAGAAATAGGCGGGGCTGACACCAAGAGTGTCGGCGATCTGCTGCAACCGGCTCGCGCCGACGCGGTTTGAGCCCTTTTCGTATTTCTGGACCTGCTGGAACGTGATGCCGAGGGCGTCGCCCAGCTTCTCTTGGCTCATGCCCACGACCTTACGGCGCGAACGGATCAGTGCGCCGACATGGACGTCCACTGCGTTGGGCTTCTTTGCGTGCTGTGCGGTATCGAGCATTTCAATCTCCTTGAGTGAGGCCCATGCGGGCGCGGTGGTGATGATCGTCAGCCGCGGCGTGGCGCAGCATTCCTTGGCGTATCGCCTCGACGTGGTTGAGTTGGTTGCGGCGCTGGAGCGCGCGATGGGCGCGGCCGATCAGCCAGCCCAGCCCGAAAGCCGAGACCGCAAAAAACAGGCTGCCGAGCAGCGTCACGGGGGCGGAAAGGTCAGGCAGCATTTTCGAACTCCGGAAATTCAATCTCCGGCCGCGTCATCTTGCGGATGCGCCGCTTGTCGATCAGCTGCATGATGTGCATCACCGGCCCGCGGCGGTGCTGGTGGTGGAACCGGAACCAAGCGAAATTGTCCTTGCTGTCGTGTTCCGTCTCGGAGAACCAGCGCACGCGGCCGATCGGCACGATGTCGGTGCACATCGGCATAAATTTCGCGCTCTGCAGGTTGAACGCGAAGTCCGCTTCCAGAAGCAGCCAGGTCGGCGCGATCCTCATGAACCGCTCGATCATCGCCTCGAGGATTTCCCAAGTGTACGGCGGGTTGGTGATGATGACATCGGGACGCGCATGCTCCAGCCACGGGTCGGTCAGAGCATCAACGCCGTCTTGAATGTCGCCGCTGTGGACGCACGACAGGTCAAAGCTTTCCAGCCAGCGGATCAACCGACCATCGGCGCGGCACGGTTCGGCGAACGTCTCCACTCCCTCGAGGAACCTGCGCAGCGGCAGGGCGGCCTCATAGGGTGTCAGATACATGTCGTGCTTGTTGCGGGGGAAATTGGAATGCTTGCTCACGTCAGTTCGCCCTCTCGCCGTAGAGAGGAGCGAGCACGGCACCGATGGCATGATCGACATCGATTTCATCGATCGCGCCGGCAAACTCATAGAGGGCTGCCATCGGCTCAGCGAAGTTCCGCGCCGGATAATCGACGACAATGGCGAGGTTCCAGAGTGGCGCGTCGGGGTACAGCAAGCGCAAAGCTCTGTAGGCGATCAGCTTCTGGATGATGGCGGACGCTGAAAGCGCTGCCGCGGCGTCGAGTGCGATGGCGGCCGCGTCACGATACGGAGGCAACTGGCTCATGCAGCGTTCCCGAAGATCGCCTGCATCATATCCATGCGGTTCTGCAACAGCAGATCCTCAATCATGTCCTTCTTGTATAGCGACGTCGGGGCACGTTCCTGCCAGAGAATGACGTTGGCCGCGGCATCGCCTTCGGCCGCATCGTTCAGCACATCGAAGCAATCGGCCGCGCCCGGTTCGTACCGGGCATTGGTGGTGCGTCCGTCGTCGCAGATCATGGCGCCACCGCATGCCGAGCAGCTGTCAGGAAAGAAGTGGTTGAGACGCTCGACGAGGCCGCAGTTGGTGCAGGTCCAAAGTTTCATCGCACACCTCAGCGGTTCAAGGTGGCGTGGCACGTCGTGGCAGACGCGGTGCAGCGGCTCATGCCGTCATCGGCGTGGAAAATCAGGGCAAGCGATATCGCTCCCGCAAAAGCAAGCAGGCTTCGCATTCGTCTATCTCCATCGGCTAATCCGGTCGCGGCGAAGCAACCTTCGATGGAGTTGAGGCTACAAGCAAACTAGTTACTATGTCAACTAGGAAACTAGTGATGATAGTAAATTGAATTGTGACATGAGAATCAGTGCCTGCTTTTCAGCGAGGAACGCCGTGTGCATCCATGATGAGAAATACGCAGGTGCCGCGCTGGATATCATCGTCGATCGCATCGCACCGGCTCCTGTCCGAATGCAGGAAAGCTTTCCACCGCTTGGCGTACTCGGCTGGGCGAATATTGAGCCGGCGGGCTTCTCGGTCCTGAAACGGAACCTGCTTATGCGGAACAGAAAGCTTGAAACGTCTCAACTCGTCGGGAGTGAAGATGTGCATATTATCGGGGGAGGTGCTTGACGATATCTCAATGACTTCGCTGGAGACACCCATTTCGCGGGCGAACTTGAAAAGCTCCGAAGTGGAGAATTGCGTAAAACCCTGAGAGGTGGATCGTTCGTTGCCGCCATAGAATTGGTGGCCGCCCAGCTCTCCCTTGGGGTAGACGAAACGCTGCTCGCCACCCATGAACGCAAAGAGACAGGCGGAAACGCACTCTTCGCCAGGACGCACGTAGGTTGAGAAGCCGCGATAGCGCAATATGCGTCCCATCAGGACGCCTTCCCACAGTGAGCCTCCTGGGGAATTGAACGCTATTGTTCTCGAATCGATCTTGCCGGAAAGCAGAAGCTGCTCAAGCCGCTCAGTATCACCCTCGTCGATCCTGCCTTGCAGCAAGACATAGGAGCTGCCATCGGCCCTGGTTTTCTCAAGGAAATCAGCCGCAACAGCCGTACCAACGACGGTGCAGGCTAGAAATGCGGCTGACAGAAGGCGCAGCATTAAAGCTCCATGATCGAACGATAGACGCGGCCGATTATCGTGGGCGTGTTGTCTGGAAACAGCGTTGCGAAATCCTCAGTCGAAACGGGCTCGAAGCGGTCTGGATCAGGGCGGTAACGCTTGAACGTCGCGTTACCTTCTCCATCATCAATCACGTAGCACTTCTTCGAAACAAGGGTCTTGTCTCTCCTGTTGACGATGATCGTGCTGCCGTCAGGCGATATCCTGTTCATCGACTCGCCGCTAACCCTGAGAGCGATCCAGTCGCCCGGGGGGAGGTCGGTAAAGTGCAACGTCGCGAGACGATCTACGCCAACGTCTTGCTGCATCAAGCCGCCAGCACTCACCCATGTCACCAAAGGAACGGCGATGGTGGGAATGCCGGACATGTCTGGCATGTATGCGCTGTCTATCTCATGCACCGGCACTCCGAGCGCGAAGGCGAGCCCCGGCAATTCGGTCGTTGAAAAGTTTTTGTTGTTCTCGAGCTGGGAGACGAGCTGCTGGCTCACCCCGGCCTTCTCCGCCAATGCTGCCTGAGACAGCCCTGCCGCTTTGCGTAAACGCCTGAGATTTTCTGCGATTGTTGCCATGTGGTCAGTTTACCAATGCGCTAGTAAAAACACACACAAGGAAACTAGTTGACGGCGCGACGCGGAATCACTAGTTTCCTTGTATGTCAGATTTTCGCCCACATATTCGACGCGCCATAGAAGTTGTAGGCAGCCAGGAAAAGCTTGCCGAGAGGGCAGGTTGTTCCCAGCAGCAGATCTCGTGGTTGCTGACTCGAGCGAAGAAAATAAGCGCCGAACATGCCGTATGTTTTGAGCAGGCGACTGACGGCGCAGTGACCCGTAACGATCTGCGACCCGATCTATTCCCGGTTCGGGGAGCCGATGCCGCATGACGTCGCCTTCCGCACTACTTCCGACGAACGATCCGCGCCAGATTATCGGCTGCGATTTCAGCTCCGGCCCGGACGAAACCGCCTTTGTGCTTTGTTCGATCGACGCGGACGGCAAATTCCGCGCTGGGCCTCTCGATGTGGATGGCCTTGCTCGCGTCACGGTCGAAGGCATCGTTCCGCATGCGCCGAGCCGTCCTTTCGAACCCAATCGTTTCAGCAAGTCCCGGGGGCGCATATGACCATCATCCAATTCCCAATCCCAGCCTCGGCCAATGTCCCCGGCCGTCGCATCACCGAAGCGGCAGGTATTGCGTCCGCTTCGGTGCCCCATTCCCGCCATTCCGCATCCCTGCGGCCCTCGTGGCTGGCCATGATCGCGATCACTATCCGCAACTCCTTTCGCTTGATTGCCCAGCCCACGCATTCCTCTGCCTCTTTCGTTCGCACCGATCGAGGCGTTCTCGGTTTCTCCGAAGAGGACCCCCGACGCTTTGACAATGTCACGCCACGGCGTCTCGCTTCCGCAGGGAAAAACCCGCAACGTTGCGGGACAGGTTCATCACCTCTGTTCGATGTGACTGGCCTGATTGACTGGCTGCGTAAGAAGTTCCCCCGCGCCACGACGTACCACGTCGAGGCAAAGACGGGGATTCCCGCGGCCAGCGTAGAGAACTGGCTGCACCGGCGCTCTCAGCCGTCGGTGCAGCATTTCTCGATCCTTATCGCAGTGTTCGGTCCCGAGCTGCTCGCCGCGTCGATTAAGAGGCCGCCGAGCTGGGTGTCGGAGGCGGTGCAGAAACAGCGTCGCCGCGAGATCGACGCGCAGATTGAAATGCTCCAGCGCGAGCGCGACAAGTTCGACGAGGTAGCCTGATGAACTATCGATTGCCACGAACGTCGGTCGATAGCCTGGCTAAAGCCACCGAAGAACGTCTGATCCGAGAGAAGATGGCCGCGGCGCGCGAGACACCCATGTCGGATCAGGCCATCATCGATCATCTCGACAAGATGGCGCGCAGCAAGATTTGGTGGATCGATACCAACTCGCAGGGGCGAAACGCTCGTCCCGCTGCCGACATCGCGACCCAGCGGCTTCATTTGGCCGCTCTGGTGAAGGCCCGCGACCTCCTGAGAAAAGGGAGCGGTAATGCAACCGAGAGCGGCGGATGATCCTGAACGGGTGAGCTTTCACGCCGTCGCGCGGTACGTGCAGCGCATTTTGCACATCGATGTTTCGGAAGAATTTGAGACTGAAAAGGCGAGGGCGCAAGCCCATGCCAGTGCTGCCGGCATGTCGATCGACGAGGTGAGGGCGCTGATATGGACCAAGGGGCTTTCCACTGCGGCACAGTTTGGTCTGACGTCGTTCGACAACCGCCACTTTGCGGCTCGTATCGCCCAGCCCGGCGGCGTCGTCGTCACGATCTTCACCCCGCGGTGCCGCGGTAGCGGCAAGCTCAGGGTCCTTTCCGACAACGAACTGAAACAGAAGGCCCACCGGCTGAACCGGCGGGCGGAAGCGCGGCGTGACACGCTGCAAAGCCTCGAAGGAGCCGACAGTTGACTATTTCCAGCGAACTTGCCCAGGGCAACATGAAGAACGCGGCACGCGCCGTTACCAACGCAGCGATCGGGAAGGCGCATAACCCGCCACTCTCGGGTCAGTCCGAAGCCTTTTCCCGCGAGGAGACCGGCGAAGCCACTGTCGAAGGTGTTGCCGCGGCCGAGCTGCGTTCCATCATCGAGCGCATTGAGCGACTCGAGGAGGAGAAGTCCGCCATTTCCGACGACATCAAGGACGTCATCGGGGAGGCGAAGGGCAGGGGCTACGACACCAAGGCGATCCGCACCATCATCCGCTTGCGCAAGAAAGACGCCAACGAGCGTATCGAGGAGGAAACCATCCTCCAGACGTACATGGCCGCCCTCGGGATGGAGTGAGCCATGCAGCAGGAATGGAAAGAACTGAACGCCGACGAGCGTTGTGCCGCGATCAAAGCAATCTACTTCAAGACCAAGGGGACCGGGAAAGAGATCGCGTACGCGCTTTCACAGCAGTTCCGCGTCACAATTTCACGCAGCTCCGTCATCTCGCACTATAACCGCCACGCTTCCAAACTCGTTGATGTACCGCTTACCGGCACACCGAACCGGTCAACGAAGTCCGGTGCCACCGGTGGGAATAAGCTTTCTCTGCCGAAACCGGTGAAGGAACCGGTCAAACTAAAGAAACCGTCCGGACTGCTCTTGCGCAGCGGCGGCCATTTCGCGCAGCCGGTCTTGGTAAAGCCAGCCGCGACGCCACCGGTGCTTGAACAGCCGTTGACCGCGCCCGAGCCGCTGCGTCTCAAGCTTCACCAGCTCGAGCGCAACCAGTGCCGCTGGCCCGTTGAAGGCGATCGCGAGAATACCCTGTTCTGCGGTGCTGTGACCGACGAGCAGGAATCGTACTGCCCCTGCCACCGCAAAATGTCGATCGGCATCGGCTCGAGGGCCGAACGTGACGCACTCCGGCGGAGGAAGGCGGCATGATCGTCTGGAAAGAAGAACAGCATCGCATCCTTGCCGTGTGTGGCGATATCGATGTTGGCGCCGTGTTTCGCTCCATCACCGGCCGATATTTCCGGTACCGCGTTTGGGTTGGCCCGACGAGGAACCCTGCGGACGGCGGAGCGAGCTCAGAGGAGAAGGCGAAGCAAGCCGTCGCTGATCGCTTCTACGCGTTCCTCGCTGCTGCCAAATTGCAGCCGGTGCCGGTACCGCCGGATGACATGCCGCTGATCGAGATACTTGCCAAGGCGACGAAGGAGGAACGGCAGGATTGGCTCCTGCGGTGCCCGCTGATGTTGCTCGCGCGGATCGGTGCACAGGCCTCGGAGATATTCGCCCAGCACGGCGAGCATTGGGCGGTGAGCTACATCGACGGAATGGTAGCAAAGCTTCACCAGACGCGACGCGCCACCGTGATCTTTGAAAGTCCTCGCTGCACCCATTTCAGCAAGGCGAAAGGCGGTGCGGCATGAACGCTCCGTTCCGTCCCTCCAACTTCTTCAACCTCGACAATCGAATGACCGTGGTTCTTTTCGCCGGCATGGGCGGGGGATGCGACGGGCTCGAGGAGGCGGGGTTCCACGTCCACCTGGCTATCAATCACGATCCTATCGCGGTCGCGGTTCACCAGAAGCGCCACCCTCACACCAAGCACCTGCGCTGTGACGTGTTCGAAGTCTGCCCAAAGGAAGCAACGAAGGGCCGCGGCGTCCGCGTCCTGCACGCCAGCCCCGATTGCACCCATTTCAGCGTTGCCAAGGGCGGCAAGCCCGTTTCGAAGCGTCGGCGCTCTCTGGCGTGGGTTGTCTGCCGCTGGGCCGGTACCGTCCGCCCCGAAACGATCACGCTCGAGAACGTCAAGGAAATCCAGACGTGGGGCCCGCTGATCGCAAAACGCTGCGAAAAGACCGGGCGCGTCATGAAGCTGGATAAGACAGTCGCCGCGAAGGGCGAGCGCGTTCCAATCGAGCAGCAATGGCTTATTCCGGACCCGCGTCACAAGGGCCGTATCTGGAAAGCGTGGCTCAAGCACATGCACGGCCTCGGCTACAGCTATGACGGCAGGGTGCTGAACTGCGCCGACTTTGGCATTCACACCATTCGCACCCGGTATTTCGGTGTCGCCCAGGCGGACGGCTCGCCCATCGTCTGGCCCGAGCGGACCCATGCGCCGCGGAAGATCGCGAAGAAGCTTGGTCTGAAACCGTGGCTTGGGGTTCATGAGGTCATTGACTGGCTGTTGCCCGTGAAATCGATCTTTGGCCGCGCCAAGGAACTGGCCGACGCAACGAAGCGTCGCACCGCCCGCGGCGTGATGCGCTACGTCATCAATGCGGCACGGCCATTCATCGTACCAATCACGCACTCCGGTCATGACCGGGTGCATTCCGTCGATGAACCGCTGCGCACCATTACCACGGCGCACCGCGGCGAGCTGAGTGTGGCAGTGCCGCATTTCGGCGTGATGCGCAATTCGCGAAATCCTATGTACGGTGCCGAAGATCCGGCGCACGCCTTCACCGCCGGCGGGGCAAATCATGCGCTTGTCTCGGCCACCATGATTCAGTCAGGCTATGGAGAGCGTGTCGGGCAAAGCCCTCGAATTCTAGACATTGAGGAACCGGCAGCCACACAGGTGGCCAGCGGCTCGAAGGCGGCTGTAATAGCTGCCAGTCTACAGAGACAGTTCGGTGAAAGCATCGGTGCAGACGTCGAAGAACCAGCGCCGGTTTTCACCCCGGGTGGATCAGGTAAAAGCGCCTTGGTCGCCGCTTTCATGGCCCAGCACAACGACGGGCCGAGAGCAGGCGATAACGTTCGCTCCGTTGATGACCCGGCCTCGACGATCACGACGTCAGGTTCGCAACAGGGCGTGGTCGCGGCTCACATGCTGGCGCTACGCGGCACCAACAAGGAAGGTCGCGACGCCCGGGACCCCGCCGCCACGATCACGGCTGGCGGGAACCACGCCGGCCTCGTCCTCGGGTTCCTCCAAGCCTATTACTCGGGCAATGGCGGTTATGAGCAGACCCTAGACGATCCGCTGGGTGCACTGACGCAGAAGGCGCGGCACGGCCTCGTCACGGTGAAGGTGAAAGGTGCCGAGTATATCCTGACGGATATCGGGATGCGCATGCTCGAGCCAGAGGAAGGCGCAGCGGCACACGGTTTCAAGAAGGGTTCGCTGCCCGACACCATTACGCTCGACGGCAAAGAGGTACGGCTGACCAAGACGCAGAAATACCATCTCGTCGGCAATAGCGTGCCCCCCAAGATGATCCGGCTGCTGGCCGAACATAACGTGAGGCGGGAATTTGCGGAGGCGGCCGAGTGACACGCCTCCCAGCATCAACCTACAGGAAGAACACGAAGCCGAAGAAGCGCGTCACCATGGCGCGCCGAAACGCCAAGAGGGACGCTGCCGAGCCCGAAATCGTGAAAACGCTCGAGGCGTTCGGCATGAGCGTCTTTCTCCTGCACGAACCTACCGATGCGATTGTCGGCTATCGCGGCATAACCCATGTCGTCGAGTTTAAATCAGGACGCAAAGGCTACGGCGCTGCGCTGAACGACAATCAGCAGGCCTTCGCCGATGCCTGGCGCGGATCCGCCGTCGTCACGCTGCACAGCGTCGATGAAGCAGTGGTGTGGGCCCAGCAGGTCAGCAGGGGGCAGCCATGACGAGCAAGCTCCAGCAGGCCGTTGCCGATCTGATGCAGAACGAAATCGAACAGTTCGCCGCGTGGTGCGCCAAGGAGTGGACCATCACGCCCGAGCTTTTCAAATCTGACAACGTGTTCGACACGAAGCCGGAAGGCTATCGCGAGGGCTATAACGCCGCGCTGGAAAGCCTTTCGCTCGCGCTCGAGATGTATCTGGAGAGCAAGCCATGACGCGCTCTTTCGACGAACAGGAAATCCGCAACGCCGTCGTGTTCCGCCTCCGCCAGCTAATGCCCGGTGCCCGCATCGTGCACGAGCTGAACGTCGCAGGGCAGGGAACGAACCGGATCGACGTCGCCGCGATCGGTACCGAGCATATCGTGGCGGTGGAGATTAAGTCCCGCAAGGACGTGCTGAAACGGCTCGAGGAACAGTGGAAAGCGTTCAATGAGGTTTCCCACCTCGTCATCGTCGCGGCCCACGAGAAGCATTTCGCCGATTTCCGAGAAGCGTATTGGAGTGATGACCATCCGCCGGAGCGCCGGCTTAATCATCCTCTATTTTTGGGCAGATGGGCGACACGCAAAAACGTCTGGCGCTACCCGAAGCCCGAGAAAAGCGATTGGGTGTATGGCCGCCATGACGATGCGTGGTCATTTGATCGCTTCAAGGATCTGTCTCGAATCCCCCGCGCCACGTCGATGCTCGAGATGCTTTGGGCCGCAGAGCTGCAAGCCGAGTGCCGGCGTCACCTCATCTCGTGTTCGCAGCGATCGACACGCGGCGTGATGATCCGCGACCTGGCTTGGAACCTCTCCGGCAAGGAAGTCACCCACGCCGTGTGCCGTCAACTGCGCCAGCGCGCGTTCGCAGAGGCCGATGCCTCCATTTACCCCGATCAGCCTGCCGCCGCCTCCCAGCCGGCGCAGGAGCCGCTTTCTCTGCCATTTGAAGGAACGACAGCATGAGCCGCCGTACCATGCCCTACCACCGCCGTTATCACGGCGACGCCCTACAGGGCTATCGCAAGCTCACCCTCGAGCAGCGCGGCGCATACACGACCATTCTTGACCTGATCTATGACGAGGGCGGCCCCATCGACAACAACGAACGTTGGCTCGCCGGGGCATGGAATTGCTCTCTCCGGAAGGCTCGCGCGTTGCTCGCCGAACTGATCGAACTGCGCAAAATTTACATCACCAGAGACGGCAAAATCAGCAATCACCGGGCCGAACAGGAAATCGGAAACGCGCTGAAAATCTCGCGAAAACGCGCTGAAAACGGATCGAAACGCAAAGATAATTCGTCCGAGAAGTCCGAAAAGATCAATAAAAACAGTGACGCGGTAAAGCAATTGCTCAACAAATGCGCTGTAATACCAGTACCAGAGCCATATAAGAATAATAATAACACTACAGTAGATGAGGATAGGCAGGTTTCGAGGGAGGTGCTGGACCGTTGGGCCTCTGGCGATCCACCGTATCGCCCGCTCGTCCCCAACCGTTTAATCGACAGCCTTGATCGTCGAACCGGCTCCGGTGCCGTTGCTGCACTTGCCGCGAGCAGGGCAAGGCGGGGAGGTGGCCGATGACGCGCCCGCCTCGCAAGGCCGTGAAGGGTGGCGTTGACGCCCCGAAGCCAAAGAAAACCCGCAAGAAGAAACCGAACCCCGCAGAGGCCGTGACGCCAGAGGTCAAGCACGGCGCAGCTTGGGACGAGCGCTTTGTCGCCACCGCCAAGAAGCTCGTCGAGTATGGCGCCAGCGATGAGGAAATCGCGGAAGCGCTGGGCTGCGACATGGAGGAGATGGCTTGGTGGCGCGAGGAGCATCCCGCGTTCGACAAGGCGTTTTACCGTGATCCTCGTGGCGTTGGTCGCCCCTCGATTTGGGATGACAAGTTCGTCGATATCGCCAAAGCCATGGCCAAACTCGGCGCGATCGACATGGACATCGCCAACGCCCTGGGCTGCAACATCCGGACCTTGCATCGCTGGAAGATCGAGCATCCCGAGTTCGCAGAAGCGCTCGAGGTTGGCAAGGACGAGGCGGACACCATCGTCGAGCAGAGCCTGTTCCGCCGCGCCACGGGCTACACCTTCGATAGCGAGAAGATTGTCACTGCCGGTGGCGTGGTGCAGCGCATCGAGACGATGGAGCATGTCCCGCCAGATACCACCGCCGCAATCTTCTGGCTCAAGAACCGTAAGGGCACCGACTGGCGCGACACCAAGAACCTGAAACACGATGTGGAGAAAGACAGCCCGCTAGCTGGTTTCTTCGCGCAGCTCGGCAACAGCACTCTCCAGCCCGTCGAGGATGCCCCCGACGAGACCGCTCCGAACGCAATAACGCCCTCCGATGACGACGGCAGCGAGGGCGACGACGCGTAATGTATGAGCATTTGAGTGGCATGACTGAGGAACAGTTCCTTGAAAAGCTCAAGGACCCTCACTGGCGTCTACGCAACCTCTATTACATCCTCGACAAATACAATCAGACGGTACTGTTCCGGCCCAACGAGGCGCAGGAGAAATTCCTGAAGCGGATATGGCACAGGAATATTGTGCCGAAGGCGCGCCAGCGCGGCTTTTCCACCGTCATTCAGCTCCTGATCCTCGACGCCTGCCTGTTCAATCCGAACCAGCGTGCCGCCATCATCGCGCAGGATCAGTTCACCGCTATCAAGATCATGCGCAACAAGGTCGAGTTTGCGTACAACCGGCTACCGGACTTCATTCGGAAAGAGGTCGGCATCGTTGTCGACAATACCGAGGAAAAGATTTTCACAAACGGGTCCTCGATTCAGGTTTCCACCTCGGCCCGCGGTGACACGCTGAACTGGCTGCACGTCTCCGAGTTCGGCATCATTTGCTTCGAATCTCCGTTGAAAGCCAACAAGATCGTTACCGGTGCTCTGGCCGCTGCCGGACAAGGTATCGTGTTCATCGAGAGCACAGCGAAGGGGCGCGACGGCCACTACTACAAAATGGTGATGGAGGCGAAAGCCAACGCGGAGGCGAAGAAGAAGCTGACGCGGTTGCAGTACAGACTGCATTTCGCCTCTTGGTGGGACGCCGATGAGTACGAGCTCGATAACCCCGACGACGTCGTCATCACTCCGAAGGACGATAAATATTTCGACGAGCTGGAGCGCGAAATCGGCCGTTCAATCTCTCTCCGGAAGCGCGCCTGGTACGTTGCCACCCGTCTGAACGACTATTCCGACGAAGACGAGATGATGTGGCAGGAGTACCCTTCCACCGTCGATGAAGCGTTCAAGGTCTCCACCGAGGGCGTCATCCTTGCCAAGCAGATGACCATCGCGCGCAGCCAAGGTCGCATCACCCGTGTGCCGTGGCGTCCGGAACTCCCGGTCAACACGTTTTGGGACCTTGGCGTCAATGACGATATCGCCATCTGGTTTCATCAGTCGGTGGGCTTGATGGACCACTTCATCAATTACTTCGAGTGCAGCAGCGAGGCCTACAGCTATGTCATCGGCGAGATGAACAAGTTTGGCTACGTTTGGGGGCACCACTTCTTGCCCCACGACGGCGACCACCGCCGCCCGGGCCGCGTCGTTATCGAGACGCCGAAGGAGATGCTGGAAGGGCTTGGGCTTAGGAACGTTCATATAGTGCCTGTAACCCCTGACCTCATGGCGATCGGCATCCCGGCGCTCAAGGATGATTTCGTCAATTACCTGATCGACGAGCAGAACTGCGCCAAGGGCATCCTTCATCTCGATAATTATCGGAAGTCTTGGAACACCAACATGGGTGTCTGGTCGGACCTGCCGAAGAAAAACGGGCACCAGCACGGTGCCGACGCGCTGCGCCAGAAAGCGCAGTACCGCGAAGAGGTCCGCCGGCTGTGCGGCTACCACGCCACCTCATCGTCTTCATCCAGCACGCGGCGCAGGTCGCGTGACCCGATGACCCTTTAACTAACCACGAGGCCCATCATGAACACACCTGATCTTGACCTGACGAAGCGCGTCTGGACTAAACGCCGCAGCGGCATTATAGCTATTGGCACTTGGCTACGGCTGGAACAGCGATTCCGGCCGTGTATGGTGATTATTCCAGCGGATAGGGAATATGACGACAGGCTGACGCCATGCGTTGTCACGGTTGACAAGGCGTGGATCTGGTCTGAGGAAGTCGGCGACCCTATCCAAGCTGCACACACAGCTCACCAAGTCGCAGAAACTCTCGGCCTAGCTTCACACGACAAGCGCACAGTCATTCGTCTCGCGATGTTCATTCAGGACCATCTCGGCGACCTCCTGTCTATTCCCCCATACCAAAATCCCGATCAGCAGACCGTGGCCGAGATCACAATGCGAAACCCCGACACGGGGCGCACCTTCGAAGCTGAAATAAGGGAATAGAATGTTCGACCTCGCCGCGGATGACGGTTCTGTCAGAAAGAAGCGATACGATTCGCCAATCCCTTCCGACACACCGGCGTTGAGCCGACCGCAGCGAGGTAACTCCCTCGACAATGCCAAGCATGTCGCCCTGCATCACCAGTTGCTGAACTATTATACCCTCGAGCTGGACCGGCAGTTTGAAAATCGACGCGACATGGCGGTGGACGCCGATTTCTATGACAACATCCAATGGACCGACGAACAGGCCGCGAGGTTGCAGGCTCGCGGGCAGGTTCCATTGGTGTTCAACGTCACAGCAACGACGGTCGATTGGGTGATAGGAACCGAGAAGCGCTCTCGCACCGATTTCAAGGTTTTGCCCCGGCGCAAGGAAGACAGCAGACCGGCGCAACGCAAATCCGAGCTTCTGAAATACCTGGCTGATGTCAACAAAACGAAATTCCACGTCAGCCGCGCCTTCGAAGATGCAGCAAAGGTCGGGTTGGGCTGGATCGAGGACGGGTATCAGGGTGACGATGAGGGTGAGCCGCTGTTCAGCCGCTACGAATCGTGGCGCTACATGCTGTGGGACAGTACCGCGGTAGAGTTGGACCTGACGGACGCCCGATACGTGTTCCGTACGAAATGGGTTGATCTGGACGTTGCGAAAGCCATGTTCCCCAAGCGCAAGGGTATGCTCGAGCGCAGCGTTGATGACAGCGACAATTTCGCGATGATCGATTCCTACGGCGATGAGCCGATGGACGGCCCCGAGAATGAAAGCCAAGGAAGGGGCGACGGCACTTATATCGCCGATCGCGTTACCGGATATCGCCGCCGCCGCGTCCGCATCATCGAAATGTGGTTCAAGATGCCCGTTACGGCGGACAAGATCAGTGGCGGCACCTTCAAAGGTGATCTGTTCGACCCGGCCAGTCCGGGTCACCAAGAGGCGATAGACGCCGGAGACGGCGAAGTCGTGAAGCGCCCGACGATGCGGATCTATGTCGCGCTATTCACCACCGCCGGGATGCTTTGGTTATCGCCGTCGCCTTACCGGCATAATCGTTACCCGTTCACACCTATTTGGAATAAGCGCCGCGACCGGGACAACATGCCTTACGGTCTGGTCCGCAATATCCGCGATATCCAGAGCGACATCAACAAGCGCGCCGCCAAGGCCCTCCACATCCTCTCGACGAACAAAATCATTATGGACGAAGGGGCGGTTGATGACGTCGAAGAATTGCGTGAGGAAGTCGCTAACCCTGATGCAATCATCGTAAAGAAGCAGGGCAAGCAACTCGAGCTAAACGCGGATCGCGAGCTGAGCCAATGGCACCTCGAGCTGATGTCGCGCAACATCCAGATGGTGCAGCAGGTCGGCGGCGTCACGGATGAAAACCTCGGCCGCAGCACCAACGCCGTGTCGGGTATCGCGATTCAGGCGCGACAGGAGCAGGGCGCGCTCGCCACAGCAAAGCTTTTCGACAATTACCGGCTCGCCCAACAGATCAGAGGCGAGAAAGAACTGGCTAACATCGAACAGTTCATGTCCGAGGAGAAGCAGTTTCGCATCACAAACATGCGCGGCAGCCCTGAATACGTCACGGTTAACGATGGACTGCCCGAAAACAGCATCGTTCGAACCAAGGCAGACTATGTCATCGACGAGGACGATTGGCGCGCATCGGTGCGCCAGGCGCAGGTCGAATCCTTGCTTGAGCTTCTCACCACGCTTGCCCCGGTCAATCCGCAGATAGCGATCGTCTTGATGGACCTTGTCGTTGAGGCGATGGATATCCCCCAGCGCGAGGAGATCGTGAAGCGCATCCGGCAGGTCACCGGCATGAAAGACCCCGACGCCGACGAGACAGCACCATCGCCGGAAGATCAGGCCAAGGAACAGGCCGCCGCCGAGCAGCAGCGGCTCGCCATGCAGACCATGGTGGCCCAGCTCCGCAAGCTGACCTCAGAAGCGGAAAAGAACGAAGCGCAGGCCGCCGATATGAAGGCACGGACTGTCTCCGCCAACGTTGGTAGCCAGAGATCAGCACTCGAGGCAGCGGGCATGGCGGGTATGGCGCCGGGTCTGGCCGACGTGGCCGATGTGATCCTTCACGAATCCGGCTTCGTCTCGCGCACCGAGGGCGAAGAGACCGTTGCCGCCGCGGCACAGGCCCAGCAGGCGCAGATGGCACAGCAGCAACCCCAACAGCAACAGAACCCCATGGCAATCGGCCTGGGCTGACGAGAGGTATTAATCATGGCAGGCAAGCCAAATGCCGCAGAACTTGAAATGCTGACCGAGGAGGAACGCGAGGGCCTGCTCGACGATGACACCGTGGATGAGGGCCTCGAGGACGGCGAAGAAGCCGCCGCCGCAGCCGACGATAAGGCAGGCGAGGGAGCGGGTGAGGAAGGCAAAGACAAGCCAGATGATGCCGCCGGAGACGATGACGACGTCGCCGGTGCCAATGAGGCAGATGCGGCAGCCGCTGCCGCGGCAAAGGCCAAGCAAGATGCAGACGCCAAAGCAGCGACCGATGCAGCCGCTGCGGAATCGGCTGCTGCTGCCGGCGGTGCTGACAATAACGCGGCGGCCGGCACTGCCGCAGATGCCAAGTCGCTCGAGGGCGACAAGCGCCCGTCGTGGATCCTTGACCCGAAGGTGCCCGAACAGATCGACGCTCTGGAGAAGCAAAAGGACGAGCTGACCGATAAATTCGATGACGGCGAGTTTACCGGCAAGGAATATCGAGCCGAGCTGCGGAAGATTGACGCGCAGCTCGAGGGGCTGAAAACACAGCGCTTGGCCGCGGAGATCGGTAAGACAAACGCTGTGCAGCACTATTTCGATGTCACCGTTCCTGATTTCCTAGCGAAACACACGGAATACGAAAAGGGCAGCATCCTTCATGCCATGCTGGAAGCCGAGGTGAAGAAGCTGCAGGTGCAGTCGCAGAACCCGCTTAACCCGGCGATCCTCGAGCGGGCGCACGAGAACCTTACCGCACAAGTCACGAAGGCTTATGGCGTGAAATCCGGCGCGCAGAACAAGAAAACAGAGACGAAGGCCGCAGGAACGGCTCGCGAAGTTCCACCGACGCTTGGCACCGTGCCAGCCGCTGACTCGAACGATGACACCGACGACGGTGAGTTCGCGTGGCTGGATCGTCTGGCGAACAAAGACGTCGAGCAATACGAGCAGGAACTTGCAAAGCTTCCCGACGAGAAGCGCGAACGTTACCTGGCTGAGTAGGAGCGGCGATGCTGAGACTTGTCGTCAAGGTTGGTGACACGGTGAAAATTGAAGGCGTGGGCACTATCCACGTCGAAGAACGGTCGGGGCGCAGCGTGCGCCTCGGCTTCGAGACGCCGCTGGGGCCGATCACCATCCAGAAGCGCGACGACGAGGGCTTGCTGGCGCTTACGCGCCGACAGGCGGCAATGGATCAGTTTTAACGAGGGGAAACCATGAAGCGTAAGCCATATGGTCCTGTTATTGCGGCCGTTATTGTCGTGTCAGTATTTTCGTTGATGTGCTATCTCGACCCTAACGTCAGCGGCGGATGGTAGCGCCGCCGGACGATCAGTCACCGCGGTGTCATCACCTCTTTGCACCGGTCCCAATACTCTTCGCACATCTGCGTGGCTAGTCTGGCTGTTTCCACCCAGCCAGTGTTCGGCGTTGGTGGGCTGCCCTTAAATGTGCGAGGATACCAGCCAGCCCACTGCCATTTGCCCTTCGTCGGACCGTGCAACTCTTTTCTGATCCGGCCCACAGCGCCATCGCCGTCGTAGCCGATCCAGTCAAAGTCTGTCGGTGGGTCTTTCTCGTCGATCTGTGTACGCTTCCACTGGTATTTGGGCTGGTACGGTTCGGTCATTTCTTTCCGTGCGATTTAATTGCTTGCACCAGGACGGCGGTTTCGAGCTTCGGTAGCAGGTAATCGAATATCTCCGCTGCGCCGACAAAGAATGCAGTCTCGTTTGCGGCAAGGGGATTATTTTTTATTTTCTCTTTAGACTTAAAGCTTTGATGAGCGAAGTCGATGATGTCGTCGCTATGAGCAAACGCGTTTCGCACCGCCCGCATATGATGGAGCTTCTCCATCATCGTCCTATCCAGAATACCTAGGCCATAGCACATATCGATCTTAGCTGAAAAAGTGGCGAGCGGTCCGTAACCACTGAACATTTTGGCGCGGAATTCGCTATTACCATTGACCATTTTAGCCTTGAGCAGTCGCTCTAGCATCCGCTCCAAATTGGTTGTTTGGACGATGACTCTGCCATATTGGGTTTGATCGGTATAAGTGAACAGCTTTGCTAGTTCAGATACAGGCTCATGATCCCTCATCTATCCCCCAATGCGGTGCCAACAACCGCCTTCATCACGCCGCGCGCCAAAAGATACGTCTCATCGGCCTCAACACGATCCTCCCGTCAGACCGAATTTTGTCACACCATAAAAGGGGTCGTGAGACAATCTTACGCATTCATTACTTCAAACAGGCGGTCCCCTAAAACTCTCACATTGGTTGTAGAGATGACCATCTCGAGTGCGGGGCTTACGCTGCCCTGGTAGGATGCAACTTTCTGCAGGTAAGAAGGCAGATGTTGTCGCTGATGGTTGGTTTGCTCGGCAAAGAGGCCCCAGATTTTTTTATCTGGGGAATTTTCTTTGTCCTCAAGAGCGTCATCTATTCTTCCGCAGACCTCGATGAAAAATCCTACCGGATCTACCGGTGTTCTGCTGGTGAGATAGCCTTGGTCTGTGCGGACTAGGCCCTGATATTGTTCAACCGTCGCCATCTTGTTGAAGTTGTGAAGTACCCAATGCTGAAAGACTGACAGAAACGCGCGCAGCTGCTCGTCGATCTGACTTCGCTTTAGAATGTCGGTTTGTGTCCCGACGAACTCCGCTTGCTTCCGCGATTCTTCGGCCTGCTCCTTCAAAACCTCTCTGGTGTGTTCCATTTCAAGGCGTGTAAGGGCGAGCTCTTCACGCTGTAGTCGCAGTTCGTCAGACTGAATCCAAACCGTGGCGACCAGCCAGAGGAACGCGATCGGCGCAAATAAGCCTGCGAGCAAATCACCCCATTCATTTGGATCAAGACACGGTATTGAGCTTAGGCATTCTGATCCAGTCATAGAAGCCTTGCTATGCCAGACCAGGTATCCAGAGGCGGCAAGCCATAAGATCGTCAACAGGCCGAAGCCGAGCAACTTCTTTCCCGCTCCTTGAGCTTTGCGAGATATATTCGTTTCGGCCATTCCTGCCCCCCCCAAATCGCCTTCCAATCCGATTCGGATCAAACTATAAACAGAACATCACGCCCGCGCATGAGTGCGGCTCTCGATTAGGAGCCCACGCATGCCCATCGTTATCGGTCTCGGCGACAATTCCGAGTGGAATGACCCCCTCAACCTCTATGGCGGCGAAGCGCCGGGGCTTTCCCCAACGACCGATACATCCAGCTCATTGCCAGCAGGCATGTCTCAGCGCGATTGGGACGACACAGTAAACACCGTCATTGCCGAGGCCGCAGGCGAGGGCGATGATGGCATGGCCGGCGTGGCTCATGTAATCCGCAATCGTTCGAACATCCGCGGCAAGTCCATCGGCGACGTCGTGCGCGAGCCGGATCAGTTCACCGGCTACTCCTCACCCGGCGCAAAAACCGTTGAGGCGATGCGCGATCCTGCCATGCGCGCTCGTGCCGAGGGCATCCTTCGCAATGTGCTGACCAGCGACGGGCCCGACCCGACCGGAGGCGCTGACCACTATCACGCAACGTCAGTTAACCCGAGTTGGGCCGGCGCGATGCCTGAAACGACGCGCATCGGTCAGCATATCTATTACAATTCGAAGGGCGAGAAGAAGGTCGCTGCTCCCGACGCTACGGCATTCGTCGCCGAAAAGGATGATCTGGGCCTCTACGGACCCAAAGGCCAGTTCCGCGATCTTCTCCAGGGCGATGAAGGGAAGGGCACAAAGGTTCCTAATCCGAACGGTAAGGGGCTTGCCCGTCTCGTCCGCGAGCCGGAAGACGCGCCGCTTGGCACCGGCGGCAAGTTGAACTTCGTTCATGCCGGTCAGGACAAGATCGCTCCACAGTTCGCCTCGATCCTTTCCGAGACGTCGAAGGCGATGGGTCGCGATTTCACGATCAATTCAGGCTATCGCTCACCGTCGCATCGCGTCGAGGCCGCCAAGGCTGGTGGACCGGGCGAGCATTCCACGGGGACGGCTTCCGATATCTCCATGAAAGGCATGAGCGAGGCCGAGCGCGGCCAGCTCGTCAGGGAGCTTTATGCGCGTGGTGCGCGTCGGTTCATCACCTATACCAGCAGCCCCGACATGCTGCATGTCGATATGAAGGATCAGACCGGCAAGGGCACGCCGTGGTTCATGCACGACAGGACCAACCGCAATCTCAGCAAAGCCCCGGCATGGTTCCAGGATGTCGCAGCGAACCCGGGCCAGCCTGCCAAATCCAAGGGCATCGTGGCGGACGAGAACTTTAAGGCAAATGATCCGTTCGGCATGTATTCCGGCACGGTGAACCCGCTCGAGCAGGACGCAGCGAATGCGGCCGAGGCCAAGCGCGCGGCAGAAACGCAGGCCGCGGCCGAGGCGGAGCGTCAGCGCATCACCGGAGAGGTGAACGCGAACAATGAGGCGGTCGCCGGACAGTTGGCAGGCCTCGAGGCTAAAAGCCCAGGGCGATATCAGGAGGTTCCAGAAAGCCAGCTCGCCACATGGCAGCAGCAATGGGACGCGGAAAACCGTTCATCTGGCACCGCCGGCGACTTGGTGCGCCGTTGGGGTGCTGGAGCGGCAAACACCAGCCAGTCGCTCGACAATCTTGGTAATCTGCTGCTGAACAAAATCCCGGGTGGATCGTACATCAACGACGCCCTCGACGGCATTGACCGTTGGATGGGTAGCGGCACCACGGTTGCGGAGAAGCGGCAGGAGAGCATTGACCGCGAGAACGCCACGCTTTCACCCGAAGGTGAGGCAGCGCGCGACAAGAAATGGTGGGACGAGGAGAACAAGACGCTGGGTCCGGCATGGGCTGATCCGCGTAGCTATCTCGGCGTCATCGCCGAGAGCGGCCCATCCACCGTCGCTAGCATGCTGCCATCCGGCATTATTGCCCGTGGAGCGTTCGTCACCACGCTGGCAGGTGGCGCATCGAGGGAGGTGGCCGCCGCAACCGCGGCGAAGACGGCCACTCTGGCAGGCGGCATAACCGAAGGCTTGCTGGGTGGCGCTGACGCAGCGAACTCAGTGCGGCAGAAGATTGCCGAACTACCGCGTGACCAGCTCGTGCAATCCGATGCGGTGAAGCAGCTCGTCGAGAGCGGCATGTCGGAGCAACAGGCTATCGATGCTGTCAGCAGTGACGCGCAGACACAGGCGCTCATCACCGCCGGCGTCGTAACCGGCGCGTTCGGCGGTATGGGCGATCGCGCGTTGGCGAAGATCATCGCCGAGGGTGTTGAGGGGGGTGTCGCTCGTCGCGTTGCCACTGGCGCAGCGCGTGGCGCTGTGGCCGAAGGTCTGTTTGAAGAAGCGCCACAGAGCGCAGGCCAGACCATCGCCGAGAACGCAGCCATGCGCCGCGTCAACCCGGATCAGGAGCTGACCGAAGGTCTCGGCGAATCCGTGGCTTCTGGTATTGCAGCCGGTGGCGCCATGGGCGGCGGCATGGGCGGTGCTGGCGGCTTGGCCCGTCCTGCAGGCGGTCATGCCGACGCTGCACCGACGCCAACCGAGCCCGCACCAGAACCTGACAACCGCGGACCGCTGCGCCGAGCTGCTGATCACGGCCAGCAACGCGGTACCGAACGAGCCGAGGCGGCGAACGCTGGCGCACCAGTCGATGGCCGGCCTGCCGCCAAGTCCACAGTGCGTGTCGAGGCGGAAGGCATCGAGCCGTTCATGGGGACGGTTGAGGGATATGAGGGCGATGAAGCCGTTATCGTCGATTCCAGCAGCGGCGAAATGTTTCAGGTGCCGCTCGCGAATATAACCGAGATTGCGCCGCCCGTCGGGGACTACCGTTTCCCCGAAAAGGCTGACGACGGCATGCCTGAGCTGTCCGCAGATCCCGCGCTCGAGCCGCTTGCGCCGATGTCGAGCGAAACAACCTCCGAGATGCCACCGCGTAGCGAAGATATGGCAGCGACCGACAAGCGGCCGACGAGGCCACAGCCGGGTCATCGCGTCATCGTCGATAGCCCCGAAGTGGGTAGGTTCCCGGCTCGCATCGAGCGGTATGAGGCCGATGGCAATGAGGCGCTTGTTGTTGACGACAAGGGCAATCCGTTTCAGGTGCCAACGACAGCTCTGAAGGTCAGCAGCCTCACCATCGCGCAGGTCGAGGCGCAGGACCTCGAGCGCAATCCCCCGGTTGAGCGCGAAATAGGCGATGCTGGCCCTAACAGCCGAAAGATCGGCGATAAGACCGTGGTGTTGCCAGACGAAAACCATGCCGCCCTCTATGACCTTGCACGCGAGCAGATCATGGCCAAGCGGCTGGGGGGCACGTCTCAGGTCGATATCGACAATGTCTTGCCGGCAGAGCGAAAGCGCCTTGCCGATGCCTTCGGCATCAAGATCGCCGATCTGGCGTCTATGGCCGATGATTACCGGTACCGCGCCGAGCGTGCGGCTAAGGAGGCCAAGTCCAAGCTTCCGGTCAAGATGCATGCCGTCAATGACCGGCTTCTGAAACAGCGACAGGCGGCATTGGCCAAGGAGGCGGGTGAACCGCTGGTGCAGCCTGCCGACGACGGTGCGTCGTGGTGGGACGTCGATCTGACGGCACAGGACCGAAAGCGCGTTCTCGAGCAGGCCGGTGTGAAACGCTCCGAGCGCATGGCTTGGCAGAACATGACGCCTGGCATCAAGAAGAAGCTGCTGGATGTGCGCGACGCGCAGCGCGCAGCGGTGGACGATGTTGCTACGCTGGCCGGTGAGGATGTGACGACGACGGAGGCGGCAGCCAACGAGGCCGCCACGTCCCCGACGAATGATCTGCCCGAACCCACGGCAGCGCAGAAGGAGGCAGGAAACTACAAGGTGGGCCGGTTGAAGCTGGGCGGCCTCGATATCTCGATCGAGAACCCGGCAGGCTCGCAGCGCAAGGGCGTCTTCTCGTCGGGCAAGGCTTGGGCGGTCGATATGAAGAGCCATTACGGCTACATCCGCGGCACCGTTGGCCGTGACAAGGATCATATCGATGTGTTCGTGCGACCCGGTACCGAGACGCTCGACGATTCCTCGCCCATCTTCGTTGTTGATCAGAAGGACCCGGCCCGCGGTCGTTTTGATGAACACAAGGTCATGGCGGGGTTCGACAACGAGGCGCAGGCCCGAGCCGCCTATCTCGAAAACTATACCGCAGACTGGAAGGGCCTGGGCGATATCAGCCAGACCACGCTCGGCGACTTCAAGACCTGGCTGAAATCCGGAAAGACTGCCGAACCCTTCGCGCCGAAATGGTTTGCGTCGCAAGACAAGGCAGACGGCTACATCGCCAAGAATGACATGGGCAAAACCCATGAAGTCGTGCAGCGGGGTAAGCGCTTCGAGATTTTGGAGCGCAGCCGCACCACGCCAGCTGTACAGAGCGGGAAGGGCACCGAGCCTGACCCGAGCGAGCATCCTTGGACTGATGTTTGGGGCAGCGACGCCGACGCCATTTCTGATGCGCTTGGCCGCATTGCCCAAGTGAATGGCGGCGACACACCCATCGCCGACGCCGTCAAGGCCAACGTCAGCAACAAGCAGCTGCTCGATCTGATCCAGCAGCGCTGGGGTGAGGGCGGTGCGGGTGGCAATCGGTATATGATCGAGACCCGCAAGGGACCGACAGTAACCGTCACGCTCGAGAAGGATGACGGCAACAAGCGCATCGTGCTTCGTGGCAAGGAGCTGGCGGAGGCCATCCGCAAGGAATTTACCGTTTCGCTCGAGGACATGAAGCGCGATGCAGAAGCCCGCGCGGCGAGACAACAGGAAACGGCACCAGCACCAGCTAAGGCCAAGGCCGAGCCACAACATGCGCAGGGGAAACGGAAGTCTGAGGCATCCAAGGCCAAGCCTGCTGTCAGCGCCAACACCATTTTCACCGATGACGCTGCGGCGAAAGCCCGTGAGTTGCTTCGGAAGAAGCTTTCGGGCAATACGCTGAACAGCGGCATCGATCCCGAGCTGCTGCAGGCCGGTATCACTCTTGCCGGCTATCACATCGAGAAAGGCGCGCGCACCTTCGCTGCATATGCTTCGGCAATGCTGGCGGACCTTGGCGAAGGGGCGCGCCCTTACCTCAAATCGTGGTATATGGGGGTGAAGTACGATCCTCGCGCCACGGCATTCGACGGCATGTCGAGCGCGGCAGAGGTCGAAGCGGCCGACGTCAACAACTTCACCGGAGCGACCAATGAACCTGAACAACTGGATCGAGCTGGGGCGCCAGCACTGGAAGGAGTTTCTTCCGAACCGGTACAGGGAGCTGAAAGCGGCCGGGACGCTGGACGAGGCGTTGAAGACAGCAGCGGAGCAGACGTATCTGGAAGCCGACCAGCTCGAGCAGAGCGGGTTCCAGCCGGACGAGGCGTGGCAGATGGTCAGGGAAAACTATCTCTTGCTGCCACCGGAAGGCAGCCAGCAGACCGGGGCACCGAGCCAGACGTCGCAGGATCTGATGAGCGCGGCGCGCAGCGGACAGAGAACCGTCGAGATCAGGTAGAAGAAGGCCCGTTCGGGCCGATCCTCCGCGGCTATGAGGGCAAGTGGCGCGAGGCCGCGCTCGAGCTTGAGCGCCGTCAGTCCGGCGACGCGATCGCGGCCCTTTCTCATCCCGAAGTTGGCCCGATTGATCTGGTGTGGGGTAAGCCCGGTACGAACCAGCACAACGGCGCGGGCTTGGCGAAACTGATCGCTTGGCATCCCGAAGCGCTGAATGACCTGCAAGGTTTCATAAACGGGCTGCATGTCGACGAGGACTTGTCGACGCCTCGGCGTATCCAGCTTCGTGACGGAAAGGGGCAGGCCGGCGTTCGTCTCGATTTTGACGGCGTTGCCAAGACTTGGCTCCTGACCGCATTCGAGGCAGGGAACAAGCGCGCGACAAAGAGCGATGCGACGCTCAGCGAACTGTGGGGAGGGGAATTTGCCGGTAGAGGCGCTAGTCCAGGCACCGCCTCTCAGAAACCTTTGGATGCCGGATGGGGCCAAAGGACCGGCAAAAACAATGTAGCACCGGCCGGCGAAAAAGTCCAATCCGCTGCGGTGCCTGCGCAGCAACGGCCAGTAGATTACATCATTACCGATGCCGACGGCTTGGGCGAGGGCGGCCAGAAGGCCAAGTTCCGCTCCAACGTGGCCGCAATCGAAGTCGTGAAGCAGCTCGAGCAGGAGAACAGGCCTGCCACGCGCGACGAACAGGCGGTTCTCGCCAAGTGGGTGGGCTGGGGTGGCCTTCGCGCCGCGTTCCCCCGTGAAGACGGCAGCGTGACGAAGGGCTGGGAGAAAGAAGCCGCGCAGCTCAAGGAACTGCTGACCAAAGAAGAATATAGCGCTGCCGAATCCTCGACACGCAACGCTCATTACACCTCGCCGGAGATCGTCGATGCGGCTTGGGCGATTGCGCAGCGTCTCGGCTTTAAGGGCGGCCAGATACTCGAGCCTTCCGTTGGAGCGGGAAACTTCCTTGGCCTGATGCCAGGCGATTTGCGCGTTGCGTCTCGTGTCACCGGTGTTGAATTGGATCGCATCACCGGCACGATTGCCAAGAACCTTTACCCCAACGCCAATATTCAGGCTCCGATCGGCTTCGAGAAGCTGACCGTGCCCGATTCCTACTTCGATCTGGCGATTGGCAATCCGCCGTTCGGTTCGGAAAAGCTCTACGACCGGGAGCGGACGCACCTCAACAAGCTATCCATCCATAACTTCTTCTTCGCCAAGGCCATTGAGACGCTGCGCCCGGGCGGCGTGCTGGCGATGGTCGTTACCAATCGCTTCCTCGACGGCCAGTCCGCCGCGGCGCGCAACATGATCCAGCAGAAGGCCGATTTCATCGGCGCGATCCGATTGCCGAACAATGCGTTCCTCAAAAACGCCGGTACCGAGGTCACGACCGACATCGTCATCTTGCAGCGCCGCGAAAACGGCACCGCGCCGAAGTCGAACGATTGGCTCGAGGTCGTGGACTATCGCGGCAAAGACGGCAACGTGGTGCCGCTCAACAAGTATTTCGCGAACAATCCGGACATGATGCTGGGTGATTTCGGTGGCTATGGTTCTATGTATGGACCGAACGAGCCGGCCTTGATCGCTCGAGGCGGACAGGACACGCCGGCGGAATTGGCGAAGGCGATCGAGAAGCTGCCGCAGGACATCATGGGCGATACGGGCCCGGTGAGGGCGACAGAAACTGTCACCTTGCCGGAAACCGTCCATGATGTACAGGTTGGCACCATGTTCGCCGCCCCGGATGGCTCAATCCATCTGCGTACCGCGGACCATATCGGCCAGCCCACCTCGCAGGCGGTTGCGTTCCCGAACGAAACGGCCAAGGAGCGCGTCTCTGGCATGATCCGTGTCCGTGATGCCTTTGCTAAGCTGCGGCGCGCACAGATCAGCGAAACGGCAAGCGATCAGCAGATTGAAAACCTCCGAAACCGGTTGAACAATCTCTACGATGGCTTTGTAAAGTCTCACGGTCCCATCAATTCCGACGCAAACAAGCGCCTGTTCCGTGACGATCCGACATGGCCGCAGATCAGCGCGCTCGAGCAGTCGTTCGATAAGGGCCTGAGTGCCGCCATGGCGAAGAAAACGGGCGAGAAGGCCCGTGCGGCAACGGCTGAGAAGGCCGCAATATTCTCCCGTCGTACCCAGCAGCCATATCGCCGCCCGACCAGCGCCTCCAGCGCCAAGGACGCGCTTGCCACGGTTCTGAACGACTATGGCCGCATCAACCTCGAGGCCATGTCGCAGCTCTACGGCAAGCCGGTGGACGCGATCGTCGATGAGTTGGGCCAGCTGGTGTTCAAGACGCCGACAGGGGCGTATGAGACCGCCGATCAGTATCTCTCCGGCAACGTCAAACAGAAGTTGGCCGAGGCAGAGCGCGCCGCCGAGCATGACACAGAGTTTCGGCGCAACGTCAACGCGCTGCGCGACGTCATCCCGGCCGACATTGAAGCGATCGACATCGATGTGAAGCCAGGTGCGCCATGGCTGCCGGCAAACCACGTCGAGGACTTTGTCAGCCACATCGGTCAGGGTGCGGTAAAGCCGCGGGCGTTCTATTCCGCTGCCAATGCGAAATGGGCCATCACCGTCCCGCAGGTCACGCCGGCGGCGCAGGTGCAGTGGGGAACCGACAGGGCAGGCGTGGACACCGTATTGAGTGCCGCGCTTAATGGTCAGACCATCACCATCCATGACCGCACCACCGATGGCAAATCCGTGGTCAATCAGGCGGCAACGGATGCGGCGAATGAGAAGGTTGAACGCGTCAAATCGGAGTGGCGCAAGTGGCTCTGGCAGGATGACAAGCGCCGCGACGAGCTGGCGAGGCTCTATAACAACACGTTCAATACCGACGTGATCCAGCAGTTTGACGGGTCGCACCTTACTCTCCCGGGCAAGGTAGGCGATGACATCATCGAGCTTCGCCCGAGCCAGAAAAACTTTATCTGGCGCACGTTGCAGAGCGGTACCGCTCTTGCCGATCATACCGTTGGCGCGGGCAAGACCTTCGCCGCCATTGCATCGGTTATGGAGAAGCGGCGCACCGGGCAAGCGCGCAAGCCCATGCTTGTCGTTCCGAACCATCTCGTTGGTCAGTGGGCCGCTGATTTCGTGCGGCTCTACCCCGGCGCCAAGGTGCTGGCAGCGACGAAACAGGATTTCGAGAAGGATCGCCGCAAGCGCCTCTTTGCCCGCATCGCCACCGGTGATTGGGACGCGGTGATTGTCGCGCATTCCTCTTTCGGCCGTATCGGCATTGATCCGAACTATGAGGCGAAGTTCATCCAGCAGCAGATGGACGATCTTGAGGAATCGCTGGCGGAGGTGCGTCGCGAAACCGGGCAAAAGAGCCGGAACGTCGCGCAGCTCACGAAATGGCGCGACAATCTCAAGGCCAAGATGGAACGCCTGCTCGATTCCGGACGCAAGGATGACGGGCTCACGTTCGACGAGCTGGGCGTAGACGCGCTCTATGTCGACGAGGCGCACGAGTTCAAGAACCTTGCCTATTCGACCTCGATGCAGCGCGTGGCAGGCCTCGGCAACATGGCCGGAAGTGCCAAGGCAGCCGACCTCTACATGAAGTCACGTTTCGTCCTTGAAAAGACCGGCGGCAACAACCTGGTATTCCTCACCGGCACGCCACTCTCCAACACTATGGCGGAAATGTTCACCGTCCAGCGCTATCTCGACGAGAAGGCGCTGAGGGCCATGGGTGTGTCCCACTTTGATGCCTGGGCCCGCGTGTTCGGCGAGGTCGTGACGGATTGGGAACTGTCGCCATCAGGTCAGTACAAGCTCAACAGCCGGTTCGCGAAGTTCGTCAACGTGCCCGAACTTATGCAACGGTACCGTAGCTTTGCCGACGTCATCACCAATGACGACATCAAGGCTCAGCTCGCAGCGCAGGGCAAGAAATTCCCGCTCCCGAAGGTCAAAGGCGGCAAGCCCACCAATGTCGTCGTTGAGCGCTCTCCGGATCAGGCGGCATTCATCGGCGAGGGACAGGCCGACGAGGCGGGCAATCTCGTATTCCCGCAGGGCTCGCTTGTATGGCGTGCCGAGAACCTGCCCAAGAAGGCAGAAAAGGGCAAGGATAACATGCTCAAGGTCATGTCGGACGCGCGTAAGGCTGCGCTCGACATGCGCCTGATCGATCCGAGCTATCCCGATCACTCCAAATCCAAGGTGCACAGGGCCGCGAACGAGATGACGCGGATCTACAAAGCGTCCTCGGATCAGCGGGGCACCCAGCTCGTGTTCATCGATCTGTCCACCCCGAAGAAGGCACAGGCGGCTGAAGCTGCTCGCCTTCGTGATCTTATGGAAAAGGCCGATAACGGCGATGAGGCAGCGATCGAGGCGCTGGACAAGCTTTCGCCCGACGAACTGCTGGCACCGGAAAGCACGTTCTCCGTCTATGATGACCTGAAACAGAAACTCATTGACCGAGGCATTCCGGAAAACGAGATCGCGTTCATCCATGACGCCAACACCGAGGCGCAGAAAGAGGAGCTGTTTGGCAAGGTCCGTTCCGGCCGCGTCCGCTTCCTGTTCGGCTCGACTGCCAAAATGGGTGCCGGTACCAACGTTCAGAACCGCCTCGTTGCGCTCCATCACCTTGACGCGCCGTGGCGGCCGTCCGACCTCGAGCAGCGCGACGGGCGTGGTATCAGACAGGGCAATGAACTGTATGCCGCTGATCCAGAGGGTTTTGAGATCGAAATCCTCCGTTATGCCACAAAGAACACGCTCGACGCGCGCCAGTGGCAGACGATCGAGGCCAAGGCTCGCTTCATCCAGCAGATGCGCAAGGGCGATATGAAAACCCGCGAGATCGAGGACATTGCCGGTGAAGCCGCCAATGCGGCCGAGATGAAGGCGGCGGCGTCGGGCAACCCGCTGATCCTTGAGGAGATGGACACGCGCCGAAAACTCCGCCAGCTCGAGGGCCAGTCCGTCGAACATGACAGAGAGCAGCACCGCATCAAGGGCAAAATCAGGTCGCTCGAGGCCGAAACAGAAAGCCTCCAGCGCGCTCTGCCGGCGGTGGAAGCCGATGCGGAGATGGCGCGGAATGCGCCGGAGGAGTTTTCCGGTACCATTAACGGCGAGGCGTTCGACAAGCGCAAGGATTTCGGTGCTGCCATCGTTGCCGCGATGCGCAAGGAGCTGATCGACAAAGAAGGTGTCGGCCAGATCGGCGAATATGCTGGCTTTAAGATCGGGATTGATCCGCAGGGCTATGGCAGGGCGTTCAATGTGACGATTGAGGGCAGCCGCGAACATTATGTTCCGGTCGATGATGCGTCTGACGTCGATGCCGCAGGCCTTGCGCAGCGCATCGCCAATACGGTGAAGCGCCTGGCTAACCAGCCTGCAATAGACAAGGAGCGGATCAGGGAGATCAAGGGGCAGATACCCGCCCTGCAGAAGCAGATAGGCGTATGGGAAGGCGCGCAGGAGCTGGCGGACACCTCGGCGCGGCACCGCCGGCTGCTGGACGCGCTCAAGCCCCAGCCGAAAGCCGCGAAACCAGCGGTTAAGGTCGAAGCGGGCGAGGTGGACGCGCCGATCGCCAACAAGCGGCCCGACCCGGTCGTGGTCGCTCTTTCGAACGACCTGCAGACCGTCGGCATCCCGGCCGCACCGGCAAGCACTGCCATCTTCCAGTGGGCGAAGGATACCATCGCCCGTTTCGGCAAGAACGGCCACGAATACCTCATGGCCGTGGATGACGACGGCAGCGTCGTCGAATTCGGTACCGCGAAGAAGAAGGACGCCACGGGGATCAACAACAAGCTGCACGGCGCTTTGATGAACCCCGACCGCCGCATGGTGGTGTTCCACAATCACCCGAGCAACACGCATCTGAGCGTCGCCGACATCTCCATGCTCGCAATGCCTGGACTTCACTCGGTATGGGCCTTTGGCAACAACGGTATGCAGATGAGGGCAGCCCTCACGCCAGAGGCAGAAGCGATCGCAAGGCCTGCATCCGATCCGAACGCGACCGTCGCGACATGGCGCAGCGCCATGGCAGCCGCGCTCGAGCAGGTCGACGCCTTCATCAGGCCTTTGGTCGCGCAAGGTGCCGTCGATGTGGAGACGGGCAACGCCGCCTATAGCAGCGCCCCGGCGCTTCTGGCCGAAAAGGCCGGGATTATCGACATTTCCACCAACACACAGTATGATACTTCCGCCATCGAGGGCTTGGAGGCCAAGCTCGATAAATTGGCGGTCGCGCTCAAGGGACAGATCAGCGATGGCACAGCAGGCAGCACCGATCAGGGGATTTCACGGCGACCCGCCCGCGACGTTCGACACGTTGCAGAAGTGGAAGGACTGGCACGCATCGGTGAGCCAGTGGCCCGCCCGCGATCCGGACCGGCAGGGCTATCTGAAGCAGGCTCGCCAAATTATCAGGGAAAAGAGCGCCGGGCCGAGCGCGAGCCCCGACGCTTCGAGCGAGTAACACAGTCCCGCATCGTCGAGGAACTGAGCGGCAAGCTAACCGACTTACAGCCCGCCCTCCTGAAAACTATTCCGTTGAACTATTTCAGCGAACTGGCCCGGTCGAACATGACCGCGGTGGGTGACTATCTGCGCGTCAAGCGGCTTATGGACGCTTTCAGGGGCACCAAGCACGCCGAGGCTGACGCGGTGGCGCAGGAGTGGCTCAAATACACCCGGTTGGGCTTTGCCGGTAAGGACAAAGCAAAGGCGCAGGTCCTAGCCGACCTGATGCACGACGCCACGCTGGCGGGGATCGACCCTTCTCAAGTCGATGAAGAGAGCCGCGCGAAGGCAGGCTATGACCATCTCCGGAAACGGTACATGGCGTTGCCACCGAAGGGCAGGGAGCTTTTCCAAAACGTCCGTGACGCCTATCGCGAGCAGGCCGAGCAGCTCGACGATATCCTGCTCGACAACGTCCGGAAGGCGCAGGAAATCGCGCAGCAAAACGCCGAGGACCGGTATAAGCGGACCATGCAGCGCATCAAGGACGTCGGACTGACCGGCCTCGACAAGAAGAACGCCGAAGAAGACGCCACCAGCGCATACAAGGCCGAGACCACGAAATCGCGTTGGGCGGCCAAAGCGAGGTTGACGCGGATGCGCGTCGCCTTCGAAGCAAGCCGGGTGCAGCCACCATATTTCCCGCTAGGTCGTTTCGGCCGCTATTTCGTGACGGTGCGTGACGTTGACGGAGCCGTTCTCAGTTTCTCGAAGCATGAGACCGTTGCCGAGCGTGATCGCATGGCACGTGAGATACGGGACGAATACCCGGCTGGCAAGATCGAGGTGGGCGTGATGGAGGCCGGCAGCGACATGCGAAAGGCCATGGACCCGCGTATCGTTGCAGAAATCGAGGAAATCCTAGGCGGCGCCAATATCGGTGGCGACGTGATGGATCAGATATGGCAGCGTTACCTCGAGTCGATGCCGGACCTGTCTACCCGCAAGCGGTTCATCCACCGAAAAGGCACAGCGGGTTACAGCAAGGACGCGCTGCGTGTCTTCTCGTCGCATATGTTCCATGCCGCTCACCAGATGGCCCGCCTGAAATACGGCCTTGAGCTGCAGGAGCTGGTGAACAAGACCGTGGATCAGGCGAAGGAAGCGGATGATCAGACCAAGGCCATGACGCTGGCGAATGAGCTTTCCAAGCGGCACGGCTGGGTGATGAACCCGACCGGCAGCAAGGTGGCGCAGACCATGACCAGCACCGCCTTCGTCTGGTACCTGGCTGCGTCGCCCGGTGCAGCATTGGTGAATATGACGCAAACTGTCATGCTGGGCCTACCAGTCCTGGCGGCCAAGTTCGGCGGGTTCAAGCAGGCAGCTGTAGCACTCGGTAAGGCTTCTGCCGATTCCGTAGCGGGTAAGGGCTCCGTCATCAGTGACCGGCTCACCAGCGATGAACAGCGAGCAATGGAAGCGTTCTACGAATCCGGCCTGATCGACCGGACGCAGAGCCACGATCTGGCTGGCGTCGGAGAGACGGGCGTGGAATACACGCCCCTGCGCGCCAAGGTCATGGAAAAGATTTCGTGGGCGTTCCACCGCGCCGAGGTCTGGAACCGCGAAGTAACGGCACTCGCGGCCTACCGCATGGCCCGCGAGGCAGGGCAGAACATGTCGGAAGCGATCGACACGGCCCACGACCTGACGTGGAAGACGCATTTCGACTATTCCAACAGCTCGCGGCCTGCGGTGTTGCAGAACGACTTTGCAAAAGTCGCTCTCGTCTTCCGCCAGCACAACATCAACATGCTGTATCGCGTCATCAGGGACATCCATCAGTCCTTCAAGGGCGAGACGCCGCAGGCTCGCCGCGAGGCGCGCTACCAGCTCGCAGGCGTCATGGGCATGATGGCCGCTATGGCGGGTGTCACCGGCACGATGGGGTTCAGCGTGGCCATGATGATCGCCGGCGCACTGTTCGGTGATGATGATGACCCCATGGCGTTCGAAGATCAGTTCAAGGCGGACGTGGTGGACATCCTCGGGCCCCAGCTGGGCGGCGTTGTTCTCAACGGCGTGCCCGGTCACTATCTCGGTATCGACCTGTCGTCTCGTATCGGTATGCCGGACTTGTGGTTCCGGTCGCCGACGCGCGAGTTGCAGGGCAAGGCCGAGTTCCAATACTGGCTCTCGCAGAGCCTCGGCGCGACCGTCAGCCTTGGCGAGCAACTTTACACCGGCTTCAAGGTGATGACGGACGACGGCGATATCGCCCGCGGCGTCGAAATGATGGCGCCTAAGGCGGTGCGAGACCTGATGAAAGCCTACCGCTACTCGCAGGATGGGCTTGCGACGATCGGCAAGGATCAAATCCTGCCAGCGGATCAGATCGACGCAACGGACATCGTCGCGCAGGCCATGGGCTTCACCCCGGCGAAAATCTCTGAGACATGGGACCGCAACAGCGCGCTGAAGAACGCCGAAACCCGGGTAAAGCAGAAGCGACAGAGGCTCATAAACAAATGGGCCATGGCGACAATGGCGGGCGATAAGGAGGCCGCGAGCGAGGCGCTGGACGGCATCAAGGCATTCAATGCCGTAAAGGTGCATGCCGGGTTCCCGATCAAGGCCGAAACGCTCAAGCGCTCAATCAAGACGCGCACGAACAACGCCGCGAAGCGGGAGGATGGTGTGTTGATCGGGAATAGGGCTCTCGGATCGGCGCTGCGCGAAAGGCTGGCCGATCCGGTCTATCGATAGGCGTCAGTCACCAAGTCCGACGACACCGCGCTGTTTGGCAATGGCCTGCTTCAATGAGGCGGGCCATTCCGATTCAGGAACGCCGGCTTCCTGTAATCCCATGGCAACGTCGTAAATCTTAGCGCCGCTCCGGATAGCCTCGTCGGCTTGCGCGATGACGTCAGCGGGAGCTGCGGCCGATTCCCGCGCAGTGATGCCAGGTGCTTCGGCTTGAGCTGCCGCGCGTTGCAGATCCTCCATCCGACGACGAACGCCCGCCTGGGCGCGTTCCGGCACCCCGGGGATGCGCTTCTCAGCTGATGGGGCGGACGTCGCCGCAGGAGCTGCCGTAGTCTGCGGTTTCTCGGCAGCGACCGGCTTTCCACCGGATGATACCGGCTTGCCGATGTTGGTGTCGACAAGGACTTTCTTTTCCGCTGGAGCTGGCGCTGGAGAGCCTTGGCCGCCAAGACCCGGTTGGCCTTGCACAAGCTCAAGCTCGTCGTTGATGAGCTTTTCCTGCTGCTCCCGCGGCAGATCGTCGAACTTTGCCTCATCGCCAGCGAGGCCGCCATCGAACCGCTTGCGGAGAGCGGTGATAGCTGCTCCGCGATCTTTGGTCGGGCCGACACCATATTGGCGGTCAATTTTCTTTTTCTGCTCGTACGTCTCGAGTTCCTTTTTGTCCTTATCGGCCTGTGCTCGCGCCGCTACCTGGCTCTCCCATGCGGCCTGAGGGTTGCCAAAGGTGGCAATGATTTTCGGAAGGTCCTGCGTCCGAACATCCTGCTGGATATCCTTGCCATCGGGGGTCTTGAGCTTGATACGATACCCCTGCTGCGCTCCGTCCTGACCCAATATTGCTTCATGTCCAAGGACTTCGTAGCCATTGTTGATGTAACCTTTGAGTTTTCCAGCCTGCATGACGTCAGAGAGCGCACCATCAACGTCTCCGGTCTGCGCCTTAACCAGCGCGCCAGCAAAAAGCTTCGCTCCCTTCTTCGTGTCTTCCTGATCGCCCCATTCCTGAACTTTGTTCGCGCTCTCGATGTCACCGTTGAGGAGATAGGTGTTTTTCAGCTTGGGAAGAGCATAATTGCTCCAGAACGTGTCGAAATTCTCCGGCTTCTGTGTCCCAGCCGAAACCTGCGCATCGAAAGTCGCCTTGGCGTCCGCGTTGATATTGTCGATCGCGTCGCGCTGCGCTGTGAGGCGGTCGTATTCCTTGCTCTGACGGTCGGCCAAAACCTGTTTCCGTCTCGCCTCGTCGCGCTTCTGGAGCATGTCCTGCGACTTGTTGAAGCCTTCCATGAATCCGCCAAGTCCAATTCCCAGCATGCCATCACTCCTTTACGGGTTTGCGTTTGACGGATGGTACCGACGCTTTGCGCGCGGCGGGCTCAACTCCACCGAGGCCAATGGCGTCGATCGTCGCGTCGAGCTTCTTATCGAGGTCCTGCACCGCCTTCATGGTGATGCCAATGGCGTCTTGAACCGGGATCGTCTTGCCGTCCCCCTTGCCGGTGGCGCGCTGGAAGTCCTGCGCATAGGTGCCGACGTGGCGGCCTTCATCGGCCACACCTTCCTTGTAGTCCCATTCTTCAACCGGCATAGAGTTGAGGGCATCAAGCGCTTCGCCCTCGCCAATCTCCTCCTTATTTTCCTTCAGCTCTTCATCGGAGAAGATCAGTCCGCCAACGCCGCCCAAGAAGCTGCCGATGCCAGCGGCGTTCTTTGCCTTCAGCTCTTGTTGTGCTTTCCAGCCCTCGAGCTGCAGGCCATACTGCTGGTTCAACGTGCTGGCTTGGCCTGCGTATCCCTGCATCGCTCCACCGTAACCGGCGTTCATGATCGTCGATGCCGCCAATGCCTGGCTATTTGTGCCCTGAGCGCCGCCTAGCGCGGTACCGCTCGCGGCGACGCTGCCGCCGGCACCAGCCGCGGCCTGTGCCGGCAAACCTTTGCCGAGGTTGGCGACATCCGCTTTCAGGGCAAGGCCCTTATCGCGGACAGCCTGCCGCGACGTATTGGCCGCACCAGCCTCCGCCAGCGTCGTCCCGAGATCGGATGCTGCCTGCACCCCGGCAAAGCGCCCGCTGCCCGGTGTCACGCCCATGGAGGCGTTTGCACGCTCCGTTGCGGCTCGGTTATTGGCCGCGGCGGTCTGGACGTCGGCGCGCGCCTCGGCTGCTGCCTCGGTTTGCCGCTCCTCGGTCGCATAGTTGGTCGCCTCTTTTATGAAATCGTCTTCGATCGGCTTATAGACCGAGTTGTATCGGTCCCGATCCTCCCGCGCCCACTTCGCCTGATCAGTGGCGAGCCCGAGCTGTTGCTGCGTCACCTTGTTGGTGAGATCGTCGAGTTCTTTCTGACGGTCCTGCGAGATCGCAAATGCATCTCTGGCAAAACTCAGCCACGCTTCGCCCGTTTCTGCCTGTTTAAGTGCCGCTGCGCCGATCTGCGGATCGGGAGCCGGTGCGGAGGAGCTGCCTTTGCCCATGGATGTGCCTCTTCGATCAGGGAAGTGCACTCATGCGCAATGAGTTCTTATAGCGCGGGCTTGCCTGTTTTTCCAGCGAAGCGTTCCGGCAGCCAGCGGCATTCGCGCCGGAGCATGCCGTAGACGATCAAATCCTCACCCTGTTCACCAGCCTCACGCAAAATCCCCTCCCGCTGGAACCCGAAATGCTCGTTGAAGCGGATCGCATCGGCATTATTGACCGAGACGAACGAATTGAGGCGGGGATAGCCGAGCTGGATGAATGGGTAGGCGAATACCTTGATGATGAGTTCCCGCGTGATCCACTTTCGGCCGCCATCGGAAACGACGGAAACCCAGCAGCCGGTCGTGGTGAAGCTGTCGAAGACGATGACGCCGTGCAGTCCCTGATCAGATCGAAGCCCGATCGCCGCGGCGTCGTCGCGGAACTTGATGCCGCCGCGGTCGCTCGCCCAGGTAAGCATCTCGTCTGTAGGGCTGTAAACGACCTCTTTCAACGAATGAGCCGTTTCTGGATCGCCGTGGCGACACCGTTCAAGCGATTGGAGATATCCTCAAGGTCTTTTTGAAGGGCGTTAAAATCCGCCATCGTTGGAGCCGCGGTGAGCTGCTTTGATCGGAGTTTCCTGCCGATCTGAAGCAGCTCGCGCACATCCTCAAGTCTGACTGCGGCCTTGTCCCGATTACCCCGGCGCGAACCGTCCAACACCTCGAGCTTTTCAAGCTGCTCATTATTCATGCCAAGGTCCTCAACTCGTCGACCGAAGAAGCAACAGCAATCCGGCTGATGGGCACGTTTGAAGAGACTGCAATTTCCCAGACCCGCGCCATGCTCTTGGCGGGAAGCCGTTCAACTACGTCCGTCTTGTTGATGACGCGGACAAGTTTGCCATCACCGAACACGCCGACAGAAACGTTCAGGTACTCAGGCAGCGTACGCAAAGCGTCTCCGTTGACCGGGTAGGCGTTGACAGCGCTGTCGTTCAAAGCGGATTCGAGCTTACCAGACGCAAATATTAAGGCGTTTTCGGCTTCGATGCGCTGGACCTCAGCCTGGATAGCCGCAGTGTCATCGGTAATCCTGAGACTACCCTTGTCTACAAGGACCGCCCCGAAGTTCATCGGCCGTGGCAGCCACCATTCCTTGGAACGCCAAATCATTGTTTCCGGCGGGCCGTCGGGCGGATCAAACCTGTATATATTGGTGTCGCCCGGTCGAGTAAAATACAATGCCGAGCCAGCCACATCGAAATAGCAAGCCGCGGTTATTTCCGCCGATCGAATTAGAAAGGGTGTTGCCCCAACGGTCACAAACAGGCATCCCGCCTCACGTTGACCGTCTTCTTCCGTGTCGTAGAACATCGCATACGCGCCGGAATATTGCGCGCCGATCGCTGTTGCTGGAGATAGCTTGAGCCAGTCATGGGGGCGGAACAGTTCTCGGGTGACGAGATTAACAGACCCGTCTCCACCGACTGCTATCAAGCCGTCGTTGGTTGGATAGCAAATCGCGAATCCAAGATCGACGACGCCCCGGGCATTAATGCATGGGAAATTCGCCTCGAGCTTTTGAGACTGCATCGAATCGGGGTGACTGCCAGTCATGAGATAGGGGTTGGCTTTCGTCATAACGACGAGCACGCTTCCGATCGACCCCAACGCAACGACGTCGCTATCGCAATTTAAGATGTACCTTTCAGGCCAGACGTGTGGGCGCCACGGCTCGCAGAAATAGACACTGCGGCCAACAAACGCGGCCATCATACCATTTGGCATCACTGTCAGGCCGGTAAGACCAGCGGGGGGCTCATCCCACCCAGCAGAGGGCAGGGCCTCTTGAAACGCGTCCACGGCGATGTTGTCCACGAAATTTGCTGCCGAGGCTGGCCGTTCTGCAATGAAATAGAGATAAGTGCCACTCGAGCCTGTCTGGCTCCGATAAATGCGTTGCTTGGTGATGTGGCGGCCGGCGACGGGCATAGAGAAGCCGGAAAGAGTGACGTTTTGTCCTGGCTTCCAATCGATGATCGCCGATGCTGGGGATGGGGCCGTCTCTTCACCGAAATCCGTCACAAATGTGTAAACATAGGTTCGGCTTTGGGTGTCCCCGGTTCCAGATCCTGAAATAGCAGCAGTCAACGCGCCGGCCGGTCGCGGGATAGCCAGATTGAGAACCTCGCTTCCAATGCGCATCTTCGGTGCGCCGTCACCCGTATAGTAAAGCCGCTCCTGCGCCACCGGCCCGGGTGCCGCATTGATAATCACTGGCCATGATAGCCAGTCGCCATTGTGGCGGTAGATCGTGACGGCTCCTGCATCCGCCATTTCGCCAGTTTTCAGCGATTTTCGGATCGGAGTTAGCCCGCCATCATCGAGGCGCGCGTTTACGGCCTCCTGCGCCGCCGTTTCAGGTAGAAGCCGCGGGAGAATTAGTGGCCGCTCCCCGATGAAAGCTGAAATGTTGATGGCCGGCATGGCAAATCCTTACGGCCAGTAGGCTGGGTTCGCAGCGTAGTCCGCCGGGATCGGGGTCATGTCCTTCAACACGCGAGCTGCAAAGATATGAGCTTGTTTGTGGGCCATTGCAGCTTGCCCCATAGCGAAGGTCGATTGTGCATCGAGCAGGTGCGTTGTGTTATCCGCAGCAATCCAAACGAAATCGCTGTCACCGCCGTGCCAACGATAGTCACCGGGTTGCGCGCCGTTCACAATCGCGGCCAGGGCGGCAGTAGCAGCGCCCGCAATATTCTCTCTGTCATCCGGTCGCGTTTGATAGACTTGGCCGCCGAAGCCGAACCCAGAGGCAATCCGCAGATCTCGCTCGGCGTCTACCATTGCGACGGTCACAACTGGTTCCTCAATGGGCGGGGTGCCCGTGTCGTTGACAGAGGAGTAGCCCCAATTCCCGTCGATGAAGCGCCGCACGAAACCGGGCTGTTCTGCCGGTGGCGGGATCAGTGTGGAGTTTACGGGAAAAAGGAAACGATCTTCAACGAGAGGATCAGGGTCTGCAACCGATGGGAACAGAAATTCCCCCGTTTCGGCATCGAAATTGTAGATCGTTGGAATGTTCGTTTCGACTGTCATGGCAAATCCTAAAACTTGATGCAAGCTACGAAGGCAGTGTTACGCGGGCGCGTCTCGACGCCGCCGGCAGCCTGAATGCTGATGCCTGTCCCGCTGCCGCTAAGCCAGATACCAGTCGCCGCTCCCCAAGTATTCCCGAAGGAGTAAACGGCGGGCGGTTGGTCTGTAGCGGTGGAGCGTCCGGTACTTGATTGGCCATTCTGTACGCCGCCGTGGACGTGCCCGGGGTCGTTGACGCCGTGGTTGTGGCCGGGGTCGTTCACGCCGTGTGAGTGCGACGCGGTCATGTGCGCCTGCCAAGAACCATGCGCGCGGCCACTATCGACACCGCGCCCATCATCCGCTGATCGGAAAAATTCACCCCGCAGGTCAGGAATGCGAAAGTTGCCGTCGCCATTATCCTGAAACACGAACGGGCCGGAGGACCACGAGCCGACCGGGACAATCAAACCATTGTGCCGCGCCCAATTGAACAGGGCAGAATAGGCGGTCTTTTGGATATCTGCGCCGTTCGCTTTGAGGTATCCGGTTCGCAAAACACGGTCGTGAACCGGCCTCCCGATATCAACACTGGCATAGCCATTGAGTGCTGCACCATTGGCCGAGAACGACTGCCAAGTCATGAGCGAGTTGTAGGTTTCGTGCCAGATTGGCCCGATGTTTTCTGTGGGAAGAGGCTGACCAGCGGCGATCCACGTAACCCGTGCGTCTAAGGCCGCTTTCTGTGGTGCGCTGATGGGTTTCATAGCGTCCGAAGTGTTGTCCGCATTTCCGAGGCCGAGGGCGGCTTTGGTGACAACGCCCGCTGTAACACGCACGTCGATCCGCGAGCCCGCCGCGAACGCCTTGGCGGTTGTGCCCTCCTGCGCTCTAACGATTGTCAAGGCATTGGCCGCTCGCGCCGTAACTCGGACTATTTCCATGTTTCCAGCCGCGTCGATAATCGTTGCGGGATGCCAATCGCCAGCATCAAGCACAGGGAACTTTCCAGCATCAGCAACTTGGACAGAAAGCGCCGTGGCCGCATCGGTTATGGAGGCCGCAAGTGTCGATACCGCGTTGTTGGCAAGTTTAACGGCCATCAGTGGCACTCCTTGATCTTGAGATTAAAGACGAACTGTTTGGTCCGTCCTTCTTGTGTCGTTACGGTCACCGTCACGTTGGCAGTTTCGCCCAGCGTGCCTCCCGATATCCAAACCTTTGCGTTGGTGTCGGTGTACTCGGTGCGATCGACAGCAGCGGAAGAATTTGCGATCGTCGTTGCTGCTCCGGACAGGCGATCCGGAGAGGGCAGCCACCGTGCGAAATCGATGTCATAGTCGAGCACGTCTGCCGGTTTCTTCACCATCACATCGGTCATGGCATTGCTCCCCTATATCGAGGCGGGCGCATTGCTGAGATGTCCCGTGGCACTATGATGCGGCGCAGCTCGGGGGCGACGACGAGCGCACGAACCGGCTGAACCGTCATGACCCTGTTGGGTGTGGCGCGTCGCAGATACCGCCATGACAAATATACATCGCCCTTGATAGAGATAGTGGTCGCCGACAATGCAGTAATGCGACGAACGAGCCGGGTGCCCGCGCTGACGGCGACCGTTACAGCAGCCGTTGGGGCAGCGCGGCGGACGAGGGATACGGAACTCGTCACAGTCGCAATCGAAGCGGCAACCGCCCGCCTGCGCGCGGTCAAAAGACTCGCACCCGATACCGCTGCGATAGCGGAACAGCGTGCTGCGATGCGTCGGGTGAGAGAGAGTGTAGGAGCAATTGTGGTCGGTGCCGTCCCCGGTAGGGAAACGAGGAAATTGCCTTCATTGATCGTGAAGGCGTTCACCTCTGCTCCGTTAGTCGTGCCGCGACTGTCCATCACGTCACCGCAATGTTGAGATCGTTGGCATGGATGATGCATTCGTCGGTCGGATTGAGCGTCTTCGGCGCGGTCAAACCTCCTTGAAACACCATTTCGCCAGCGATCGGATCAGTCCATATCGCAAAATGGGTCACTATGACCGGATTAACCCCGTTGTGCGGCGGGTAGAGCAATTCCTTGGCATTGGTGCACGCTTTCCCGGCTGCTGCGGTGAACCCCGTCGCCACAGCGCCTCCCAGCGCCGCGTCGAGGCGCGTATATGCTGGCCATGCCACGGTAGCCACCTCCGACGCTCCATTGTTGCCCGGGTCGGCGGTGTGTAGCGAAACATAGAGCCGCGCCGGAGAGACAGCAGCTACTCCGCGCAGGAAGTGATTGAGGATGGCGTTTGCGGCGTATGTGCTTGCTGGCATCAGTAAAAGCTCGCTTTCGTTCTCGGGCGTGCGCCCTGCTGGCCTTTGGCCGCGATCATGGGCAGACGATCAAGGAACTGGTTGAATTCTGTGAGCAGAGCGGTCGCCATGGCAGGATTCGGGCCGCCGTCGTCGTTCGGCAACATCAGCGCCAACCCGGCCACGCCCTTGCCGATTTCCGTTGCATACTTCTCGAGCATGAAATCGGGGAGCGTCATGGCGCGCAGCGAAGGTTTCAGGACGAGACGAACGGAAAGGGTGCCAGTGGCGCGGGGCGCGACCATGATTTTGCCAGGCGCGATCTGAGTTATGAACCGCGCCGGTGCTTCGTTCTCATTGTCGGCGTCCCAGCCCGGATGGTTTTCGTCGAGCCATGCCGCGGACTGCGGGGTGAGGGGGACGCCATTGAGCTTGGCGGCCTGAATTTTCTTAATCTCGGCATCGCCGAACGTACTCAGGCACTCACCATCGATATCGGTGATTTCGATCGTGTCTTTCTCGCGCCAGATATCGGCTTTCTCGCAAACCTCGCGCGCAGCCTCGCGGATGCAGCGGTACGCGGTCAGGTCGGCGCAATTCGGCACGTATGGCAGGACGTAGGGCAGCATGTCGTCGATGTCGCGCATCACCGCCTCCTGTTCGGATTGGAGGCGGCCTCGCCCTGCACCTTGATGCCAAGGGCGGTGGCGAAGGTCTGGTAGTGCGTCATCGCCTTGGTCGGATCGCCCGCGATGTCATCCTTGGAGAAAGCCTTGAACAGCACATAATCGATCAACGGCACGGTGTAGGGTTCGGGAATGCCGATCTCTACGTCCCACGCCTCGAGCTTTTCGACGTCCTTGTTCGGGGTCGGCGCCACCTTCGGGGGGAGATACGAAATCGCGATCTCGACGACACCATGGCCGTCATTGCCGGGATAGCAGGAGAACTCCAGCGGCACATTCTCGTCGAAAATGACCTGGCGCACTTCCTTGGCAAAAGGGACATAGGCGGGATTGTGCCAGTTCGGCTCGTGTGAATCGAGCATGGCGCGCGCCGCGGTGCGAATGGCCCTACCGCCGAGGTTCTTCACTGTGTCGATAATGTTTCGGTTCACGCCGAGGAGCTGGAGCGGCGTGACGTTGTCGAGCGTTTCAGGGATCTTCTGATAGGTGCCTTGCTCGAGGAAAAACTGTGCCGTCTTTGCTGATGCCGAGGGCTTGGCTAGGACGATGGCTTTGACCGCATCGTTGATGCAGTCGGCAAGCTCGGAAAGCGGCCAGCGAACATTGTCTTCGTCCAACAGCAGGACGCTTGCGCGCGTCATGACTTCACTTGCCTTCGGCATGGCTTACTTGCTCTTGTTGGCGGCCTTTTTGGCGGGAGCGGCTGCGGGTGCCTGCTCGGGCTGCTTGTCCGTTTCGCTGACGGTCTGGTCAGCGTCAGAGGAATCGGGCGTTTTCTCGGACCCAGCGCCTTCACCTTCATTGCCGCCCTGGCCGGATAGGAACGCGGGAATTTCCTGCTCGTCATCAGGTGGGGGCGGATCGAGAGGGACCTCGCGGTAGTGCTGGACGTTGAGGAAGATCGAGCGATGCAGAACGCTGTTCACCTCATTGACGAAACGGCCATGCGCGTCGCGGTCGAAGCTATAGGTGATGCCGCCTATCGTCTGTTCCGTAGCGCCCAGCGTGCATTCGATGACAGTCTTCATAGTCCACTCCTTGAAAGAAAAAGGGGCTTGGCAGCCCCTTGTCGTAGCCAGCCTTGAGGGGCTTACTCGCTGGTTAGGATGACGGTCAGACCGATCGCACCGGCTTGGAAGGTGGCCGCAGCCGTGGTGAATTTCACGCCGATGCCGCGATCCACGTTCGATGCGGTGGTGCGGTATGCGGTCTTGAGCGTCGGTCGGGCGACGCCGCCGGCCTGCGCCACGTTGGAGCCGGAGAAGAACTCCGCGCCGCAGGTGCGGGCGTTGTCTTCCTTGCCGAAGTCGCTACTCATGATGCCGACGTCAACGATCATGGCCGGCGCGGCATTGCTGTCGAGATCGTCAATGTCGAGGATGATGTCGGCGACGCGGCAATTCGACGGAATGCAGCCCAGCTCGAGGATGTCGCCGACGGCGGGCGGGTTGGTGAGCTGGTGCGAGAAGCGGATGGCAACAGCTTCGCCAGCCGTGGACGGATAGGAAAGGGGTTCGGTCCCTTTGGCATATTTGCTCAGAATGAGCGACATGAGCGTGTTCCTTTGAAATTCGGGCCGCAGTGGCGAAGCTGGAAAAGCCCGGGGCGAGCCCCGGGCAGGTCATCAGGCGTTGGGGTCTTTCGACGCGGTATCGATCGAGATCACGCCATAGTCGCGGTTGTTGAAGCGGGTCTTCTTGACGCCGGCGATCACGCCAGAGGCAACCACGGGCTCGTTGCCATGGTCCTTGGTTTCTTCGGTCCAAGTGTAGCGGAAGCCGCCAGCCGAACCGAAAGCGATCACGCCACCCTGACGTCCCATGAACAGGGCACGGCCAGCGGCGACGTCTGCGCCAGCGCCATAGTCGGCGAAGCGGATTGCCCATTCATGGCTGTGCAGGACCGTGTTGTTGATCATGCCGAGGCCGCCCTTGAAGATCGGGTTGTTGCGGCCTTCGGCGGTCGCCGCTGCCTTCTGGATTTCGAGCCAGCCGCCCTGATCCTTGTTGCGCAGGTCGTGCTCCTGGTACGGGTTCATGACGCAGACGTAGTGCGCTTCGCCGTTGATCATGATCGGCATCATGTTGGCGTTCTTGGGGTCCTTGGCCGACATCATGCGGGCCTTGGTTTGCGCGCGCTCGATAACCGAGCGGGACATGATGTCCGTTGCGTCCAGCGATCCCTTACCCGTCGCGTCGCCAGCGTAAAGGATATGGTCGGCGTCGGGCGCTTCGATCGGGTTTTCGGCGTGGCCTGCCCATGCCGTCGTTTCGATGAAGTCTTCGTTGATGCCGCGTGCGCCGGACATGTAGATGAAGATCATCTGGTCGTTGAATTTCGCCCAATAGTCAGAAAGGCGATTTTTGCCGACCTGGCGCATGTTGTGAGCGGTACGCTTGCGGCTCATTTTGCCGCCGGCGGAAACACCGTGACGCATCTGGTCAATTTTGATCTGGTCAGAGAAGAAGCGAAGGCTTTCTTCCTTGCCCTCAAGGCGCTGGTCGCCATAGGTCGGGCGGTTGCGGAGCTGCACCGACAAATCGAAGGTGATCGTGTCGCCCGCTTCCGACTCGAGGTCGGTCAGACGCTGGATCGCATATTCGTCAGAAGTGCCGATGAACTTCTTGTCGAAATAGCTTTTCTTCGTGATGTCGATGAAGAGCGCGCCAGACCACTTTTTCTGCGCTTTCGGATCGCCAAAGGCAACCACAGTCTTGGTCATGAGTGATGTCTCCGGTTCAGGATCAAACAGCACTCATGCGCATCTGCTCTCTAAATACTGGATTTGGCGGATTGTTGCAATAACTCCCCCATGATATTGAAACACATCGCTAGCGCATGAGTGCGGCCCCTGATTTTGGAGCGCACCCATGACTGACCGATTCGAGATTTGCCACGCCATCACGGCTAAGTGGGAAGGTGGATGGAGCGACCATCCCGCGGACCCCGGCGGCAAAACCATGTATGGCATCACCGAGAAGCGCTGGCACGAATATCAGGACAAGCTGAAGGTCAAGCGGACGCCGGTGCGCAACGTCACCAAGGCGCAGGCCCTCGCGTTCTACCGCAGCGAATTCTGGCTTGCCTGCGGAGCTGACAAGCTATTCCCCGGTGTTGACCTTGCTGTACACGACGGGTCTGTAAACTCTGGCGTCTCTCGCGGCCGGAAATGGCTGCTGGCTTCCGCCGGAAGCAATGATCACAGCGAGACGGTCAAGAAAATCTGCCGCGCTCGCCTTTCCTTCATGCAGTCACTCGCGATCTGGAAAACCTTCGGCAAGGGCTGGGGGCGTCGTGTCGCTGATATCGAAGCGCGGGGCGTTGCCATGGCGCTTGCAGCGATGGGCCTTTCCCCTTCACAGATTAGCGGGAAGATCAAGACAGAAGCGGCTAAATCGGCCCAGCAGGCCAGCTCGGCGAAGAAAGCGGCCACCACAAGCGCCACCGCGGCGTCAGCGCCAGCCGCCGCGCCCGTTGTCGAGCCTTCCACCGTGACGGACGCAACAACCGTCTGGATCCTCGTCGCCATTGTGGCGGCCGGTGCCGTCGCAACCGTTATCTTCATTGCCAGGAAGCGCGCCGCTGATGCTCGTGTTCAGGCCTACAACGAGGTGTCAGCATGAGCGCGCTTGCATCTATCCTGATCGGCGCTGCGCTGCGCGTAGGCGCTTCCACGGTCAAAACTATCCTTGAGAAGCAGGTGGGCGGTGTCGCGGGCGAAATCGGCGGCACAGTCATCGACGCGATTGCAAAACAGGCTGGCGTCACGGTGGACGAGCTGCCGACCGTTCCGCAGTCCACGCTGGACGAGGCGGTAAGCCAGGTCGAACCCATCGCCCCCACATTGATCCTTGCCGAAGTTGAGCAGCAGAAAGAGGCGAACCGTCTCATGCTGGCCGAAATGAACAAGGACACGTCGTTCGGCTGGCTGTGGCGGCCCGCGGGCATGTGGCTCATGCTGGTGTGCATCGCGTGGTTCGTTATCGTCCGTCCGTTGCTCAACGCGCTGCTGTGGGCAACCGGGACCGGCATCCAGATTGAGGTCGGACTGGACCTCGCCACCTTCCTTGGAATTTTCACGATCTATACCGGCCTCTACATGGGCGGTAACACGGTCATTCGCGCTGTGAAGAAAGAAGGCTGATGTCTTTTTGGGACTGGTGGGGTTCGGCAGAAGGTAAGATCGCGCTCGCAGGTATTGCGGGCTCGGCCGTCTCTGTCGCGATGGAATGGACCGGCTGGGCTCCCAGCGCTCGAAAGTTCTTGGTCGGTGCCGCTGCCGCCTACTTTCTCAGCCCGGTTGGCATGAAGTTCTTTCACTTCATCTTCGGCGCGATGAGCATTGCGGAGGAACAGTCCGCCAGTGTCGGAGGTTTCATTACCGGTATCGGCGGCGTTATCATCGTCGAAATTATCCTGAAGGCATTTCGCCTCCGTCACGCGGAGATCGGGAGACGCCGACATGACGAGGCCTAGAGTAAGGCACATAAGGGAAGCGGCAAAGCCGCAGGGCAGGGTAGTGGCCGTCGCGACGGTGATACTCGTCGTGTGGCTCATTTTTCTCCAAGCTTAGTTCCCATGGGTTGACATAGCGCCCCATATGTTCCCATATTGTTCCTGCGGATAGTTCCAACGCGGCGAGGCAGCTCGCCGTCACGTTTTGTATGTTTGGAGCCCGCTATGTCTGTCTCACCCAATGAAAATCTTGTCTCTCTCGACGCCTACCTGTCCCTCAAAGAAGTCCTGGCAATGGTGAAGGTGGGTTCATCAACGCTCTATCGCTGGATGGACGATGGCGACTTCCCGAGGCCACGCCAGTTAGGCGAAAGATGCGTTCGGTGGACGGTCGCGGACATAAAGCAGTGGCAAGACACTCGCCAAACAGTTGGCCGGCTGAAAAAGGCGTCATAGAAACTGAATTTTATTCCCGGGTATAATACCGGGTACATTTCGAAATCACCGAAAAATTTCTAAGCCAATTTCAATGCGGTAGGGGTCTAAACGTGACAGACACCCCATCTGCCATCAGCGACAATCCTATTCATAGCGTCTGGCCGCTTCTTCCCGCGCCGCGTGAGCTTTTTTCATCGGTCGCTGGCAAAAAGAAACCCGCCTTTTGGCGGGTTCCACTATTGTGCTCTGATCAGATTTCTGGACAGCCGCGTTCGTTCGCGAATGTAATCGTATCCTGGCCCCGGCGGGTGAAGCCTTCAACGACGACGCGACGCGGTGTTACTCGGACGACTTCGGGATCGCGCAAACCTGCTTCGCGGGCGGCGGCGCGGGCCTCGCGCTCGCTGCAGCCGCGCATGCGGGGTGGGCCGCGGCGGTCCATGTCTCGGTCACGGTCGCGGATGACTGGGCGAACACCATCGGGTCCGATCCGCAGCTCCATGTCCTGGGCGCTTGCCGTGATCGGCGCGGCGAAGGATACGAGTGAGACACCGATCGCAAGACTTGCTGTCTGAATAAGCTTTATCATGTTTCCTCCCTCAGCCGACATCGGCGGAAAGCTTGTTTCTGTGCGGGGAAAGAACGTGGTTGCCTTTAATTTGTTCCGTTCTGGCTCTCTTAGGGAGACACGTTTTACGGAAGATCCGCTTTGAGAGGCGGGCAGAATGGAAAGAAATCATTAACCACGTTCATTACAATTTTATCGAATTTGCAGATGTCGTTCGCATTTTCGCCACGTTATGCACAAGATTAAGCGACTGGTGCTTCGATGGCAGGGGCAATTATCGAGGCAAGTGAGGGTGCGGTTCTCCGAGCCAATAGTAGCGTGGGGCAGACGATTTGAAATCTACGGTCAATAAACTCGGCATCAACGCCAGGTCGGGCGTGAAGTGGCTTGCAATTTCCGTGCTTTGCGCAGCCACCGCATCGTGTTCCACCACGTCGGAGACCAAGCCTAAACCCAAGCGCAGCAAGGAATATTTTTCCGAATCCGAGTATGGCGTGAAGGCCAGCCCGCGCGTTGCCGATGGCAAGAACATACCCAAGGGTGGCGGACGCGAGCTGCTGGGCAATGCCTACACCGTCAAGGGTCGCCGTTATTTCCCGAAAGAAGAGCCCGGTTACAACAAGGTCGGCCTTGCCTCCTGGTATGGCTCCGCGTTCCACGGGCGTCTGACCGCCAACGGCGAAGTTTACGACAAAGAACATCTTTCTGCCGCACATCCGACATTTCCCCTGCCGAGCTATGCGCGCATCACCAATATGGATAATGGCGCCTCTGTTCTCGTGCGCGTCAATGATCGTGGCCCGTTCCACGAAGGTCGCCTGATCGACGTATCCAGCAAGACTGCCGACCTTCTGGACATGAAGGGCACGGGTACCGCCAATGTGCGTGTTCAATATGCCGGCCGTGCCCCCCTGGACGGTCATGATATGCCGTATCTGATGGCCTCCTATATCCCGAAGGGTTCGCGTTCGCCGGGCGTCGCACCTGAAGGACAGATCGCAACGGGTGTGATGGTTGCTTCGGCCTCGCCGAACTTCGTTCCTGCACCGACCTCCAACCCCAATTACGGCGCGTCCACGCAGACGGCGCTCGTTGGGACCAAGAAAAATGCGGCGCTTCAGGCCATGCCGCTTGTTAATGGTCCCGCGCCGAGCTTCGAACAATTTGCAATTCTGCCGGAAATCGGCCCCTTCCTCGCGGAACGGCCGGAAGGCAACTTCATGCGTGCGCCGGCAGCACCGGGCGGCAATTATCTACGCGTGCCCACGCCTTCCTCCAAATATGCGGCGGCTTACTCCGAAGAATCGGCTAGTGTTACGAAGACAGCGCGCGTGTTCGACAGCGTGCTCGTCGATCGTGGCGCGCTGAACGAGCAATCGATACTCGCCCATGTAAAGCGTCAGCAGGCCAAAGCACGCTGACGGATTAAAAGAGGCTGCCTGTTGCGTTGACGGCTGGCAGCCGGTTGCTGCAGGCAGGATTGGGCGGTTTCATGCGCAAGGCCATTTATCGCTCCTATCGGTCAGCCATTGCGGCGGCCGCTTTTTCATTGCTGAACGCAGTCGCCGCACAGGCGCAGACCGGACCTTTCATCGCCAAGGCGGAACAGGCCTATATGATCGATGCCGAAACCGGCACCGTTCTTCTGTCGCAAAACGAAAACCAGCCTTTTGCCCCGGCGTCGCTCGCCAAGCTGATGACGGTGGAAGTGGTGATGGATGCGCTTTCCAAGGGGCAGGTGACCGCCGAGACCGTTTATCCTGTCTCGGAATATGCGTGGCGGACCGGCGGCGCGCCGTCCCGCACCTCGACAATGTTTGCGGCTCTGAAATCGTCGATCAGCATCAACGATCTTCTAACGGGGATCATCGTCCAGAACGCCAATGATGGCTGCATCATCGTCGCCGAAGGCATGGCAGGGTCGGATGCTGCTTTCGCCAAGCGGATGACGGCGCGGGCAGGCGAACTTGGCATGGGTCAAAGCACGTTTAAAAACTCGACGGGGCTGCCAGACCCCGGCAACCAGACGACGGCCAAGGATATGGTGCGTCTTGCCCAGCATATCCATGACAGGTACCCGGAACGTTACGGGCTTTTCACCAGGCCTGATTTTGAGTGGAACCGGATTTTCCAGCGCAACAAGAATACGCTGTTGACGCCTGGGAGCGGCATTGATGGGCTGGGGCTGGGATTTGCAGAGGGGCAGGGCTTTGCAGCCGTGGTTTCGGCGGAACGCGACGGCCGGCGTGTGTATCTGGCGCTTGCGGGCATCGCAGACGACAAGGCGCGGCAGGAAGAAACCCGCCGCGTCGTCGATTGGGGCCTGACCGCGTTTGAGAAACGCCATCTTTTCAGCAAGGACGAGGTTGTCGGGTCGGTCAGCGTTTACGGTGGCGCGGCATCTTCCGTCGATCTTTCGCCGAAGGAGGATGTGAGCGTTCTCGTACCGGTCAACAACCCCGAGAGAATTTCCGGCCGCATCGTCTATCGCTGGCCCCTCAATGCGCCTCTCGATGCTGGCGCGAATGCGGGTACGCTCAGGATATTCTCGGGCGAGCGACTGCTGCGCGAGGTTCCGCTTTACACAAAGGCGGCGGTAGGCAAGGGGTCACTGACCCAGAATGCGGCGGGTGCGCTGAAGGAACTGCTGCTGTTCTGGCTCTGAAAGCCCGTCGATTGGTCGGCGTTTATCCCATGCTATTGTTTGGGAACCGGATTTTCCGAAAAGCGCTTCACAGATTTCGGTTCGATGCTGTAAACAGGCATTTCGAATTCAGGGAAACCCGCGCAGGACGTGACATTGGCCGAAAAGACCGGATTGTTCATCAGCTTCGAAGGCGGCGAGGGCGCTGGCAAGTCGACGCAGATTCGCACCCTTGCACAGGCGCTTCGCGGCCGTGGTTTTGAGGTCGTGGTGACCCGTGAGCCGGGCGGTTCGGCGGGGGCTGAGGCCGTGCGCCACGTCATTCTCTCAGGGGCAGCGGAATCCTTCGGTGTGCGCATGGAAGCGATCCTGTTTGCCGCTGCGCGCAACGATCACGTCGAAGAGGTTATTCGGCCAGCGCTCGCGCGCGGCGAAATCGTGCTTTGCGACCGCTTTCTCGATTCCTCGCGTGTCTATCAGGGCACGACCGGCAATCTGGAGCCCGACTTCGTGGAGACGCTGCAACGCATCGCGATTGATGGCGTCTTGCCGGAACTGACGCTTATCTTCGATATTGCCGCTGAAAAGGGACTTGCGCGTGCCAGAAAGCGCGCGGATGAGGGGGCGGCCCCTGACAGATTCGAAAAAGAAGAAATCGACACCCACGAGAAGCGGCGCGAGGCCTATCTGGATATTGCGCTTGCCGAACCGCGTCGTTGCCGGATCGTGAATGCAGATCAGCCGGAAGACAAGGTGACGGAAGACGTCATGTCATTCGTTGAGCCATTGCTTGCGCGTGTCGGAAACGCTTCGGACGCGGCGCATGAGTGACGTTCCGGGCGTTCTCGACGGCGCCATCGCACCGCAGCAGAACACGAAGCTTTTCGGCCATGAAGAAGCGGAAGCGTTTCTTGCGCAATCCTATCGTTCCGGCAAGGGCCACCACGCGATCCTGATCGAAGGGCCGGAGGGTATCGGCAAGGCGACGCTTGCCTTTCGTTTTGCCAATCATGTCTTGAGCTCTCCTGATCCGACCCAGGCGCCGGATTATCTCGCCGACCCCGATCCGGAGTCGCTCGTCAGCCGCCAGATTACTGCCGGCGCCTCGCATAACCTCCTGCATCTCACGCGCCCGGTCGATGAGAAGAGCGGGCGCGTCAAATCCGCGATCACCGTGGATGAGGTGCGGCGGGCAGGGCACTTCTTTTCGCAGACATCGGGCACAGGAAACTGGCGGATCGTCATCATCGATCCGGCCGACGATCTCAACCGCAATGCCGCCAATGCCATTCTTAAAATACTGGAAGAGCCGCCGAAGCGGGCCATGTTCCTCGTGCTGTCGCACGCGCCGGGTAAACTGCTTCCGACCATCCGATCGCGCTGCATGCCTCTGAGGCTGCTGCCGCTTTCCGACGAAGCCATGGTGCAATCGCTCGATCATCTCGGCATCATTCCTGAGGGCGAAAAACGCGACGCCCTGCTTGAGGCCTCGAAGGGCAGCGTTGCGCAGGCGCTGAAGCTGATGAATTACGGCGGCTCCGACATTGTCGAGGCCTTTGCCGAGGTCATGTCGGCCGAAGGGCCAGCAGCGCGCAAGCGCATGCACAAGCTGGCAGAGGTTCTGGCGCAGAAGGACGGCGACATCGTCCTTGGTTTCTTCATGGAGCATGTGACCGAAGAGCTGATGGCCCGGGCGCGGGCATCCGCAATGGCTGGCGACATTGCCGCGGCGGAAAAAAATGCAAGGCTGTCTTCGGCGCTTGCTGAACGTATCACCGTCGCGCAGGCCTATAATCTCGACAAGAAGCAAATGGTGCTTTCCATTCTGGAAGATATTCGGGGTGTCTGAAGGCGAGGGATCGCACTGAACGTACGATTGCCTCTTCCGTCATGACGGCCTCGCGTCGGTATCCAGCCAAGGCGCGCTGGCGTGTGAGAGGAGCCTTTTGCGATCAAGGACTTGATCGCGCTGGATCCGGATCTCGTCCGGGGTGACGGAGTGCGGATTCAATCCTCCGCCAAAACCCTACTTTGTCCGCAAGCCCTCGTACAAAATGTACTCTTTTTCTTTCGCTGCTGCGAACAATGGTTTATGAGCGGTCTATCCAAAAAACAGCCTGTAAAGTCGATAGACCGTCATGACAGACAAAACACCATTCTACATCACCACCGCGATCTCCTATCCCAATGGCAAGCCGCATATCGGCCACGCCTATGAGTTGATTGCGACGGACGCCATGGCGCGCTTTCAGCGCCTGGATGGAATGGATGTGTTCTTCCTGACCGGGACGGACGAGCACGGCCAGAAGATGCAGCAGACGGCACGTGCGGAAGGCATTTCGCCGGAAGAACTGGCGGAGCGAAATTCCAATCAGTTTCTCGAAATGGGCAAGCTGCTCAACGCGTCCAACGACGATTTCATCCGCACGACGGAAGAACGTCATCACGAGACCTCGCGCAATATCTGGAACCTGATGGCCGAAAGCGGCGACATCTACAAGGACAGCTACGCCGGCTGGTATTCCGTTCGTGACGAGGCCTATTACGCCGAGGACGAGACCGAAGTGCGCGCCGATGGCGTCCGTTACGGCCCGCAGGGCACGCCGGTGGAATGGGTTGAGGAGGAAAGCTACTTCTTCAAGCTCTCCGAGTACCAGGACAAGTTGCTGAAGCTCTACGAGGAGAACCCGGACTTCATCGGTCCGGCAGAACGCCGTAACGAAATCACCTCCTTCGTGAAATCCGGCCTGAAAGACCTGTCGATTTCCCGCACCACCTTCGATTGGGGTATCAAGGTTCCCAATGATCCGAAGCACGTCATGTATGTCTGGGTCGATGCGCTGACCAACTACATCACCGCAACGGGTTACCTCGAAGACAGGAACGGTCCGCGCGCGAAGTATTGGCCGGCCGATGTGCATATCATCGGCAAGGACATCATCCGTTTTCACGCGGTCTACTGGCCGGCCTTCCTGATGAGCGCGAAGCTGCCCCTTCCCAAGCGCGTCTATGCGCATGGCTTCCTGCTCAACAAGGGCGAGAAGATGTCGAAATCGCTCGGCAACGTCGTCGATCCCGCCAATCTGGTTGCCCATTTCGGCCTCGATCAGGTCCGTTATTTCTTCATGCGCGAAGTCTCCTTCGGTCAGGACGGAAGTTACAGCGAAGAGGGTATCGCCACCCGCATCAATGCCGACCTTGCCAATGGCATCGGCAATCTCGCCAGCCGTTCACTGTCGATGATCGTCAAGAATTGCGATGGCAAGATCCCGACGCCCGGTCCTTTGACCGACGAAGACAAGGCGATGCTGGCGTCTGCAGACGGTCTGCTCGCCATTTGCCGTGAGGAGATGGGCAAGCAGCTCATTCACCGCGCGGTGGCCGCCATCATCGCCGTCGTTTCCGAGACCGACCGCTATTTCGCATCGCAGGAACCGTGGGCGCTGAAGAAGACGGACCCTGAGCGGATGGGCACCGTGCTTTACGTCACGGCGGAAGTGGTACGCCAGATCGGTATTCTCTTACAGCCCATCATGCCGGGTTCCTGTGAAAAGCTTCTCGATCTCGTTGCGGCGCCCGCCGACAAGCGCGACTTCGCGGCGTTGGGCGACGCCGGTCGTCTGGTGCCAGGCACACCACTGGAAGCTCCGAAGCCCGTCTTCCCGCGTTACGTCGCGCCGGAAGCGTGAAGGCCACCACGATGCTGATCGATACCCATTGCCATCTGGATTTTCCCGATTTCGAGGCGGAGCGCGACGACATCATCGCGCGCGCCCATGCCTCCGGCGTCCGCCAGATGGTGACGATCTCGACACGGGTGCGTCGTCTGCCCGAACTGTTGAAGATCACGGAAAAATACCCGTCCGTCTTTTGCTCGGTGGGCACCCATCCGAACAATGCCGACGAGGAGCTGGATATCTCCGCCGACGAGCTGGTGCAGCTTGCCGAGAGCCATGAGAAGATCGTGGCGATCGGGGAGGCGGGTCTGGATTATTTCTACGACACGCAGAAGCCGGAAGACCAGAAGACCGGCCTTCTCCGCCACATAGAGGCGGCGAGACGAACGAAGCTGCCGCTTGTCATCCACAGCCGCAGCGCCGATGACGACATGGCCGCCATCCTGCGCGCCGAAAGCGGGAAGGGTGCATTTCCTTTCATTCTACACTGCTTTTCCGCTGGTCCCGAACTCGCAAAAACCGGTGTGGAATTGGGTGGATACGTGTCTTTTTCGGGCATTCTGACCTTCCCGAAATCGCAGGATATCCGCGATATCGCCGCCACCGTGCCGCTCGATCGCCTGCTTGTCGAAACGGACGCACCCTATCTCGCGCCGAAGCGCTGGCGCGGCAAACGCAACGAGCCGTCCTATGTGGTCAACACCGCGGAAGTTCTGGCCGAGGTGCATGGCGTTTGCTTTGAAAGGATGGCCGAAATCACCACCGAAAACGCTTTCCGCTGCTTTTCCAAGATGACAAGGGTGTAGGCGTGCCAATCTACCGTCGCCGCTTCACGGTTCTCGGATGCGCCTCCTCACCCGGTGTGCCGCGCATTAACGGCGACTGGGGGGCCTGCGACCCTGACAACCCGAAGAACCGACGCACGCGTGCGGCTTTCATGGTGGAGCAGATCAGCCCGGATGGCGGCAAGACCACCGTTGTCATCGATACCGGCCCGGATTTTCGCGAGCAGATGATCGCCGCGAAGGTGGAGGCTATCGATGCCGTTCTCTACACCCATGCGCATGCGGACCATCTGCATGGCATTGACGATCTGCGCATCTATTTCGCGCTCCAGAAAAGCCGCGTCCCGATCTATGCCGATCCTGTTACCATGGCGCGCATCCGCGATGGTTTTGCCTATTGTCTCGAGACGCCGGCGGGCAGCAATTATCCGCCGATTGCGCGACCCCATCTGATCGCCGATATCAACGAGCCAGTCGTTATTGATGGAGCCGGAGGGCCAATCGCCTTCCAGGTACATATGCAGCAGCATGGCGACGTCCATTCCCTGGGTTTCCGCATTGGTGATGTGGCCTACTGCACCGATATCAGCGATTTTCCGGCCGAGAGCCTGCCGAAACTCGCCGGGCTTGAGGTGCTCATCATCGACGCCCTGCAATATCGCTATCACCCCAGCCATCTTTCACTCGAACAGGCGCTTGGCTGGATCGAAAAACTGGCACCCAAAAGGGCGATCTTGACCCACATGCATATTCCGCTCGATTATGAGACGGTGATGCATGAAACGCCTGATCATGTTGAACCGGCTTATGATCAGATGCGTTTCGAAATTGAGATCGATTTAGAAGCCGCCTGACGCCGCCTGAAAAGGAACAGCATGTCGACCAAGCCTTTCCGTGCACCGAGTATGGCGAGCTTCTTCGACAATCTGCGCGCCAGCCGCCTGCGCGCCATGTTCCGGCGCGGCGAACTTGGCCTTGTCGCGCTTGCCGTGCTCATCGGCATCGCAGCCGGCCTTTTGGTAGCCTTGATCGGTGCTTTGAGCACGGCATTGCACGTGCTGGTCTTTGGCGTCGAACGTCTGAGCAGCAGCGATCTCTCCGGTCAGATCGTGCTGCTGGGGCCGATCATGGGCGGTGTCCTGCTTGGCCTGATCATCTTCATCCTCTCCAAAACGCGCAAAAAGCCGATGGTCGACCCCATCGAGGCAAATGCGCTGCATGGTGGGCGCCTGTCGCTCACCGACAGCATCATCGTCTGCGTTCAGAACATCGTTTCCAACGGTTTTGGCGCATCCGTCGGGCTTGAGGCGGGTTACACACAGATCGCCAGCGGCGTCGCATCGAAGATTGGCATCAAGCTGAAACTGAGGCGAGGGGACATGCGCATCCTCGTCGGCTGCGGCGCCGCAGGCGCCATCGCAGCGGCGTTCAACGCACCTCTTACTGGCGCATTTTATGCCATCGAACTCATCATCGGTACCTACACTGTCGTGACGCTAGCCCCGCTGATCGTTTCAGCGCTGGTGGCGACAACGGTTATCGGCCTGATTGGCGGCCATGGCCTTTCCATCGATATCGTTGACGCCAGCCGCGTGACGCCTGCCGATTATGTGCCGGCTATTTTCCTTGGGGTTGTGTGCGCGGCCATCGGTATCGTGCTCATGCAGGCGGTATCCTTCATTGAGGAGACGGCCCGCAAAAGTGCTATTCCTGGCTGGCTGCGTCCGACGCTCGGCGGCATCGTTGTCGGTGGGCTGGCGTTGATTTCACCGCAGGTTCTCTCGAGCGGCCATGGGGCCTTGCATCTCAACATGGATGCCGACTTGACGATCTACGGGCTTGCGGGCTTGTTCCTGCTGAAGGCTGCAGCCAGCGCGATTTCGATAGGCTCGAACTTTCGCGGTGGTCTGTTCTTTGCGTCTCTCTTCATGGGCTCGCTGCTCGGCAAGATTTTCGCCCTCTGCGCCCCCTATATCGGTTATGGCTCGACAGCGCCCATCGTTTACGCCGTAATCGGTATGAGCGCCTTTGCCGCCGCCATCATCGGCGGTCCGCTGACAATGACATTTCTCGCGCTGGAACTAACGGGCGACTTCCAGATCACCGCGCTGGTTCTTGCGGCCGTCATCACCACATCGCTTGTGGTGCGCACGACCTTTGGTTACTCCTTCGCCACCTGGCGCTTTCACCTGCGTGGCGAAAGCATTCGCAGCGCTCATGACATTGGCTGGATCCGTGACCTGACGGTCGGCAAGATGATGCGCGCCGATATCCGCAAGGCCAATGTCAGCATGGGACTGCCAGCCTTCAAGGAAAAATTTCCGCTCGGTTCGACCCAGCGCGTGATCATGACCCATGACGACGGCCGTTACGCCGGTATCGTGCTCGTGCCAGAAATCTACGCAGATCCAATGGACCGGGATCCGAGCAAGATCAGCATGGAAACCTATTTGCACTACAAGAACGACGTGCTGCTACCAACCATGAACGCCCGCCAGGCAGCCGCAGCCTTCGATGCCGCGGAAAGCGAAGCGCTCGTGGTGGTCAACGACAAAATCGAAAACCGACCCGTCGGCCTGTTGACGGAGAGCCATACGCTGCGGCGCTATAGCGAAGAGCTCGACCAGAGACGCCGCGAAGCCTCAGGTGAATTGTGACGCCAGATTAGGAAGCTGCTTTATCGCTCTGAATTTTCAAGATCAATTTAGAGATTGATATGGCATATGGACGGATGATTTCGTCGATTGTTGATGATGTGAAGACTGTGTCCGAGGTGGTGAGTAAAGAGACCCGCACTGCGCCATCCATCTGCATAAGTTCCATAATCTATCTTATGCGATTAGCGTTTGTGGCCGGGTACATTCTATTTCCAAGTGCGACATGCCAGTAATTTCAATGGCTTCACTTCGGAGATTTCGACATGTCTCGATGCTATACGCAACTCACCCTCGCCGACCGCCGACGCCTTCATCAGCTGATGACAGCCAAAGTGTCCATCAACGAGATGGCGCGTCTACTTGGCCGTCATCGCTCGACGATATATCGCGAGATCAGGCGCAACTCGTTCCATGATCGTGAACTGCCGGATTATGATGGCTACTACAGCACGCTTGCCAATGATCTGGCTCGGGAACGGCGATGCAGGCTGAGAAAGCTCAGACGTCATCCCGATTTGCGCGAGGAAATTATCAGTCAATTGAAGGCTCGCTGGTCACCGGAACAGATTGCCGGCCGCCTGGTTTCCGACGGCGTATGCCTGGTTCGTGTGTGCAAGGAGACGATCTATCGCTTCATCTACAGTAAGGAGGATTACGGCTTAGGTCTCTATGACTACCTGCCGGAAGCGCGCCGCAAACGTCGTCCATTGCGCTCGAGGAAACCGCGCGGAGGTGCGTTTCCATCGACGCATCGGATCTCGGAAAGGCCTGATATCGTTGGGCAAAGACTAGAATTCGGTCATTGGGAAGGTGATCTTCTGATCTTTGAGCGTCCATTCGGCCAGGCAAACATCACCTCGCTTGTCGAGCGCAAGAGCCGCTACCTCGTGCTGATCAAGAACCCAAGTCGGCATTCCGGTCCGATCATGGACAAGATCATGAGATCATTCTCACCCTTGCCGGCATTCGCACGTCGAAGCTTCACCTTTGACCGTGGGACCGAGTTTGCCGGATTCAGGGCTTTGGAGGATGGGATGGGCGCATCCAGCTGGTTTTGCGATCCCAGTGCACCCTGGCAGAAAGGCACGGTCGAGAACGCAAACAAACGTCTTCGCCGCTTCCTTCCCGGCAACACCGATCTGGCGTTGGTGTCACAACGCGACCTGACCACACTTGCGAGACATCTCAACAATCAGCCGCGCAAATGCCTGGGTTACAAGACGCCCGCCGAGGTGTTCATGGCCAATTTGCACGGAAGCGCGTGATCCCCTACCCTTCGGGCTGGCATGATGCAGTTGGATTAGCTCCTCCACCGCAAAGTTAAAGTGTCCTGTTTCTGCAAAGTTGGAATGTCACACTCCCCGGGTCAGATTGACCTCAGGGAGATTGCAGATGGGATTGATTACGATGAGCGAGCGCGATTTGCAGCGAATTGAGGTTTTGTCGAAAGTCGTTGATGGCCACATGACCGTTGTCGCAGCGGCACATGTACTGGCAATCTGCGCCGGGCATGTTCAGAGACTGATTTGTCGTAAAGAGGCTACCGGCGCTGCCTCGATCAGACACAAGGCAATTGGTCGCCCGTCAAACAATTTAATCGCCACCGGCGTCCGCGATTACGTTTTGTAGCTTGTGCGTAAACGCCGCTTCCTTGATTTCGGGCCAACGCTTGCGGCCTAGAAGCTTCAGGAAGAGCATGGCGTCGCAATCTCGCGGATGCGGATGAATGAAGCGAGCTTCCGGCCGAGAGCGGCGGCCAACAGGAACAGTTTGTTTATTGCGAAAACCACAATACATTTGTCATATTTATTGCAATTCACGGCACAGTCAAACTCGTTCAGTCTTGAGTTCTAGATATTTCTCGATGGAGCCAACGATGACGAACGAAGCAAACACACCACGCGTTGAATCTCCAAACCACGGCGTTGCCTGGGAAAAAGCATTTGGCTACGCACAAGCGGTCAAGGTCAAGGATACGATCTATATTTCCGGTCAGCTCAGCCACGATAGTCAAGGGAGCTTGGTCGCACCTGCCGAAGTCGATGCCATTGGAAAGCCGGTTTCGTTCGAGACCATGGCAGCTCAGATTCGCCAAACTTATGAGAACGCACGTATCATATTGCAGCAGTTTGGCGCGACCTTCGATGATGTTGTTGAAGAGACGCTCTACGTGCTGGACGTCGACGCAGCATTCGGCCCTGCAGCGGAAATCCGAAAAAGCGTTTACGGTTCCGATCTCCCTCAGCTGGCTAGCAACATTATTGGTGTTACGCGCCTCGCCTTTCCCCAACAGCTCGTTGAGATCACGTTCCGGGCGGTCGCGGACCGTTAAATAGCTGCGATGATTCTCGGATAGAAAAGCACGGTGTGCAAAAAATCGCGCAGGTCTTTGCCTCATGCGACCGCCTGGTTACTTCCTCGATTGTCTCTCTTTGCGTGACGACCGAGGAAGCTAAAGCCAGGTGAGCTTATCACCCGCCCCTCCCCGCCCTTGCAACCCGGCACAGCCGCTCCGGTCGGGGCTGGTCGTCGGCCAGGGTAGCCGGGTTGGCCAACCAGACTGTGTCACAGCGGAGGCTGAAGCAGACGTTACCGGGTGACCAACGAAAAGGCTGGCCATTTGACGCAAAAACTCTAAGCTCCTGCGCCAGACATGGATTTCGAAAACCTCCGGTTTTTTCGGAACGAGCATCAGGGAGAAAGCACCAGATGAGCTTGCGTATCAACGATATAGCACCCGACTTCACGGCCGAGACCACACATGGTCCGGTGAGCTTTCACGACTGGATCGGTGACGGCTGGGCGGTGCTGTTTTCGCATCCGAAGAATTTCACGCCTGTTTGCACGACGGAACTTGGCGCGATGGGCGGACTGCAGCCGGAATTTGAGAAGCGTGGCGTCAAGATCATTGGCATCTCGGTTGATCCGGTCGAGAGCCATGAGAAATGGAAAAACGATATCCGCACGGCAACAGGCTTCAATGTCGACTATCCGCTGATCGGCGACAAGGATCTGAAGGTCGCAAAGCTCTATGACATGTTGCCGGCGGGCGCTGGCGACAGTTCCGAAGGCCGAACGCCGGCGGATAACGCCACCGTGCGCTCCGTCTTCGTCGTGGGTCCCGACAAGAAGATCAAGCTGATCCTCACCTACCCAATGACCACAGGGCGGAACTTCGAGGAAATTCTTCGCGCGATCGATTCCATCCAGCTGACGTCCAAACACCAGGTGGCGACGCCAGCGAACTGGAAACAGGGTGAGGATGTCATCATCACCGCCGCTGTTTCCAACGAGGATGCAATTGCCCGGTTCGGGTCCTACGACACCGTTCTTCCCTATCTGCGCAAGACCAAGCAGCCCGGCTGATCTCATAATCGGATGGGGCATGGCAGTACCATCGCTCCATCCGCTTTTCTCTCATGGCTTTATGATCCCGCCATGATAGTCAAGTCGGTATGTCTCCACATGTCCGCGGTAAATCCGTTCGAGGCCGGTAAAGGAGTTGAAGTCTCCAGCATTGGTGTCGACATAGGTCAGGTCGTCGACCGGATGGGTGAAGCCGCCGAGAAACCGGCCCTCCCGATAGAGCGTGGAAAGCGAGCGCTGTATGACCTCGCCGGCCGTGGTTCCGTCGATCATATCGGACCGGAGAATTCGACCATAATAACTCATCGCCCACACCGGCACGCCCCGATGCCAGACGACCTCCTGACCGATGAAGTCGGTTCCTCCGAAATAACTGTCGATATAGTGCCAGTCGCCTTCGCGGTAGCCGAGATCGTGCGACCCCGGACGCGTTGGCGCTGCGGATTGATCGCCGCCACCGACATAAGTATTGGACTTGGCCTGCACGATGAACTCTTCCAGCATTTGATCAACCTGCCCGAATGGAACATAACGTGAACATAGGCAGCTTTAGCTCTCGTGACAAGGATTTTTCACGCGACGCCTCATCGCTATTTCGGCTTTGACGGGCTTGGTAATCGCAGCATTTAGCCTTAGAAGCGTGGCGGGAAATATCCATCAAGAGTGTCCATGTCACAAAAGCCGCAAATCTATGTCGATGCCGATGCCTGCCCCGTGAAGCCGGAAGTTCTCAAGGTTGCGGAGCGGCACGGCCTGGAGGTGACCTTCGTTGCCAATTCCGGTCTGCGCCCATCGCGCGACCCGATGGTGAAAAATGTGATCGTGTCGGCTGGTTTCGACGCCGCGGATAATTGGATCGCCGACCATGCTGGTGAGAACGATATTGTCATTACCGCCGATGTGCCGCTCGCGGGCCGCTGTGTTGCCAAGGGCGCGCTGGTGACCGGGCCAACGGGGCGCGTGTTCGATCCATCGAATATTGGCATGGCGACGGCGATGCGTGACCTCGGTGCGCATTTGCGCGAAACCGGCGAAAGCAAAGGCTATAACGCCGCTTTTTCGCCGCGCGACCGTTCGGCTTTTCTGGAGACGCTTGACCGTTTCTGCCGCCGTGTCAAAAAGTGAGGGTGCCAACAGAAAGGTGCCGCCCATGACCTCGGCCAGTCCGAAAAGCAACAGCTATCGTCGCCATCAACCCTTCGTCATCGCTTTCCTTGCTGGCGCCATTGGCCTCGGCGGCGCGCTGGCTTTCGCTCCGTCCGAGGCAATCGAGTTTGCGGCGGTGCTGTTTTTCCTGACCTATCTCACCTTGATTGCCTTTCGGCTGTCGAGCCTGACGGCGCAACATTTGAAGGCCCACGCCGATAGCGACGATCTGCCAGCGGTTGCCATCATCGCCGTCACGCTGCTGGCCGTTGCTGTTGCGGTTGTCTCGTTGTTTCAGGCGCTGAATCACAAGGGCGAAACGGTCTGGACGCTGCTCATTGCTTTCGCTTCGGTGATCTTTGGGTGGATGACGATCCATACCATGACCGCCCTGCACTACGCCCATCTCTACTGGCGGCCGGCCACGGTGGATGGGAAAAAGCAGCCTCGCGGCGGCATGGATTTTCCGTCGACGAAGGAGCCGTGCGGATATGATTTTCTTTATTTCGCCGTCGTGATCGGCATGACGGCGCAGACGTCGGATGTGGGCGTGACGACGACCGCCATGCGCAAGGTCACGTTGCTCCACTCGGTCGTTTCTTTCTTTTTCAATACGGTTCTGGTAGCGGCGGCTGTGAATGCCGCCGTCTCGCTTGCGGGCTGAACCAATTTTCTTTTCAAGAGGACTGTCTTCATGAACATTATCTCGCAAAATACGGCCTTTGGCGGCATGCAGGGCGTATTTTCCCACCAGTCGGAGACCCTGAAATGTGAGATGACCTTCGCGGTTTATGTGCCGCCGAAGGCGATCCACGAGCCCTGCCCCGTTGTCTGGTACCTCTCAGGCCTTACCTGCACCCACGCCAACGTCATGGAAAAAGGTGAATATCGCCGCATGGCGTCGGAACTCGGACTGATCATCGTTTGCCCGGATACAAGCCCGCGTGGCAATGACGTGCCGGACGAACTAACCAACTGGCAAATGGGCAAGGGCGCGGGTTTTTATCTCGACGCGACGCAGGAGCCGTGGTCCGAGCATTACCAGATGTACAGCTATGTCACGGAAGAACTGCCGGCCTTGATCGGCCAGCATTTCCGGGCCGACATGAGCCGGCAGAGCATTTTCGGCCATTCGATGGGTGGCCATGGCGCGATGACCATCGCACTGAAAAACCCGGAGCGCTTCAGGAGTTGCTCCGCTTTTGCGCCGATCGTGGCACCCTCCTCCGCTGACTGGTCTGAGCCGGCGCTGGAAAAATATCTTGGCGCCGACAGGGCCGCCTGGCGGCAGTATGATGCCTGCGCGTTGGTCGAAGATGGCGCGCGCTTCCCCGCGTTTTTGATCGATCAGGGAAAGGCTGATAGTTTCCTTGAAAATGGCTTGCGGCCCTGGTTGTTTGAAGAGGCAATCAAGAGCACGGATATTGCCCTGACGCTGCGCATGCACGAGCGTTACGACCATTCCTATTATTTTATCTCCACCTTCATGGATGATCATCTGAAGTGGCATGCGGAGCGGCTTGGCTAGGCATATGGATCGTAACGGCGGTACTCGCATGAGCCGCCGTTACAGCCCTGCCCGCATCACGGTATGCGGGCAATAACCTTGATCTCAAAGTCAAAGCCTGCGAGCCAGTTGACGCCGATTGCGGTCCAGTTGGGGTAAGGTTTCTGGCTGAAGATTTCGTTCTTCACGGTCATGATCGTTCCGAACTGGTTTTCGGGATCGGTGTGAAACGTCGTCACATCCACGATGTCGTCAAAATCGCAACCGCCGGCATTGAGCGTGGCCTTCAGGTTCTCGAAAGCCAGGCGAACCTGCTGTTCGAAATCAGGCTCAGCCGTTCCATCAGCGCGGCTGCCGACCTGGCCCGAAACGAATAAAAGGTTGCCCGAGCGGATGGCTGCCGAATAGCCATGCTCCTCATATAGCGCGTGTCTGCTTGCCGGAAAAACTGCGTCGCGTTTACCCATTTCCATCTCACTTTCCGCTTCGTGACGTCTCGATGTTTGAAACCATCAAGGTCAAATTTACATACGTTACGTATGTGAGATAGGAACATACATCGCGTATGTCAAATAACAGACCGAAAGTATCTGAGCGTGCACCTGAGACTGACTGGTGTCAGGGGAAGAGCGCTGTTGCAAGCGTCGTCGGTCCCGGCCGATTTAGCCGGAATTCGCGGATCACGCGCTCGGCTACGCCGTAAGCGAGCTCCTGCTCTATAGCGCTGTCATCGAGACTGACGACGGTCGCCGTGAATCGCGCTTCCGCGATCACCTCTCCTGTGGCAACCGCAGCGGCGCGAACGATGACCTTGGCTGATGCCCTTTCTCCGAAGAGAAAAGGAGCGCGCGTTACAGACGCAAGGCGGATGGTCAGAACGACGCGCGGGCGAATTTCTCCCCGTGCCGTGGTCTTGATCGCATTTTGCACCTGTGCATGGATGGATTGCATCAGCGCCGGCGCGACATCTGGTCGTGCGGCGACAAAGGCGCCCCGCACATCGTAAAGGAGCCGGTCGCCATTGGTTGCTTCCGGTTCCAGCCTGAAAGACATGAGCGTGAAACACGCCAGCAAAACTATGCCAAAGCGCTTCAGCGTGGTGATCATCTTCAGCGGCTCCCCTCGTACACCGGCTCGAAAATCAGAACGAATTTCGACGGAAACGATGCACAAACTCACGCGTCCAGAGTGCCCTTTCGGCCCCTTCGTCGGGTGAGCGGGACTTTGGTGTGAGATAACCGCATGATCGTTGATCAGGGTTAGAAAAGCGTTAAGCGGCGCCCTTCAGGGACTCCAGGACGTTGAATGCCGCGCGCATGTCAACGAGCCTGACAGCGCGGCGCTCCAGTGCTTCCTCGTCCTCGCCCCATTGTTCTGCGGTCCAGTCTTCATCGAGATGCGCAAGCGCCCACGCCTCTTCCAGCGAGACTTGGCCCTCGGCCACAGCCAGCGCCAGAATGGCGGAGCCGGTCAGAGACGTCATGGTGTGAAGAGCCGCGAGCGCAATCGGTGTGTCGTATTTCTTCAGCGTCACGGCAAAAGCTGAAATAGCCTCGCGCGGCTGGTCCTGATGCATGACGCCTTCGACGAGAATGAACCGCGCACCGAGCACATTGGCGGCCCAGTCTAGCACCGGATCCCAACGATCCGTCTGCCGCTGGACAAGCGCTTCCGGATCGGCGGCGCGGTAGCAGAGGAGATCGGAGGAGGAGAACCTCAGAATATCTTCGAAAACCGCCTGCGTGTCATTGGCGACACCGTCGATGGCCGTGTTGACATGTCGTGAGACGGGCATGACCACAGGATTGACGACGTCTTTCTGAGCGTCCCACTCGTTGCGCAGCAGTTGCGCAAGCGCGCGCGTCGGCACGGTGAGGGCTTTTTTGGCAGGGGTGCGCAGCGGCTTTCCATCGAGGAGAATGGTGAAGCCGCCCTCCTCTGCCTCTCCAACGGTCACGTCCTTGTAGAACCGTTTCGGCAGGGGCTTCTGCATCTGAATTTGCGCACGCAGGATCGGGTCGGGATGGCTCAAGCCCTCCGTAAGGTCGTTCAGGAGATCACGCATGGCACGTCCTCATCAGTCGGATAGAGAAGATCATTCGAAAGTATCGGCCGGAACAAAGGCCGGAATTTCACGCGGGTGGCTGACAACCGCATCGGCGCCCGCTTTCCAGAGATCGTCGACGGAGGCATACCCCCAGGAGACACCGATCGCCTTTGCGCCCGCGGCTTTCGCCATCTGCATATCGTAGATCGCATCGCCGATCACGACAGTATCGGCCGGAACCATGCCGGTTTCATGGCAGCATTCCATAACCATGGCCGGGTGCGGTTTGGACGGACAGTCATCCGCCGTGCGCGAAACGATGAAGTGTTCGGTAAAGCCGTGGCTTTCAAGAACCTGGAGAAGGCCGCGCCGGCCCTTGCCGGTGACTGCGCCAATCAGCACGTCGTCCCGTTTCGCCAGCATTTCTATCAAAGGTGCAATGCCCTCAAAAAGCGGCGTTGGATTTTCGGCCCGTTCCTTCAGTGGAAGGTAGTTCTCTTTGTACCGCAGCGCCATGGCTGACGCTTCGTCATCGACGTGGGCCCTGCCCAGCATGCGCGCGATCGCGATATCCAGCGTCAGACCGATGATCGCCTTCGTCTGCGACATATCAGGCCGCGGCTTGCCGAAGTCGGCGAAGGTTTGAGCCATGACGGCATGGATGAGACCGGCGCTGTCCACCAGCGTGCCGTCGCAATCGAAGAGAACCAGTTTCATCTGATATCAGTCTTCCCTGTCGCCGTCGGCCACATCGAGACCGAGCAGGTTCCACGTTTGCACCATATGGGGCGGTAAAGGCGCACTGACCCGAAGCCGGCCGCCATTCGGATGGGGAATATCGATATGACGCGCATGGAGATGCAGGCGCTTCTGGATGCCACCCGGAAAATCCCAGTTCGGATCGTCGATATAATATTTGGGATCGCCGATGATGGGATGGCCCATATGGAGCGCGTGAACGCGCAGCTGATGCGTGCGGCCGGTATAGGGCTCCATCTCCAGCCAGGCGAGGTTCTGGGCAGCCGTATCGATGACGCGGTAATAGGAAACGGCGTGATCGGCGCCATCCTCACCATGTTTGGCGATGCGCATACGGTCGCCATCCATCGTCTGTTCCTTGACGAGCCAGGTGGAGATCTTGTCCTGATGCTTGCGAGGCACGCCCTTGACCAGCGCCCAGTAGGTCTTTTTGGTGTCGCGCTCTCGGAAGGCGGCGGTCAGTTTCTGTGCTGCGCCGCGTGTTCGGGCAACAACCAGCACGCCTGACGTGTCACGGTCGAGGCGATGCACCAGACGCGGCTTCTCGCCTTTCTGGCTTGTCCAGGCTTCCAAGAGCCCATCGATATGGCGATTGACGCCGGAGCCTCCCTGCACGGCAATGCCGGCCGGCTTGTTGAAGACGAAGACCTTGTCATCTTCGTGCAGCAGCATGCGCGCCAGAAGTTCGGAATCTTCTGAATGTTTGAGATCTCGCGAGCCGATCGGCCCGCTTTTTACCTTCAGATCGGAATCAACCGGCGGCACACGCACCATCTGACCCGGCTGCACGCGTGCATCCGTTTTCACCCGGCCGCCATCCACACGTACCTGACCGGAGCGCAGCAGCTTCTGCAACTGCCCGAACCCAAGTCCCGGATAATGAATCTTGAACCAGCGATCGAGGCGCATACCGGCCTCGTCGGCCCCGACCTTGATATGCTCGATACCTGCCATGAAAATTCCAGTCTCTCTGTCTTGATCGCGCGCCCGCTGTTCGGCGCGCTGTTTGGATCAAGCCTTTAGAACAAGTTGCGGCCCAAGGCCAGCCCGGCGAAAACCGCGGCGATGGAAACGATGAGGCTCGCCAGCACGTAAACGATCGAAAGGCCCGTCGCACCACGCTCGAGGAGCGAGGCAGCGTCAAGCGCAAAGGACGAAAATGTCGTGAACCCGCCAAGGACACCGGTCACGAGAAACAGCCGCATCTCCATTGAAGCGTTCAGTCGTCGTGCCACGAGCTCGACCAACAGGCCGATCATGAACGAACCCACAACGTTGACCGCGAGCGTGCCCCAGGGAAAATTCGGCCCGGCCAGTCGCACGCTCCAGACGCCGACGAGATAACGGAAGACGGAACCGATTGCGCCGCCTGTCGCGACGAGGGCGATGTTGAGCATTGGTATCGTGTCTCCGGATTTGCGGACCGTTTCGTCCGGCGCAATTTCTAGATCATGGGGAAAGAATGCGAAACCCCTCGATGCCCGGCCCTTCCGTTAAAATACGATTAAATTCTCCGCCTCCGGTTTAGTCTTCCAACAAGAAGCAGATGCTAATGTTTGGTTTTTTAAGGGTCGGCCGCGATTGCCGGGGGTTGCATGACACAGGTCTTTTCCGTTTCTGCCAATACGGCCGCCTATGCGCTGGAAGCCGTAAAACCGTCTCAGCGCGCCCCGCGCAAAAGTGAAGTGGAAGAAGCCATTCACGACTTGGCGCGCAAGGCGGAGAGTGGAGACGATTTTCAATTGCGCGGTCTGATGACGGTGATCAAACCGCCGGCCCTGACGCTCTATTTTCTGACGGTTGCCAGCCAGCGCCAGGAACGGCAGGCGACGCTGGAACAGGCCCAGCAGGCATATGACGATAATAATGGAAATAAATCAATTTAAATTCAATAGCTTACCTTAATGACTGCATGTTTTTCCTGATATATGTCATTTCGATTTCACGCGTTCAGGTTGCTGTCAGTTGGAAATCCTAGTTCTCCAGCGTCAATTGGAGGACCGTCATGACATCAATGATCCGCTATGCAACTGCCCTCGCAGCAGTTCTGACAATGTCAGTACCCGCTTTCGCAGCCACGACAATCAAGGTGACAGAGGGTGGTGAAGGCGGCGGGCCGATGACGCTCGTGCTTGACCAGACCACCGTCAAGGCCGGCGATGCGGTTTTCCATGTGCACAACGATGCGATGAGCGAAGAGCACGAAATGATCCTCGTGAAGCTCAAGTCGGCCGACCAGAAAATTCCGCTCAACACCGCCAAACATCGCGTTGATGAAAAACAGTTGAAGAGCCTCGGAGAGGTTGCCGACCTCAAGCCGGGTGGTGATGGGCAGCTGAAAGCAAAGCTGACGCCTGGCAGTTACCTTCTCTTCTGCAATATCAAGGGTCACTACGAAGCAGGCATGCAGGCCAGGCTGACCGTTACAAAATAAGAATGGCCAAACAAATTTGGGCTGCCGGATGGTTACAGCGTTCCGGCAGCCCTTTTTATTGTCAGTTGTGCTGGTGCCCGCCCTTGTCGTCACCCCCCTTTGCGGAGCCGGTCGCCAACACCACGTCAACCTTTCCGGCCTTTTCAAAGACAAGGGTCACAGGCACCTTGTCACCTTCCGCGAACGGTTTTTTGACGTTGAAGAACATCATATGCAGGCCGCCGGGCGTCAGCTCGACGGTTTTTCCTGCGGGAATGACGATACCCTCTTCCAGCTTGCGCATTTTCATGACGTCGTTGACCATGGCCATCTCATGGATTTCCGCGCGGCCGGCCGCAGACGATTCGATGCCGATCAGCCTGTCGTCGGCATCGCCGGTGTTCTTGATCGTCACGTAACCGCCACCCACCGGCTGTCCCGGCAGCATGGCTTTGGTCGCGCCCCCAGACACTTCGAGGCCACCCGCCTTCACGACATCCGTGTCCATCGCCATGGCGGCGTGGTCGTGGCCGCCTGCATGATCGGACTTTGCGGTGACCTTGATGGTCGGCGCCGGGCTTTTCAGGGAATGCGGATCAACACGAGCGGCTGCGACCTCATCCCACGAGACCTTGCCCTTGTCGCCGCAAAGCTGGGTCACTTTGAACGCCAGGTCCTGCCCTGCTTCGATGCCGGAAATCTTACCCTGCACGGCGAAGGTGTCGTAGAACTCATCCGGCAGATCGCCACCCTTCCAGCGGATTTCAATGGGGCCGCTTTTGATCTCCTTGCCGTGGTTCGCATAGGTCTTCTGATAGTCGCCCTTGATGACCTCCAGCTGCCAGCCTGCCTTGGGCTGCGGCTTGGCGGAAATAAAGCCCTCAGGCAGTTTGATCTGAACCTCGGTGGTGGCGAGGCCGCCATCGCATCCATGCGGCACCTGAAGGGCGGCTACGACGGTGCTATCCTGCTCAGCCGAGCCGTCGACGAAGGTGGCGTGCGCAAAAGCCTGCGACGCCGAAATTGATGCGACGACGACGCCGCAGGCGATAATTTTGGTGTTGTTCATTTGCTTGTCCCTGCGACTGCGACCCCTCCGGGTCCACGCAGCCGCGTGCTTGCCGCAGAAGCGGCGATGATCCGAAAACGAAAATCAGGCGGACAGCGCTGGTGGGCCGCGCGCAGACTGTCTCTGGACCGTCAGGACAGGATGGAAATGCCACTCCGCCGACAGGCGATTGTCGAGCCAGGCGAATTCGGTCTTCAGCCAGCCATCCGTTTGCGGCACAGGCAGAAGAATTGATGATGCAAGCAGGCAGGCTTCGCAGAAGAGGATGGCATCACCTGAATGTGGGCCATCATTCTTGTGGGAACTGTTCAAACCATCGGCGTGGCCGAGGCAAATTTCCGCGAACGTACCATCCGGCAGTCTGTAGCTCTCATCGAGAACGACCGCGGGCGTCACGGCGAGCGCCGGTTTATGGGCAAAACCGAGCGACAGCATCAGCATCGCGCAGAAAATGCGAAGCATCTTCCCCTGTCCCCTCAGCTGTCCTGTTCGATCTGCACCCATGCTCAATGCGATAGCTCGCTTTGCCGACGATATCAAAGGGGAATTTTGACGCAGGGACAGAAGCAGATTGGGAACAATCAACTCGAGGCGACATTTTCTTTGCTTAACCAGTGCTCAAGGGAGATCCGCCATGCCAGCTAAATCGAAAGCCCAGCAGAAAGCCGCCGGTGCGGCTCTTTCTGCCAAGCGGGGTGAAACAAAGAAATCCAGTTTAAAAGGTGCTTCAAAAAGCATGGAGAAGTCTATGACGGAAAAGGAACTTGAGGATTTCGCTTCGACGAAACGCAAGGGGTTGCCGTCGAAGAAATCCGACTAGCGAGCCATCTCCACATCGGGCTTGTAAGGTGAGCTCAAAGAACGCCATAAGCAGAGCCAGTCGCAGCGCGGCCGATGGTGATGGCGCAGATGGAGCAAAAATCTGTTCAGATGCGTCATTTGGTCCTTGCCAATAGGCGGGCTTCGAAGATAATGAGCGTCGCATCACCGTTGGGAGAAACCGCTTTAATGCGGTGCCGAAGGAGCAACCGCCCCGGAAACTCTCAGGCAAAAGGACCAACGTTGACGACGGAACTCTGGAGAGAAGCCACCTTGATCTAAGGACGGCTCGCCGAAGGGATAACAATCTCAGGCGACAAGGACAGAGGGGGCTCTTGAACCGGCGCATCGCGCCATGACCTGAGCCCGCGCGTTAAGCCGCGCTACCCCTGGAGGCGTCCTTGGACGATACCGCCGCGCTGAAAACCACGCCGCTCCACTCGCTTCACATTTCGCTGGGCGCCCGCATGGTGCCGTTCGCCGGTTACGACATGCCCGTCCAATATCCTGCAGGCGTGATGAAGGAGCATCTTCAGACACGCACTTCGGCCGGTCTCTTCGATGTGTCTCACATGGGACAGGTCATCGTTAAGGCGAAGTCCGGCAACAATTCGGATGCTGCCCTCGCGCTGGAAAAGCTGGTGCCGGTCGATATCCTCGGCCTCAAGGAAGGGCGCCAGCGCTATGGCTTCTTCACAGACGAAAACGGCTGCATTCTGGACGATCTGATGATCACCAATCGCGGCGATCATCTTTTCGTCGTCGTCAACGCCGCCTGCAAGGATGCCGATCTCGCCCATATGAAGGCGCATCTTTCCGAGGTGTGCGAGATCACGCTGCTGGAAGACCGCGCCCTGATCGCGCTGCAAGGCCCGCGATCCGAGGCCGTGCTGGCCGAATTGTGGGCTGGCGTTTCCGCCATGAAGTTCATGGATGTGCAGGAAGTGCCGCTGCACGATGTTCCCTGCATCGTCTCGCGTTCCGGTTATTCCGGTGAGGATGGCTTTGAAATCTCCGTACCATCAGATAAGGCCGAAGAGATCGCCAAGGCCTTGCTTGAACACCCCGATTGCGAACCTATCGGTCTTGGCGCGCGCGACAGCCTGCGGCTGGAGGCCGGTCTTTGTCTCTACGGCAACGATATCGACACGACCACCTCGCCCATCGAGGCTTCGCTGGAGTGGGCGATCCAGAAGGCGCGCCGCACCGGCGGCGAGCGTGAAGGCGGTTTCCCGGGCGCGGAACGCATTCTCGGCGAGCTCAAAGACGGCACATCCCGGCGCCGCGTCGGTCTGAAGCCCGAAGGCAAGGCGCCGGTTCGCGGCCATTCGAAGCTTTTTGCGGATGCAGACGGCAAGACTGAAATCGGTGAAGTAACGTCGGGCGGCTTCGGTCCTTCGGTCGAAGGTCCCGTGGCCCAGGGCTATGTGCCCGTTTCCCACGCTGCTGCCGGAACGGTGATCTTCGCGGAAGTGCGCGGCAAGTATCTGCCCGTCACCGTCGCTGCCCTGCCCTTCATCACGCCCACCTATAAACGCTAATTTCATCCCATTTCCGGAGAGAACACGATGCTGAAATTTACCGCAGAACACGAATGGCTGAAGTTTGAAGGCGATGTCGCCACCGTTGGCATTACCAGCCACGCCGCTGAACAGCTCGGCGATCTCGTTTTTGTCGAATTGCCGGAAGTGGGCGCAACCTTTGCCAAGGATGGCGACGCCGCGACCGTCGAATCCGTCAAGGCAGCGTCGGACGTTTATTGTCCGCTGGATGGAGAAGTGGTCGAAATCAACCAGGCGATCGTTGATGATCCGTCATTGGTCAATTCCGACCCGCAGGGCGCTGGCTGGTTCTTCAAGCTGAAGCTCTCCAATCCGGCCGACGCCGAGACGCTGCTCGATGAAGCAGCCTACAAGGAGCTGATCGCGTAATGACGACGCCCACCGAGTTTCATTTTACCGATTATCAGCCCTATGACTTCGCCAACCGGCGGCACATCGGGCCGTCGCCCTCGGAAATGGCCGAGATGCTGAAGGTCGTTGGCTATAAGAGCCTTGATGACCTTATCGACGCCACCGTTCCCTCCTCCATCCGCCAGAAGGTGCCGCTCACCTGGGGTGCTGCGCTGACCGAACGCGAGGCGCTGGACCGTCTTCGCGAAACGGCCAACAAGAACCAGGTCCTGACCTCGCTGATCGGCCAGGGCTATTATGGCACCATCACGCCGCCGGTCATCCAGCGCAACATTTTGGAAAACCCGGCTTGGTACACGGCTTATACGCCCTACCAGCCGGAAATCAGCCAGGGCCGGCTTGAGGCGCTGCTGAACTACCAGACCATGGTCTGCGATCTGACCGGCCTCGACGTCGCCAACGCATCGCTTCTGGATGAAGCCACTGCTGCCGCCGAAGCCATGGCCATGTGCCAGCGCGTCGCGAAATCGAAGGCGAACGCCTTTTTCGTTGATGCCAATTGCCACCCGCAGACCGTTGCGCTTATCGAGACCCGTGCGGCTCCGCTCGGATGGAAGGTGATCGTCGGCAACCCCTTCACCGATCTCGATCCGGTCGACGTCTTTGGCGCGATCTTCCAGTACCCGGGCACCCACGGCCATGTCAGCGATTTCTCCGGCCTGATTTCCCGCCTGCACCAGACGGGCGCGATTGCGGCCGTCGCCGCCGATCTGCTTGCGCTGACGCTGCTGAAATCTCCTGGCGAAATGGGCGCTGACATCGCCATCGGCACCTCGCAACGTTTTGGCGTTCCGGTCGGCTACGGTGGACCGCACGCGGCTTACATGGCCGTCAACGATGCGCATAAGCGCTCCATGCCCGGCCGCCTGGTCGGCGTGTCCGTCGATGCGCGCGGCAACCGCGCCTATCGCCTGTCGCTACAGACCCGCGAGCAGCATATCCGCCGCGAAAAGGCGACGTCGAACATCTGCACGGCGCAGGTCCTGCTCGCCGTCATGGCCTCGATGTATGGCGTCTTCCACGGTCCGCAGGGCATCAAGGCGATTGCCCAGCAGACCCACCAGAAGGCCGTTCTGATGGCCAAGGGCTTGGAAAAGCTCGGCTATACCATTGAGCCGGAGACTTTCTTCGACACGATCACCGTCGAAGTCGGCCATATGCAGGGCGTCATCCTGCGCTCTGCCGTTGCGGAAGGCGTGAACCTGCGCAAGGTCGGCGCGACCAAGATCGGCATGAGCCTTGACGAGCGCACGCGCCCGGCGACGCTGGAAGCCGTGTGGCGCGCTTTCGGCGGTAATTTCTCGATCTCGGACTTCACGCCGGACTATCGGTTGCCGAAGGAACTGCTGCGCACCAGCGAGTACATGACGCATCCGATCTTCCATATGAACCGTGCCGAAAGCGAGATGACCCGTTACATCCGCCGTCTTTCGGACCGTGATCTGGCGCTCGACCGCTCGATGATCCCGCTCGGTTCCTGCACCATGAAACTGAACGCCACGGCTGAAATGCTGCCGATCACCTGGCCGGAATTTTCCGACATCCATCCCTTCGCGCCCGCCAATCAGGCGCTCGGTTACAAGGAGATGATCGATGATCTCTCGGAAAAACTGTGCTCGGTCACCGGCTACGACGCCTTCAACATGCAGCCGAATTCCGGCGCGCAGGGCGAATATGCGGGTCTTCTGACGATCCGGAACTATCACCTCGCCAACGGCGATACTCATCGTGATGTCTGCCTCATCCCGACGTCCGCGCATGGCACCAACCCTGCCTCGGCGCAGATGGTCGGCATGAAAGTGGTGCCAGTGAAGGTGCGAGACAACGGTGACATCGACATCGATGATTTCCGCGCGAAAGCAAAGCAGTACACCGAAAACCTCGCGTGCTGCATGATTACCTATCCGTCTACCCACGGCGTGTTCGAGGAAACGGTTCGCGAGATCTGCGAGATCACCCATGAGCACGGCGGTCAGGTCTATCTCGATGGCGCCAACATGAACGCCATGGTCGGCCTCGCCCGCCCCGGCGATATCGGCTCCGACGTTTCCCACCTTAACCTGCACAAGACCTTCTGCATTCCGCATGGCGGCGGTGGTCCTGGCATGGGGCCGATCGGCGTCAAGGCTCATCTTGCTCCTTACCTGCCCGGCCATCCAGCGACGGATGGTCGCGAGGGTGCGGTGTCTGCCGCCCCGTTCGGTTCGCCCTCCATTCTGCCGATCTCATGGAGCTACTGCCTGATGATGGGCGGCGAAGGGCTGACGCAGGCAACCAAAGTCGCGATCCTCAACGCCAATTACATCGCCGAGAGGCTGAAGGGCGCTTACGACGTACTCTACAAGTCCGAAACGGGACGTGTGGCGCATGAGTGCATCATCGACACCCGACCGCTCGCAGACAGCTGCGGCGTGACCGTCGATGATGTTGCCAAACGCCTGATCGACTGCGGTTTCCATGCACCGACTATGAGCTGGCCGGTTGCCGGCACGCTGATGATCGAGCCGACGGAATCTGAAACCAAGGCGGAAATCGACCGTTTCTGCGATGCGATGCTGGCGATCCGTGAGGAAGCCCGCGACATCGAGGAAGGTCGCGCGGACAAGACCAACAATCCGCTGAAGAATGCACCGCACACGGTGGAAGACCTCGTTGGCGAGTGGGATCGTCCCTACAGCCGTGAGAAAGGCTGCTTCCCGCCCGGCGCATTCCGCATCGACAAATACTGGTCACCGGTCAACCGCATCGACAATGTCTATGGTGACCGAAACCTCATCTGCACCTGCCCGCCGATGGAGGCATATGCTGAAGCGGCCGAATAGGAGATAGGTGCAAACAACATGCGAAGGCCCGGAGCGATCCGGGCCTCTTTTTTTGCGCTCAGGATTCGCATGGGTGTTCCAGCTTTCTCGCGGTTGATCATGGCTCGGCCCGTGTTAAACAGAATGGGTATTCGAGCCGGGACGGAGGGGGAATGCGTCTGATTTGCCTGAATGGTTGGGGCGGCAAGCTTCACGATGAGCTCATTCCCTACATCACGTCATCCGACCCTGATATTCTTTGCCTGCAAGAGGTTGTGCACACGCCGGAAGCCAAGCGCGAATGGTTGAATTACCGCGACCATGGCACCGAGCTGCCGCAAAGGGCAAATTTCTTCCGGGACGTCATGGACGCCCTGCCCGACCATGTCGCGATATTCTGCCCGGCCGCGCGGGGGGACCTCTGGGATGGCGATACGCGGTATGATTCCCAATGGGGGCTGGCGACTTTTGTGCGCAGATCCTTCGCGGTCGTCGCACAGTCGCAGGGTTTCGTTCACGGAGCCTTTTCGGCGAACGGATATGGTGAGCACCCACGCTCGCGAACAGGCCACGCCGTCAGGATTTTCGATTTTGCAACGGGTCAGCCTGCCGTCATCGCCCACATGCATGGGCTGCGTGATCTCGCCGGAAAACATGACACTCCCGCTCGGCTGGAGCAGGCTAAAAATCTCGTTAAGCTCGTCAGGAATGTTGCGGAAGAAGGCGATCGGATAATCGTTTGCGGCGACTTCAATGTGCTTCCTGACAGCGAGACGTTCGAAGTGCTAAGCGACCTTGATCTGGTCGAGCTCGTGACCGGTAGAGGGTTCACCGATACGAGAACGTCGCTGTATCCCAAGCCGAACAGATATGCGGACTATCTTCTGGTCAATCCAGCTGTGACGGTCGATCGTTTCGACGTGGTGAGAGAGCCGGAGGTCTCCGACCACTGCCCCTTACTGCTCGAGTTCAGCTAAGCGCGGTTGCTGGGGTAGATCCAATCACCGAACCAGTCTGATGTCACTCGTCACCACGGTCTTCCCGGTCTTGCCGTCCTTGTCGGTCGTGCGCAGCCTCAACCCGTTCGCGCCGACCTTTTCTATTGTCATGGCGGCAACGCGGTCGCCGTTGATGTCGCGGTTCCAGCGTACGGTGAGATTGATGGCATTGCCACGCCGGTTTCCAGAGAGGGCGGAGGGACGACCGGAGGGCCCCGTGTAGCTTCCGCTATAGCTCGCGCCACTGGCGGTGAGGTTGGCGGCGATTGCACGTTTCACAACCAGAAGACCGCGACACGTTCCGGCCATCTGCAACGCAGAGCGTTGGGCGTTGGAGTTCAATGTGCAGTCGACGTTAATGGCGGGCGCACCGATCCGAGTAATAACCGTCCCTTTCCCCTTCCAGGTGCCTTTGAGCGAGGAAAGGAATGCGCTTTCGTCAGCGTAAGCCGGTTGTACTGCAAGCATGCCGGTCAGCGACAATAGAAATGCAAGCGAAGCTTTCATGGCAACCATCCATATTGTTGACGAATGCCAACTCGCAGAGCAACGGAAATGTTCCTGAGGATATGCTTGTTTTAAAAAAGAAGTGGACGGACATTTTTTTGTTTGCAAGTGCAACTATTTCCGAAGAGAGATGTTTCACGCGAACCTTACCAAACACGCTTTCAACACATCATACCTTCGGAGCGATTATCATGACGGCCATCGGTGTTACCGCTCCGCAGACTTCGTCGGGCCTGCCTTCGGGTGATAGGCCAAGGAGCGGCGGAATATCGGACAAGACGCTGTTTGCGCTCGCCGCGCTCAATTTCTTTCTTGCCGACGCCCGGGATGGTCTTGGACCGTTTCTGGACGCGTTCCTGGCAACCAAAGGCTGGTCTTCCCTGTCGCTCGGATTGATCGCTACCGTGGGCGGCCTCGTTGGCCTGCTCGCCACGCCACTCTGCGGCGCATTGGTGGACGGCACGACATGGAAGCGCACGCTGATCGCAATCCCTGTCGTTCTGGTGACCATCGGCGCCCTGATTACGCTGATCTTTCCGGATGTGTGGATTGTCTGGACGGGGCAAATCATGACTGCCGTCGTCGGAGCGGTTGTCGGTCCGGCGCTCGCCGGCCTCACCCTGGGGCTCGTCGGCGAACGGCTTTTCTCTCACCAGATTTCAAGAAATGAGTTCTGGAACCATGGCGGCAATTTCGCTTCGCTTTTCGCGACCTATGTCGTCGTCACCTTTTTCGGTTTGAACGGCATCATCGGCCTGATGCTGTTGACCGCAGCCGGTGCGCTGGTCGCAACGGCCGCGATCGACCCCGCCCGGATAGACCACAAGGTGGCGCGCGGCCTTGGCGAGGACAAGGGCGAACCCGGCCCTTCCGGTATCAACGTGTTGTTGCACGAACGCGGGCTGATCTTCCTTGCCATCATCCTCCTCGTCTTCCACTTCGGCAACGCACCGATGGGCCGTTTGATTGCGCAGGATTTCGCCATCGAGCTGCAGACGCCCTTCCGCACCACCGCCATCATTACCGGTGTCGCGCAGTTCGCGATGATCTTCGTCGCCGCCATGGCGCCATGGCTGATCCGGCGCTTCGGCCTTTCGACCGTCTTCCTCATTGCGCTTGCCGCCCTGCCCGTGCGCGGCGTCCTTGCCGCTGCCTTTACGGATTTCTGGGTCATCTTTCCGGTGCAGTTTCTTGATGGTGTGGGCGCCGGGCTTCTCGGTATCGTCACGCCCGTTGCGGTGGAAAGGATCCTTAAGGGGACCGGCCGCTTCAACGTTGGTCTCGCCAGCGTCATGATGGTTCAGGGCGTCGGCGCATCATTCAGCAATGTCGTTGCGGGATGGTTGGTCACGAAGGGCGGCTATTCGTTGTCTCACTTGGTCGGTGGCGGCATTGCCGCGATCGCCATTGGTCTCTTCCTGGTCTATCGCCACGACATCGCGCCGAAACAAAATGACGATACCCCGTCCCATGAGCCGGACAAGGCTTAAGAAACAAAAAAGAGGCCTGACGGCCTCCTGAAATTTTCGATGTGCCTGCGATCAGCCGACAAACGCACGTTCGATGACGAATTCGGCAGGCTTGTTATTGGCGCCTTCGGTCAGACCGGCTTTTTCAAGCAGTTCCTTGGTGTCCTTCAGCATGGCGGACGACCCGCAGATCATGCCACGGTCAATCGCGGGGTCGAGGGCGGGTACGCCGAGATCGGCAAACAGCTTGCCATTCTCGATCAGCGTCGTGATGCGGCCCTTGAACGGGTATTCTTCGCGGGTAACGGTCGCATAGTGCTTCAACTTGTCGCCAACGATGTCGTTCAGGAATTCGTGGTTGCGGATTTCCTCAACGAGATCGAAGCCGTATTTAAGTTCAGCAACATCGCGGCAGGTGTGTGTGAGAATGACTTCTTCGAACTTCTCGTAGGTATCCGGATCACGGATAAGGCTCGCAAAAGGCGCGATGCCCGTACCGGTCGAGAACATGTAAAGCCGTCTGCCTGGAGTCAGCGCATCCAGAACCAGCGTGCCTGTGGGCTTCTTGCGCATCAAGACCGTGTCACCCGGCTTGATCGCCTGCAGATGCGACGTCAGCGGACCATCGGGAACCTTGATCGAGAAAAACTCGAGTTCCTCATCCCAGGCCGGGCTTGCAATCGAATAGGCGCGATAAATCGGCTTGTCGCCAACCATCAGGCCGATCATGGCAAATTCACCGGATCGGAAACGAAAACCGGCAGGGCGCGTCATGCGGAAGCGGAACAGGTGGTCGGTATAGTGCTCAACCGACAAAACCGTCTCGGCGTAAACACCGTCAGGTATCTTGATCGCGAAATCTTCCGTCTTGGCTGGCGCGTTCATTTCAGGTTCCGTCCGTTCCTATTCGATGCGACATTCTCCGACCGGGCAATTATACCATTTTCGCCTCGGTTTGAAGGTATGAGAATATCAATACTGCCATGTCCGTAGGAAATATGTATCACATACTCATATTTCCAGGCGCCGTGTCATGAAGACGCACGGCGTCTCCAGCTATAGGTCTCACCACCCGCAGCAGGCTTGGCCGTCGGCTGGTAATAGACCGGTATTTCCGGCAGGCGGTTTTCGGACAGACGGCGAAGCGCCGTGCCGTTCGTGACTGCAAAGCTGGTAAAGCCTGTGCGCAGCATCAACGGCACCTGATCGATCAGCACGTCGCCAACCGCCCTCACCTCGCCTGCAAAACCGAGGCGACTGCGCAGCAACGAAGCGTGGCTGAAACCACGGCCGTCATTGAAGGCGGGAAAGCTGATGGCAACCAGGTCGAGACGGTCGAGATAGGGCGCTAGCTTGAGAACATCGTCGGCAGGCGTGATGAGCACGCCGAGGCCAATGTCATTGCTTTCAGCCGCCCGAACCAGAAAATCGGCAAGCGGCAGCACCGGCTTCTGGTCCGCCGTCGCTTTCACTTCTTCAGTTTCGATTACCCACGGATCATTTTCCACGAAGCCGTCGCGGTTCCAGATTTTCGTCATAAAGTTCTCCTCAGGCGGCTTCGGCAGCGGAACCGTAGAGCGCGTCCTTGAACGGCTGGGGTCCGACACGGCGATAGGCTTCGAGGAAGCTCTCTTCCCTCGAAAGGCGCAGGCCCAGATAGGTATCGACGATGGTTTCCACCGCGTCTGTCACCTTTTCCGGTTCGAAACCACGGCCGATGATCTCACCGATCGAGGTGTTTTCGTCGCCCGATCCGCCAAGCGTGATCTGGTAGAGCTCCGCACCCTTTTTCTCCACACCCAGGAGGCCGATATGACCGACATGGTGGTGGCCACAGGCATTGATGCAGCCGGAAATCTTGATCTTCAGCTCGCCGATTTCCGCCTGACGCTCGGGCGCACCGAAGCGGGTGGAAATTTCCTGCGCCACCGGAATGGAGCGCGCGTTGGCAAGCGCGCAATAGTCCAGCCCGGGACAGGCAATGATATCGGTGATGAGTCCGGCATTGGCTGTTGCGAGCCCTGCACCCACAAGCGCGCGATAGACCGGCTCAAGGTCGGCCAGCGCAACATGCGGCAGGATGATATTCTGCTCATGGCTGATGCGGATTTCATCAAAGGCATATTCGGCGGCAATATCGGCGACCAATTCCATCTGCTCGTCCGTTGCATCGCCCGGAATGCCGCCGATCGGCTTCAGCGAAATCGTCACCATGCCGTAGTCGGGATGCTTGTGCGGCGCGACGTTCTGCTCGACGAACCGGGCGAACCCCTCATCAGCACGCTTCCAGCGCGCCAGGCTTTCCCAGCCCTCGGGCCGGTCCTTGAGCGCCGGCGGCGCAAAATAGGCGGTGATCGCCGCGATATCGGCATCAGGCAGCTTCAGTTCCGTGTTTTTCAGCTCAGCAAATTCGACTTCGACCTGCCGCGAAAGCTCCTCCACGCCTGTCTCATGCACGAGAATCTTGATGCGCGCCTTATACTTATTGTCGCGGCGGCCGTGGAGGTTGTAAACGCGCATGATCGCCGTGGTGTAGGACAGGAGGTCCTCTTCCGGCAGGAAATCACGGATTTTCTTGGCGATCATCGGAGTGCGGCCCTGCCCGCCACCGACATAAACGGCAAAACCGATCTCGCCCTTGTCGTTCTTTTTCAGGTGAAGGCCGATATCGTGAACCTGAATGGCGGCACGGTCGCGTTCGGCGCCCGTGACAGCGATCTTGAACTTGCGCGGCAGGAATGAGAACTCCGGGTGTACGGAGGACCATTGCCTGAGAATTTCGGCATAGGGCCGCGGGTCAGCCACCTCATCTGCCGCAGCACCGGCGAAATGATCGGCAGTCACGTTGCGAATGCAGTTGCCTGATGTCTGGAGCGCGTGCATTTCGACGCTTGCGAGCTCGGACAGAATGTCGGGCGTGTCCGAAAGGCGAGGCCAGTTATACTGGATGTTCTGACGCGTGGTGAAATGGCCGTATCCCCGGTCGTATTTGCGGGCGATATGGGCCAGCATCCGCATCTGCTTCGAATTCAGCGTCCCGTATGGGATGGCGACGCGCAGCATATAAGCATGCAACTGAAGATAAACACCGTTCATCAGGCGCAGCGGCTTGAATGCGTCCTCGGCCAGCTCGCCGGAAAGGCGGCGCTCGACCTGATCGCGAAACTGTGCCACGCGGCCTTCAACAAATGCGTGATCGAACTCGTCGTAACGGTACATATTCTTCCTCAGACTGCGATAAAGGCTGCATCGGCCGGCTTGTAACCGGCAGCATAGTGCATGGTCGGGCCAGCGGCGCGAATACGCTCACGAAGACGCGTCGGCCACAGCTGTCCCTTCTCCTCGACAACATCGATGATGTTCACGTCAACGACCTTGTTGGCAGAAAAGTCGCGTTTGCCGATCTCCTCGAGCGAAGCAACGGCTTCGGCATGGCGCGCAACCAGCGCGTCCTGCAGCTTCTCGGTCCATTCGCCATTGGCATCCAGCCAGACAGCGATGCCATCGCTCAGGCGGTTGGCGGTCAAAACCTTGTCAGCCATTCACATACTCCCGTTTCAAGTCCCCCGGCGCTCCTGAAAGAGCAAGCGATTCGGACTTCTCAAAATTTGCGCCAGCAACCGCATCACCAATAATGACCATGACAGGGCCGGTCATTTCATCGCGATGTTCAAGGTCGGGCAGATCGTTCAACGTGCCGTGCAGCAGGCGGCGGTCCGCGCGGCTGGCATTTTCGATGACGGCAACAGTCGTTTCAACGGCGAGACCTGCGTCCATCAACCGCTTGGCCACCGAGGCAGCGACGCTGCGGCCCATGTAGACGGCGATCGTCGCGCCGGAGACTGCAAGACGCGCCCAATCCGGCAGAACGTCGCCCGCCAGATCATGGCCTGTGGTAAAGATGAGTGACGATGCAACGCCGCGCAAGGTCAGAGGCAACTCAAAGTCCGCAGCCGCGGCAAATGCCGATGTGATGCCGGGGACGATCTCATAAGCGATGCCCGCGTCGCGAAGCGCCGCCATTTCCTCACCCGCCCTGCCATAGACCAGCGGATCGCCGGATTTCAGACGCACGACGCGCATGCCTTGCCTGCCGAGACGGACCAGCAGGCGGTTGATGTCGTCCTGCGACTTGCTGTGACAGCCTTTTCGCTTGCCGACGGAAAGCCGCTCGGCATCGCGGCGGCCCATATCGACAATCGCCTGCGGGACCAGGGCATCATAAACGATCACATCGGCTTCCATCAGAACGCGCTGCGCGCGCAATGTCACCAAATCTTCCGCGCCCGGTCCAGCACCGACAAGCCAGACACGTCCCTCCGCCTTTTCCGGCGCATCGAGAAGCTGCTCGACCGCTTGATGCGCGGTAAGCGTGTCGCCATTCGCCACCGCATCTGCGACAGCGCCCGAGAAAAACCGCCGCCAGAAATTACGGCGCAACGCGCCCTTCGGCACATTGTTTTCCGCGGCATCACGGTAGTGCACCGCAAGTCGCGCGAGTTTGCCGAGCGACGGAGACAACATCTGGTCGACACGGGCGCGGATCATCTGAGCGAGAACAGGTCCGGCGCCTTCCGTCCCGATAGCGACAGCGACCGGCGCGCGCGTCACGAGGGCTGGCGTGAAGAAATCGCAAAACTCAGGCTGGTCCACGGCATTGGCGGGTATTTTGCGCGCGCGCGCCGCCACAACGATGTCGCGATCCAGGCGCTCGTCACCGGTTGCAGCAAAAACCAGCGTTGCGCCGTCGAGCAGCTTTTCGGCAAATGCGAGGGCCCGATGGTCGATACTGTTGTCAGCGAGATATCGGGCGAAATTGTCATCCGGTTCGTCGGCGTAGGCAATGATATGCGCATTGGTGTTCGAAAGAAGTCTGACCTTTGCGAAAGCCTCGTCACCATTGCCGAAAACGGCGACCTGCCGTCCCTCAACCCGGAAAAATGCGGGGAAGGTCGAAAGGCGGTCGCCAGCAGCGGAGAAATCATGTTCTGTATGCATTGGACATATATCCCGCATCGGCGCGCATTGGTGAAGAAACAGAAATTCAAGCCCTTCCGGTGGCTGGATTTTTATTTCTCGAACACCCCAGTTTTGGAGGAAAACCAACCGGCGTTGCGTTTTCGCCCTATTGGCTCGTGCCACGGAAGTCGGAATCCCTTGACAAAAACGCGGATGCGCCGAACAAGGAGCAGCAGCAAGCAGCAGACGTCTCCCAAGCAGACACCGCCTTTTCATGAAGGCGGAACGAAGGATCAGACCCTTGACCAACCAGCCACTCGCCGCCCGCCTTCTCGATGTCATCGAACACGATATTCTGCCCTTGACGGCACGCGGCGTCAGCCTTGGAAACAAGGTCTTCGGTGCGGCGATCCTGCGCAAATCGGACCTTTCACTGGTGGTCGCCGAGACCAATAACGAGCTTGAAAACCCGCTTTGGCACGGCGAGGTCCACACGCTGAAACGGTTCTACGAGTTGGGCGAAAAGCTCAACACCAGGGACCTGATCTTTCTGTCGACGCATGAACCCTGCACCATGTGCATGTCCGCCATCACCTGGGCCGGATTCGACAACTTTTATTCTTTCTTCAGCCATGAGGATTCCCGCGACGCCTTCGCGATTCCGCATGATCTTAAAATCCTGAAGGAGGTCTTCGGGCTGGAGCCGGGTGGATATCGCCGAAACAATGCTTTCTGGAATTCGTTTTTCATCGCCGATCTGGTGGAGGGTGAGGAAGACCCGCTGCGCACGACGCTGAAGGCGCAGACTGCCCGCATCAAGGCTGCTTACGACGACCTGTCGAACAGCTACCAGTCCTCAAAAAGCGGCAATGATATTCCGCTGAACTGATAAGCATGAAGGTGTGAGACACATGGAAGCCTCGAAGGATATTTCCCGCCTGATCGAGATCATGGAGGCGCTTCGCCAGCCGGAAACCGGTTGCCCCTGGGACATCGTCCAGACCTTCGAGACGATCAAGCCCTATACGATTGAGGAGGCCTATGAGGTGGCCGACGCAATCGAGCGCAATGATATGGACGACCTCTGCGAAGAGCTGGGCGACCTTCTGCTTCAGGTGGTGTTCCATGCGCGCATCGCCGAGGAACGGGGCGAGTTTGCTTTCGGGGACGTGGTGCATGCGGTGACCTCAAAGATGATCCGCCGCCACCCGCATGTTTTTGCTGTTTCCGATGCGGACACCGCCGACCGCGTGAAGCTGCAATGGGATGTGATAAAAGCCGAAGAAAAGCGCGAACGGGCGGAGCGACGCGTGCGCCGTGGCATCACCGAAGATTTCAAGGCCGGATTTCTTGGCGGCGTACAGCGCAGCCAGCCGGCGCTGACGGAAGCCTTGAAGTTACAGGAGCAGGCCGCGCGTGTCGGCTTTGACTGGTCCGACCCTGCTCCCATCCTCGACAAGATCGAGGAAGAAATCGCCGAGTTGCGCGAGGCGCTGGCGCAGGGACGGCCGGAACAGGTCTCCGACGAATTGGGCGACCTGATCTTTGCCCTCGTCAATATCGGCCGGCATGTCAAAGCCGATCCGGAAGATGCGCTGCGCGGCACGAATACAAAATTCCGCAGACGTTTCAATCACATCGAGACATCGCTCAGCGACAATGGGGAGACGCTGCAAGACGCGAGCCTCGATAGAATGGAAGAGCTGTGGCAGGCAGCGAAACGGATCGAGCGTTCGCTTGATTCGGTTTCACTCTGATCGTGCAGGTGCGGCGGCTGCGCCGGCTGGCGCCGCCAGAGGAACTGTGCGTCCCGCCAATCGCACCGACGTCATCCTTGCATCCTTTTCGAAGCGCTCAGCGCTCCCAGTCTTCCCGCTCGCTGATGGTCGTCTTGCCGAGCTTGCGCTCCAGCTCCGCAGCCTGCGCTTCCGATAGGCGCACATCGAGAGAAACCGATCCGTCCTCATGGTCTTCACGGCTATCGACGATGGAATTGCTGTAGACCCAGGAAATAAGCGGCAGCTGCTCCACCGAAAGCAGGACGGTCGTCTCCGTCAGCACACCGGACAGGCGCTTGGAAATCTCGTCCATGAGGGCATCGACGCCCTCGCCCGTTATCGCCGACACCGCACGGATATCCGATCGCCCCTCGGCACGGTGCATGATGGCGTCATGCGCTTCCGGATCAAGACGGTCGACCTTGTTCCAGACTTCGATGATGCGCTGCTCGGCTTCCTTCTCATCGATGCCGAGATCGCTGAGGATACGCAGCACGTCTGCCGATTGCGCCGCATTGTCAGGGTCGGACATGTCGCGGACATGCAGGATCAGATCGGCTTCGAGTACCTCTTCCAGCGTGGCACGGAAGGCCGCAACGAGGTGGGTCGGCAGATCAGAGATAAAGCCGACCGTGTCCGACAGGATAACTGTGCGGCCGTGCGGCAGCTTCATGCGTCGCAGAGTCGGGTCGAGCGTCGCGAACAGCATGTCTTCGGCCAGAACGCCAGCACCGGTGATGCGATTGAAAAGCGTCGACTTGCCAGCATTGGTGTAACCAACAAGAGCCACGATCGGATGCGGCACCTTGCGGCGCTTGGCGCGGTGCAGCTGGCGCGTGCGAACCACCTGCTCGAGCTCTTTTTCGAGCTTGACGATACGATCCTGCAGCAGCCGGCGGTCGGCTTCGATCTGCGTTTCACCCGGACCACCCATGAAGCCTGCGCCGCCGCGCTGGCGCTCAAGGTGGGTCCAGCTTCTGACAAGGCGACCCTTCTGGTAGTTCAGATGCGCGAGATCGACCTGCAGCGTGCCTTCCTTGGTGGAGGCGCGGCGGCCGAAGATTTCAAGGATAAGACCCGTGCGGTCGATGACCTTGGCGTTCCACTGTTTTTCGAGGTTGCGCTGCTGGACCGGCGTCAGCGGATGATCGACGATGACGAGGCCGGAATCGGTTTCATCAAGCAGATGACCGATTTCCTCGATTTTGCCGGTTCCGAACAATGTCGCCGGGCGTGGCTGGTTGACCGGAACGATAAGGCCTTGTGTCACGTCGAGATCGATGGCAAGCGCAAGCCCCTTCGCTTCCTCAAGCTTGGCTTCAACCGAGCGACCGGGTGCCACAGGTGCGGCCGGATCGCGATTGTCACGCTGCTGTTTGAGGACCGGAACGAGAACGACGGCGCGCATGTCGTCGCGGCGTTTTTCCTGCTCCGGGATGATCGATTCGTTCGAGGTGTCGCGTGTGGAAATGGGCTCGGCCTTATTTAATGGGTTCATGGCCGACCGCATCCGCGGGAACGGCCATTGGAAAGAACCTCGCGAAACGGGAAATGTTCCCGCTTCGGGTCAATCTAAAGCGAATAGGCGTCGAGGGAGGCTTCAGGCCGCGCCTTCTTCGCTTTCGAACATCTGCATCGGCTGACCGGGCATGATGGTCGAAATCGCATGCTTGTAAACCAGCTGCGAATGACCGTCACGGCGCAAAAGCACGCAGAAATTGTCGAAGGAGGTCACAACGCCCGTCAGCTTGACGCCGTTGATGAGGAAAATCGTGAGCGAGATCTTCTGCTTACGAACGGTGTTGAGGAAGAGATCCTGAAGGTTTTGAGAACGTTCCGCCATGGCGCCGCTTCTTTCTTTTTTGCCGGCAGGGATACCGGAAAATAATCAATCAATAATAAGCCGGCCGAGTCATGTCCCCCGCTTGGCCGACCTCAAACTCTGGTATCAAATCATGTTCCGTTCCGCAACGGTCAAAACAGTGTGACGGCTACGAGTATTGACCCGCATTTTCAATTCGGAACAGTCAAAAATATTGTATCGAAACCCGGAAAAGTTGTTCCACGTCCCGCACCGCATCGGCGGATGCAAAAAGCACGACGCGATCCTTCGCCTTGATCTTGGTGCTGCCGTCGGGGCGTATGACGATACCGTCGCGATAGATCGCGCCGATGCGTACCCCCTCGGGCATATCGATGTCGCGGAACGCCTGTCCCACAAGCGGCGAGGTTTCCAGCGCCTCCGCCTCGATGACCTCGGCAGAGCCGCGCTGGACCGCATAGACCGAACGGATACGACCCTTTCGAACGTGCTGGAGTACGCGCGAAATCGTCACGGCCCGCGGGTTGATGTAGGCGTCGAGACCAAGCGAATCTGCGACATCGTGGAACGACGTACTGTTCAGGAGCGCAAGGTTCGACTTGCAGCCAAGCTGCTTTGCCATGACAGCGGCCAGAATATTGGTCTGGTCATTGTTGGTGAGCGTGACGATCAGGTCCGCGTCCTGGATGTCTGCCTGCAGGAGGATTTTCTGGTCGAGCGCCGAGCCATGCATGACAATCGTCTGGCTGAGGTGTTCGGACGCTGCCACGGCCCTGTCACGGTCTGCCTCAATGATTTTCACCCGCGTCTTCGGCTGCATCTCCTCGATCTTGCTGGCGACGAAATGGCCGATATTGCCGGCACCTGCAATCACGATGCGTTGCGCTTCCTGTTCGTCATGGCCGAAAAGGCTCAAGGTGCGACGGGCGTGCTGGCGCTGGCATATTACATAGGCGAGGTCACCTACCCGCAACTGTTCCGCCGAATTGGCGACCTTAAGGATGCCATCGCGGTAGATGCCGACGACCGTAGCGACGAGGTCGGGAAAGAGGCTGGAAAGCTGCTGCAGCGGCGTGTTGATGACAGGGCAGTCTTCCATGCACTCGATGGCGAGCATGTAAACGGTGTCATCCGCAAAGCGCACGACGTCGGTTGCGCCGGGGAACGCGATGCGTCGCAGCACCATCTTGCCGACCTCGACCTCCGGGGAAATCGTCACGTCGATGGACATGTTTTCACGGCTGAAGAGATCGGCATATTCCGGCTTCAGATAACTCTGGTCGCGGATGCGGGCGATCTTGGTCGGCACGCTGAAGAGCGCGTGCGCCACTTCGCAGGCGACGATGTTGATCTCATCATGCAACGTCACCGCGATGATCATGTCGGCCTGATCGGCGCCCGCCTTGGCCAGCATGTCCGGATGCGCGCCGTGGCCGACATAGCCGCGCACATCAAGCGTTTCGGTGATCGCAGTGATGAGCGATGCTGCCGTGTCGATAACGGAAACGTCGTTATCTTCACGCGACAACTGTTCGGCGATGCCGTAACCCACCTGCCCTGCACCGCAAATGATGACTTTCATGCTGTCTCTCTGCCAGAATAATCCGATGCGGCGAAGCGCTCGACTTTCTTATACGCCGAGAGATTTTAGTTTGCGATGCAGTGCGGAGCGTTCCATGCCGACAAATTCCGCCGTGCGGGAAATATTGCCGCCGAACCGGTTGATCTGGGCCACAAGATAGTCCCGCTCGAACATCTCGCGGGCTTCGCGCAGCGGCAGGGTCATGATGTGCTGGTCGCCCTGCGCCGCTATCTTGGGCAGCATGTCGCCAATGTCAGATGGCAGCATGTCGGCCGAGATCGGCGCGTCACCGCCTTCAGGGCGGGCGAGAATCATCAGGCGCTCGATATTGTTACGCAGCTGACGGATGTTACCCGGCCAGTCATGCGTCTGGAGAACAGCCATGGCGTCGTCGCCGATCTTGCGGGGACGAATGCCCGCCTGTTCGGAAATCTGCCGCATGAACATATCGACGAGGAAAGGAATATCCTCGCGCCTTTCGGAAAGCGCCGGCACCTTCACCGGCACGACGGCAAGGCGATGATAGAGGTCTTCACGGAACGCCCCTTCCGCGATCAGGCTTTCAAGATGATGTGCGGTCGAGGAAATGATGCGCACATCCACCTTCACCCGCTTGCCGCCGCCGACACGTTCGAACTGCTGATCGACAAGAACGCGCAGGATCTTGTTCTGCGTCTCGCGCGGCATTTCGCCGACTTCATCGAGATAAAGAACGCCGCGATGGGCTTCTTCCAGAGCGCCCACCTTGCGCGGCTGGCCCGGCAACCCCTCCGTGCCGAAGAGTGCGATCTCCATACGATCAGGCGTGATCGTCGCCGCGTTCAGCGCCACGAAAGGACCGGTTGCCCGGGACGATTTCTTGTGAATCATGCGCGCCACGAGTTCCTTGCCGGAACCGGACGGACCCAGGATCATGATGCGGCTGTTGGTTGGCGCCACACGGTCGATGGTTTGACGTAGTTGCGACACTGCAAGCGACGCGCCGACGAGTTCAACTGCGTCGCCGGTGCGCTTCTTCAGCTCCTGAACCTCACGCTTCAGCTTGGAATTCTCAAGCGCCCGCTCGGCGATCAGGATCAGGCGGTCGGCCTTGAACGGCTTCTCGATGAAGTCGAAGGCTCCCCGCTTGATGGCGTTAACGGCTGTCTCGATGTTGCCGTGACCGGAAATCATCACGACCGGGATTTCAGGGTGGCGGCTCTTGATTTCGTCAAGCAGCGCCAGACCATCGAGCTTCGAACCCTGCATCCAGATGTCGAGAAAGATCAGGCGTGGTACCCGCTCTGAAATGGCGGCGAGCGCGCTGTCACTGTCAAAGGCCATTCGTGTCTCGTGGCCCTCATCGGAAAGAATGCCTGCTACGATTTCGCGAATGTCCGCCTCGTCATCCACGACCAGAATATCAGACGCCATATGCTGCTTCCTTGTTATTTTCGCTGCCGACCGCCTCGATATAGGGCAGCAGCACTCGGATCATGGCACCATGGCCATGGTCGAATTCGGCTGGGGCATCATGGAGTTCCAGATACCCGCCATGCTCTTCGATGATTTTCTTGACGATCGCGAGACCAAGGCCGGTGCCCTTGTCGCGCATGGTCATATAGGGTTCGAGAATGCGATGCCGGTTCTCGACGGGAAGGCCGCGGCCATTGTCGATGATATCAGCAACAAAACGGGAGTTGGCCTCGTCGAACGACGCGCGCACCAGGATTTTTCCCGGCCGCTTTTCGCCTTCCACCGCTTCGATGGCTTCCGTCGCATTCTTGATGAGATTGCCGAAGGCCTGACCCAACATCCGGGCATCAAACATCCCCTCCAGCGGGACATCGCCAAGCTCGGTGGAAAACTTCGTGTCAGCGGCGCTGATTTCGCGCAGGAAAGCCGCATCCTTCAGAATCGCCCGCAGGTCCGATTTTTCCTTCGTCGGCTTTGGCATGCGCGCGAAGGCGGAGAATTCATCGACCATGCGCCCAATGTCACCCACCTGCCGGACGATCGTATCGGTACACTGATCGAAGATGGCCCGGTCGTTTTCATCGATCTGCTTGCCGAAGCGGCGTTTGATGCGCTCGGCAGACAGCTGGATCGGCGTCAGCGGATTTTTGATTTCATGCGCGATGCGCCGGGCCACATCCGACCATGCGGTGGAGCGCTGCGCGATCACGAGATCGGTGATGTCGTCAAGGGTAATGACGTAGCTATCGCGGCTGTCGCGGGCATCCTCGCGCGTCACCTGCACATTCAGGGTACGCTCCTTGCCGCGTCGCATAATGTTGATCTGCTTTCGGAAGTTCCCGCGCGCCCAGGTATTGGCCTCGGTGACCACCTGCTCGATCTCGGGCGCGATATCAGACAGTTGTGCGCCAATGAGCTGATCCGATGTCTGCGCCAGAAACTCCTCGCCTGATGGATTGACGATGGTTATCCTGCGGTTCTCGTCAACACCGATGACGGCGGCGGTGACGCCTGATAGCACGGCTTCGATGAAGCGGCGGCGATCGTCAATATCGTCCTTGGCCTCGATGATCTGCTCCTGCTGGCTGCGCAGTTCCGACACCATTTTATTAAAGGTGCGCGACAGACGCCCAACGTCGCCATCGACGGCGCGCACCGGCACCAGCACATGCATGTTGCCGGTTGCCACGCTGTCCGCGGCGCCGATGAGAAGGCGGATCGGCCGCACGATCCGGTCCGCGACCGCAATCGCCGTCCAGATAGCGGCGAGCAACACAATCAGCGCAAAACCGAGATAGAGAATGGCGAAGGCGATCTGCAGCGGCGCGCGACCTGCTTCCATGGCCTTGTATTCCGCGCGGTTCTCCTCCATCAGCCGCATCGCGCCCATGACCTTAGGGTCGACGGCCCGGACCGTGTATAGGAAGGTGCCGCTGATGCCTTCGAGCTTGATGATGGCGCCAACGAGGTTGGTGATACCGGGCGGTATCAGCGTCGGCTGACCCGCGGCCGCCTTTTCAAGCGCGTCATGCGGAATGGCGGGAAGCGGCTTTTCGGTCTTGATATCGGCCTGCGCAACCGCATCACCGTCTTCCTGCACCAGAAACGCGCCGAGCAGGCCGCGTCCCTTGGCCTGGCGGGTCATCAGATCGATAAAGCCGGTACGGTCGAGGTAAAACAGCGCACGATTGCGATCGAGATCGGTCGCCATCGACAGGGTCTGGCCCTGAAGATAGCCGGCATTCTCCATCATATAGGCCTGGGCGATGTTGCTGGATGAATCGACGATCGACTGCGTGCGCAGCGAAAACCAGCGGTCGAGACCGACATTCAGCGTCAGGCTGGCGAAGATGGCGACGAGGACGGCGGGCGTGATCGCCACGATGGAGAAAAGGACGACAATGCGCACGTGAAGCCGTGCGGCCGCCCTTCCCTTTTTCCGGGCCTTGAGCAGCCGATTGATTTCGCGGCCGATCAGGAAGATCAGACCAATGACGAAGATCGAATTGATGATGACCGATGCGATGACGACGTTCGAGGTCGGGGCGATCGGTGTGACGCCAAGGAGGACGAAAAGGGTGATGATGGCGCAGACGAGCGCGACCCCCGCGAGCACAAGCCCCGGCAAAGCGAAAGACATCCGGCGATCGGCAACCACCATGCCCGCTGCTTCATCGGCAACGGCGTTTTCGGCGGCGGGTTTCCGCATGCACTACTCCCAATCGCTGGCCTACCAGCGTCACATTCACGAAAGTCGGACCGAATCCGCTGCTTAGCGAATCTTGAGCGTCCTAGTGTTGTCCAAGCAACACAATGTGGCGAAAATGCAACGACAACGACGGACTTGTCAACATCGTCAGGTTGGGCGGGAGCTGCGGTACACGGAAACGCCGAGCTCGCGGATTTTTTTGCGCAGCGTATTGCGGTTGAGGCCAAGCAAATCGGCGGCCTTGATCTGGTTGCCGCGTGTCGCCGTCAATGCTGCGAGGATCAGCGGATATTCGAGCTCGCGCAGCACCCGGTCATAGAGGCCGGGCGGCGGCAGGCCATCGCCAAAGCTCGCGAAATAGTCGCGCATGTTTTCTTCGACCGCCTGCGAGATCGTCAGCGAGCCGGTGCGGACAGCCATCTTGTCGAGCGGGCTGTCCGGCACATCCGACTGCAATTCCTGTTCTATGATCTCGCGGGTGATGACTTCCTGCGGATAAAGCGCCATCAGGCGGCGGATCAGGTTTTCGAGTTCGCGCACGTTTCCGGGCCAGGCATAGGCCTTCATGACTTCCAGCGCCTCATTCTCGAAACGCTTGCCCTCCAGCCCTTCCTTCTCGCCTGTCTGGATGAAATGGCGCACCAGATCAGGAATATCTTCGGCGCGGTCACGCAGCGGCGGAAGGCGTAGCGGGACGACGTTCAGGCGATAATAGAGGTCTTCGCGGAAAAGGCCCTGATTGATCGACTGCTTCAGATCCTTGTTGGTAGCGGCGACGATGCGGACGTCGGTGCGGATCGGTGTACGGCCGCCAACTGTCGTATATTCGCCCTGTTGCAGAACACGCAGCAGACGTGTCTGGGCATCCATCGGCATATCGCCGATTTCATCGAGGAACAGCGTGCCGCCCTCGGCCTGTTCGAAACGACCGGTGGAGCGGTTCTGGGCGCCGGTGAATGCACCCTTTTCGTGACCGAACAGTTCCGATTCGATGAGGTCCCTAGGTATTGCCGCCATGTTGATGGCGACGAAGGGGCCGTTGCGGCGCTTGCCGTAGTCATGCAGCGCGCGCGCCACCAACTCCTTGCCCGTACCGGATTCGCCCGTGATCATCAGCGTCAGATCGGTCTGCATCAGACGGGCAAGAACGCGGTAGATTTCCTGCATCGCGGCGGAGCGGCCCACGAGCGGCATCCCGTCCTGCATGTCGTCATCGAGTTTTGCCGGCTTGCGCTTCGGCTCAGACAAGGCACGGCCGATGATGGCGATCAGCTCCGTCAGATCAAAGGGCTTTGGCAGGTAGTCGTAAGCGCCCTTTTCCGAGGCCTTGATCGCCGTCATGAACGTGTTTTGCGCGCTCATGACAAGAACCGGTAAGTCCGGGCGCGCCTTCTTGATGCGCGGCAGAAGGTCGAAGGCGTTTTCATCCGGCATCACGACATCGGTCACGACGAGATCGCCCTCGCCTGCCGACACCCAGCGCCAGAGCGTCGCGGCATTGGAGGTGATTCGCACATCATAACCGGCGCGGCTCAGCGCCTGGTTCAGAACGGTGCGGATCGCGGCATCATCATCGGCGACGAGGATCGTAGCTGTCATCTGTCATTTCCTGTCGGGTTCGGCAAGCTGTCGTCAAGCGCCACTTCCGGCGAGACGGGCATCAATACGCGGAATGTCGTGCGGTGGTTCTGGCTGTCGCATTCGACGATGCCGCCATGGGCGCCGATGAGCTTGGCGACCAGCGCGAGACCCAGGCCCGAACCATTGGTCTTGGTGGTGATGAACGGATCGAAGAGATGCGGCAGCAGATCGGCCGGGACGCCCGGGCCGTTGTCATGCACGCAGAATTCCAGCGGCAGCGAGATGCGTTCGCGGCTGCCGGCAACCGAGAGACGGATGCCTGGCCGGTAGGCGGTCGTCAGCACGATCTCGCCATCCGGCTGGTTGGCTACGGCCTCGGCGGCGTTCTTCACCAAATTGAGAAACACCTGCACAAGCTGGTCGCGATTGGCATAAACTGGCGGCAGCGAGGGGTCGTAGTTCTCCGAAATCTTGATGTTTCGGGCAAAACCGGCCTTGGCAATCGCCTTCACGTGGTCGAGCACGGAGTGGATGTTGACCGGCATCCGGTCCACCGGCCGCTCGTCGGAAAACACTTCCATGCGGTCGACCAGAGAGACGATACGGTCCGTTTCATCGCAGATCAGCCGCGTCAGCGCCCGATCCTCATCGGCAACCGATGTCTCCAGCAGCTGTGCCGCGCCGCGAATGCCGGACAGGGGGTTCTTGATCTCATGCGCAAGCATGGAGGCAAGGCCGGTGACCGAACGGGCGGCGGCGCGGTGCGTCAATTGCCGGTCGATCTTGTCGGCCATCGACCGTTCCTGAAAGACGACCACGACGGAGCCGGGCTCGCTCACGACAGGCGCGACATAAAGATCCACCAGCTTGTCCTGACCAAGGCGCGGCGAACTCAGGTCAACGCGGTACTCGTTCACCGGCGCGCGGCGCTCCCGCACCTGATCGATGAGCGCCAGGAGCGGGCTGCCGAAGGGAATAAAGGTGGAGACGCGGTAGCGCGCAAGGTGCGAAGCGCTGGCGCCGAAAAACGCTTCTGCCTCCCAATTGGCGAAGGCAATGAAACCTTCGGCATCGACCAGAATGACCGGGTTCTGAACCGCGTTCAGCACCGCCATGGCGAGTGGGTTCGTATCTGCCGGGCTGTGTTTGTCAGCGCTCATGCGGCCTTCCTTGGGGCGTCATCGCCCGTAGTTGCGGAAAGGGCGCGGCGTAACCGGTCCGCCACCTCGCCCGTGTCACGCGATGTCATGATTTCGGCCTTCTCGGGCGTGGCGAGGTCAGGTGCAAATCGCTCGAGATACCAGCCCAGATGTTTGCGCGCATGCCGCAGGCCCGCTTCCCGTCCGTAAAATTCCAGCATCATCGCGTAATGTTCGACGGCGATTGCAGGGATATCGGCGCGATCCGGCGGCGCATGGCCTGCAAGGACCGCCGGCAGCCACGGCTGGCCCTGCGCACCGCGGCCGACCATGACCGCATCCGCGCCGGAACGACGCAGGATTTCGCGCGCATCTTCAGGCGTTTCAACATCGCCATTGGCTACCAGCGGTACGGCAACGACCTCGCGAACGGCGCGAATGGCATCCCAGTCCGCACGCCCTTCGTAAAACTGCATGCGAGTGCGCCCGTGAATGGTAATGAGCTGAACACCAGCCGCTTCGGCGCGGCGGGCAATCTCGGGCGCATTGATTGAATTTTCGTCCCAGCCGAGACGCATTTTCAGCGTCACGGGGACGTCGACGGCATTGACTGTTGCCTCGATGAGCGTAAGGGCATGATCGGGGTCCCGCATCAGCGCCGAGCCGGAATAACCGCCCGTCACCTTTTTGGCCGGACAGCCCATGTTGATATCGATGATGCCGGCGCCGTTGTCCGCGGAAATTTTTGCCGCCTCCGCCATGTAGTGCGCCTCGCGCCCGGCAAGCTGAACCATGTGCGGAACCATGCCGGCATTTTTCAGACGCGCCCAGGATTCGCCCCGGTTGGCGACGAGCTCGCGGCTGGCAACCATTTCGGTCACGACCAGACCCGCGCCATAATGCCAGGCAAGCTGCCGGAACGGTAGATCCGTCACGCCCGACATGGGCGCCAGCACGGCACGATTACGTATCGTGACTGAGCCGATGCTGAACGGTTCTGACAACTCCGGAAGATGCAATTGATGATCTTTCATGCAGAAGGTTTATTTGCATTATTTTTAGACAGTGTTTGTGCGGTTGCCAAGCACTTTTAGGTGCTTGCCCCTTTTATTTGCGGGGCAGCTGCCTGCCTGTTTTGCTGTCGGCAGCAATTTGTGCAGGTTTAAAGCACGATCGCAGTCTATCCCGCGACATCGAGGCGCGACTGTGCGTCTTATCGGGCTGGCCATTCGGGTTTTGAAACGCTAGAGCAGGACTGTCAACCGCTAAGGGTTGCGCACAAAGCATATGACCAATGCAGGAACGCACTATGAAACTCGGCATCGTCATCGTCGCCGCCGGACGCGGTGAAAGGGCAGGCTCTCCCGAGGAAGGTCCCAAGCAATATCGCTCGATCGGCGGTCGGGCCGTGATCGAGCACACGTTGGCGAGATTTCTCAGCTGGAACGACACCTCCCCTATCGTTGTGGTCAGCCATGCCGACGACGCAGCACTTCTTTCGCCGATCCTTCAACGACTAAGCGCGGGTGCGCGTATCCTTGTGGTCACGGGCGGTGCGTCGCGCCAGCAATCGGTGCTGGCCGGGCTGGAAGCGCTTGCGTCGGAAGAACCAACCCATGTGATGATCCACGACGGCGTACGGCCCTTCGTTGACGCCGACATGCTGGACCGCATCGTTGCGTTGCACGCGGCCGGAGCGGACGTTGTGCTGCCGGCCCTTGCCGTTACGGACACGCTAAAACGGGGCGATGACGGACACGCCGTGGAGACGGTGTCCCGGCAGGGGCTTTATGCGGCGCAGACACCGCAGAGTTTCGCTTATCGCGACATCCTGGCCGCCCATCGCGCCGCTGCTGCTTCCGGCAAAACGGACTTCACCGACGATGCATCGATTGCCGAGTGGGCTGGCATCCCTGTGGTGTTGACCGAGGGGTCGGTCGATAATGTCAAACTTACACTCAAGCGGGATATTACCATGGCCGATGAAAAGCTTTCTCTCGGATTGCCGGACGTTCGCACCGGCAATGGCTACGACGTGCACCAGCTGGAGGCCGGAGATGGCGTGACCCTATGCGGCATCTTCATCGAACATAATCAGAGACTGAAAGGCCATTCCGATGCCGACGTGGCGCTGCATGCGTTGACGGATGCACTGCTTGCCACCTGCGGCGCCGGCGACATCGGCGATCACTTCCCGCCCTCCGATCCGCAATGGAAGGGGGCCGCCTCACGCATTTTCCTCGAACATGCGGCCAAGGTGGTGCGGGACAATGGCGGCACGATCATGAATGCCGATGTCTCACTGATCGCTGAAGCACCGCGGATCGGGCCGCATCGGCAGGCCATGCGGGAAGCGCTTTCCGACATGCTCGGCATCGCGCTGGAGCGCTGCTCGGTAAAAGCGACAACCAATGAGACTATCGGCTTCGTTGGCCGCCGCGAGGGCATCGCAGCGATCGCTACGGCCACGGTCGTCTACAGAGGCAGACCGTTATGAGCCTCTTTCCGGCAGAGATTGAGGACATCGCGCAGCGGATCATCGCGGACTTCAGTGCCAGCGGCTTCATGGTAGCGACGGCGGAAAGCTGCACGGGCGGCTTGATCGCCGGTGCTCTGACGGACATTGCCGGTTCTTCCGCCGTCGTTGATCGTGGGTTCGTCACCTATACCAACGAGGCAAAGATGGACATGCTCGGTGTGCTTCCCGAAACACTGAGGGTTTTCGGTGCGGTGTCGCGAGAGACCGCGCTGCAAATGGTCCACGGCGCACTGTTTCGGTCGCGGGCCGATTGCGCGGTGGCTGTCACTGGTATCGCCGGTCCAGGCGGCGGATCCCTCGATAAGCCCGTTGGTCTGGTCCACCTTGCCGCACAGTCCCGCCGCGGGACGATCCTTCACCGTGAGATGCGGTACGGCGACATCGGCCGCACGGCTGTCAGGCTTGCAACGGTCAGAACCGCGCTTGAAATGCTGACAGAGATCAATCAGGCCGGGTCAGCATAAATCTTATCGGCACGTGCTTCGAAGGCTTCGGCAAACATACGGAAGGCGCGGTCGAACATGGAGCCCATGACCGCGCCGAGCAGCCGGTTCTTGAATTCGTAATCGATGAAGAAATGCACCGTCGAGCCGTTTTCCGTCGCCTCGAATCGCCAGCGATTGTCGAGGTACCGGAACGGGCCGTCGATATATTTTACGTCGATCGCGCGTTCTGCGGGGTTCAGCAGAACCTGTGTGGTAAAGGTCTCGCGAAACGCCTTGTACCCGACCGTCATATCGGCCACCAGTAGCTCCTTGCCATCCCTCTCCTTGCGGGAGCGGACGGTGAGAGCCTCGCATAGGGGCAGGAATTGCGGGTATTTCTCCACATCCGCCACGAGGTCGTACATGCGGTCTGGAGAATGTTTGACAAAACGATGCGTTTCAAACTTGGGCATGAGCGGCAGTTAATCCTCGATATGCAGAAGATCAAGGAGGCGACGCGTCTGTTTTCTGCTTTTCACCTGCCAGATCGGCACATCAGGCCCGTAGAGATCGAAGTTTCTCTCAAAGATCGGTGCGTGACGCCTCTCGAAATTCCAGATGTAGCGGAGAAATGCGCCGTCGAGCCTTTCCGGGCAACCGTCGGCCATCTCGGGTCTGGCTTTGCCAAATCCCTTGATGATTCGACTGATTGCGCCCCAGAGGCAAAGCCAGCGCGGCATACGGACCCAGATGACGATATCTGTTCGGGGCAAACGCAGATCAAAAGACGAGGGATTGCTTCCGTCCATCAGCCATCGTTCGCGGGAAACGAAGCGGGCTATGATCTGGCGCTGTTCGGACCGAGGGCGGGCTTGCCACCCGGGAAGCCAGAAAATCTCCCGGTCCATCGAGATGTATTCAAAGCCGAAACGCTGGACAAGCTTGCGCGAAAGCGTTGATTTGCCGCCGCCAGAACAGCCGACGATCATGATGCGCTGCGCCTTGGCAATGATTCCGGCGGCTTCTTCGACAGCATGAAGGTAGTTCGGCATTGTGCGTGACCTCATCCGCGTGTTCGACATTTACTGCCGCGCAATCCGGTACCATGACGGCGGCGCATGGCGGTTACGGAAAATTGACTATTGCAACCCCTCGCCTGGGATTGCTATTTAATTGCGACTAATATTACACCCATTGGATGCAAACGTGCCGGGCCCTCCCAATTTTCCCGCGCCTCTTCATCTCTGGGTACAGACCCACAAACAACGCTTTGAGCCACTGAGTGAGCCGATGGACGATTTTTCCAGTATCATCAACCTTCTCGAATCCGCCAAACAACTGGCATCGATGAACGAAATGCCCATGCTTGCCTATCTGATCGACGTCGCAAAATGCGAGGCGAGAGAAAACAAGCCGGTTCTGCGCAAGCGCAAGCGCGGCGAGTCGACCGCCAAGGAAGATGTCTGACCGTTAGGGGCGTGACGGCCGACTGACAAAGGCGGCTGGCACTAACTTCAAGGCGATGTCATAATCAAATGCTGAAGGGCCGCTTTCCGAGGCGGCCATTTCTTTGCACCATGGAATATCGTGTGATGACAGGCGCATCGGCCCACATCAGAAGTTACCGGCAGGAAAGGCCCGACGAGCGACACGCCTTCGTGCAGATCGTTCTCCCGGTTCGCGGCCGTTTGTGGATCGATGTCGCTGGTCGGCAGGAGGAACTGTCTTGCGAACGCGGGGTTTTCATTCACTCCGGAACGTCCCATGCGCAACGTGAAACGCCGGGCAACCATTCGCTGGTGGTCGAGCTCGATGAACATAGGATTTCCGAACGGGCCCTCGAAAAGCTATCCCACAATCCATTCCTCCATGTTGCCTCGGATACACGGCACTTGATCGACTTTATGCGCGGGGTCATCGGCTTAGACGGATGTCGCGACGATGTCGTCGGGCTTTGGGCACCCATGCTCATCGACAGTCTTGCCGGAGAAAAAACCGGGATACGCGCGCGCTTGCACAGCCTGGCTGCGCTGGTGGAAGCAGAACCTTTCTCTCCATGGACGATCGATCGATTGGCGACCTGCGTATCGATCAGCGAAAGTCGCCTTCATGCCTTGTTTATCGAGGAGTTTGGGCTTTCGCCTCACCGCTGGCTGGCCGGGCTTAGCATGCGCAAAGTTTGCGCCCTGTTGCAAAACCCGAGCCTTACAATCGCTGAAATTGCGCTCCGCGCCGGGTTTTCAGACCAGACGGCTTTGACCCGCGCGATGCGCCATATCGTTGGCGAAACACCGGCTGCCTATCGTCGCAGCCGCGGTATCCAGTGAACCGGCGGCCGTAGGCATCAGGAGTTTTTGTCAAGACAGCCTGTGACGGCTGTGGCACACCGCAGGCTGATGGCAATGCGGATGTGGCAGGACATGAACAGGACAGGTCTCGGTGTTTTTTACGGCATGCTGGCAGGGGCTATGTGGGGCGGCATCTTTCTCGCCCCCAAACTCGTGCCCGATTTTTCAGCCCTGCAACTGTCAACGGCGCGCTACCTGACCTACGGGCTGATTTCGCTTGCCATTATCGGGCCGCGCATGAAGCAGGTTTCAGCCCGCTTCGGCAAACAGGAGTGGATAGCGCTCGCCTGGCTGAGCATGATCGGCAATATCGTCTACTACGTCTTCATCTCGACTGCCGTTAAACTGAGCGGCGTTGCCTTTACCTCCATCATCATCGGCTTCCTGCCTGTTGCCGTGACCATTATCGGCAGTCGCGACCATGGCGCCGTTTCGCTACGCCGGCTCTGGCCGTCGCTACTATTTGGCGCGATCGGCATTGTCGGCATTTCGTGGCAATCGCTCATGCAGAGCGACGGTGGTTTTGACATCTCCCGCGTCGTCGGCCTCATCTGCGCGCTCGGCGCGCTGGCCTCCTGGACAGCCTTTGCCGTCGGGAACGCGCGTTGGCTTTCGAGACTGAAGGACGTCAGCGCCGACGACTGGAACATGATGACCGGTGTTGTGACTGGCGCACTGGCGCTGGCCCTTGCCATTCCTGCCTTCGCATTTGGGTCAGGAACCCACGACGCAGCAGACTGGCTTCATTTCGCCGCCATCGCCGCCGGGCTGGGTTTCACGGCGTCCATCCTCGGTAACGCCTTTTGGAACCGCATGAGCCGCATGCTCCCGCTGACCATGGTCGGGCAGATGATCCTGTTCGAAACCCTGTTTGCGCTGCTCTATGGGTTTCTGTGGGAGGGGCGCGGGCCGACATCGATCGAAGCCATCGCAATCTGCGCCGTCGTGCTGAGCGTTGCCCTGTGCATGCGCGCGCATCGGGCGGAAAAGCTCATGGCGTGAGCGATCAGGATAGCTTCAGTTTCCGCCTTAACGGCCTTCAGCCATTATCCAGCGAGCCCAAGTCTATGAGCTCAAAAAGCCTTCCCGCCGCTCCGACGCGCGTCGGCGAACTTCCGCCTTAGGGGCGGAATGATAGAGTGATAGACGCACCATGGGCGCGAAACTGCCCTGCCTGAGCTTGCTTACTCCGCAGCCACCAGCAGCTTCTTTTCGCGGGCCGCGCGCAGGCGCTCGAAATCGTCACCGGCATGGTGGGAAGAACGGGTCAGCGGGCTGGAAGAGACCATGAGGAAGCCCTTGGTATAGGCCACCGTCTCGTAGGACTTGAATTCCTCAGGCGTGACGTAAGCCTCAACCTTGTGGTGCTTGCGGGTCGGCTGCAGATATTGGCCGATGGTCAGGAAGTCCACGTCGGCGCTGCGCAGATCATCCATCAGCTGCAGCACTTCATTGCGCTCTTCACCGAGGCCAACCATGATACCAGACTTGGTGAACATGGTGGGATCGAGTTCTTTTACCCGTTGCAACAGGCGCACGGAGTGGAAGTACCGCGCACCCGGACGAACCGTGAGGTAATTGCCCGGAACGGTTTCCATATTGTGGTTGAAGACATCAGGCTTGGCGGCGACGACACGCTCCAGAGCGCCAGGCTTCTTCAGGAAGTCTGGCGTCAGGATTTCGATGGTCGTCGTCGGAGACGCGGCGCGGATCGCCCAGATCACCTTTTCGAAATGTTCAGCGCCGCCATCCGCAAGATCATCACGGTCGACAGAGGTGATGACGACGTGGGAAAGGCCCATCTGCTTGACGGCCTTGGCGACGTTCTCAGGCTCGTTCATATCGAGCGGATTGGGCTTGCCGGTCGCGACATTGCAGAAGGCGCAGGCACGGGTGCAAATCTCGCCCATGATCATGAAGGTCGCGTGTTTCTTGTCCCAGCATTCGCCGATATTTGGACAGCCGGCTTCCTCGCACACGGTCACCAGCTTGTGGCTGCGCACCAGCCCGCGTGTCTCGTGGTAACCCTTCGAGGTCGGCGCCTTGACGCGGATCCATTCGGGCTTGCGCATCACCTCGGTATCGGGCTTGTGCGCCTTTTCCGGATGGCGGATACGCTTTTCGTCGGATGACGTCCTGTCGAGAATAGTGACCATAAAAACCTGCTTCCATCGCCCTTGGCGATCCAGACATCTTTGGTGCGATGCTTTAGAACAATTCCAGAAAAAGCGTAAGCCCCTTCCGGTCACGAAGCCTTGTCATCGCCGCACGAGCTTTGCCATGAACAGCAACAGGCTTGCGCCGAGAAACGAGGTGACGAAATAACCGAGCCTGCTATCCTGTACGAAGACATCGAAGGTTCGCAGCACCGCAACGGCCACCACCGAACCGACAATGCCAAGCACGATGTTCATGAAAATGCCGAAACGCATATCCATGAGCTTGCCCGCAAGCCAGCCGGCGAGACCGCCGATGATGATTGCTGCAATCCAGCCTACACTTTCCATTCCCACGCTCCCTGAAACAACAGCCCCGCCTTAAGGCTTCATCGAGACATATGGGACACCCGGCATGGTTAGACAATGCCGGGCATCACGGGGCACTTATGCGTTCAGCACACGGCCATAGGCGTCGAGCACGCTTTCCTTCATCGACTCGGAAATGGTCGGATGCGGGAAGATCGTGTGCATCAGGTCTTCTTCGGTCGTCTCCAGATTCATGGCGACCACGAAGCCCTGAATGAGTTCGGTGACTTCCGCGCCCACCATATGTGCGCCGAGCAGCTCGCCGGTCTTCTTGTCGAAGATGGTCTTGACCATACCCTGGTCTTCGCCGAGCGCAACCGCCTTGCCGTTTGCCGCAAAAGAGAAGCGGCCAACGCGGATGTCGCGGCCCTGTTCCTTGGCCTTGGCTTCGGTGAGACCGACAGAAGCGACCTGAGGATTGCAATAGGTGCAGCCCGGAATCTTGAGCTTGTCCATGGGATGCACATTCGGCAGACCGGCGATCTTTTCGACGCAGATGACAGCCTCGTGCTCAGCCTTGTGGGCGAGCAGTGGCGGACCCGCGACGTCACCGATGGCGTAGATACCGGGCACGTTGGTCTTGCCGTAACCGTCGATGACGATGAAGCCGCGATCGGTCTTCACGCCGGCAGTCTCAAGGCCGATGCCCTCGATGTTGGCAACGACGCCGACGGCGGAGATCATCCGATCGGCCGTAATCTTTTCAGAAGAACCGTCCTTCTTCTCCAGCGTCGCGGTGATGGAGTTCGCGCCCTTCTCCACCTTGGAAACCTTGGTTTCCAGATGGATCTTCATGCCCTGCTTCTCGAGCTGCTTCTTGGCGAAGGCAGAGATTTCGGCATCTTCGACCGGCATGACCTGGTTCATGATTTCGACAACGGTCACGTCGACGCCCATGGTGCGGTAGAAGCTGGCGAATTCGATGCCGATGGCGCCAGAGCCCATGACGAGCAGCGACTTCGGCATTTCTTCCGGCTTCATCGCCTCGAAATAGGTCCAGATCAGCTTGCCATCCGGCTCGATGCCGGGCAGCGCGCGCGGGCGGGCGCCCGTTGCGACGATGATGTGCTTGGCAGTGTAAGTGCCCTCGCCCAGCGTGTTTTTCGGCACGGGCCCCTGGGGCTGAACCACCGGCTTGGTGGATTTGCCGACGACGATCTCGCCCGGCTTGGTGATCTTGGCTTCACCCCAGATGATATCGACCTTGTTCTTCTTGAACAGGAAACCGACGCCATTGTTCATGCGGGCTGCAATGCCGCGCGAGCGCGCCACGATTGCCTTGACGTCCGGCTTGATCGACCCTTCCAGCGTCAGGCCGTAATCCTTGGCGTGGGTGGCGGTGTGCATGACATCGGCGGTGCGCAGCAAGGCCTTGGTGGGAATGCAGCCCCAGTTGGAGCAGATGCCGGCCAGATGCTCACGCTCCACGACGGCAACCTTCATGCCGAGCTGGGCTGCGCGGATCGCGGCAATGTAGCCGCCCGGTCCCGAACCGATGATGATGACGTCATATGATTGAGCCATTGGAAATCCTGCCTTGTCCTATCGGGTCGCGAGCAGCGCCACGACCGGGAATTGTTCTTAAAGTCCGAGCATCATGCGGACGACGGGCTCCAGCCCTCGTCCGATGGCCCGCGTATTTTCAGCATCGAGATGGACACCATCCACCGGCGTCGTGCGCGCCACGGAACCCGCATCGAAAAAGCCGCAATCGAGCTCGTCGGCCAGATCCCGGTAAACGGAGGCCAGCATCGCCGATTCATCGATCGCATCGCGAAAGATCGCGCCCATAAACGGATTGGCCGTCTCGCACAGCGGCGGCGGGGCGACGATCAGCACGTCGGGCGCCTCCCAGTCCGGGACCTGCCAGATGTGGTTGCGCGTGAGTTTCACCAGCCGTTCGACACCCTTCATGGCGACAATTGCCGATCCATGGATCGATGGCTTCATGTCGTTGGTGCCGAGCATGATAATTACCAGATCAAGCGGGGCATGGCTGTGCAGCAACGTCGGAAGAATCCGCGCGCCGTTGCGGTCGCAATCGGCGGTGTTATCGTCATAAGCGGTAGTGCGACCGCCCAGCCCTTCGTGGATCACATGCACGTCGGAACCGAGCGCCTTCTGCAAGACGCTCGGCCAAAGATCGTCATGGCTGTGCCGGCCACCCGTTTCCGCATTTGATCCCCAGGTCAGAGAATCGCCAAAGCAGAGGACCGACTTCACCATCTCACTCTCCGATCAAACCAGCATGCCCATCGGGTTTTCGATGTAGCGCTTGAAGGCGCCGATCAGTTCGGCTCCGAGCGCGCCATCGACACAGCGGTGGTCGGTGGAGAGCGTGACCGTCATGACATTGGCGATCTTGATCTCGCCATTCTTGACGACAGCGCGTTCTTCACCCGCGCCGACGGCCAGGATGGTGGCATGTGGCGGGTTGATGACAGCCGAGAAGCTTTTTACGCCCATCATGCCCATGTTGGACACGGCGGTCGTGCCGCCCTGATATTCCTCAGGCTTCAGCTTGCGTTCTTTCGCGCGCTTGCCGTAGTCCTTCATCTCGTTGGAGATGGTGGAGAGCGACTTCTGCTCAGCCTTGCGGATGATCGGCGTGATCAGGCCACCGGGAATGGACACGGCAACGCCGACATCCGAATGTTTGTGCTTGACCATGGCGCTTTCCGTCCAGGAGACGTTGGCGTCAGGCACGTCACGAAGTGCCAGCGCCAGCGCCTTGATGACCATGTCATTGACCGACAGCTTGTAGGCCGGCTTGCCGTCCTTTTCGGGGGCAGCGGCGTTGAGCTGGGCCCGCAGCGCCAGAAGCGTGTCGAGTTCGCAATCCACGGAAACGTAGAAATGCGGAACCGTCTGCTTGGATTCGACCAGACGCTTGGCGATGACCTTGCGCATGCCGTCATGCGGCACAAGCTCGTAGGAGCCTTCTTCGAACAGCTTGAGAACGGCCTCGTCCGACTGGCCCTTGGCAAGCGCCGGAGCCGGTGTGCCTGCGGATGCAGCAGCGGCGGGAGCAGCCTTCGCACCGCCGGAGGCGGCAGCCTTTTCGACGTCGGTCTTGACGATACGGCCATGCGGGCCGGAACCGGAAACGCCCGACAGGTCGAGACCGGCTTCTTTGGCAAGACGGCGCGCAAGCGGCGACGCGAAGATGCGCTCGCCAGACTTGGAAACCGGCGCTGGCGTAGACGAAGCAGCAGGCTGGTCGGCAACCGGCTTTTCAGCCTTTGCCGGGGCAGCCTCTTCCTTCGGCGCTTCCGCCTTGACGGCATCCTGCTTGGGAGCTTCCGCCTTTGCCTCAGCCTTGGCAGGAGCGGCATCGCCGCCCTTTGCCGCCTCGCCCACATCCTCGCCATCGGCGGCGAGGATTGCGATGAGAGCGTTGACCTTCACGGCCTCCGTTCCAGCCGGCACGACCAGCTTGGCAACGGTGCCTTCGTCCACGGCTTCCACTTCCATGGTCGCCTTGTCGGTCTCGATCTCGGCGATCACGTCACCGGGAGCGACCTTGTCGCCTTCCTTGACCAGCCACTTGGCCAGATTGCCCTCTTCCATCGTCGGAGAAAGGGCAGGCATGGTGATATTGATAGGCATCGAAACGCCTCCCCTTACTTGTAGCAGACGGTTTTGACGGCCTGAACGACTTCATCGACATTCGGAAGCGCCAGCTTCTCCAGATTGGCCGCGTAAGGCATCGGAACGTCCTTGCCGGCAATCGTTAGGATCGGCGCGTCGAGATAATCGAAAGCAGCGCGCTGGACCTGGTTGGAGATGAAGTCACCGACCGATGACTGCGGGAAACCTTCTTCGACAGTAACGAGACGGCCGGTCTTCTTCACCGATTCGATAACGGTCGGCAGGTCCATCGGACGGATGGTGCGCAGGTCGATCAATTCGACGTCGATGCCGAGTTTTTCCAGTTCCGCAACAGCCTTGACCGCATAGGTCATGCCGATACCGAAGGAAACGATGGTTGCATCCTTGCCCTTGCGATGAATGCGCGCCTTGCCGATCGGCAACACGAAATCATCGAGCTTCGGCACTTCGAAGCTCTGGCCATAGAGAATTTCGTTCTCGAGGAAGATGACCGGGTTCGGATCGCGGATAGCTGCCTTCAAAAGACCCTTCGCATCGGCAGCCGTATAGGGCATGACGACCTTGAGGCCCGGAATATGGCTGTACCATGCGGCGTAACATTGGGAGTGCTGGGCCGCAACGCGGGCAGCAGCACCCGAAGGACCACGGAACACCATCGGCGCGCCCATCTGGCCGCCCGACATGTAAAGGGTCTTGGCCGCCGAGTTGACGATCTGGTCGATCGCCTGCATGGCGAAGTTGAAGGTCATGAATTCGACGATCGGCTTCAGGCCGGTCATGGCTGCACCGACGCCGATGCCGGCAAAGCCGTGTTCGGTGATCGGGGTGTCGATGACGCGGCGCTCGCCGAATTCCTGCAGCAGGCCCTGGGTAATCTTGTAAGCGCCCTGATATTCGGCGACCTCTTCACCCATGATGAAGACTTTTTCATCGGCGCGCATTTCTTCAGCCATGGCGTCACGCAGCGCTTCACGCACCGTCGTCGTCACCATTTCAGTGCCCTCTGGAATGTCCGGGTCGGCGGCGACGTCGATCTTGGGTGCTGCCGGAACCTTCGCGGCTTCCTTGGAAGCGCTCGGCTCTTCGGTGGCTTCGCGGGTTTTGCCGCCGGCGGCATCAGAACCCGAGTTGGCTGCTTCGGCCTTCGGCTCTTCCTTCTTGGCAGCGGAAGAGATGTCGTCGGCGCTTTCGCCTTCCTGGATGAGCACGGCTATCGGGGTGTTGACCTTGACGCCTTCGGTGCCGGCATCGATCAGCAGTTTGCCGATGACGCCTTCATCCACGGCTTCCACTTCCATGGTCGCCTTGTCGGTTTCGATCTCCGCGATCACGTCGCCGGAGGTGACCTTGTCGCCTTCCTTTTTAAGCCATTTGGAAAGCGTACCTTCCTCCATGGTCGGGGAAAGGGCGGGCATAAGAATTTCTACAGGCATGGGTTTCCCTTTCCCGATCAGAGCAGAATGTCGGTGTAGAGCTCGGATGCATCCGGCTCGGGGTCGTTCTGGGCGAAGTCGGCGCTGTCGGCAACGATATCACGGACATCCTTATCGATGGCCTTCAATTCGTCTTCGCTGGCCCAGCCCTGCTCCAGAAGGCGTGCCTTCACCTGCTCGATCGGATCATGTTCCGAACGCATCTTCTGCACTTCATCCTTGGAACGGTACTTCGCCGGGTCGGACATGGAGTGACCGCGGTAACGGTAGGTCAGCATTTCAAGAATGATCGGGCCCTTGCCGGAACGGCAATGTTCCAGCGCCTGATCGGCTGCGGCCTTGACGGCGCGGACATCCATGCCATCCACCTGGATACCGGGGATGCCGAAGGACTGGCCGCGCAGCGAATAGTTCGACTGTGCGGTTGCGCGGGCGGTCGAGGTGCCCATGGCGTAACGGTTGTTTTCGACGATATAGATGATCGGCAACTTCCAGAGAGCTGCCATGTTGAAGCTCTCGTAGACCTGGCCCTGGTTCGCCGCGCCGTCACCGAAGTAGGTTACGGAGACGTTGTCGTTACCGCGATAGCGGTTGGCGAATGCGAGGCCGGTGCCGAGAGAGACCTGTGCGCCGACGATGCCGTGACCGCCATAAAAATGCTTCTCTTTCGAGAACATGTGCATGGAGCCGCCCTTGCCTTTCGACAGGCCGCCCTTGCGGCCGGTCAGTTCGGCCATGACGCCACGGGCGCTCATGCCGCAGGCGAGCATGTGACCGTGGTCGCGATAGGCGGTGATGACCTGATCACCTTCCTTCTGCGCCATCTGCATGCCGACGACGACAGCTTCCTGACCGATGTAGAGGTGACAGAAACCACCGATGAAGCCCATGCCATAGAGCTGGCCGGCCTTTTCTTCGAAACGGCGGATCAGCAGCATTTCACGATAGGCGTGAAGCTCTTCTTCCTTCGAGAAGTCCGGGCTGTTCTTGCCGGTGAATTCGGTTGCGGACTTTGCCGTTGTCTTCCGGCCGGATACGGTCGCTGATTTTCGCGGCGCCATTCATCCCTCCCTGAGTTGCCGTTTGAATGGATAGAGTGGCGCGTACCATATGCAAGAAAGCGCCATGCAGCAATGCTATAAACGCATGGCACATATTCACGCTAAGATGCTGTGAATAAATCAAAAATGTTGAATTAACCGAATTTCGGTTAATCAGAAATATGTGTTCATGATGACGATTTCGTCCGTTCGGGACATGTTCAGCTGGTACCGGGAAATCTCGTCGATCATGTCCCGTTCGAGCGATCCGTCACTCAACAGCTCCACCTGACGCTCCAGCGCCACGCGCGCCTGGGTCAGCTTTGCAAGCTCCGCCGTCCGGGTGATACGCTGCCGCTCCAGCCGTTCGGTTGCCTGAAGCCCGAAATCGCCATGGATCGAATGATAGCCGAAATAGGAAAGAAAAGCGATGGTAATGGCTGGAACGATCAGCCGACCGAATCGTCTCTTTTTATGATGCCTGGTCCACATGCCGGAGAGATGCCTCAAAACGCGTAACGTGAGTCTGAGACTAGAGCGGATTGTTTAACTATCCGTTGACCTTAAATTATGAGCGGCAATTGGACATGAAAAAAGCCCGCCGGAAGGCGGGCTGTAATGGCAACGACGTTAAGAGAACGCTCGTCATGCCAGACTTGATCCGGCATCCAGCCACAGCGCGTCTGCGTTGTGAGAAGAGTCTTTCGCGATCAAAGACTTGATCGCGCTGGACCCCGCATCAAGTCCGTGCGCACTATACCGCTCGCCCCTGAAACGAGCCCGCCAGGCAGCGGGCCATATCATGAACTCCGAACGCGAATTAACCGCGAAGGATCGAACGGCCGGCGTAAGCAGCCTGGGGACCGAGCATTTCTTCAATGCGGATCAGCTGGTTGTACTTTGCGAGCCGGTCGGAACGGGCGAGCGAGCCGGTCTTGATCTGACCGCAGTTCGTCGCGACTGCGAGATCGGCGATGGTGGAATCTTCCGTTTCGCCCGAGCGATGCGACATGACGGCGGTGTAGCCGGCCTTGTGGGCGGTTTCGACCGCGTCCAGCGTCTCGGAAAGCGAGCCGATCTGGTTAACCTTGACGAGGATGGAGTTGGCGACACCCATCTTGATGCCGTCGCGCAGACGTGCGGAGTTGGTGACGAAGAGATCGTCGCCGACCAGCTGGCACTTGTTGCCGATGAGATCGGTCAGCGCCTTCCAGCCATCCCAATCGTCTTCAGCCATGCCGTCTTCGATGGAGATGATCGGGTACTTGGCAACCAGATCTGCGAGATATTCAGCCATCGCGCCCGATTCCAGTGTGCGGCCTTCGCCCTCGAGAACGTATTTACCGTTCTTGAAGAACTCGGTCGATGCACAGTCGAGGCCGACATACATGTCTTCGCCCGGACGGTAACCGGCCTTTTCGATCGACTTCATGATGAAATCGAGCGCTGCGGGCGCGCTTTCGAGGCCGGGGGCGAAACCGCCTTCATCACCGACATTGGTGTTGTGGCCCTGCGCAGACAGTTCTTTCTTCAGCGTGTGGAACACTTCCGAACCCATGCGAACGGCTTCGCGAATGTTTTCCGCGCCAACCGGCAGGATCATGAATTCCTGGAAGTCGATCGGGTTGTCGGCATGCGCGCCGCCGTTGATGATGTTCATCATCGGAACCGGCAGCAGATGCGCGTTCGGTCCGCCGACATAACGGTAGAGCGGCAGACCCGAGGCTTCGGCTGCAGCCTTGGCGATGGCGAGCGACACGCCGAGGATGGCGTTCGCGCCAATGCGCGACTTGTTCGGCGTACCGTCCAGCGCGATCATCATCTGGTCGATCTGGATCTGGTTTTCAGCGTCGAAGCCGCCGATTGCGTCGAAGATTTCCGTGTTGACGGCTTCAACAGCCTTTTCCACGCCCTTACCGAGATAACGCTTGCCGCCATCACGCAGCTCAACCGCTTCATGCGCGCCGGTGGAAGCGCCCGACGGAACGGCGGCACGGCCCATGGAGCCGTCTTCGAGGTACACATCGACTTCAACGGTCGGGTTGCCGCGGCTGTCGAGGATTTCGCGCGCGATGATATCGGTAATGGCAGTCATGGTCTCTCCCTTGGGAATGGAACAGATATTTTCCGTCGCCTGTCTTAGACGATGGCGAAGAAATTACAATGACGGCGGGCGGCAGAAACGGGACGCCCGCCATTAAAATCGATTGGCACGAGCCGCGTCGTACACTCAGCCTTTAGCCACAGCGTCAAAGGCAAGCAGCTTTTCAAGCAGTTTCGGCATGTCTTTCAGATGCACCATGTTCGGGCCATCGGAAGGCGCATTGTCCGGGTCCTCGTGGGTCTCGATGAAGAGACCTGCAACGCCAACGGCGACTGCTGCGCGAGACAGCGTCTCGACAAATTCGCGCTGACCGCCGGTGGAACCGCCCTGCCCACCAGGCTGCTGCACGGAATGGGTGGCGTCAAACACGACCGGCGCGCCGAGCGACGCCATGATCGGCAGCGAGCGCATATCGGACACCAGCGTGTTGTAGCCGAAGGATGCGCCACGCTCGCATAGAAGCACGTTCGGATTGCCGCTTTCATTCAGCTTGGCCAGAACGTTCTTCATGTCCCAGGGCGCCAGGAACTGGCCCTTTTTGACGTTGATGACGCGGCCGGTTTTCGCGGCGGCGACGAGAAGATCGGTCTGACGGCTGAGGAAAGCCGGAATCTGCAGCACATCCACCACGTCGGAGACGACGGCGCATTGTTCCTCAGTGTGGATATCAGTCAGAACAGGAAAACCGAATTCCTTCTTGAGATCGGCGAAAATCTCCATAGCGCTATCAAGACCGATGCCGCGCTTGCCGGAGAGCGAGGTGCGGTTGGCCTTATCGAAGGACGACTTGTAAACAAGGCCGATGCCCAGCTTGTCGCAGAGTTCTTTCAAAACCCCGGCGATCATGAAGGCATGCTCGCGGCTCTCCATCTGGCAGGGGCCGGCGATCAGCGAGATGCGCTCGCTATTGGAAAAGGAAACCTTGCTGGCGCCATCGCCGGCGGTGACTTTGAGATTGTTCATAACGCTCATCATTTTTCCTCGAAGGCGAAGGCAACACCTTGACCGGGTGCGGCGGGGACCACCAGACGGCCACACACTTCTGCTGACGACACGCCATTAGCAGCAAGCACCGCCGCTGTCACGGCAAGATCGCGAACGGAAAAGACGATACCCGTTCCGCGCAAACCGCCCGCGGTTTCGCTGGATGCATCTATCGCCGCGTCGCCGAAGGCAGGCTTTTCCGTCACTCTGATCGCCGCATTTGCCGTCGGAAATATGGTGTCACCCTCGGGAGACAGAGTGGATGAAACGCCGAACACCGCCTCGACCAGCTCCCCTGCCCTCTGATCCGCGCCCGGGCTCAGGACGATTTCAGCGAGCCCGGTGACGCCGTTCGCATGGCGCTCCAGCGCGGACCGGTCACCCGGCAAGGCTTTGACACGCTGGCAGCTGAACAGGAAAAAATCTGCAGCCGATCCGCTTGCGGCAAACGCCAATCGAAATGACGCTTCGCTTCTCGATCCATCTGGCATCTGCACCGGTCGCGAAAATTCGAAAATATCGCCGGCGGATAAGTCCGATGAGATAAACCGCTGATGATCGGCAAGGGCGTCTTTCGTTGCTGCGACAAGGGCGGAGAAACCTTCTCCGTGCCGCGCCCGGAAGTCGCAATCCCTGCCGGTGAATACATCGGACTTCGCAACAGACTGACGGTATTTAGTCGGATCATGAACTGCAAGCGGCTCCAGATAGGTGCCGTCTGCGATGAAGACACAAGCGTTCATCGTGCCGAAGGGATGGATCGCCTCAGGCGCCACCGTGAAACCGAGGTTAGACAGTCGCGCCGTGGCGACATCGATATGCGCAACGGGCAGGACGAGATGATCGACAGGATAAGGTTTCAACTGAACGGCCTCCGCGGACGCAAAATCGGTCCGGCCACAAAAGCACGCCGATGATCAAGAGGCAAACGGTCAGAGTTTGGAAACGCAGGCTCGTGTCCGCGGTGTTTCAATTCTGAAACGCCCATAATTGTTGACTTGTAAACATTCCATTCGTAGAGTTACAGAGGATTGGCCGGGTTTGATGTGGCTTCCTGTGAAGGGTATGATGTTGCTGGCCGCGCTCCGTTCGACAGACGCGGTTCACGCCTCGCAAAGCATGAAACGGAAATAGCATGGACCAACTCCCTCGCAGGATGACCGACGTCAATCTCGACCGGCTGGAGACAGCGCTCGGTTTCCTCATCCGCCTCGCCCAGCTCAAGACCTATGACGATTTTTTCACGGCGCTCGGGGATTCGGGCATGCGGCCGGGGGAGTTCTCCGTGCTTTTCGTCATCATGCACAATCCCGGCATTCGTCAGACAGCGCTCGGCCAGCGGCTGATGATCAAGCGCGCGCATATGACGAAACTGATCCGTGCTTTCGAAGACAGGGGCCTGGTGACCCGCCGTGTTCCCGATGACGATCGCCGCGCCATCGAACTGACGCTTTCCGCGGAAGGCGTCGCGCATGTGCGCAAGGAAAGCGAGTGGTTCTTTTCGCACGAGTCAACGCTCGGCGCGGGCCTGACCACGGTCGAGCGCGATCAGTTCATCGCCCTGCTACATAAATTTCTAGGCATGAATTTGGGAGAAACAGGCCGTGAATATTGATGAACTCGTCGCCATAGATGTGCATACCCATGCCGAGGAGCCGTGCTGCGGCCCGCGCGATGATGGTTATGATGAATTTCAGGCCGGCATGGCGAAATATTTCAAGAACCCCGCCGGTCACAAGGGCATGTTGCCCACGGTGCAGGAAACCGCCGCCTATTATCGCGAGCGCAAAATCGGCTGCGTGATTTTTCCGGTCGATGCGGAACGGGAAACCGGTTTTCGCCGCTATGAAAATGAAGAGGTGGCGAAGATCGCTGCCGAGAACAGCGACATCATGATCCCTTTTGCGTCGATCGACCCCGCCAAGGGCAAGGCCGGCGCCCGCGAAGCGAGGCGTCTGGTGCGTGAGTTCGGGGTGAAAGGTTTCAAGTTTCACCCGACGATGCAAGGCTTTTACCCCAACGACCGCATGGCGTACCCACTTTACGAAGCGATCGCCGAGGAGGGTGCAATCACGCTTTTCCACACCGGTCAGACCGGGGTTGGCGCTGGCCTGCGCGGCGGCATGGCAATGCGGCTGAAGTTCTCAAATCCCATCCACCTCGATGACGTCGCGGTCGATTTCCCCGACATGCCGATCATTCTCGCGCACCCCTCCTTCCCGTGGCAGGAAGAGGCGCTCTCCGTCGCCACCCACAAGCCGAATGTGTACATCGACATGTCGGGGTGGTCGCCAAAGTATTTTCCGCCGATCCTCGTGCAATATGCCAATTCGCTGCTGAAACATAAGATGCTGTTCGGATCGGACTGGCCGGCGATGACACCGGAGCGCTGGCTCAACGATTTCGCCAATATTCCGATCAAGGACGAGGTTCGTCCGCTGATCCTCAAGGAAAACGCAAAAAGGCTGCTGAAGCTCTGAGAACAGAGGCACCTGTCATTCCATGGGCCCCGGTGTTGAATGAACTGACCCCCGAAAGTTGGACATCAACCTTCGGGGCTTTTGTTTGCACGAATGAGCGCCTGAAGGGTCGGCAATCGTCGCAAAAAGGCAAAGGCCCACCGTTTACGGCAGGCCTCTTTATTCGTTCACGCGGTTCCAGTGAAATCTGGACACCACTCAGTTCATTGCATTGTTCAGGTCCCTCAGAGCCGCAAAACCCACTGACGCGCCTTTGCCGGGCCTGCGCGGGGTCGCGCCGTGTCATCTGCACGGCGCAACCTCAACCCTGTCAGAAGGCTTTTTTGGTGCGCCAGCTGTCTGCGTAATTGTCACGGGCTTCGGCTGCATAGGGCGTCGGCGAGACGCGGACACGGATTTCTTTCTGCTTGTGGCGCTCCGTCGAGGTCTTGCCAGAACCGCCGTTCGGCTCTCCCCAGACGAGGGTGAGAACGTCGCCGACGTTGATATCGTTTTCAACGATGCCAAGCGAAAGCATGCAGCGTTCATTGTAGGAATAACCGGTGAACATTGACATGCCGACCTGCTTGCCACCCTTCAAGATAAGATCCGCGCCGGTGGAAGCGTAGTTGGCCTGCGGGAAGTCGATCCATTTGTAATGGTCTTCGCCTGGACGGAACGCGGATGCGATGACATCCACCACATCTTCGGCGTTCCACTCGAAGGTGACCTTCTTGCGCTGCGTCTTGCCTTTCATGGCCTCCAGAGCCGACTTTCCGATGAAGTCATCCTTTTTCCAGCCGATATAGAAGTCGTAGCCCAGCTCGAACGGGTTGACGTAATAGTCCTCGATATTGTCGGAAACGAAGCTGCCGCCGATCGCGCCCGTCGCCTCATAGCTGTCGGCGCCCAGCCAGTCGCGATAGTCCTTCAACATGCCGTCGCCGGTGTAGATGCCCGGCAGTGGCGACGGGATCCAGCCCGATTCAAGCGTGTTGGTGGAATAGGCGCGGCTGCCGCAACGCACGAGATTGACGCCGGCCTCCTTGGCTGCTTCCAGAAGGCAGGAGAGGATGTAGCTCTTGTCTTCATAGGGCCCCCAGACCTCGAGGCCCGGCGCGCCAGACATGCCGTGGCGGAGCGCCTGGACCTTCTTCGAGCCGATATTGATCCAGTCGACATGGAAGAACTTGATGTCAGGTATTGGGCCGCGGTTCAATTTCTCGAAGATCTTCGGCGCATCGGGGCCTTGGATCTGATAGCGGTAATGGGTGCGCAGCACGCGCTCGCCTTCCGGCCGCGACGGGGACCGCGGATCGTGCTTGATGCGGACGTTCCACTTGCCATAGGCCGCGCAGAACATCAGCCAGCTGGAGGTCGGTGCACGGCCGACGAGGATGAACTTGTCCTGCCGTTCACGGAAAATGATGTGGTCCCCGATGACGTGCCCGTTCGGCGTGACCGGAACGAAGTGCTTCGCGCGATTGAGGTCGAAATTCGAGAAAGAGTTGATGCCGTGATGGGCAAGAAATTTTTCGGCATCGGGGCCTTCGACGATCAGCTCATCCATATGATGGGACTGGTCAAACAGGACCGCGCCATCGCGCCAGGCAGCCTGCTCGGAGCGCCAGTTGCTAAACTCCCCGGCGACAACCGGGTATACATACATACCGATTTTCGAGTTGCGAAGCATTTCAACCGGGTTCGGATATTGCTTCAAAACCTCGGTCAGACTGGAATTCGCCATCATTATCTCCTCCCTGGCAATCACGTCTATGTATACATGAAACGCCGGGCATCGATAAATTGCAAGCGGAAAATTTGGTGTTTTACGAGCGCATCGGCAAAAACAAAGGCGGCTCCTAACGGGGCCGCCAGCATATTTCCTGAGGTTTCCGGGGCTTAGTCGCTGATCAGCGCCAGACCAGGCATCTGCGCGATCAATTCCGGCGCTTCGCGGATCATGTATTCAAGATTGGTGCGCGCCGTGCGCGAATGCTCCCGCGCGACTGCCTCCGCACGGGCGCCCTCCCGCGCAGCAATGGCCGCCACGATTGCCTTGTGCTGCTCCTGCGCACCCCTTAGCGACCGGCGAAACGCGCCGATATTTGCCTTGTCGGGAAGGAAAGCGGAAGGTGACGCGAACGGCAGTGAACTTGCGCGCTCCACCTCACGGCGAATCATCTCGCTGCCGCAGAGCGCCGCAAGCTGATGGTGAAACACCTGATTGAGCGCGGAGTAACGATCAAAATCGACGTCATCGACACGGTCGCCAAAGCACAGATCCAGCTCGTGTATCGTGCGCCCAATCTCCTCGAGCGCCCCCCTTGAAGCGCCGCGTTCCGCCGCTAGCCTGGCTGCCGTTCCCTCCATGACGCCGCGAATTTCAATGGCATCCACGACATCGGCATAACCGAACCGACGCACGACAAACCCGCCGCCGGGCAGGCGGTTGAGCAACCCCTCCTCCGTCAGGCGGGAAAGCGCCTCGCGCACGGGGGTTCGGGAGATATCCAGAAGTTCGGCTGTCGGCACCTCAAAGAGCCGCATACCGCCGGGGAGCTCGCCACTCAGGATTTTTTCCCTGAGTTCGATCACCGCCCGGCCGCCATGTGTTGCCGCATCGCCCTTCATACCACCCTCCGACCTGCCGCCATTACGTCGCGGCACCTGTTCCACAGTGTATACACCGCCACTCGCCCGTTACGAGATATAATCCTCGCCGTGGTTTGTGACCAGCCAAGGATAGCGTGAGCTCGACGTAAGAGATTGGAATACCCCGAAAAATTCGAACGATGTATTCACCGAGACTAAATAAGCCAAGCAAAATGTCAATATTTCAGATTTTTTGCGACTTTTTGATTGAAACGCCGAGCATTATGTATACATAATCGAGCCTCGCTAAGGGAGAAAGCGATGGGATGGTCAAGTGTCTGGGAGAATTCGGCTCCGGTGGAACCCGCGGTTGCGGCCGGCGACATCGTTCGTGGGTGGTCAATCGAGGTCATGCCGCGCACGGCGGCGAAGATCGCCAAATTCAAGGATATTCTGCCTGAGGGCACGCGGGTCTATATCGCTCACATAGAGGGCACGCCGATTGCCGACATGGTATCGACCGCAAAACGCCTGAACGATGAAGGCTTTCCAGTGATGCCACACATTCCGGCCCGGGGCATCAGAGGTAAAAGCGAGCTGGAGGACTTGCTGAAGCGCTATCGGGGAGAGGCTGGCGTGACGCAGGCGCTCTTGCTCGGCGGCGGCCAGAAAGAAGCGGTCGGCGCCTTCTCGAGCTCGATCGACATGATCGAGACCGGTCTTTTTGACCAGATGGGCTTCACGCATCTTCATCTGGCCGGTCATCCCGAGGGCAATCGCGACATTGATCGCGACGGCTCATCGCGCGGGGTCGATCAAGCCCTGTTGTGGAAGCAGAATTTTGCTGACCGAACAGACGCCCGGCTCGCTTTGACCACCCAGTTCGCTTTCGACGCCGATGTCGTCACGGAATGGGCGACGCGGATCCGCGCGATGGGCGTCACGATCCCGATTCATGTCGGCGTTGCCGGACCGACCAAGCTGCAGACGCTGATAAAATTTGCCATTGCCTGCGGAGTCGGGCCGTCCCTGAAGGTGCTGCAGAAGCGCGCGCTCGATCTTTCGAGGCTTTTCGTTCCCTATGAGCCGACCGATGTCATCGCGGGGCTCGTTGCCCATAAGGCGGCTCATCCCGATAGCCTGATCGAGCAGGTTCATATCTTTCCGCTGGGCGGCATTACGCCGGCCGCTGAATGGATGAAAAAACATGCATCATCAGCGGCTTTCGCCAATGTCGCCTGAGAAAACCTTTTCCCAGGCGGCATCGCCCTATTGCGAGGTGACCGCATTTATCGACGGATCAGGCCGTCGCATCCGGCGCTTTCAGCCTCGCGGCACGCTTTTCAAGGAAGGCTCGCAGACGCTCCTCGGCTTCGGGGCTGGCTGCCGTGAAAGAGGAAATGAAGGATTCTACGAACAAGCCGTCGTCCTTGGCCATGTCCTGAATGCGGGGAAGCGCATTGATGACCGCGTAGTTCGACAGCGGCGCATTGGACGCGGCCGCGGTGGCGAGCTGATGCGCCTTGGCGAGCGCCTCACCGCGCGGCACCACATATTGTACGAGGTTCCATCGCTCGGCTTCGTCCGGCGAGGCAACACGGCCGGTCAGCATCATGTCGCTCATGCGGGCAACGCCCATCAGCCGGGCGATGCGCACAGACCCGCCGCCTCCGACGAAGATTCCGCGCTGGCCCTCTGGGAGCGCAAAAAAGGCGCTCTCATCGGCAACGCGCAGATGGGTGGAGGCCGCAAGCTCCAGTCCGCCGCCGACCACGGCGCCATGCAGCGCCGACACCCAGGGAATGGTGCCGTGTTCGATCTGCGAGAAGACGGCATGCCAGCGGCGGGAGCCACGCACGCCTTCGATCGGGGTCTTGGAAATATGCTCGCCGAGATCGAGACCGGCGCAGAAATGATCGCCGTGCCCGAAGATGACGGCGGCGCGCGCTTCACTTTCCGCCCTCGCCGCGGCACCGGCAATGGCTTCCACGAAGCGGTCGCTGATGGCGTTGCGTTTTTGCGGCCGGTTCAGCCCCACAAGGGCGACGTCGCCGCGCAGTTCATAGGTGACGAATTCGTCTGTCGTTTTTTCGTTCATGCCGACGTCTCCAATAGTCCAAGGCAAATACACAATTAGCTTTCCGCATTTTGTTTACAAGGATATTATTTTCTTGTAATCATTTTTTTGACAAAAGATTATTTGCACGGTCACGTGAATGACGTCTGGGAGGAGGTCGTGACGATGAAGGTGAAGCTTTGGTCGCCCAATGTCGCATGGGAGAAGCGGCCGAACGGCGAGATCATGGTCTGGCGGAACGATCCGCTTGGCCCCTACCCGCACAAACTCAATGAACGCCTCGTTCACTGGGCGGTGACAACGCCTGATCGCACCTGGATGGCGGATCGACAGGGGCGTGAACCATGGCGTGAAGTCAGCTATGCGCAGGCCCTCGATAAGGTCCGCCGTATCGCCCAGTTCCTGCTTGACAAGGAGCTCTCGGTCGAAAGGCCGCTTCTGGTCCTTTCGGAAAACTCCATCGAACATGCGCTGATGGTGCTTGCGGCCCAGCATGTCGGTATTGCCTCGGCAGCGATCACCCCGGCCTATGCAACCGCGTCCGATCTTGGCAAGCTTCACGATATCCGCAGGCAGATCACACCCGGCATGGTATTTGCCGAGGATGCGGCACCGTTCCGGCGCGCCCTGGAAGAGGTGTTTGGTGACGGCACGCCGCTCGTCGGCCTCAGCAATCTGCCGCAGGATCGTCCCAACACATTCCGGTTCGACACGTTGCTCGAGACCGTGCCTACGCAAGCGGTGGATCGCGCCTTCGATTCGGTTGGCGCTGATACCGTTGCCAAATTCCTTTTCACGTCAGGCACGACCGGCTCGCCCAAGGCCGTCATTCAGACACAGCGGATGCTGTGCTCCAATCAGGAGATGATTGCCGACTGTTATGCCTATTTTCGCGATGAACCGCCCGTGGTCGTTGACTGGGCGCCGTGGAACCATACGGCAGCCGGCAACAAGGTTTTCAACCTCGTCATCTATAATGGCGGCACCTATTATATCGATCGAGGCAAGCCGAGCCCGGCCCTGATCGGCCAGACCATCGATAATCTGCGTGACGTTTCTCCTACCTGGTATTTTAACGTTCCCGCTGGCCACGAGATGCTGGTTCAGGCGATGCGCAAGGACGAGGCGTTGTGCCGCACCTTCTTTCGTGACCTGAAATTGCTGATGTATGCCGGCGCGGGGATGGCCCAGCACACCTGGGATGCGCTGATCGAGCTTTCGGTTGCGACGGTCGGCCATGCGGTCCCGATGGGCGCCGGCCTCGGCTCGACGGAGACCGCCCCCTTCTCGCTGTTCTGCACCAAACCGCAGGAGAAGCCAGGCAATATCGGCATCCCCGCGCAAGGCGTAACGATGAAGCTCGTGCCGGTCGATGATCGATTTGAGCTGAGGCTGAAAGGCCCGAACATCACGCCGGGTTACTGGCGTAACGCAGAGCTGACCGCGGCCGCTTTTGATGAGGAAGGCTTCTATCGCATCGGCGATACGGTGAAGTTCGCAGTTCCTGAGGATCCTCGCCAGGGCTTTTATTTCGATGGCCGCATTGCCGAGAATTTCAAGCTGCAGACAGGCACCTGGGTTGCTGTCGGGCCGCTGCGCGCTCAATTCGTCAACATGTTCTCGGGCCTCATCCGCGATGCTGTCATCACCGGCGAGAACCGCGGCGAACTCGGAGCGCTAGTGGTTCCCTTCATGCCGGCCCTGCGCGAGCTTGTTCCGGGCTCACACCAGCTGTCCGATGCAGAGATCATCCGGCATCCCATTGTGAGGGCGCAGATTGCCGCAAAGCTTTCCGCGCATCAGAAACAGGCAAGCGGTTCTGCAAGCCGCGTCATGCGCCTTCTGGTCATCGAAGACCCCCTTCGCTTCGAAAAGGGTGAGGTCACGGACAAGGGATCGATCAATCAGCGTGCAGTCCTTCTGCATCGCAAGGAACTGGTCGACACACTCTACGGCGATGCGCCCCAGGTCATCACGGTCAACAAGGAGGTGGCAGCATGAAAATCGAAGGCGCAGGCGCTCTTGTCACAGGTGCGGCATCCGGCCTCGGCGCGGCAGTGGCCCGCATGCTCGCGGCCCGCGGGGCTGCGGTCACGATTTTTGACCGGAATGGTGAAGCCGGCCAGAAACTGGCGACGGGAATCGGCGCTACAGCCGTTCAGGGTGACGTGGCAAGCGATGCCGATGCGCAACTCGCGGTCAACGCGGCAGCCTCCGCCAAGGGCGGGCTTCGCATTCTCGTTAATTGCGCCGGGGTCGGCACGGCCGGCCGCATTCTCGGGCGCGAAGGCCCTCAGCCGCTTGGTGGTTTCGAAAAGGTTATCCGCGTCAACCTGCTCGGTACCTTCAACATGATGCGCCTTGCAGCCGCCCGTATGGCTGAGGCGGAGCCGATCGACGGCGCAGACAACGGCGTGATCGTCAATACGGCCTCGGTTGCCGCCTTTGAAGGTCAGGTGGGACAGGCAGCCTATGCCGCGTCAAAAGGCGGTATCGTTTCGCTGGCCCTGCCCGCGGCGCGTGAGCTTGCCCGCTTCCGCATTCGGGTCAACACCGTCGCGCCGGGCATCTTTATGACGCCCTTGCTCCAGGGTTTGCCACAGGAGGTTCAGGAAAGCCTTGCGAGCCAGATACCCCATCCGTCCCGGCTCGGCGATCCCGCCGAATTCGCCGATGCGGTCCGGTTCCTCATCGAGAACGATTACATGAACGGCGACGTCATCCGGCTGGATGGCGCGATCCGCATGCAGCCGCGGTGATACGATGAGTTTTTCAAGGCAGGCCACAAGCACATTAGAGCTTCTGAAAGCAACGCCGGGCTGGCGTCGTATCCAGTCGGTTCGCGGCGATTGTGACGATGCTCTCGCCGAGGCCGTTCTCCACGAAGCGGCACGTTTTGCCGAAACCGTTCTTGCGCCGCTGAACACAGCGGCCGATCGTCAGGGCTGCACTGTCGTCGATGGCCGCGTTCTTGTTCCCGACGGTTTCGGTGATGCTTTCAGCCAGCATGGGGCCGATGGCTGGCTCGCCATGGACGTGCCGGAACGCTTCGGTGGCCAAGGCCTGCCGCTATCGATCCAGACCGCTTGCGCACCGCTTTTCGAACGCGCCTGTGTCGCGTTGATGATGGCCTCCGGGTCTACCCGAGCGGCCTGCCATCTGATCGCCGAGGTGGCGGACGATGCCGTTGCGAAGGAATGGGTTCCGCGTCTTGCGCGCGGAGAATGGGCGGCGACCATCTGCATCTCGGAGCCGGATGCCGGTTCTGATCTTGCGCGGCTGCGCAGCCGCGCTGTCTTGAGAGACGGTGCGTGGCGCATCACCGGCTCGAAATTCTGGATATCTTTCGGCGATCACGACATGGCGGGCCGCATCGGCCACTGTCTGCTTGCCCGTACCGGTGAGGAGATCGGGACACGCGGCCTCAGCCTGTTTCTTGTGCCGGATGAAATCGACGGCCACCGCAATGGCGTCAGCTTGGACCGCATCGAGGAAAAGATGGGCCTGCACGGCTCGCCCACCTGCGCCCTGCGTTTTGAAGCTGCACGCGGCATCTTGCTCGGCGAAGAAGGACGCGGTCTTGCCCAGCTATTTGCCATGATCGAGTTGATGCGCCTGCAAACCGGCTGTCAGGGACTGGGGCTCGCCTCGGCCGCCATCGACATTGCGGAGAGCTATGCGCAGGAGCGTCTCCAGGGTGGCGATCCGGCAAAACCCGCCATCCCGATCGCGCGCCACCCTGATATACGCCGCCAGCTCGAAGAGGCGCGGCTGCGCACGGAAACGCTGCGGGCCGCAACACTCGAACTTGCCACCGTCATGGACCTTGCCCGGCTCGAGCAGAATGAGAATTTGCGGGCCGATTTGCGGGCGCTGTCGGGCTGGCTGTTGCCGCTCGTCAAGAATTTTGGTGCGGATGCCGGATTTACCGTCGCCAATCAGGCCATACAGATCTTGGGCGGGGCGGGTTACACGCGGGAATGGCCGCTGGAGCAATATCTGCGCGATGCGCGCGTGATGACCATTTACGAAGGCACCACTGGCATGCAGGCAATCGACCTTCTGACCCGCCGGCTTTGGCGCGATGGCGGAAGGGGCCTCGAGGTTTTTCTGGAACGCGCCCGCGAGGACCTCGCCGATTGTCCGACGGCAAAAGCAGGAGCGGCGAAGGCTACGCTTGAAGCTTTCGAGGCCGAGAGCCGGCGCATGGCCGCACTCGTAGATCAGCCTGAGACGGGCCTCTGGCAGGCCAACGCCTATCTAAATGCCGCCTGGGATGCTTTCGCCGCCTGGATGGCTGTTCGGGTCGAAGCCCTTTCAGCACTGCAACATTCGACGGCGGGGGAAGCTGCCTGATGTCGACGAGATACTGAAATGCATTTCCGGGCGCTCGTGAACGTCCGATCATTGGGAGGAGAGACAATGAAAAAGCGTATGATGACATGGATGGCAACGGCTGTTGCCCTGACGATGACGGCCGGCTCGGCTTTCGCCGATATCACCATTGGCGTGACCATTCCGACGACCGGCCCGGGCGCTGCACTCGGCATACCGCTCAAGCAATCGATCGAATTATGGCCGTCCGAGATCGACGGTGAAAAGCTGAAGGTCATCCTGCTTGACGATGCCGGTGACCCCTCGGTTGCCACCACCAACGCGCGCCGCTTCGCCAATGACGATAAGGTGGATGTGATCGTCGGTTCTGCCCTCACGCCGGCTGCGATTGCTGTCGCAGGTGTGGCGAACGAGACGGAAGTGCCGCATTTCGCGCTCTCGCCAATTCCGCCGACGGCCGCAAAGAAATGGAACTTCGTCATGCCGCAGTTCTCCACCGTCCTGGTGAAGAGCATGTTCGCCCGCATGCAGAAGGACGGTATCAAACGCGTCGCCTTTATCGGTTTTGCCGATTCCTACGGCCAGCAGTGGGTCGATGCGCTGAAGACCACGGGCAAGGATTATGGTCTCGAACTGGTTGCGGAGGAGCGTTATGCCCGCGCCGATACCTCTGTTTCCGGCCAGGTGCTGAAGTCGCTTGCCGCGCGTCCGGATGCCGTGTTCATCGGCGCATCCGGCACGGGTGCCGCCCTGCCCCAGATCGGCGTGCGCGAGCGTGGCTTCAAGGGCAAGATCTATGTCGTCTCGGGTGCGGTCACCTTCGATTTCCTGCGGATTGCCGGCAAGGCTGTTGAGAACACCGTGTTTTCCTCCGGCCCGGTCATGGTCGCGGAAGATCAACCGGACAGCTCTCCGACCAAGGAACAGGGCCTTGCCTATCTCAAGGCTCTCGAAGCCAAGTTCGGCGCGAACGCCCGAACCCAGTTCGGCTCGCATGTCTGGGATGTGATGGTGATCCTGAAGAAAGCCGTTCCGGTTGCGCTCAAAAAGGCAAAGCCCGGCACGCCCGAGTTCCGTGTCGCACTGCGCGATGCCATCGAGACAAGCGGGCCCTATAACGCCACGCACGGTGTCTATGAGTTCAAGGCAGACGATCATTATGGCCTCGACCAGCGCGGCGTCGTGCTTCTGACGGCGAAAGACGGAAAGTTCGTACTACTGCCCGACGATAAATAATCGCCGGCACTTAACATCGACCGGGGAGCCTGCCTCCCCGGCCCTGCCGCAAGCCCTTGGCGTCAGCGATACCCGCCGCGGATCGCCTGCCATTCAAAATATCCGTCACGCCTTACCGAGAGCCAAACCAAAGGGTGCATTTTGGACGCGACAATTGCCACATTCCTGATCCAGGACGGCGTCACCAATGGTGCGATCTACGCGCTGCTGGGGCTTGCCCTCGTTCTGGTCTTCGCCGTCACCCGGGTGATCTTCATTCCACAAGGTGAGTTTGTCGCCCATGGTGCGCTGACGCTCGCGCTACTCGATGCCGGGCGCGTACCTGGCACGCTGAAGCTGCTGTTATGCATGGGCGCCGTGGCCCTCCTGCTCGACCTCTGGGGAATGCGTCGGGGCCTGCGCCTCTCGGCGCTGCTGCGCGCGATGGCCATCAACCTTGCGCTGCCGGGCCTCATTTACGGGCTGGTCGCCATTCTGGCGCCCATGCAACTGCCATCGTTCCTGCGCGCGCTCATTACGATCGCGATCATCGCGCCGATGGGATATTACGTTTACCGTATCGCCTACCGTCCGCTTGCCGACGCCTCCGTGCTCGTGCTTCTCATTGCTTCCGTTGGCGTGCATCTGGCACTGATGGGGCTCGGGCTTGCCTTTTTCGGCCCGGAGGGCCTGCGTGCAGCGCCGTTGAGCGACGCCGGCTTCACGCTCGGGCCGATGCTCGTCAGCGCGCAAAGCATCTTCATCTATCTCGCGACAATTCTGGTGATGGTCGGCCTTTACTTCTTCTTCGAAAAGACGCTGCTCGGCAAAGCCCTGAAGGCAACGGCCATCAACCGGCTCGGAGCACGCCTCGTCGGCGTTCGAACGGAACTGACCGGTGTCACCGCCTTTGTGCTCGCCGCTGCAATCGCGGCGGTATCGGGTGTACTGATTGGTCCAATCACCACCATCTTCTACGATACGGGCTTCCTGATCGGCCTCAAGGGCTTCGTTGCCGCCATTCTCGGCGGCATGGCAAGCTTCCCCGTCACGGCCATTGCCGCGATCGGCGTCGGGCTGATCGAGGCTTTCGCCTCCTTCTTCGCCAGCGATTTCAAGGAAATCATCGTGTTCGGCCTGATCGTGCCTGTGCTGATCTGGCTTTCCTTCGGTGCCAGCCATCATGAGGAAGAGTGATATGACCCTCGGCAGACATCTTTATCCCGCCATTGCCGCGCTACTTGTCGTCGCTCTCTTCCCGCTCATGCCGATCCCGCCATTCTGGGTGACGCTCGCGAACAATATCGGGCTTGCGTCTCTGGTTGCCATCGGGCTCGTGCTGTTGACCGGCGTTGGTGGCATGACTTCTTTCGGCCAGGCGGCCTTCTGCGGTTTCGGTGCCTATACGACAGCGGTCCTCACCACGGCCTATGGCTTTTCACCCTGGCTCACATTGCCACTGGCGCTCCTCGTCGGCGTCATCGTCGCGCTGCCGCTGGGGTTGATGACGGTCAGGCTTTCCGGCCACTACCTGCCGCTCGGCACCATCGCCTGGGGGCTGGCGATCTATTACCTTTTCGGTCGCGTCGAGCTCCTCGGCCGGTACGACGGAATCTCGGGCATTCCACCGCTGTCCATCGGCAACGAACCGCTGATGAGCAGCAGCTCGGTCTATTACGTGATCTGGATATTCGTCATTGCCGTGGCGATCGGCGCGCAGAACCTGCTCGACAGCCGTGTCGGGCGCGGCATTCGCGCCCTGCGTGGCGGCTCGCAGGCAGCGGAGGCCTTCGGCGTGAATATCGAGCAGGCCAAACTGACCGTTTTCGTCTTCGCAGCCGTTGTAGCAGCGCTGTCAGGCTGGCTTTACGCCCATATGCAGCGCTCGATCAACCCGACGCCTTTCGGGCTCGACATGGGCATCACCTATATGCTGATGGCCGTCGTCGGCGGTTCGGGACGGGTCGTCGGCGCCATCTTCGGCGCAGCCGTGGTGCTGGTGCTGAAAGAGGTGCTGCAACGGGTCCTGCCCGGCCTTGTCGGCACCTCGGTGAATGTAGAAATGATCGTGTTTGGCGTGCTGCTCGTGCTGATCCTGCAGCTCTCGCGCGACGGTCTCTGGCCGCTTCTGGAAAAATACCTGCCGGCCCGGCCGCCTCGCGCCATCCGCCGGGCAGGCCCCGGTCTCGAAATGCGGGACATGCCTGCAACCGGCAGTCCGCTGGTCCGGGTCGATCGGGTGCGCAAGACATTCGGCGGGCTGACGGCGGTCAACGATGTCAGCTTTGACATCAAGGCCGGGCAGATCGTCGGCCTGATCGGTCCGAACGGCGCCGGCAAGAGCACGACTTTCAATCTCATCACCGGAATCCTCGACCTTTCGGGCGGTGACGTCACCTATCAGGGACAGACGCTTTCGGGCCTCAATCCGCGGCTCATCGCCAAACGCGGCATCGCCAGAACCTTTCAGCACGCCAAGGTCCTTCCGACCATGTCGGTCCTCGAAAACGTCGCTCTCGGCGCGCATCTGCGCGGCAATGCCGGCGTCTTCCGAAGCTTCTTGCGATTGGAGCGACAACAGGAGCAAGCTCTGCTTGCGGAAGCCGCGCATCAGCTCGATCGCGTCGGTCTCGGTGCCCATCGCGACCGCCCCGCCGGCGACCTCGCTCTCGGGCAGATCCGAATTCTGGAAATCGCCCGCGCGCTTTGCCTCAACCCAACCCTGCTGCTGCTCGACGAACCGGCGGCCGGTCTGCGCCACGGGGAAAAGCAGGAGCTCGCGACGCTGCTGAAAAAACTGCGGACCGAGGGCGTCAGCGTCCTGCTTGTCGAACATGACATGGGTTTCGTCATGGGGCTGGTCGACCACATCGTCGTGCTCGATTTCGGTACCCTGATCGCCGAAGGCAAGCCGGCTGAAATCCGGCAACATCCGGCCGTGATCGCGGCTTATCTTGGGGGGGCAGCGTGAGCGGACATCTACTCGACATCAAAGACATCCACGTTGCCTATGGCCGGGCGGAAGTGGTGCATGGCATCTCGCTATCCATGACATCGGGCAGCATCGTCACGGTCATCGGGGCGAACGGAGCGGGCAAAACCACGCTGCTGAACGCCATCATGGGTGTCGTGCCTTCGCGCGGGACCATTCTTTACGACGGCGCGCCGGTGCCCGAGACAATCGAGGGCCGCGTTGCCGCCGGCCTTTGCCTCGTGCCGGAAAGGCGAGAATTATTCGGCTCGATGACGGTTGAGGACAATATCGAACTTGGCGGTTTCCTGCGTTCCCGTCAGGAGCGCGACGAGACACGCGATGCTGTTTACACACTCTTCCCGCGCCTTCGCGAACGCCGCAAGCAGCTCGCCGGAACACTGTCCGGCGGCGAAAGGCAGATGCTGGCGCTCGCGCGGGCGTTGATGAGCCGGCCGAGACTGCTGCTTCTCGATGAGCCGAGCCTTGGACTTGCACCGCTGATTGTCGCCGAAATCCTGCGTATCGTCGCCGACCTGCGTCAAACCGGTGTCTCCATCCTGTTGGTCGAGCAGAATGCCCGCGCCGCGCTCGAAATTGCCGACGAAGCTTATCTCGTCGAACTTGGTGAAGTGCGCCGCTCAGGCCCAGCTTCCGAACTCGCCGTCGATCCCGCTCTGATGGCGAGTTATCTCGGGCCGGGCGAACACGCCATCCAGTGACATCCGCGACCGCTTCGTGCTGACGCTCGGCCCCGTGGAAACGGGGCGTGGCTCCGCGTGGGCGCCGCTATGACAGCAGTCCAACCGCAACTCCATCTTCCAGGAGGCTTTAGATGAATTACGTCCTGACGCTGCGCTGCCCCAACAGAAGCGGAATCGTCGCTGCGGTCTCGGGCCGCATCGCACAGCATGGCGGCGATATTTATGAAGCTCAACAATTCGACGACCATGAAACGGGCATGTTTTTCATGCGTGTCGCCTTCTCCATGGCCGGCGACGAGGCAGGCTTTCGCAATGGACTTGCCGAGGAGATCGATCGCTTCGCTCTCGACGCCACGCTGCGTCCAGCAGGTGCGCCGCGCAAGCTGCTGCTGCTCGTTTCCCGCTTCGACCACTGCCTCGGCGATCTTCTCTATCGCCACCGCATCGGCGAATTGAATGCCGAGATCGTCGGCATCGTCGGCAACCACCCCCGCGAGGCCCTGAACCTCACGCTGATGGGCGGGATAAAGTACCATCACCTGCCGGTGACAAAAGACAACAAGGCCGAACAGGAAACGCGCATCAAGGACATCATCGAAGAAACGGGCACCGACCTCGTCGTTCTTGCCCGCTACATGCAGATCCTGTCGGACAACTTCTCCGAATACTTATCCGGGCGCTGCATCAACATTCACCACTCCTTCCTGCCGGGTTTCAAGGGCGCAAAGCCCTATCACCAAGCCCATGAGAGGGGCGTCAAAATGATCGGTGCAACGGCCCATTACGTCACCCGCGATCTCGATGAAGGGCCGATCATCTGCCAGGACGTCGAGCCGGTCAGCCATGCCGATACACCGGATGAGCTGGTCCGCAAGGGACGCGACATCGAGCGACGCGTGCTGGCCCGGGCGGTTTCATGGCACCTTGAGGACCGGGTGCTTCTCAATAAGAACAAGACGGTCGTTTTCGCGCGATAGCACAGCCCGATCTACACCCTGACCTGAAACGCGGAACAAATGGGACGCGTCGGGGCCCCGCCTGGGAACGACTTCTGGAGCTTTGGTTACCTCCAATTTGCAAAATGTAAATCCGAGCGAAGCTTAACCAGATTTTAGGGGATTGCGGAACACATATGGAACATATAGTGTTCGTTCTGTATTTGTTTCGCGACTCCAACGACGATTCTCAAGGGTGTTTTCCTCATGCTCACGCGCAAACAGCAGGAATTGCTTCTCTTCATTCATGAGCGAATGAAAGAGTCCGGCGTGCCGCCCTCCTTCGATGAAATGAAGGATGCACTCGATCTTGCTTCCAAATCCGGCATCCACCGGCTGATCACGGCGCTCGAAGAGCGCGGGTTTATTCGCCGGCTACCCAACAGGGCTCGAGCGCTCGAAGTCATCAAGCTTCCGGAGGCCTATACGCCGGGCGCAAGGCCGCAGCGCGGCTTCTCACCGAGCGTTATCGAAGGCAGTCTCGGCAAACCGAAAACGCCGGAGCCGCCCCCTGCTCCCAAGGCACCCGCAAATGACATTGCAGGTGCGGCGACCGTACCTGTCATGGGCCGGATCGCTGCCGGTGTGCCGATCTCGGCCATTCAGAACAATACGCATGACGTGGCCGTTCCAGTGGACATGCTAGGCTCAGGCGAACATTACGCGCTTGAGGTCAAGGGCGATTCGATGATCGAGGCCGGCATCTTCGATGGCGATACGGTCATCATCCGCAATGGAAATACGGCCAATCCGGGCGATATCGTTGTGGCGCTGGTGGATGATGAAGAAGCCACGCTGAAGCGGTTCCGCCGCAAGGGTGCATCCATCGCGCTGGAAGCGGCGAACCCGGCCTACGAGACCCGCATTTTTGGGCCTGATCGGGTGAAAATTCAGGGCAAGCTGGTGGGGCTTATCCGGCGCTATCATTGATGCCGCCGTCGGTCTGGATAAAACCGGATCGATTGGCAAGACATATCTAGCCTTCAAGATGAATGGCGCGTCATTCCGGTGGATTGATGCGCTTTTTTCTTTTGAAGGCATGAAGGTGCTTTTGAAAGGGTCAAGGCGGGTTTGACACGAATTCGGCCTGGATGTCGTTCACCCATCAACGGGCTTTATGAGTGCGATGGATTCTTTGCGATATTCGCCGCAACGTCGCTGGTATAAAACTGCGACACAGTCAGGAGACACGCCATGTATGATCTTTATATCGCAAACAAGAACTACTCCTCCTGGTCGCTGCGGCCATGGGTGTTGATGCGCACGCTCGGTATTGCCTTTGAAGAGAAACTCGTTCCCTTTGGCGAAGGCGTCTCATTTTCCACCTTTTCTCCCACCGGCAAGGTCCCCTGCCTCGTCGATGAGGGTGTGACGGTCTGGGAATCGCTGGCGATCGCGGAATATCTCGCCGAGCGTCATCAAGGGGTCTGGGCAAGCGACAAGCAGGCCAGAGCCTGGTCGCGTTCGGCGGCAAGCGAAATGCATGCGGGATTTTCGTCGCTGCGCAATCTCTACCCCATGTCGGTCGGCATTCGTGTCACGCCAAAGCGTGGTGATGCCGGGCTGGCAGCTGATATCAAGCGTATCGATGTTTTGTGGAGCGAAGGCCTTTCGACCTTCGGTGGTCCTTATCTCGCCGGCCAGAAGTTCACGGCAGTGGATGCCTTCTTCTGCCCCGTGGCATTCCGTTTCCAGACTTATGGTGCGGATCTATCCCCCGCAGCAAAGGCCTATTGCGATCGCCTGCTCGCCCTGCCCGCCATGCGCGAATGGTATGAGGCAGGCCTGAAAGAAATGTGGCGGGACCCAGCGCATGAAGACGAAATCGCCAGCATCGGTCAGTTGACTGCGGATCTGCGCGCGAAGGCTTGAGACGATTTGCCGGCGGCAATCATTGCGACGCCGCCAGCAGACGCGTGATCGTTTCCGGTAGCTCATGCTCGTAGCGACCAGATTTCCAATCGTAATACCGATGTTCGCTCCAAGACCGGTTCATGCCTGCGGTCGAAGCGCGCAGTTTTTCCACGACGCCCGGCTGATTGGCTGACGCGAAGTTGATCTCCACTGAACCAATGCGCCGCAAGATGTCTCGATTGAGAAGCAGCGCGCCTGAGCGGCACTGTGAAAACGAGGTTCTCTGGGAAACAATGACGACGTCGGCGATGTCACATGCCTTTCCAGCCAGACGCCCTTCCTCCAGCACGATGATCCATTCGCCGCTCTGTGCCTGCGCCACGCACCAGCGACCCCGCTTGCAGGTGAAAACGCCCGGCGTTCCCGCTTTCAGCGCAACCGCCATCTCGCGTGCGGCGGCTCGCAACTCCTCCTGCGACAGCTTTGCTTTTTTGGTAAACGTCTCTGGCCGGTCCCGCTGCAGAATAACCGGCGCCTGCGGTGTCTTGGCAAGCAGCAGCGCCCTCTGCCACTGGTCATAAATAAAGCCATGGGGTCGGGTTCTCGTGGTGTAAACCTTCTCATCGGCAAGAAGCGCCACCAGCGAGCCATCTTCATGAACGAGGAGATCCGGCAGATCGCGTTGAAATGTCGTTGCCGAGAGCCCGAAGGCAAGCAGCAGAGGCGGGATGCCCAAGAGCGCCAGGCGGGTGCGCAACAGGGTGAGCAGCAGAAAGCCGGCCGAGGCGATACCGATGAACCAGCCATGCGGGCGTCCGGTCGCTGCGCTTCCGCCCCAGGACGCAACTTCGTCCGCGACCTCGATGACCATCGCCATGCCATAGCCCATGACCTTCAGAAATGGCGCGTCGAGCCCGAACGGCATCAGCAGCATGGCGATCAGACCGAAGGGCATCACAATCAGCGACATCAGCGGCGTCGCGGCAAGATTGGCGAAAAGTCCATAGGTGGTGACACGTTGGAAATGTTCGGCGGAATAGATTGCCGTCGAAAGCCCGCCAATCAGCGACGTCGTGATGACGCCCGCCATCACAGCGCCTGCCATCTGCGCGACCGTGATCCAGCTGGGCTTTCTTCCCATATAAAGACGCTCGCGACCACTACGCCGGCGGCTCCAGGCGGCGTAGGCGGAAACAAGCGCGATTGTCGCCGCAAAAGACATCTGAAAGCTTGGCCCCATCACTTCGGAGGGCGAGAGCGCGAGAACAATGAGAGCGGAAAGCGCGACGTTTCTGAGGCTGAGCGACGGCTGGTCAAACAGCACCGCGACCAGCATGATCGACATCATCAGCCAGGCCCGTTCTGCTGAAACCGCGAAGCCGGAGATCAGATAGTAGCATAGCGTCATGACGAGCGCTGCGAAGGCGGATATCTTCTTGACTGGCCATCGCTGGGCAAAGGCCGGAAACAGGCTGAACCCCATCCTCATGCCGACAAAGAAGATGCCTGACGCCAGGGCCATGTTGAGCCCGGATATGGCGACGATATGGGCAAGCCCCGACACCCGCAACGCCTCCATTGTCTCCGGCGATATGGCCTGTCGCTCATCGGTGACGATGGATGCGGCGAAGGCACCCGCGTCGCCTCCGATCGTCGTGCGAATGCGCTCGGCGATGGCGGCGCGCAGGCGATAGAGCCACATGTCGGCCATCTCCAGCCAACCCTCAGCCCCAAGGTTCGCCATCGCCAACGGCTGGGGCGGCTGGTAAAAGAAGCCTGTCGCTCCGATACCGCGGAAATAGGATGAAAAGGCGAAATCGTTCAATCCCGGCAGAGCCGGTCCGGACGGCGGAGAGAGCCGCGCCTTGCCGCGAATGATCGCGCCTATCGGCATGGGTTCGCCGCCACCACGCGCGAGAAGCGACACCCTCCCCGGCGAACGCGTAAGTGATGGTGCTTCAGTGGAGTGGAGCTCGACGAGATATCGCCAGTCACCCCGCGCATCCACCTCACGCCGGACGACCTTCCCGGTAACCGTCGTGGTCACCGGCGTGTCCAGAAGGACAGTCGCGGCGCGGCGGGTTTCCAGTTCCGCAAAAAGCATGCCGAGCAACATCAGCGCGACAACGCTGCAAACCCTTGACCCGGCATCAAGGCGATATCTGGTTAGCAGCGCCAAGGGGGCCGCGACCAAAATCGCGATGATCAGAAGCGGCAAGGAAGGCGTGGTCCCAAGAGAAAACCACAGGATTGCCCCGCAGCCGATGAAGACGGGTACAAAGAGGAAATCGTGACCGAATGCGCGTTCTTCCGTCAGCCATGCGGCAAGTTTTTGAGTAACGGAAATGTTCCGCGCCGCCACATCAACCAAGGCCGGCACAACAGCGGTCGGCGCGGCGCCTGAGCGCCGCAGCGGCGCCAGGATATCCACCGTGCCGGGGGTATCTCCCTGCAGCGTTTTGACATATCCGAAATGCTCTTTTTCACCTTGACCAAGCATTCTGGGCCGCGCCCCTGCCGCACTGAAGACAGGTTTGCAGATGGACTGCCGGTATTGCAATGCTTTCCTTTAACTCTGCGTTGACCGAGATTGAATTGCTGCCAATCACAAGGCCAAAAGCAAGGCGTTCACCTTTGCCGCAATGCACAATTTGACCTTTGGATAGCTTGGCATCTGCGACAGGATCATATAGCTAATCGGTAGACGCTTAACCGCGGGGCGCATCCAAACGCCCCCACCCGCATGTTTTCGGAGGATCAGTATGACGGAAAAAAGCGCTACAGTGACACTTGGCGACAAACAGGTCGAACTCCCTGTCAGGGAAGGCACGATCGGGCCGAGCGTCGTCGATATCGCCACGCTGTATAAGAACACCGGCTCCTTCACCTACGACCCGGGTTTCACGTCGACAGCCTCCTGCGAATCCAAGATCACCTATATCGATGGTGACGAGGGCGTGCTGCTGCATCGCGGCTTCCCGATCGAGCAGCTGGCCGAACAGGGCGACTTCCTGGAAACCTGCTATCTGCTGCTGTACGGCGAACTGCCGACGGCTGCGCAGAAGAAGGACTTCGACACCCGCGTCACGCGCCACACCATGGTGCACGAGCAGATGAGCCGCTTTTTCACCGGCTACCGTCGCGATGCGCATCCGATGGCCGTCATGTGCGGCACGGTCGGCGCTCTCTCGGCTTTCTACCACGACTCGACCGACATCACCGATCCGCACCAGCGCATGGTCGCTTCCCTACGCATGATCGCCAAGATGCCGACGATCGCCGCCATGGCCTACAAGTATCATATCGGCCAGCCCTTCGTTTACCCGAAGAACGATCTGGATTACGCCTCCAACTTCCTGCACATGTGCTTTGCCGTACCGTGCGAGGACTACAAGGTCGATCCGGTTCTGGCACGCGCCATGGACCGCATTTTCATCCTGCATGCCGATCACGAGCAGAACGCCTCCACCTCCACGGTGCGTCTTGCCGGTTCTTCGGGCGCCAACCCGTTCGCCTGTATCGCGGCTGGCATCGCCTGCCTCTGGGGCCCGGCTCACGGCGGCGCCAATGAAGCGGCGCTCAACATGCTCAACGAAATCGGCACGGTTGACCGTATTCCGGAATATATCGCCCGCGCCAAGGACAAGAACGACCCGTTCCGCCTGATGGGCTTTGGCCACCGCGTCTACAAGAACTACGACCCGCGCGCCAAGATCATGCAGAAGACGATGTATGAGGTGCTGGAAGCCACCGGCAATTCCGACGATCCGATCATGCAGGTCGCGCTGGAACTGGAAAAGATTGCCCTTTCCGACCCTTACTTCGTCGAGAAGAAGCTTTACCCGAATGTCGACTTCTATTCCGGCATCACGCTGAAGGCGCTCGGCTTCCCCACGACCATGTTTACCGTTCTCTTCGCCCTTGCCCGCACCGTTGGCTGGATCGCGCAGTGGAACGAAATGATCGAAGATCCGCAGCAGCGTATCGGTCGTCCGCGCCAGCTCTACACGGGCGCCGGCAAGCGCGATTACGTTCCGGTTTCCAAGCGCTAAGCAGCGAAACCAACCAACAGCAAGGCCGGCAGGTTTTCACCGCCGGCCTTTTACTTGTTCGTCCTGATGGTTCTCAGTGGCGGGCGGCGACACCGAGAAACTGCTTGAGTTCAGGGGTCGCGGGATTGGAGAACACCTCTTCCGGCGGGCCGATTTCATGGACCCTGCCCTCGTGCATGAAGACGACGCGGGAGCAGACGTCACGCGCAAATTTCATTTCATGCGTTACCATCAACAACGTCATGCCTTCACTGGCCAGTTCACGCACCACCGCCAGCACCTCCGAGACCAACTCGGGATCGAGTGCCGAGGTGATCTCGTCGCATAGCAGGGCGATCGGCTGCATGGCGAGCGCGCGGGCAATGGCGACGCGCTGCTGCTGACCGCCTGATAGTTCATCGGGATAGGCATCGAATTTATGAGCCAGACCCACCCGCTCAAGCATCTTGCGGGCAACGGCTTCCGCTTCCGGTTTGGGTGTCTTCTTCACTACGGTCTGAGACAGCATGACGTTGCCGCCGACGGTCTGGTGCGGAAAGAGATTGAACTGCTGGAAGATCATGCCGACCTTCAGCCGCAGGGCTTTCAGATGCAGATCATCGTCGAGAAGCTGCGCGCCGGCGACCGATATGGAGCCAGCCGAGATCGTCTCCAGCCCGTTGATGCAGCGAAGCAGGGTCGACTTTCCTGATCCGCTCTTGCCGATGATGGCGATGACTTCACCCGGCTCCACATCGAGATTGATGCCCTTCAGAACCTCGTTGCTGCCATAGCTTTTACGGACTTCAGTGATTTCGATGAGCGACATTGAGCTTCCTTTCCAGGATCTGGCTGCTCTTCGACAGAGGCCAGCACAGCGCGAAATAGATGAGGGCGACGAGACCATAAACGGTGAAGGGCTGGAAGGTGGCGTTGGTGACCACGGTGCCCGCCTTGGACAGTTCGACAAAACCGATGATCGAGGTCACGGCCGTTCCCTTGATGACCTGCACGAAGAAACCGACGGTTGGCGGAATGGCGACCCGCATGGCCTGGGGCAGGATGACGTAACGCATCTGCTGCAGACGCCCCATGGCTAGGCTTGCCGAGGCCTCCCACTGTCCTTTGGCAACGGATTCGACGCAGCCGCGCCAGATTTCCGTGAGGAAGGCCGCCGCCCAGAGGATCAGAGTGAGGCCTGCCGCGAGCCAGGCGGGCACATCGATGCCGAACAGGCCGAGGCCAAAAAAGGCGATGAACAGCTGCATCAGAAGCGGTGTGCCCTGAAAAAGCTCGACGTAATAACGAGCGAAGGCCCGCATCGATTTTTTTCGGGAAATGCGCATGAAGAGCAGAAGCAGCGCCACCAGACCACCGCCGACGAAGGAGACGAGCGAGAGAAGCACGGTCCAGCGCGTGGCGAGCAGCAGGTTTCTGAGAATATCCCAGGTGGAGAATTCGATCATCGGACACTCCTGCGCGGAAAGATGACGTTGCCGCCGATGACCAGCACCTGCCGGAGAAGAATGGCGAGCACGAGATAGATGACGGTGGAAACCATGTAGGCCTCGAAGGCGCGGAAGGTACGTGACTGGATGAAGTTGGCCGCGAAGGTCAGGTCCTCGGCAGCGATCTGCGAGACGACCGACGATCCGAGCATGACGATCACCACCTGCGAGGAAAGCGCCGGCCAGATGCGTTGCAACGACGGCACCAGCACCACATGCCGGAAGGTTTCGAAACGGGTCATGGCAAGGCTTGCCCCGGCCTCGAACTGGCCCTTGGGCGTCGCCTGAATGCCCGCGCGTATGATCTCGCAGCTATAGGCGCCAAGATTGACCACCATGGCGATATTGGCCGCGCTCAGCTCCGACAATTGCAGGCCAAGCGATGGCAGGCCGAAAAAGATGAAAAACAATTGTATGAGAAACGGCGTATTGCGAATGAGCTCCACATAGGTCGCGACCGGCGGCCGCAGCCACTTTGGCCCGAGCGCACGCACCCAGGCGCAGAATATGCCAAGAGCGATGCCAAGAACGCCGCCGACGGCGATCAATTCCAGCGTGACGCCGATACCCTTGGCGATCTGCGGATAATAGTCGAGGAGCCATCCAAAATCGAACGTGTATTTCACCCGATGTATCCTTTCGGGGAAGACAAGGCGTGCGCCAGGCTGAATCGACCCGACCGGCGCAGCTTTGTCGCGGTTGGTCAGAGATCCTTCGGAAGATCGGTTTTCAGCCACTTCTGGGCGATGGTGTTCAGCGACCCATTGGTCTTTGCGGTGGCGATGATGCTGTTCACCTTTTCAAGAAGGGCCGGCTGTTCCTTGTTGAGGCCGATAAAGCAGGGCGAATTCTTGATCAGGAACTTCAGTTCGGGCCGCTTCGGCGTGTTCTTCGCGAGAATGGCGGCGGCGACGACGTTGCCGGTGGCGACTGCTTCAACCTGGCCGGCAAGGAAAGCGGAGATCGTGCCGTTGTTGTCTTCGTAGCGCTTGATGGTCGTATCGGCGGGTGCAATCTTGGTCAGTTCCAGATCCTCGACAGCGCCGCGGGTAACACCGACGGTCTTGCCGGCCAAATCTTCCGCCTTGGTAACGGCGACAGAGTCCGGCGCAAAGACGCCATTATAAAAGGGCGCATAGGCGGTGGAGAAGTCGATGACCTTTTCACGGTCCGGGTTCTTGCCGAGGCTCGAAATGACGAGGTCGACCTTGTTGGTCTGCAGATAGGGAACGCGGTTGGCGCTGGTGACCGGCACGAGTTCGACCTTTACGCCGAGCTTCTCGCCGATCAGATTGGCAACATCGATATCGTAGCCCTGGGGCGCCATGTCCGTGCCGACGCTGCCGAAGGGCGGAAAGTCCTGCGGGACGGCGACACGGATCGTGCCACGGGAGGTGATGTCACTGAGTGCATCGGCAAAAGCTACGGGCCCAAAACCGATCGTTGCGGAGATCGCGGCAATGGCAAGCAATGAACGTCTTGAAAACATGGGAGGTTACTCCTTGGGGCTTGGGGAAAGCGGTTGCAGTGAAAGGGAATTGCGCAGCTCGTAGAGCGGGTCCGGCCTGCGGGTGAGATCGAGACCTGTTTCAACCTCATCGAGATGGCGGATGGCGAGTTCGGCGGCGGCGTGAAAATCAGCCGCCTTCAGCGCCTCGAAAATGCGGCAGTGCCCGTCATGCGATTGCTGCGCATGGAAATCGGACTGGTAGAGCATGGAGATGAGAATGGTTCTGGCCGTGAGGTCACGCAGCACGTCGATGATGATCTCATTGCCCGCGATTTCCGCAATGCGAATGTGGAAATCGCCCATCAGGCAGGTCAGGCGCTGGCGATCGCCCTTGGCGATCGCTGCTTTCTCCTCATCCAGATGATCGGCGAGGATTTTGAGACCTTCGCCGCTGATGCCCGAAAGATTGCGTAACAGGCCATATTCGATGACCCGCCGCGCTTCATAGACTTTGATGGATTCTTCGGCAGAAGGCTCCACGACAAACCAGCCACGGCGCGGGCTGACAGTGACGATGCCGCGCGTTTCCAGCCGCATCATCGCCTCACGAATACGGGTGCGCGAGACGCTGAAGAGGCTGGCGAGCTGGTTCTCGCTGAGGCGCGTGCCCGGACGGATGCGCGCCGAAAGAATGCCTGAGATGATGGCGTCTTCTACCGCGCTCTGGGCGCTTTCGGATGTATGGCTATCTTGCATACAAGATTGAATGCAAGAGGTGTGCCAGACGTGGATCTAAGGGTTTTTAGACTTGGCGGAACGCTCGACTGCTGCGCCCGTGATCAGATGCGCCACGGCGGTATCCACATCTGCCTTGATCGTTAGCATTGTAGCAAGCTCTAATTCTAACTGGCGGGAATTCGCTCCTGAATGGATCAGGCTTGGCGGCCGGTCTTGCTTTTCAAAACATCAAGAACGATGCGCGCGCTGGTTTCTCCCGGTGGGACCTCGGTGTGCAAACGCTGTTGTACCAGCGAATAACCTTCAAGCATCGCCTGCCGTTCGATTGTATTCGACGACAGACGTTCGGCCCAGCGCAGCATGGACCCAGCCCTGACGACCTCGTTGAAATACTCAGGCACGATGGCGTAGTCAGCAATCAGATTCGGCAGGGCGCCCGTCCAGGTCTTCACCCGCTTGCTCAGCATGGTGAAAATCCAGTCGGTCTTGTAGACCGAAATGGTTGGCACCCCCGCAAGCGCCAATTCCAGGATAACCGTGCCTGACGCGGCGATGGCCGCATCGGCTTCAGCAAAGGCATTCCATTTAAATGCGGAGTCGACGCCGATCTGCGGCCTGATATCCTCTGGCCATGTCGCCGCCATATCGCGGATGCGCTGTTCCTGGCGCGGCACGGTCGGCAGCAGGAAACGCGCCGGGCCATTGCGTTTCACAAAGGCTGTCGCCGCCTCCAGAAACGGCTCCATCAGCCGCGTCGTCTCCGTAGACCGAGATCCCGGGAGGAGAAGAATGGTCTTCGGCTGGCCCGCCTCCGGAAGAGCGCGCCCCGCCCGCTTCTGACGCACCGCCAGGACATCGGAATCGACGCTCAGGCGATGGCCGACAAAGGTGGTTGGCGGCCCGCCAAGACGTCGCATCGCCTCCGGCTCGAAGGGCAGCAGCGCGAGCACATGATCCACATAAGACAGCATCGCCGTGGCGCGATATTCCTTCCATGCCCATACGCTGGGGCAGACGTGATTCACCACCGGAAGATCAGGCAGCTGCTTGCGCACCTTCTTGGCAACGCGGTGCGTGAAATCCGGGCTGTCAATGATCAGCAGCACATCCGGTTTCGCGGCGGCAATCGCCGCGGCGGTCTGGTTGATGCGGGCGATCAGCTTCGGCAGCTTTTTCAGAACCTGGGTGAAACCCATGATGGAAAGCTCGGAGTAGTCGAACAGGGAAACCAGGCCCTGAGCCTCCAGAGCCTCACCGCCAACCCCGACCAGCTCGACAGGCCCGTTATATTGCATCTTGAGCGCCCGGATAAGATCGGCACCAAGGAGATCGCCAGACACCTCACCGGCAACGACTGCCACTTTCAACACTGCCGTCATCCGATCAGGCCTTCCCCATCATGTCTCCGCCGAGTGACGTATCGATACCGCAGACGAATATGCCTGCCTCGTCGGCTGCTTTCAACATCGCTTCGCGATCCAGCACGAGCGCGCGTCCGGCCTCGACGGCGATCCCGGCCAATCCGGCTTTTCGTGCATTTTCCACCGTCTCGATGCCGATGGTGGGAAGATCGGCGCGCACATCCTGCTGCGGTTTGCAGAGTTTTACGAGCACGCCTCTGCGGCGTGGGGATATTCGGCCTTCGGCGCGCAGGTCCGCAACGCGCGACAGCATGGCATCGGTGCCCTCAACGCCTTCGAGTGCAACAATGCGGCCACCAACGGAGACCGCACCCTGCCCCACATCGAGCTTGCCGAGCGCAAGTGCCGCCTCGGCCGCCTTGCGAATATCCCGCAGATCATCCCCGGTAGGCTCCTGCGCCGCCAAAGGACCCAGGGAAGCCAAAAGGCCCGGTGCGATCTCATGGGCGCCGATGACGTCTGCACCGAGCGTACCGATGATCTTGATGACCATCTGCAGGACGGCATCGTCGCCGCCGGATAGAAGCGTTTTCACGATCGACGGCAATTTGAGCAGAATGCCGACCGTCGGCCGGATTTCCCGCCATTCGGGACGCCGGGCAACGCCGCCCGACAGCACCACGCGGTGGACCCGATTTTCTTTCAGCAGACGGCCAAGTCCCGCGACATCGCCGACGCTGATCACGGCATTATCGAAGCCACTCCAGTCGAAACGGGAATCGTCGCGCAGGCGGACGATGAAGGGATTTTCCCCCATCTCACGGGCGGCAGCTGCCACATAAAGGGGCAACTGGCCGCTGCCTGCCACGATGGCAAGACGCCCGCCGCCTGTCACGGCTCACTTGCCCCGGTTGGGCGACGAAATCGCGCGATCGGTGCCTGCGCCAATGAAATCGATGACTTCAAGCGCCTGCGGGCAATCCAGATAATCGTTACGGTCAATGGCTGCCGCATTGGCGCGGATGGGGCCATCCGCTTCGAAAATGGCCTTGTAAACGCGGCGGACCTTATGAATGTCGGCGCGCTCAATGCCGGCGCGTGTCATGCCGACGACGTTCAGGCCACCAAGAATCCCCGGATTCCCGTTCAGCATGCCATAGGGAATCACGTCGTAATTGACAGCGGAGAGCCCGCCGATAAAGGCCTGCCGGCCGATACGCGTGAACTGGTGCACGGCGCAACCACCGCCCAGAATCGCGCGATCTTCAATCGTCACATGTCCCGCCAGCATGACATTGTTGGACAGGATGATGTGGCTGCCCAGGCGGCAATCATGCGCCACATGCGAATTGGCGAGGAACAGGTTGTCGTCACCGATGATGGTCTTGCTGCTGCCGTCGGAGCTTCCGGCGTTCATCGTCACGCCTTCGCGCATGATGCACCGCTCGCCAATCTCCAGCGTCGTCTCAGAACCATCATGACGAACCGCCTGCGGCGTTCCGCCAATAACCGCCATAGGATGAATGACCGAATCGCGGCCAATCACCGTCAGACCGGACACCACGGCATGGTTGTGCAGCCTCACACCGTCATGCAGCGTCACCTTCGGACCGACATAGGCAAGCGGGCCGATGACAACGTTTTCACCGATCACCGCGCCGTCCTCAACGACCGCGCTCGGGTGAATCCTGGCCGAAGCCGCAATCGTGCTCATTGCTGGTCCTCGGGGATCATCATGGCGCCCACATCGGCCTCCGCCACCAGCGCGCCGTCCACCTTTGCCTCACAATGGAATTTAAATACATTGCCGCGCTGACGCTGCTTGGAGACGTGGATTTCGAGGCGGTCGCCGGGAACCACTGGCTTGCGGAAACGCGCATTGTCGATCGTCATGAAGTAGACCAGATAGCCGCCCTCGCCCTGGCTGCGGGCGCAAATGGCGCCGGCCGTCTGGGCCATGGCTTCGACGATCAAAACGCCCGGCATGATCGGACGGTCCGGGAAGTGACCGGTGAAATGCGGTTCATTGACCGTGACGTTCTTGATGCCGATTGCCGAATTGTTGCCGTCGATTTCGATGATCTTGTCGATCAGCAGAAATGGGTAACGATGCGGCAGAAGCTTCATGACTTCCAGAATGTCAGCCGCGCCAAGCGTCGTCTTCGTTTCTTCAGTCATTGTTTTTCTCTCCTGTTTTTTTATCACGCCCTTCAGCGCGGGCCAGAATCTCGGCCATGTCGCGCAGGAAATATTTCATCGGCCGCGCCGGCGTTCCGCCGTAACGCGCGCCTGCCGGCACATCGGCCACAACACCGCTCATCGCGGCGATCTGCGCGCCATCGCCAATGGTGATATGGCCGTTGATGCCGGCCGCGCCACCAATCATCACACCGTCGCCGATGCGAGTGCTGCCTGCAATGCCGACCTTGCTGACGATGCCGCAATGGCGGCCAATGCGCACATTATGACCGACCTGAACCTGATTATCGATCTTGGTGCCTTCACCGATGACCGTATCATCCATGGTGCCGCGATCGATCGTGGTATTGGCGCCAATCTCGACATTGTCCTGAATGATGACACGGCCAATCTGCACGATCTTCAGCATGCCACGCGGACCGGGAGCGTAACCAAACCCATCCTGACCGATACGGGCGCCGTTGTGGATAATCACATTGTTGCCGATGAGCGCCGCAAGCACGCTGGCGCCACCGGCGATGGTGCAATCGCGGCCAATCTGCACATCCTGCCCGATGATCACTCCGGGGCCGATGCGCGTGCCCGCGCCGATATGGGCACCCGCTCCAATGACGGCAAGTGCCTCGACGATGACGCCTTCTTCCAATTTTGCGGATGGATCGACATGCGCGGCATGGGAAATTTCGGCTTCCATGCGCGCGACTGGTCCCGGACGCATCGCCGAAGGATGCAGCAGAGCACCCACCTGCGCAAACAGCGTGTGCGGATTTTTCGATATCAGCGCGGGGATATTGCACGGAAGCATATCGACAAGCGCTGCGTCACAAATGACGGCGCCTGCTTCGCAGGTCTGCAGTTCATCGCGATTCTTGCGCGACAGTATATAGCAGAGCTGATCGGGCTTTGCCCGATAGACGGGCGAAACGGATCGGATCATCCGTTCACCTGCCGCCTCATCAGACAGTTCCGCCCCAAAACGGTCTGCGATGTCTTTCAATCGCAGTCCCTCGTGGGGCGGAAAAAATGCGTTGTATTCCATCAGCCGGAAACTCCAGAACGTTCAAACTTGCAGTTCTGGACTGCCGATATCAGAAAGTGTTGGACATGCCAAACCGGAAACGCTGTTCCTCGTCGTAGTCTTCCTTCGCGAAAGGAACGGCGTAATCGACGCGGATCGGACCGAAAGGCGACGCCCACATCACACCGATACCGGCAGATGCGCGGATGGAGTTGTCGTCCTTGACGGTCTGCGATGTGGAGACCTTGTTGCCATACATCGTGCCAGCATCGACGAAGCCGGCGAGACGCAGGCCGAAGTCTTCCGGAACGCCAGGCATTGGCGCCGTCACTTCAGCAGAAGCCGCAAAGTACGTCGTGCCGCCGATGGAGTCATAACCGATACGCGGACCGATACCATCGTTCTTGAAGCCGCGAACCTGACGACCGCCGAACTTGAACTGATCGAAGACCAGAAGATTGTCGTTCGTCGGCATGACATGACCAGCCTGACCGGTGAGCGATCCGATGATGTCATACTCGTCGGACAGCGTGTGGTAGTACCGCGCCTTGGCATAGATCTTGTAGTATTCGGAGTCGCCACCGAGACCTGCAAATTCGTTCGTCAACGCAGCCTGCCAGCCTTCGCGCGGCATGTTGCGGTCATCGAGCGTGTTGTAGTTCAAGGTGTTCGAAATGATCGACTGCGTCCAGTCACCACCGCGGATCAGAGCCTGATAAGGTTCTGCGAGATTGGCGCTGTTCTGCCAGTCGCCCTTACCGTCATAATTGATCTGCTTGTAGGTGTATTTGAACGTCGTCGACAGATCTTCCGTGATCGGCGCGGTGACGCGCAGTGCAAAACCCTGTTCGTCGTAGTTATAGAAGTCTTCGCTCTTGCTCTGGTTCTTGAAGAGGTCGAAGCCGGCAGCCAGACGATAGCCGAGGAAATAGGGCTCCGTGAAGGACAGCGAGTACGTACGCGCATCGTCTTCACCAGCACCAGCGGCGACGCGGATATACTGACCGCGACCGAGGAAGTTCTTTTCTTCGACAGATGCTTCGAGCAGCACGCCATCGTTCTGCGAGTAGCCCGCACCGATACCGAACGAACCCGTCGACTGATCTTCAACGTCAACCACGATCACGACGCGGTCAGGCGCGCTGCCGCCGGCGGTCGAAATATTAACCTTCGAGAAGTAACCCAGCGCTTCGAGACGACGCTTTGCAGCGGTAATGACCGTCTGGTTGAACGCATCGCCTTCGGAAATATCGAATTCGCGACGGATGACATAGTCACGCGTGCGGGTGTTACCGCGGATTTCGATACGCTCGACGTAGGCGCGCTCGCCCTGATCGACGATATAGGTCACGCCAATGGTGTTGCCAGACATGTCGCGGTCGCCCCGCGGCGTAACACGGGCGAAAGGATAACCTTCACCGGCAACGCGCTTGGAAATCGCTTCCATGCTCTGCTGAACTTCCTTGGCGCTGTAGCTTCCACCCTGACGGGTTTCAACAAGCCCCTGCAGCTCGGAACCATCGACGCCCGGAACGGTCGATTCGACCGCGACGTTGCCGAAGTTGTACTTCTTGCCTTCGTCAACCGTGATGGAGATGGTGTATTCGTTCTTGGCCTCATCCAGGACCGCCTCGGAAGAGACGACGCGGAAGTCGGCATAACCGTGGTTGTAGTAGAACTGGCGCAGCGCCTCTTCATCGGCGCGCAGCTTGTCCTCATTGTAGACGTCCTTACGCGTCAGGAACGACAGCATGTTGGACTTCTTGGTATTGATGACGGCGGCGAGACGACCATCGCTGTAGGCATTGTTGCCAATGAAATCGATGCGGCCGATCTTCGTGCGCTCACCTTCGTTGATGACGAAAGCAATGTTTACACGGCCCTGACCGACAGACACGGTCTGCGTGGTGATTTCGACATCGCTACGACCGATGGCAGCATAGGCGTCCTTGATGCGGGCGATGTCAGCCGTCACGATGGCCTGATTGAACGGGCCCATCGGCTGGGTCTGCACGACGCCGGCGAGCTTGTCGTCCTTGATCTTGCGGTTGCCGTTGAACACCACCTGGTTGACAAGCTGGTTCTCGTTGACCGTCACGACCAGCGTGCTGCCGGAAACCCGCATGGCGACATTCGAGAAGTAACCGGTGGCGTAAAGACGCTTCACCGACTCATCGATGTCCGAATTGGAAAAGTTCTTGCCTGGCGCAATGGTGATGTTGGAACGAACCGAATCCGCACCCGACCTTTCGGCCCCGCGAACGTCAATTCTGCTGATGACGGCTGCCTGTGCAACGCCAGCAGAGGCAAGCACACCAAGGCCCGCAACCGAAGAAACACCGGCAGACAGAGCAACCGCCGACACAGCGTTCAAAAATCTTGAACCAGCCTTCATTTCAATTCTTACCCTTTTACGTTGTCCCTCAGCGGGCGGAACCCGACTCCGGCCATGTGCGTCGTTTTACCTGCTTTTCCCCTACAAGCAAGCGTGAACGTTAAATTCTGTTTACTTCGTGCTCCAGAGTGGCTCATTCGCCACTTTGGCATAAAAACAAGGTAAACAACCGACTAACAAAACCGTTAAAACACAATCCTCAGCCAATCAAGCTGCTGATATCATTCCATGTTGCAAAAACCATAAGGCCCAAAATCATCATCATTCCGATACGGAACGCCACTTCCTGCGCGCCGGCGCCGAGCGGCCGGCCTCTAATTGCCTCGATGGCGTAGAACACGAGATGGCCGCCGTCCAGAACCGGGACGGGCATCAAATTCAGGAGACCGATCGATACCGAAAGAACCGCGGCGAGCTGGATAACGGCGGAAATTCCGAGTGTCGCCATCTGTCCGGATGCCTGCGCCACCCGCACGGGACCGCCCAGCTGATCGGCATTCATGCGGCCGGTGACGAGGTTTCCGATATAGTTGAACGTGCCGGTGATGACATGGCCTGTTTCACGCACACCCTCGGCGAGCGCCTGGACCGGCGAATATTCGATGTGGCGGAAATTGCCGCTGGTCTGGTCGGTGACGATGCCGATGATGCCCATTTCGAGCTTGTTACCGAACTGGTCGGTCGTCTCGGTGCGGGTCGGAACCATCGGCAGCGTCAGTTCCTCGCCTGCCCTCTCCACAGTCACCGTAATCGGCGTGCCGGGACGAATGCCGACATAACGGCGAACATCCTCGAATGTCAGTACCTTTTCGCCATCGATGGCGATCAGACGGTCGCCCGCCTTGACGCCGGCAACCGCCGCCGCACTGTTTTCACGAACTTCCGCAACGACCGGATCCGCAATCATCCGACCATAGATGCCGAAGAGCACTGCAAAAATGAGAATCGCGAGGATGAAATTCGCGATCGGGCCTGCAGCGACCGTCGCTGCCCTTTTCCACAGCTTTGCGCCAGAAAGCGTCTGCGCCCTCTCCTCCAGCGACATGTGGGAAAGACCGGAACTGTCAGGCTTGCTCGCGGCATCCTCATCGCCAAAAAATTTGACGTAGCCGCCAAGCGGAATCGCGGAAATCTTCCAGCGCGTGCCGCGCTTGTCGGTAAATCCAACCAATTCCGGGCCAAAACCGACCGAGAATGCGGTGGAGCGGATGCCACACCACCGACCGACAAGATAATGGCCCATCTCATGAACAAAAACGAGCAGGGACAGGACCAGGATGAAAGGCACGATGTAGCCGGTCAGAAAACCAGTCGCCGCCATTACTGTGTTCATGACAATCTGCCCTTTATATCGTGACCTTTTGCGCCGCCTAGAAGCCCGGCAACAGCCCGCCGCTCGATCCGGGCACGTCGCCGGTTGCCGCCGCATGCACGAAAGCTATGAGGAATACCGTAAAGCAGGCGAAAACAAGACCGTCAACACGGTCCATGAAGCCGCCATGACCAGGAATGAGATGGCTTGAATCCTTGACCTGAAACCGTCGTTTCACGAAGGATTCGAAGAGATCGCCAATCTGGCTGAAGATCGAAAGGATCAGCGCCAGTCCCAGCACCAGCAGGCTGATGCGACCATGATAGGCCATGGAGACCAATGCACCGCCGATGATGGCCGCAACCGCCCCGCCGATCGCGCCCGACCATGTCTTACCCGGAGAGATGGCAGGCGCGAGTTTTGGCCCGCCGATGGCGCGACCAACGAAATAAGCAAGAATGTCCGTCGACCAGACAACCGCAAAGATGAAGAGGATGGACACGAGGCCCGTCAGTTCGTCACCACGAATTGCTGCCAGCGATATGCCGCTCAGGCCCGCGTAAAATATGCCGCCCACCAGCCACCAGTTCCGGCCGCGCAGCACCGGAAACAACGCCGCTGTCAGCGTGAAGCCGGATAAGAGCGGCAGGTCCAGCGAAGCTTCACCGAAAATCGTATTGCCGGCAATGACGGCGACAGAAAACCAGCCCCAGGCATTGCCGGTGGGGTTGCTCTCCGACATCCGGGTAATCGTCGACCACTCGTAATAGATGAGAATCGCGAGAAGACCAGCAACGATGCGGAACAGGATGCCGCCATACCACGTCGCGGCCAGGATGACCGCGGCCATGACGATCGCGGAAACGATCCGGAGCCTGAGTTCACGGCTCATCAGGCACCTGCCACGGCAACCTGCTCGGTGAGTGCACCGAAACGGCGGTCACGCGTTGCATATTGCTCAATTGCAGAGAAGAATCGCTGGCGGTCGAAGTCGGGCCAATATTCCGGCACGAAGAGGAATTCCGAATAGGCTGCCTGCCAGAGGAGGAAGTTGGACAGACGCTCTTCGCCACTGGTGCGGATAATCAGGTCCGGATCGGGAATCCCCGATGTGTCGAGCCGGGACGAAATCATTTCCGGCGTGATGGAGGCGGCGTCGAGCCTGCCTGCGGCAACATCAAGCGCGATTGACGCCGTTGCGCGAGCGATCTCGTCACGGCTGCCATAGTTGAAGGCGATCACCAGCGTCAGCTTGGTATTTTCGGCCGTCATCTGCTCCGCCTCTTCCAGAAGCGCGCGGATATCGTTCTTCAGCCCCTGCCGGTCACCGATGATCCGCACGCGCACATTCTCGCGGTGCAGCTCGGCAAGGTCGCGCCGGATGAAGGCCTTCAGCAGCCCCATCAGATCACTGACTTCGGATTCCGGCCTGCGCCAGTTTTCCGACGAGAAGGCAAACAGGGTGAGATAACGTATGCCGCAATCACCGGCCGCGCGCACGGTCTCGCGCACGGCCTCCACACCGCGGCGATGCCCCATCACGCGCGGAAGACCGCGCTGCTTTGCCCAGCGGCCATTGCCATCCATGATGATGGCGACGTGCTCGGGTATGGAGGAACGTGTCGTCGTCGGCATATCGATCCAGTAATAGGGCGGCGCGGAATTCAAACGGAAAAAGCAGACGTCTATCGCAAGCGATATCAGACCTGCATGATTTCCTTTTCCTTCTCGGCAAGCAAGCGGTCAATTTCCGAAATCGTGTCGTCGGTCATTTTCTGCACTTTTTCCGACTGGCCACGGCTTTCATCCTGACCGATGTCACCATCCTTTTCGGCTTTTTTCAGACCGTCCATGCCATCACGACGCACATGGCGAATAGCGACCTTCGACTTTTCGGCGTAGTCGTGAGCGACCTTGACGAGGGATTTGCGGCGCTCTTCGTTGAGTTCAGGCAGCGGAATACGCAGGTTCTGGCCGTCAACGATGGGGTTGAGGCCGAGGTTGGATTCGCGGATGGCGCGGTCCACCGCATTGACCATCGACTTGTCCCAGATATTGACGCCGAGCATGCGCGGCTCGGGAACGGTGATGTTGGCCACCTGGTTGAGCGGCACGCGCGAGCCGTAGGCATCAACGGTGACCGGGTCCAGGATATTGGCCGACGCGCGGCCGGTGCGCAGCGACGCGATATCGCTCTTGAATGCATTGATGGCGCCATCCATACGGCGCTTGATATCGTTGAGGTCAACACCACTCATCTTGATACTCCATCTTGTCGGCCAGCGGCCGTATTCGCCCTCAAGGGCGGCATCGTTTTGGATTACTTGTCGTGCACGATGGTCTTGCGGCCGCCGCCGGTCAATATCTGTGCAAAACCGCCCTTCTCATGGATCGAGAAAACAATGATCGGGATGTGGTTTTCGCGGGCAAGCGCCACCGCGGCGATATCCATGACGGCGAGCCCCTTGCCGAGCACTTCGCTGTGGGTCAGCTCGTCGAAACGGGTCGCTGTCGGGTCCTTCTTCGGATCGGCGGAATAGATGCCATCCACCTGGGTGCCCTTGAAGATCGCCTCGGCGCCCATTTCGGCCGCGCGCAGCGCAGCAGCAGAATCGGTGGTGAAGAACGGGTTCCCCGTGCCGCCGGCAAAGATCACCACGCGGCCCTGGGCCAGGTGATGGAGGGCAGCACGTTGGGAGAAACTCTCACAGATCTCAGGCATGGCGATTGCCGAGAGAACCACGGTATCGATGCTCAGCTTTCGCAGCGAGGTTGCGAGCGCCAGTGCATTGATCACGGTTGCCAGCATGCCCATATGGTCGCCGGTGACGCGGTCGCCCCCCTTGGATGCCACGGCAACGCCGCGGAAAATATTACCGCCGCCGACGACCACACCAACCTCAACGCCCATCGCCCTCGCCTCGGCGATATCGGAGGCAATACGGTCGGCCACCGCCACATCGATACCGAAACCCTGATCACCCATGAGGGCTTCGCCGGAAGCCTTGAGAAGAACGCGTTTGTAGATCGGCTTGGAAGACATCATGACTCCTCGGAAATGTAACCGAAACGCGGATACACGAAGGGCACCGCGTTGTCACGCGATGCCCTCCCGTTTTCCCAAGATTGGGTAAATATAATCAGCCCTTGGCGACTGCGGCGACTTCAGCTGCGAAATCGCTTTCTTCCTTCTCGACGCCTTCGCCGAGCAGCAGGCGAACCATGCCGGTGACTTCGATGGAAGCGCCAGCTTCCTTCTCGGCTTCCTTGACGGCAGCGCCAACCGTCAGGTCGGGGTTGATGACGAAAGCCTGCGACAGGAGGGCGACTTCTTCGAAGAACTTGCGCATGCGGCCATCAACCATCTTTTCGATGATGGCTTCCGGCTTGCCGGATTCGCGGGCCTGTTCGATGAAGACGTTGCGCTCGCGCTCTGCAACCGCGGCGTCGACTTCTTCAGCGCGGATGGCAAGCGGGTTGGTCGCCGCGATGTGCATGGCAACCTGGCGGCCGATGGAGTTGAGAACTGCCTTGTCGCCTTCCGACTTCAGGGCAACGAGAACGCCGAGCTTGCCGATGCCGTCGCCGGCAGCGTTGTGGATGTAGGTCGCAACAACACCGTGCGGCACTTCAAGTGCAGCGGAACGACGCAGCGTCATGTTCTCGCCGATCGTCGCGATCGCGTCCTTGATGCTGTCGGAAACGGACTTGCCGGTTGCCGGATAGGTGGCAGCGGAAACGGCGTCAACGGTGCCATCGGTGGAGAGAGCAACCTGGGCGATGCCGCGGATGAGGTCCTGGAAAGCGTCGTTACGGGCAACGAAGTCGGTTTCCGAGTTCAACTCGACAACGACAGCCTTATGACCCATGGTCGCAACGCCGACCAGACCTTCGGCAGCCGTGCGGCCGGACTTCTTGTCGGCCTTTGCGATGCCCTTGGCGCGCAGCCAGTCGATCGCCGCTTCCATGTCGCCATTGGTTTCAGCAAGAGCCTTCTTGCAGTCCATCATGCCTGCGCCAGACTTTTCGCGCAGTTCCTTCACCATTGCGGCTGTGATTTCGGTCATTGTGTGCCTCTTATCGGTTCGATCGGTCAGCCGGCGGATTTTGCCGTGCCGAAGTTCTGGGTGATGACTGTACCCGGCCGCACACCCTTCGAAACCCTGAGGTTCCGGCAAGGGGCATGCGCATTCCCAAGTGCTGCGGCGTGACCAAACATCGAAATGATGGGTGCCGCTCTAGTGTGACAGCGTTATGAAGACTGCCTGCCGTTCCAACCACCTCGAACGCCTGCGGTTTCCGAAAACCACGGCGGAGCGGTTAGAAACGAACAAGGCCGTCAACCCATTGAAGGTCTTTGACGGCCTTGTCATATCCTGGTCGAGGAGACGGCGAAACGGATCGCCGCCAGACAGGGCCTAAATCAGGCGCCAGCCTCGTCTTCGAGAGCGGGCTCGATCGGAGCTTCTTCAGAAGCGCCGATGTCGCGGCCGGAAGCGCCCTGCTGACGGGCAATGCCGTCGATGGCAGCGCGGGCGATCAGGTCGCAGTAAAGCGAGATGGCGCGCGACGCGTCGTCGTTACCCGGGATCGGGTAGTCGATGAGGTCCGGATCGCAGTTGCTGTCGATGATAGCAACGACCGGGATGCCAAGACGCTTGGCTTCTTCGATCGCGATCTTTTCCTTGTTGGTGTCGATGATGAACATCAGGTCCGGAACGCCGCCCATATCGCGGATACCGCCGAGAGCCTTTTCAAGCTTCTCGCGTTCGCGCTCGAGGTTCAGGCGTTCCTTCTTGGAGTAGCCGGAGCCTTCCGAGTTCAGGATCTCGTCAACCTTGCGCAGACGCTGGATCGAGTTCGAAATGGTCTTCCAGTTGGTCATCATGCCGCCGAGCCAGCGGGAGTTGACGTAGTACTGGGCCGAACGCTTTGCGCTGTCGGCGATGATTTCCGACGCCTGGCGCTTGGTGCCAACGAACAGAACGCGGCCGCCACGGGCAACGGTGTCGGACACGACCTGAAGGGCGCGCGACAGCATCGGAACGGTCTGAGCCAGGTCGATGATGTGGATGTTGTTACGGTCGCCGAAGATGTACGGCTTCATCTTCGGGTTCCAGCGGTGCGTCTGGTGGCCGAAGTGAACACCAGCTTCCAGAAGCTGGCGCATAGAAAAATCGGGCAATGCCATGCCTTGTTACTCCTTTTCCGGTTTAACCCCCGCGAAGCGAACAGCACCGACTTTCATCGATACCACCGGGCGGAACGAACCGGATTTCTCCCGGAACATCCCAAGCTTCGCGTGTGGAATGGTGTGCCGCATACAGTCGCCCGCGTTAAAATGCAAGCGATTATGCGAAAAAACCGCGCAAATGGCGCTGTTTCAGCGCACGGGCTTGTTTTCGCAGGTTTCGGGCTTGAGAATATCAAGCTTCGCAAGCTTTCCGGTCAGAACAAAATCACCGTAATCCATCGTCAGATCGCGGGTGATTCCGTTTTCGTAGAGCTTGAACGACATGCGATAGATCGGCAAAGCGTCCGTACCCGTCTTGTCGTTGTAATAGGCGATCGTAACAGGCCAGTAGGCTGTCTTGGCAAATTCGCCTGCCTTGCCGGCGTCCACGTCGCCATCCTTCGGCATCTGCGACTTGCCGACCAGCGTCGACGTGATCAGGCTTTCATCGCCATCGTCAGACCCATCGAAAATGCGCGATTCGAAGATGCGTTTTCCCTGACGGGCATTTTCGATGACCTGGAACATGTGCTGCGTCGGAAACTCGCTGGCGACGAGATTGACCTGTCGTGCATCCGGACGTTTCAGATCGACCTTCACGCCATCTTTTTCGTCAGTCGCGGCACCCTGCACTTCCTTGTCCAGCTTGTCGTCGGTGTAGGACTTGGTCTCGAAGGTGAATTTTTTCGCCGCGAGGTCCTCGAAGGTTTTGGTCTGCTGGTCGGTCATGCGCACGGCATCGCCGGTGTTTATCTGCGTGACGAAACGGAAATCCGTCTTGTAACCCTGGCAGGCCGAACCCGTGAACTCATATACCATGCGGCCTGTCATGCCCTCGATGCCGGAGCGATCGGACGCGTCCTTCAATTCCAGATCATAGACGGCGCGATGGGCAATGAGATCCGGAACTGCGACGGGCAAGGCGCTGGCGGCGTTCGACAGGCCGGTCATCAGCCCTGTTGCGGCAACGAAACCAAGCGTCCTGACAAACATGCAATATCTCCTGTTGGACTCGCCGCTCATATTGTACAAGCAACCGCCCGGCTTTTGGATCAACATCTTCTGAATGCCGGATTCTTGAAGGATTTACAACAAAACCGGAGACGAAAATGTCCGAAGTCATCGAAGGCCGCCTCAAGGAACTTGGCTTTACGCTTCCCGTCGCCGCAGCACCAGCTGCAAACTACGTTCCATTCACCATCAGCGGCAATCTGCTTTACGTATCGGGTCAACTGCCGATGGAATCGGGCAAGATTGCGGTGACGGGCCTCGTTGGTCGCGATGTCGACGTTCCAGCCGCCCAGCGCGCAGCCGAACTTTGCGCCGTCAACATTCTCGCACAGGTCAAGGCCGCATTGAATGGCGATCTTTCAAAAGTGCGCCGCGTCATCAAGCTGAACGGCTTTGTCGCCTCTGTGCCTGAGTTCGTCGAGCAGCATCTCGTCATCAATGGTGCGTCCAACCTCATCGCCAATGTTCTGGGCGAGGCCGGTAAACATGCCCGCGCCGCCGTCGGCATGGCCGCCCTGCCCTTCAATGCCTCGGTCGAAATCGACGCCATTGTGGAAATCGACGTATGACGCTGAAACTCTCCTGGCTGACGGCCCAGCCCGTTGCCCATCGCGGTTACCACGATCTCAACAAGGCAGTCTGGGAAAATACGCTTTCCGCCTTCTCCCGCGCCGTCGATGCCGGTTTTGCGATCGAATGCGACGTTCAGCTGGCGGCCGACAGTGTGCCGGTGGTTTTCCACGACCACGACCTGGAAAGACTGACTGGAATCAAGGGCGATGTGCGTGAACGCACCTCGGCGGAACTGGCAATGCTCTCCGTCGGCCAAACCACGGATCGCGTTCCGAGCCTCAAGCAGCTTTTGGCTCTGGTGGCTGGCAAGGTGCCGCTGGTTATTGAACTGAAAGGCCGTGAAGGCGAAGGCGTCGATGACGGCTTTGCCGAAGCGGTGCTGGAAGACCTCGAGGGCTATGACGGCCATGTGGCGCTGATGAGCTTCGATCACCATCTGCTGAAGGACCTGAAAGCAGCGGGCTCGCCCTGGCCGCTCGGGCTGACGGCAGAAGGCGACAAGCCGGAGGACTTCTTCCAACATGACGAGGCCATGCAGCTGGGGCTCGATTTCATCTCCTATCATTGGGGTCACCTGCCCAACAGCTTCATCGAAGCGCAAAGAAAACTCGGGCTTCCGGTCATTACCTGGACGGTCAGGGATGAAAATGCGCGCGAGACGACCTATAAATATGCGGACCAGATGACATTCGAGGGTTTCGACCCAAGAGAGAGACCGTCCGCCACGGCATGACAGAAGATTACTCCATCCGCATTGCGCAATCCTTCGAGGATATCGATCCGGAAAGCTGGAAACGGCTTTCCGGAACGTCGCGCAACGCATCAGGAAATGCCTACAACCCCTTCATATCGCATGAATTCCTGTCTTCCATGGAAGACTCCGGTTCGGCCACCGCCAAGACCGGCTGGCTAGGACACCATCTGCTGCTGGAAAACGCGGCAGGGGCCCTCATCGGCGCCGTTCCTGCCTATCTGAAAAACCACAGCAAGGGCGAATACGTCTTCGATCACGGCTGGGCGGATGCCTTCGAGCGGGCTGGCGGGCATTATTATCCCAAACTGCAATGCTCGGTGCCCTTCACGCCGGCGACGGGCCCACGCTTGCTGGTCGCCACTGGCCAAGATGCCAGACGATTCAAACCGCTCCTCGCTTCCGGTCTCGCGCAAGTGACTGACAAGATCGGCGTCTCTTCGGCGCATGTCACCTTTCTGGAAGAGGATGACCTCTCGGCACTTTTGCCGAGCGATTTTCTGCACCGCACCGACCAGCAATTCCATTTCATCAATGACGGTTATCGCGACCACAACGACTTCCTCGATGCGCTATCATCACGCAAGCGCAAGGGGCTCAAGAAGGAGCGCCGGGCCGCGCTGGAAAACGGGATCGAGATCGATTGGCTGACAGGCTCTGACCTGACGGAGGAGATCTGGGACCAATTTTTTGCCTTCTACATGGATACCGGCAGCCGCAAATGGGGCAGGCCTTATCTGACGCGGAAGTTTTATTCGCTGATCGGCGAGCGCATGGCTGATGATGTGCTGCTTGTCATGGCGAAACGCGAGGGGCGTTACATCGCCGGTGCGATCAATTTCATCGGGTCGGACGCGCTCTATGGACGGCATTGGGGCTGCATCGAGGACCACCCCTTCTTGCATTTCGAGGTCTGTTACCATCAGGCCATCGATTTTGCACTCGCGAAGGGATTGAAACGGGTAGAGGCCGGCGCCCAGGGCGAACACAAGCTGGCGCGCGGTTATGTACCGGTCACCACCCACTCGGCGCATTTCATCGCCCATCCGGGCCTGCGTCGCGCCATTGCCGATTATCTTCAGCGCGAGCGCGAAGAGGTCGAGCACATCAACGATTATCTCGATGAGCACACGCCCTTCCGCAAGGGCGAAAGACAGGAACCGGACACTTAGTCCGACATCAGGAGGGACCAGAATGGCGGCCAGCGCTTACGACGACAACAATATCTTCGCAAAAATCCTGCGTGGCGAGATTCCGAGCCATAAGCTTTACGAGGACGAGCATACCCTGGCCTTCATGGATGTGATGCCACAGGCTCCCGGACACCTCCTCGTTATACCCAAGGTCGGCTCCCGCAACCTGCTCGACGCCGACCCCGACGTGCTCGCAAGAACCATTCCCGTCGTGCAGAAACTCGCCCTCGCGGCGAAGGAAGCCTTCGATGCAGATGGTGTCTTCGTCGCTCAGTTCAACGAACCGGCGGCTGGCCAGACTGTGTTCCACCTGCATTTCCATGTCATTCCGCGCAAGGAAGGCGAGCAACTGAAGCCGCATTCCGGCGTGATGGCCGATGGGGAGGTGCTGAAGGCCCATGCGGAGAAGATAAAGGCGGCGCTTGCTTTGTGACGGGTGATGCGACGCCTCAGTTCTTTCACGGCGCAGACGCGCCGTGGCCGGATGTCGGATTTAGTCCGGCATGACGAGAGAGGTGTTTTTCCTCATTCCACAGGACGATAGGCATTTCGCTCCGGCCAGGGCCAGCCTTCAAGCACCGTCATATCCGGCCGGAATATTTCCACCTTTAGCGGATAACAGGCCGCCGTGTCGCTTGAATGCGTGGCGCTGCAGTCGCCGCCGGGACACGCGGAAAGCGCGCCGATGAGGTCGATTTCCGCGAAGAACTCGAGATAGTCACCCGGACGTACCGGGCTCGCTTTCATGAAATACTGGTGGGTATCACGGGTGAAACCGGTGCACATGAAGACATTCAACACGTCATGAACATGCGGCTCCGCCTGCCGGAAGGAAAGGCCTTTGGCGGAAGCAAGCGCGTTCGTCAGGTTCGAATGGCAGCAATGGTGATAATCGCCCCCGCTCAACAACTTGTTGGTATAGGGATCGCAGCGGGTGCCGATCACGTCATGCACACCGCCACCATCCTCGTCGAAGCCATACCAGGACAGCGTATCATGGGTGGTGGTCGCCATTGGCCGTAGCGACGGCAGGTTGCTCCACAGCCGGTTGCCAACGGACACATGCGTGGCATGCAGCGCGCGGGTCTTGCCGCTGAAAAAACGCTCATTGAGATCATTCGCATTCCACAGGTTCAAATCACCGACCTGCGGGCCTTCGACGCTGACGATGCGAAAAAAATGCCCTCTCGGGACAGTAAAGGTGCGGCCGTCACGCGGAGGCACGATGACTTCATCCACCTTTTCCATGCCCTGCTTTGCCTGCGCAAGACGCGCAAGGTCAGGCACCTCAAGCGTGCCGTTCGGATAGACAACAACGGGACGGACAGCCCGGCGCGTGGCGGCGTCGGCGGGTTCGGCAGGCAGGGTGGTCATGAAATCCTCTGAGCGATGAAAAGTTGGACACGAAATTGCGTCAGGAACAGCGACATGACAAGGCGGGTTTTTCTTGCGCTCAGGCCAAGTCTGGCTTAGCCTCGACCGTTATGAAGCTGCCGCCGATTTCCACCCTCCGCGCTTTCGAAGCCGCGGCCAGAAGAACGAGTTTTTCTCTGGCCGGCCAGGAGCTTGGCATGACGGCGACTGCTGTCAGCCAACATGTGCGCAATCTGGAGGCCTGGCTTGGCGTGGCGCTGTTTGAGCGGCATGCCAGGGGCGTGAGACTTACGCAGGCCGGTCAGGAGTTCGGCGCGACGGTTTCGAGCGGATTGAGGCAAATCGCGGCTGGTGCCGCCCGGCTACGCCAAGGCCAGGACTATAAAACGGTTCGCCTCGCGAGCCTGCCCTCCGTTGTCGCGCATTTTCTGACCCCGCGGCTACCGCGCTTCCGGGCACTTTTTCCAGACATCCAGGTGTCGATCAGTTATTCTGGAGCCCAGCACGCGATAGAACCCGACCTCACCATTGTTCATGGACCGGCTCCCCAAAAAAACGCCGTCGCTCTGTTCAGCGCGGAAACCCGGCCCACAAGTGCTCCAAGCTACGTCGCACGGTTTGGTCCCTTCAATGCCGTTTCCGACCTGGGGGGAGCGGAATTGCTGCACGACGAGTCTGAGGCCGCTTGGCAGACATGGCTTGCTCTCGACGGCATACCCCTGCCCTCCAATGCCGGTCCCGTTTTCGCGGATTTCAATCTGCTTGTGACCGCCCTCAAAGCCGGACAGGGAATTGGCCTTTGTCCAACCGCCCTTCTCCACGACGAAATCGCGAGCGGGGAACTGACGGTGCTTTTCGATAGAGCTGCCGACGAGGATAGGTATTATTGGCTCCGCCGTGCAGACGATCTGGCTGCGCCGGCAAAAATTCTCGCGGACTGGCTTGTTGCGGAAGCGCTTGACATCCCAGCGTGACTACTCCGCCGCAACAACCTCTGTTGGCGCGGCTTCCAAAGCGCCATTGCGCTCTCGCGCCGACAACCAAGCCAGCAACTTTCCCGACGTGGGACATATAATCGCGAAGGCGATGAGGCCGCCGAAGATGTCTGAAAGGTGATGTCCGCCCTGCACCAGAACGGCCGGTAGCATCAAGATATTCAGAACCAGAATCACCGCCATCATCACAGCGTGCCGCGGTACAAACCAGACGCACATTGCAGCAATGAAGGTGTGGAACGATGGAAAACTGATCAGGCCAAGGACGTTCCGCGGAGAGATGAAGTCGACGCCCTCCGTTGCCAACCGGGCGACCTCACGCGCATATGTCATATCCAATGCAATCGGTATCGTCCGGGCAATCCAAGCTGGCAAATCCTGATAGGCAGGCGCTCCAAAGGTAGGGAAAAACATCCAGAACAGAATGCTGGCGGATGCTCCCATGACGCCGGTGAGCAGAAAATGCTGCAGTTGATGATCCTTACCGCTGAACCCGAGGACAATGATGATTACCAGAATCTGAGGTAGGGACGTCGCGTAGACGGCGAACAGGGCCCCTCCAATCCATGGATATGTCGCAGCCCACTCGACGAATCCCGCCCAATTGTATCCCAACATTGCGTCCGTGCCGATAAGCGTCTGATCGATGGCCGGGAACGAGAGTGGGAGGATGGCATAATTGAAAACCGAGGCGGCGAGCGTGAACAGAATGAACAATCCGCCTGCAATGAGGGCAGATGCAATACGCAGATCGCGCGCGCTTATGCGGTAGAATTGGCCAAGGACAAAAACCCCCGCACCGGCGAGGACGCATACGAGATACCCGACATAATCAACGCGAATACCTTTGGCTGCAATCAACGCTGTATCAATGAGAAATAATAAGATGATGAAGCCGACTATAAAACGCTCTGCCGCAAAGAGTCCCATCGAATTACCGTTCCTGTTCCAACTTTCGACAAGCTAAGGGAACGGCTTTAATATTCGGATAAGCGCGTTAGAATCCAAGCACGAACAAACCACCTGCCAACAGCATGATCGGGACCGCGACGCCGACGATGACGCGTTGGCCGGCGGCCAGAAAGGCAATAAAGCCGAGTACTGCCGCACCGATGCGCAGCCACATCGGCGAGGACTCAAGCGTTCCCGTCGGAAAAACGATCAGCTTGGCGGTGACCGCCATGACGAGGGCGGTTGCGACCGCCCTCACCCAATAAAGCGCCTCGGAATCTTCCTTCAGCCGATTGCCTGCAAGCACACCGAGCCAGCGCCAGATATCGGTCGCGAGCCAGCCTGCGATGGCGATGAAAAGGTAGGGTGCCCACCAATGGTCAGTCATCATGGTTCCCCTTCCGGCGACGTCGGCTTGATCTTGCGACGGAAAACGAGACGGTCGATCACATAGGCCAATGTTCCGCCGCCGATGCCGGCATAGAGAATGTCGAATTCCGGGGCGATCACAGCAAAGGCGGGACCGGCGATAACGCCGATGACAAAGGCGACCTTGACGACCGAGTGACGCGCCGAGGCCCAGATGGACGCGATAAAATAGACGGGCGTCAGGAAGAACAGGACACCAGCAACCAGCGGCGGAAACGCGGCGACGACACCGTAGCAAAGGCCTACGATAATCGCGTTGACCACGGTGAGCGTGATACCGAAACCGGCAAACCAAGCAGCGCGGCCCTCACGGGGCACCTTCGAGAGGTTTTGCGTCGCGAAGACCCAGGCTGTGATCGCAACGAAGTGGGAGAGAAACAGCAAGATCCAGGTCGGCGTCTTGGCGCCGCGCATCTCGGGAACGATGGAGGCAACCATCGGCATCATGCGGACAGATGACAAAGTCACCGCCAGAAAGCACGCAGCGAGATTGGCACCGCCAACCATGGAGCCGATCAGGATCATCTTGGCGGGCAACGCCCAGATGAACAGCGTCATGAAGACGGCCTCGCCGCGGGCCACGCCCGATTCCATTGCAAAAGCGCTGAAACCGACGAAGGATGTCATGAGAATAAGCGAAGGCAGCGAGAAAATGCCCCGCATTCCCCTGAAAAACCAGCCGCGCAATGGGATGGTGTGACTGTCGGCATTTTGCATTGCAAACCCACTCGTGCATGTCGTCTGAAAACGCCGTGGCGTCGGGCAACGTCATACTGGATGAAATATGAAACTGTGCCCTCAATGCCAGAAAGAGCGGCGCACTTCATGCATAAAAATGCCGGGCTTTCGCCCGGCATCTGTTTATCGATCAAAGACCGTGATTACTTCTTTTTCGGCACCTTGGGTACCGCATTGGTCTTGCGCCGCGGCTTGTCGGCGTCGTCGGACTTATCGGCTTCGGCTACGAGAACATCCGCCTCTTCCTTGGCTTTGGCTGCCTTGGAGGAGGTTTTCGACTTTGCCTTGCCGGGGGACTTCGCCGCCTTCAGCTCGGCTTCCGGCTGCGGCTTGACAGGTGCGGTCTCCGGCAGAACCTCGAGTATGAGGCCATCGGCACCGTCATCCTTCTTGCCGACGGTGACGCTGACGACGCCGCCCTTCTTCAGCTTGCCAAAGAGGATTTCATTGGCGAGCGGCTTCTTGATGTTCTCCTGGATCACGCGAGACAGCGGGCGAGCGCCCATCTTTTCGTCGTAACCCTTCTCCGCCAGCCAGGAGATCGCATCTTCATGCAGATCGAAGGTGACGTTGCGCTCGGAGAGCTGGGTTTCCAGCTGCATGACGAACTTCTGCACGACCTTGTGGATAACGGCGGTCGGCAGCGGCGAGAACGGAATGATCGCATCCAGACGGTTGCGGAACTCCGGCGTGAACAGGCGGTTGATCGCCTCTTCATCTTCACCCGTGCGGCGCGAAGAACCAAAACCGATAGCGGATTTCGCCATTTCGGAGGCACCCGCATTCGTCGTCATGATGAGGATGACGTTGCGGAAGTCGATCTTCTTGCCGTTATGGTCGGTCAGCGAGCCGTGGTCCATCACCTGCAACAGAATGTTGTAGATGTCGGGATGCGCCTTTTCGATTTCGTCCAGCAGCACCACGGAATGCGGATGCTGATCGACGCCATCGGTCAGGAGACCACCCTGATCGAAGCCGACATAGCCGGGAGGTGCACCAAGCAGGCGCGACACGGTATGACGCTCCATGTACTCCGACATGTCGAAGCGCAGCATCTCGACGCCGAGCGAAGCGGCAAGCTGTTTGGCCACTTCCGTCTTGCCCACGCCCGTCGGGCCGGAGAAGACATAGGAGCCGATCGGCTTGTTCGGTTCGCGCAAGCCCGCACGGGCCAGCTTGATGGCCGTAGCCAATGCCTCGATGGCGATGTCCTGCCCGTAAACGACCGAGCGCAGTTCCTTTTCGAGGTTGGCGAGAACCATCTCATCATCCTTGGAGACCGTCTTGGCGGGAATACGGGCCATCGTCGCAATGGTCGCTTCGATTTCCCGTTCGGTGATCAGCTTGCGGCGCTTGGAAACAGGCAGCAGCATTTGTGCCGCACCGGTTTCATCGATCACGTCGATCGCCTTGTCCGGCAGCTTGCGGTCGGAAATATAACGCGCCGACAGCTCGACTGCAGCCTTGATCGCCTCATTGGAATATCTGAGGTGATGGTAATCCTCGAAATAGGGCTTCAGGCCCTTCATGATCGCGATCGCATCATCGATCGACGGCTCGTTGACGTCGATCTTCTGGAAGCGACGCACGAGCGCGCGGTCCTTTTCGAAGAACTGGCGATATTCCTTATAGGTGGTCGAGCCGATGCAGCGGATTGCACCCGACGAAAGCGCAGGCTTCAGCAGGTTAGACGCATCCATCGCGCCGCCGGAAGTCGCGCCCGCGCCGATGACGGTGTGGATTTCATCGATAAACAGAACCGCGCCCGGAAACTCCTCGAGTTCCTTGACGACCTGCTTCAGACGCTCCTCGAAATCACCGCGATAACGGGTGCCGGCCAGCAGCGTGCCCATGTCGAGCGAGAAAATCGTGTCATTGGCGAGCGCCTCCGGCACCTTGCCTTCGACGATACGCTTGGCCAGGCCCTCGGCAATCGCCGTCTTGCCGACACCCGGATCACCCACATAAAGCGGGTTGTTCTTGGAGCGGCGGCAGAGGATCTGGATGGTGCGGTTGACCTCGTCGTGACGACCGATCAACGGATCGATCTTGCCGTTCTTGGCTTTCTCGTTGAGGTTGACGCAATAAGCCTTCAGCGCATCCTGCTGCTTCTTGGCGGACGATCCGTCCTCTTCCGGATTACTCCGGTTCGGCTTGTTCTCGCTTTCCGGTTCGTCGGCGCCGCGCGGCGTGCGCGTCTGAGACGTGCCGGGGCGCTTGCCAATGCCGTGGGAGATGTAGTTGACCGCGTCGTAACGGGTCATTTCCTGCTCCTGCAGGAAATAGGCGGCATGGCTCTCGCGCTCGGCAAAGATTGCCACAAGCACGTTTGCGCCGGTCACTTCCTCACGACCCGACGACTGAACATGGATCACGGCGCGCTGAATGACGCGCTGGAAGCCGGATGTCGGTTTGGAATCCTCGTCGTAACCGGTGACAAGGTTGGTCAGTTCATTGTCAACATAATCGTTGACAGTCTTGCGAAGCGCATCGAGATCGACGTTGCAGGCGCCCATGACGGCTGCGGCATCCGCGTCGTCGATCAGCGCCAGAAGGAGATGTTCGAGCGTCGCATATTCGTGGTGACGCTCATTTGCAAAGGTCAGTGCCTGGTGCAGCGCCTTCTCGAGACTCGGGGAAAAAGTTGGCACGTTGCGATCCTCATTTCTTTTCCATGACGCACTGCAGCGGATGCTGGTGCTGTCGGGCGAAATCCATGACCTGGCTTACTTTCGTCTCTGCGACCTCATATGTAAACACCCCGCATTCGCCGACGCCGTGCTGGTGCACGTGCAGCATGATGCGCGTTGCCGCTTCGCGATCCTTCTGGAAGAAACGCTCCAGAATATGAATAACGAATTCCATGGGAGTGTAGTCGTCATTCAGTAAAAGAACACGGTACAAATTCGGTCTTTTTGTCTTCGGCTTAACGCGGGTGATAACAGACGTTCCGCGGTTGGTACCGCCCCCGTCTTCCCCTTCGCCCTCGCCCTGCATGTAGATCGGCTTAGCGATCATCTTTCATCATTCTCCAAACTGTTCTCAAACCGACAGCTGATTGCCAGGAGGGAGAACTTCGCCTCTCCATATCTAGGTCGTTAAAATGCGATTTTAAGCCCCTTGCGCTAGGGTGCAATCACTATTGCGTTTGCGAAGCGGCGAAACATCATGAAAAGTGCGGATAGAGCGCAGCCCGGGCAAGGCACGACGCCCAGCCATGGTGTCGGCGGGGCATTTCTGCAGTGGGTTGACGCGGTAGAGCGACGACAGGACAGACGAATCTGCGCCGCCCGTGCTCCCTACTCCTTGTCGTCCAGCATCTCGCGAACGGCGATGGCGAGTTGCTTCAGCGAGAAGGGTTTCGGCAGGAAACCGAACTTGGCGTCTGCCGGCAGGTTTTTGGCAAAAGCATCTTCGGCGTAACCGGATACGAAGATGAATTTCAGATCCGGGTAGGACTTGCGCAGCTCTCTCAGAAGCGACGGGCCATCCATTTCCGGCATGACAACGTCTGAGACGACAATATCGACCTTGCCTTCCAGTTCCTCCATCACCTCCAGCGCCTCTGTGCCGGAGCCCGCCTCGTGCACGGTGTAGCCGCGCGTTTCCAACATGCGCTTGCCGCCGCGCCGCACCGCCTCCTCGTCTTCAACGAGAAGCACGACGGCGGATTTGCCGGTGAGGTCGAGCGGTTCTTCCTTTGCGGGTTCCGCCGCCACGACAGGCGCGAGTGCGGCCTCACCCAATTGCTGGCCGCTCACCTGAACGGCCTCGACAACATGGCGTGGCAGGTAGATGCGGAAGGCCGTTCCCTTGCCAACTTCCGATTCGGGATAGATGTAGCCGCCCGACTGCTTGACAATGCCATAGACCATCGACAACCCGAGGCCCGTGCCCTTGCCCACTTCCTTGGTGGTGAAGAAGGGTTCGAAAATCTTGTCCATGATCTCCGGCGGGATGCCCGTGCCGTTATCGGCAACTTCCACCATCACCATGTCTTCGGCCGGGAATTCGGGACGGCCGAGCGCAGCGATCTCTTTTGCGTCGACATTGCGCGTCCTGATGGTGATCTTGCCGCCATCGGGCATGGCGTCGCGCGCATTGACACAGAGATTGATGAGCACCTGCTCGAACTGCGACAGGTCTGTCTTCACCGGCCACAGATCCCGGCCGTAATCGACCTCCAGCTTGACATTGGTGCCCGAAATCAAACGGTCGACCAGCATCCGCAAATCGCCGATGACGTCGGTCAGGTTGAGGATTGCCGGGCGCATGGTCTGCTTGCGCGAGAATGCCAGAAGCTGGCGTACCAGCACGGCGGCGCGGTTGGCATTGCGCTTGATCTCCATGAGATCGGCAAAGCTCGGATCAGCCGGACGCGCCTGCAGCAGCAGATGGTCCGACGACAGCAGGATCGCGGTGAGCACGTTGTTGAAGTCGTGGGCGATGCCGCCCGCCAGCGTGCCCACGGCATTCATCTTCTGCGTTTGCGCCATCTGGGTTTCGAGCGCCTTCTGCTCAGTCACCTCAATGGCGTAGACGATTGCCACCTCTTCCGGCGCCTCGTCGTCCTGATCGATGACGGCGTTGACGTAGAATCGGAAATGCCTCGTCTCATCGCTTGGATGGCGGGAATCGAAGGGCGCGATATCGCCCTGGCGATCCTTGGCTTCGGCGAGCGCCTGCTCCAGCCGCGGCTTCTCATTGTCATGTAGAACAGTTTCAAGCGCGACGCCGCGGTCGATATCGTCACGCCCGACGACGCCGGAAAACAACTTGAGGAAAGGCGCATTGATGCGCAGGATTCGGCCTTCCCCATCGAGTGAGGCGATTGCCATCGGTGTATTGTTGAAAAAGCGTGTGAAGCGCATGGCGGACGAGGATTCGGTATCCTCCTGTCCCTTGGGCCGCATCAGCACGATCGTCCGGCTCTCGCCCGGGGCTCCATCCTTGGCGGTGACCTGATGCACGAGGCGCGCGGGCATGCTCTGGCCATTGACGCGACGCATGTCGAGGTCGAGAATTTCGGTGCGCTTGGCAGCACCCTGCGGATGAACGGATTCGATGAGGGCCATGCCTTCGCCGGCCACGATGTCGGAGATCGTCATCGAGCCCGGCGAAAACTGTGCAAGATCAATGCCCAGCCATTCCGAGAGCGTGGCATTGAGGTAAACGATCTCGCCCTTGCGTCCCGCGGAAAAGAACCCAGCCGGTGCGTGGTCGAGATAATCGATGGCGTTCTGCAACTCGCGGAAAAAGCGCTCCTGATCCTCGCGCTCAGGCGTAATGTCGGCGATCTGGAAAACGTGCAGCCCCTCGCCGCCCGCATCTTTCAGCACGCGGCCCTTCAACCGGTACCAATGTGGGCCCTGATTGGAATCCTCCCCCAGCGGCTTCAGCAACCGGAACTCTTCGTAGCCGTCGCGGCCTTCACGCAGAACGTTGATCAGCCGGTAAAGGGCCTCCGTCGATTCGCGACTGCGCGACAACAGTGTCTCGAGGCTCTGTATGTCGCTTGCCTTGGTGGTGCCGCTCATCCGGCAATAGGTGGCATTGGCGTAGACCATATGTCCCTTGGCGTCTGTGATCAGCGTGCCTTCGGGGTGGGCGGAGAGGAACCGGCGCGCAAGGCCATCTGACTGCGACTGCGGCATGACTTCGATGAAGCCGATGATCGACGACACCAGAAAGAAAATGCCCATCATGGCCAGCACACCAAGAATGCCGAGCACGATTTCGTTTTCCAGCGAATCCTTGAAATAGACGAAAGCGGCCGCAGCAGCGATCAGGACGACAGCGAGAAGCAGAATACGCAGCACCGTGCCGGAACGGGCGCGCCTGTCCACCAGCGGAAGGTCGTTGTCGCTTGTCTCGCGCACCCGTGTCATCTTGGCCTCGCAGTCGTGCAGGTCGTCATTCGGTCGGCCTTATTCCTCGACGGAATCGGGCAGCAGAATTTCTTGTAGCAACTCGCTTGACCTGCAAAAAGCTCCGCCAGGACACAAAGGCTTAAAAACGCACAGCGAAAACACCTGATCCGCCTGAAAAACCGGTGAATTTACGGCTTCGTACACACGAGCGGCTTGATCTGGCACTGAATCCGCGGCGCAGAGCAGGAAATTTCTCCCTGCGAGACAGTGCAGACCGAGCAACCATCGGTGAAATCGATACAGGAGGGGTTTTCCTGTACGAATTGCTTCATCGTCTTTGACGTTTGCGCACTATCGTCCTCTGCCCTGACGGGCGATGGCCCTACGAGAACGAAGGCCAGGGCGAGTGTCGAATAAAGCCTAGAAAATCGATTATGGAGCAACACAGCAAACAATTGGCAGACCCTTGGGCTTGAAATTGCAACCTTCGGTGTCGCTGAGCATTGAAAGCCAGGATGTGGCGCTTTCGTGGCGGGTATTCGGCTGGATTGACTAAACTGTGGGGCGGCGGGAAGAAAGCTTGTATCTTCCCTTAAAAAATCGTCTTTTCCTGCTCGACGTTCACATTATGAGAACCGCGGCAATATTAATTGCTCGAAAAAAGTCTGAAGGGATGATGTCCATGATGGATGATTTTATCGGCACCTATGGAAACAATCTCATTGTCGCCGTGGTCGGTGTTGGCGTGGCGCTGCTCATTCTGGCGATCGTGCTCTGGCTCATTCGCCGCCGCAGCGGTTCGGCCCCGTTCATCCGGGGCGGCCGCAACCGTCAGCCGCGCCTCCAGGTTCTCGATGCAACGGCCGTCGATGCGCGCCGCCGCCTGGTTCTGGTGCGGCGCGACAATGTCGAACATCTGGTGATGATCGGCGGCCCGACGGACATCGTGATCGAAAGCGGCATTGGCGCCATTCCGATTGTCAGGGATGTGCAGGAGCCGGAATTGAAGGCGCTGCCGCGCGAGGAGAGCGAAGCAAAGAAGGGCGACGCCATTATCCAGCAGGAGCGCCGGGCATCTCTGCCGCAGCAGGCGGCGACCGCTTCCGTCTCGATCCCGGAAGAACCCGCAAGGCAGACACAGCGGCCGGAGCCTATCGCGCCTTCCGCGCCTGCGCCGCGCCCCGCACCGGTCGTGGCAACACCTGCGCCCGCGTCGCCACGGCCCTCAACGCCGCCTCAGCCGCAGCCGCAACTTCAGCCTCAGTCAATTCCGTCCGTGACAGCGCGTCAACCGGCCCCGCCAGTAAAGCAGGTCTCCCCAGATCGGGAGGCCCCGCGGCCCACGCCGCCGCCAATCCCAGTCGTCGCGCCGACCGCCGCGATCCTGCCGATGGCAACCGCCCCCGTGGAAACGCCAGCGGCGAGGACCGAACCCTCCCGCGTCGACCCGTTTGTGTCGACCCCGGCCCCCATCGCGCCGCCAGTCGCGGCCTCGCCCAAAATTGAGCCGAAGCTGGATCAACGGACAGCTGAACCCACCCCACCCGTGTTCGCAGCGCGTGAACCGGTGGTCGATCAGTCCATCGCTGCCGATTTCCTCGATGCCGCCCGGGACCGGGTTCTGCCAGACCTGAAGTCTGCCCAACCGCCATCCCCGGCGCCTTTCCCGCCCAAACCCGAGACCCCGGCTGTGGCTCCGAGCGGCCCGGAGCCTAAATTTTCCGACGAGCTCGCCAGCGATTTCGAAAGCTTCCTTGAGGCTGAGATCGCCAAAAGCAAGGAGGCGGAAAACGAACCCTCCGCTTCGGTCGCCGCGGAGAAGCCGGTCAAGAACCAGCCCGCGCCAGCGCCCGTTACGGGTGCGGTTGCTGAAGGCGACATGCAGAAGGAAATGGCGCGTATCTTCGGAGAGCTCTCCGTCACGCGCGACCGGTGACGAAAGCGGGTCCATCACTCAGACACGAAACGAGAAAGGGCACGGAAGCGAGTTCCGTGCCCTTTTGTCTGTCTTCTTATTCACCAAGGCAACAAGGCGTCGCCTTATTCGTCGCGATAAACCTTTTCGCGGCGCTCGTGACGTTCCTGCGCTTCGATGGAAAGCGTGGCAATCGGACGGGCGTCCAGACGTTTGAGCCCGATAGGCTCGCCCGTTTCCTCACAGTAGCCGTAGGTGCCGTCTTCGATCCGCTGAAGGGCTGCATCGATCTTGGAGATCAGCTTGCGCTGACGATCACGGGCGCGAAGCTCGATCGCCCGGTCTGTCTCGGAAGAGGCCCGATCGGCGAGATCGGGATGGTTGGCGCTTTCTTCGGCGAGATGTCCGAGCGTCTCGCGCGCTTCTCTCAGGATATCGTTTTTCCAGGCTATGAGCTTCGCGCGGAAGTAGGCGCGCTGGCTGGCATTCATGAACTCTTCGTCTTCCGAGAGCACATATTTGCTAAGATCGATCTTCTCACTCAACGCGATTCTCCTCGAAGAACATCTCAATGCGGCGGTGTATACTCCAATGATAGTGGCCGGTTCAAGTGTACAGATCAGTTTTCGGGCATTTTTAAAACTGACACAAAAATCATCTAAATGACTAATTTTTATCCTTTATTCGTATTGAAGCGATCTCTTCTTCAATCACTTCAGCGCGACTTACCAACAGGAAAGGGGACTTGCGGTCCTGCAACCCTATCCTGTAGCATTCAGTCACCACCCTGCCACTCGAAAGCCGGTCCCGCCCTTGACAGCATCTTCCCCGAGCCGCGTTTATCTTCTGCGCCACGCCAAGGCCGCCTGGGCCGCCCCGGGGGAGCGGGATTTCGACCGGGGATTGAACGATGCCGGTTTTGCCGAGGCGGAGGTCATTGCGGACCTTGCGGCCGACAGGCATTACCGCCCCGATCTCCTCCTCTCCTCCACCGCCACGCGCTGCCGGCAGACGACGCAGGCATGGCAACGGGCCTTCAATGAGAGCATCGATATTTCCTACATCGATGAGATGTATAACGCGCGCAGCGAAACCTATCTGTCGCTGATAGCCGCGCAGGCGGAAGCCCGATCAGTGATGCTGGTGGGCCACAATCCGACCATGGAGGCGACGCTGGAAGCGATGATCGGCGAGGACCTGCTGCACGCCGCCCTGCCCTCGGGCTTTCCAACATCGGGTCTTGCAGTTCTCGACCATGATGACAGCCTTGCGAACGGTAGAGATCGCTGGCGGCTCGTCGATTTTCTCGCTCCAGGAAAATAATCTTCAAAGATTGTCGCGGGAATTTCACCCAGCCGCCCGCTGAAAATCGGTTGGGACGCTTCTTTTTTGGGCAGGCGCACCTCCCTATATTGCAGCCGTGACCGTTAAACACAGCCAGGAAATTGCCATTGTCGCCTTCCTTTACGTCCCTGACAGACAGCGCGCTGATCGCTTTCGATAATCTGGCCGACCGTGCAAGCAACCTCACCCATCCCACATTGCGGCTTGGCGTCACCGGCCTTTCGCGCGCGGGAAAGACGGTTTTCATCTCGTCCCTCGTCCATAATCTCCTGAATGGCGGTCGGCTGCCGCTGTTCGAGGCCATCCGCTCTGGACGCGTGTCGAATGTGCGGCTTGAACCGCAGCCGGACGACGCAATCCCGCGCTTTCAATATGAAGATCACATTCAGGCGCTCGTCCGTGACAGGCTGTGGCCGGATTCGACCCGCGCTATCTCGGAACTGCGGATCACGCTCGATTATCAGAGCGCCAGTGGCTGGGGTCGCTGGTTTTCCGCCGGAAAGCTGTCCATCGATATCGTCGATTACCCCGGCGAATGGCTGCTTGACCTGCCGCTGCTTTCCCAGGATTACAAGCAGTTCAGCGATGCGACCGTTGCCCTTGCGCAAAGTGGCATCCGCGCCGAACTGGCGCAGGAATGGCTGGCAATCGCTTCCTCGCTGGATATCAATGCACCTGCCGATGAAATGACGGCCAGGCGGCTGGCGGAAAGTTTCGCAGCCTATTTGAAGGCCTGTAAATCCGACGAAAGATCGCTTTCCACGCTGCCGCCCGGGCGCTTTCTGATGCCGGGCGATCTCGAGGGATCGCCAGCGCTGACATTTGCACCCCTGCCGGGCCTCACTGACGAAAAAGCACCGAAGGGCTCGCTGCGCGCCATGATGGAGCGACGCTACGACGCTTACAAATCGATCGTCGTCAAACCCTTCTTCCGCGAACATTTCGCCCGCCTCGACCGGCAGATCGTTCTGATCGACACGTTGCAGGCCGTCAATCGCGGCCCGGAAGCCGTACAGGATCTGGAACGGGCGCTGGGCGACGTGCTTGCCTGTTTCCGCCCCGGCACAAACAGCCTGCTCTCCTCCCTGATCGGCAGGCGTATCGACAAGGTGCTGATTGCAGCCACCAAGGCCGACCATCTGCACCATGAAAGCCACGACCGGCTGGAGCGCCTCACCCGCCGCCTGGTAGACCGGGCCATCACAACCATCGGCATGAACGGCGCCGGCATTGAGGTCATGGCGCTCGCCTCCGTACGCGCCACCAGAGAGGCGAGCGTACGGCAGGACGGCCACGAACTTCCCGTCATCGTCGGCACGCCGATGGCCGGCGAAACCATCAATGGCGAAACGTTCGACGGCAATCGCAAAACGGCGATCTTTCCCGGCGACCTGCCCGACGATCCGGAACCGCTGTTCCGCAGCATTGACCGGGATGGAGACAAGGCCTCGCTGCCGGACGTCAATGTCGTGCGCTTCCGGCCGCCCAACATTGACGAGCCGGGCAGCGGCGGCATCCGGCTTTCCGTTCCCCATATCAGGCTCGACCGCGCCATGCAGTTCCTGTTCGGAGACAAGCTCGCATGAAGGCTCCCACTCAAAACGATCCGCAGACACGCCGCCCGGCTGCTTTCACGCTCGAGACAGAGGACAGGGCGAGCAAGCCCGCTGCGCAAAAACGTTCGCCGCGAAGCTTCGACGCCGAGGTTTCCCTGACACGGGACGAGGACGATCCGTTTCTGGCGCCCGAAGATATCGACGCCGCCGCGCTTCCGGTCGCAACCCCGAAGAAAAGCCGCTTTTCCTTCGGCAAGGTGGCGCTTGGCGCATTCGGGGTGCTTTTCTCGCTCGCCTTCGGACTATGGGCGGATCAGCTTATTCGCAATCTGTTTTCGCGGTCCGACTGGCTGGGTTATACGGCGACGGTATCGCTTCTCGTTGCGCTTGCTGCGGTTCTCGCCCTAGTCGGGCGCGAAGTCTTTGGCATCATGCGGCTCAATGCGGTGCAATCCCTTAAGGCAGATGCCGAGACAGCCAGCCTTGAGAAAAGCGCCAAGCCCGCCCGCGCCATCGTCACACGGCTCAATGCTGTGCTTTCGCACCGTGCTGAAACCGCCAAGGGGCGTGCAGCACTGAAGGACACGGAAAATGACGTCATCGATGGCCCGCATCTGATCGAACTTGCCGAACGGGAATTGCTCGTTCCGCTCGACCGTCAGGCACGCGCCCTTATTCTCAATTCATCCAAACGTGTGTCCGTCGTCACAGCGGTCAGCCCGCGAGCGGTTGTCGATCTTGCTTATGTATTGTTCGAAGTCACACGCCTCGTCCGCGCCATGGCGGAGCTCTATGGCGGACGGCCCGGAACGCTTGGAATGCTGAGGCTGCTTCGCGATGTCGTTGCGCATCTTGCCGTTACGGGCTCCATTGCCGTCGGCGACGGGCTCGCCCAGCAGGTTCTCGGCCATGGTCTCGCCTCGAAACTCTCCGCCCGTCTGGGTGAAGGCGTCATCAACGGGCTGATGACGGCACGAATCGGTATTGCCGCCATGGATCTTTGCCGACCCCTGCCATTCCGGGCAGTGAAGCGGCCAGGGATCGGCGATTTCATGTCTGACCTCACACCCGATTTAAGCGGCGGAAAAAGCGGTGATAAGGCCTGATTTTCGGGCCTTTGATCTCCCAAAAGGTTACGGACAAATCCGCAAATTAGCTCGAAATAAACCAAGCATTAACCATTCCGCCGCTAGATTGAAGCCTATCGAACAGGCTTCTTCGCCGGGGAAAGTATCATGTATTCGCGCTTCTTTTCGCTTATGGGCGGACTTGCCGCCATATTGTCCGTCAGTGGCGGCTTCGGTCTGTCTGACGTCCATGCCGCACCGCGCGATCGTGACGACGTCTTCTTTCGCTCGGTGGCTGGCGTCTGGAAAGGCCCGGGCGAAATCGTTGCCGGCAAGTACAAGGGCACCAAGTTCACCTGCGACCTGACGGGCGAGCCACTCGACGACAAGCAGACCGGCATCAAACTCGGCGGCACCTGCCGCGTCGGCGTTTTCAGCCAGCCCATGTCTGCCGTCATCAGCCAGAAGGGCAACAGCTACGAGGGCAAGTTTCTCGATGGCGCTGGCGGCAAGGGGCTCGACATCACCTCTGGTCAGGTGAGCGGTGACAAGGTCGTCGTCGGCATCAACCGCGCCAAGCTGAACGGCGCGATGGTTGCACGCGTGTCGAACGACAATTCGATGAATATCACCATTTCGGTCAAGGTCGCAGATCAGATGATCCCCGTCATCGGCGTGACGCTGGCGCGTGATATCGATCAGATCGCCGTTGGCTCTATCAAGCCGTAAAAGCCATCATCTTCTCAGCTGTCGCCAAACGGGAGTGTCCACCACTCCCGTTTTTCGTTTGCGCGGACAATGCCATTGACATCTGCTTGCTGCAGCCATTCGCTGACGGGCTTTCCCTTGACCCTGAGATCAGGCGCGATATCGGCGAGCGGCAGCAGCACGAAAGCGCGGTCGGTCATGCGCGGATGCGGCACTTCAAGGCTTTCCGTTACGACAGACTCATTACCGAAGGTGAGCACGTCGATGTCGATGGTGCGCGGCCCCCAGCGCTCCGTCCGCACCCGCTTCATGCCCCTCTCGATATCGAGACAGAGTTGCAGCAGCGCGGGCGCCGTCAACCCGGTCTCGACCAAAGCGCAGCAGTTGAAAAAGTCCGCCTGATCCGTCTTGCCCCATGGCGGGGTACGGTAGAGGTCGGAAACGGCAAGCAAATGGCAATCGGCATGCGCATCGAGTTCGCGCAGTGCTCTCGCCATCGCGGCGGCTGGATCGCCGATATTGCCGCCAAGACCCAGTGCGGCCACCGTCATCGTCTCAGGCACGATGTTCAACGCTCACCTGCGCGTAATCGAGAATGCCGGGAACGGGCGCAGAGGGTTTACGCACGGTGATCTTGAGCCAGACGATCTGCGGGTAGCGCGCGCGCAGCGCCTTGGCGATATCGTTCGCCAAGGCCTCGATCAGGTAACGGCGCTGTCCCACGACGATCTTTTCGATGACGGCGAAAGCCACGCCGTAATCGACAGTGTTTTCGATATCGTCCGTTTCCAGCGCATCGCCCGCTTCGACTTCCATCTCGGCATCCACGAAAAAGCGCTGGCCTAGCACCTCTTCCTGCTCGAGGAGGCCATGACGGGCGAAAAAGGAACAGTTTTTCAGGATGATGGTATAGCGGCTCATCGCATCGCCTCCATGGCAGGACTGTTTTGCAGCAACATCGTCCCATCTTCGGGGGACGGCATTCCCGCACTCGTTAAACTAGGCATCGGCCTTTGCAGTGGTTTTGGCAAGGACCGCATCGGCAATTGCCAGGGCATCACGCGTCGCGGCGACATTGTGCACGCGGAAAACGGCAGCGCCGGCCAGCCTCAGCACGACCGTTGTCGCTGCCGTTCCGATATCGCGATCCGCAGCGGAATCCCGGCCCGTCAGCGACCCGATGAAACGCTTCCGCGACGTGCCGGCCAGAACCGGCAGCCCGAACGCCGATAATTCACCGAAGCGCGCCATCAGTGCGACATTCTCTTCCTCGTCCTTGGCGAAGCCAAATCCCGGATCAAGCACGACGGCCTCGCGGCTGATGCCGGCATTATCAGCGATCTCAAGCGATCGGTCGAGAAATTCGAACTGATCCTTGATGACGTCGGCAAGCTTCTGCCTGTCGCGGCCAGTGTGCATGATGCAGACGCCGGCGCGAAACGCGGCAACCACGCCGGCCATGTCAGGATCTTTCTGCAGCCCGAAGACATCGTTGACGATATGCGCGCCCGCTGCGATCGCCAGCCTTGCCGTTGAGGCGCGATACGTGTCGATGGAGATCAGCGCATCCGTCTCGCGACGCAATTTTTCGATGACGGGCAGGACGCGGTCCTGCTCTTCGGCTTCCGTCACCGCCGCTGCACCCGGACGCGTTGATTCGCCGCCGATATCGATGATGTCAGCGCCCTCCTCCACGCAGGTCAGCGCATGGGAAAAGGCCGCATCGATGGCGAGATAACGGCCGCCATCGGAAAAGGAATCAGGGGTGGCGTTCACGATGGCCATAATACGGCCACGCCCATCAAGTTTCAGGGAGCGGCCATGGGCCGCTTGCCAGGCGTTGCTGCCGACTGTTATCACGTAACACGCGCCTTTCGGGAATAACGGAGTGTTATGCCAATTCTTATAAGTTCCACTCCGCCTATGCAGCAAACCTCTTTCAAGTTCAACCGGAAGGCCGGGTCATGACCAAATCATCACGTGCTCTTTGCGCCGCTATGGCGGTCGTAGCAGCGCTTTCCCTCCCCGGAACGGCTTTTTCCGATACCATCGTCCGCAAGACCTACTCCTATTTCTCGATCGGCGGCAAGACGGCGGCCGATCTCGATCAACAGCTATCCAAACACGGTCCGCTGACCCGCAATACCGGTGCACGTCATCCCGGCGCGACGGAAATCAAATTCGGTGGCGAACTGACCTATGTCGAGAAAAACGGCCTTTGCAGCGTCGGCACGGCGAAGGTGCTCCTGAACACGCGCATTCTGCTGCCGCAGTGGAAGAACCGCCGCCGGACGACGGCGGAACTCGCCTTCATATGGGATACGCTGCTTGCAGACATCAAGCGCCACGAGGAGCGTCACGCGGAAATTGCCCGCTCCTATGCCCGCTCTCTTGAACGGCAACTGACATCACTCCGGCCGCAAAAGAGCTGCGAAACCCTGCAGGGCATGGTCGGCAAGATCACCCAGACCGTCATGGACGAGCATGACAAGGACCAGATGCGCTTCGACATGGTGGAGTCGAAGAACTTCGATGCCCGCATGACCCGGCTTCTGAAGAACCGGTTGGCCCAGGGCCAGACGCGCCGCTGAACAGCCCCAAGCAGTCCCATTTATCATCATGAGTGATGGGGCATGACGTTACGTCATGTCCTATCTCACCCGTGAATTCTCGCCATGGTGCGGGCGCCAAGACTCATTATACGTTCTTCGTACGGTATAGGACCTTGCAGCCAGGCGGCGTCGGGGACATGCCGCCTCCGGTTCTCCCGGTACGCACTTGAGGGCTCGCAGGTGTTTCCTCCCTCGCCTGCATGCTGCGTACCCGCCTCGCCCCGCTCCCCGCTACCAGGTGAGCGGGGCTTTTTCTGTCGGGAACCAGCGCTTGACGGCTTCAGCCCTGGCGCTCGGGAACGTGAACGACGAGACCATCAAGATCGTCATTCATCTTGATCTGACAGGAAAGCCGGGATGTCGGCCGAACGTCGAAAGCGAAGTCGAGCATATCCTCTTCCATCGGTTCCGGCCCGCCGACAGGCTCGGCCCAGGCGTCATCGACGTAGACATGACAGGTCGCACAGGCACAGGCGCCACCGCATTCCGCATCGATGCCGGGGATGGAGTTGCGAACCGCGTTCTCCATGACGGTGGAGCCATTGCTGACGTCGAGTTCATGAGGCGTGCCGTCAAAGGCAACGATGGTGAGTTTTGTCATGCTGGAAATCCAAAATCTGGTCTGAGAACTGTTCTAAACACATAGAAAGGCCGGCCCGCCTTGGCAACCCGCTTCACGAGCTTCAGGCATGACCGGCTTGGGCGAAACGGCAATTGTATAAGAACCGCCTTATCGGCAAAGTTTCAAAATGAAATTTTCGGCCTCGACAATGGCAGCTGCGAGTTTCGCGATTGCCGCGGTGTCATTGCCCTTTTCTTCTACCGAAGTCGCGGCAGCCGAAACTGCGGATGCGCCGACCGACTGAGCCGAACCCTTCAGCCGGTGCGCTGTCGCAATAACCGACTTGTCATCCGCGCCAATCATCTCGTGCAGGGCGGCGCGCGCGTTGCGGCTGAAGAGCTGCAACACCTCGATTTCCAAATCCTTGTCGCCCATTGTCTGTCTGGAAAGATGATCGAAATCGATCGGCTTTTGACTGGCGGCAGGCATGCTGCCGTAATTATCGGGCGCTTCGAAAACAATACTGACCGCTGCCATGGCTGGAATCCTGTCTCACCATTTCCTGTTTCGTGTCACATCTGTGTCGTATTCACGCATTGTGGCAGCTGCTATCGGCTTAAATTACGGCGTGACGCTGGCGAAAATCTTCTGCTATGGTTAATTTATGTTAAACTTAGGCGAAACAAGGCGTTCAGCGCGAAACTCCGGTTTAAAAACTGTTAAAAAGCCGACACTTCGCCCCTGCCGCAAATCCGCATTAATTGTTTCGAACACCTAAATGTGTCACTACGGTACTGCCGTTCTCTCAGGGCTTAAGCTCAAGCTTTGTTATTGCGGCATGGTGATGTAATTTCGCCCGAAAGCTGGGTCACCAGCAGTCGGGATTTGGTAAATGGCGGGACTGTTCTCTCTTGAGGGTCGAGTTCCGCTGGCATGATGGCGGCAGTCTGCTTGCGTATCGCAGGTGGGTCAACGGCATGAAGCCGGGCGTAAGTGTAACGAGGCGTAACCGCATGGCGAATAACAAGATCAGCGACTCTGTCGACGAGACTGCTTTTCAGGCGTTGGAAGATGCCCTGCAGCTTGGCGCTTTCGAAGAGAAGCCGGAGACGCGGAAACCTGCAGCGCCGAAGCAGCCGGAGGCCAGAGTGAAGGAAGCAAGCAGACCGTCCCCTGCTCCCGAGGCCGCACGCGCGCCTGTCGAACAGACACCCCGCTCGCCCAATCTCGAAGCCGCCAATGACGGATCCAAGCGCAGCCCGGCCATGATCCTGAAATCGCTGGAAGGCGGATCGATCGGCGGCGCGCTTCGCAACGCCACGATCATGTCAATCATCTGGGCGCTCGGCGGCCTCGGCGTCGCCCACCTTCTTTATGGCAACGCCCTTTGGAACATCGGCTCGCTGGCTGATCTCACAGCAATTCCGGGCCTGATGGCCATCGTCGTCGGCATACTTGTGCCGGTCATGCTGTTCTTTGCCTTCGCGATCATGATGGCGCGCGCCCGCGACCTACGTAACGCCGCCCGCTCGATGGCGGAAGTCGCGCTTCGTCTTGCCGAGCCGGAAACTGTTGCCTCCGACCGCATTATGTCCGTCGGTCAGGCGGTGCGCCGCGAAGTTTCTGCCATGAATGACGGCATCGAGCGCACGATTGCCCGGGCCACCGAGCTCGAAACGCTTGTTCATTCCGAGGTCAACGCGCTCGAGCGCAGCTATGCGGACAATGAACTGCGCGTGCGCAGCCTCGTGCAGGAGCTGACCGCCGAACGCGACGCGATCGTCAACCATGCCGAGCGCATCCGCTCGTCCATTGTCGGCGCCCAGGAACAGATCAAGGAAGAACTGTCCATCGTCGGCGAAGAGCTTTCGATGCGGATTGCGACGACCGGCGAAGCTTTCGCTTCGATGATCGATACGCGTTCGGCGGCTCTCCTCGAAAAATCGCGCGCCTCGACCGAAGCGATGGGCAGCCTGATTGCCGCCAAGACCGAAAACCTGCTTCAGGCGCTGAATTCTTCCGGTTCGACGATCTCAAACGAATTCGACATGCGTCTGCATAACCTCACCTCGACGCTCGACGAGCGCGGTGAAGTGCTGCTGGAGCGTTTCGCAATCCATGCGTCGACGCTGGATAGCGGTGTCGAGAGCCTCAACAGCGCTCTTGAAGAACGCACCCGCCAGCTTAACGAGACGCTCTCGACGCGCACGCTGGAGCTCAACCGCAATATCGAGCGCGGCCAGCAGGTCATCGGCGGCTCACTGGATACGGTTCTCGACAAGCTCTCCACCACGCTTGAAGAAAAAGGTCTCTCCTTCCGTCAGAGCTTGCAGAGCACCGCTGACGACGCCATCATGGATCTCGATCTTCGCTCGGGCCTCTATGAAGAGCGGTTGCAGGCGACCGTCGGTCAGGTCAATTCCGCATTCGACGAGCATGTGTCGCAATTTGCCAGCGCCTTCGATCAGCGCGCCGGCAGCCTCGACAGCAAGCTTATGGAAAGCCTTGCCCGCATCAATGAAACCGTCGCCGGTGGCTCTGAAGCCCTCGATACGATGCTGAATTCCGGCCTCGAGCGCATCGGCGCCACCATGACCGATCAGTCATTGGCGCTCGCAACCGCGCTCGGCACGGGTCAGGAAATGCTGGAAAGCGCGCTCGAAAGCCGCACACAGGCTTTCAGCGAGGCAATCGGTCAGCGCACCGCCGAAATTACCGATGCTTTCGCCAATTCGCATGAGAAGATCGACGCCGTGCTGGCGGACCGCAGCAATGCCCTGTTCGGCGCGCTTTCGGCCAGCCAGGACCGCTTCGATGAGGCCCTCGCCAGCCGTTCGTTGGCCATCACTGGCTCCGTCTCCGGTACGGCGGAACGCCTTGCCGCCATGCTCGACGAGCGCGCTGCCGCCATCAATAATGTTGTCGCCGATGTTGAGCGTCGGCTTGCCGAAACGCTTGAAACCCGTGCCGCCGCCATCACGGGCGCTGTCTCCGGCATCGAAGACCGCATCTCAGACACGCTGGAAAGCCGCACCGCGGCGCTGCACGATGTCGTCTCCGGCGCGGAAAACCGCATCGCCGATACACTTGACGGCCGCACCGCCGCCCTCACGAGCGCGATTTCCGGCGTCGAAGAACGCATCGCAGACGCCATGGACAGCCGTACCCTGTCGCTCGACATGACCTTCGCCAATGTCGAGGAACGCCTTTCCGAAACCCTCGATAACCGGACGTCGGCCCTGACAGGCATCGTGGCAACCGCCGAAGAAAAAATCGCCGGCGCGCTCGACAGCCGGACAGCCCTGTTCGGCGACGTCGTTGCCGGTGCGGAGCACCGTATCGCCGAAACGCTGGACGGCCGCACCGCCGCGCTCAACGCCGTTGTCTCGGGCGCTGAAGAACGCATCGCTGATGCGCTGGACAGCCGCACCATGGCGCTCGACATGACCTTCTCGGGCGCAGAGGAAAAAATCGCCGAAGCGCTCGACACCCGCACCGCGGCCCTCGGCGATCTGGTTGCAAGCGCCGAGACGCGTATTGCCGGCGCGCTCGACAGCCGCACGGATTCGCTGAAGAACGTTGTTTCCGGTGCCGAAGAGCGTATCACCGACGCGCTCGATAGCCGCACCATGGCTCTCGACATGACCTTCTCCGGCGCAGAAGAAAAAATCGCCCAGGCGCTCGACACGCGTACCGCCGCCCTTGGCGATCTGGTGGCCAGCGCCGAGAACCGCATCGCCGGCGCGCTGGACAGCCGTACGGACTCGCTGAAGACCATCGTTTCGGGTGCGGAAGAGCGGATCACAGACGTGCTCGACAGCCGCACCATGGCGCTCGACATGAGCTTCTCCGGCGTTGAGGAGAAGATCACCGATATTCTCGATGGCCGCACCGCCGCCATCAACAGCGCCGTTGCCGGCGTTGAAGACCGCATCGCGAGCGCTCTCGACACCCGTACCGCTGCCCTATCGGGCATCGTTTCCGGCGCCGAAGAGCGCATTGCGGAGGCGCTTGACAGCCGCACCATGGCGCTCGACATGACGATTTCGGGTGTCGAGGAGCGGATCGCCGAGGCCATGGATGCGAGAGCCTCGTCACTTTCGCTCGCCGCTGCCGGTGTCGGTCAGCGTCTGGAAGCCACGGCCTTCACGCTCGAAAACGCGCTTGCCAGTGGCCATGAGCGGCTCGAAACCATGCTCGGTTCCCAGGCGGAACGCATCGCCGGTTCGCTGGAACGCAACAGCGGCCTCATCGAACAGAGCGTATCGGGCGCCGCCAACCGCATCGAAAGCGTCGTTGAAGACGGCAGCAGCCGCTTTGCCCAGACAGTCGAAGCGGGTGTGACCCGCCTCGAAAGCAATCTCTCGCAGTCACATGATGAAATCCGCACGACGCTCGAGCAGCGTCAGGCGGAGATCGCCGCGACCCTTAACTCCGCGACGACCCAGATGGGCGACATGCTCTCCGAGCAGGCGATGATGATCGGCACAACGGTTGCTTCCAGCGCCAGCATGCTCGAACTGTCGCTCGAAACCCAGCAGGAAACCCTGCAAAAGGCGATTGACGGTAGTGCTCAGACGCTGGAAGAGCGCCTTCGTAACAGCGCCGGCGATATAGCCGTGAAGATCGGCGAAGCCGCACGCGAGATCGGCGGGGCGACAGATGCCCTCTCCACGCGAATCGAGACCTCGATCGGCAATGTCACCACCCGTCTGGACGAGACCGGCGCCCGCATCGAGACCTCGCTCGACGCTCTCCAGACCAGAGTCGGCGGCGACCTTGCCAACGTCAACAGTTCGATCGACGACGCTGGCCGCCGCTTTGCTGAAGCGCTTGAAGACAAGACAGCCGTTTTCGCCCGCACCAGCGACGAAGCAGCCGAGCGCATCACCGGCATTCTGGACGAACAGACCACACGGGTTGCAGACACGTTCGAAAGCCGCACGAGCCGTCTTGCCGAGACATTTGATGCCGGCGCGGCCCGCATCGACGAGCGTCTCGGGACCATGGACCGAGCTCTCACCATCGGCCTCGAAAACGTCAACCGCACGATCGAAGGCAAGGCGACAGATCTCGCCGTCAGCCTGCGCGGCGCGGTGACGTCCGCCACCCAGAGCATCGGCGACGAAGCCGCCCGCTCCTCTGCCCTGCTTTCGAAATCCGGTTCGGAATTCGCAGAACAGGTGCAGGCGCAGAACGAAGCTTTCACGAAGGCAATCGAAGAAAAGTCCGGCGAGATCGTCAACCGCATCTCGGATGCGCAGACGCGCCTTTCCGGGCAGGCGGCTGCCGTCGCCCAGACCTTCTCGGAAGCCGGCAACATCATCGTCAACAAGGTTGCCGAAGCCGAAGCGGTCGTTCGCTCGCAGGTGGGCGTCATCTCGGAGACGCTGACCGGGGTGGAATCCGCCCTCGACGCGCGCGGCGAATCGATCCGCTCGGCGCTTGATAATCGCACCCGCGAACTCAACTCGATGCTGGCCAGCCGGTCTGCCGAACTCTCGCGCCTCATCGAAGAGAAAGCGAAGCCGGTCGTTGATGAATACGCCACCATTGGCCGTGAGGCCGCAGAGAAGATCGTTTCCGCCGCCCAGCAGAGTGCCGAGCTTCTGACCCAGAGCAACAGCGGCATGGTCGGGATGGTGGAACAGGCCATCAGCGATTACGCAGCTGCCGGAACGGATGCGGCGAGCAAGCTCGTTGCCGCCACCCGCCAGAGCACCGACATGCTGTCGGAAACCCACACGGCCATGGCAGACGCCGTCGAACAGGGTATCGACAAATATGCCCGCGCTGGCAGCGATGCGGCAAACAAGCTCGTCGCGGCCACCCGCCAGAGCACCGATATGCTGTCGCAGACCCATAACAGCATGGCCGAAATCGTCGAGCAGTCGGCGACCAACTTCAACTCGGCCGTCGAGCGCGCCGCACAGGAATTCGGCTCGGCTGATGCCGCATTGAATGCCTCTGCGACACGCTTCTCCGAGTCTGCGTCGCAGGCCGCCGACATGGTCTCCAGTTCCAGCCGCCTGCTCGAAGGGAAGATCGACCGCCTGTCGAACATTTCCGGCCAGACGCTGGCCCAGGTCGCCGGTATCGTCGGTCGCTTCGAGGAACACTCGAAGGTGCTGAGCCAGGCATCCGAACTGCTCAACGCAGCGCAGTCGAGCCTCGTCGGCACGCTGGAAGAACGTCAGGAAGCGCTTCGCAGCCTTTCTGTCGGTCTCGTCAAGCGGTCGGAAGAAATCGAAAATGCGATGCGCAACGTCGTTGGCGTCGTTGAAACCACGCTCAACGAAGCCGAGGAGCGCTCGCAGAACGTTGCCGGCAACCTGCGTGACAATCTGCAGGCGTCCTTCTCTGATATCGGCCGTTCGCTCGATGAGACGGAGCAGCGCGCCCGCTCGGCAGCGCAGACCATGCGCGGTGCCCTGCTGGCTGCAGGTCAGGATGCGAGCCGTTCGATCGAAAGCACGCTTTCGGATGCGCAGAAATATTCCGACGAGTTGGTCAACCGCCTGCGCGGCGGTGTCGAATCCTCGCTTTCGGAAGTCGACAACCTTCTCGGCAGTGCGTCGGAGAAATCCAATGCCGCGGCGGCCAACCTCAAAGAAACGTTGCGTCAGGCCGTCGAGGAAGCTGTCAGCCGCTTCGCCGGCGCCACGGACGAAATCCGCCGCTCAAGCCACGATATCCGTCGCGAGCTGGATGCAACACGCGCGGAATTGAAACGCGGTGCTTTCGACCTGCCGGAAGAAGCCAAGGAAAGCGCGGCCGCCATGCGCCGCGCCGTTTCCGAGCAGATCAAGGCGCTTCAGGATATTTCCCAACTCGTCGGCCGCTCGGCCCATCAGATGGAAGTGTCCGAACCTGTCGCCCGCGCCATTGCCGCAACCCAGCCCGCCGCAGAACGCCGCGTTGAGTCGCGTCCGCAGCCTGCTGCCCCGGCGGCGGTTCAACAGCAGCGCCCGGTACAGCAGCAGCCAGCACCTGCCCTGCGCGGCACGCTGCCACTCGAAAACCGTCAGGTCGAAAACCGGCAAGTTGAGAATCGTCAGGCACCCGCTCCGGCGCAGCCGGTCGCACCCAGCCAGGCTGGACGTCGCGAAGAAGGCGGCGGCTGGATCAGCGATCTGTTGCGTGGCGCATCGCAGGAAACGCCTGCCGCCTCGACACCGCGCGCCACGGCCGAGCAGCAGCCGACCCGCGCGGCCGATACCCGTAATCCGCGCCATATGGTGGAATCGCTGAACTCGCTCTCGGTCGATATCGCCCGGGCCATCGACCATGATGCCTCCGTGGAACTGTGGCGCCGTTACCAGCGTGGCGAGCGCGACGTCTTCACCCGTCGTCTCTACACGCTGAAGGGGCAGACGACGTTTGACGAGATCAAGCGCAAATATGAGCGGGAAGCTGAGTTCCGCACCGCCGTGGACCGCTACATCAATGATTTCGAGAAGCTGCTCGCCGATGTGGCCCGCACCGACCGCGACCGCACCGTCACCCAGTCTTACCTCACCTCCGATACCGGCAAGGTCTATACGATGCTTGCCCATGCCGCGGGTCGGTTCAACTGACACCAGCAGCGCAGATACAAGAAAACCCCGGTTGAAAGGCCGGGGTTTTCATTTGTCGTCGCTATGCTTCGTTGTTTGCAACAACCTAATGTCAGGGAATGGCGGCGTTAAATCTCAAACGTGCCAGACGCCACACGAATCGCGTGACCGCCGATGCGGGCCCGGGCGATTTCGTTGTCCTTGATGTCCATGCGCAGATGGATGTGGGATGGTCTTTCCATCTCCACGCCCTGCTCTATCAGCAGTGGGTAGTGGCCATCCGTCAGGCCATCGAAATGGTGGATCGCGCCAGAGAGGGCGGCGGCGGCCGAGCCGGTAGCCGGGTCTTCGGCAATTCCCATTTCGGGGGAGAACATGCGGGCGTGGAACTTTGCCGCATGATTGACCCCGCCGCGACAATAGATGTAGGCGGCCGTCAGCCGGCCTTCGACCAGCGGTGCTGTGCGCAGCCACAGATTGGCGTCAAAATCCATCTCCCTGATCGCGGCGATATTGTGCATCGGCACCAGCAGGAACGGCACGCCTGCCGTCCAGATCGATGGGACGTGGTTCTCGAAGCCCAGATGCCCTTCGCTCACGCCCAAGGCGTCGGCAAGCGCTGCGTGATCGAGCGGCAGATCAACGCGGGAGGATTTGCGCGGCAGATCGAATTCCGCAAAGCTGATAGCGCCTGAGCGCATCTTCACGGCGCAGCGCACCGGACCCACTTTTTCCTCGAGCACGCAAACCATATCGATGTCGTCATCGCTCTTACTGCGGTTACGCTCGACGATGGCGACGGCCGCACCAACGGTCGGGTGGCCGGCGAAGGGCAACTCGCCTGACGGCGTGAAGATGCGCAGCGACGCGGCATGTGCCGGGTTGGTGGAGCGATTGATGAAAACCGTTTCGGAGAGGTTCATTTCCCGGGCAATCGACTGCATCGTGGCCTGAGAAAGATCATCGGCGTCATACATCACCGCGAGCGGGTTTCCCGCCATCTTCGTCTCGGTAAAGACATCGTAGATATCGTATTTCAGCGCCACGTCCGTCTCCTGCCACTCGCCATGTCATTAGCCATCGCAAACTGCATCAGCCGGCCCCGCACCGCAACCCTTGTTGAAGGGCAGAAATCAAGAAGCTGTGGACCGGAGCTACACGTACGGCGCTCAGCGAACGGTTGCGTCAGCGAAAGACCTTGTCGCAGGCAGCAGACTTCATGTACCAAGGGTGCATCTTGCGGCTAGATCTCCACCTCGCTCTGAGGTTTCTTGGGTTTCCAGCCGCTTCAAGAGGTTGCAGCGTCTGGCAGACCATTCGGGTTCTGTCCCGCTGTCGAGGGAAGCGGATGTCGCATTCTACCTACTCACTCTCCTTCGTCGCCTCCCCAGCCGAGGACGCGCAGTCGGCGCTGACGGAGCTGAAGGCCGTTTACGGCGACACGCCGTTTGAGGAGGCGGAGGTTATCGTTGCGCTCGGCGGCGACGGCTTCATGCTGCAAATTCTCAACGAGACGATGAATTCCGGCAAGCGCGTCTATGGCATGAACCGCGGCTCCGTCGGCTTCCTGATGAATGACTATCGGGTGGACGGCCTGCTGGAGCGTATCGCCGTGGCAAGCGGCAATGATTTTCACCCGCTGCGCATGACGACGACGGACGCCGATGGCGACGAATTTACCGCCCTTGCCATGAATGAGGTAAGCCTGTTTCGCCAGTCGCATCAGGCTGCGAAACTTCGCGTTGAAGTGGACGGCAAGGTGAGACTGGAAGAGTTGATCTGCGACGGCATGATGGTGGCAACCCCGGCAGGGTCGACAGCCTATAATTTTTCCGCCCATGGCCCCATCCTGCCGCTGGAATCGCCGCTTCTGGCGCTCACCCCGGTCAGCGCTTTCCGACCGCGGCGCTGGCGCGGCGCCCTATTACCGAATAAGGTAACCGTCGATATTCATGTGCTGGAGCGCGACAAACGGCCTGTGAACGCGGTTGCGGACCACACGGAGGTGAAATCCGTTCGTCATGTCAGGATTGCACAATCACAGGACAGGACGGCAAGAATTCTGTCTGATCCGGATCGTTCATGGTCTGACCGGGTTCTAGCCGAACAGTTCAATAACTAAGCCAGTGACCACGATTGCCATGCACACCAAGACATACCTCCTTGCTGCTCTCTTGCTTGCCTCGGCTGCCTTCCCGGTATCAGCGCAGACGGCGGCAATCGATACGCTGCCCGTTTCGGCCATATTCGTCGTCAGCAGCGGCCTGTGGGAGGACAGGAATCTCGAACCGGTAAAGGGTCCCGACGGGCAATTGCACCCGCCACCCGCCTCGCCCACACGCGGCTATTACAAGGTCATCGCCATCCGCCAGACCGATGGGACGGCAAAGGTTTATCTTCAACGTATCGTCTTCACCGCCGAAGGCCCGAAGCTTCTCGAAAACATCGAACTCGACGAGTTCAATCAGATGAAGTCCTACGTCACGGATATCCGCCCGGAAAGCTCGAACGGTGCCCCCACCTCGCCCGGCCTCTTCGTCACCGTCTATCTGAAGACGGACCCGATGGCCAAGGAGGCAGAGAGCTGGACGATTCTCATCGACGAGCTAGGTGAGATGAAGGTGGAAAAAGCGTCCAACTGATCCTCGGACATATGGCCGAACACGCTCATGCGCGCAGCGCCTCTGGCCCAGCGAGAACCGCTCCAAAATGATGCTTCCACAATCTCGCACCAAGCTTGCCGCTGCGATCGAGGCTGGAGCCGACCGTTAGCCACGGCAAAAGCGTTGGGTGCAACCCCGCATCGAAAAGGGCGAAACCGGCCGCGAGCACGCACGTATCCGCCTGGATGCCGCAGACGAGAACCCTGTCGAGTTTCAGCGACAGCAGGTACTCTATAACGTCCCGCGGCGGGCCATAGCCGTGTTTGATGAAGATGCGATCGGCGGGGACAAGCGACGGGTCGTCCGCACCTGGTTTCCAGCCGAGCTGACGCTCGAAGGGTGTCACGCTTTCATCATGACGCTCGACGGTCGCGATGCTGGGCATGGTCGCGGCTAGCGCTGTAATCTCCGCCACCAGGGCTGCCGGAGGATGAAAGCTTGGCTGGACGTCAACGATGTAGAGCGCGTGTTTCACACCTGTTCTCCAACGAAAAGCCCCTCGCAATGGGATGCGAGGGGCGATGTTTCATTCCATGTTCCGCAACAGTCTCAGTCGATATCCGAGACTTCGACATCCGCGCCGCCGCTGATGCGGTGGGCGAGTGCGGCTTCCATGAACTCGTTCAGGTCACCGTCGAGCACGTTGCCAGGGGCCGTGCTTTCGACGCCGGTGCGCAGATCCTTGACCAGCTGATAGGGCTGCAGAACGTAGGAACGGATCTGGTGGCCCCAGCCGATATCGGTCTTGGATGCCGCCTGCGCATTCGCAGCCTCTTCCCGCTTCTGCAGCTCCACCTCATAAAGGCGGGCGCGCAGCATGTCCCACGCCTTGGCGCGGTTCTTGTGCTGGGAACGCTCCTGCTGGCAGGCAACGGCGATACCGGTCGGAATATGCGTGATGCGCACGGCCGAGTCCGTGGTGTTGACGTGCTGGCCGCCCGCGCCTGACGAACGATAGGTATCGATGCGGCAGTCGCTTTCGTTGATGTCGATCTGGATCGAATCGTCAACGACTGGGTAGACCCACACGGAAGAGAACGACGTGTGGCGGCGCGCATTGCTGTCATAGGGAGAAATGCGGACGAGACGATGCACTCCCGATTCCGTCTTCAGCCAGCCAAACGCATTATGACCCTTGACGAGGATCGTCGCGGACTTGATGCCGGCTTCTTCACCATCGTGAACTTCCAGAACCTCGACCTTGAATCCTTCACGATCCGCCCAGCGGGTGTACATGCGCAGCAGCATGTTCGCCCAATCCTGGCTTTCCGTGCCGCCCGCGCCTGAGTGCACTTCGAGATAGGTATCATTGCCGTCGGCCTCGCCCGATAGCATGGCTTCCACCTGACGGCGGTTCGCCTCGCTCTTCAGCGCCTTCAGGGCGTCTTCGGCTTCCTTGACGATTTCGTCATCGCCTTCCATTTCGCCGAGTTCGATCAGCTCGATGTTATCCCGGAGCTGCTGCTCCAGCGCCTTGACGCCATTGATGCTGTCATCCAGCTGCTGGCGCTCACGCATCAGCTTCTGGGCCTCTGCGGCATCGTTCCAGAGGGTCGGATCCTCTGCCTTGTTATTCAACCAGTCCAGTCGTCTTATCGCCTGGTCCCAGTCAAAGATGCCTCCTCAGCAGGCTTATGGCCTGCTTGATTTCGTCGACGACATTCACGATTTCATTGCGCATTTCGCTGGTTCTTCACCTTCATTAAAACTCGTTGCTCAAATAAATGCGGGGGGCGCGGATGTAAAGACCCGCGCCCCCCGATGATCCCGGAACTTCAGCTCAATAAAGCCCGCCGCCGCCGCCAGTGATGGCCTGCTGCGCCTGCGGCGACGTCTTGAGGATGTCTTCCTGCGACATATAGTTCTCCGCGCCGATCACCGAGAAGCTGTCGGCCGGGCCGGTGCCGGGCTTGAATGCTTCCATGATGGTGTCAGGTTCGCCCTCTACTGCCGCCATACCGGTCTTGCGATTGACGGCAATGAACTTCATGCCATCGGGAACGATGAACTTCGATGGCTGCAGATGCTTGGCCGCATCGGCGATGAACTCGCCGAAAATCGGTGCCGAGAGCGAGCCACCGGTGCCGCCGCGACCGAGGGGAGCGGGAGAATCAAAGCCGATATAGAGACCGGCCACCATGTCCGGCGTGTAACCGACGAACCAGGCGTCCTTTTCATCGTTGGTGGTGCCCGTTTTGCCGGCAACCGGCAGATCGACCTTGATCTTGCCCGCTGCCGTGCCGCGCTGCACCACGCCTTCCAGCATGGAGGTTGTCTGGTAAGCGGTCATCGGGTCGAGGACCTGCTCGCGATTATCGACGATGACGGGCTCGTCCTGGTTTTGCCAGCTCGTCGCATTGCAGCCTTCGCATCCACGCTCTTCGTGCCGGAAAATCGTCTTGCCGTAGCGATCCTGGATGCGGTCGATCAGCGTCGGCTTGATCTGCTTGCCGCCATTGGCAAGAACCGAATAGGCCGAGACCATGCGCATGACGGTGGTTTCACCCGAACCGAGGGACATCGACAGAAGCGGCGGCATCTTGTCGTAGATGCCGAAGCGTTCGGCATATTCCGCCACGAGGTTCATACCCATGTCCTGTGCCAGACGCACGGTCATGAGGTTACGGGACTTTTCGATACCGAGACGCAAGGTCGAAGGGCCAGCCGAACCGCCGCCGTAATTCTGCGGTTTCCAGACCTGGTTTCCGGAGACGACCTCGATCGGGGCGTCGAGGATGACCGAGGCCGGCGTATAGCCATTGTCGAGCGCGGCTGCGTAGATGAACGGTTTGAAAGAGGAGCCGGGCTGACGCATGGCCTGCGTCGAGCGATTGAATTCTGACTGCGCATAGGAGAATCCGCCGACCATGGCCAGAACACGGCCCGTATGCGGATCCATCACTACCATGCCGCCCTGCACTTTCGGCGGCTGGCGCAGGCGATATTCATTGCCGGAGCCGGAGAGCGGCTGCGCATAGACGACGTCGCCGACGGAAAGCACGCCAACCGGCGACTTGGCGGTCGCGCGCTTGCCGGCTGCATCACGGAATGCCCAGCGCATGTTTTCTGCCGAGATATGTCCGCGCGTGCGCTTGTCGCCATCTTCCGCGTCGGGATCGGCCTGAAGGCCGATATCGACGCCATCGGCAGCAACAGCGAGTACCACTGCCACCTTCCACTCGGGAACGTCGCGCAGACCCTTGACCTTCGCCAATGCCGCCGTCCAGTCACCAGCTGTTTCGATCTTTTCGACAGGGCCACGGAAACCGCGACGCTCGTCATACTGTACAAGCCCGTCCTGAAGCGCCTTTCGGGCTTCGCGCTGGATTTGCGGATCGAACGATGTGCGGACGGAAAGACCGCCTTCAAGCAGCGCTTCCTCGCCATATTTCTCGACGATCTGGCGGCGAACTTCCTCTGCGAAATAATCGGAGGCGAAAATATGTGCCCCACCACGACGCAGATTGACACCGAGCGGCTGCTTCTTGGCGTCTGCGGCGTCATCGGCAGTGATGTAACCATTCTCGGCCATGCGGTCGATCACCCAGTCACGACGCTCGAGCGCAGCCTTCTCGCGGCGGATCGGATGGTAATTGTTCGGCCCCTTCGGCAGAGACGCCAGATATGCCGTCTCGGCAATCGTCAGTTCGGTGACGGATTTGTTGAAATAGGTCAGCGCCGCCCCGGCGATGCCGTAGGAATTCAGGCCGAAAAAGATCTCGTTGAGATAAAGCTCGAGGATCTTGTCCTTTGAATAGGTTTGCTCGATGCGGAAGGAGAGGATGGCTTCCTTGAGCTTGCGGTCGATGGTCTGGTCGTTGGTCAGAAGAAAGTTTTTCGCAACCTGCTGGGTGATCGTCGATGCGCCGACGGGACGACGGCCGGAGCCGACATTCTGGAGATTGACGAGGATGGCGCGACCGAGGCCCCAGATATCGACGCCCGGATGGTTGTAGAAATTCTTGTCTTCAGCGGACAGGAAGGCTGCCTTCACGCGGTCGGGTATCGCCTGGATCGGCAGGAACAGGCGCTTCTCATGCGCATATTCCGCCATAAGCTCACCATTGCCGGCGTGTACACGGGTTGTTACGGGCGGCTCATAGGTGCTCAGAACTGCGTAATCCGGCAGGTCCTTCGTCACGCCGTGCAAATAAATCGCACCGACGACGGCGGCGCACAAAAACAGCACGCTGGCCAAGCCGAAAAAATATCCAATCAGTCTGATCATACCAAGCTACCGATAATTCGAATCGTAACCATCAACGCCCGACGATTTACGGGCGCATCCTTGCATATCGCGTGCCGTTTTGCACACCATACCTTCGATGACAAGCCGATACGGCAGCATTCGCTGATATGTTACCGGGCCGAATGCCCGCAATCATGCATCGAAGCTTACGGATTGCCACCGAATCCGCTTCCCGAGTAACGCGGGGAATGTGAGTAAAATAGGGCTCAGCGGTCGCAATCGTTGCCAAGGGTCAAGAATTGAACAGCTTTTCGGCTGTCTCTGGCGGCGTAGCCACACTTTTGGTTGGCCCGTCGGCGGCCTGTCAGCCACCGTTTGCCATGGCCTTTGCGCGGTATCGCCCGACGGCCGTCGCCAAGGTATCGGCAACCTTTTTGCGCCACGCGTCATCGAGAAGCAGCTTTTCGTCTTCCGGATTGGAGAGGAAACCGAGTTCCAGCAGTACCGACGGCACATCGTGGGCGCGTAGCACCATGAAGCCGGCATAGCGATGCGGATTATTGATGAGACCCACCTGCCCCTCGAAGGATGAGACGATGTTTTCGGCAAGGGTCACCGAAAAGGCCTGGGTCTCGCGGCGGGTGAAGTCGAGGAGAATGTCGGCGACCTCGGGCGGTTCGGAGGAAGCGGCAACACCGGCAATCTGGTCGGACTTGTTTTCGCGCTCCGCCAGTTCCTGCGCCTGCCGGTCAGAAGCACGATCCGACAATGTATAGACGGTCGCGCCGCGGATGCCCTTCTGCTTCAGCGTATCGGCATGCAGGGATATGAAGAGATTGGCATTGTTCTGCCGGGCGATCGTCACCCGTTCGGACAGAGCGAGAAAGGTATCGGAATCGCGCGTGAGAAAGGCCTTGATGCCCGGTTGCCGGTTCAAACGATCGGCAAGCTCCTTGGCAAAGGTCAAGGTAATGACCTTTTCCTCGGTACCCGTGGTGCCACCGGTGGCGCCGGCATCGATGCCGCCGTGGCCCGCATCGACGGCGATGACGAAGTCCGCTGGACGCGAGGTTTTGTCGTCGGGTGTAATCGCCGATGTCGTCACCGGCGCAGGCGCGCGCCATTGCTGGTCTTTCACCAGTTCCGCGAACTTGCCCCTGGTGGTGATTTCCGCGTCCAGCACAAACCGGAACGACTGCCCGTCATCTGCCTTCTTCGTTTCTGCGACCGCCACCTGAACCGGCTTTTTTGCCGTCAGAACGATGCGGGCGCTGTTTTCGCCCATGGTGCCAAAGCGGATATCGGAAAAAAGGCCCGTTGGCTTGAGATCGGAGACGGGAAATTTAAAATTGACCGCCGGAAAGTCGACTACGATTCGTGCCGGCGAATCGAGGTAATGAACGTCGAACTCCGGCTCTTCCGCAAAATCGAGAACGATACGCGTGCGAGCCTCGTCGCCGATGATGCGCGCCTGATGGGCGACGAGCGGCTCGACCGCATGCGCTGCCGGGATAAGGGAAAAAGAGGCGGCGACCCCAAGCGCCAGGACAGCCGCAGCCCGCGCGATTCGCACGCCAAGCCACCCTGCCCCGCCTGATATCGCTGCGCTGCGCGTAAAATTCATGGCCCTCGAGAAATTCCGTATTTCAGTCATTTTGGATAAACAGCGATGAAAAACGCCGCGAACGGAGCCGTTTCAACCACGCCGTACGATAGTTTGCACGTTTGCGCCCCACAATCGCAGGCGTTGGTGAACCAATTGTTAACCCGGAAATTCCACCAACAATATGGCATATTTAGCCAGCCTATTGCTATTATGACAGAGAAAACATACAACGCATGTGAGGGTTAAAAGTGTTGACGGGATAGATGCCCGCCGGCTGCCAATCGAAAAAGACGCTGGCGCTGCACATCGGGCAATCATCTGCCGTCGTTACATTTATCCTGAAACTCGATCAATTCCGGCCGTGGCCGGAGACCTACCCGGTGGCACTGCCACCGCCGCTCTGAGGAGAGCAAATTCATCGGACCCCAAGGGGTCTATATATTATTGTCGTTCCGCCTGGCCAATGATGTCGCAGCAGTTTTCACATGAACCGGATACCAGGAGCAGGCCAAGCGCCTCGCCGTCGGTCCGGATGCTGCCAGTTTACAGAGGCCCGGGTGGAGACTTCATTTCCGGCACATCCTTGCACTCATATGAAAGGCTCGTCCGTGTGGCGGGCCTGTTCTCGTATAAAACAAGGCTGCGCCGAGGAGCACAGCTTACATGGCAGACAAAATGCTTATCGACGCCTCCCACGAAGAGGAGACACGCGTAGTCGTTGTCCGTGGGAACCGGATCGAAGAATTCGATTTTGAATCGGAGCACAAAAAACAAATCCGCGGCAATATCTATCTTGCCAAGGTCACCCGCGTTGAGCCCTCGCTTCAGGCGGCTTTCGTGGACTACGGTGGAAATCGCCACGGCTTTCTCGCTTTTGCGGAAATCCACCCGGATTATTACCAGATCCCGCTCGCTGACCGACAGGCACTGCTGAAAGCAGAAGCCGAGGATCATCGCCGCAGCGACGATTTCGAATCCGCCGACGCTCCCGAGCCAGCCGCCCCCATGATCGACCTTTCGCAGGTGGACCAGCCCGACGTCGGCATCGTTTCGGCGCCCGAAGTGGCCGAAACCGTGGCAGCCGAAGAAGCAGCCCCGGTTGCGGAAACGGTTTCTGAAGAAGCAGCCGTCGAGGTTGTCGCCGAAGAAGCGCCCGCCGAGGAAGAAAAGCCGAAGAAGCGCGTCCGCCGCCCCCGCGCCAAGAAGAAGACCGCCGAAGAAGAGGCTGCAGCGGTTGATGCATCTGAAGCGTCATCCGAAGACGACGGCAGCACCGGCGGCGACATGGCCGCCATGGTTGATGCCGATACGATTTCCGAGGAAGTCGAAGGCCTTCGCCGCGGCAATGACGATGATGACGACGATGATGACGATCATCACGAAAAGGAAGTCATCGAATCCGTCGGCGCCGAAGACGCCATGGAAGAGGTTCCGGATCGGGTTGCCCGTAAGCCGCGCAAACAATATCGCATCCAGGAAGTCATCAAGCGCCGCCAGATCCTTCTGGTACAGGTCGCCAAGGAAGAACGCGGCAACAAGGGTGCCGCACTCACCACCTATCTGTCGCTGGCTGGCCGTTACTCCGTGCTGATGCCGAATACGGCGCGGGGCGGCGGTATTTCCCGCAAGATCACCCAGCCGACAGACCGCAAGCGCCTCAAGGAAATCGCGCGCGATCTGGAAGTGCCGCAGGGCATGGGCGTCATTCTGCGCACCGCCGGTGCCAACCGCACCCGTGTCGAAATCAAGCGCGACTTCGAATATCTGATGCGTCTGTGGGAAAACGTCCGCACGCTGACGCTGAATTCCACCGCTCCCTGCCTCGTTTACGAGGAAGGCTCGCTGATAAAGCGTTCGATCCGCGACCTTTACAACAAGGATATCAGCGAGATCATCGTTTCCGGCGAAGAAGGCTATCGTGAAGCAAAAGACTTCATGAAGATGCTGATGCCTAGCCATGCCAAGGTGGTTCAGCCTTATCGCGACATTCACCCGATCTTCTCGCGCTCCGGCATCGAAGCGCAGCTCGACCGCATGCTGCAGCCCCAGGTGACGCTGAAGTCCGGTGGTTACCTCATCATCAACCAGACCGAAGCTCTGGTTTCGATCGACGTCAACTCAGGCCGTTCGACCCGCGAGCACTCCATCGAAGAAACCGCGCTGACGACCAACCTGGAAGCGGCAGAAGAAGTGGCGCGCCAGCTGCGTCTGCGCGACCTTGCCGGTCTTGTCGTCATCGACTTCATCGACATGGAAGAAAAGCGCAACAATCGCGCTGTCGAGAAGAAGCTCAAGGATTGCCTGAAGAACGACCGGGCCCGTATTCAGGTCGGCCGCATCTCGCATTTCGGCCTTCTGGAAATGTCTCGCCAGCGCATCCGCGCTTCGGTGCTGGAATCGACCACGCAGGTCTGCCAGCATTGCGGCGGCACGGGCCACGTTCGCTCGGAATCCTCCATCGCCCTGCATGTGCTGCGCGGCGTCGAGGAATATCTGCTGCGCAACACCACCCACAATATCACCGTGCGGTGCACGCCGGAAACGGCGCTCTACCTGCTCAACCACAAGCGTGGCACGATCGTCGATTATGAAGGCCGCTTCGGCGTGTCGATCATCATTGCCGCCGACTCCGGCGTCGGCGCCCAGCATTTCGCGATCGATCGCGGTGATGCCGTCGAAAATCCCGTGAAGATCGAAAGCCTCATTCAGATGCTGCCGAACTTCGTCGAGGAAGAAGACGATTTCGTCGCTGAAGTGGAAGAAGACGAAGACGAGGAAGAAATCGTCAAGTCAGAAAGCGCCCAACCGCGCCAGCAGCCGCAGGGCGACAATGGCGAGGAAGGCAAGCGCAAGCGCAAGCGTCGTCGCCGCCGTCGTGGCAAGGGTGGCCAGGGTGACCAGAACGGCACTGTCGATGCCCAGTCCGGTGATGCGGACGGCGATGATGCCGAGGGTGACGATGACGGTATCGAAGCGGATGACACCGGCGCTGATGCCGAGAACGGTACGGCGGAAGCAGCAGGCTCCGATGAGGACGGCAAGCGCAAGCGCCGCCGTCGCGGCAAGCGGGGTGGCCGCCGCAACCGTGCCGAGGACGAGGCTCTTGACGGAATTGAGTCTGCCGATGATGAAGCTGAAGGCGAAGAGGTCGCTACTGCGGCTGCCGTCGCTGAAGAGCCGGCTGCTGCCGAGGTCGTGGAAGGCACGGTTGCTGATGTAGCCGTCGTTGCTGACGAGACCGCGCCGAAAAAGCCGCGCCGCACCCGCAAGGCCAAGGCCAAGACGGAAACCGAAGAAGCGCCCCAGGCCGAAGCTGTCGAAACGGTAGAGCCGGTGGTCGTTGAGACGACTGTCGTTGATGTCGCCGTCGAAGAAGCAGGCGAAGCCTCTGCCGACGTTGCACCGGAAGCGGAAGCGCCGGTAAGTGAAGAGAAGGTTCGCGCGAACCGGGGCAACAATGTCTCGAGCTCCGAACCCGTCGTCACGTCGTCCGCGCCAGAGGGCGATGAGCCGAAGCCGCGCAAGGGCGGCTGGTGGCAGCGCAAAGGCTTCTTCTAAGCGAAGAAAAACTCCATAAACGACGCCCGCAACATCGTTGCGGGCGTTTTGCTTTGCGGGTAGCGGAGTGTGATGTTGCCGCTGCTCCTATGCTTTCCAGCCTGGAACGAGGCGGCAAGCGGATGAGAAGAGCCCATCTCTTCCGCCACTCCGGGCTTGAGCCGGAATTTCGCGGACGCGCGCCTGCGCCGCTTAAACCGAGCGCGTCAGCCCTCCGTCAACCCGGATATTCTGGCCGGTAATATACCCTGCTCCTCCGGATGCGAGAAATGCCACCGTGGCAGCGATTTCCTCGCTCTTGCCGTAGCGCTGCATCGGCACAGATTCGCGGCGCTCCTCCGTTGCCGGCAAACTGTCGATCCATCCCGGCAGAACATTGTTCATGCGGACATTGTCGGCCGCATAGGTATCGGCAAAGATCTTGGTGTAGGAAGCGAGGCCCGCGCGGAAGACGGCGGAGGTCGGGAACATGCTGCTCGGTTCGAATGCCCATGCCGTCGAGATGTTGACGATCGCGCCCGCCTTCTGCTTCACCATGACGGGCGCGATTATCCGCGTCGGGCGAATGACGTTCATCAGATAGACGTCGAGACCGGTGTGCCATTGCTCGTCGGTGATGTCGAGAATAGCGGCCCTCGGACCGTGCCCTGCACTATTGACCAGTACGTCGATGCGGCCGAATTTCTCGAGCGTCTGATCCGTCAGCCGCTGGAGATCGTCATTGGACTGGTTGGAGCCTGTGACACCGATACCGCCCAGCTCCTTCGCCAGCGCCTCCCCCTTGCCGGAGGAGGACAGGATCGCAAGCCTGTAACCATCCGCGGCCAGACGTTTCGCCACGGCAGCACCCATGCCGCTGCCGCCTGCCGTTACAATAGCCACTTTTTCTGTCGACATTGCTATCTCCTCGTTTGATCGGGGTGCCCCGCACCACATGGCTCATCTATAACGGGTTTCAACGAGGAGTTCGAACCAGAATGGCTTGCAGCGGCATGCAGAAAAACTGATGCGTGCAAGGCCAACCCTAGTCCGCACTCCCCACCAGATGGGCCTTGCGGCTGTCGACAGGCGCTTCCTGTCGCTCCGCCAGACCATAATCGCGGATCACATGGGCGATACGAAGCCGGTAATCAGAAAAGGTGCCGGACCGTCCGAGCACCTGCGCCCGGCGGTGTGAAGGCCGGTTGCGCCAGGCCATCACCGCTGTTTCGTCCCGAAAAAATGAAAGGGAGAGCATCTTTTCGGGATTACTGATGCTCTGAAATCGTTCGACTGACACGAAGCCATCGATGTCTTCTAGCTCGGCGCGCAGGCCTGCTGCTATATCCAAATAGTGCTGCTTTTCGCCGTCGGCCGGCCAGACCTCAAAGATGAAGGCGATCATTGTCCGCCTCCGCCGTGCGGGCCAGAGGCAAGGCGCAGAAACAGGCGATCCTCGCGTCGGATGAACCGTTCCCGGCGCGCGAACTCGTAATTCTCCCGCCCGACGGGATCAGCAGCAAGCCGCGCCCTGTAGGCTTCGTAGGCGGCAAGGCTTTCAATATTGTAGACGCCATAGGCAATCGTGCTCGATCCTTCCTTTGGCGCAAAATAACCGATGAGATCGGCCCCGCAACGCGGGATCGCCTCGCCCCAGTTGCGGGCATAGAGGTCGAAGGCATCGACCTTGAAGGGGTCGATCTCGTAACGAATGAAACACGTCAGCATCATTTCTCTCCTGATGTTATACGCCACCTGTTTACCCTGTTGCGACACGTCAATGCTTCGGCTACCATCGAAGCATGAAAGACGGACCTCTTATCGCCAATGTCGCTGCGCTTATAGGCGACCCCGCCCGTGCCAACATCCTGACGGCACTGATGGATGGACGCGCGCTGACGGCGAGTGAACTTGCAGAAGCCGCCGGCGTGACGCTGCAAACCGCCAGCGGGCACCTTTCCAAGCTCTCAGATGCGCAATTGCTGAAGGCGGAAAAACAGGGGCGTCATCGCTATTTCCGTCTCTCTGACGAAGATGTGGCGCAGGTGCTGGAAGCCTTGATGGGGCTTGCGCAGCGCACAGGCGCGGTTCGCGTCCGCACCGGACCGAAGGACAAGGCGCTGCGGGAAGCGCGCATCTGCTACGATCATCTGGCCGGGGAAAGCGGCGTGGCCCTGCTTGCGGCCATTACCGCCAGAGGATTGGTAACCTCAAGTGATGACCCGGCCCTGACGGACGAAGGGCGTGACTTCTTCTCCAGCTTCGGCATCGATTTTTCGCCACTCGAAAAGGCACGCCGGCCAGTGTGCCTGCATTGCCTTGATTGGAGCGAGCGCCGCCATCATCTCGGCGGCGGGCTGGGTGCCTCTCTCCTCGACGCCATGCAGCAGCGCGACTGGCTGCGGCGCGGAAACGGTCGCGTACTGACCTTCACCGCAGAAGGCGAAAAGGCCTTTGTCAGCACCTTCGGCTGCACGCCCGCCTGATGGCGTGAGGAGGCGGGTGTTGCGGGTTTATTTCAACCAGCCGGCGATCCGTCCCACCGCCTCTGCAATGTCAGATACCGAACCCGCATAGGAAATGCGTAGCGCCCTGTGGCCCTCTTCGGGATCGAAATCCATACCCGGTGTCGCAGCCACGTCGATTTCCGCCAGCATGCGCTTGGCAAAATCCATGCTGTCATTGGAAAAGCGGCTTGTATCGACATAGGCGTAAAACGCGCCATCCATCGGGGACGCCAGCGGCAGGCCTATTTCCGGCAGCCGCGCCATCAGGAAATCGCGGTTCGTGCGATAGCTTTCCCTGTAGACATCAAGCTCCTCCGCGGCCGAAAAGGCGGCACATGCCGCGAGCTGAGAAAGTTCCGGTGCCGAAATATAAAGGCTCTGGGCAAGACATTCGACAGGGCGAACCAGATTCTCCGGCAGCACCATCCAGCCGATGCGCCAGCCGGTCATGCAATAATATTTGGAGAAGGAGTTGATGATGACGGCTTTGTCGGTGATCTCCACCGCGCTTGTCTCTTCTCCGACAAAGGTCAGGCCGTGATATATTTCGTCTGAAATGAAGGCCATGTCGCGGCTGTCGCAATAGCTGGCGAGCCGCTTCAACGCTTCGCGTCCGGTGACCGTGCCGGTCGGGTTCGCCGGGCTTGCCAGAAGCACGCCCTTCAGTTTGCAGCCCGCCCGGGTTTCCGCCCGTTCGAGGCTTGCGGGTGTCAGCGTGTAGCCGGTTTCTGCCGTGACCGGAACTTCCACCACGTTAAGGCCGAGCGCTTTCAGAATATTGCGATAGGCGGGATAACCAGGCCTTGCGATGGCGACGTAGTCGCCAGCGTCGAACAAACTGAGGAAGGCAAGGTTGAAGGCGGCTGATGAGCCTGTCGTCACGGCAATGCGCGCCGGATCGATCGCGACCTGATGGCGCAGACGGTAGTGGCCGGCAATCGCTTCACGCAGCTCGCGCAGGCCGAGCGCGTCGGTGTAACCGATCCGCCCGTGTTTCAGCGCGTCTTGCGCTGCTGCCAGCGACGCTTTCGGTGCCGGATGGGACGGCTGGCCGACCGCCATGGAGATGACGGGACGTCCCGCCTGCCTGCGCCTGTTCGCTTCCGCCAGAATATCCATGGCGTGAAAGGGTTCGACTGCGCTCCGCTTCGATATCGTAATCAAGGGCATGCTCTTTCCTGAACCGTATTTCGCAGACTTGCAGCAGAATCACAATCTTCACAATCGTGAGACCATAATGCGGACAAGTATTTTTGCCGTATGGCATTTGGCTTAAAGTAAGGTAATTGCCTTCATAAGATTCCAAGAGGCTCCGGCCGCATAGAATGAGGACCGATATGGCGCATTTTCTCCGTTCCACCCTTCTTGCCAGCGTGACGGCCCTTTCAACGGTATTCGCCTCCCTGCCCGCCCATGCGCTCGATGAGCAGCAGAAGAAGGAAATGGGCGAGTTCATCAAGCAGTATCTGATCGAGAACCCTGAAATCATGCTGGAGGTTCAGGACGCGCTTGAACGCAAGCAATATGCGTCGCGCAACGCCAAGGCTGCGGAAGCCGTTGCCGAGAACAAAAAGGCGATCTTCGAATCGAAATACGACCTCGCGCTCGGCAATCCCGATGGCAACGTCACACTCGTTGAGTTCTTCGATTATAATTGCGGCTACTGCAAACGCGCCATGGGCGACATGGACAACATCCTGAAGAGCGACAAAAAAATACGCGTCGTGCTGAAGGAATTTCCGATCCTCGGGCCGGAATCCGTCGCTGCCCATCGCGTGTCGAACGCCGTGAAGCTGCTTGCGCCGGCAAAATATCCGGAATTCCAGCGCACGCTGCTTGGCGGTCGTGGACGCGCCAATGAGGACAGCGCGATGGAAGTCGCGACTTCGCTTGGCCTGAAGGAAGCCGATATCCGCAAGTCCATGGCGGAAAACCCCAATGATGCGCAGGTGCAGGAAACCTACAAGCTGGCAAACAACCTCGGCATTACTGGAACGCCCTCCTACATCGTTGGCGACGAGGCTGTCTTCGGCGCTGTCGGTGCGGACCCGCTCAAGGAAAAAATTGCCAATATGCGCAGCTGCGGAAAAGCCACCTGCTCCTGATTCAGACTAAACCGCGTTCATTGCCTGTGAGATACGGAGCACCCCCTGCGCTTTAAGGCTTGCAGGGGCTTTTCCTTAAAGGCTGCGCAGTCTATAGGTGTCGCTGATTTTCTTATGGAAACGCGAATGAGCAACATCATCATCGTCATCAACGGCCCCAATCTCAATCTGCTGGGAAAACGGGAACCGGGTATTTACGGTGGCAAAACGCTGAAAGACATAGAAAACGATTGTGTGAAGGCCGGTGCCGAACTCGGCTTTTCGGTGGAGTTTCGCCAGTCCAACCACGAAGGTGTGCTTGTGGACTGGCTGCACGAGGCGGGCGAACGGGCAGCGGGCGTTGTGATCAATCCCGGCGCTTACAGCCACACCTCGATCGCGTTGCACGATGCCATCCGCGCAATTCCTGCTCCGGTCGTGGAGGTGCATATCTCCAACATCCATGCACGGGAAGAATTCCGTCACAAATCGATGATCTCGCCCGCAGCCAAGGGCATGATCTGCGGTTTCGGACCATATGGATACGTCATGGCGCTTCATGCGCTGAAGAACATCACGGCATAAAAAGAAACAAAGAATAGGGTTTGTCATGTCTGAAAAGAAACAGGGTATCGACAAGGAACTGATCCGCGAACTCGCGAATATCCTCAACGATACCGACCTTTCGGAAATCGAAGTGGAGCAGGACGACCTGCGCATCCGCGTTTCCCGCGCCGCTCCCCCAGCGACGGTCTATGCCGCAGCACCGCCCGCTTACGCCCCCGCTCCGGCAGCAGCCCCTGCCGCACCGGCAGTCGCGGCCCCTGCTGCGCCGGCAGCCGCCGCAGCACCGGCACGCAACCCGGCCAACACCGTGTCTTCGCCCATGGTTGGCACGGTTTATCTCTCGCCCGCCCCCGGCGCCCGCCCCTTCATCGAAGTGGGTGCGACTGTGAAGGAAGGCCAGACGATCCTCATCGTTGAGGCCATGAAGACCATGAACCAGATCCCGGCCCCGAAGTCCGGCAAGGTCGTGGAAATCATCGTCAACGACGCTCAGCCCGTGGAGTATGGCGAAGCCCTCGTGGTCATCGAATAAAGGCGGTTCAGCATGGTTTCGAAGATCCTCATAGCCAACCGCGGCGAGATTGCGCTGCGCGTTCTGCGCGCCGCCAAGGAGCTTGGCATTCCTACGGTGGCCGTACACTCCACGGCCGACGCGGATGCCATGCATGTGCGCCTTGCCGACGAGAGCGTCTGCATCGGCCCGCCGCCTTCGCGTGACAGCTACCTCAACATCCACCAGATCGTTGCGGCCTGCGAAATAACAGGTGCGGACGCGGTTCACCCCGGTTACGGCTTCCTGTCGGAAAACGCCAAGTTCGCCGATATTCTCGACGCGCACGGTATCACCTTCATTGGACCGACCGCCGAACATATCCGCATCATGGGCGACAAGATCACCGCCAAGCAGACGGCGCAGGAACTCGGCATTCCCGTGGTTCCCGGTTCCGATGGCGAAGTGAAGCCTGAAAACGCGCTGGAAATCGCGCGCATGATCGGCTTCCCTGTTCTCATCAAGGCGACGGCGGGCGGCGGCGGTCGCGGCATGAAGGTGGCGAAGACCGAGGCCGATCTGGAAGAGGCCGTTGCGACTGCCCGTTCCGAAGCGGCAGCAGCATTCGGCAACGACGCCGTCTATATGGAAAAATACCTCGGCAAGCCGCGCCATATCGAGGTGCAGGTTTTCGGTGACGGTGAAGGCAACGCCATTCACCTCGGCGAGCGCGATTGCTCGTTGCAGCGCCGTCACCAGAAGGTGCTGGAAGAAGCCAACTCTCCGGCTCTGACGGTCGAACAGCGCATGAAGATCGGCGAGATTTGCGCGAGCGCCATGCGCAAGCTGAAATATCGCGGCGCCGGCACCATCGAGTTCCTGTATGAAAACGGCGAGTTCTACTTCATCGAAATGAACACGCGTCTGCAGGTGGAGCATCCGGTGACGGAAGCGATTACCGGCATGGATCTCGTGCAGGAACAGATCAGGGTCGCTTCTGGCCAGGGGTTGTCGGTGACGCAGGCGGATATCGAATTCCATGGCCACGCCATCGAATGCCGTATCAATGCCGAAGACCCGCGCACCTTCGTTCCCTCTCCGGGCACGCTGACCTATTTCCACACGCCGGGCGGCCTTGGTGTGCGCGTCGATTCGGGCGCCTATCAGGGCTACAAGATTCCGCCCTATTACGACAGCATGATCGGTAAGCTCATCGTTCACGGCCGCGACCGTGACGAGTGCATTCGCCGTCTGCGTCGGGCGCTCGACGAGTTCGTCGTCGACGGCATCAAGACCACGCTGCCGCTTTTCCAGGATCTTCTCCAGAACGAGGATATCCTGAAGGGTGATTATGATATTCACTGGCTGGAAAAATATCTGGCCGGTGACGCGTCTCACTAAGACGATATGGCTGGGCGGCGCGGCAGAAATAACGACATAACGGTCGACATTCTGCTGCGCGCCTACGCCGCCGGCCTGTTTCCCATGGCCGACTCGGCCGATGACCCCGAGCTGTTCTGGGTCGAGCCGGAAATCCGCGGTATTATTCCCCTCAACGCTTTTCACGTTTCCAAGAGCCTCGCCAAGGCGATGCGAAAGAAGCCGTTCGACATACGCTTCGACACTGCCTTCGAAGCGGTCATGGCGGGATGTGCTGCCGAAGCGCCGGATAGGCCGAGCACCTGGATCAACGCCACCATCCGCAAACTCTATACCGAGCTGCACCAGATCGGCCACGCCCACAGCGTCGAGGCCTGGGAAGGCGATGAGCTTGTCGGCGGGCTTTACGGTGTCTCGCTGGGGGCTGCCTTCTTCGGCGAGAGCATGTTTTCCCGCCGCACCAATGCGTCGAAGATTTGCCTCGTGCATCTGGTGGAAAGGTTAAGAGCTAGTGGTTTCGTGCTGCTCGACACGCAGTTTACGACCGAGCATCTGAAGACATTCGGTGCGATCGACGTGCCGAAGCTGGAATATGCGAAAATGCTGGACCTCGCCGTCAACCGGCCAAGCCTGCGATTCTGAAAACTTTACGTAAGGTTATTTGCTTGCCGTTGAGGGAGCGGGAACGTCCGAATCCTGCTTGCAGCCCGTCAGCCACACGTCGTAGATCGGGTGCTCGACAGCGTTGAGGCCGGGGCTATCAGCGAACATCCAGCCGGTAAAAATCCGCTTGATCTTGCGGTCGAGGGTGATCTCATCAACCTCGACAAAAGCATCGATCTTTTGGGTTTCCGTCTGATCACGGGAATAACAGACTTTCGGCGTGACCTGAAGCGCGCCGAACTGCACGGTCTCATCGATATAGACGTCGAAGGAGGTGATGCGGCCGGTGATCTTGTCGATGCCGGAAAAGACGGCAACGCGGTTTTCCAGACGGGCGGCGGAGACGGGTGATACGAGGAGAACAGCAGAGACCGCTGCAAACAGCGAGACTGTCAGCGCACGCAAAGAACGATCCCGCGTGAATTTCCTCATACGATATGTCTCCAAATATTTGCCTGTGTCGAACCGCCGACCGGATCAACGCCTAAGGGCGGAATGTGGCAAAAACCGGTGAGGCCGGAAGTAGGCGCGGCGTTTTGCACAACACCGCGCGTCGCGATAACTCAGTTGCCGGGTGTCCAGGCGTCGTAGTCGCCCGTCACGCGCGGGCGCTCGCCGGCAACGGCCAGCGACCCTTGAGGGCGATAGGCCTTCGACGAACCGGTGAGGTTCGGCTGGTGAGGCTTCTGCCAGTCGCGTGCAGCGTAGCTTTCCTGGCTCGGCGGCACGTCGGTGCGGTAATGCATCCAGCCGTGCCAGCCGGAAGGAATGGCCGAGGCTTCGGCATAACCGTTGTAAATCACCCAGCGGCGCGGCATGCCCCAGGAGGTGGTGCCGCCTTCGTAATAGGTGTTACCAAACTCGTCCTGCCCGACCTTCTTGCCGAAACGCCAGGTGTGAAATCGCGTTCCGATCGTCTGGCCGTTCCACCAGGTGAAGATTTGCGTCAGGAGAGTCTTCATTCTACGTTCCTCGGGCTTGAATGCACCGCAGCGATTTTCCATGCACGGCACAAGACATGCTTATGCCGCCCCTCACGCCAATTGTCCAGCATTTCGAGATATATCCGCGCTATTTCAGCGTCATCCTGAAGCCAAGATGCCGCTTCTCGAAACCCAGCCGCTCGTAGAAGCGATGCGCATCGAGCCGCGCCATGTTGGAGGTGAGCTGCGCGGCTTTCAGGCCCTGCCGGCGGGCCTCATCAAGACAATAGTTGATCATCACCGCGCCAATGCCGCGACCGCGCATATCGGCGCGTGTCTGCACCGCCTCGATCACCATCGACTTCGCCCCTCGCCCAACGAGCTTGGTGAGGATCGCCGTCTGAAAGGTGCCGACCACCTCGCCATCCAGTTCGGCGACGTAAAGCGTTTCGCTCGGGGACGCCTCGATTGCCCGGAAGGCGGCAAGATAATCGGGCTGTGCCGATTCGTCGGCCGTATCGCCGTGGCCGCCGATCTCGTCAGCGGCAAAAATGGCGGCGAGCGCCGGCAGATCGTCTTCACGGGCCGTTCGAATTATCAGATTTTCCAAGGTCGCATTCATCGGGTCAGGCTCTTTTCCATCACGATGCCGGGCAACCCCTCGATACCCGCCATGCGCTCGATTCGGTCCACCTCGACAAATCCGACTCCTTCATAGAAGTTGATTGCGACAGTATTTTTAGGCTCAACCTCCAGCCGCATGATTTCCGCGTCGGGAAAGCAGGTTTCAAGCTCCGCGAAGAGATCGCGGCCGACGCCCTGACGCTGAAGATCGGGCGCAACGTAAAGCTGGTGCAACAGCGCCGTCTTCGCCATCTTGGTCGACATGGAGCCGTAAGCCATGCCGCCGATCCGCTTGCCGTCATCGGCAACAAGGAACTCGCCACCCTTCTTCTCGACGCGGTCTTTCATGGCCTGCGGCGAATGCCAGGCTGCGATCAGCTCATCGACCTTTTCCGCGCCGTAGATCGCGTCATAAGTGGCGTGCCATGTCGTCGCGAGCAGCGACCGGACCGGCTCGATGTCACGCAGGCTGGCTGTGCGGATGAAAAACATGATCTGGCTCCGTCTTGAAACAGAAATGCCGGGCGTCGATCCCGGCAGAAGTGATGTCAGTCGCCCTTACTGGACGTCATCCTCGGCTTGTACCACTGTGTGGCTTAATCGCGAATAGTCTGGGCTTGCGTCATGCCGGACTTGATCCGGCATCCAGCCGACGCGCGTCTGCGCGCCAAAAAGAGTCTTCTCAGCCCAAGGACTTGGGCTGGCTGGATCCCGGCTCAAGGCCGGGATGACGGAACCTCTCTGCCGTTACTCGAGCAGGAAGCAGCCTTCGCTTACTCTTCCTCAATACCAAGTTTCGCCTTCACGAGCGCCTGCACCGCCTGCGGGTTGGCTTTGCCGCCCGTCGCCTTCATCACCTGACCGACGAACCAGCCGGCGAGTGTCGGCTTTGCCTTGACCTTCTCGACCTGATCCGGGTTGGCGGCGATGATCTCGTCGACGGCCTTTTCGATGGCGCCGGTATCGGTCACCTGCTTCATGCCGCGAGCTTCGACGATCTCAGCCGGATTGCCGCCCTCGTTCCAGACGATCTCGAACAAATCCTTGGCAATCTTGCCGGAGATGGTCTCAGCCTTGATGAGATCGATGATGCCGCCAAGCTGTTCGGGTGACACCGGAGTCGTCTCGATGTCTTTGCCAGACTTGTTCAGCGCGCCGAGCAGGTCGTTGATGACCCAGTTGGCGGCAGCCTTCGGATCGCGGCCGGCAGCGACGGCTTCGTAATAATCTGCAATCGCCTTTTCTGAGACCAGAATCGAGGCGTCATAGACCGAGAGACCGAGATCGGCGACGAAACGGGCCTTCTTGTCGTCAGGCAGTTCCGGAAGATCGACCTTCAGCGCCTCGACGAAGGCATCGTCAAACTCCAGCGGCAACAGATCCGGGTCGGGGAAGTAGCGGTAGTCATGTGCATCTTCCTTGGAGCGCATGGACCGCGTCTCGCCCTTGCCGGGATCGAACAAGCGGGTTTCCTGATCGATGACGCCGCCATCTTCCAGAATGGCGATCTGGCGACGCGCCTCATATTCAATCGCCTGACCGACGAAGCGGATGGAATTGACGTTCTTGATTTCGCAGCGCGTGCCGAAGCCTTCGCCCGGACGGCGCACGGAGACGTTGACGTCGGCGCGCATCGAGCCTTCGTCCATGTTGCCGTCACAGGTGCCGAGATAACGCACGATGGAGCGCAGCTTGGTCAGATAGGCCTTCGCCTCATCCGACGAGCGCATGTCTGGCTTCGACACGATTTCCATCAGCGCCACGCCCGAACGGTTGAGGTCCACGAAAGACATGGTCGGGTGCTGGTCATGCATCGATTTGCCGGCATCCTGTTCCAGATGCAGGCGCTCGATGCCGATTTCGATATCCTCAAAGTTGCCCTGGCGGTCGGGACCGAGCGAAATGGTGATGGTGCCCTCACCGACGATCGGATCCTTGAACTGCGAAATCTGGTAGCCCTGCGGCAAATCCGGATAGAAATAGTTCTTTCGGTCGAAGATCGATCGGTTGTTGATCTTTGCCTTGAGACCGAGACCCGTGCGGACCGCCTGCTTCACGCATTCCTCATTGATGACGGGCAGCATGCCGGGCATCGCGGCATCGACCAGCGACACGTTGGAATTCGGCGCATTGCCGAAGGTGGTGGAGGCGCCGGAGAACAGCTTGGAATTAGAGAGAACCTGCGCATGCACCTCCATGCCGATCACGATTTCCCAATCGCCGGTGGCGCCGGGAATGAAGCGTTTCGGGTCGGGGGTGCGCACGTCTACAAGGGTCATCTGAAGCTCACGATATACGGGTTCTTTGGCCTTGGTGGGTAGAACAAATGGAGCGTGGGCGCAAGACATGTTGCGCCCCGTCACGCCCGGCTCACGATTTTCGAGAGTGCCGGTTACGCGTTTTTTATGCTTATGGGTTTCAAATCACGCCATGCAAACGATCGCTCTCTGCTTTCTCGCTTATCTCGCCTTCAATCTCTTCGTCTTTCTTGTCTACTGGTGGGACAAGGAAGCGGCGAGACGTGGCGGGTGGCGTATCCGGGAAAGCACGCTGCTTTTGCTCGCGCTCGTAGGCGGCAGTGCGGGCGCTATCTCGGCGCAAAGCTTGCTGCGGCATAAAACACGCAAGGAGCCATTTCGTAGCAAGCTGACATCGATCGTCATATTGCAGGCGGGCCTCGTCGCGTCGCTCCTCATCACGCCGGACTGGCCGATGCGGCTGATCGCCACTCTACGAACCATGTCTCAGAACGCCGGTCCGTAAAGCCCGCTCTCGACCTCGGCCAATTGTTTCTGAAGACCCACCGATTGCACCTCACGGTCCAGCTTCGGCGCATAGGAAACAGATAGCCAGCGAACGCTATATCCGTGGTGACGAAAAAAGGCGACGGCCGGTTCATTCTGGGCGTGTGTCTCAAGCCGGATTGTCTCGAAGCCCCTGTCTTCTATCAGTCGTTCGACATCTGCGAGCAGACGGCTGCCGACGCCTCTTCGCTGAAAATCCGGATCGATCCAGAAATCGGAAATAGCATCGTCAAAATGCTCCCGCGCGGCCCACCCCGCGACCGAGCCGCCCAGCTCTGCCACGCGGATGGCAAGCCACGACGAGCGGGTGAAGTTGGAAAAGGCGCTGGCCGCATTGTCGTAAAGCGTGGGCGTGATGCCAAGAGCCGCGGTCGCCTGCCGCCATGCCCTGATGCCGATGGCCGCCAGCACGTCCGCTTCCTGCTCATGCGCGTTGCGAATGACGATCAAGCCGCGCCCTCCTTGGCCGAGAAAATTAAACCATTGCGCGTGTGATTCGACCAGCACGCTTTCGCTTGCTTTCATCTGACTTGACCGCATGGGGCCTGCCCGCTATCCAGAACCGGTAAGAACGGAGTTTTTATGTTCGCTCAATCGGAGTCCCGGTAAAGGCCCTGCCCGCAAGTTTCTTGCGCGCCGGGCCATATGAAACCGAGCCGGCTGCCTCTAGGCACCCGGGTTTGTTTTCACGCGTCTTCGTAACGCCGACCGGACTTCCAAAAAATGGACATTTCCCGCGCAGAACAGCGCATTCTTCACCTGCTCGCCCAGGGCGGCAGAATTGAACTCGTTCGAGACGATGCCCGCAAAATCGAAAAACTCTCGCTTTTTACGCGCGAGGGCTGGATTTTCAGCGGCCTCGATCTCCTCACCTTCCGTAAGCTGAAACGCAAGAGAGCCATCGCCTCCTGCGGCGGCAAGCCCTACCGGATCACGTCCCGTGGGCTGGAACTCGTACGGGGTGAGCTGGACAACCGATAAACCGACCGGGCGGCGGCAATGCCGTCGCCCGCCATTTCGCCACGCAGCATCGAAGGTGCCAACACGTTACGGCAAAAGTTTTTGCTCGAGCTTCACCTTCTCGAGTTCGAGTTTCATGATGTCGGACCATTCCATGCCGCGCCAGACGATCTGAAAGCCGCAACGCTCGTATAGACCAATGGCATTGCGATTGTTTGCATGGGTATCGATGGTGGCGAGCGGCAAGCCTTCGGCCCGCATGCTGTCAAGAAAATGGGAGATTAGCGCTTTGCCAATCCCGTTTCCCTGCCAGGCTGGGTTCACCCACAGATCGGAAATGTGATGAGGCTTGGCATCGCAAGCGCCCCAGCCGACAACATCACCGTCGATTTCGGCCACAACGACGTCACCGGTCGGAGACTTGGCGAAGCTTTCGAATTCGCTCCTCACCCGCTCGATGACACAGGAATCGAGATAGACGGCGTCGAAGGCTTCGCCGGCACGCCAGGCGGCAAATCCGACAAAGCCGACCGCATCGCGATCGGCTTCATTCATTTGCCTAAGCTTGAGACCGCTTACCACCACTTGGCAGGCGTGAACTTGCCGGCTGCCTGCTCGATGGCATGAGCCGTCTTGAACAGCGTTTCTTCCTCGAAAGGCTTGCCGATGAGCTGCAGGCCAAGCGGCAGGCCCTTGCCGTCGAGACCGGCGGGAACCGAGAGGCCCGGGAGACCGGCCATGTTGACGGTGATGGTGAAGACGTCCTGCAGGTACATCTTGACGGGATCGGAAGCGAGCTCTTCGTCGCCGACAGCGAAGGCGGAAGACGGGGTGATCGGGGCCAGGATCGCGTCAACGCCTTCGTGGAAGACGTTTTCGAAGTCGCGCTTGATGAGCGTGCGGACCTTCTGCGCCTTCAGGTAATAGGCGTCGTAGTAACCGGCCGACAACACATAGGTGCCGACCATGATGCGACGCTGCACTTCCTTGCCGAAACCGGCGGCGCGGCTCTTTTCATACATGTCGGCAATGTCCTTGCCGTCAACACGCAGGCCGTAGCGGACGCCGTCATAACGGGCAAGGTTGGACGAGGCTTCTGCCGGCGCGACGATGTAATAGGCGGGCAGCGCATATTTGGTGTGCGGCAGCGAGATGTCGACCACCTCGGCACCGGCATCGCGCAGCCACTCGACGCCCTTGGCCCAGAGCTTTTCGATTTCATCGGGCATGCCGTCAACGCGGTATTCCCGGGGGATACCAATTTTCAGGCCCTTCAGCGACTGGCCGATGGCCTTTTCGTAATCTGGTACCGGCAGATCGACAGAAGTTGTGTCCTTGGCGTCAACGCTTGCCATCGTCTTCAAGAGGATGGCGGCATCGCGCACGTCGCGGGCAATCGGGCCAGCCTGATCGAGCGACGAGGCGTAAGCGACGATGCCGAAGCGCGAGCAGCGGCCGTAAGTGGGCTTGATGCCGACGGTGCCTGTGAAGGCTGCCGGCTGGCGGATGGAGCCGCCCGTGTCGGTTGCGGTGGCGCCGGCGCAGAGATGCGCGGCAACGGCTGCGGCCGAACCGCCCGAGGAGCCGCCGGGCACCAGCTTCTGTTCGGAACCATTGGCGCGCCACGGGTTGATGGCCGGGCCGTACCAGGAGCTTTCATTGGACGAGCCCATGGCGAATTCGTCCATGTTGAGCTTGCCGAGCATAACGGCGCCTTGGTCCCAGAGGTTCTGGGTAACGGTGGATTCGTATTTCGGCTTGAAACCATCAAGGATGTGCGAGCAGGCCTGGGTATGAACATCACGCGTTGCGAAAAGGTCCTTCACGCCGAGCGGAATGCCTTCCAGCTCACCCGCGGAACCCGCAGCGATACGACCATCGGAGGCTTTCGCCATCTCGCGCGCCTTCTCACGCGTTGTCGCGACATAGGCGTTCAGCGCGCCGTTGGCGGCGTCGATGGCGGAGAGATAGGCGTCCGTCAGCTCAAGGGCGGAAAAATCTTTCGCCTTCAGCTTCTCGCGGGCTTCGGCAATGGTCAGGCTCGTCAGGTCGGTCATGGTCGGCAACGGCTTTCGAAAATCTCGGAAAATCAGGAGGCAAGGTGGATCGATTATTCGACCACTTTCGGCACCATGAAGAAATTGCGATCGGTCGCGGGCGCATTGGCGACGATGTCATCCGCCTTGTTGCCATCGGTTACCTCGTCGGCGCGCTTCTTCATCGCGACCGGCGTCACGGACGTCATCGGCTCGACGCCGTCGACATTCACTTCCGAAAGCTGCTCCACGAAACCGAGTATGCCGTTCAGCTGGCCGAGCATATTCTGTGCTTCTTCTTCGGTGACAGCGATACGGGCAAGGCGCGCAACGCGCTTTACGGTGGCGAGATCGACGGACATGGTTTTACTCCGGTCAGAATTTTCCTACCCGCTATAATCACCATGTCCGTCCTTCGCAACGGTAGAAAGCATGTCGCATCACACAGCGGAGCGGTTTTGCGGCGACGACATGCTCTCACGGAGCTTCAGAAGGACAAGGTATCGCCCGCCTTCGGCGTGTGGACACGCGCTTCCGCGCCTTCCATGCCGGCCACAAACTTGTCCGGCGTCTGATCGATGATCGGGAAGGAGCCGTAATGGCAAGGAATGACATTCTGGAACTTGAAGAAGCGCTGGCAGGCAAGCGCCGCCACGGCCCCACCCATGGTGAAGCGGTCGCCGATCGGCACGAGGCCGATATCCGGCTGGTGCAGTTCATTGATGAGTTTCATGTCGGAGAAGATGTCGGTATCACCCATGTGATAGACGGCCGGGCCGTCCTCGAAATGCAGCATCAGGCCATTGGCATTACCGAGCGAATGGGAAACGCCATCTTCGGTAATCTGGGCGGAGGAATGCAGCGCGTTAGTGAAAGTGACGGAAAAGCCATCAAAATGCACGGTGCCGCCGGTATTGCCCATGTCGACCTTTGCGACACCCTTGGCGGAGAGCCAGGCGGCGAGATCGGCATTGGCGAGTACCGTTGCGCCCGTTTCGCGGGCAAGCTGCACGGTATCGCCGACATGGTCGCCATGACCGTGGGTGAGAAGAATATGGGTGATGCCTTCGGCCGCCGACTTTGCATCCTGCCCGGCGAAACCGGGATTGCCGGTGAAGAACGGATCGATGAGGATCTTTGCGCTGCCGTTTTCAAGGCGGAAGGCGGAATGGCCGAGCCAGGTGATTTTCATGGGAAGTTCTCCTTTGTATTGCCGGTATAGTATGACATAGGACGGCCTGAACAACCGCACTACCGATAATTAAGAGAGGCGACAATGGCCGCTGACAATGACGATTATGTGTACGACGAAGCGACCGGCGAATGGCGGCCCGCTTCCGAACTGGCTGCGGAGGCAGCGCGCGCGAATGAAGTGCGCGATGCAGCTGGAAACGTCCTCGCCGACGGCGATTCTGTTACGCTGATCAAGGATCTCAAGGTCAAGGGAACCAGCACGGTCATCAAACAGGGAACCGTCATCAAGTCGATCCGCCTTACCGATAATCCCGAAGAGATCGACTGCAGGCACGATGCGGTCAAGGGACTGGTGCTGCGCACCGAATTCGTCCGCAAGCGGTAAGGACGGCGCAGGATATGGCGACACTCACCATCGAGGAACTGGCGCAGGTGCTTCAACCCGGTCAGGCTGTTGCCGGCCTGGACCTCGGCACGAAGACAATAGGGCTTGCCATGTCTGATCTGTCGCGACGTTTTGCGACGCCGCGCCCGGTATTAAAGCGTGTGAAATTCACGCAGGATGCTCAGGTCCTGCTGGCTTTTGCGGAAAAGGAAAAAGTTGCGGCTTTCATCATCGGCCTTCCCATGAACATGGACGGTTCATCCGGACCAAGGGTGCAGGCAACCCGCGCCTTTGTGCGCAGCATGAGCGAAAAAACCGATCTGCCCTTCATTTATTGGGATGAGCGGCTGTCGACTGTCGCGGCCGAGCGTGCGTTGCTGGAAATGGATGTGTCTCGCGCCAAGCGGGCCGAACGCATCGATTCGGCGGCGGCTAGCTTCATTCTTCAGGGTGCCTTGGACAGGCTTCACGCGCTCGCACGCGCAGCGGACTGACGGGCCTGCCACCAGGCGGCGATCTGCTTTCTCTTACGGAAACCGATAATCGCAAACACGATCAGGCTATCGACCGCGATGGCACGCGCCACCAGCGGCGGCAGGCTTTCCGGTGGAAGACCGAGGATATTGCCGTAAATCTCGAAGACGAGATCATGGGTCTGGCGCGTCAGCATGAAGAAACCGAAGCTCATGTCGTAATAGGAAAGCCAGTACCAGCTGCCTAACAGCGCGACCGGGCCGGCCCAGAGGATCAGAAACCACTTCATACCGCCTGCCCCCTTACAACAACCGTATCGGGAACGCCGGCAAGCACCGCCCAGCGCGCCAATGCCATGAGGCAGAGGTTTAGCGCTGGCACGTCGATATCCAACGGCAGCATAACAAAAAACGTCATCATGACGCTCAAAGCTGTCCAGCGGCTCACTTGCGGCTCCCTTATGCGCAATCATTGCGCATGGTTAACAGTTCATTAACCCACACTGGACCGCCAGCTTCAGTGACGCAAACAAAAGCTGCCATTATGGTTAATGGCGGTCGGTCGGCATGTGGAAAACGCTGTCGATGGAGCAACGGAAAAGAATGCCGGACGGTTGCCTGGCGATGGAAACATGGTTGAGAAGGTCTTAAGATGATGCCTGATCAAATCCGCGCGGTCTGCGGCACAGGATGGTCAGCCGTAAACGCCACGCACCAGCCTTTTGACGGCGGTCGTGATCTTTTCCCAATCACGCTCCGATTTCAACGGCACGCCGGCAAATTGGCCGCTGGTGGCCGCGGAAATGACAAGGTGCTGAATGGCGGCAAACAGCACGGCGTTGACGGCGGCCGTGTCCACGCCCTTCGGTGCAGCGAGCGAGCCGCGCATGCGCTCCAGCCATTTCCCAAGCGATTTGGCGCGGGCTTCGGCGAGTTGGCGCACCTGCGGGGAGCCGTCAGACACTTCCCAGGCGATGATCTTGCAAACGAGCGGGTCGCTGCGCAGTGCGTCGATGAAATAGAGCGCGAGCTTCTCCATGAGGTCGCCATAGGTCAGCAGGAACATCCCGCCCGTGTCTTCGGGGATGCGATCCTTCACCCAGGAGCCGAGATCCTCGCCGATTGACTCGATCAAGCCGTCGAGGCCGCCGAAATAGCGATAGATGAGTTGCTTGTCGCAGCCGGCCCGCCGGGCAACGGCATTGATGCCGAAACCCTGAAACCCCTCTTCGGCAAGCAGCGACCGCGCCGCATTAAAAATCGCCTTCTTGGTCTGAGCGCGATCCTTGATCCGCTTTTCCGGTCTGTCGGCTGAAATCGCCTCTGCAGTCGCCAGCATGATTCCCCTACCCGTGTTTCGAAGGCCTGACCGCAGGGGTTAACAAAGCGTGAAGGGAAGGACAATGTGGAGGTGGGATGGAGCCTAAGGTTCCTGTGGATGAAGTCACCAAGAGACCGCGGCAGCGCTCTTTAAGTTTTCTGTATTTTCTGTATTATCTAGGATAACATGGATTTTCGAGGTCTCTCATGAAAAGAAAATCAATTTCAACAGCAGAGTTCATGCGGCATTTCGGTCGCTACCATGATGAAGCGCAGAAGTCGCCTATTACGTTGACCAGACACGGAAGGCCTTCGGTGGTGGTCATGCCCGTCGAACTTTTCGAAAAGATGCTGGGAAGAGACGATCCTCGGAGATCTTATGCCGCCGGGGAAATGCCTGACGAATTGGCTGCCATGTTCAGCTCCCAGTTGGACGAAGACTCCGACGCCTATCGGGAGTCCCGCAGCGAACCGGGAAAATAATGTCCAAGTTCACACGCGGGGATATTGTTTCGTACCCATACTTGTGGAGATGGCAGTCTGTGTCAAATCCAACGCGCGACCACGGCGAGAAAGATCGCCCGGTCTGCATGATTTTGACCGTCACGGACAGGCATGGTCTTTCCCATATATTATTGCTGCCCATTTCATCTAAGCCGCCGCAAGACGCCATGCAGCAGGCAATAGAAATACCAAAGCTCGAGCTTCGACGGGCGAGACTCACTGCATATGATCGTGGCTGGATTACGGTCAGCGAATGCAACTACGACGTAATCGAGCGATCTTATCATTTCAACACTCAGCAACAGCCTATAGGCCGTTTCAGCGAGACATTTCTCGAAGAGATTCGCACCGCGTTTGCTCCGTTTTTAGCAGCGGGGACGGCGCGGATCATTAGAACCTAAATCACTCTAAAGCCATCCCAAACCAGACGCTGCCTGGAGTTTCGTGGCTGTCCAGGCGTTTGAACCCACGCGTTTCCCAGAAGCGCATGCCCGCATGGTTGCGCTCGCTGGCGCCGAGGTGGATGCCGTAGACGTCGTTCTGTCTGGCCATATCCAGCCAGCGCGACAGGAGCCGGGTGCCGCCGCCTTTGCCCTGCGTGCGCGGCAGAAGGTTCATGTGAATATGAGCGGGGAACGGATCGGTAAGCCAGACTGGCGTGCGGCGTGGATGGTGGATGAAATGGGCGCGGCGTTGATCTGCATCCCATGTCTGCTGGTCGCCACCTGGATCGGGGTAGAGCGCGCGCAAATGCGGCCACCATTCCTGTTCCAGACGTTCTTCGTGGGCCGCCGTGTCGAGCGCGCCGGCGATGTAGCCGCAGACGCCCTCTTCATCCTCGGCAACAAAGACGGCATCGGGCCACAAATGCAGATACGGAACAGAATAGATGTGACCGACCATGCGCCCGTCGGCGTAAAGCGACGTCGCGTCCTGCCCCGCGTCGCCCGTCGCAAGACTTATGGCATACAGCGCGTCTTCATCCTCAGCGCGGGCGGAACGGAAGGTCAGCATTGGCAGCCACCCTCCCGCGTGGTCGACAAACCCGCAAGGGCGTCATGACAGCAACGAGCACTTTGGAAACCCGTAAATATTTTCAAAATAAAGACCCCTCCCACCGGGACTGCAAAATCATTTTCCGCATGCCCAAAATCACGATGCAGGCGGATACAATAAATCGATTATATACGTCGGATCAAAACGGGAATCGAGCATGCCGTAAGTATGCCGCCAGCCGCCCGCAAGACGGGTTTCAAGGAATGCATCGGCGATCTTGCCGGCGCCGAGGCGGCAAAGCTCGGCGGCAGCGGCCGCAAGCGCAAATTGCTCGACCAAAAGACGAGCCGCACCCTCGTCTCGCTCCGCAAGCGCAATCGCGGCGCGCAGCACGTCGGTGGTCTTCTTGCCGGCAGGGCCGAGATCACGCTCCAGCGTCTGGAAGACCAGATCGAACAGGTCCTTGCCACGCTGGAGAACCCGCAGCACATCCAGCGCCATGACGTTGCCGGAGCCCTCCCAGATGGCATTAACGGGCGCTTCGCGATAGTGGCGGGCAATCGGTCGCTCTTCCACGTAACCGTTGCCGCCAAGGCACTCCATCGCCTCATAGATGAGCGCCGGCGCAATCTTGCAGCACCAATATTTGACGATGGGCGTCATGACCCGGGCATAGGCGGCTTCGGCCGGATTGTTGCGGGCGGCATCGAAAGCACTCGCAAGCCGGAAGGAAAGCGCGGTCGCGGCCGCTACATCGAGCGCCATATCGGCGAGCACGCGCGTCATGATCGGCTGCGTGACCAGCATCTTGCCGAAGACCGACCGCCCGCGGGCGTAGTGCACGGCTTCGGCAAGCGAGGCGCGCATCATACCCGCAGACGCCAGCGCGCAGTCGAGCCGCGTCAGTGTCACCATGTCGAGAATGGTGCGGATGCCGCTGCCGGGATCGCCAAGCAGATAACCGAAGGCATCCGTAAACTCGACTTCGGCTGACGCGTTGGAGCGGTTGCCAAGCTTGTCCTTCAGGCGTTGGAAATGCAGGCCGTTCTTCGAACCGTCCTCCAGGTAACGTGGCACGAGGAAACAGCCCATCCCGTCGCCCATCTGGGCAAGCATGACGAAACCGTCGCTCATTGGCGCGGAAAGGAACCATTTGTGGCCGGAAAGACGGTAGATGCCCTCGCCCACCCGCTCGGCGGTGGTGCGGTTGGCGCGCACATCCGTGCCGCCCTGCTTTTCCGTCATGCCCATGCCGATGGTGACGGCGGTTTTCTGCAGGGCCGGCTTCTGCGCGGAATCATATTTGCGCGACAGGATCTTCGGCGCCCATTCCTTCTGCACGCGCGGCGACGCCATGATGGCGGCAACGGAGGCGCTGGTCATGGTCAGCGGGCAGAGATGGCCTGCTTCGAGCTGCGAGGTCAGATAAAATTTCGTGGCGCGGGCCTTGTGCTCATTGCCGCGCGTATCTGGAGAATTTTCCCAGACGCTGGAATGCAGACCTGAGGACATGGAACGGCGCATGAGGGCATGCCAGGCCGGGTGAAACTCCACCTGGTCCAAGCGCTCGCCGCGCGGGCCATGGGTGTGCAGCTGCGGCACGCCCTGGTTCGCCATGCGCGCCAGTTCCTGCGCCTCATGCGAGGTGACGTAGCGACCGAGCTGATCGTACTCATCCCTCAGATTACGCGACAGGCCGGAGGTCAGATCGACGATCAGCGGATCGGAACGATAGGCGTTGATACCTGACCAGAGGCTGGGCTGGTTCAGTTCGGCGAGCTGTTCTTCTGTCCGATTCATGCCTGTCATTCGCATCCTTCTATCGGGATTCGTGCTTTATTGCGTGTATATGCCAAAACCCGGCTTATCGCATGCTTGCCCGCAACGCCACCTGTCTTTATAGACCCGTTGACTATTGCGACCCGGAGGACAATTTCCATGGTCTTTTTTCCCCATCGCCATCTTCTCGGCATCAAGGGGCTTTCCCATCAGGATATTACCCTGCTTCTCGACAAGGCGGACGAGGCCGTGAAAATCAGCCGCCAGCGCGAGAAAAAGACCTCGACGCTTCGAGGGCTGACGCAGATCAACCTGTTCTTCGAAGCTTCGACACGGACGCAATCTTCCTTCGAACTTGCCGGAAAACGCCTCGGAGCTGACGTGATGAACATGTCGGTCGGCAATTCCTCGGTGAAGAAGGGCGAAACGCTGATCGATACGGCGATGACGCTGAATGCCATGCGCCCGGATGTGCTTGTCGTGCGTCACTCCTCGGCCGGTGCGGCAGCGCTTCTAGCGCAAAAGGTCGCCTGCTCGGTGGTCAATGCCGGCGACGGCCAGCATGAGCACCCAACACAGGCGCTGCTTGACGCACTGACCATTCGTCGCGCCAAGGGCGAGCTTTCGGGTATCACGGTGGCAATCTGCGGTGATGTGCTGCACTCGCGCGTTGCCCGCTCCAACATCATCCTGCTCAACCAGATGGGCGCGCGCGTGCGCGTCGTCGCCCCTGCGACACTTCTTCCCTCCGGCATTCGGGACATGAGCGTGGAAGTCTTCCACGACATGAAGGAAGGGTTGAAGAACGCCGATGTGGTGATGATGCTGCGCCTGCAGCGTGAGCGCATGTCCGGCTCCTTCGTACCTTCGGTGCGCGAGTATTTCCATTATTACGGTCTCGACGCCGAAAAGCTGAAGGCGGCGAAGGAAGATGCGCTCGTCATGCACCCCGGCCCGATGAACCGCGGCGTGGAAATCGCTTCCGAAGTCGCGGACGGTCCACAGAGTGTCATCGAAAGCCAGGTGGAAATGGGGGTTGCCGTGCGCATGGCGGTGATGGAAACCCTGCTTGTCTCGCAAAACCAGGGTGAACGCGTATGAGTGCCGCGACCGTTCTCAAGAACCTCCGCATCGTTGATCCCTCCCGTAATCTGGATGAGACCGGTAGCATCGTTATCGGTGCGGACGGCACCATTCTCGCAGCCGGCAAGGATGCGCATAATCAGGGTGCGCCCGAGGATGCGACGGTGCGCGACTGCAAGGGTGTGGTGGCCGTTCCCGGTTTGGTGGATGCGCGCGTTTTTGTCGGCGAACCCGGCGCGGAACACCGCGAGACGATCGAATCCGCCGCCCGCGCTGCAGCGGCAGGTGGCGTCACCAGCATTATCGTGATGCCGGATACCGACCCCGTCATCGACGACATTGCGCTGGTCGAATATGTCAAGAAGGCGGCGCGTGACAAGGCTATCGTCAACGTGCATCCCGCCGCTGCCCTCACCAAGGGTCTGCGGGGCGAAGAGATGACCGAATTCGGGATGCTGAAGGAAGCCGGTGCGGTGGCCTTCACCAATGGTCGCAAGGCGCTTTCCGATACGCTGGTGCTGCGCCGCGCCATGACCTATGCGCGTGAACTCGGCGCTGTCATCGCGCTCGAGACCCGCGACAAATATATCGGCGGCGGCGACATGAATGAGGGGCTTTTCGCAAGCTGGCTCGGACTGTCAGGCGTTCCGAAGGAAGCAGAGATCATTCCCCTGGAGCGTGATCTGCGCATTGCAGGCCTGACGCAGGCGATCTATCACGCCGCCAAGATTTCCGTACCGGAATCGGCGGAGGCGATCCGGATTGCGCGGCAGCGGGGTGTGAAAGCCACCTGCGGCATCTCGATCAATCATCTCACGCTCAATGAAAACGATATTGGCGAATACCGCACTTTCTTCAAGCTCTCCCCGCCGCTGCGCGCCGAAGACGACCGCAAGGCCATGGTGGAGGCGCTGAAGGACGGCACCATCGATATCATCGTCTCCTCGCACGACCCGCAGGATGTCGATACCAAGCGCCTGCCGTTTTCGGATGCGGCGAGCGGCGCTGTCGGGCTCGAAACCCTGCTGGCGGCGGCGCTTCGCCTCCACCATAGCGGCGAGGTTCCGCTGATGCGGCTGATCGATGCGCTCTCCACCCGCCCGGCCAAGATTTTCGGTCTCGATGCAGGGACACTCAAAGTCGGCGCCAAGGCCGATATCACGCTGATCGATCTCGACGAACCATGGCTTGTGGCGAAGGAGCAGCTGGTCTCGAAATCCAAGAATACGCCGTTCGAGGATGCCCGATTCAGCGGTCGCGCAATCGCCACTTATGTGGCTGGCAAAGCCGTTCATTCCTTGGCATAAGATCATCAAGAGATCACGCGGCAGGCGGGACAGAGGGGACATTGGATGAGTGCTTTGACTGACTGGCAGACTGCGCCTGCCCTTCTCGCGCTTTCGGCGCTGATCGGCTATCTGTTGGGCTCCATTCCCTTCGGCCTCCTTCTGACCCGCATGGCCGGGCTGGGTGACGTGCGCAAGATCGGGTCCGGCAATATCGGCGCGACCAACGTGCTGCGCACCGGCAACAAGAAGCTCGCCGCCGCAACCCTGCTGCTCGACGCTCTGAAGGGCACGGCGGCGGTGCTGGTCGCCAATGCGCTCTGGGGTCACGAAGCGTCGCTGGTCGCCGGTTTTTTTGCCTTTCTCGGCCATCTCTTTCCCGTGTGGCTCGGTTTCAAGGGCGGCAAGGGTGTGGCGACCTATATTGGCGTGCTTCTCGGCGCCGCCCCCCTGATGATGCTTGCCTTTGCACTGGTCTGGATCGCGACCGCCTTTATCACGCGCTATTCGTCGCTCTCCGCGCTGGTGGCGATGGTGATCATCCCTGTCGCGCTTTGGGTGCTTGGTCCTGAGAAGACGGCGCTTCTTGTGACGCTGCTCAGTGTGATCTCCTGGCTGAAACACCACGAAAATATCAGGCGTCTGATGGCCGGCACGGAAAGCAGGATCGGACAGAAGGGTTAAGCTTCGTCTTGGGGACATGTCATGCCGAATAAGGAACCGACACGGCAGGGCATAGAGCTTTCTGCGCGGCAGCGGGTGGCATGGTTGCGGTTGATCCGCAGCGACAATATCGGTCCCGTGACTTTTCGCGAACTCATCAATCATTTCGGCAGCGCTGAAAAAGCGCTGGAGGCGCTGCCCGAACTGTCGCGCCGTGGCGGTTCGTCGCGCAGCCCGCGCATCGCCACCCAGGCGGAGGCGGAACGGGAGCTTGAGGCTGCCGAGAATTTCGGCGCGCGTTTCGTTGGCATCGGCGAGCCTGATTACCCGCCAGCCCTGCGGCAAATGGATGGCGCGCCGCCGCTCATCGCCATGAAGGGCTCGGCAGACGCAGCAACCCGGCCCAGCATCGGCATTGTCGGCTCACGCAACGCCTCCATCAATGGCGCGAAATTTGCGGCAATGCTGGCGCGCGATTGTGGTCGGGCCGGCTATACGATCGCATCGGGGTTGGCGCGCGGTATCGATGCGGCAGCGCACCGGGCAAGCCTTGCAACCGGCACGGTGGCGATGCTGGCCGGTGGTCTCGACCGCCCCTACCCGCAGGAAAATTTCGGGCTTTTGGATGACATCTACGATCAGGGCGGCGCAACGATCAGCGAAATGCCCTTTGGCTGGGAGCCTCGCGCGCGGGATTTCCCGCGCCGCAATCGGCTGATCGCGGGCGTCTCGCTCGGCGTCGTCATCGTTGAGGCCGCGGAACGTTCGGGTTCATTGATTACGGCGCGGCTTGCAGGTGAAGCCGGGCGGCTTGTTTTCGCCGTTCCCGGCTCCCCGCTCGACGCGCGCTGCGAAGGGACGAACCGGCTGATCAAGGAAGGCGCCATGCTGACCACGGGAGCGGCCGATATTCTTGATGCACTGCGACCATTGATGGAACCGCAATTGCCCTATGACCGCAAGATTGAGGAACCGGAGCAGGATGTGGAAATGTCACCGCCAGGAGACGACGAGCGCAGCATCATCGCCGCCGCTCTCGGTCCCTCGCCCGTTGAAACGGATGACATCATCAGACATACGGGTTTCTCAGCCGCAACCGTTCATCTGGTACTGCTGGAGCTCGATATTGCCGGGCGTCTAAACCGGCATGCCGGGGGGCGCGTGTCGCTCATCATCGCGGATTGAGAGTTTGCGCCGGCCGCTCTGGATATCACCGACTTCGACATAGGCCATCTCGATCAGGTAACACAGCATGTCGGCACCCTCCCGATGCGCTACCTGCCGTAGCTCAGCCAGCATCTGGCGGATGTAAGCCAAGCTCTCTCTGGTCCCATCCTTGTCGGCATTATTGTTTGTTGCGTTGGGGACCATATATTTATCCTAAAAATTCACCCTGAAACGGGAAGCAATACGTCTTCTCAAATGATGTTTCCCATCATAACCAATTTACCAAAGATTGCAATACAACAATAGATTATCCATAGGTTGCAGTCATCTCGAAACGAGAAAATCGGGCTTGCCTCTTGACCAGCGGGCATTACCTGTCCATGTCGAATTATAAAGAAGGCCAATTGCGGCAATAGGCTGCAACCGGGGCCACGTTAACGGACCAGTTCCAGAGAAGAACAATATGAATGTCGTCGTCGTAGAATCTCCTGCCAAAGCCAAGACGATCAATAAGTATCTTGGCTCGGGCTATAAGGTTCTTGCATCCTTTGGCCACGTCAGAGACCTTCCTGCCAAGGACGGCTCGGTGCTGCCCGACCAGGATTTCGAAATGTCCTGGGAGGTCGATAGCGCGTCCGCCAAGCGCATGAAAGATATTGCCGATGCGGTAAAATCCTCCGACGGCCTCTTTCTCGCAACCGACCCGGATCGCGAAGGAGAAGCCATTTCCTGGCATGTTCTTGATCTCCTGAAGAAGAAGCGTGTGCTTGGCGACAAGCCGGTGAAGCGCGTCGTCTTCAACGCCATCACCAAAAAGGCGGTTCTGGACGCCATGGCAAACCCGCGCGACATCGACGTGCCGCTGGTGGACGCCTATCTCGCCCGCCGTGCGCTCGATTATCTCGTCGGTTTCAACCTCTCTCCGGTTCTGTGGCGCAAGCTGCCGGGCGCCCGTTCCGCCGGCCGTGTGCAGTCGGTGGCGCTGCGCCTGGTCTGTGACCGCGAATCCGAAATCGAGCGGTTCGTATCCGAAGAATACTGGAATATCAGTGCCCTGCTGAAGACACCGCGCGGTGACGAGTTCGAAGCCAAGCTGGTTTCGGCCGATGGCAAGCGATTGCAGAACCGCGCGATCAAGACCGGCGACGAAGCCAACCGGCTGAAGTCGCTGCTCGAAGGCGCGACGTATCTGGTCGACAGCGTCGAGGCCAAGCCGGTCAAGCGCAACCCCGGCCCGCCCTTCACCACCTCGACGCTGCAGCAGGCGGCCTCGTCGCGCATGGGCTTCGGCGCCTCGCGCACCATGCAGGTGGCGCAGAAGCTTTATGAAGGTATCGATATCGGCGGCGAGACCGTCGGTCTGATCACCTATATGCGTACCGACGGCGTGCAGATGGCCCCGGAAGCGATCGATGCCGCCCGCAAGGCTATTGGCGAGCAGTTCGGCGACCGTTACGTGCCGGAGAAGGCGCGTTTCTACTCGACAAAGGCCAAAAACGCCCAGGAAGCGCACGAGGCTATCCGCCCGACCGATTTCAACCGCACACCGGATCAGGTGAAGCGTTACCTCGATGCCGACCAGCTGCGTCTTTACGAGCTGATCTGGAAACGCGGTATTGCGAGCCAGATGGCGTCAGCCGAAATCGAGCGCACGACGGTTGAGATTCTCGCCAGCAACGGCGGCGAAAAGGCGGGCCTGCGCGCCGTTGGCTCCGTCATCCGTTTCGATGGCTTCATTGCCGCCTATACGGACCAGAAGGAAGATGGCGAGCAGAGCGACGACGGTGACGACGAAGGCCGTCTGCCGCCGATCAATGAACGCGAAAACCTCGCCAAGCAGAAGATCAATGCCAGCCAGCACTTCACCGAGCCGCCGCCGCGTTATTCGGAAGCGTCGCTGATCAAGAAGATGGAAGAACTCGGCATCGGCCGTCCTTCCACCTATGCGGCGACGCTGAAGACGCTGAGCGACCGCGAATATATCGTCATCGACAAGCGCAAGCTGGTGCCGCATTCGCGCGGCCGGCTGGTGACGGCTTTCCTCGAAAGCTTTTTCACCAAATACGTCGAGTACGACTTTACCGCCGCCCTTGAAGAAAAGCTCGACCGCATCTCCGCCGGTGAACTGGACTGGAAGCAGGTGCTGCGCGATTTCTGGAAGGATTTCTTCGCCCAGATCGAAGATACCAAGGAACTGCGCGTCACCAACGTGCTGGACGCGCTGAACGAGGTTCTGGCACCGCTGGTCTTCCCAAAGCGCGAGGATGGTTCCGATCCACGCATTTGTCAGGTTTGCGGCACCGGCAATCTGTCACTGAAGCTTGGCAAATACGGCGCTTTTGTCGGTTGCTCGAACTACCCTGAGTGCAACTATACCCGACAGCTGACCTCCGATGGTGCGGAAGCCGAAGCCGCTGCTCTCAACGAGCCGAAGGCGCTGGGTGCCGATCCCATGACCGGCGAGGAGCTGACGCTTCGCTCCGGCCGCTTCGGACCCTATATCCAGCGCGGCGATGGCAAGGAAGCGAAACGCTCCTCCCTGCCCAAGGGCTGGAAGCCTGAGGATATCGACCACGAGAAGGCGCTGGCGCTCATCAACCTGCCGCGCGATATCGGCAAGCACCCGGAAACCGGCAAGATGATTTCCGCGGGCCTCGGCCGCTACGGACCTTTCCTGCTGCATGACGGTTCCTATGCGAACCTCGAAAGCATCGAGGACGTGTTCTCGATCGGCCTCAACCGCGCCGTGACCGTCATTGCTGAAAAGCAGAGCAAGGGACCGGGACGCGGCCGTAGCGGCACGCCCGCTGCTCTCAAGGAGCTGGGCGACCATCCCGATGGTGGCGCTATCACCGTTCGTGACGGGCGGTACGGCGCCTATGTGAACTGGGGCAAGGTCAACGCCACCATTCCCAAGGGGCAGGATCCGGCGTCCGTGACGCTGGACGAGGCGCTGGTATTGATCGCCGAGCGCATTGCCAAAACCGGCACCGGCGGCAAGCCCGCCAAGGCCAAGAAAACCACCGCCAAGAAGGCCGATGGTGACGCCGCGGCCAAGCCGAAGGCGACCAAGGCCAAGGCGGCAACAAAGAGCAAGACGGCCGCCAAGCCGAAGGCAGCGGCCAAACCCAAGAAGGCAGCAGAGTGAGCAAAGCGCCGCGTCAGAGACAGGGTTCCGCCAGCGACGGTTTCGGACGCACCGGGCGCGGCAAACGGGTGAGTGAAGGCGAAGGCATCATCCACGGCGAGGTGCCTTCCCGCGAAGTGCTGCTGAAATTCATTGCGGATCATCCGCAACAGGCCTCCAAGCGGGAAATCGCCAAGGCTTTCGGCCTGAAGGGCGAAAACCGTGTTGTCCTGAAGGCTCTGCTGAAGGAACTCGAAATCGACGGCATGGTGCACAAGAGCCGCAAGTCGCTGACGCGGCCGGGTGGCCTGCCCCCCGTGACGGTTCTCGACATCACGACCCGCGACAAGGACGGTGAGCTGATCGGCCGACCGGCGGAATGGCCCGAGGATCTGGGCGCAGCACCGGCGGTGCTGATCCGCCAGTCCTCGCAGGACCGCGGCAAGAAAGCGCCAGCTGCCGGTCTCGGCGACCGCATTCTTGCGAAAATCTTTCCCTCGAAGGAAAGCACTGGCCCTGCTTACACCGCCCGCGTCGTCAAGCTGATCGACCGCCGCCAAAATGCATTGCTTGGCGTGTTCAAGGAAACGCCCGGCGGCGGCGGACGGCTGATGCCGATCGATCGGCGCGGCGAGGAAATGGTCATTGACCCCGATGGCGTCGGCGATGCCAAGGATGGCGATCTGATCGAGGTTGAAACCTCGCGCAACAGCGGCCGCTACGGTCTGACGCGCGCCAAGGTTCTCTCGGTCGTCGGCTCCGTCGCTTCGGAAAAAGCGATCTCGATGATCGCAATCCACGCCCACGGCATCCCGCATATATTCCCGCAGAATGTTCTTGCCGAAGCGGATGCGGCCAAGGCAGCGACCATGTCCCATCGCGAGGACTGGCGCGACCTGCCGCTCATTACCATCGATCCGGCCGATGCCAAGGACCATGACGATGCGGTCTATGCCGAGCCGGACACGTCACCCGACAATCCTGACGGTGTCATCGTTACCGTCGCGATTGCCGATGTCTCCTGGTATGTTCGGCCAGGTTCGCCACTGGACCGCGAGGCGCTGAAACGCGGCAACTCCGTCTATTTCCCGGATCGCGTCGTGCCGATGCTGCCGGAGCGCATCTCCAACGATCTTTGCTCGCTGAAGGAAGGCGTCGACCGCCCTGCCCTTGCGGTGCGAATGACCTTCTCGAAGGAAGGCCGCAAGGCCGGGCACACCTTCCACCGCATCATGATGAAGAGCGCCGCCAAGCTTTCCTACCAGCAGGCCCAGGCGGCGATTGATGGCAAGCCCGACGACAAGACCGGACCGCTGCTGGAGCCGATCCTCAAGCCGCTGTGGCACGCTTATGAGGTGATGAAGCGAGGCCGTGACCGGCGCCAGCCGCTGGAACTCGACATGCCCGAGCGCAAGATCAAGCTGCGTCCCGATGGTACCGTCGACTCGGTGGTCATTCCCGAACGTCTCGATGCGCACAAGCTGATCGAAGAAATGATGATCCAGGCGAATGTCGCCGCCGCCGAGACGCTGGAAAAGAAGAAGCAGCCGCTGGTCTACCGTGTCCACGATGCGCCCACGCTTTCCAAGCAGGAGGTGTTGCGCGAGTTTCTCGGGACGATTGGCATTACCATGGCCAAGGGTGCGGCCATGCGCGCCAATTCCTTCAACGGCATTCTGGCGCGCGCGCTCGATACGCCGCACCAGATCATGGTCAACGAGATGGTGCTGCGCAGCCAGAGCCAGGCGATCTACAGCCCCGAAAATATCGGCCATTTCGGCCTCAACCTGATGAAATACGCCCATTTCACCTCACCGATCCGGCGTTATGCCGACCTCATCGTGCATCGCGCGCTGGTGGGTTCTCTGGGGTTGGGTGAAGGCGGCATCACCCCACAGGAAGAAGCGACTCTCGACGATATCGCTGCGGAAATCTCTACCTTCGAGCGCCGCGCCATGGCGGCCGAGCGCGACACAGTCAACCGGCTGATCGCGCATCATCTTTCCGAGCGGGTTGGCGAGGAATTCGAGGGTCGGGTCGGTGGTGTCACCAAGGCGGGACTATTTGTCGCGCTTCCGCAGTTTGGCGCTGATGGATTTGTTCCTATATCTACGCTCGGAACCGATTATTTCCTGTACGACGAAGCCCATCAGGCTCTTACGGGGGAAAAGACCGGTCTCGGTTATCAGCTTGGTGACACGGTGCAGGTGAGGCTCGCGGAAGCGGTGCCGCTGGCGGGTGCGCTCAGATTCGATATGCTGAGTCCTGGGCGCAAGATGCCGATGGGCGTACGCTCGTTCCACAAGGCCGGACGGCGGACAGCGCGGGCTGCCGCCAAACCCGGAACACGGCCGCCGAGAAGGCGACGATAACAAGGCGGCCTCAACGGCCGAACGGACGGGAAGGACTTAAGGATGAGTGCACATCAGGGCTCGGAGACCGTTACCTTCGGAGACGATAGCGCCGAACGGCCACTTGGCCGATCCATCATGCGCGGCATGGCCAACCGTTGCCCGGCCTGTGGCAGCGGCCGCCTGTTTCGCGCATGGCTGAAGCCGGTCGATGCCTGCGCGTCCTGCGGCGAAGAAATGCACCATCACCGCTCGGACGACCTTCCACCCTATATCTCCATCGTCATCATCGGCCACATCGCGGTCGGCGGCTTCATGATGACCGACCTGGTCCTCAATATACCCATGTGGGCGCATTTCGCCATCTGGGTGCCGATCACCATTCTGGCAGCACTTCTGACGTTGCAACCCATCAAGGGCGGTGTCATCGGCCTGCAATGGGCGCTGCGCATGCATGGATTCGACCGACGGAAGCCGAAAGTGCAGATAGACGGCTCTTCCCACTGATCGAGCGAGAGACCTTGCAGATGCTTCAGCATCCGGTGGGTAAAAAAGCCGCTCATCCTCCGATGCGGCCGCGCGATGCGGCGTCCATCATCCTGTTCGATCGTGCCGGACCAAGGCCGAGGGTCCTCATGGGCCAACGGAGCAAGGCTCACGTCTTCATGCCGGGGGCTTATGTCTTTCCGGGCGGTAAGCGCGACACTCGCGACCATGCGCTTCCCTTTTCCGGCGATCTCCACCCTGCCGTTCTTCAGCGCCTGACGCTCTCTGCGTCCCGGCCTCTGACCTCCGCCGGCGCCAGAGCGCTAGCACTTGCGGCTGCGCGTGAGCTTTTGGAGGAAACCGGTATGGACCTGGGTTTTGCTGCAGGCGGACCCGATCTCTCCCATTTCCGATATGTGGCCCGCGCCATCACCCCGCCCGGCAATGTGCGGCGCTATGACACGCGATTCTTCTGCTGTTACGCGGATAAATTGCAGCTCGATGTGAGAGGTGCCCGCGATTCCGATGAACTCGCCAACGTGCAGTGGCTTGACACGGCAGACCTTTCCGGTCTGAACATGCCCCAAATTACGCGCACGGTTCTCGAAGATGTCACAAAACTCATGATAGGTGATCCCTCACTACCATTTGAAAGCCCCGCGCGGCTCTATGTCACGCGCCACGGCCGCTTCATTCGAGACTTTGTATAAAGGCCGTCATGTCAGATATGAAATGCGAAGAAGCGGACGCCATTCACTGGCCCTCATTGATTGCCGCCATCTCCGCCATCAGTGCGGTGGGTGTCGCCATTGGTCTCGGCCTGCCGCTGCTCTCCATCATCCTTGAGAAGCGCGGTATCTCCTCCACCATGATCGGGGTGAACTCGGCCATGGCGGGCGTCGCGGCAATGATGGCGGCGCCGGTCACCACCAAGATCGCCCATGATTTCGGCGTCGCGCGCACCATGCTGTTCGCCGTCGTCATTTCGGCACTCAGTGCTCTCGGCTTCTATTTCGCCGACGCCTTCTGGATGTGGTTTCCACTGCGAATCGTGTTCCACGGTGCGACCACGACGCTCTTCATCCTGTCGGAATACTGGATCAACATGTCCGCGCCGCCGCGCAAACGCGGCATGGTTCTCGGCATCTACGCCACAGGCCTCGCCGTCGGTTTTGCGGTGGGTCCATTGCTGTTTTCCGCGGTTGGCAGCGAAGGCATCCTGCCCTTCCTCGTTGGCGCGGCGATCATTCTTCTGGCAGCCATCCCGATCTTCATGGCCCGAGGCGAAAGCCCGGAGCTCGATGAGCGGCCGAACCATCATTTCGTGCGGTATGTCTGGCTGGTGCCCATGGCATCCGCGGCGGCCTTTGTCTTCGGGTCGGTACAGGCGGGCGGTCTGTCGCTCTTTCCGATCTATGCCACCCGAGAGGGCTTCAACGAATCACAGGCGGCACTCCTGCTTACCGTGATGGGGATAGGCAACATGGTGTTCCAGATCCCGATTGGCCTTCTTTCAGACCGGATGAAGGACAGGCGCACCATGCTCGGGCTCATGGCCCTTGCGGGCGTCTGTGGCACTCTGGCGTTGCCTTTCCTTGTTGACAGCTGGCTGCTCGTGGCTGCGCTTCTCCTGTTCTGGGGTGGTCTCGTGTCCGGCATGTACACGGTTGGACTGACCCATCTCGGCTCGCGCCTGACGGGTGCCGACCTCGTTGCCGCCAACGCTGCCTTCATCTTCTGTTATGCCGTCGGCACGATTGCAGGACCGCAGGCCGTCGGTATTTCGATGGACCTCGCCGGCACCGATGGTTTCGCCTGGTCTCTGGCCGCATTTTTCGGGCTTTACGTGGTGCTTTATATCGTCCGTTTTGTTTTCCGGGCAAAACAGGCTTGACTTTTCGGGCGCGATACGTAGTTTCGCGCCAGATTTAGCCGAGGTCACAAGAGCCTGCGGCTTCTCTTTTGTTTAAAGGCAGGACGACCATGGCGAAAGCTACAACAATCAAGATCAAGCTGCTGTCGACAGCCGACACCGGTACCTTCTACGTCACCACCAAGAACAGCCGTACGTTCACGGACAAGATGACGAAGACGAAGTACGACCCGGTTGTACGCAAGCACGTTGAATTCAAGGAAACCAAGATCAAGTAATTTCTTGATCGGTTCTCCGGCAAATAGCGCGCCCCACGGGCGCGTTTTTTGTTTGTGGCTTCCCGGCATTCGATCAGGTCGCCGGCTTCGCCGCCCTTCCCTCGTTTGAAAGAAGGTGCAAAAAGCCGCTTCCAGAACCTCCCTGGACGCGACGCCCGATCGCAAGCAGCGATCGTCATGCAGAGGCCCCGCCTGCAACAGGCACGGCCGGGCAACCAGGCAAGGGCTGAAGTGGCGTCACAGCCTTCCCGCGACGCGTGCTAACGATGTCACGTTCGGTAAATGCGACGCGACGGGCAGGAAGACCACGTTCGCCAACAGGCTCAAACCCGCGTTGCAGCAAAGCAAAGAAAACGCCGCTCGCACCCGAGGGCGAGCAGCGTTACGACAGGCCAATTTTCAGAAACAAGGCGGTCGACCAACGATGCGATTACGGCACGAGGAACCGATTCGAACATCGCCAGCCGACCGACCCCACGATTCAGGAGATGCGGCGGACCTGAGCATCATGGGGCATTCAAACTACGCAATACCAGCCCCTGACAAGCGAAATCGCGACGGTTAGCCGCCATCATTCATCATCATGAAACGGATAAACCGCTGGGAAGAACTGTTATTCTCAACAATGAGTTTGCGCAGAAGTAAAATAAAAATCAACAAAATCTTAGGCTAAAGTACGGGACCAGGTAGACATGGTTAAGTTTACAAATCTGGTACACTATAGTTCGTGAAACGGCAGAATTCAACGCATTTCTCAACTTTTACTATATTTACATCGACTCATTACATCTTTTCATTGTGAAATGATAAAATACATCCGAACTCAAAGACTTGCGGCATCACACCCCGGCATTCTCCCGTCGGGCCCGCGCTTCCGTCGGACATGACGAAGAATAGCGCAAGAGTGATGACGGCATGCGCGTAGCCGGCTCAGGCAGCTGCTGCGACAACCCGGTTGCGTCCGGTGTGCTTTGCCTCGTAAAGCGCCCTGTCTGCCTGCTTCAGTATTTCGTCCGGCGTGCCGAAGGCACCACTGCTCGTCGCGATGCCGAGCGACGCGGTGATACTCAGCTGCCGGTCTATCGAACGGACGTAAAAAGGCTTGTCCTCCACGATCGACCGCAGGCGCTCTGCAACACTTGCAGCGAGCTCCATTGGCGTATCGGGCATGACGACGACGAATTCCTCTCCGCCGTATCGGCAGGCGAGATCCGCACCTCGCACCGTGCTGCGGATGCGGGTGGCGAATTCTCGCAGGACCTCGTCACCGACATCATGGCCATAGGTGTCGTTGACCAGCTTGAAGCGGTCTATATCCGTCATGCAGATGGAGATGGGGCGGCCGCGAACGGCGGCGCGATCGAACAGGATCTTCAGGTGATTGTCGAGATAGCGACGATTGTTGAGCCCGGTCAGCGCGTCAACGATGGCGAGCTCCATCGTGTGCTGAAGGTTCAACCGCAGATGCTCGTTGTACCGTTTGCGCCTGATCTGCGTCAGCGTGCGGGCGACGAGTTCATTCGGATCGATCGGCCGGAGGATGTAATCATTGACGCCAAGATCGAGCGCCCGCGCCACCATGTCATCCGCCCCCTGCTCCGCCACCAGAAGCAATGGCAGGAAGCGGGTGCGCTCCAGCGAACGTAGCTGCGAGCACAGCCGCAGCGGATCGTAATCCTCAAAATTGGAATTGACGATGACCAGCTCGAATGGATTGCTCGCGGCCTTCAGCAGCGCCGATTGTGGCTCCGTGACGGCATCGACGTCGGCGATCGGCTTCAGTGCCCGGACGATCCGCTCCTGCGAGCTGGCGCGGCCATCCGCCACCAGCACGCGCCCCGGCGTCTGCATCAAGCCATCGCTGCGCAGCATCTCCTCGATGCCGATCTGGCGTGCGGTCTCGGCGCGCAGCCGCAATTCGTCACTGACGGCTTTCAGACGCACGAGGCTTTTGACGCGGGCGATAAGCTGCAGGTCATTGACCGGCTTGGTCAGGAAATCGTCGGCTCCAGCTTTCAGACCGCGCACGCGGTCCGAGGGCTGATCCAGCGCAGTGACCATCACAACGGGGATATGCGCCGTCTTCGGATTGCTCTTCAGCTTCTCACAAACCTCGAATCCGTCCATGCCCGGCATCATGATATCGAGGAGGATGATGTCCACCTGCTCGTCGTCACAGATGGCCAGAGCCTTGAATCCATCCTCGGCCGTGATAACGTCGAAATATTCCGCCACAAGACGGGCTTCCAGAAGCTTCACATTGGCCGGAATATCGTCAACAACCAGAACTCTCGCTGTCATTCCCGTTCCCCAGTCGCCTTACGCGTCGCCCAGATAGGTCTTGATGATCTCGATGAATTTCGGAACGGAAATCGGCTTCGATACATAGGCCTCACATCCGCCCTGGCGGATACGCTCCTCATCACCCTTCATGGCAAAGGCCGTGACGGCAATAACCGGGATGACGTGCAGCTCGTCGTCCTCCTTCAGCCATTTTGTCACTTCCAGCCCGGAGACTTCCGGAAGCTGAATATCCATGAGGATGAGGTCAGGGCGATGCTTGCGGGCGAGATCGAGCGCTTCCATGCCGTTACGCGTCTGGATCGTCGTGTAACCGGACGCCTCGATCAGGTCGCGAAAGAGCTTCATGTTCAGCTCGTTGTCTTCGACTATCATGACCTGCTTGGGCATGTGAGAAGTCCCCGTTTCCCTTTGAAACCTTCATCCAGACATATAAGTTGCCAAGATGCCGATTCCATCGTCCATTCGTTGCGCAAAGCTAGAGGGATTTGGTTTCAAAAAAGGTAACTTCGGGGAAGAAATGCTGCGCGATACAAAAAACAAGGGCACTGCCGCCCAGGATCCGCAAGAAACAGCCGCCGCCATACTTGGCTGGCTGGCAAATGAGCCTGATATGCTGGGACGTTTTCTGGCGCTGAGCGGGCTGCAGGCCAACATGCTGCGCCAGGCAGTGACCGATCCCGGCTTTCTGGCTGGTCTCACCGATTTCCTGATGAGCCACGAACCGGACCTGATGGCATTCTGCGCGGCGACCAATACGTCACCCGAAACGGTGGCCGCCGCCTGGCATCACTTTTCCGGGCCTGGACTGGATTCAGGCGTGTATTAAGATGGCGGCCTCTTGAGCCGCTGTCACGGCCGGAGTATGGTCGGGGACGTTCTGGTTTTGTTTTCGGTTCATGTCCACGTCGCAGCACTATGATCCCGGTTTTTGCCGTGACTGTCTGGCCGGCCAGCCAGAAGGGGTCAGGCGTTGCCGCGCATGCGGCAGCCCGCGCCTTCTCTACCATTCCGAGCTGTATGATCTGAGTATCGCCCATATCGACTGCGACGCGTTTTATGCATCCGTCGAAAAACGCGACAATCCGGAGCTGGCAGACAAACCATTGATCATCGGCGGCGGCAAGCGCGGCGTGGTGTCGACCGCCTGCTATATTGCCCGAATACACGGCGTACGTTCCGCGATGCCCATGTTCAAGGCGCTGGAAGCCTGTCCTGACGCCGTCGTCATCAAGCCTGATATGGAAAAATACAGCCGCGTCGGGCGGCAAATCCGGGCGATGATGCAGGAGTTGACGCCGCTGGTGCAGCCGATCTCCATCGACGAGGCTTTTCTCGATCTTTCCGGCACCGAGAAGCTGCATCACGATCCCCCGGCACGTGTTCTGGCGAAATTCGCCCGGAGGGTCGAAAAGGAGGTCGGGGTCACGGTTTCGGCAGGGCTTTCCTATTGCAAATTTCTCGCCAAGGTGGCGTCCGACCTGCAAAAGCCACGCGGCTTTTCCGTTATCGGCGAAGCCGAGGCGCTTACTTTTCTGGCGACGCGCCCCGTCACGACGATCTGGGGCGTGGGCAAGGCCTTTGCGGCGACGCTGGAAGCAGACGGCATTCGCATGATCTCGCAATTGCAGGAAATGGAGGAAAGCGAGCTGATGCGCCGTTATGGCGGGATGGGGCAGCGCCTGTTCCGGCTCTCCCGCGGCATCGACGAACGGCATGTGCATGACAATGATCCGGCCAAAAGCGTGTCATCGGAAACCACTTTTTTCAACGACATTTCGCGCCACGAGGATCTCGTCCCAATCCTGCGCTCGCTTTCGGAGAAGGTTGCCTGGCGGCTGAAGAAGAGCGGTATTTCCGGCCATACGGTGGTGCTGAAGATGAAAACGGCGGACTTCAGGCTGCGCACCCGCAATCGCCGACTGGATGACCCGACGCAGCTTGCCGACCGGATTTTCCGCACCGGTCTCTCGCTGCTCGAAAAAGAAACCGACGGCACGAAATTCCGGCTGATCGGCATTGGCGTCAGCGACCTGCGCGACGCAGCGCTTGCCGATCCGCCTGATCTCGTCGACAAACAGGCGGAACGCCGGGCTGCGGCAGAAGCGGCGATGGACAAGCTGCGCGACAAGTTCGGCAAGGGCAGCGTCGAGACGGGCTATACGTTTGGACACCGCAAATAGCGGTTGCAGCGTTGCATCACGCTGCCGCGCACGTCTTGCTGTGGATATTTCAGATTTTACACAAATTAGTGATGTCCAAAACTCCCGGTCCTTAAGCTTCATTAAACTTCCCGTGGTTGAATGAAGCAAGTTTTGTGCATGTGGTGTATTGCGTCATGTCCTTTCGCCTTCGTCTCTTGGCTGGCATGCTGTCAGCCAGCATTCTTGCGTTTCCGGCGCTTGCCGCCGACAGCCGGTCGTTGCAGATCCTCGTTTCCAAGAGCGATCAATCACTGGCGCTCTACGAAAACGGTGAGATCATCGCCACCTCGAAAGTCTCCACCGGCAAGCCCGGGCATGAGACGCCGAGCGGCATCTTCTCCATTCTGGAAAAGCGGAAATATCACGAATCGAATATCTACTCGGCTGCGCCCATGCCGTTCATGCAACGGCTGACCTGGTCCGGCATTGCACTGCATGAAGGCAAAGTGCCGAACTACGCCGCCTCGCACGGCTGCGTGCGGTTGCCATCCAAGTTCGCCAAGTCACTATTCGGTGATACACGCACCGGGGTTCATGTCATCATCACCGACCGTCCGGTGTCGCTGCGCTTCGTCCAGCATCCGGCTCTGTTTGTTCCGCGTGACGATACCGATGACGGGAAGCTGCTGCTCTCGGATGTCGAGTTGCGTCCAGCGACTTTCGATGCGGCCTTGGGCGCAGTCGAAGTGGCCGTTAATGAAAAAACCCAGTCTCTCAAGCCAACAGCGAAGGTGAAAGACCCCTCGCCGCTGCGCATTCTCATCACCCGGCGTGGGGAGCGGGAAAAGGTGATGGATATTCAAACAGTGCTGACGCGTCTCGGCTTCGACGCCGGCACGGCGGATGGTTACGCGGGAGAGATGACAATCAGCGCCATCAACGGCTTCAAGCGCTGGAAGGGTCTCAAAACAACCGGCCCGCTTTTGACCGATGCCTTCGTGACGGCGCTATACGCCTCCGCCGGTGAAGACCATCCGCCGACTGGCCAGATCATGGTGCGGCAGGATTTCAAGCCGCTATTCGAAGCCGCCATCGACATCAAGGACCCAGAAGTCGCGCTCGGAACCCATTTCTTCGAAGCCGTCTCCGTGGATCGAGCGGCCGGAACTGCGGAATGGAATGGCGTCACGCTGGAAAACCACTTGCCCGCCGCCGCCCAAAAGCGGCTCGGGATCACGAAGACCGAAGCCCCCGGTGGTTTTGATCAGTTAAGCGCCGTGCTGAGCCGCGTCGATATACCCGCAGATGTCCGCAATCGGATCGAGCAGGAGCTTTCGAGCGGTAGCTCCATCACCGTCTCCGATATCAGTCACCAGCTGGAGACAGGGACCGGTACGGACTTCATCACCGTCACAAAAGAAGGGCCAGTGTGAGCACTGTGTGAGCTGTGTGCCTCACACCAGCTCCACATCGACCACTCCCGGTGCAGACCTGAGCGCCGCGGCGATCTCAGGTGAGATGCGGTACTTCTCCGTCAGCTCCACCTCGATCTCCCGGCTCCCTTCATCCTTGATGACGATGAAATAGACGGAGCCGTCACCCTTGGTGTTGAGGTGGCGCGCCACCGTTTTCAGCGGACCGGAATCGCGGACATAGACACGCAGCGCCTTCTGCATCTGCACGGATTTTTCTTCCAGCGACTGCGCCGTCTGAATACGCAGACCAATGCCTTCCGGGCGCTCTTCCGCCTGCACGGTGATGACAAGAGACTTGCCGACCTCAAGCAGATCGCGGAACTGGCCGAGCCCCTCGGAAAACAGCACGGCCTCATATTGTCCTGAAGCATCCGAGAAGGTGACGATACCCATCTTGTTGCCGGTGCGGGTTTTGCGCTCCTGCTTGCCGGTGACGGTCCCGGCGAGGCGCCCGGCCGTCGCGCCCTGTTTTACCGCGGCCGAAAAATCGGCGAAGTTCTGCACTCGCAACTTCTCCAAAATCGGGCGGTAAGTATCGAGCGGATGGGCGGTCAGGTAAAAACCGAGAACCTGATATTCGCGCAGCAGCTTTTCCGAGGCGAGCCATGGCTGAAAAGCCGGCAGAACCAGCTTTTCCGGCCCATTGCCGGCACCGGAGCCGAACATGTCCGACTGGCCAATGGTGCGGTTGTTCTGCGCCATCTGCGCATAACCGATGATCCGGTCCAACCCGCCGATCAATTCTGCACGGTCGCGGCCGAAACAATCGAAAGCGCCGGCATTGATGAGGCTTTCCAGTACACGCCGGTTGATCTGCTTCGGATCGATGCGCAGGCAGAAATCCTCGAGGCTCGTAAATGGCTTGTCGCCGCGGACCTGGACGATGTGCTCTACCGCGCCCTCGCCCACACCCTTGATGGCCGCAAGCGAATAATAGATGCGGTTCTCACCCGTCTCGAATTGACGGAAAGAGGTCTGCACCGACGGTGCGACGATCTCGATGCCGAGACGCCCCGCGTCCTGACGGAAATCGTTGAGCTTTTCCGTGTTGGCCATGTCGAGCGTCATAGAGGCCGCCAGGAACTCCACCGGGTAATGCGCCTTCATGTAGGCGGTCTGGTAGGAGACGATGGCGTAGGCCGCGGCATGGCTCTTGTTGAAGCCGTAATTGGCGAATTTCGCGAGAAGATCGAAGATCGTGTCGGCCTGCGGCTTCGAAACGCCGTTCTTGATCGCACCGTCCACGAAGCGCTCGCGCTGCTTGTCCATTTCCTCCTTGATCTTCTTGCCCATGGCGCGGCGCAGAAGATCGGCTTCCCCAAGCGAATAACCCGACAGAACCTGGGCGATCTGCATCACCTGTTCCTGATAGACGATAACGCCCTGCGTTTCCTTGAGCAGATGGTCGATGGTCGGGTGGATTGATTCCAGCTCCTCCTCGCCGTGCTTGCGCGCGTTGTAGACCGGGATGTTCTCCATCGGGCCCGGACGATAGAGCGCCACCAGCGCGATGATGTCCTCGATGCAGTCAGGCCGCATGCCGATCAGCGCCTTGCGCATGCCGGCGCTTTCCACCTGGAACACGCCGATGGTTTCGCCGCGCGACAACATCTCGTAGGTTTTGACGTCCTCAAGCGGGATTGCCGCAAGATCGACCTTGATCCCGCGCTTGGCGACGAAATCGACGGCGACTTTCAGGACCGTCAGCGTCTTCAGGCCGAGAAAGTCGAATTTGACGAGGCCAGCGCTTTCCACCCACTTCATGTTGAACTGCGTGACCGGCATATCGGATCGCGGATCGCGATACATTGGTACAAGCTTCGACAGCGGGCGGTCACCAATGACGATACCGGCGGCATGGGTGGAGGCGTGCCGGTAAAGCCCTTCGATCTTCTGGGCGATATCCAGCAAGCGGGCGACCACCGGTTCCTTGTCCGCCTCTTCCTGCAGGCGTGGCTCTTCCTCAATCGCTTTGGACAGCGGCGTCGGGTTGGCCGGATTGTTGGGCACGAGCTTGCAGATCTTGTCCACCTGCCCATAGGGCATTTCCAGCACGCGGCCGACATCGCGTAGCGCAGCGCGAGCCTGCAGCGAACCGAACGTGATGATCTGCGCCACTTGCTCACGGCCATATTTTGCCTGCACGTAGCGTATGACCTCTTCGCGGCGATCCTGACAGAAGTCGATATCAAAGTCGGGCATCGATACGCGTTCGGGATTGAGGAAGCGCTCGAAGAGTAGCGAGAACCGCAACGGGTCGACGTCGGTGATCGTCAGCGCATAAGCGACAAGCGAACCCGCACCCGAACCACGGCCCGGCCCAACCGGAATATCGTGCTGTTTCGCCCATTTGATGAAGTCTGCAACGATGAGGAAGTAACCCGGGAACTTCATGCGCGAGATGACGCCGAGTTCGAAATCGAGGCGGTCGCGATACTCCTGTTCCGTGTAACCGGGCGCCATGCCGAGGGCAGAAAGGCGCTGATTCAACCCCTCCACGGCCTGACGGCGCAGTTCCTCGGTCTCGGCGCGCTCGGCCGCCTCCGGATCATCGCTGGCGCCGGTGAAACGCGGCAGGATGGGCCCACGTTTTTTCAGTACGTAAGAGCAGCGCAGCGCGATCTCGACGGTGTTGTCGAGCGCCTCGGGGAGATCGGCAAACAGCGCCGTCATCTCCGCACGGCTCTTGAGGTAGTGATCAGGCGTCAGCCGGAAGCGGCTGTCGTCCGAGACGATAGCATTGTGCGCGACGGCCATCAGCGCATCATGCGCCTCATAATCGGCCTTCGACGGAAAGAAGGCTTCGTTGGTCGCAACCAGCGGAATATCGTGCTCATAGGCAAGGCCGATCATGCGCCGCTCGTGCGAACGATCGTAACCCGACTGGCGCTGCAACTCGATATAGAGGCCGTCACCGAAGAGTGACTTCAGCGCCAGAAGCCTCTCTCTGGCCTGCGCGGCGTGGCCGTCCTTCAGTGCCATATCAACTGGCCCGCCGGATGCGCCGGTCAGTGCAATGAGCCCCGCATTGGAAGCTCCTTCCAGCCACGCGCGGGTTATATGCACGGCGTGACCACTGCCCTCGCCGTCGAGATAAGCGCGACTGACGAGATCGACCAGACGCTCGTATCCTTCCGCATTGGCGGCGAGGAGGACGATAGCGGGAAGTTTCTGCAGATGGCTATTATGGCTGCGGCGGTCATCCGCCGCATCCTGCATGTCGATGGACAGCTGGCAGCCAATGATCGGCTGCAATCCCTCGTCGCGGGCCTTTTCGGAAAATTCCAGCGCCACAAAAAGGTTATTGGTATCAGTGATGGCAATGGCCGGTTGACCGTCTGCGACGGCCTTGGCCATTATTTTCTTGAGCGGCAAAGCCCCCTCAAGAAGGGAATAAGCGGAGTGCACCCGAAGGTGGACGAAACCGGGAGTGTTCACGGTGTCGCCAGAGCTCTCTCCATGCACAACCATATCGCCCATATCATCATCCTGTCATTCTGAATCACGGGGGCGATTTTCCGATTTCCGGCGCTCAATGTCCACCGCCTTGCGGTGTCCATACAGGCTTCTGCGCCGGTGTCTTCTTCACAGGGCGGTGAGGATCACCGAAAAGCTGGCAACGAAGACAGCGATGGAGGTGAAAGCGGCAACGTCACGGATGAAATCAGTCATTGGTCTCTCCTTACTCGTTATGTTCTAACTTTGTTCTCATTCTGTTCGTTTGTCAACAGGGTTCTGTCGATGTTCCTCTTGCCAATGCAGGAGAATCGCCGCGGGTTCCCGCGAGCAGCCAAACAAGTCGCTGACTCCAAAGCAAAAAACCCGGAGGGGGCAAAACCTCCGGGTTCAAAAAAAATCATGTAGTAAGGACGCTTATCCTTGCATCGCGACGCCGACATCACCCAGGCCAGCAACCCAGCGGTTTGCTATGGCATTGTCTCGGCGCCCAGATGACGGTCCGCCATTGCGTTCGGAATGCTGAGAGACAGATGCTGCCCTGCCGGTCAGGGTCAGAAGTCGACGATCTTTCCTTCGGCGAGCGTCACACGCCGGTCCATACGGCCGGCAAGCTCGTGATTATGGGTGGCGATGAGTGCGGCGAGGCCCGACTGTCGCACCAGCGCCTCCAGCGCGTCGAAGACATAGGATGCCGTTTCCGGATCGAGATTGCCGGTCGGTTCATCAGCCAGAAGCAGGAGGGGCGCGTTGGCGACCGCGCGGGCAATGGCGACACGCTGCTGTTCACCGCCGGAAAGCTCGGCCGGCCGGTGTTCTCCGCGGTGTCCTACCCGCATGTAATCCAGCAACGCACTCGCGCGCTTGCGGGCCTCTGCCTGCGTGAGGCCAGCAATGAGCTGCGGCATCATCACGTTCTCAACTGCTGAAAACTCTGGCAGGAGATGGTGGAACTGATAAACGAAGCCGATGTCACTGCGGCGGATCGCCGTGCGCGTCTCATCCGGCAGGCCGTTACACGGCGCGTCGTTGATATAAACTTCGCCGGCGTCTGGATGTTCGAGAAGCCCGGCGAGATGCAGCAAAGTCGATTTTCCGGTGCCGGAGGGGGCGACCAACGCCACCATCTCACCGCTCTTTAACTGGAAATCCGCCTTGCGCAGGATGGAAAGCGATGTCTCGCCCTGACCATAGGTTCTTTCGACACCGGTAAGCCGCAGCACTGTTTTTTTTGCCATATTGCGAAGCGGTCCTTATTCGTAACGCAGGGCCTGAACCGGATCGAGCTTGGAAGCACGCCAGGCCGGGAAGATCGTTGCCAGGAAAGAGAGCGTCAGAGCCATGATGACGACCGTGATGGTCTCACTAATATCCATTTCGGCCGGAAGCTGGCTGAGGAAATAGAGCTGCGGATCAAACAGCACCGTGCCCGAAATCCAGGAGAAGAACTGCCGGATGGATTCGACATTGAGACACACGAGGACACCAAGCGCCACGCCAGCGAAGGTACCGACCGTGCCGATCGCCGCTCCTGTCATGAAAAAGATGCGCATCACGGCACCTGAGCTTGCGCCCATGGTGCGTAGAATGGCGACATCACTGCCCTTGTCCTTTACCAGCATGATCAGGCCGGAAATGATGTTGAGCGCCGCGACCAGGACGATGAGCGTCAGGATCATGAACATCACGTTCCGCTCCACCTGCAGGGCGGAGAAAAAGGTCTGGTTCCGCTGCCGCCAGTCGGTGATGTAGACCTGCCTTTCAGCCGCCTGTTCCACCAGCGGGCGGATGCCGTCAACGTCATCCGGGCGGCTGACATAGAGCTCGATGGACTGCACGACTCCGTCAGCGTTGAAATAAAGCTGCGCCTCCGAGAGCGGCATATAGATCATCGAGGCGTCGTATTCGGACATGCCGATCTCGAAGACACCGGAGATCTTGTAGGATTTGACGCGCGGATTAACCCCCATCGGGGTCACGTCACCTTCCGGTGATATGAGGGTGATATCGTCGCCAGCCGTGACACCCAATTGCGATGCAAGCCTGGAACCGACGAGGACGCCGTCACCTGCCATGAAGCCAACGAGATCGCCGGTCTTGATGTTGGTGGCGACCTCCTTGACCTTGTCGATATCCTCCTGGCGCACACCGCGGACCAGAGCGCCGGAGCCCGCACCGCCGCGGCCGGAGGCGAGCGTCTGTCCCTCCACCAGCGGCAAGGCCATGGTGACGCCGGGAACGGCGGCGAACTTCTTCGCCAACTCGTCATAATTATTGAAAGGCTGATCGATCGGCTGCACGATCATGTGGCCGTTGATGCCGAGAATGCGGGAGATCAGCTCCGTGCGGAAACCGTTCATGACGGCCATGACGATGATGAGCGTCGCTACGCCCAGCATAATGCCGACAAAGGAGAAACCGGCAATGACGGAAATGAAGGCTTCCTTGCGCCGTGACCGCAGGTAGCGCCAGGCCACCATCCGTTCAAAAGCGGAAAACGGCCGGGCGGTCTTTACCCCGGCGGAAACAGCCGCACCCTTTTCAGCCTCGGCTTGTGCCATGTCGTCTCCCTGATTTCAAACTGCAAGGCCGGCTTTTCCAAAACCCGCCCTGTATTTCCTTGGCATCGGCGATGCAAAAGCGGAGCGACCATCAACTGGTCCGCTCCGGCTAGCGCTTGCGCTCAGGCCAGCACCCTGTTCATTGCCGCCTCGACGGTGACGGTTTCCCGCTCGCCGGTCTTGCGATCCTTCACTTCGACTTCGCCATTCGCGACCGAACGCGGGCCGACGATGATCTGCAGCGGCACGCCAATCAGATCGGCCGTGGCGAATTTCTGGCCCGCACGGTCGTCCGTATCGTCGTAGAGAACATCCTTGCCGGCGTTGGAGAGCTGGTAATACAGCTTTTCGCAAGCTGCATCGCAGGCCGCGTCTCCAGCCTTCATGTTGATGATCACGACGTCGAAAGGAGCGACCGAAGCCGGCCAGATGATTCCGTCCTCGTCATGCGATGCTTCAATGATGGCGGGAACAAGGCGTGTCGGTCCGATGCCGTAGGAACCCATGTGGACAGGGTGTTCTTTTCCGTCCTTGCCCTGCACTTTTGCGCCCATCGGCTCGGAATATTTCGTGCCAAAATAGAAGATGTGGCCGACCTCAATGCCGCGTGCCGAAAGGCGTTCGCCCTCAGGAATCGCGTCATAGGCGGCTTCGTCATGCATTTCAGAGGTGGCGGCGTAATCAGCCGTCCATTCGTCGAACACGCCCTGCAATGCTTCGACATCGTCGAAGTCAGTGCTTTCAGCGGGAATGGCGCGGTCCAGGAAGCTCTTGTGGCAGAAGACCTCGGATTCGCCGGTGTCGGCCAGAATGATGAACTCGTGGCTGTGATTGCCGCCGATCGGGCCGGTATCGGCGCGCATGGGAATGGCGCGCAGACCAAGCCGTTCGAATGTGCGCAGGTACGCCACGAACATCTTGTTGTAGGAATGGATCGCGTCTTCCTTCGTAAGGTCGAAGGAATAAGCGTCCTTCATCAGGAATTCGCGCGAGCGCATGGTGCCGAAGCGAGGACGCACCTCGTCGCGGAACTTCAGCTGAATATGGTAGAGGTTCAGCGGCAGGTTCTTGTAGGACTTCACGTACGAACGGAAGATGTCGGTGATCATCTCCTCGTTGGTGGGGCCATAGAGCATCTGGCGATCCTGGCGGTCCTTGATGCGCAGCATTTCCTTGCCGTAATCGTCATAACGGCCGCTTTCCTGCCACAGCTCTGCCGACTGCAGGGTGGGCATCAAGAGCTCGATGGCGCCGGAGCGGTTCTGCTCCTCGCGGATGATCTTGTTGACCTTATCGAGCACGCGTTTGCCGAGTGGCAGCCAGGAATAGATGCCAGCCGATTGCTGCCGGATCATGCCGGCACGCAGCATGAGGCGGTGAGACACAATCTCGGCTTCCTTGGGGTTTTCCTTCAGGATGGGCAGGAAATAACGGCTAAGACGCATGACGGCTTCCATTGATGCGGACGACCGCGCGTGAAGCGCGGGAATCGCCCCGAATAGAGGGATATTGGCGCCGGATATAGCCGTTTCCGGCCCGGATGAAAACCCGCCATGAAAAGAGCGATAAAGGCGATTTCAAGGTATTTTCGCGATAGCTAATTCTCGTCAAAACGCTTTGGCCGGAATATTATTCTTGCTTGGGTGCGACATAATGCACCACAGGGAATTTTTTGCCGACTGTAACAAATATGCAAAAAATAAGATGACAAGCATGGGGCTTTGAGCTAGCTTTAGCTTACAAAAGAGGCAGGAAGTTTAAATTCTTGTCATTTCGCGGTCAGTCTTGGGAGGATTAGATCTTAGGCGCGCTCGTTCGCTGCCCCGGTAACGGTTACAGATCACGCGAAAACTGGAAAACAAGGCTGAAAGGCCTTGTTTTTTTTTGCTTCGAACCCAGTTTCGCTCTTGAGCTCATTCATTTGCGCGAATGCCGACCGTCGATGCACCACCTTGGATGGTGTGTGCACGATACATGTGACATCCGTGTGACGCTTTGCACGAGAGATCCGCGCCGAGTTGCCTCCTTAACAGGCACTCTCATTCGCTAGCAGAGAGAGGTCACGCACCAAGATGACCCGCGTGGCGGCCGCGACATTCAATCAAAAACGGGGATAATTCTCGGCAGGTCATCGAGGCTCACGCCGAACCACCAGCTTCCACCGTACCAGATCCCGCAGATCACGGCCGAAATGAGGGTCGTCCACAAGACGATCCGTCCGCCCCTGAAGCTGGATGGGGCGCTGGCAACCGTGCCCAGCGCCACGTCGCCGTCATCGTCCTGGGTGCGCAGACCAATCGGCAAGACGATGAAAAGCACCGTCCACCAGACGATGAAATAAACGGCGAAGAGCGAAAGAAGCGGCATGTGATCCTCCTGCACAATGCGCCCTTGTATCGCATTCATCCGCAAACCGGAATCACTTCTCTGCAAGAAGCGCAAAAAGCCTCGGAAGGACGACCAGAACCGCGCTTTGAGCAGGTACCGTGAGGTCGCTCACGAAGGCGGAGGACCTTTCCTCCGTCATGCCGGACTTGATCCGGCATCCAGCTACGGCGCGTCTGCGCCGTGAGACGAGTCTTTACGCGATCAAGGACTTGATCGCGCTGGACCCGGATCTAATCCGGGGTGACGGAGAGCGGATAATACTATCGCCCGAAAGCTCCTGCTTCCCGGCTTACACCTTCGTCACAAAAACCGTCACGATCGGCTTCTTGCCCCAACTCTGGTTGGCGGCGGCGCGCACCGCGCGGCGCACGGCTTCGCGCAGCAATTCCAGATCTTTGCGGCGGGCGCGCGGAATGCTTTCGACGGCGCCGAGCACAGCGTCATAAAGCGTGTCCTCCATCGCCTCATCCTCGTCATCGAATTCCGGCAGGCCGAAAGGCACGACATCGGGATCGCCGAGGAAGTCATAGCGGCTGTCCAGAACGACATTCACCGAGACATGGCCCGCAAAGGAGAGCTTGCGGCGGTTGCTGATGCCCATCTCGTCCATGTCACCGATGAGATTGCCGTCCTTGAAGACGCGGCCGTGTGGCACGTCATCGATCACTTCGGCAGGACCGGGTGCGAGGCGCAGAACGTTGCCGTTGCGCACCTTCGGCACCTGGGAAATGCCAGCCTGCTCGGCCAGTTCCTTCTGCGCCACCAGATGCGCCGCTTCGCCGTGGACGGGCACGACGATCTGCGGCTTTGTCCATTCATACATCTTCAGAAGCTCGTTACGGCGCGGATGGCCAGAGACGTGTACCAGCGCCTCATTGTCGGTGACGATGTGCACGCCCTGTTCGATCAAACCGTTCTTGATATCAATGATCGCCTTTTCGTTGCCTGGGATGGCGCGTGACGAGAACACCACCGTATCACCGGACGCGAGCGCCACATTGCGCATCTCATCCCGGGAAAGCTTGGCGAGCGCTGCACGCGGTTCGCCCTGCGAGCCGGTCAGGATTAGCACCACGCGATCACGCGGAATATAGCCGAATTCATCTTCAGCGAGGAACGGCTTGATGCCTCCCATGATGCCGAGATCCTGCGAAACGTTGACGACACGCTTCAGAGACGAGCCGAGCAGCAGCACTTCACGACCGGCAGCCTCAGCCGCCTGCGCGATCGAGCGGATGCGCCCGACATTGGAGGAGAAGGTGGTAACGGCCACGCGTCCCTCGGCATTTTCGATGATCTGGCGCAGGCCTTCCGAAACCTCATGCTCGGAAGGCGACACGCCGTCGCGCACGGAGTTGGTGCTGTCGCACATCAGTGCCAGAACGCCCTCTTCACCGATGGCGCGGAACCGGGCTTCATCCGTCAACGGCCCAAGTGACGGCGCTTCGTCGATCTTCCAGTCACCGGTGTGGATGACATTGCCGAGCGGCGTGCGGATGACCAGTGACATCGGCTCGGGAATGGAGTGGTTGACGCCAACGGCTTCAATTTCGAAGGGGCCGACATTGATGCGGTCGCCCGCCTTGAACGGTGTGATCGGAATTTCGGCGCGGGTGCCTTCATAAGCGCGCTTCGCCTCCAGCATGCCGGCGGTGAAGGCCGAGGCATAGACCGGCACATTAAGGCCGGGCCAGAGATCGTTCAGCGCACCATAGTGGTCCTCGTGGGCGTGGGTGATGATGATGCCCTTGAGGTTTTTCTTCTGCGCCTCGATATAGCTGATATCGGGCAGGACCAGATCGACGCCCGGCAAATCCAAGCCGGCGAAGGTCACCCCGCAATCGACCATGATCCATTCGCGCTTGCTCGCCGGCCCGTAGCCGTAAAGCGCCAGATTCATCCCGATTTCACCCACGCCGCCAAGCGGCACAAAAACCAGTTCGTCCTGTTGAGCCATTGTTTTTCTTATCCATTCACAAAACGCGCGCCGGACGGCATCACGCCGCGCCATGCCGCTGCTATCAGCATCGGACCTGTTGAACTATCTGATCGACCGGGCCGATGCGGAGCCGGTTTGTCGCCCTGCATTTCATGAGCCGCAGGAAAGCTCCAACCTCTGGGATAGGGTTCGGCGCGGATTTTTTTCCCGCACCGTTCGCCTCATCCGAAAAAGACGTCGCCGGCGGCGATGGAGCGTCTTGCGCCCTCGTCCACATCCAGCAGCAGATAACCATTATCATCAATTCCGACAAAACGCCCACCGATCGAACGATCAGGGAAATTGACGGTGATATGTTCGCCAATGCCGCAGGCCGCTGCCCGCCAGCTGGCGATGATGCCGGATACGCCCCTGCCCTCGTCCCATTCGCGCAGAACCTCGGTCGTCTCACGGAAGAGATGGGCGAACAGTTCCTCGGGCGAGCAGGATGCACCATGTTCCGATAGCATCGTGACGGGATAAAGCGGATTGTCGGGCTTATGGGCGATATTGATACCAATGCCGATGACGATGGCGCGCCGCCCGTCAGGCAAAAGCTCCGCTTCCATCAAAATGCCGCAGGTCTTGCGGCGGCCGATCAGCACATCGTTCGGCCATTTGATTTCAAGCGCTTCGCCGCCCGGCGGCAGCACCGCGCGAATGGCGCGATAAACCGCCAGCGCAAAAGCGAGCGGCAGAGAGCCGATGCGCTCCATCGGCGCGGGATCGATCAGAAGAAGAGAAGCGTAGAGATTGCCGGGCTCTGAGACCCAGGGCCGGCCTCGGCGGCCCCGGCCGCCGGTCTGGCGGACGGCGGTAACCCACAGGTTGCCGCCATCCCCCGCCCGTGCCCGGGCGAAACATTCCAGATTGGTCGATGGCGTTTCCGACATCGCCTCGTGCCTGATATCATCGATGGACATCCGGCCCGTATGCCTTCGTGTACTGCTCAAAAGAAGGTCTTTGCCGCAGCAGTAACCGCGTTGCCAAGCGCACCGCCGAAGACGATGAAGGCGACGGTAAAGAGAGCCGAAAGCGCGTAAACCACCTTCAATTCGCCCGACGGACGCTCGAACTTGTCCTTGGCTTCATCGAACCACATGACCTTGACGACGCGGATGTAATAGTAAGCGCCGACAACCGAGCCGATCACACCGATGATGGCGAGCGGATAAAGCTTCGCTTCGATGGCGGCGAGGAACACGTAGTACTTGCCGAAGAAGCCGGCGAGCGGCGGAATGCCAGCGAGCGAGAACATCAGAATCGTCAGCACAACCGCCATGAAGGGATTGGAAGACGAAAGACCGGCGAGATCTTCGACATTCTCGACATTGCCGATTTCCTTGCGGCGCATGGCGAGGATGCAGGCGAAGGTGCCAAGAGTCATGACCATGTAGACGGCCATGTACAGGATAACGCCAGCAACACCCGCCTGCGTGCCAGCAGCAAGGCCGACCAGCGCATAACCCATATGACCGATGGAGGAATAGGCCATCAGGCGCTTGATGTTCTTCTGGCCGATTGCGGCAAACGAACCAAGCAGCATGGACGCGATGGAGATGAAGACGACGATCTGCTGCCAGTCGGCGAAGACGGGCTGGAACGCTTCGATGACAATGCGAACGAGGATCGCCATGGCGCCGATCTTCGGCGCGGCCGAGAGGAAGGCCGTGACCGGGGTCGGAGCGCCTTCATAAACGTCCGGCGTCCACATGTGGAACGGAACGGCGGAAATCTTGAACGCAAGACCGGCCAGCACGAAAACCAGACCGAAAACGAGGCCGAGCGAACGGGTTTCCGAGGCCAGTACCTGGGCGATTTCGGTAAAGCCGGTATTCCCGGTGAAACCGTAGACCAACGACATGCCGTAAAGCAGCATGCCCGAGGACAGTGCGCCGAGAACGAAATACTTCAGGCCGGCTTCCGTGGAGCGCAGGCTTTCGCGGTTGATGGCGCAGACGACGTAGAGCGCCAACGACTGCAGTTCCAGCGCCATGTAGAGCGAGATCAGGTTATTGGCCGAGATCATCAGCAGGATGCCAAGCGTCGCGAGAACCAGCAGCACCGGATATTCGAAACGGCCGATCGGCTCGAAGCGCCCTTGGCCGACGGCAAGGATCATGGCGGTGATGGAGCCGATCAGCGCCAGCACCTTCATGAAGTTACCGAAGGCATCGGCGATGTAGACACCGCCGAAAGCCACGCCCGATGCGGGGGTAAAGATGATCCAGAGACCGACGACGAGCAGGAGGGCAACGGCAAGGCCGGTGACCGTCGTTGTCGACTTGTCGCCCGAGAAGACGCCAATCATGAGCAGCGCCAGCGCGCCGACCGCAAGGATCAGCTCGGGCGTCGCAATGTGCAGACTGGCAAAAAGGATTTCAGCGGTCATGTCCAACGGGTCCTGTCGTCAATTCATAGAGAGCGCAACATTTTGCGCCGCCTGCAGTGCAGCCGAATAGTTGTTTACCAGAAGATCGACCGATGCGGCTGTCGCATCGAACACCGGTGCCGGATAGACACCGAAGAAGATCGTCAGCACGACCAGCGGATAAAGGATGACCTTCTCGCGGGTCGACAGATCGAGCAGGCTCTTCAGGCTTTCCTTCTCAAGCGCGCCGAAGATCACGCGGCGGTAAAGCCACAGCGCATAGGCGGCCGAGAGGATGACGCCGGTGGCGGCAAAGAGTGCGACCAGCGTGTTGGCGCGGAAGACACCGATGAGCGTGAGGAATTCACCGATGAAGCCGGAGGTGCCGGGCAGACCGACATTGGCCATGGTGAAGATCATGAAGGCCACGGCATATTTCGGCATGTTGTTGACGAGGCCGCCATAGGCCGCGATTTCGCGGGTATGGAGACGGTCGTAAACGACGCCGACGCAGAGGAAGAGCGCGCCCGACACGATACCGTGCGACAGCATCTGGAAGATTGCGCCCTGCACGCCCTGAACGTTGGCGGCGAAGATGCCCATGGTGACGTAACCCATGTGAGCAACGGAGGAATAGGCGATCAGCTTCTTGATGTCGTCCTGCATCATCGCCACCAGCGAGGTGTAGATGATGGCGAGAACCGACAGCGTGAAGACGAAGGGTGCGAAATAATCCGACGCTAAGGGGAACATCGACAGCGAGAAGCGGATGAAACCGTAACCGCCGAGCTTCAGCATGACGCCAGCCAGAATGACCGAACCTGCGGTCGGGGCCTGAACGTGGGCATCCGGCAGCCAGGTGTGCACCGGCCACATCGGCATTTTGACCGAGAAGGCGGCGAAACAAGCAAGCCACAGCCAGGTCTGCATGCCAGCCGGGAAGCCGTATTTCAGCAGTTCCGTCATATCGGTCGTGCCGGCCTGCCAATACATGGCCATGATGGCGAGCATGGTCAGAACCGAGCCGAGCAGCGTGTAGAGGAAGAACTTGTAGGACGCGTAAACGCGATCCTTGCCGCCCCAGACACCGATGATGATGAACATCGGAATCAGCGTCGCTTCGAAGAAGACGTAGAAGAGAACCGTATCCAGCGCCACGAAAACGCCGATCATGACGACTTCCAGCAGCAGGAAGGCGATCATGTATTCCTTGATGCGCTTTTCGATCGAATCCCAGCTTGCCAGCACGCAGAACGGCATGAGGAAAGTGGTGAGGATAACGAACAGCATGGAGATGCCGTCGACGCCAAGATGATAGGCGGCGATGTTACCGAACCACTGATGCTTCTCGACCATCTGGAAGCCGGGGTTCGAATTGTCGAAACCTATCCAGATGAACAGCGACACGATGAAGGTGAAGACCGTCGTCAGCAGCGAGACGTTGAGAATGTTGCGGCGACCATAGGGGCCGTTCTCATTCGTCAGAAGCAGGAGCACCACGCCGACGAGCGGCAGAAAGGTGACCGTTGAAAGAATGGGCCAATCGGTCATCAGAGGGCACTCCCGAGCATCATCCAGGTGACAAGCGCCGCGATGCCGATCAGCATCGCAAAGGCATAGTGATAGAGGTAACCGGATTGCAGACGGACCATGCGGTTGGTCACGTCAACCACACGCGCTGCAATGCCGTTCGGTCCATAGTGGTCGATGACGGCGACGTCGCCCTTCTTCCACAGGAAGCGGCCGAGCGCCTTTGCGGAACGAACGAAGAGGAAGTCATAGAGTTCGTCGAAATACCACTTGTTGAGAAGGAACTGGTAGAGACCACGATGGGTCTCGGCCAGACGCTTCGGCGTCTCCGGCGACTTGATGTACATGTACCATGCGGTCACGAAACCAAGCGCCATAGCGACGAACGGGCTCCACTTCACCCACAGCGGAACGTGGTGGAACTCTTCGAGGATCTCGTTTTCCGGGAGCGTAAAGAGAGCGCCCTTCCAGAATTCGGCATATTCGTGGCCGAAGAAATAACCTTCGAAGGCGACACCGGCGAAGATCGCACCAACGGTGAGGATGAAGAGCGGGATCAGCATGACCATCGGCGATTCATGCACATGGTGCATGACGTCGGCGGAAGCGCGCGGCTTGCCGAAGAAGGTCATGAAGGCCAGACGCCAGGAGTAGAAGCTGGTGAACAGCGCGGCGATAACCAGCAGCGTGAAGGCGAAACCGGACAGAACCGAATGCGAGGCATAAGCGGATTCGATGATGACGTCCTTGGAGAAGAAGCCGGCAAAACCGATCATCGTGCCCGGAATACCGACGCCGGTCAGTGCCAGCGTGCCGACAGTCATCGTCCAGAAGGTGATGGGGATATGCTTGCGCAGACCGCCCATGTAACGCATGTCCTGCTCGCCATCGACGGCATGGATGACCGAGCCGGCGCACAAGAACAGGAGAGCCTTGAAGAAGGCGTGCGTGAAGAGGTGGAACACAGCGGCACCATAAGCACCGACGCCAAGCGCCACGAACATGTAACCGAGCTGCGAGCAGGTCGAATAGGCGATAACGCGCTTGATGTCGTTCTGTACGAGGCCGACGGTTGCCGCGAAGAAAGCGGTGATCGCGCCGATCAGCGTTACGACGGTGAGCGCATCATGCGACAGTTCGAACAGCGGCGACATGCGGGCGACGAGGAAGACGCCGGCGGTGACCATGGTTGCGGCGTGAATGAGGGCAGACACCGGTGTCGGGCCTTCCATCGCGTCCGGCAGCCAGGTGTGCAGCAGGAACTGCGCCGACTTACCCATGGCGCCCATGAAGAGCAGCAGGCAGACGCCTGTCATCGCATTGGCCTTATCCAGATGCATGCCGAACAGGTTGATGACGGTTTCCGTCGAGGCAGCGCCTTCGGCCGGCAGATAGGTTGCCGCAGCCGCGAAGATCGTTTCGAAATTGATCGAGCCGAACAGCACGAACACGCCACCAATGCCGAGAATGAAGCCGAAGTCACCGACGCGGTTGACGATGAAGGCCTTCATGGCGGCAGCCGATGCGGACGGCTTCTTGAACCAGAAGCCGATCAGAAGATAGGACGCCAGACCCACGCCTTCCCAGCCGAAGAACATCTGCAGCAGGTTGTCCGAGGTCACCAGCATCAGCATGGCGAAGGTGAAGAGCGACAGATAGGCAAAGAAGCGCGGACGATGCGGATCGTGGTGCATGTATCCGATCGAATACAGGTGCACGAGGGTCGAGACGGTGTTGACGACGACGAACATGACGGCCGTCAGCGTATCGATGCGGAACGCCCATTCGACATCGATGCCGCCGGACTGGATCCAGCGCAGCACGGTGACCTTGATCACCTCGCCCGGCTCGCCATGGGCAAGCGCGACGTTGAAGAACACGATCCACGACAGGATGGCGACCACGATCATCAGACCGGTGGTGACATATTCCGAAGCCTTGGCGCCGATGGACCGGCCGAACAGGCCGGCGATCAGGAAGCCGATCAGTGGAAGAAAGACGATAGCCTTGTAGATCATAGCCTTATCAGCCCTTCATCATATTGACGTCTTCGACGGCGATCGATCCGCGGTTGCGGTAGAAGACAACGAGTATTGCAAGACCAATGGCCGCTTCGGCAGCAGCAACGGTCAGGATGAACAATGCGAAGACCTGGCCGACGATATCGTTCAGGAACGACGAAAACGCCACCATGTTAAGGTTGACCGCAAGCAGGATAAGCTCGATCGACATGAGGATGACGATGACGTTCTTCCGGTTGAGGAAGATGCCGAAGACGCCGATCGTGAAGAGGATGGCGCTGACCGTCAGGTAGTGGGAAAGACCGATTTCCATATTCTTTTTCCTTGGATCCGTTCGCCTTCAGATGCCCTGGCCCGGCTTGACCTTGACCGTGGTAACGGCGGTCTTCGGGTCGCGACCAACCTGCGTGGAGATGTCCTGTCGCTTGATGTCGGTGCGATGACGCAGCGTCAGCACGATGGCGCCGATCATGGCCACCAGCAGCACGAGACCGGCGAGCTGGAAGAAGTAGACGTAATTGGTATAGAGCACGTCACCGAGTGCCGCCGTATTGGTGCGTTCGGCCACAGGCGGGATGGGCATGGTGATGGACTTTGCCGCGATCGGGTTCAGCATGCTGCCACCAACCACAACGATCAGTTCCGCCGCCAGGATGACGCCGATCAGTGCGCCAACAGGAGCATATTGCAGCACACCGGAGCGCAGTTCGGCGAAATCCACGTCCAGCATCATGACGACAAAGAGGAACAGCACCGCCACCGCGCCGACATAAACCACCAGCAGGATCATGGCGAGGAACTCGGCCCCCGTCAGCAGGAACAGCGCGGCTGCGTTGAAAAAGGTCAAAATCAGGAAGAGCACCGAATGAACGGGGTTCTTCGAGGCGATGACCATGAACGCAGACGCCACGGCGACGAAAGCGAATATATAAAAGAATACAGCGTGCAGACCCATCTTGGTGCCTTCTTGTCCTCATCGGGAGAAGAGGGCTTAACGCCCCCTCGCCCGTTTCGTCCCCGCCGGCGAAAACCGCGCAGGCATTTTACTTTTCATCGCTCTCCGGGATTGCCCCCGGAAAGACGGTTGCACCTTAACGGTAAGGTGCATCCAGTGCGAGGTTGCGCGCGATTTCACGCTCCCAGCGGTCGCCATTGTCGAGAAGCTTCTGCTTGTCGAAATAAAGCTCTTCGCGGGTTTCCGTCGCGAATTCGAAGTTCGGGCCCTCGACGATGGCATCGACCGGGCAGGCTTCCTGGCAGAAGCCGCAATAGATGCACTTCACCATGTCGATATCGTAACGAACCGTGCGGCGCGTGCCGTCGTTGCGACGCGGGCCGGCTTCGATGGTGATCGCCTGAGCAGGACAGATCGCTTCACACAGCTTGCAGGCGATGCAGCGTTCTTCCCCGTTCGGATAACGGCGCAGCGCATGTTCGCCACGGAAGCGCGGCGAGACCGGACCCTTTTCGAAAGGATAATTGATCGTCGCCTTCTGCTTGAAGAAGTGACGCATCGTCAGGAAGATCGCGCCGACGAATTCCTTGAGGAACAGCGAGTTGACGGCTTGGGAGAGGCTTGCCATCTCAGTCTCCAGATCTTTGAGCGAGGAGTTTGGACATCAACCGGCCCACCCCGTCAGCTTCAATACGAATGCAACGATAACGACCATGGCGAGCGACAGCGGCAGGAAAACCTTCCAGCCAAGGCGCATGAGCTGGTCGTAACGGTAACGCGGAACGAAGGCCTTGGTGAGCGCGATCATGAAGAAGACCATGCAACCCTTCAGCGCGAACCAGATGATACCAGGCACCCAGTTCAGGAACCATACATCCACGATCGGCAGCCAGCCGCCAAGGAAGAGAATGGTGGTGAGGCAGCAGATCAGCACGATTGCGGCATATTCACCGAGCATGAACATCATGTAGGGCGTGGAGCCATATTCCACCATGTGACCGGCAACCAGTTCCGATTCCGCTTCCGGAAGGTCGAAGGGAGGACGGTTGGTTTCGGCAAGGCCCGAGATGAAGAACACGATGAACATCGGGAACAGCGACAGCCAGTGCCAGTCAAGGAACGAGGCGGGCAGGCCGAGCATGGTGCCGAGGCCGGTACGCTGCGCCAGAACGATATCCGTAAGATTCAGCGAGCCGACGCAGAGCAGAACGGTGACGATAACGAGACCGATCGAGACTTCGTAAGACACCATCTGCGCGGCAGAACGCAACGCGCCAAGGAAAGGATATTTCGAGTTCGAAGCCCAGCCACCCATGATGATGCCATACACTTCAAGCGACGAGATCGCGAAGATGTAGAGAATGCCGACATTGATATTGGCGACAACCCAGCCATCCGCAAAAGGAATGACCGCGTAGGTGGCAAGCGCCAGCGTCACGGCAACAAGCGGCGCCAGAAGAAAGACCGCCTTGTTCGCGCCGGCTGGAATGACGGGCTCTTTCAGGATGAACTTCAGAAGGTCGGCGAAGGACTGGAACAGACCAAACGGACCAACGACGTTCGGACCACGGCGCAGCTGAACCGCCGCCCAGACCTTACGGTCGGCAAGAAGCAGAAACGCGATCGACACCAGAAGAACGACAAGAAGCAGCAGGGACTGGCCGACCATGATCAGCGCGGGCCAGACGTAGCTCCAGAAAAACGATTCCATAATCCCCTACCCTTACTCTGCCGCAGCCTGGAAATTGTTGCGGGCCAATGCGGAGCACTCGGCCATGACGGCAGAGGCGCGCGCAATCGGGTTCGTCAAATAAAAGTCTTTTACCGGCGAAGCAAACGCCGACTTCACGAACGAGCCGGATTTAGCAGCCAGAGCCTCGATATCGGAAGCCTTGCCGGCAACGATCTCGTCGGTTTCCGCCAGATGCGGATGCGCGACGTAGAGTTGGCCGCGCAGTGCAGACAGCGAATCGAAGGGCAGTTTCTTGCCGAGGACGTCGGACAGCGCACGCAGGATCGCCCAGTCTTCACGGGCCTCGCCCGGTGCGAAGCCGGCACGGTTGCCAACCTGCACACGGCCTTCGGTGTTGACCCATATACCGGATTTTTCGGTATAGGCCGCACCCGGAAGGATAACGTCGGCATTCATCGCGCCTTGATCGCCATGGCTGCCGATATAGACGGTGAACTTCGCGCCCTTGTTCGACAGGTCGAGTTCATCGGCGCCGAGCAGGAAGAGAACATCCATTGAGGCGACCATGTCGGCTGCGGCAACACCGCCCTCGCCCGGCACGAAGCCGATATCGAGACCGCCAACGCGGGCAGCGGCAGTGTGCAGCACCGAGAAGCCGTTCCACTCTTCGGTGACAGCGCCGACCGAGGTCGCGAGCTTGGCAGCAGCCGCAAGAACGGCAGCGCCATCAGCGCGGGACAAAGCGCCCTGACCAACGATGATCAGCGGATTCTTGGCAGACTTCAGCTTCTCGATGAAGCTGTGCGAACCATTGGCCAGATCGGAGAGCGTTTCAGCACCCGAACCGAGATATTCGTAATTGTAACGCAGCTCACCGGCTTCGCCGATCACACCGATCGGGAAGCCGCCACGACGCCAGCGCTTGCGAATGCGGGCGTTGAGGACAGCCGCTTCGTAACGCGGGTTGGAACCAACGATCAGCAAGGCGTCGGCCTGTTCGATACCTTCGATGGTGGTATTGAACAGATAGCTGGCGCGGCCGAGCGACGGGTCAAGCGCTGCACCGTCCTGGCGGCAATCCACATTGGCCGAGCCGAGCGAAGCGAGAAGCGACTTCAGCGCGAACATTTCTTCGACGGACGACAAATCGCCGGCGATCGCACCGATCTTGTTGCCGGACGTTGCGGCAACAGCCTGCTTGATCGCGCCGAATGCTTCGCCCCAGGTTGCGGGCTGAAGGCGACCATCCTTGCGGACGTAAGGCCGGTCAAGGCGCTGCGTCTTCAGGCCGTCCCAGATGAAGCGGCTCTTGTCGGAGATCCACTCTTCGTTGATCGCCTCGTTGACACGCGGCATGACGCGCATGACTTCGCGGCCGCGGGTATCGACGCGGATGGCCGAACCGAGAGCGTCCATCACGTCGATGGTTTCGGTCTTGTTCAGTTCCCACGGGCGGGCGGTGAAGGCGAAGGGCTTGGAGGTGAGCGCGCCGACCGGGCAGAGATCAACGACGTTGCCCTGAAGCTCTGATGTCATCGCCTGCTCGAGATAGGTGGTGATTTCGGCATCTTCGCCACGGCCGATGAGGCCGAGTTCGGCAATGCCGGCCACTTCCGTGGTGAAACGGACGCAGCGTGTGCAGTGGATGCAACGGTTCATGACCGTCTTGACGAGCGGCCCGATATATTTGTCTTCGACCGCGCGTTTGTTTTCCGCGTAACGCGAACCAGCGATACCGAAGGCCATCGCCTGGTCCTGCAGGTCGCATTCGCCGCCCTGGTCGCAGATCGGGCAATCCAGCGGGTGGTTGATGAGCAGGAATTCCATCACGCCTTCGCGGGCCTTCTTGACCATCGGCGTGTTGGTGAAGACCTCAGGCAATTCGCCGTTCGGGCCGCCGCGAACATCGCGCACGCCCATGGCGCAGGAAGCGGCCGGCTTAGGCGGTCCGCCCTTCACCTCGATGAGACACATGCGGCAGTTACCCGCGACCGACAAGCGCTCATGAAAACAAAAGCGCGGAACTTCGGCGCCAGCCTCCTCACACGCCTGCAACAGCGTGAAATGATCCGGAACCTCGATCTCTTTACCGTCAACCTTGAGCTTTGCCATGGTCCTACTTACGTCCTGTTGCCTGTTCGTCCCGTGTCTCACACGGTCCGCAACAAATCCTTAATCGCACCCGGCAATTAACAGCCAGGCGCTTCATGGTGTCGCGAGACCGGAAATTCTCCGGCTTCGCCCGAAGCCTCAACGCTTATTCAGCGGCTTCCAGAACAGCGCCATCATCCATGGCCCTGTAGGTATATTGGTCGATGCGCTTTTCGATTTCCGGACGGAAATTGCGGATCAGCGCCTGTACCGGCCATGCGGCAGCATCGCCGAGCGCGCAGATGGTGTGGCCTTCGATCTGTTTCGTCACTTCGAACAGCATGTCGATCTCGCGCTTCTGCGCATTGCCCTTGACCATACGCTCCAGCACGCGCCACATCCAGCCCGTGCCTTCGCGGCATGGCGTGCACTGGCCGCAGCTTTCGTGCTTGAAGAAGGCCGCGATGCGGGCAATCGCCTTGATGACGTCGGTGGACTTGTCCATGACGATCATGCCGCCGGTGCCGAAGGAAGACTTCACTTCGCGCATGCCGTCGAAGTCCATGATCGCGTCCTTCATGTCCTCACCGCGCACGATGGGGCAGGATGCGCCGCCGGGGATGACGCCAAGCAGATTGTCCCAGCCGCCACGGATGCCACCGCAGTGGTGTTCAATCAGTTCGCGGAAGGACAGACCGAGCGCGTCTTCGAACGTGCAGGGACGCTCAACATGGCCGGAGACCATGAACAGCTTGGTGCCGACGTTGTTCGGACGGCCAATCGACGAGAACCAGGCCGCGCCGCGACGCAGAATGGTCGGCGCAACGGCGATGGACTCAACGTTGTTGACGGTCGTGGGGCAACCATAAAGGCCCATATTAGCCGGGAACGGCGGCTTGAGGCGCGGCTGGCCCTTCTTGCCTTCGAGGCTTTCAAGCAATGCCGTCTCTTCGCCGCAGATATAGGCACCTGCACCGTGATGGACGTAGATGTCGAAATCCCAGCCGTTCTTGTTGTTCCCGCCTAGCAGGCCTGCATCGTAGCATTCATCGATGGCTGCCTGAAGCGCTTCGCGCTCGCGCATATATTCGCCACGAACATAGATGTAAGCCGTATGCGCACCCATGGCGAAACCAGCGATCACGCAGCCTTCGATCAGAGTGTGCGGATCGTTGCGCAGGATTTCGCGGTCCTTGCAGGTGCCGGGCTCGGATTCGTCGGCATTGACGACGAGGTAATGCGGGCGGCCGTCGTTTTCCTTCGGCATGAACGACCACTTGAGACCCGTCGGGAAGCCAGCGCCGCCGCGACCGCGAAGGCCGGACGCTTTCATCTCATTGATGATCCAGTCCCGGCCCTTTTCGATGATCTGCTTGGTGCCATCCCAGTGGCCGCGCGCCAGCACGCCCTTCAGGGACTTGTCCTTGAGGCCGTAGAGATTGGTAAAGATGCGATCCTGATCTTTCAACATGGTTCAACCTCTCACTGCGACTTCTTGCCGGCGTCTTCGGTCTCGGCAGCCTTGGCGTTTTCAGCGGCAGCCTTCGGCGCCGTTGCCGGTGTCTTCAGCTTCGGATCGGTTTCCGGCGCGTCGGTCTTCGGCTTGGCAGCATTGGACGGCGGCGTCTGGGCGGCGTCGGCTGCAGGCTCTGCGGGCTTATCGAGGTTGGAACGATCCGGCTTGATCTCTTCCGTCAACGTCGTCAGGCCGCCAACGGGCACGGACTGATGACGGTCGATCTGCGGACCGGTCTTGACGGTGTCGCCCTTGCCTGCCTCGAACGTGTCGATGATCTCTTCCAGACGCTCCGGCGTCAGGTCTTCATAGGCATCCTTGAAGATGATGACCATCGGCGCGTTGACGCAGGCGCCCTGACATTCCACTTCTTCCCAGGAAAGCGTGCCGCTTTCGTTGGTGTGCAACGGATCGTGGTGGATCTTCTTGCGGCAGACATCCATCAGCGCTTCGGAGCCACGCAGCATGCAGGGCGTGGTGCCGCAAACCTGAACGTGAGCACGCGTGCCGACAGGCTTCAGCTGGAACTGCGTATAGAAGGTCGCCACTTCCAGGACACGGATATAGGCCATATCAAGCATGTCTGCGATTTTTTCGATGGCGGCGCGGGTAACCCAGCCGTCCTGCTCCTGCGCACGCATGAGCAGGGGGATAACGGCAGATTGCTGACGTCCCTCGGGATATTTCTTGATCGTCTTCTCAGCCCATGCGGTGTTTTCCGCATTGAAGGCAAATGCCACGGGCTGGAACTGATCTTCGGCTAGTCGACGAACGGACATACTTCCTCACGCCTTTTCAGTTTAACGTCTCACACCGCGATCTCGCCACCGTGACGAATTCGCAGGCATAAGCCGCCTTGTCTTTTTGCATGAACACGATGAACTTGCTGCCATTGGGAACCGAGGCCTTGATCTCGTATCCCGACGACAGAAGCTGCTTGATGGTCGAAGAGCCGCCGCTCGACAGCGCAACAGCACCCTCGTCCGTTGCCGTCTGGGCAAGAACGGGTGCCGTCATCGCTGCGAGAAAAGCCGGAATGGCCAGCGGCAAACGCATCAGCGGTCGACCTCCCCGAACACGATGTCGAGAGAGCCGAGCACGGCTGTAACGTCGGCAAGCTGATGGCCCTTGCACAGGAAGTCCATCGCCTGAAGATGGGCGTAGCCCGGCGCGCGGATCTTGCAGCGGTAGGGCTTGTTGGAACCATCGGCAACCACATAGACGCCGAACTCGCCCTTCGGCGCCTCGACGGCGGCGTAAACTTCGCCGGCAGGAACGTGGTAACCTTCGGTATAGAGCTTGAAGTGGTGGATCAGCGCTTCCATCGAACGCTTCATCTCACCACGCTTGGGCGGAACCACCTTGCCATCGAGCGAGGAGACCGGGCCGATGCGATGCTTGCCGGACAGAAGCTCAACGCACTGCTTCATGATCTTCACGGATTCGCGCATTTCCTGCATGCGGATCAGATAACGATCGTAGCAGTCGCCGTTTTTGCCGACCGGAATGTCGAATTCGAGATCGGAGTAGCACTCATAGGGCTGCGCCCGGCGCAGGTCCCAGGCAGCGCCCGAGCCGCGAACCATGACGCCCGTAAAGCCCCATGCAAAAGCGTCCTCAAGCGAGACGACGCCGATATCGACGTTACGCTGCTTGTAGATACGGTTATCCGTCAGGAGGCCCTCGATATTGTCGAGGACGGTGATGAAGGGATCGCACCACTTGCCGATGTCGTCGACCAGTTCCGGCGGCAGGTCCTGGTGAACACCGCCCGGGCGGAAATAGGCCGAGTGCATGCGCGCGCCACAGGCCCGCTCATAAAACACCATCAGCTTTTCACGCTCTTCAAAGCCCCAGACCGGCGGCGTCATCGCGCCCACGTCCATGGCCTGCGTGGTCACGTTCATGATGTGCGACAGGATGCGGCCGATTTCCGAATAGAGAACGCGGATCAGCTGGCCGCGCATCGGGATTTCCAGGCCCAGCAGCTTTTCGACGGCAAGCGCGAAAGCGTGTTCCTGGTTCATCGGCGCGACGTAATCGAGGCGGTCGAAATAGGGTACGGCCTGCAGGTAGGTCTTGGTCTCGATCAGCTTTTCGGTGCCGCGATGCAGCAGACCGATATGGGGATCGACGCGCTCGACGATTTCACCGTCCAGTTCGAGAACCAGACGCAGCACGCCGTGCGCGGACGGATGTTCCGGACCGAAGTTGATCGTGAAGTTGCGGACGTTATGCTCAGTCATTCTAGTGCTCCGCCGAGGTGATCATGGCGATGAATTCGGGGCCGGTCATGTTCTGCGTGGTCTCGGCGAATGAATAGTTCGAAGGCTTTTCATCCGTGAAAATCTGCGACGCGAACGTGAAACTGGACGGGTTGTCAAAAGCCTGCAGCGACACGGCGAAATGCTTGCCGTCCTTCGAACGCCACATCAGCGTGCTGCCGCAGTTCGTGCAGAAGCAACGCTCGCCCCATTCCGAGGACGAAAAGACGCCGAGATGCTCGTCGTTCTGGAAGGACACGCCAGCGCATTCCACAGCCATGAACGTACCGCCCGACCAGCGGCGGCACATGGAGCAATGGCAAACGCCGAATTCGCGGGCGCCCACTTCGGCTTCAAAGCCGACGGCGCCGCAAAGACATTGCCCATGCTCTGTCGCGGAGACCTGGCTCATTGCTTGGCCTTTTCGTCGCCGGGAAGAACGTACTCGGTCCCTTCCCAAGGGGAAAGGAAATCGAAGTTACGGAATTCCTGCTTCAGTTCGACCGGTTCGTAAAGAACCCGTTTCAGAACGTCATCGTAACGCACTTCCACAAAGCCGGTAACCGGAAAATCCTTGCGCAGCGGATGGCCTTCAAAGCCGTAATCGGTGAGGATGCGGCGCAGATCCTTATGGCCCTCGAAAGGAATGCCATACATGTCCCAGGCTTCACGCTCGAACCACTCTGCACCCATGTAAACGGATGTGGCAGACGGCACGCCCTCGTCTTCTTCCACCTGCAGCTTGACGCGCACGCGCAGGTTCTGGCGCGGCGACAGCAGATGATAGACGACATCGAAGCGCTTTTCGCGCTGCGGCCAGTCAACGCCGCAGATATCAATGATATTGACGAACCCGCATTGAACGTCATCACGCAGGAAGGTCAAAAGCGCGATCACGTTATCAGGCGTCGTATTCAGCGTCAGTTCGCCATAGGCGATATCAGCCGACACGACGAGTGAACCGCGCGCTTCCTTGACGTAAGCAGCAAGATCGTTGAGAGCTTCGCTCATTCCAAAATCGTCCTTTGCCCTTAGCGCTCGATCGTACCGGTACGGCGGATTTTCTTCTGCAGCAGAAGCACGCCGTAGAGCAGCGCTTCCGCCGTGGGGGGACAGCCCGGAACGTAAATATCCACCGGGACGACGCGGTCGCATCCACGCACAACGGCGTAGGAATAGTGGTAATATCCGCCGCCATTGGCGCAGGAACCCATGGAGATGACGTAACGTGGCTCCGGCATCTGGTCATAGACCTTGCGCAGAGCGGGCGCCATCTTGTTCGTCAAGGTACCGGCCACGATCATCACGTCCGACTGGCGCGGTGAGGCGCGCGGGGCAACGCCAAAGCGCTCCATGTCGTAACGCGGGCCTGAGGCCTGCATCAGGCCTTCAACGGCGCAACAGGCAAGACCGAACTGCATCCACATCAGCGAACCGGTACGGGCCCAGGTGATCAGTTCGTCGGTAGAGGTAACGAGAAAGCCCTTGTCGGCGAGCTCGTCATTGATCTCAGTGAAGTAGGCATCGTTGCTGCCAACCGGCTTGCCGGTCGAGGGATCAATGATCCCCTTCGGCTGCGGTGCAACGAGCGTGGTGTTGTTCTGGCTCATACCCATTCCAGCGCTCCCTTCTTCCACTCATAGATAAAGCCGATGGTCAGGACGAGAAGGAACACCATCATCGACCAGAAACCGAACCAGCCCATCTCACCGAAAGACACCGCCCATGGGAACAGGAAAGCGACTTCCAGGTCAAAGATGATGAACAGAATCGAAACCAGATAAAAGCGGATGTCGAACTTCATGCGGGCGTCGTCGAAGGCGTTGAAACCGCACTCGAAAGCAGACAGCTTTTCCGGGTCCGGCGCCTTGTAGGCAACAGCAAATGGCGCAATCAGAAGCGCCAGGCCGATGACGAGAGCGATACCGATGAAGATTGCGATCGGAATGTAGGAACTGAGGAGTTCAGTCATGGTCTCTTCCTTGCCCGGCCGGGTGCCGGGCCTGCCTTTGTGACCTTGAGTCTCAAAAAGCGGACAATATGTTGCAACGCCAAAGTGGTTAGCGCAGCCGCGCCCTCTCTGCAAGAGTTTAGGCACCTTTTCAAGACACCTGCCGCATTCATTGGCAACAATATTGCCGGAATTGACGCAATTTTGGGCCACAATTCCGGCCTAAGCCACTCAAATACAATAATAATCGATTGAACGACGCAGCCGCAAAAAAGTCACACGAATTTTACGTCAAAACAGCGGCGAAGTGACGGTTTGCGAGAATCGAAACTTGACTTAAAAACGCAGGAAAAATCATGGCCGAAAAGGCTGAAACCAGTGGAACGGATGGTGCGATTGACGCGCTTTCGGCGAGCGCGCTCGACATGATCTGGAGAAGCATTTCAGGAAAGAAATGGCGCGAGTGACGGGGCTCGAACCCGCGACCTCCGGCGTGACAGGCCGGCACTCTAACCGACTGAGCTACACCCGCGCACCACAGACATTCATCTGCGTTTTCCGAGGAACAGGATGGCGCGAGTGACGGGGCTCGAACCCGCGACCTCCGGCGTGACAGGCCGGCACTCTAACCGACTGAGCTACACCCGCAACTCCTGACGACAGGAGCTTGTCCCGCCGCTCGAACCAGCCTCGGCTGTTCGATGAGCGGCTAACTACGGCGTTCGTGCGGGGGTGTCAAGCAGGTTTCACGACAAAAGAATAAGCTTGTTCATTTTGATCGGGAAAAACCGTGACGCCATTAAGGAGGATGGCCGCTAACGCCGTGATTTCCCGGGTTTTCCCAACGAAAACAAAAAACTTGTCCACAGTCAGCCATATCATCAAGCGGGCTTCCGGAGTGCGACGGGGACCTCGCGGATTTCATGTTTCCCCTAAAAAGCCCGCAGTTGCCGGGTTTTCTCCCCTGCCCTGCGATGACGAAAAAAGCCGTGGCGAAAAAAAACGAAAAAACTTCACAAAAGCCCTTGCGGTTTTTTTCCGATCCGAATACATCACGGCCACCGACGCGGCGGACACGATCCGAGACACGCGAAGGGCGATTAGCTCAGTTGGTAGAGCGCCTCGTTTACACCGAGGATGTCGGGAGTTCGAGTCTCTCATCGCCCACCATTTTCCTGATCTGTTCAGATATATGCATGTGTGGCGGCGTCTTCGCTTTAGCTGGGCGGTTGATTGCACGCACAGGCCATCCGGCTTTCCAACGATCTTAACTCGATGCCCTCGCGCCTCTGAGGAAGCTTCCGCACGAGTGATCTATCCCAGAGTGATACGCCTGCCCCACATTCCGACAGGCTCACGGGATCTCTGTATCACTCCGTAACACCCGGAAAAATAACGAGATTTAGACTTTTTAAATAGATTTCAGGCATGCTTGGCTCACCGTTTCATGATGAGCGGTTGAACTGATGGATGAAACCATGTCGATCGACGCGTTTGTTACACTCGCGCTTATTGCGCTGCCTGTTTATATTTTTTTCCGCTGGGTCCAGCAGGACTCAGAGAAACCAGATAGTATAAAGAGCAAAAATTCCATGGGGCGATGATCGGTTACGATCCTTCCGCAGCACCTCGCTGGACGCCGACGGACGACCATCTAAATTCCGATTCCCAAACTGCACCCCGATATTGTCGGCACGCGTGGCGCGGCATCGGCAGGCGGATCGTTCTGACGCTGTTCCCCACAAGACGGAAAAGCCGGGCTCTGCCCGGCTTTTCTTTATGCACTTGGTGATTGGGCAATCAGTTGATCGCCTTCATCTCCACCTTGAAGAAAAGCGTCTCGCCTGAGGAATCATCGACACCGTCATTGTCTGTCACGGCATAGGCCGTTCCCGCCTTGTCGAAGGTGAAGCCTTCCAGCTTGTCGACGATATAGCCGTTAGTCTGGCCCTTGAGGTCAGGCAGGAAGTCGTGGGCTTCCTGCTTGGCGACAAGCGGCAGCTCGCCACCGATTTTGCCAGGCTTCAGGTCGGCGATCGCGACGCGGTAGAGCTTCTTGATCTTGGCCTTGTCGCCGATCTGGTTGTCGCGCTCGATGATGTAGACATATTCACCCTGCACGGTGATTTCAGACAAGCCAACCCAGCCTGCCTCGGTCTTGTCGAGCGGATAACGCACGGCGCCCCACTCCTTGGACTTCGGATTATAGGAGACGAGCTTCACGAAGCCCTTCTCGTCCGTGCCCCATTCGCGCTGCACGGCCATCCACAGCGTGGCGTCATCGCCCTTGCCGACCATGGTCACGCCTTCGAAACCGAAGCGGGTATCGCCGATGAGCAGTTCCTTCGGCAAGGCGATCTCGGCCTTGATCTCACCCTTGGCGTTGACGTTGTAGAGCGCGTGCGGAACAAGTTTGGCGCTGTCGCCTTCCGAGGCCAGCCAGAATCCGCCCTTGCCATCCAGCGCGATGCCTTCGATATCGAGTTTCTGCGCGGCAATGCCGTCGCGCTTGACACGCAGCACGCTGCTGATGGTGGCAGGCTTCTTCGTCGCGTCGATGGTGTAGATCGACGGCTGGTTGCCATAGACTGAGTCGGAGACGGCATAGAGAATGCCAGGCTTTTCGGCATCGCCAACCAGACCCGAAAGAGCACCCCAACCGATCGGCGCCCCATCGACGGTGGCGGATACCAGCTGCGGATAGGCCGGCGCGCCTTCGGCACGTTCATAGATCATGACATGCGAGCGGGCGCCGCCATCCTCGACCAGATCAGCCTCGTTGGCCGTGACGAAAAGGTTGCGCGCGGGAATGGCGACGGCACCCTCCGGCGAAATGCCCGAAGGCAGGAGCTGCGTCAACTGCGGCTCTGCGCCGGTATCCTTGTAAACAGCGGCGATGGAGGCGCGCTCGGCAAGCACGAAAAAGTACTTCTGACCATCAAGGGTCGCCGTTTCGAGGCCTTCCGGCTCAATGCCCTTGGCCTTGGAGCGTTTTTCCGGATAGTGGCCAATGGCGACAACCGCGTGCTCGAGCGAAGCGCCGGCTTCGTAACGGAGCTTGCCAGTCTTGTCGAAAATGGTGAAGCCGCGTGCACCGCCCTGCCAGTCGCCCTCGTTGGCTATGACGATACGGTCATTGTCCAGCCACTTGACCGCATCCGGCTCGCGCTTGCGGCCTTCCTGCTTGTCCGTGAATTTCAGTTGACCATCGGTCTTGGTGTCGATGCCTTCCAGATCGACGGTGCCGGCAGAGAAATGCGTCTTCACCGCGCCTGTCTTGCCGTCGATAATGACGATATGGTTGTTTTCCTGGAGCGTCAGCGCAATCTCGCCATTGGCATTGATCGAGACAAATTCAGGCTCCGGATCCTCAGGCGAAATTTCGGCGAGACCGGTAACGTCGATCTTCTTCAGGCTCGCGCAATCGGCCACGCCGTCTTTCAGGCCAACCGTTACCAGGTAACCGGGCGGCATCTGCGGCAGCGCGCCCTCGTTCACCTCTTCGTCGCGCTCGTTTTCGATGGCAATCGCCGCGAAGGTCCTGTCCGGGGAAACCGCGACGGAATCGGGCTGGCCGCCGAGATCGCAGCTTACTTCGACCTTCTTGGTGGCGATATCGACCGTCACCAGCTTTCCCGACGGGTTGGCGCGGTTTTCCGAGGTATTCACGCCGGCCAGAACCTTGAGACCGGCCACGGCAACGGAGGTCGGCTCACCTTCCAGCAATAATGCCCCGCCGGCCTTAGGGGCTTTCGCATCGGTGATGTCGATGAAACCAATGCCTCCGAGCGGGCTGTCCGAATAGATCAGCGTCTTGCCGTCTTCACTGGCGGTGATGATTTCAGCCGAGGTGACGGACTTCGTGTCCTTGTCAGCAGGCAGGTTCTTCGCAACGGGAAACGATGCGATGCGGTTAAAGACCGGCTCGGCCGCCGCCGGGAAGGCAGCGGACGTAAGCAGCGCCGCGCTCAAAGCCATATGAGAAAATCGGAACGCCATTGTAATCCCCCTTGGATCCAGAAACACCCCAAGGCTTCTGCGTCAAAGACATGACAGTGGCATGACACCCGACGCCGGGAATCAAAAAGCCCGGCCTTGGAGACCGGGCTTTTTTTGTTTCTGCGTCCATTCCGCTTATCGGAGCGCCCTTGTGGCCGGATGGAGGCCACACAAGCGCGCCACAATGGCGTTAACGCGTCAAAACATCTATCCTCGTGACCTGAAAAGCCGCTCGCCCGCCGCGGGCGTCGCGACCCTCCGGAAACCTTACGAGTTGACGGCGTCCTTCAGGCCCTTACCTGCGGAGAACTTCGGAACGTTGCGAGCCGGGATATCGACTTCAGCACCCGTGGAAGGGTTGCGGCCCTTGGAGGCTTCACGACGGCTGACGGAGAAGCTGCCGAAGCCGGCGAGACGGATGTCGCCACCGTTCTTCAGTTCGCTCTGTACGGTTTCGAATACGGCATCAACAGCGGAAGCAGCATCTGCCTTCGTGAGACCAGCCTTTTCGGCAACAGCAGAGACGAGCTCGTTCTTGTTCATGTTTCCACCCCTTTCAATGGTTTGAAACGACTCAAATTAAGTCGGCGCAGAATACGTTTGTATCCGCGCGCAGCAACCCAAAAGCGCTGGAATCGCCTGAAAAACAAGGGGTCTGGAGTTTTTTTCACAAAAAAGGCCGACATTTCTGCCGGCCTTCCACATATTCGTGCCAAATTCGCATCACTTGCGCGGGGCTAAACACCGCACTCCCCTTGGAAGGGCTAACACATTGAATCTATGCGACACACGCCACGAAAGGCGATTCCCGCCTTTCGTGTGCCTGTGGGCCTTCAATGTGCGATGGTCTGGCTGCCGTCATCAACACCTTCGACCGTTGCAATCACGGGCGTTTCGATGCTGCCGTCCCACTCGATGGGTTCCGGCTGGCGGATGAGGGCGTGCTTGATAACCTCGCCCATGCGCGATACCGGAATGATTTCCATCTCGTTCTTTACGTTGTCCGGAATCTCCGCCAGATCCTTGGCGTTTTCTTCCGGAATCAGCACCTTCTTGATGCCGCCGCGAAGCGCTGCAAGCAGCTTTTCCTTCAGGCCACCGATCGGCAGAACGCGACCACGAAGCGTGATCTCGCCTGTCATCGCCACATCCTTCGAAACCGGAATGCCGGTCATGATGGAGACGATGGCGGTTGCCATGGCGACACCGGCCGATGGACCGTCCTTCGGGGTTGCCCCTTCCGGTACGTGCACGTGGATGTCGCTCTTGTCGAAACGCGGCGGTTCGATGCCGAAGTCCACAGCGCGCGAGCGGACATAGGATGCCGCCGCCGAAATGGATTCCTTCATCACTTCCTTGAGGTTGCCGGTGACCGTCATACGGCCCTTGCCCGGCATCATCACGCCTTCGATGGTGAGCAGCTCACCGCCGACTTCCGTCCAGGCCAGACCCGTGACGACACCGACCTGATCCTCGCGCTCGGCCTCGCCGTGACGGAACCGCGGAACGCCCAGATAATCCGGAACATTGGCAGCGGTGACTTCCACGGACTTGACCTTGCCCTTGATGATCTCGGTGACAGCCTTGCGCGCCAGCTTCATGAGCTCGCGTTCGAAGCTGCGCACGCCCGCCTCGCGGGTGTACTGCTGGATGACGACCATCAGGGCATCATCGGTGACCGAGAATTCTTCCGGACGCAGGGCATGTTCCTTGATCGCCTTCGGCAGCAGGTGACGCTTGGCGATTTCGCGCTTTTCGTCTTCCGTGTAACCGGCGATGCGGATCACTTCCATACGGTCCATCAGCGGGCCCGGGATGTTCAGCGTGTTCGCCGTGGTGACGAACATCACGTCGGACAGGTCATATTCCACTTCCAGGTAGTGATCCATGAAGGTGGAGTTCTGTTCCGGATCGAGAACCTCGAGCAGCGCCGACGACGGATCGCCACGGAAATCCATGCCCATCTTGTCGATTTCGTCGAGCAGGAAGAGCGGGTTCGCCTTCTTTGCCTTCTTCATCGACTGAACGATCTTGCCCGGCATGGAGCCGATATAGGTGCGGCGGTGACCGCGGATTTCCGCTTCGTCACGAACGCCACCCAGCGCCATGCGCACATATTCGCGGCCGGTCGCCTTGGCGATCGACTTGGCGAGCGAGGTCTTGCCGACGCCGGGCGGGCCGACGAGGCAGAGGATCGGGCCACGGATCTTCGTCGCACGGGCCTGCACCGCCAGATACTCGACGATCCGCTCCTTGACCTTGTCCAGACCGAAGTGATCCTGATCCAGGATCTTCTCGGCGTTGTTGAGGTCGGCCTTGATCTTGGACTTCTTGCCCCAGGGCAGGCCAAGCAGCCAGTCCAGATAGTTGCGCACGACGGTCGCTTCCGCGGACATCGGGCTCATCTGGCGCAGCTTCTTCATTTCCGCTTCGGCCTTTTCCTTGGCCTCCTTGGAAAGCTTGGTCTTGGCGATGCGCTCTTCCAGCTCGGCCATCTCGTCACGGCCGTCCTCGCCGTCGCCGAGTTCCTTCTGGATCGCCTTCATCTGCTCGTTCAGGTAATATTCGCGCTGGGTCTTCTCCATCTGACGCTTGACGCGCGAACGGATGCGCTTTTCGACCTGAAGCACGGAAATTTCGCCTTCCATGAAGCCAAGCGCCTTTTCAAGCCGCTGCTTCACGCTGACGGTTTCCAGCATTTCCTGCTTTTCGGTGATCTTGATCGACAGGTGAGAAGCAACCGTGTCGGCAAGCTTCGAATAATCGTCGATCTGGCCGGCAGCGCCGACAACCTCGGGCGAAATCTTCTTGTTGAGCTTCACATAGCTCTCGAATTCCGAAACGACCGAACGCGAGAGCGCCTCGATTTCGACCGGGTCTTCGGCAGGCTCCTGCAACGGCGTCGCCGAGGCTTCGTAGAAATCCTCGCGGCCGGTGTAGCTGTCGATCTGGGCGCGGCCCTTGCCTTCCACCAGCACCTTCACGGTGCCATCGGGAAGCTTCAGGAGTTGAAGCACATTGGCGACAGTGCCGACCTTGTGGATAGCTTCAGGTGCCGGATCGTCGTCGCTGGCATTGATCTGGGTGACAAGCATGATCTGCTTGTCCGAACCCATGACTTCCTCGAGCGCACGGATGGATTTTTCCCGCCCGACGAACAGGGGAACGATCATATGCGGGAAAACGACAATGTCGCGCAGGGGAAGTACGGGATAGGTACCACCAGATGCCGCAGACGTGATGTTCGTCATATCATTTCCTTTCCTGGTCCCTTTCGGGACACTTTGCCGGACAGCTTGGGGCATCCGGCACATTCATTTCTCGAGACTGAAAGTGGAGTTTCGAAACACCGATTTCAAGTCGTCGGAACAGACAGCCTTACGCAGCGGCAAGACCGAGAAACTCAACAAAACTCAGCGCTGGCTCATACTCCCGACATTCCGGTTATCCTCAAGGGTCAGGAACCGGGTCGCCGACGAATTTCACATTTCCGTCATATCGCGCTGCAAATCAGTTGTAAGACTTTATCAGCAAAGCGCAATCCGCTCCAAACGCAAAATCGGGCTTCATCAAGTTAGACGCAAGTTTCGCAAAGTCGCTCCAATAGAAAAGGCCCGCACGGATGCGGGCCTTTAAATTCGTCCAACATTGCATCAGCCCATCAGGCCGAAACGTTGGTCTTTTCTTCCTGACGGTCCGCATAGATGTAGAGCGGACGGGCGACACCGCTGACGACCTCGTCGGAAATGACGACCTCGCGTACGCCTTCCAGCGTCGGCAGTTCGAACATGGTGTCCAGCAGGATCTTTTCCATGATCGAGCGCAGGCCACGGGCACCGGTCTTGCGGGTGATCGCCTTGCGGGCGATTTCGCGCAGCGCGTCCTCGTGGAAGGTCAGTTCCACATCTTCCATCTCGAACAGGCGCTGATACTGCTTGACCAGAGCGTTCTTCGGCTCGGACAGGATCTGGATCAGCGCATCTTCATCCAGGTCTTCCAGCGTCGCCAGAACGGGCAGACGGCCGATGAATTCCGGAATGAGGCCGAACTTCACCAGATCTTCCGGCTCCAGCTCGCGCAGCACTTCGCCCACACGCCGGTCGTCTTCCGCCTTGACGGTCGCACCGAAGCCGATCGAGGTCTTTTCGCCACGGGCCGAGATGATCTTGTCGAGGCCGGCAAAGGCGCCGCCGCAGATGAACAGGATGTTGGTCGTATCCACCTGCAGGAACTCCTGCTGCGGATGCTTGCGTCCACCCTGCGGCGGAACGGAAGCGACCGTGCCTTCCATGATCTTCAGAAGCGCCTGCTGAACGCCCTCGCCCGACACGTCGCGCGTGATGGAAGGGTTGTCCGACTTGCGGGAAATCTTGTCGACTTCGTCGATATAGACGATGCCGCGCTGAGCGCGCTCGACATTGTAATCCGCTGCCTGCAACAGCTTCAGGATGATGTTTTCCACGTCCTCGCCGACATAACCGGCTTCGGTCAGCGTCGTTGCGTCCGCCATGGTGAAGGGAACGTCGATGATGCGGGCGAGCGTCTGGGCAAGATAGGTCTTGCCGCAACCCGTCGGGCCGACGAGCATGATGTTCGACTTCGCAAGCTCGACATCGCCATTCTTGGAGGCGTGCGCGAGGCGCTTGTAGTGGTTGTGAACGGCCACGGACAGGATCTTCTTCGCCTGCTTCTGGCCGATGACGTATTCGTCGAGGATCTTGATGATGTCCTGCGGGGTGGGCACACCCTCGCGCGACTTCACCATCGACGTCTTGTTCTCCTCGCGGATGATGTCCATGCACAATTCGACGCATTCATCGCAGATGAACACCGTCGGTCCGGCAATGAGTTTCCGGACTTCGTGCTGGCTCTTGCCGCAGAATGAACAATAGAGTGTATTCTTAGAGTCGCCGCCGTTGCTGCCGCTGACTTTGCTCATATCACTTTCCTTCCAGCACGCCGCAGGTCCGCCAAACGGATCGCGGTCAACTTACCGCCCGCAGATACGACCGCCCTTGGGGTGCATTGCCGTATCCGCCTCGTTTAACGGGGTACTAGCCGTATCAGATACAGGACCTGACAACCGGCTGCAACGAATTCCCCATCAAAACCAAAGCTACGTCATAAAATCTCAACATAGCCTTTATATATACTAATATCGCTTTCTGTTGCGGTTGAAAGCCCCGAAATTACTTTTGCGGCTTCAAACAAACGTCAAAAAGCGGCGCGCCTCAATTCGCGGCGGCGCCTTCGATTTCCTGGCGCGAGGTCAGGATCTTGTCGATCACGCCCCAGTCCTTCGCCTCGTCTGCATCCATGAAATGGTCGCGATCAAGGGTTTTTTCAACCTCTTCGAGCGTGCGGCCAGTGTGCTTCACATAGACTTCATTCAGACGGCGCTTCATCTTGATGATGTCGCGGGCATGGCGCTCGATATCCGAGGCCTGGCCCTGGAAGCCGCCAGACGGCTGGTGCACCATGATGCGGGCGTTCGGGGTTGCGAAACGCATTCCCTTTTCACCGGCGGCCAGAAGCAGCGAGCCCATGGATGCGGCCTGGCCGACGCAGAGCGTCGAGACCGCAGGACGGATGAACTGCATCGTATCGTAGATCGCCATGCCGGCGGTCACGACGCCACCTGGCGAATTGATGTAGAGCGCAATTTCCTTTTTCGGGTTTTCCGCCTCGAGGAAAAGCAGCTGGGCGCAGACGAGCGACGCCATCTGGTCTTCCACCGGGCCGGTAAGGAAAATGATGCGTTCCTTGAGAAGACGGGAAAATATGTCGTAGGAGCGTTCGCCGCGATTGGTCTGCTCAACGACCATCGGCACCAGAGCCATGGCGGTATCAACTGGATTTTTCATGTCCGTCCTTTGTCAACTCTGCCCTTCGCGGAAAACCGCTCCGGAATCACTTCTAACCTTCGTTCTCCCTACATAGAGTGTCCCTGCCCCGTACTTCAAGACAGGAAGCCGCATATCCTTAACGGCTCAACAGCGTTTACAGGGCTTGAGGGCCAGCACCGGCAGGCTTTTGCACCCGGTCGCCCCAACCGCAGCCACTTGTTTCCGCGCCATCAAAATTTTACCAAGACTGGCGACGACGAAAAATTTCTCCGTCGTGCACAGATATAACTTCTAACCGGCAAGAACTCGTTAGTATTTGCTGCTGATACTGAAAAACGAATTTCGGTTCCCATTGGCGAATAGGCCCGTCCGGGCGGAATGGCAGCTCAACAATTCAGCGGGAATGACGCACGTCGTGCGACCTTGCCCGCTATTGCCGCATGATGGCGCAGATAGGATTTTGCAATGCTGGATGCAAAGACGAGCACGCTACTGTGGGCGGCGGAAACGTTTACCCTTGCCGTGCTTTTGGGAACCCTGTGGCTGCACCGCCCTGCCCGTCGGCATAATCTCTATTTCGCGGCCGGTTTTCTCGTGACCGGCGTCGGCACCGTCATGGTCGCTTTGCGTGGGGAGATTTCAAGCTTCCTGTCCATCCAGGTCGGCAATACGTTGGCGCTGGCCGCGTTCGGTTTCTGGCTTGCCGGCCTCCTCACGCTGGAGCGACGCAAGCTCGCCGGCTGGATCGCGATCCCGGCCCTGCTGTGGATCGCGGGAATGTTCGTGCCGGCTGTGCGCGACAATATGGTGGCCCGCATTCTGCTTTATCACGCCAGTGCGGCCACGGGCTATTTCATGCTCGCAGGGATTCTTCTCGCGAGCAGTGAGCGCCGCTCGCGCAGCCGAAAGGTCCTGGCCACGATCCTGATCCTGCAGGCTTTCGCCGGCGCTATCGTCGCCTCGATTGTCATCCCGGCCAATGCTGCTGCCCCCAATGCCATTCCGCTGACATCGGCGCTTGCGTTTTCCGGCATGCTCGGCTTCACCGCGATCATCATGATCAGCGCCAAGATTATCATGGAGGACACGGAGGTTCGTCTACAGCGTCTCGCCATGACGGATCACCTGACGGGCGTTCTCAACCGGCGCGGCCTGCTTGAGGAATTCGATCGCATCAAAAAGGGCGCCCATGCCTCTGACCGCTACGTGGCGCTCGCTCTTTTCGACATCGATCATTTCAAGAAGATCAACGACCGCTATGGCCACCAGTCGGGTGACGCCGTGCTCGTTCACTTCTGCTCCATTGCGCAGCGCGTTATCGGCAACCGAGGCCTCTTCGTTCGAATGGGGGGCGAGGAATTTGCTCTGGTCGCCGAGGTGGACAGCTCCTCCAGCACCGTGGCGCTGGCGGAATCCATTCGCAGCAACCTGCGCCACTCCAACATCACCGCGCGCGGTCAGGCGATCGAAGTCACGACCAGCGTTGGCATATCCGAAGCGGTCGTCAGGGATGCCGACCTCAACAAGATGATGACCGAGGCGGACCGCGCGCTTTATGCGGCCAAGAAAGCGGGGCGCAACCGCACCGTCATCCATGTGAATTCAGCCAATGTCGTCGTACCGGCCGCGGATCGCGACGAAGATCCGATGGATAACAATGCGGATCGGCAGGTCGCGGCGCTCAACCGTATAGCCGCAATTGCCAGCCGGTAACCCTATCACCGTTGGGTGACACCTCATGGAACGCCAACGAGCTGTCGGACCGACCTTTTCAAAACCCGGCAGTCAGCTTAAACCATCAGCATGACAGCGACATTTCCTTTCCTCCAAATCGATCCCGCCAACCGCCGCGTTTCCCTTGATGCCCGCGATCCGGCCTTCTACAACGATCCGAACCCGGTTTATGCCGCGCTCCATGCACAATGTCCCACCTTCTACTGGGAAGAGCAGCGGCAATGGTTTTTCACCGGGTACGACCATGTCAGCGCCCTCCTGCGCGACCGCCGTTTCGGTCGCCAGATTCTGCATGTGGCAAGCCGCGAGGAACTGGGCCTGCCGCAGCCATTCGAGCATGTGAAGAACTTCGACCTTGCCGAGCAGCATTCGCTTCTGGAGCTCGAACCGCCCGAACACACGCGCCTGCGCACCCTTATCAACCGCGCCTTCGTTTCCCGCCATGTCGACAGGATGAAGCCGGAAATCGAGGAACTCGCCAACCGGCTGATCAATGCTTTCGAAAAGAAGGGCGAGACGGAACTGCTCTCCTCCTACGCCGATATCATCCCGGTGACGATGATCGCCCGCATGATCGGCATTCCCGAGGAGATGGGGCCGCAGCTTCTCAAATGGTCACATGCCTATGTCGGCATGTACATGTTCAAGCGCACGCCCGAAGACGAACTTCTGGCTGACAGGGCTGCAAAGGAATTTTCGGATTATGTGCGCAGTGTGATTGCTGAGCGAAGGGCGGAACCCAGGGACGACCTTCTGAGCCACATGATCCATACGGAGCACAAGGGCCAGTACCTGACGGATGACGAGCTGGTATCAACAACCATCGTCCTGCTCAACGCGGGCCACGAAGCGACCGTGCACCAGATCGGCAATTCCGTGCGTATCATTCTGGAAAGCGGGATATCGCCGCAGGCCTTGTTCAACGACGAGGTCGCCACGGAACGAACGGTGGAAGAAACCCTGCGCATCTGCGCACCGGTGCACATCTTCCAGCGCTGGGTTCTGGAGCCGGTCGAGATCGACGGCGTCACATTCAAGCGTGGCGACAAGGTGAGCCTCATCCTGGCTGCTGCCAATCTCGATCCATTGAAATTCTCCGACCCGCTGACGTTCCGGCCGGACCGGAACGAAGGCGCCAATGTCTCCTTCGGCGCCGGCATCCATTTCTGCATCGGCGCGCCGCTGGCGAGGCTGGAGCTCAATCTCGCCCTGCCGCTGCTTTTCAAACGTCTGCCCGGCTTGAAGATCGCAGAGCCGCCCAAGGTCAAGGATGTCTATCACTTCCATGGCCTGGAGCGGCTCGATCTCAGCTGGTAAACTGTTTTTTTATGCTTCCTGATGCGCTATTGTATTTGTGTCCAACAATGATGAGGCAATGCTTTGGCCGCGAAATCGAGAAAGAACACAGAGATTACGCTGCCCTCTCAGCCGGTTTTGACGGAACTGGAGGTGGCGATTGAGAAATTGTCACGTGAGCTGGAAACGATGGCAACTTCGGGAAACAGTGCGCACGTAGCTTCAAAGAACAGCGCGCGCTTGCCGGGTCGGTACAAGGGCGCGCTCGTCGTAGGCCCTGAATTCTTCGAGCCGTTGACGGACGAAGACCTCAAAGCATTTGGGCCGGAATGAAGTATCTGCTCGATACCCATACTCTGCTTTGGTGGTTGAGCGACCACGAGAGACTCTCGCCCAATGCCCGCGAAATAATAGGCGACCCAGCAAATGAGATCTATGTCAGCGCTGCATCCGCATGGGAAATTGCTACAAAGTTTGCGCGTGGTCGTCTACCGACCGCTTCCGTAATACTTCCCGATTTCGAGGGTGTGATCGAACAAGAACAGTTTCTTGAGCTAGCCATAAATAGCGCCCATATGGTTCGCAGCGCCATGTTGCCAGGCGACCACCGCGACCCTTTCGATCGAATACTTGCGGCTCAATCGATCTTGGAAAACATGGCGCTGATATCCATCGACGAAAAAATTCCGTCGCTTGGCGTTATGACACGCTGGTAGATCGCGATCACAGCCGGATGACGTAATCCTTCCGCGTCGTTTCCACCACCTCCCAGGTTCCGGTAAAGCCTGGACGGAGAATGACGCGGTCGCCGGCCCTCAGCTCACGCGGCGTGCCACCGTCTTCGGTCAGGATGGAGTGGCCCTCGAGAATGTTGAAATACTCCCATTCATCGTAGACCACCCGCCATTTGCCGGGCGTGGACTGCCAGATGCCGGCGTAGATGCCGCCCGGCGCCTCCTCCAGATTCCATGTGGTGAATTTGGGGTCGCCGGAAAGCAGCCTATCAGGCGCAGGCGCACCGTGCTCCACCTCGACGCTGCTGTCTTCAAAAGGCACGAGATTTGTCATAGCCGCAGGTCCTCAGACTTTCGACAGCGACTGTTCGAGGTCTGCGATGATGTCCTTGACGTCCTCAATGCCGATCGAAAGGCGAACCACATCCGGTCCTGCACCCGCCGCCGTCTGCTGTTCGGGCGTCAGCTGCGCATGGGTCGTGGATGCAGGATGGATGACGAGGGAGCGCGTATCGCCGATATTCGCAAGATGGGAGAAGAGTTGTAGCCCTTCCACCAGCGCCTTGCCGGCCGCGTAGCCGCCCTTAACACCAAAGGTGAAAACGGAGCCCGCGCCTTTCGGGGAATATTGCTGCTGAAGAGCGTGGTTATCGCTATCTTCAAGACCGGCATAATTCACCCATCCCACCTTGGGATGTACTTTCAACCATTTGGCAACGGCAAGCGCATTGTCGGAGTGGCGCTGAACGCGTAGCGGCAGGGTTTCGATACCGGTCAGAATGAGGAAAGCATTGAAGGGTGAGATGGCCGGGCCGAGGTCGCGCAATCCGAGAACGCGGCAGGCTATGGCGAAGGCGAAATTGCCAAATGTCTGGTGCAGCACCACGCCGGAATATTCCGGCCGCGGCTGCGACAGCGCCGGATATCGGTCCGTTGCAGACCAGTCGAAGGTGCCGCCGTCAACGATGATACCGCCCATGGAATTGCCGTGGCCGCCGAGGAATTTCGTCAGCGAATGCAACACGATGTCGGCACCGTGTTCGAGCGGTCGCAGCAGATAGGGGCTCGCCATGGTGTTATCGACAATCAGCGGCAGGCCGTGGCGGTGGGCAACCTCGGCAATGGCGGCGATATCCACGAAGGTGCCGCCGGGGTTGGCAAGGCTCTCGATGAAGACCGCGCGCGTGCGCTCGTCAATCTGCGCCTCGAAGCTCGCGGGATCAGCAGCGTCTGCCCAGCGCACCTGCCAGTCAAAACCCTTGAAGGCATGGCCGAACTGGTTGATCGAACCGCCATAAAGCTGGCGCGCCGCGACGAAATTGTCGCCATGCTGCAGAAGCGTGTGGAAGACGAGCAATTGCGCCGCATGACCGGAAGCGACGGCAAGCGCCGCCGTCCCGCCTTCAAGCGCTGCCACGCGTTCTTCGAGCACGGCCTGTGTGGGGTTCATAATGCGGGTATATATATTGCCGAACTCTTTTAGTCCGAAAAGGGCTGCGGCGTGGTCCGCATCGCGGAAGGCATAGGCCGTGGTCTGATAAATCGGTGTCGCGCGTGCGCCGGTTGTCGGATCAGGTTGTGCGCCCGCATGGACGGCCAGCGTCGAAAATCCGGGATTGCTGCTCGACATGATGTTTCCTCCGTTGGAATTTTGGAGGGATCATAATGCCTTGCCGCCAAATGATAAGTCTGATCCGTACTAACTATCTTGTAATATTGAGACGCGGATACTCAATTGCGGGGCACCGGTCCATCACGACATCCATGCCGTAGGCTTCCGCCTTGGCTGCGGCGTTGTCATCGCGAACGGAAAGCTGGCCCCATATCACCGACGGTCGCTCCGGCAGTACTATCGCCTCTTCAACGATAGCCGACAGATATTCCGGCGCACGAAAGACGTCGACCATATCCACGGGCTCGGGAATATCGGCGAGCCGTGCGTAGACCTTCTGGCCCAATATCTCCTTGCCAGCCTGACCGGGGTTGACGGGAAACACGCGGTAACCCTTTGACAGCAGAAAGCGCATCACGCCGTGGCTCGGCCGGTCCGGGTTAGGGGACGCGCCGAGCAGCGCAATCGTTTTGACGTCGGTGAGAATTTTCCTGATGTAGTCGGGCTCGTAATGATCATGCTGCATGTCAACTTCTCCCTTTCCAGGTGTCTCGCGGTTTGACAGGCACGCGCTCACCTCTTTCATCTGGTTATTTGATGCGTTAGGCCAGCCTGCATGGTCGAAGACGTCTCTTCGATATAGGTCCGCGTCTTCCATCTAGAAAGGCTAGCGGGCAGCTTTAATCCTGCTCCTTAGAAATTCATCCTCGAACCACGACTCTGGCGGACAAGCGCACGAACCACAAAACGCAAAACCATTTCATAAAACGCGAAAACGCGGATGAAATTGACTGCATTCCTCAGCTTTTGAATATAACGACGAGCCCCGACGAGGGCCGCCGAAAACAACATAAGCGTGCACACGGAGCGCCCTTCGTCTCCTGTTTGTTTTCATTCCGTTCACACTTGAATTAGCGATATCTAATTTTCACAAAGTTATGACCTAAATCGATCGTGGCGAAAACCTGTAACGATATAGGACATAAAACTGGCGCATTATGAAATTTCTTTTCACTCTGACATCAACGGAAAGACTTGGGCAGCTCCAAGGGAATACAATCAGATTCTCGCGCTTGACGTGCTTCGGCGATGTCATCAGGGCTCAGAAAAAGCTTCCTCACCATCGCCTAGATGGCCAGTTTCTCCATGGAATTGGCCAAGGCGCCAACGCAAAATCATTCCAAGGAGAGATCACGCGCAGAAAGGATATTTTTTGCGCGCGTAAAGATTTGTCGCCATGAAGTTAGCCGACTGCCTTCAACGATTGAGGTTGCGCCGCAAAGCGTCCGGACCAGGTCTAAAATCGATTCCGGTTTTCAGGCTGATGCTGTAGGCTGCAAAAAGTTGCCCGCAAGCGAGTCTTTACCGTGACAATCGATATTCTTCTTCTGGTGCTTCTGGGCGCGATGCTGCATGCCGGATGGAATGCGCTGGTTAAATCGGGAACCGACAAATCACTGGATGCATCTCTGATCGCGGCGGGCGCTGCGGCCTGTTCGCTGCCCTTTCTGCCGTTCCTGCCGTTGCCCTCGCCTGTCGCCGTTCCTTTTCTGGTCGCGTCCGCCGTCCTGCAATTCGCTTACTTCCGCCTTGTGGCCGCCGCCTATACGATCGGTGACATCGGGCTCGTCTATCCCGTCATGCGCGGTGTTGCGCCTTTGATCGTTGCGGCGACGAGCAGCCTGTTCCTGAGCGAGGTTTTAAGTCCCCTCGCCCTCGCTGGCATTGCCATCATCTCCGCGGGCATCCTGACGCTCGCTTTCGAAGCCCGGCGGGGCGGTGGAAAGGCGATCCTCGTCGCCCTCCTCAATGCCTTCGTAATCGCCTCCTACACATTCGTGGATGGTGTTGGCGCAAGGCTCTCTGGCAACGCCATCTCCTATACGCTGTGGATGTCGCTTCTGCCGCCGGTACTTTTGTTCGGCTTCGCCTTTTTTCAGCGCGGCGTCGGGCCGGTCATGCGGCATGTCGGACGCAACTGGTGGCGCGGCCTGATCGGCGGCTTCGGATCCATTCTCTCTTATGGGCTCGCCCTTTACGCTATGACGAAGGCGCCCGTCGCCGTCGTCGCGGCGCTCCGAGAGACCTCCATTCTTTTTGCGCTGATGATCTCCGTGGTTATCCTCAAGGAGCGCGCGAGCATCTGGCGTTATCTCGCAGGCGGCATCATTGCAGCGGGCGTTCTGGTGATGCGGCTAGGGTAAAATAAGTCAATTTAGTGGGGTAAAATATTACCACATAAATAACTATATGATTTCATTTGCTTATTTTTACGGCCCGCAAATTCGTTCATATTGACGCTTTGGCTCGCGCACCGTATAAGCGCGACAGACCGGATTCCAGCCGGAATAGGGTCATTTGCGGTTGTCTTTAACGGCAACCAAACCAAGCAACAAGAAACGCCCGTATGCTCTTCCTGAAGAGGATGACGGGTCCACGTTAGAAAGTGAAATTCATGTCTACTTTCGTTCAGAAGCCCGCTGAGGTGGAGAAGAAGTGGGTCATCATCGACGCCGAAGGCCTCGTTGTTGGTCGCCTCGCCACCATCGTTGCAACCCGCCTGCGCGGCAAGCACAAGGCTACCTACACCCCCCACGTTGATGATGGCGACAACGTTATCGTTATCAACGCGGAAAAGATTGCCCTCACCGGCAAGAAGTATTCCGACAAGAAGTACTACTGGCACACCGGTCACCCGGGTGGCATCAAGGAGCGTACGGCTCGCCAGATCATCGAAGGCCGCTTCCCGGAGCGCGTCGTTGAAAAGGCCGTCGAGCGCATGATCCCGCGCGGTCCGCTCGGCCGTCGTCAGATGAAGAACCTGCGCGTTTACGCTGGTTCCAACCACCCGCACGAAGCACAGCAGCCGGTCGTTCTCGACGTTGCCGCGCTCAACAAGAAGAACGTAAGGAGCGCCTGATAATGGCCGATCTTTCCTCTCTGAAAGACCTCGCCCCGGCATCGGAAGCTTCGGCTCCCGTGCACGTCCGCAAGGTTGACACCCTCGGCCGCTCCTATGCGACCGGCAAGCGCAAGAACGCCGTAGCCCGCGTATGGGTCAAGGCCGGTTCTGGCAAGATCATCATCAACGGCCGCGATTTCACCACGTATTTCGCACGTCCGGTTCTGCAGATGATCCTCCAGCAGCCGATCGTCGCCGCTGCCCGTACGGGTCAGTTCGACATCATCGCCACCGTTGCCGGTGGTGGTCTCTCCGGTCAGGCCGGTGCCGTTCGTCACGGCTTGTCCAAGGCCCTCACCTACTTCGAACCGGGCCTGCGCTCCGTTCTGAAGAAGGGCGGCTTCCTGACCCGCGACAGCCGCGTTGTCGAGCGTAAGAAGTACGGTAAGGCCAAGGCCCGCCGTTCGTTCCAGTTCTCCAAGCGCTAATCGCTTACCGGAACGGTTCGTTCAGAACTTCGGAAGGCGGGGCTTCGGCTCCGCCTTTTTTCATGGCATTCCTCCCTTGTTTTTTGAGCGCGAAGACAGCAACCTCGGCGCAAAACGCAAGGGGTGAACAATGCCATCCAAAACAATCGACCACGCCTTCACCGCGACAAGCCTTACATCGGCCGCTACCGACCCCACCCATGCGGGCGTGTTGTCCTTCATGCGGCGGAGATATACGAAAAACCTCAAGGGGGTTTCGACGGCCGTGTGGGGTATCCCGTTTGATGCCGCGACATCCAATCGTCCCGGCGCGCGTTTCGGGCCGCAAGCGATCCGCCGCGCCTCGGCGATCTTCGACAATGATCCGCAATATCCCTTCGCGCGCGATCTTTTCGCCCATATGCCGACCATCGATTATGGCGACTGCCTGCTCGACTACGGCAACCACTGGAAAACGCCCGATACGATCGAAAAGGAAGCGCGCAGGATCATCTCCAAGACGGATTATCTGCTGACGCTCGGCGGCGATCATTTCATTACCTGGCCGTTGCTGAAGGCCCATGTCGCCAAGCACGGGCCCCTGGCGTTGGTGCAGTTCGACGCGCATCAGGATACCTGGTTTGACGATGGCAAGCGCATCGATCATGGTTCCTTCGTGGCGCGCGCCGTGCGGGATGGGTTGATCGACGCGGATCGATCCATCCAGATTGGCATCCGCACTCACGCCCCGGAAGATTTCGGCATCCGCATTCTCCACGGTTACGAGGTGGAAGAAATGCGGGCGAGCGATATCTCGTCGCTTATCGTCAAGCACACGGCTGGCCTGCCCGCCTACCTGACCTTCGATATCGATTGCCTCGACCCCGCCTTTGCACCGGGAACAGGCACGCCTGTGGCTGGTGGGCCGACCAGTGCGAAAATTCTCTCCGTTTTGCGCGGGCTTGGCCAGCTCGATATTCGCGGCTCTGATGTGGTGGAGGTCGCACCCGCTTATGACCACGCGGATATTACCGCCATTGCCGGAGCGACCGTTGCAATGTATATGCTTGGCCTGCGTGCCGAACGGCTGGCCAAGGCTGGCTGACAAAGACAACGGCGCTTGCCAAACTGATTCCGATTACCCTCGCAACACTTTGAAAAGTCAGGACAAGGACATGACAGCGAAGATCTTTATCGATGGCGAACACGGCACCACGGGTCTGCAGATCCGCACGCGCCTTGCCGGTCGCCGCGATATCGAGCTGCTGTCCATTCCGGAAGCCGAACGTCGCAATGCGGCGATGCGCGAGGATATGCTCAACAATGCCGACATTTCAATCCTGTGCCTGCCCGACGATGCGTCGCGGGAAGCGGTCTCTATGGTCGCTGGCAACAATAATGTCCGCATCATCGATACCTCGACTGCCTATCGCGTCCATCAGGACTGGGCCTATGGCTTTGCCGAAATGGATAAGGATCAGGGCGAAAAGGTTCGTTCCGCTCGCCTCGTCGCCAATCCTGGCTGCTACCCGACGGGCGCGATCGCACTTCTGCGCCCCCTGCGCGCCGCTGGGCTCCTGCCCGACGGTTATCCTGTCAGCGTCAACGCGGTTTCCGGTTACACTGGCGGCGGCAAGCAGATGATCGCACAGATGGAAGACCAGAGCCGAGACGACGCCATCAGCGCCAACAATTTCCTGTATGGCCTGACGCTCAAGCACAAGCATGTGCCGGAAATGACGATTCATGGCCAGCTCGACCGCGCGCCGCTGTTTTCGCCCTCTGTCGGTCGCTTCCCGCAAGGCATGATCGTCCAGGTGCCGCTGTTCCCGGCCGACTTGGCGGAAGGCACTGATATCGAAACGATCCATGCGGCACTCACCGCCCACTATGCGGGACAGGATATCGTCAGCGTCGTGCCGCTTGCCGAAAGCAAGGGGCTCGCGCGCATCGATGCCGAGGAATTGGCTGGTAAGGACACGATGAAGCTCTTCGTCTTCGGTACCGAGGGCGGTGAGCATATCAATCTCGTGGCGCTGCTTGACAATCTCGGCAAAGGCGCATCCGGTGCTGCCGTGCAGAACATGGAACTGATGCTCTCTGCATGAGAAGTTTCTCATGAGTGATGCCGCCCCATCTTTTCCCGCCTCGTGGAATATCGAGGCCGCAAAACAGATTGCCGATACGCCGGCAGGGGTGGTGTACGAGCTTATGCGCAGCAACGGCTCCCTTGCCGTCGCCAAGGTTCTGAAGAAAAAAGCCTTGAAGGACAGCCTTCGCGGCGCGGATTTCATCGAATGGCGCGCCGGTGTCGGCTGCGTCGAACTGCTCGACCGCTCCGATGACATTCTGCTGATGGAACATGCCGGCACGGAAACCCTTCGCGACGTGCTGTTCCGGGACGGCGACGACGATGCCGCAACGGAAATCGCCGCCGAGGTCCTGCTCCGATATCACCAGCCTTCCGAGCAGCCGCCGCCGTCCAGCCTACTGACGCTGCCGCTCTATTTCGAAAGCCTGTTTCGCAAGGCCGAACAAGATCGTTCCGACAGCGCGGAGAGCCCCTATATCGAGGCGGCCGCGCTTGCGCAGGAGCTTATCGGCAAACAGCGGAACATCAGGCCGCTGCACGGCGATCTACACCATGAAAATATCATGCTAAGCAAACGCGGCTGGGTCATCATCGACCCGGCAGGCCTGATCGGCGACGCGGCGCTTGATGTCGCCAACATGTTCTCCAATCCGCTCGACCGTTTCGACCTCACCCGCAGCGAAGCGCGCATCGCCTCCATGGCCGCGATCTTTGCGAAGGCGCTGCAACGGGATGAACGACTGTTGCTGCAATATGCCTTCGCTTATGGCTGCCTCTCGGCCGCCTGGCATGATGAAGACGGCAATGCCGAAGAGCGCGACAACGAGCTTGCTGTCGCGGCAGCCATCAAAAACGTACTTCGACAGTTCTGAGCGGCCTCAGTCCCTGACTTCGACCGAAACCGGCGCCGGATATTCTCCGATGAAACCGCGCCAATGGGCGACCGCAAAGCCCAGCACGAACAGCGCCATGCCCTGATGGGCGAGCGCGACATGGATATCCACATGCAGCAAAAGCGTGGTGATGCCCAGCGCGGCCTGAATGGAGACGAGCACGAAGAAAAGCACTGCGCGTCGGGCGTGTGGCGTGCCGGGCAAGGCGCGGGCCATTGATGCCATATGCCACAGCGTGGCGGCAAACAGTGTGTAAGCACCCAGACGATGGATGAACTGAACCGTCTTCGGATTTTCGAAAAGGTTGATCCACCAAGGCTGCTGCAGGAAAAGATCGCCCGGCACCAGCGAGCCATCCATCAACGGCCAGGTATTGTAGGAAAGGCCGGCATTCAGCCCTGCCACCAGCGCGCCGAGATAAATCTGGAAAAGACAGAGAACCGTCAACAAGGCCGCAAAGCCCCTGCCCGTCTTTTCATTGGCGGCATCAGGCGAATGGTGCGACAGTCCGCGCAGAATCCACATGCAACCCGCAAAGATAAGGCAGGCGATCGTCAGATGCGTGGCGAGACGATATTGCGAGACATCGGTGCGGTTGACGAGGCCTGATGATACCATCCACCAGCCGATAAAACCTTGAAAGCCGCCAAGGGCAAGAAGACCGACGAGTGGCAGGCGCAGACGTTTTTCGATGCGGCCGCTCAGCCAGAAGTAAGCAAGCGGCAGGGCGAAGATGATGCCGATCGTGCGGGCGAGCAGGCGATGCGCCCACTCCCACCAGAAGATCGTTTTGAACTCGTCAAGCGACATGCCCTTGTTGATTTCCTGATATTGGGGGATACGCTTGTAGAGCTGGAAGTCCTCTTCCCACTCGGCGACGGAAAGCGGCGGAATGGCGCCGTGGATCGGCTTCCACTCGGTGATGGACAGGCCGGATTCGGTGAGCCGCGTCGCCCCGCCGACGAGAACTAGACAGAACAGCGTGAAAAGCACGACCCGCAGCCAGATCCGCAGCAGTCGACGGTCCTTCTCCTGTTTCTGCAAGGCAGCCTCCACCACCACTTCCGCAGAACCATGTGCCAACGTTACGCTGTTCGAACGCATATTTCGGGTCTCCATCATACAGTCATGTTGATTAGCCCCAACCGGCACTACAAAACAAGGCCTCAGGGTTTGCGGCATGGGGTCGCGGCGCTATAGTCGCAAGACCAGTTCAATCACGGAAGAATGTATGCCTCCTCGCCTCAGATCGCTTATCGGCACCATCGTCATCATCTGCCTCGTCGTCGCTTACGCCGTGGTGGCGACGGCCATTGCATCGGCAGCGCTCGCTCAATCGCCGTGGTGGGTGCATCTTGCGTATTTCGTATTCACTGGGGTTTTGTGGATACTGCCGGCCATGCTCATCATCAAATGGATGGCCGGGCCTAAAAAACAGGACTGAGCGGCAGCGTCTGCATAACATCCACAGGTCGCAATATTATAAACTGATTGTTTGCCGCTCGACGCTATAGTCCCACCGAAACAACCGGAGAGAGTGATGGCGGCTGAGGGGCCTGTCTTCATCAGCGAGAGGCAAGCGCCCACCGCCGTCCCAAATGGGCGGCGCGGTTCCGATCGGCTGTTGATCGACCTCGTGAGCGATGCCGCCACCATTCGCTCCGATTGGGAGCGACTGGAAAGCGACCCGCTCAATTCGCTTCATCAGAGTTTCGGCTGGTGCTCCATCTGGGCGCGGACGCAGAACACCCCGTTACTGACGCTTCGCGGACGGCGCGGCGGCGAGACTGTTTTTTTGCTGCCGCTCGAAATCGTGTCGGAAGGCGGCATTCGCAAGGCCGGCTTTCCCGGCGGCCGCTTCAACAATATCAATACCGGCCTTTTCGAGGCTTCTTTTGCGGAGCGGGAGGGAGAGGACATCGCGTCCGCCATTGCGCGGGAGGCGCCAAAGCTGCTGCATGGCCAGGCGGATGTTCTGGCATTTCAGAATGTACCGCTGATATGGCGTGGCAGGAAAAACCCTCTGTCACACCTTGCCTCCGTCGAAAACCAGAATCCCGCCTTCCAGCTTCCTCTTTTCGATAGTTTCGAAGCTACACTTCGGCAGGTCAATGCCAAGAGGCGGCGCAAGAAGTTCCGTATCCAGCGGCGCAGGGCCGAGGAAATGGGTGGCTACAGCCACATCATCGCGCGAACACCGCAGGAAAAATGCGAAATCCTGCAGGCCTTTTTCCGTCAAAAAGCGGCGCGTTTCGCCTCGCAGGGCATACCCGACGTTTTCCGCGACCAGGCGGTGAAAGCGTTCTTCCACGATCTGGCCAATTTGCCGGAAGCGGAAACTAACGCCCTGCTGGAACTGCACGCCATTCGCCTTCATGGCGCAAATGAAGGTGTCGTCGCCGCGATTGCCGGGCTTTCGCGCAAGCAGGATCACATCATCTGCCAGTTCGGTTCCATCGATGAGGCAGCCTCCGAGTGCAGCCCCGGCGAGTTGCTGTTCTGGCTGATGATTGAGCGGGCCTGCCGAGAAAAAGCCGCCCTCTTCGACTTCGGTGTCGGAGACCAGCGTTATAAGCGCAGCTGGTGCCCGGTTTTCACCGTGCAGCACGACATATTTCTGGCGTTAACGCTGAAAGGTCGGGTTGCTGCCTCCGGTTACGTGGCCATTGCCCGCATGAAGAGCATGATCAAATCGAGCCCTGCCCTCTATACGCTCATTCAGCGTCTTCGCGCAGGATGGCGCAAGACCGACACGGCCGCCGGCACCGACTGAGCATGCGTCAGGCCGCGCTGCGATGGCCCGGCTTGCGCATGCCGGTCATCGGCAGTGCCTCTTCATAACCTGCGGCATCCAGTTCACCCAGTGTCTGCTCGAGAAGATCGCTGTCCTTGCCGGGAACCGAAACGACGATTTCGGCTGGCAGGTTGCGCAGCATTTTCCCGAGGCTCGAAATCTGCACCGCGCCGCACTCGACGAGAACCGTATCGTAAGCGTCCGAGAGCGCGCCGAGTATCATCGTCAGGCGATCGATCGCGCGCATGGCCTCCCGCGGCTGCGCATTGCCGCGCGGCACGATATGAGCGTCGGACAGACGGTCGCCATGAATGGTTTCGCCGAAGGCGGCAGCGCCGGCGAGAAGGTCCATGACGCCGGGAAGTCCGGTTTCGGGCGCCATCAGCCGCGTGGGACAGGCAGACGCCGTCATATCGACGAGAACGACCGAGCGACCGAGTTCCGAGAGCGCGCGCGCCAGCATGACAGTTGTCGTGGAACCGCTATCACCGGCCGGAGACACAACGGCCGCAACCGGTTTGGCAAGGCGGGTCGCAAGATAAGCCGCGACGGCATCGATCGTGAAATCCTCCGATGTCTCGGCATCATCGTGCGCGTTTTCAGAGGCGGCCGGCGTGGCAGCGGCCGGTTCTTGCCTGTGAGGTGCCGGAGCGACCGCCACGGGCATCATCGGGGCGGAGGCCGCTTCTGCGATAGCGGACTTATACGCCGCAGCCGGGACCACCTCTACCGCGGCCGGCGGTGTGGTTTCCCGCGCTGCGGCAGCCGGCTTTTCGGGCAAATCGGCAGCCAATTCCTCATCAATCCTCGCGCGCGAGGGCGGCGGATCGGATAGGGGTGGAACCTGGCTTCTGCCAACCGGCTTCAAGGCGCGTCCCGTAAACAGCTCCACCAGCATGACGACGATGCATGATAAGAGGAAGGCCGCCAGCGTCACGACGATGGTGATGGCGCCGGTCTTCGGGAAATAGGGTTCGCGCGGCTCCACTGCCGTCGAGATGACGCGCGCATCTGCTGGCGTCGACTCTGCCGAACCGGCGCGCGACGTCGCCTCGCGATAACGGGCGAGATAGGTTTCGAGAAGCTGTCTCTGTGCGGCCGCTTCGCGCTCCAGGTCGTTGAGGCCCACCTGCTGTTCGCCGGCGCGCACGCTTTCCGACTTCAGCACATTCAATTGCTGCACAAGCTGCCGCTCGCGCAGGCGCGATACGTTCGCTTCATTCTCCAGGCTCGCAAGTACCTTGCGGGTTTCTTCCTGGATCTGGCGCTCGATGCCGGAAAGCTGGTTGCGTAGCGCCCGGATGCGCGGGTGGCCCTCAAGAAGCGAGGACGAGAGATCGGAAATCTGGCTGCGGATCGTCGTTTCGTTTTCTTTTAGCCGCTGGATCGTCGGAGATCCTACCACATCGGGAAAGGTATCGAGCGGGCGACCGCTGGCCAGGGCGTTACGCACGCCTTCCGCCCGCGCCTCGGCATTGGCACGCTCACCGCGGATGCGGCCAAGTTCGGTTGATATATCACTCAATTGCCGCGTGGCGAGCGTCTCGCCCTGCCCCGCCGACAGGAGGTCGGATGACGCGCGATAATCCGCGACTTTCCTGTCGGCATCCCGCACTTTTTCGCGGAGACTGGCGATTTCAGGCTCAAGCCAACGCGCCGCTTCCGTGCTGGTGCCAAGCTTCGCGCCGCTTTGCAACGCGATATAGGCCTTCATCATTTCATTCGGGATTGCAGCGGCGAGTTTCGGGTCCTCCGACGAGAACTCGACCGTGATGACGCGCGAACTTTCAACCTGATAGACTTGCAGTTTTTCACGGAACGCCTTCAGGACCCGTTCTTCGGGCAGGACCTGAAGCGGGTCCTTCTTGATGCCAACGGCGATCAGCATCCGGGAGATCAGCGACGGATGAGCGTCCGGATCGAACTCATCCAGTTCATAAAGCTTCATGTCCTTGGCGACCTGCTTGATGAGATCGACCGATTGGAGGATTTGCACCTGGCTCGAAACGGTCAGCTCATCCAGAACCGGTTCAGCCGGGGCATTCGACTGCTGCGATGCGCCGAAGGAGGCGGCACGGGATTCGATAAGCAGACGCGCCTCGCCCTTGTAGGCAGGCGCCATCATGCTGGCGATCACAAATGCGCAGCCGCCGGCCAGAAGCGTAATCGCGGCGATCCGTCCCTTGCGCCGCCAGATGGCCGCGACAAGCTGCGCGAGATCGATATCCACATCCCTGTCATCCATGCGATCGCCGTTCATGCGCGCTCCGTAACCGACATAAATCGCGGCCCTTAAATATAGATGGTCAATTTCTGCGAAGCTTAAGTGCTGCCGGTAACACAACCGTTAATCCCGGCGGATCAGACAGCAAAAGGCTAATATTAGCATCACTTGCCCGGAGGCGTTTACCGCGCATTAACCCTAACAGAACGATAAGAATGGTCAAAGATCGACTCGGAGCCAGATGAGATGCCGCTCGCCGGATCACGCCATGTCACCGCACTGACGCTTGCCGTTCTGACGGCCCTTTCCGGCTGTGCGGCGTATCAACCCGCGCCGAGGTCCTTCAATGAGGCCGCCCTGCAGCCATATCATATGGATAGCGGCGACAGGCTGCGCATCAACGTCTTCGAACAGACGGGCCTGACCAACACCTATACGGTCGACCAGGCTGGTTACGTCGCCTTTCCTCTCGTGGGTCAGGTTCCCGCCCGCGGCAAGACGCTCCCGCAACTCGAAGCCGCCATCGCGGCCAAGCTTCGCCAGGGCTATCTGCGCGACCCTGATGTCACCATTGAAATCGATCGTTATCGCCCCGTCTTCGTCATGGGCGAAGTCGGCCGTCCGGGCCAGTATTCCTACGTCCCGGGCATGACGGTTCAGAACGCGATTGCCATTGCAGGCGGCTTCAGCCCCCGCGCCAACCAGGCCGATGTGGATGTTACCCGCAAGATCAATGCCGAGGTACTGACCGGCCGGATCGGTATCACCGCCCCGCTTCTGGCTGGTGACACCGTCTATGTTCGCGAACGCTTCTTCTGACGGGCGGAGCGATCAGCGTGTCGGATGACGGCCCTCCCCTGCGCATCATTCACTGTTTCCGCTCGCCGGTGGGGGGCGTATTCCGGCACGTGCGCGATCTCATCGAAGAACATGTCAAGCAGGGTCACAAGGTCGGCATCGTCTGCGACAGTTCGACCGGCGGCGCGCACGAGGAAAGGCTTTTCGCACAGATCACGCCGATGCTGGAGCTTGGCCTTACCCGCCTGCCCATCCGGCGCTCCATCAGTCCCGGCGACCTGCCGGCGCTCTGGACTTCCTACAAGCACATTAAAAGTTTGCGGCCGGACATTCTGCATGGGCATAGCGCCAAGGGTGGCGCTCTTGCCCGGCTGATCGGCTCACTTCTGCGGGTGAACAGGTATCGCGTAGCCCGCCTTTATTCTCCGCATGGCGGTAGCCTGCATTACGCCCGAAACAGCGTGAAAGGGCAGCTCTTTCTGCGGTTGGAGCGCTTTCAGGAGCGTTTCACCGACGCGCTCTGTTTCGTATGCCATTTCGAGCAGGCGACTTACGAGGCCAAGGTGGGCATGCCGCGCACCCGCACCGCAATGATCTATAATGGGGTGCAGGAGAGCGAATTCGAGGCCGTCCCCGCCCGTGAAGGCGCTGCCCGTTTCCTCTATATCGGCATGCTGCGCGACCTCAAGGGACCAGACATCTTCATCAAGGCGTTTGCCAAAACGGAACGCAGCCTCGGCAAGCCTCTGAAGGGCGTCATTGTCGGCGATGGGCCGGACAGGGACAAATACGCCGCGATGATCGATGCGGCCGGGCTTTCGCAACGGATTTCCATGCATGCCGCCATGCCCGCCCGGCAGGCCTTTGAGCTCGCACGGACAGTGGTCGTACCCTCTCGCGCCGAAGCCATGCCTTACATTGTGCTGGAAGCGCTCGCTGCGGGAAAAACGGTTATTGCCTCGCATGTCGGCGGCATCCCCGAGGTGCTTGGCGAAAACAGCGAAGCACTGGTGCCGACAGGCGATGCGGACGCGCTGGCGCGGATCATGGCAAGGGACGCCGAAGATGACGGCTGGGCGCAACGCGTGATGCCCCACGCGGACAGCTTCAAGGCGAAATTCTCAACCCCCGTCATGGCCAAAGAGATGATGAAGCTCTATCGCGATCTGCTGGTTAACTGAAGCAGTTAAAAAACTCGATTTCCGATTGTATATTCCCACCACATTGCAGAAATCCGTCATAAACGTTTCTTAGCATGTTTCGGCTAGTTTTCTGCCGGTAAGGCGCCGCGCCGGAGGGTCTGCGTGTACTTTGCCACTTTGAAGTTGCGTTTCGTCCCGGTCGAAAATCAAATGCGACGTTAGGCCGATGCGCTGGAGGGTGCGGATCAAGCGATGACCAAGAGTGACAAGGACAGGCTGCAATTCGACCTGGCGTCGTTGCGCGAAAAAATCTCCGGATCGGAGGCCGAGGAGTCTCCGGCTTCGGCAACCGTCGTCCTCAATCCGCTTGCCCGCCAGATTGCCGACCAGCTGCGGAGCGGCAGCCACTCCCCCAACATGGTGATCGGCCAGCTTCGTCTTCTGGAATTCACCATGCTGGTGGTTATCGCGGCCATCGCCAACGGCATCGCCGCCGATCGCGGTCTTGAAAGCTTTCTGCCGAGCTTTGGCGGCGGTGTTCTGGGGGCCGCACTCTGCGTCATCCTTCTGCAGGCCGGGGACTGCTACCAGCTTCCAACGCTGCGTACGCCGATGTCCATGTTCGCCCGCATCCAGGGAGCCGTCTGTTTCTCCTTCGTGGGCGTCGCCTGTTTCCTCCTTCTGTTTTTCCCTGGCTCGCTGCATTCCTGGCAAGCCTTTGCGCTCTGGTATGCCACGGCTGCGCTGGCGATCTTCGCCGGACGTCTGCTTCTCGGTTTCGCCATTCGCCACTGGAGCCGCAACGGCGTCATGGAGCGCCGCGCCGTCATTGTCGGTGGCGGCGATTCTGCTCGAGACCTCATCCGCTCACTGGAGCAGCAATCCGACAACGATATCCGCATCTGCGGAATTTTCGACGACCGCAATAGCGAAAGATCACCGGATGTCGTCGCCGGTTATCCGAAGCTTGGCACCTTTGCCGAACTGGTGGAATTTGCCCGCCTCACCAAACTGGACATGCTGATCATCTCGCTGCCGCTGAGTGCCGAAGCCCGCATTCTCCAGCTGCTGCGAAAACTCTGGGTGCTGCCGGTCGACATCCGCATTGCCGCCCATGCCAACAAGCTGCGTTTCCGTCCGCGCGCCTATTCCCATGTCGGCAGCGTGCCGATGCTCGACGTGTTCGACAAGCCGATCCGGGATTGGGATTCCGTGGCGAAGCGGGTGTTCGACATCATTTTCAGCCTGATCGGCATCGCGCTTCTGTGGCCGGTGATGCTGGCGGCGGGCATTGCCGTGAAAGCGACGTCGAAAGGCCCCGTGCTTTTCAAACAGAAACGACACGGCTTCAACAACGAGACGATCAATGTCTGGAAGTTCCGTTCCATGTATACGGAACTGAGCGATCCCACCGCCAAAAAGGCCGTCACGAAAAACGATCCCCGCGTCACGCCGGTCGGCCGTTTTCTGCGCAAGTCATCGATAGACGAGCTGCCGCAGCTGTTCAACGTTCTCTACGGCGATCTTTCACTGGTCGGTCCGCGCCCCCATGCCGTCCATGCCCAAACGGGCGATCTGAAATATACCGAGGTGGTGGAGCACTATTTCGCCCGCCACAAGGTCAAGCCCGGCGTGACCGGCTGGGCGCAGATCAATGGCTGGCGCGGCGAAATCGACCATGGCGACAAGATCAAGTTCCGCACCGAGTATGATCTCTACTACATTGAAAACTGGTCTTTGTTTCTGGATCTGAAAATCCTGTTTCTCACGCCGATCAGGCTGCTCAAATCGGAAAACGCCTATTGACCCACACCGGTTACCAGCACGCGGCGAATTTTGACGCACCGTTGGCCACCATGCGGCTCATCGGTTCGTTCTTTATCGCATTCGGCGTGTTCCTTTCCGGCTTCGTCATCTCCGAACCGGCACCTTATGAGCTGATGATGGTGGGACAGGTGGCGCTGTGGTTCCTGCTGGGCCTTCGTCTGTCGCGCACGGTCGTCCTGCTTCTGTGCCTGCTGCTTGCGTTCAACGTTGGCGGTTATCTGTCTCTCACCACCATGGCCAATCTGGATGAGGGACCGCTTTATCTCGCCGTTTCGACGTTTCTGGCGCTGACCTCGGTGTTTTATGCGGCGATCGTGGAAGACAGGCACCAGCGTCTGCTTCTGATTTTCCGGGCCTGGCTTGCCGCCGCGCTCATTACGTCGCTGCTCGGCATCATCGGATATTTCCATGCCATTCCGGGCTTTGAGGTCTTTACGCTCTATGATCGCGCCAAGGGTGCATTTCAGGATCCAAATGTCTTCGGTCCCTTCCTGGTGACACCGTCGCTATACCTGATCTACGGCCTTTTAACCGGCAAGGCGATGCATGCGCCGCTGCGGGCTGCCGGGCTGCTCATCCTGTCGCTCGGCATCTTTCTCTCATTTTCGCGCGCAGCCTGGGGCCTGTTTCTCTTTTCCACCGTTCTGCTTGTCTTCGTCATGCTGCTGAAGGAGCGCACGGCAGCGTTTCGGCTCAAAATACTTGTGCTGTTCCTCGTCGCCGTCGGGCTCATGGTTGCCGCTATTATCGTTGCTCTGCAGTTTAAGCAGGTGGCGGACCTGTTCTCCAGCCGTGCGTCGGCGGTGCAGTCCTACGACGGCGGTCACCTCGGACGTTTCGCCCGCCACTATCTCGGCTTTCTGCTCGCCATGGAACATCCGCTCGGGATCGGGCCGATGGTATTCGACGATATCTTTCCCGCCGCCGAACATAATATATGGCTGAAAAGCCTCACCACCCATGGCTGGTTCGGTTTTGTCGTTTATCTCACCCTGATCTGCTGGACGATTGCCGCCGGCTTCAGCCATCTTCTGAGACCGCGCCCCTGGCAGCCGTTCCTGATCATTTCATGGGTTACTTTCGTCGGGCATGTGTTGATCGGCGCCGTCATCGACACGGATCACTGGCGGCATTTCTTCCTGTTGCTCGGCATCCTGTGGGGGTGCATGGCGCTCGAAAAGCGCGAAAACCTGCGCCGGCGCGCCCACACTGCGTAAAACAGCTGCCCTTACGGAACCTTCTGCTATTGCAACCGTTTAGCCCGCGATTGTGACATGTCCAACGGGGAGACATCTTATGACGCAGACCAATAATCTCTATCTCATTATCGGCGCCCTTATTGTGGTCATCGCGGGCCTTGGCATTTACGTCTGGCATGAAGAAAGCAAGCCGAAGGGGATCGAGATGAACATCGGCCCGAATGGCGTCTCCGTTCAGGAGAACTAAGCCACAAGCGTCGCGCAAACTCCGGCGATTAAGACCGGGTGCAATCCACGTCAAAGTCGGCGTGGATGCACCCGGTCTTCTTATGAGAGAAGACGAAAGGCGGGATCGATGCCCGCAGACCCGGCCCGATACGCATGATCCGTATCGCCCGATCAAGGACACATCCGCGCCATGGTCTCCTCCGTCGACCTTTCCACGCGCCTGACCGCCACCAGACTCGCCCTCAAGGCCATCAAGGATCAGGAGGACAGCGCCGCCGCCACGACTTCGCCGGCACGGGCCACGCTCCTCGGCTCCTATGGGCTGGACACGTCCCCGTCATCGACCAATACCCGCCTCACCCAGCTGCTTGCGCAATACGCGCAGTCATCGGACCGAGACAAGACCGACGACGCAACGGCACAACCCGTATCCGGCGACATCAACAAGTCAGACTTCATGACAGCGCTGAAGACGATGCTGGAAGGCCTTATCAAGGACCCGGATAAAGCAACGCAGGCCAAGGCGATGCTGGGGGCACTGGAAGGGGGAACGCTGACGGTATCCGATCCCGCCGCAGGCGCGAAAATCGCGGCTTGGGACGTCGGCGCTGACCCGAAAACCGTGTCCAAACCCACCACTGAAATTCCGACTGAAGGCTGGAGCACGTTTTTAAAGGACCATCTGCAGCGCGACGGTTCGACCTACGTCAAAAGTGGAAGCGGTGCCTATGTCGACGCCGCCTCCGGCGACAATGCGTTTTTCGGCAGTGTCGGCAGCCGCTATTATTATCTCACCTGGCCGCAGGCAAAGAATGGCACCCTGACCGTTTGAGCGGCCGGGAAGAGGGATGCTGCGGCATAAGGTGCCGCAGCACGTCGATCTACGCCAGCGTCATATCGCGGGCGTTGCGGCAGGGACGGCCGAGGCCGCGTTACCGGAAAGCGCTTTTTGAAGTTCCGCCTCCTGCGCTGGCGACAGAGATGTCTTGATAACGCGGCCGCGGAGGCCCTCGAACTCGGCAAGGACCTTCTCCGCCTGCACCTTACGGATCAGCACGAACAGGGCGGAAGAACTGTTCGGTATGGTCTCGCCAAGCGACTTGATGAAGTCATCATCGATCCCGAAATCCGTAAGCGAGCCCGCAAGCGCGCCCGTGCCCGCGCCAATCGCGCCGCCAATAGCAAAGCCGGCGAGCGGGTTGAGGAAGAGCAGCCCAACGAGGCCGCCCCAGAGGCCGCCGGACAGAAAGCCGGAACTTGCTCCGATGGCGGTGAGGTTGACGCTCTGTTTCAGGTGCACCTTGCCATTCTCATCGCGAACGACAACCACGGCATCTTCGAGATCGACCAGATATTCCTTTTTGAGGCCAGCAAGCTTCAGAAGCACCTGATCGGCGACTTCCGTACCATCAAAACCAATAACGACGAGTTCGGACATAGTTTGTCTCCCTGAGTTTTAAATCGGCTGCAATTCAACGCCCGATGGAGCGGCTTGTTCCGGCCATGATGGAACGGGGATATGTCCGGGGTTTGACGGTTGTCTCCTCGCCGCAAAGCTCGTCCAGTCCGCCCCCGCCTGCCGCGGGTTCACTTGGCGTCCACACCTTCTTTTTGTTTTTTTATGAAAAGGCCATTTTCCGCTTGCGCCCTAAGAGGCTTCTATATAAACGGCTTTCAGGTTCGGAGCGTAGCGCAGCCCGGTAGCGCACTTGACTGGGGGTCAAGGGGTCGTGGGTTCGAATCCCGCCGCTCCGACCATTAAAATCAGATAGATAGCCAGTTCCCCCAGAGCTGGCTATATTTGTTTCAGCGGTCTGCAACATCGCTCCTCGCCGCGTGAAAAGACCCGTCCGGGGTTAATCTTTGTCCAAGCCTTGAGAAGCAGGTGTGCGGAAATGGCCAAAAAACCGAAAATTGAGCACTCGGAGTTCTCGGGCGAGTTCGAGGATGATGGGGTCACCGTTCTCGTCGATATTTACCGGCCCGCCGGCACCCAGCAGGACTGGACGCTGGAGGTGATCAGCGAGCACGACGATGTCACCACCTGGGACGAGCCCTTCGCGACCGACAAGGACGCGTGGGAGGAGTTTCTGGCCACCTGCGAGAAAGATGGCATCCGCAGCTTTCTCGATGGCGAGGAACCCTCCGGTTCACTAGACGCGCTCGTGGCCGATTTCTGAAATCGTTGTTTCATTACCGCCAACGGCGCCGGCCTGGGATGGCCGATATTGGCTTATTGACTCTCCGCTAAAATTAGAACATTTAGTGAACAAAAGAGAGGTCGCCACCCATGTCCGACGCGGAAAAAATCACCCCCATCCAGCCTGACGACATCGCGGGATACGTCATCCAGTGTCATGACGGCAATGCAAAGGCGGCTGTCGAAGCCCTTCTTGGTGAAATCGAACATCTGCAGGATCAGCTTTCGCTTGCCGTCGCCCTGATGGGAAGGGGATATACGCGCGGGTGGACGCCGGATATGGAGCGGGAGTAAAACTAAATCGGCACTTCCCGAGCCGCATTCTTGTGGCTCAGGAAGTGCTGACAAATCCGTGGTAGCAATCAGCCCTTCTCTGCCAGATGTCCAATTTCCCGGTCGATAAGGTAGTCGGCATTGGGGCCGTTGCCGATCAGCTCGATCTTTCCAAGAATCGTGCGGCATAGGCTGTCTTCCTCATGCTGCTCATCGACGAACCATTGCAGGAATGACGTCGTCGCGTGGTCTTTTTCCGCGCGGGCGAGATCGACGGCAGCGTTGATGGCTGCGGTGACGCGGGATTCATGTTCGGTGACGATCGTGAAAAGACCCTTGATGTCATTTGCAGTCACCTGCGGTGCCGGTAGTTCCGCGAACGTGACCTTTGCGCCGAGATCGTTGAGGAACGTGAAGATGCGATGCATATGCTCGAGTTCTTCGGCGGCGTGGCCGATCAGAAATTTATAGCAACCGTCGAGGTTGCGTTCCGCCGCCCATGCGGCCGTTTGAAGATAGGCGTGGTGGGCACGTAATTCGCCGTTGAGGAGATCGTTCAGCGTCGCTTCGATGGGCTTGCTGGCCATGGCTTATTCCTTTGTTTGGGGTTCAAAAATGCGTGCCGTCGAGACGGCCATGCGAGGGTGGGCGTTTGGATTTTTGTGGATTACTGGGCGGGCGTTACCTGTGAGAGCGCCGCGTCGAGCCTCTCGGCTTTCATGACCAGTTTGGGCCGGAGCTTCTCGGCTTTCTGCCTGACCGTTTCGAGATTGGCAGGTTTGCCGACCTGGATGACGCCGATCATCGCCATCATCAAATGCGGCGGGCAATAATAGAGATAGACGCCTTCCTGATCGACGGTCACGCTGAAGGCTTCATCTAGCTTGCTTTTCCATGGCGTCACGCCTTCGGGAACAGCATAGGACTGGACGTAATGGCTCGAATTCTCAGGCACGAATGTGATCGTATCGCCCGGCTCCGCCTTGACATAGGAAGGCTCGAAAACCATGCCACCCTCCTTGCCATAGTTGAGCATCAGGACCCTGTGCTCGGCAGCGACGGCAGTTGCAACAGGAAGAGTGACAGCCAGTATCGTGGCAAGCGTCAATAAAAATCTGCTCATGCAATTACTCCTTCGGAAGTTTCGAAACGGTCTGGCGGCGAACCGCCCGCAGGCTGAATGACGGGGTTGCCGTGTCGGTCCCGCAGCACCTCAACGGCAACGTCGTAGGTGTCTGAAATCAGCGCCGGCGTGACGATGTCACGTGGTGCGCCTGCGGCCTTGAGCGTGCCATTTGCGATGACGAGGAGGTTATCCGCATATTGGCAGGCAAGGTTGAGATCGTGCAGCACCACCAGCGTTACCCAGCCGTTGGCTCGGGTTTCCCGCCGGACCAGATCGAGCAAAGCCACCTGGTGTTTCAGATCAAGCGCACTTACCGGCTCATCCAGCAGCACCGACTGCGCCTGACGCATGAGAACCTGGGCGAAAAGCACCATCTGCCGCTGTCCGCCGCTTAATGTCCCGATGTCCCGGTCCGCCAGGTGAGCAATACCGGCCTGATGCAGACGGGTCATGGCAAGGTCGAGTGTCTCATCGTCGATATGCAGGGAAAGTCGTTGAAAGCGGCCGAGCGCCACGACCTCCAGGACACTGAGGGCGATATCCGCCCCTGTATCCTGCGGCATATAGGCAAAATTGTCCTGCCAGTTGCCTGCACCTCGCCCTGCCCTCGCTCTGGCGATCCGTTGACGACTTCCAAGGCTGATCGAGCCGGCGGCAAGCGGCAGATCTCCGAAGATCGCCCGCAACAGGGTCGTCTTGCCTGTTCCGTTCGGGCCGATGACGGCGTGGATCCGCCCGGCATCAAGGCGGGCTGAGAGGTCTTTCACGATTGAAACATCGCCACGATCGACGCAGATACCGTCCAGAACCATCATCGGTCACGCCTCTTCGGACTGAAGATGAGCCACAGAAGAAACGGCACGCCGACGATGGCCGTGACGATCCCGACGGGAAACAGCGCGCCCGGAATGATGGACTTCGAGAGAATGGACGCGGCCGACAGCATCAGCGCGCCGCTGAGCACTGACATGGGCAGGAAGAAGCGCTGGTCCTCTCCAACCGTCATGCGGGCAATGTGCGGGGCCACAAGCCCGACAAAACCGATGACGCCGACAAAACTCGTGGCCGTCGCAGTCATGACAGCAACGATGACGAGAACCTTCATGCGCAGCCGTCGGACGTTGATGCCAAGGCTTGTCGCCCGCATTTCCCCCATTCTCAACGCCGTCAATTTCCAGCAGTCGGCCATCAACAGCGCGCAGCAGAGCGCCGTCACGAATGCCGTCAGCGCGAGCGTCGGCCAGGTCGCCTTGGTGAGACTGCCGAAAAGCCAGAACAGAATCTGCTGCGACAATTCCGGCGACGACAGGAACTGGATAAGCGAGAGAAGCGACTGAAACAGGAAGAGAAGAGCAATGCCGCCCAGGATGATGGTTTCAGCGCTCATCTGGCGCATGGATGCCAGCAGATAGAGGAAGAGCGCCGCCAGCATGGAAAAAACGAAAGCGCCAAAGGGAACGGCGATCATGGCATCCAGTCCGAGCCCGCCGAGCGCCAGCACAAGCGCCGCGCCGAAACCGGCGGCCGCAGCCATTCCGAGCGTATAGGGGCTGGCCATCGGGTTATTCAGCAATGTCTGCATCTGCGCGCCGCCCGCGCCGAGTGCTGCTCCAACGGCAAGCGCCATCAACGCCATGGGAAGGCGCAGGCCCCGCACGATGGAATCGGTCATCGCAGCCCTTTCGCCAAGACCCGTCAGCGAGCGCACCACTTCGGCCGGGGAGAGCAACGATGGACCAGTGGCGATATCGAGAACAAGACTGACGACCACCATGAGGAAAAAAATGGATACGACGCGCCAGCGGCGACGTTCGCGCAGCCGATGGGCGCCGATCGCCTCGGCATAACGGGCGGCAATTGTCATGAAGAACCTGCTTGTAACGGATCGTATAGAGCGAACGCCACGACGCGGCGTCCGCAATAGCCGGGCTGCGCATGAAGACCAGGCGCCCTCGACGCAGCAGTAAGGATCGATCAATCCTTGACGGCGATGGCGAAGGTACCCTCGGGCGTCACAGGCAGGTATTTCTTGTAATAGCCGAGATAGTTTGCGATCGGATCGATGTCCTTGAACTGCTCGGGATAAAGCTGCTTGGCGATGTATTGGACCATCGCGAAATCAGAGAGCGTGCGCGACGCGCCCTGATAGACGCCGAAAAGATGGCTGTTCTTGATGGCCGGCAATTCGCTCCAGCCCTGACGGGTCTCAAAGGCTTTCAGCTTCTCACGGGCATCCACGGCCTCCACCGCCTGCCCCATCGGCAGGGCAGCCGGGTTCTTGTTGTTCTCACGACCGGCAATAAAGATCGCGTCCGGTTTGGAAGCCAGAACCTGCTCCGGATTGATCGGTCCCCACCATTCGACGAATGGCGCCGCGATGTTGTCGCCGCCAGCGGCGGTGGACATGGCGCCCCACATGTTCTTGCCGTAGGTGAAGGAATATTCGGCCGGGCCCTTATTGCCGAACTCGACATAGACCTTTGGCTTCGGTTTGCCGGACTTCGCAACGCGATCGGCGACGTCCTTCAGCGAACCGGAATAGAATTCCGCGATTTCGTTGCCGCGCTGTTCCTGCCCGGTCAGCTCGCCAAAAAGCCGCGTGGAGGCGACATGCCGCTCGACCGTCTGCGCGTTGTAATCCACCACGACGACCGGAATGCCCTTTTCTTCCAGACGGTCGGCATCGAGGCCAAGCGCCTTGTATTGCCAGTCCGCCAGGATCACGAGATCGGGATTAAGGCTGAGAACTTTCTCGACGGAGAAGGTCTGTGCCTCGACCTCGCCTACGTCGGCAATATCGGCAAGGGAAGCGCGGTGGGCGAGATGCATTTTCCAGTTGGCGGGCACCCAGCCCTCCCAGGCCTCGCGCGAAATCCCAACGACGGAATCATAGGCCTTCTCACCGCCAACAGCCATGTAGTCTTCGAAATAGAAGCCAAGAACGACACGTTTTGCAGGAAGATCAACCTTGACCTGACGGCCGATGACATCCGTGATGGTCTTTTCCGCCGCTTCGGCGGAAGGCACGATCAAGAAGGCTGAAAATAGAGATGCGGCAAGGCCGGCAAGAAATATTTTGTGGGTCATGATGGGATCCGAATGTTGAAACAGAGATGCTCTATAAAAGATGACATATAGAGTCAACTTCAATTCGGAATCGCGTAAGTCGCTAATATAAAAAGTGAATTGCTACCGGCAGCGTCACGTCGCGTGGGAGACGCAAGATATGCACACGCGGACGCGGAAAAAGACTACCGGGACATTTTAGCCGGATCGGCGATATATTTCTTCCGAGCAAGGCCGGGACGAATCCCGGTCTCGGACACGCCCGGCAAAAGTAAATTGGCCGTTGTTCGTCTAGACCTTGTAAAAACAATGACGGGGAATTTCGGGTAATGGGGTTTCCTTAGAAAGCGCTCTAGAACTCGTTGGAGGCGATTGTCAGGTCGTCGATAAGAGGCATTTCCTCGGCATTCTCCCAGGTGCGGTCCATGGCATAGGCCGCGGAGAGATAGGGGATGCCGACATGCCCGTAACGAATGGACAGCTGGCTTTCTGCCGCCTCTTCACCCAGCCGGGCAACCCGGCTGAGGTAGAGCGCGGTGGCCAGGCCGGTTCTGTCCGCACCCGATTTGCAGTGGATAAGAATGGGTTTTGGCGCGTCGCGCATGATTGCGACGAGCTGATTGACCTGGCTCATGGTGAGCTCGCGGCTGGCCGACATGCCAAAATCAATATGGTTCAAGCCAAGCTTCTTCGAGGTTTCCAGTTCGTCGCGATACCAGCTTTCACCTTCGTTGGGGCCACGCAGATTGATCACGGTCTTTATTCCATAATCTTCGGTGTAGCGCGTGAGTTGCTCGGCGGTCGGCTGATTGGAGCGGAAAAACTGACCCGGAACGACCTCGTGAAAATTGCCAAGGAGCTGGATGGCGTAGAGGTAACCGCCTGTCGCGAGGACAACAAAACCCATGCCCCAAAACGAGCACTTCCAAAATTTCCGCATGACTGAACGGTTTCCCTGATTGAACAAGGAACCGATACCGATGGATTCTGACAGCAGGCTGAAAGTTCTGCGACAGTACTGTTAGAGTATTGCCCGCATTACGGATCAGCGCACGAAAACGTAGACGGCATAGACAGCCAGGAGCGCGGCGGCGGCCGCCGCCGTAATGACGCCGAGACGTTTTTCGATGAAGTGGCGGACCGATTCCCCGTATCGTTGCAGCAGGCCGGCAAGGATGAAGAAGCGCGCCCCCCGGGTGACGACGGCTGACAGGATGAACAGGCCAAGGCTGATATTGGCGGCGCCGGAAAGGATGGTGACGACCTTGATCGGCGGCAGATGCGCGAGCCCCGATGTCACCAACAGGAGAACAATCGTCTCGTAATCCACCGAGCTCTTCAGATGCTCGAAACTGTCGAGCTTGCCGTAAAATTCAAGAATGGGGCGGGCGAGGCTCTCAAAGGCGTAATGCCCCAGGAACCAACCGGCAATGCCGCCCAGTACGGATGCAACTGTGGCCACCAGCGCGTAAAACATCGCCTTCCTGGGCTTCGCCAGCACCATGGGCAGAAAAAGCACATCTGCCGGGACGACGAAGACGGAGCTTTCCACGAAGGCGACGATCGCCAGCCACCAGACTGCGGTTTTGCGCGCGGCCAGCGCCATCGTCCAGGCGTAGATGTTTTTCAGCATGTCATGTCCCCGGGAAGCGTGTTGGGATTTGATCCAGGAGGTGAAGCACGCCCTGGTGATTTGCCGGGTCCGGAGGTGCTTGCCATCGGCGATAAATATCCGACCCGAACGAGAGAATTAGAGACATCGCAGGAGAATGGCAAATGTTGGAAGATTTATTTTTGCATCGCAAAAAGTCGCGGAGACGCCTCCTACGAGACGATACCAGATTTTGGTTGCTGCATTGCGAAATTTCACCCTGCGGTAGATTGGTTCGCCTTTTTGCTGTAGAATGAAACGCGGAGGAAGAGGAGGAAGTCATTATGGACTATGTCAACTTCGTTACATCGATCAATCCGTTCATTCTTGTGATTTTGCTGGTGGTTCTGCTTGCGGGCGCCTACAGCAACTGGGTTTCGCACTGAAAAGCGCCGAACCGCTCGACCAAATGTGAAAGGGCTGATTTCTATCGGTGATAGGCACTCGGCCCGATGAATGTTATCAAGCCCGGAGTTGAAACAACTTCCGGGACGCCGTATGACGAACGAATTCGCATTCTCTGATACGTCTGAAAAGCTCAGCACGACGCTGGAAAAATTGATCGGAAAACTGAAGGGTGAGACGATCACGTTGCGCGAGCTGATGGAAGCGATCGGCGAACAGGGCCTGTTGCTGATCTGCGCCATCGCGTCCCTGCCCTTTCTTATTCCGGTTTCGATTCCCGGCGTCAGCACTGTGTTTGGCGCAGCGATCATCCTTGTCAGCCTCGCAATCACACTGAACCGCCTTCCATGGCTGCCGAAAAAGATCCTCGATCGGCAGATGGAAACCGCAAAGCTTATCCCCGCCCTTCAGAAGGGCGTCAGCATCGTTTCCAAGCTCGATGGCTTCATCCGGCCGCGCCTTCCGGCGCTGACGACAGGTGCGATCGCCAACAGGATCAACGGCCTTGCGCTGATGACCGCTGGCGTCCTCCTGATGATGCCACTCGGCTTCATTCCGTTCTCCAACACCCTGCCGGGCGTTGCGATCCTGCTCTTTTCGGCCGGGATGATTCAAAGGGATGGTGTCACGGTGCTTGGCGGTTACCTTTTTCTCGGCTTGACCACCGTTTACTTCGCAGCCCTCGCCTATGCCGCGTTCTGGGCCGGCCAGGGCCTCAGCAGCTCCATCGGCGCCTGAAGCCTACTGCTGGCCCTCCTTGCGGTTGCTGCGGCGGTTCTGGCGGTAGGCCCACCAAACCGCAAGACGCCGACGCCGCCGCCGAACTGCCGGCAGATCGTGGGACAGCACCACGAGACCAAGCGGTATCATCCAGAAGCCAAGAACGGGCAGGAAACCCAAAGCCCCGCCGACAATCAAAGCCGAACCTGTCACGATCCTGCCGACCCGTGACCTCGGCATGGCGAGGCTACATTTTCCTACATTGAGGCGACCCGTTTTGTGGTCGATACCGAATTTCATTCCATTCTGCCCTTTTCATCTGGCCTGTGGATAATTTTTTCGTCGTCCAGAAGCCCGGAAAATCGGGACTCTGCACAGATAAAACAAGGGCGATGCGTTTTTTTTGAAAAAACCGCTTGGCAAATCGGAAAAGCATTTGTATTACCCCGCTCACACCGCGCCAAGCAGCGCACGTTCCCTGGTAGCTCAGCGGTAGAGCATTCGACTGTTAATCGACAGGTCGCCGGTTCGAATCCGGCCCGGGGAGCCACTTTTCTCAAGGAGAGAAAAGTAACGTGCTGCTGAACAAATTAGCATAATCTGCCCTCAATTTTTCCTGCTTCCGGCGCTTCGCGCAACACTTCCAATATTGCTATTCCGGATTTTCTTTGAGGACGTTTCTGTCCACTGGCGGATAAACGAGTGAAGTCAGAAGATGTTTCAAATTTCGTGCCAATAGCCGCGATTCATCGAGATGAAGCTCCGCCTATCTCAGCCTCGTGCGCATGGCTGGAAAATTCAAAGCGGGGTTTGCTATAGTCAATTCTGAAACGCATAACGTCGCCGCATGGACGTTGCGACAACCGTTCAAACTGGAGGCTGGAGGCTGGAGAGACATCAGCGTTGGTATTTGGCCCTGGTCTTCGTGGGATTTTTCGCATCGATTTTATGCCACGCCTATGTGAGCGTCAGGAATCGTTGAGACGGGGATGAAGAAGGAGACCGAAGCAGGCCGCTGAGACGTGGTCGCGCAGCCCAGATGTTATTCGCGCCGGCGGACAAATCCTCGCAAAACACCGTGGGAGAGGCGAAGTGCAATTGCACTTCGCGCAATATGACGTCAGGGCGCCGCGGCCAGCGCAAGCTGGCCGTCAAACGATCACTTCTTCTTCGATGCCCGTTTCGTTGCGTTGGTCGCATTGGTGAGCGCCGGCGGGTCACTCGCCGGAAACGTCTCTTCGAGACTCTCGGTCAGATCATCTTCGTTTTTGCCCTTGGCCGCAGATTTCTGCTCGTTCTCGAGTGACTTCACCGCAGGGGACTTGGCTTTAGCGGATGCTGATTTTTTTGCCGGCGCCTTTTTTGCTGCGGCTTTTTCGGTTGGCGCCGCCGACTTTTTCACAGCGCTTTTCGTCTTCCCGGTTTCCGAGGCTGAAACTTCACGTTCGGCTTCGCTCCAGTGTCTTTCATGGTGTCCGTCCGGTCGCCCTTCCCTCTCCCAGATTGCCCGTGCTCTTTCACGGATTGCGGCTTCGCGGTCATGGCTCATAACGGACCTCCTCGTTGCGTTGCACCGGATTTGATTGTGCCACTTCAACAACAAGAAAGGCCAGAGTTGGTTCCGCGTCAACCTGTCGTGACCGAGCATTTGCGAGCAAAAGGGAACCGTCCCTCCCCGCGGATCGTTTGTGAGCCAGAACCAACAGGAGATTGCTCCATGACCAACCCGCAAAAGCCCGCAACCGAGCCACTGGACATCAGCGATGAAGAGGTCGCCCGCTTCGAGACCGACAGCGAGCTGAAAGACAAGGAGACGGAGATCGATCCGGATGAGAGCATGAATTTGCGGGCCCGCCGACAGGCAGCACGTCAGCACGAGGACGCGTTTATCGTTGCGACCGATCTGGAAGACGATGACCAGCGCGAGGCAGCTCCCGGCACGCGTGAACAGCCCTAAGCCAGAAATGGAAAAGGCGGGTCAAAGCCCGCCTTTATCCAACGAAGTTTCCCACCCGCCTATCGGCGGACTGAGACGATCGCCTTGCGATTGAAGTTCGATACCTGCACGCGGCCGGACTGATTACCGCCGAGGATCTGGGCTGTCTTGCCGCTCATGCTCTTGAGAATTCCAGCGTGGTAGCCACGGCCATTGCGGATGACCACCACATCACCAGGCTTCGCCTGATTGACCGGAACGGCATAACCAAAGGATGTCCATGATTTGGCGAACCCGTAGGACTTGGGTGACTGCCGCCCTGCCTTGCTGGCGACAGCATGAAGGAAAAGTCCGCACCATGGGGTGCTGCGCGGATTTGCGCCCAGAATATTTTTGAGGCTCTTATTGTTCTTGGACTCATGCAGTCCGGTGTATTTTTCTGCCTGGTTCAGCATGCCAGCAGAGGCCGATGCCACGACTGTAAAAGACAAGGCAACGGATAGAATTAACGCGGATACTCTCAAACGTCTCGCCCTTATGTTGGTGGGCGCTCGTGTATTGTGATAATTTAGCGACAATTTGACGAGAAATGGGCAGGAATCAGACACCTATTCATCGGTGCTGATCTGTCAATGCTTCAAAACAGGTTCCCCTGCGCCTGATCCGTGCGGCTGCGGCCGCCTTTTTCGAGATTGAGCATCCGCAATTTGCTAGCGGTTCCTCCCGGTGCGGAAAAGCCACCAAGCCTGCCGCCGGCGGCGAGAACCCGATGACAGGGGATGATCAGCGGCACCGGATTTTTCGCCATGGCCTGACCGACGTCGCGCGCTCTTTCCATGCCGCACCCAAGCGTATTCGCGATGCCGCCATAGGTCGTCGTATCGCCCCAGCCAATCTGCCGCGCGACTTCGTAAACATCGAGGAAGAACCGCTCCTGTCCTGACAGATCAAGTTCGATCGGTCTGAAATCGACCTCATCGCCGGTGAAATAACGCGTAATCATTCCGATGACGTCGCGCGTATGCGGTTCCGGGACGGCAATCGAGGCAGACGTCAGACGTGCCTGCAGGCGTTTTTCCGTTTCATCAGCATTTGATCCGGGCAATTGCAGCCGCGCGATACCACGTTCCGTCCACGCAAGTCCGCAGTGGCCAAGCGCAGTTGGGAAAACAATATATCCGCAATGAATGGTCATGATCGTTGCCTACGCACTTTATCGACCGCAAGATGCCATATTACGGATGTGAAACAACCCGTTTCCTGTGCTCAACAAAAAGGCCACCCGATTTAGCGGGTGGCCTGTCGCTATCATCCTAAAAATCGGCTCAGGAAGCGATTTTCTCCGGCTCTTCGACGAGGCATCGCGCCTGTCTGCTGGCGGCGATAAAAGCGGTGCGCGCGATTTCTCCTGCCACGTCGCCCATCAGTGAGGCACGGCACAGGCGAAGCGCTTGTTCATGTGTCTTGTCACCGCGTTGAGGCCATTCGTGCTGAAGAAAATCGAAGGCTTCGTAAACGCCATTGAAAATCCGGGGGGCGCCATTTTCAAGAGAGATCGTGACAGGCTTTTCCCACTTAACGTCGTTCAGCAACATTGATTGTACTTCCATGCTCAATTAACCCGCGACAAACGCCGGCTCCTCCAGTTGGTTCCCTTCACAAGCGGTTTCAAGGTCAAAAAAATAACCACCCATAAACCGTGTTCCCCATCTTCCCATTGTAACGGATTTGCGGAACAAAGCGGTTCAACACTCGTTCAAGCGGAAGTGAACCGGGACCTCCTATGTCAAGCAAAACCGCCGCCGCTATCATCTGGTTCCGTAAGGATCTGCGCCTTTCCGACAATCTTGCCGTCCTTGCCGCGTTAGAGCACGGCGGGCCCGTCATCCCACTGTATATCCATGAAAAAACAGGCGGAGCACTCGGCGGTGCTCAGGAATGGTGGCTGCATCATTCGCTGACGGAACTGAGCGGCGCACTCGAGAAAAAGGGCAGCCACCTCCTTCTCGCCAGCGGCAAAGCGGAGACGGTGCTTCGCGAATTGATATCAATGACCGACGCTGATGCCGTCTTCTGGAACAGACGATATGATCCGGATGGTATCGCCGAGGATAAGGCGCTCAAGCAGAAGCTGCGGGACGAAGGGCTGACAGTCCGTAGTTTTTCCGGCCACCTCCTGCATGAGCCTTCCCGGCTGAAGACAAAGTCCGGCGGGCCTTACCGCGTCTACACACCCTTCTGGCGCGCGATCGAGGGCGGGGATGAGCCGCACGCGCCGGCGGATGCGCCGAAGAGCCTGAAAGCGCCCAAGGCATGGCCAAAATCGGAGACGCTTTCCGACTGGAAGCTTCTGCCGACCAAACCAGACTGGGCCAGACATTTCGGCGACGTCTGGACACCTGGGGAGAAGGCGGCGCGGAAAAAACTCGATGATTTCGTCGATGGCGCCTTGAAGGGTTATGAAGAAGGCAGGGACTTCCCGGCAAAGGATGCCACGTCGCTGCTCTCACCGCATCTGGCGCTTGGGGAAATTTCCCCTGCCACGGTCTGGCATGCCACGAAAGGGCTTTCCCGCCACATCGCGTCGAACGATATCAGCCGTTTCCGCAAGGAAATCGTCTGGCGGGAATTTTGCTATCATCTGCTGTTCCATTTCCCAGAGCTCGGCGAAAAGAACTGGAACGACAGTTTCGATGCTTTCGCCTGGCGCGATGATGAAACGTCCTTTAAAGCCTGGACGCGCGGCATGACCGGCTACCCGATCGTAGATGCCGGCATGCGGCAACTGTGGAAGCACGGCGTGATGCACAATCGCGTACGGATGATCGTGGCGTCCTTTCTCATCAAGCATCTGTTGATCGACTGGCGGAAAGGCGAAAAGTGGTTTCGCGATACGCTGGTTGATGCCGACCCCGCCTCCAACGCCGCGAACTGGCAATGGGTGGCCGGCTCGGGCGCGGACGCCTCGCCGTTCTTCCGTGTCTTCAATCCCATCCTTCAAGGCGAAAAATTCGATGGCGACGGGGAGTATGTCCGCCGCTTCGTGCCGGAGCTCGAAAAGCTCGAGTCGAAATATATCCATAAGCCGTTCGAGGCGCCGAAAGAGGTGCTTAAGAAAGCAGGCGTTGAACTTGGCAAGACCTATCCGCTGCCGATTGTCGACCACTCGAAAGGCCGGGAAAGAGCCCTCGCCGCCTATTCCCGCATCAAGAAGGGCGCATAAAACTGGGTATCGGGAAAATTTTGCGTGGCTAAGGCGAAGCCGGGAAGATAATTTCTTGCCTTGAAGCGGTTGTAACGGGACATAACGGCACCTAATTTCCGCTCAGACAAGAAGGCTCAATCATGACCATTCACCCCTCTGCGCTCAGTGCTATCGGCAACACGCCCCTTATCCGCCTGAAGGCTGCCTCTGAAGCGACGGGGTGTGAAATCCTCGGCAAGGCGGAGTTCCTGAATCCGGGCCAGTCCGTCAAGGATCGGGCCGCACTCTACATTATAAGAGATGCCGAAAGGCGCGGGCATCTGCGGCCGGGCGGCACCATCGTCGAGGGAACGGCGGGCAATACCGGCATCGGCCTGTCGCTCGTCGCCAATGCGCTGGGCTACAAGACGGTCATCGTCATCCCGGAGACGCAGAGCCAGGAAAAGAAGGATGCGCTGAAACTTCTCGGCGCCAAGCTGGTCGAAGTTCCGGCTGCTCCCTATTCCAATGCGAACAATTACGTGAAGGTGTCCGGCCGGCTCGCCAAGCAGCTCGCGTCAGCCGACGAGAACGGCGCGATCTGGGCCAACCAGTTCGACAACATCGCCAACCGTCAGGCTCATATCGAAACGACGGCGCCCGAGATCTGGGACCAGACCGATGGCAAGGTGGATGGCTTCATCTGCGCTGTCGGCTCGGGCGGGACGCTGGCGGGCGTGGCGGATGGCCTGCGCGACTTCAATCCCGACATCAAGATCGGCCTTGCCGATCCTGAAGGGGCAGCACTTTATGAATTCTATCAGCATGGCGTGCTGAAGTCCGAGGGCTCCTCCATCACCGAAGGCATCGGCCAGGGCCGCATCACCGCCAATCTGGAAGGTTTTACGCCCGACTTTTCCTATCGCATTCCCGATGCGGAAGCGCTTCCCATCCTCTTTGATCTCGTCACCAAGGAAGGCCTGTGCCTTGGCGGTTCGTCGGGCATCAACATTGCCGGCGCAATCCGCCTTGCCCGCGACCTCGGTCCGGGGCATACCATTGTGACGATACTGTGCGACTACGGTAATCGCTACCAGTCAAAATTGTTCAACCCGGAATTCCTGCGTTCCAAGGGCCTTCCCGTTCCGCAGTGGCTGGCAACAAAAAGCGATATACCGGTTCCCTATGAAACCGCCTGAGGACATGCCGAAATGCCTGTGAATGCCCTGTTCCGTGACGATTTTTATCTTGCTACCGCAGAAGCGATCGTCACGGCGGTGCATGAGGATGGCGGCATCGAGCTCGACCAGACCTGCTTTTATGCGACATCCGGCGGCCAGCCCGGCGATAGCGGCTTTCTGGAGCGGGCCGATGGCTCGCGCATCCAACTTGGGATAACCAGGCATGGCGCCGACAAAAGCGTCATCATCCATGTACCACTGGAAGGCCAGCCCTGCCCGCAGATCGGCGAGAAGCTGACCCTGCATGTGGACTGGCCGCGCCGCTACAAGCTGATGCGCATGCACACGGCCTGCCATCTGCTGTCCGTCGTCTGCCAGTGGCCGATCACGGGAGCAGCAGTCGGCGAGGACGAATCGCGTGTCGATTTCGACATGTCGGAAACCATCGACAAAGACGAGGTGACTGCAAAGCTGATGGAGCTGGTGAAAGCCAACCATCGCGTCTTCCTGCAATGGATCACCGATGAGGAGCTTGCTGCCAATCCGGGCATCGTCAAATCCAAGAATGTACGCCCGCCAATGGGCCTCGGCCGGGTCAGCCTCGTCTGCATCGGCGAAAATTCAACCATCGACAGCCAGCCCTGCGGCGGCACCCATGTTTCCGAAACGCAGGAAGTGGGCGATATCCACATTGCCAAGATAGAGAAAAAGGGCAAGGAGAACAGGCGGTTCCGCATTCGTTTCGGCGCCCCTGAAGCTGCTGCCTGAGATCGGGAGAGACATCGTGAGCACGGATAAGAGCCGTTTCGTCGTTTCGGCGGACTGGGTGGAAAAACAGCTTGGCACATCAGGCTTTCGTGTCGTGGATGCCTCGTGGTATTTGCCGGCGCATAAGCGCAACGGCGCGGAAGAATACGCGGCCGGCCATCTGCCCGGCGCGGTTTTTTTCGATCAGGACAAGATTGCCGATCACACGACCGGCCTGCCGCATTCCCTGCCCTCGCCCACATTCTTCGCAGAACAGGTCGGCGCACTGGGCTTGAGCGACACCGATACGATCGTCGTTTATGATGGCCCCGGTTTCTTCTCCGCGCCGCGCGTCTGGTGGATGTTGCGGGTGATGGGGGTTGCCAAGGTCTATGTGCTGGACGGCGGTCTTGATGGCTGGAAGCGTGAGGGCCGACCGCTTGAAACGGGGACGCCGGAGATCACGCCCGCAACCTTTACGCCGGACTTCGATGAGAAGCGCGTTACCTCGCTCGGCGCCATGCGCGGCATCGTCGATAGCGGCGAAAAGCAGATTGCCGATGCGCGCGGTGCCGGACGCTTTACCGGCGACGAGGCGGAGCCGCGCGCCGGCATGCGTTCCGGCCATATGCCCGGCGCACGCAACCTGCCAGCGACCGCCTTTTCCGAAAACGGCCATTTCAAGGACCTGACCACCATTCGCAAGATGGTGGCCGATGCCGGGATCGACCTGACGAAACCTGTCGTGACCAGCTGCGGCTCGGGCGTGACCGCCGCCGTCATAACGCTCGCACTGGAATCGCTCGGCCATCAGGACAATTCGCTTTATGACGGCTCGTGGTCGGAATGGGGCGGATTACAGGATACGCCGGTTGTTACCGGTCCGGCCGATGCTATCCCGACCCTGTCGCACGGACCGCTCAAGGCACATGTGACTCAGCTGGAAATGACGGCGCCGCCAAAGGTCAGCCTGCCGATCCCGGTCAATATCCAGACAGCGCTGATGCGGGTCAACAACATTCCCCTGCACTTCTATCGCTACCTCTATTGGCGGGTGGGCAAGCGTTGGCACTGGCAAAAGCGCATGCGGATGAGCGACGCGGAACTCTCGGCGGTCCTGCGCGACCCGAAAAACAGCGTCACGGTTCTCTACATGAACGGCGCACCGGCCGGTTTCTTCGAATTGAACAAGGCGAGCGACGAGGTGACAGAGCTGTCCTATTTTGGGTTGCTCGAGGAGGCTATCGGCGCAGGTGTGGGCAAGTGGTTCCTGTTACAGGCGCTTTATGCCGCCTGGCAGGACAATCCACAGCGGGTGACGGTCACGACCAACACGCTCGACCACCCGCGCGCGCTGCAGCTTTACCAGATGATGGGTTTTTCCCCAGTCGGCACCTATGAGGCATGGGTGGAGCCGCTTGCCGATACCGAGCTTTTGGAAATCTCTCTGCGTCATTGAGCTTGTTTCAACTTCACGCTTCCCCATCGTCGTCAGTCAAGGATGGGGAGCGACGTTAAGCTTACACCTTTTCGACAATCAGATGGGTGGCGCCCTCACCCGCCACGGTACCGGTACAGCGGTAACCGAGCGACGCCCAGTCCATGCCTTCGAAAAGTGACTCGCCGCGACCAAGGAACACCGGCGCCAGCGCCAGGTGCAATTCATCGATGAGGCCTGCGGCCATGTACTGGCGGATGGTAGAAACACCGCCACCAATGCGGACATCCTTTCCATTCGCAGCCGTGAGCGCCCTGTCGAGCGCTGCCTGGATGCCTTCCGTCACGAAATGAAAGACCGTACCGCCCTTCATCTCGAAGGACGGACGCGCATGATGCGTCAATACGAAGACCGGAACATGATAAGGCGGTTCCTCGCCCCACCAGCCTTTCCACTTTTCATCCGCCCAGGCACCACGTACAGGGCCGAACATGTTGCGGCCTAAAATCCAGGCTCCGATATTGGCGAAACTCTTCTGGGTAAAATCCTCGTCGAGGCCGGTCGATCCACCCTCCTTGCCGAACATGCGATGAAAGGTACGGGTCTTGAAGGCCCATTGGTGCAGCTCTTCGCCTTTCGCACCCAGCGGATTCTCCAGGCTCTGGTCTGGTCCTGCGCCATAGCCATCAAGTGAGACGGCGAAATTGCGGACGACAACGTTCGGCATGGCACTCTCCTCCCGTTCAAGAGGCAGATTACCAGCAGATCGGCCTCAGATTTCCCGTTCCAGATTGACCGCCGTCGGGATTTGTCCGCCGGCGGCGCCCTTGTCCTGCGTGACGGTGTTCATGAGATGATCGGCGATCAGCTCCGCCTGGAATTTGCCAAGCTCGTAGCAATAGGTGATTTCGCGCTTTTCCGCCGACCAATAAACATCGGGGCGGCCGCAGGACTTCGCCGTCAGCTTCACATCGCCCTTCAGGCCATAACCGCTGAAACTGCGGCTGATGAGATCGAGAACCTTCGATTCCTTGACCATGATGGCATAAGGCTCGAGGTCAGGGTCGCGCGGCGGCACGTAGCTGACGGAAAATTTCGATGGTGTCTGGCTGCGGTGAGACGCTAGGAATTTCTCCCAGGCCGAGGCTACACCCGGATAGGCAGCAACACATTTGTCGAATTCGGTATTGGGAAGCCCCATCATCGTGGCCAGATCGCCGTACCCGTCCTTGTCGCGGCCGACCATCAGGCAGGCCATGTTACGGTCGCGGCTTCGGTCCGGCACCAGCGCGGAAAACACCGGAGCTTCGTGCTCCGGTAGCGTTTCCGCCTCACGCGCGAGATACCAGCTGTCTGTGGCGTTGACGAGCGCCGTGTCGAGCCATTCCTCATTGGCCTGAAGGATAAGCGTGCCGGCCAGCTGATCGGCTGGCGCCTGGGCGCTTGCCGTCTCCGCCGTGCCGAAATCCGAGATCAGCATGCGCGATCCCTCATGGTAAAGCGAGAAAATCGCGTTGCCGATGACGAAGTTGACTGCCTGCTGTAGCTGATCATCCGACAGGCCGTCGAGCCCGGACGCCATCTGGGCCTGCGTCGGAACCGTCAATGACATGAGAGCCAGCGGAACAGCGGCCATAAAACGACGGAACATAAAATCAGACCTTCCGGGAACGAGGAGCGCCACTGATTCCCCAAGCTAACGAGTCACGCAATGGGCTGGTTGCATCACCTGTCAAGAATCGGGTGGATAGTGCTCCATTTCGGGATCATAGCTGCAAAGAAGCAACGCCGATCACCTCTCAGGAGACCCTGCCATGACAACTATCGTCTTTACTGCAATGCCGGCTAAAGAAGCAGAGGCCTTCCGGGCCGGGGCGGCGGACGCCTATGGCCACACGCCGGAGAAGGTCATTTCGCCCGGCGGCATTCCCTGCCGCCATTGCCTTGGCCAAATTGATGAGGGCGAGCCCATGCTGCTCCTCGCCTATCGCCCCTTCCCTTCACCTCAGCCCTATGCCGAGACGGGACCTGTGTTTCTGCATGAAAGAGCCTGCGAGCGTTATCCTGAAAGTGATGAATTGCCAACGATGCTAGACAGCCCTGACTATATTGTCCGTGGATATTCGGCAGACGACCGCATCGTCTACGGCACCGGCGCGGTGACCCCCACCGAAGAGATCGCGTCACGCGCCGGACAGCTTCTGGAGCGCGAAGACATCGCCTATGTGCATGTGCGTTCTGCCCGCAACAACTGCTATCAGTGCCGTATTGATACAGCATAAACCGAGCATTGGATAAGTTTTAACCTAACGGCTAAACCGGTTTCAAACTTTTCAAGTCTAGGATGCCTCTGTCAGAAACAATAAATTTTGAGCGTCAACATGGCAAACAACCTCAACATGGCGACACGCAGCGCACCGCGCAGCAAGACGAGAATTTTTGCCACCGTCCATTACTTCAGCCAGTCGACAAGAGGCCGTGTGGTTGATCTTTCCGCCACCGGCATGGCGCTTGAACTGGACGGACCTTTCGCCGCGGCAAAGGGAAGCCGGGTCAAGGTGCAGAGCGACGACCTCGGCTTCATCGAGGGGGTCGTCCAGTGGCAGCACATGAACCGCCTTGGCCTTCAGCTTAAGCTTTCCACCAACACGCTGGCGCAGCTTTCCTCATACTTCCGCTTCTTCCATGAAGAAGTGAAACCGACGCTGGCGCGCTGATCTGCCCTGCGTCCGCAGAGGGATGCGCGGCAATGATAACGCGCATTCCATGGCCCGGAGACGTCAGGGCCGCATGTCGGCCATAAAAAATTTATCAAAAGGTTGAAAAAAGCCCCGTCTGTCACGAGCCTGTCATTTTGGTGATGGACTCCTCGGCGATTGCTTCTACCCTGTCGTTTTCCATGACAGCGCAAGCTTCATCCCAAGGAGTTCCCATGTCGTCGCTTCTCGCTCTCCACCCCATTACCCGGCGTTCGCTTCTCGGCGGCATTGCAGCCTCGTCGGCATTAGTAATGTTGCACCCCTTTGCGGCGCGTGCAGCGTCCAATCAGGCGCATCTGCGCATCATGGAAACGACTGATATCCACGTTCACGTCTTTCCCTATGATTATTACGCCGACAAGCCGAACGATACGATGGGGCTTTCCCGTACCGCCTCGATCATCGACAAGATCCGCGCCGAGGCCGGTAATTCGATGCTGGTCGATAATGGCGACTTCCTGCAGGGCAACCCGCTCGGCGACTATATCGCCTATGAGCGGGGCATGAAGGCTGGCGACAAGCACCCTGTCATCAACGCCATGAACGTACTGGGCTATGATTGCGGTACGCTCGGCAACCACGAATTCAACTATGGCCTCGACTACATGTCGAACACGCTGGCGGGTGCTGGTTTCCCTTACGTCTGCGCCAACCTCACCAAGGGCCAGCTGGCGTCCGACCCCAAGAATGACGAGCTTTTCTTCAAGCCCTACGTCATTCTGGAAAAACAGATCCGCGATGGCGGCGGCGTGACCAGCCCGGTCAAGGTCGGCATCATCGGCTTCGTGCCGCCGCAGATCATGATGTGGGATTCCAAGAACCTAGAGGGCAAGGCCCAGACGCGTGACATTGTCGAGGCGGCGAAAGCCTGGGTGCCCGTGATGAAGGAGGAAGGGGCTGACATCATCATCGCCCTTTCCCATTCCGGCATCGATGGCAAAGGCCAGACCGAGCGCATGGAAAACGCCTCGCTTTATCTGGCGGGCGTCGAAGGCATCGACGCCATCTTCACCGGCCACCAGCATCTCGTTTTCCCCGGACCGAAGACCTGGGACGGCATTGAGGGCGCGGATGCCGTGAAGGGCACGCTGATGGGCAAGCCGGCCGTCATGGCCGGCTTCTGGGGCTCACATATGGGTCTCATTGACCTGCTGCTCGAAAAGGATGGGAAGAGCTGGAAGATCATCGACTTCACCTCTGAGGCACGCCCGATCTACCATCGCGACGACAGCCGCAAGATCGTTGCTGACTATACCGACAAGCCGGAGGTTCTCGCCGCCGCCAAGGCCGATCACGAAGCGGCGCTCGCCTATGTGCGCCGCCCCGTCGGTAAAACCTCTGCACCGCTCTATTCCTATTTCGCGCTGGTGGCCGATGATCCGTCCGTGCAGATCGTTTCCAACGCCCAGACCTGGTACATCAAGGACATGCTGAAGGAAGGGCAATATAAGGACCTGCCCGTACTTTCCGCAGCAGCCCCCTTCAAGTCCGGCGGTCGCGGCGGCGCGGATTACTACACCGATGTCCCCGCCGGTGACATTGCGATCAAGAACGTCGCCGATCTCTATCTCTATCCGAACACGGTGCAGGCGGTGCTGATCAACGGTGCGCAGGTGAAGAACTGGCTGGAAATGTCTGCCGGCATGTTCAACACGGTGGAGGCCGGCGCCAAGGATGCGCCGCTCCTCAATGCCGACTTCCCGTCCTACAATTTCGATGTCATCGACGGTGTTACCTACCAGATCGACATTTCCAAACCGGCGAAATTCGACAAGGACGGCAAGGCCGTCAATCCCGACAGCAACCGCATCGTAAACTTGCAGTTCAATGGCAAGCCGATCGATCCCGAACAGAAATTCGTGGTAGCCACCAACAATTACCGCGCCGGTGGCGGTGGCAAGTTCCCCGACATCGCCGCCGACAAGGTCATCTTCGTGGCACCCGATACCAACCGCGACGTGATCGTGCGGTATATTATCGATCAGGGAACCATCAACCCGTCTGCGGACGCCAACTGGTCCTTCGCCCCAGTCGCCAATACCACAGCGATCTTCGAGACTGGCCCCAAGGGCCGCCACTATGCGGCGGAGATCAAAGGTGCAAAAATCGAGGATGCAGGCGACGGTGCGGAAGGTTTCGCGAAGTTCCGGCTGGTTCTCTAGAGAAACACGGCTCTCCCGGCGATACATTGCCGGGAGAGTGTTTCTTCAGGCATGAAGTGGACGCTGGGGCAAAGAACTGACATGCCGCTTGTTTCTTCTCGATCCAGATATAACGGTGGTGGTTACAGCCAGTATCACTCCGCAGCGACAGCCAGAGTCCTCTGCTTGCTCGCCGCCAGCATCCCGTTGAAATCCTTGTGATTCGGGCACGCCGACAGGCGCTGCTGGAACGCTTCGGAGAGCCACTGGCCAGCGGGCCCGGCAGGCGAATCGACCCGCCGCAACGTGAAGAGTGGATATTCGCCCTGCTCATAGGCCTCAAGTTCAAGCGCCTTCAGACTTCCATTGGTGAGGTCATTGCGGACGAGCGAGGCCGGCAGGCCGCCCCAGCCGAGGCCACCCTTGATGAGCTGGTACTTGGTGGCGATGTCGCTGACGCGCCATGTCTTGTAGGACAGCACATTAAAATCCCGCCCCTTGGTCAGACCTGAAGCATCGGTGACCACGAGCTGAACTTCCTCGCGTACGTCGGCAAGAACCAGCGGGCGTTCGATCTGCGCCAGCTGGTGATCGGCCGCAACCACCGGCAGCATGAAGGAATGGCCGACCTTCTCCGTCACGAGTTCATCATCCTGGCGCAAAACCGCCCCACCGATGCCGATACCGGCCTTGCGGGATAAGACCATCTCCATGACCATGCCCAGTTCGCCGACGTTGAGGCTGAGCGTCACGGTTGGGAATTGTTGGCGAAAATCGCGCAGCACCGCAACGACGGCCTCCGCCGGCACCATGGTGCTGATAGCGACGGAAAGTTCCGCTTCCAGGCCCTGTTTCAGCCCCTTGGCGCGGGCGCGCATTTCCTGCAGACCCGCAACGATGCGCCTTGCATCCTCCAGCATGGCGCGGCCTTCGTCGGTCAGTTTGGGCTGGCGCACACCGTTGCGCTCGAACAGGGTGACCTCCAGCTGTGCCTCGAGATTGGCGATCGTATAGCTGACCACCGACTGGGCACGATTAAGCGCCCGCGAAGCCGCAGAAAAACTACCGGTCTCGGCAACCGTTAAAAACACCTGCAATTGATCGAGTGTCGGGTTCGCGTCCATGTCCCATCCATTTTATCGATAGATCGCTTCCACATTATCACAGTTTTCTTGATGGCACTAATTTTTCATATAAGGCGCAAAGGCAGGGCATCGTGCTCTCCCGCCCTCCCAAGGCGCCCGTGAATTCACCGCATAAGTAAGGAAAAGACCATGTCCAACATTCTGCTCATCACTTCCAGCCCACGCGGCGACGAGTCGGTTTCCAACAAGTTCGCCGGTGAACTGGCGGGCAAGCTGAAGGCCAAGTCGCCTTCGAACACGCTCGTCCACCGCGATCTCGCGGCTGATCCAATCCCGCATCTCGACACCGTCAAGACTGCGGCCATCCGCAAGGCACCGGACCAGCGCACGGCTGAAGAAGCGGTTGCCGCCGACTATTCCGACAAGCTGGTTGCCGAGCTTCTCTCGGCCGACACCGTCGTCATCGGCACCGGCCTCATCAACTTCAACATCTATTCCGGCCTGAAGTCGTGGATCGACAACGTCGCCCGCGCCGGCCAGACCTTCAAATACACCGAAACCGGCCCGGTCGGTCTCGCCACTGACAAGAAGGTGTACATCGTGCTCGCTGCTGCCGGCGTTTATTCGGAAGGCCCGGCCGTATCGATGAACCACGCCGTGCCCTACCTGAAGACCGTTCTCGGCTTCATGGGCATGACCGATGTGGAAGTCATCTATGTCGAGGGCCTGGCATTCGGTCCGGAAGCCGTCGAAAAGGCTGTTGCCGCCGCTGAAGCCAAGGTTGAAGAACTGGCGCAGGCCGCCTGAGGCAATTGGAGCTGATATCGAAAGATATCAGCCGACCCACATTCCGTAACGGCCGTGGACCTGGTCCCGGCCGTTATTTTTTGCCGCATACAGACGCGCATCTGCCTCGGAGAGAAGTTCGAGAAACAGCCGGCCATCTTCGAGGCCCGTCGCCACACCGATACTGACGGTCAGGAGCGTACCGTCCGGCCTTCGCAGACCCGCAAGGACAGCGTTGCGCAACTCTTCGGCAAAGCCGAGGGCCGTTTCATGTGTCATGGCTGGAAGCAGAGCGACAAATTCTTCGCCGCCAAAACGATAGAGGTGGCCATGGGGCTGAACCAGCTGCTTCAGCACAGCCGCGAAGTTTCGCAGCATGTCGTCGCCCTGAAGGTGACCAAAACTGTCGTTGACCGTCTTGAAGTGGTCGATGTCAACAATCATCACGCTGACGGGTCGGCGCTTCTCCGTGCAGTCGAGAACGATGGAGGGCGCATCAAGCTCCATGCGGGCGCGATCTGAAACGCCCGTCAAAACGTCGCGTCCGGAGCGGGATAACAGCTCTTCGTAACGCTCCCGGAAAGTGAGATCGTTGAAAACATCCGCGATGTTGCGGCGTATCAAAAAACGGCCCTTGGCGGAGGTCAGCCACAGGTAGACCGCAAAAAGCAGGGAATAGACGGCGACCGCCGCCATCTTTGCCTTCCAGCCATCATAGAACACGTCGATCGGCGCGTCGAACAGCAAACGCAATGCGCCATAAAAGCCCGCCTGATCGAGGCTGAGGATAACGACACCACAGATGCCGAAACGCAGGACGATATGGCGCTGCAGATACCGGCCCAGCTTTTCGTAAAACAGGATGATGGCGATGGCATCAATATAGAGCAGGCTGGTGCCCCACACCATCAGCACGCCCATCTCATCCAGAAAGGCGGTGCTGGCGGCCTGTCCGGGCACGATCGCCACCGTCTCGTGAAAACGGATGAGCTGGGCCATGATGACCGTCAGGATGTTGCCGAGAAACAGGCCGTAGATCGGCTGTCGCACCACCGCCGCATCCTCGCGCATGTAAAGCATGAGGATCATCATCAGCTTGCCGGCAAAAAGGATGGAGGAGCCGGGAGATGCCACGCCGAAAGGCAGCTGTACGTAAAAGACGGCCGCCAGATAGGTTTCCATGAAATGCATGACACCCAGGGCGGTGAGAAAGACACCGATGCCCAGGATATGCCGATAATGCAGGAAAGCCGTCATGACCGAGAAATAGACGACGGCTTCCGTTAGAAAGAGGGCGAGATTTGCCCAATGCATCGGCTCATGCCTTACCTGTTAACGCCGCGTGGCGCCCTTGGCACGCGGCTTCATTGTTTTAGGATAGGCTGAAGCAACCAACGGAATCTTAATGTCCGCAGCGAGAAAAGGTCATCATTCTCAGGGGAAGAGCGAAGCGCCATTCTGATCAATGATGAGCTTTGCCTTGCGAATCGTGAACTCCACCGCGTCATCCATGCTGGTGAAGACATCCGCGCGGACGAACTCGTGCACCAGCACCTCATCACCCGCCTTTTTCTCGATGCGGCCCGCCAAGCGAAACTGGCCGCCTTCCTTGATCGGCGTCGCATAGATCAGGTAATCGCCATGGGCATGCGGCTCGGCCTGCGCTACTTTCTGCGGCCCGTCAGAGGACGGCTGGCCGGAGCCGAAGGCCGAGAGGATTTTTGAAAAAAACGATGCCATGGCTTTCACTCCCTCAATTCGTCTAACATGCGAAGGGCGGCATTGGCCCGCCCCTCGCTGTCATCCTGTCCGGATCAGATGATCAAGTTCGACAGGATGTCATTTTCGGTGATGTCTTCATAACCGAGACCGGCCGCTTCAAAGCGCTCCAGCAACCCGGCGAAGTTTTCCTGCGCGTTGGTTTCGATCCCGATCAGGATCGAGCCGAAGTTGCGAGCCGATTTCTTCAGATATTCGAAACGGGCGATATCATCGTCCGGACCGAGCAGGTTGAGGAAGTCGCGCAGCGCGCCCGGGCGTTGCGGCAGGCGCAGAATGAAGTATTTCTTGACGCCGGTGTAACGCATGGCGCGTTCCTTCACATCCGGCAGGCGTTCGAAATCGAAATTGCCACCGGAGACCACCGCAATCACGGTCTTGCCTTCCAGCCTCTCGCGGCCAAGCTTTTCCAGCGCGGCGATGGAAAGCGCGCCGGCAGGCTCCAGCACCACGCCTTCCAGGTTCAGCATCTCGATGATCGTCACACAGATGGCGTTTTCCGGGATGAGCTGGACCTGATCGGCCGGAAAATCCTTGAGCGCCTTGAAATTCAGGTCACCAATGCGGGCGACGGCTGCGCCATCAACAAAGTTGTCGACCTTGTTCAGCGTCACCGGCTCGCCGCGCTCCAGGCTCTTCTTCAGGCTCGGCGCACCCTCGGGCTCGCAGAACACGAAGTTTTCCTTCGCCACGGTCCCGGCCAGGAAACCGGTGAGGCCGGCTGAAAGACCGCCGCCACCGACCGGCATGACGACGATATCGGGCTTCGTGCCGTCGGGCAGCTGATCCATGATTTCGGCCGCGACAGTCGCCTGTCCCTCGATGATGTCCTCATGGTCGAAGGGCGGCACCATGTAGCCGTCATTATCCTGCACGTGCTGGCGGGCAGCCGCATAACACTGGTCAAAAATGTCGCCCACCAGACGAATCGAGATGAATTCACCGCCGAAGATGCGGGTTTTTTCGATCTTTTGCTGCGGTGTTGTTACCGGCATGAAAACAACGCCGTGAACGCCGAAATGGCGGCAGGCGAACGCAAAGCCCTGGGCATGGTTGCCGGCCGAAGCGCAAACGAAAATCTTGTCTTTTCCGGCTTTTGCGACGGCCTTGCGCAGAAAGTTGAACGCGCCTCTAATCTTGTAGGAACGAACCGGGGACAGATCCTCACGCTTCAGCCAAATCGACGCGCCATACCGACGGCTGAGATGTTCATTCAACTGCAGCGGGGTTTCGGGGAATATTTCCCGCACTTCCCGCCGCGCTGCTTCCACAAGCTGCTTGTCCACGATAGTCAATCCATTGAAATTCATAATGGCACCCGCTATGCCATAGGACGGCGTCAGAGACAAAGATTCATTTCAGCGCGGCCACGAACCCTGGGTTTCATTTCTTGAACAGCAATCTCCTGCGCTCCGTCATTTATGTCGCGTCCATCTTCGGGCTTTACCTTGCGACGGCCATGTTCTTGCCCGCGCTGACCGATCTTTATTACGGCAATGACGACTGGATGGTGTTTGCGCTTTCAGGTTTCATGTGCGGCGGCTTCGCACTTGCCTGCGCGCTTGCGACGCGTGGGCCGATCGCCTCCTTCAACAAGCGTTTCGGCTTCCTGCTCGTCAACGTGCTCTGGCTGGTATTTTCGATTGTCGGCGCCGTTCCGCTTTACCTGTCACAGCTCGATCTGTCCCCCGGCCAGGCGCTGTTCGAATCCGTCTCCGCCATCACCACGACCGGATCAACGGCCATATCCGGCCTCGATAACGCGCCGCAGGGCATTCTTCTCTGGCGATCCCTACTCTGCTGGCTCGGCGGTATCGGTATCGTGGCGCTCGGCCTCTTCATCCTGCCGCTCCTGCGTGTCGGCGGCATGACCTTCTTCCGCATGGAATCGTCCGATACGGGCAACGACCGGCCTTTCGCGCGGCTGGCAAGCTTCACCCGCGCTTTTGTGGCGATCTACATCGTCATGACCATCGCCTGCACGGTAGCCTTCGATTTTGCCGGCATGTCGCATTTCGATGCGCTGAACCACGCCATGTCGACAGTGGCGACCGGTGGCTTTTCCACCCATGATGCCTCTTTCGCCTATTTCAACAATACCGCGCTGCTTTGGATCGCCACCATCTTCCTGATCTTCGGCAGCCTGCCCTTCTCGGTCATGATCCTGCTCGCCGTGCGCCGTCGGCTGGAAACGCTGCGCGACCCGCAGATCGCTGTTTTCCTCGGTTATCTCTGTGCGATCTCGATTGCCGTCGGTGTCTACCACCATTTCAGGAATGGCGTGCCACTGGATGACGCGCTGAGCCATTCCTTTTTCAACATGACCTCGATCCTTTCGACGGGCGGTTTTGCCAGCGACGATTATACGCTCTGGGGGCCCTTCGTTGTTGTCGTTGCCTTTTTCGCAACCTTCATGGGCGGCTGTTCCGGTTCGACCGCGGGCGGCATCAAGGCCTATCGTTTCCTCATCATGTTCAATGTCGTGCGGGCCGGCCTCAAAAAACTGATCTATCCCAACGCTGTCTATTCCGTACGTTACGGCCAGCAGGTGGTCGATCCGGATACGATCCGGACGATCTTCCTCTTTGTCAGCTGCTTTATTGCCCTGTGGATCGCCGGCAGCCTTGCCATGAGCCTGATGGGTTATGATTTTCTGACTGCCACCTCGGCGGTTGCGACCTCGCTCGCCAATGTCGGCCCCGGTATCGGTCCGATCATCGGTCCGGCAGGCAATTTCTCCACCATCAGCGATCCCGCGCTTTATCTCCTGTCCGTGCTGATGCTGCTCGGACGTCTGGAAATCCTGACGGTTCTGGTGCTGATGATGCCGATTTTCTGGCGCAGTTAAGGTGTTCACGCACATGATGCGATGACATGAATAAAGCGCTTGACCTTCCCACGTTGGAATAGTCCAGGCTCTGTTGTGTTAGACTTCCAAACCACGGAGACCGCCTATGTGCAATGGCCATCAGCACAATCACGAAACCACCGCCGCCCCTGTCAACGCAGGCCTTTCCTTTCACGTTGAAGACATGACCTGCGGCCATTGCGCCGGTGTCATCAAGGGTGCGATCGAAAAGACCGTTCCCGGTGCCGCCGTGCATGCCGATCCGGCAAGCCGCACGGTCGTCGTCGGCGGTGCATCCGATGCTGCGCACATTGCCGAAATCATTACTGCGGCTGGATACACGCCGGAAGCGCGCGCCTGAACAGAAAAGATTCCGGCGGCGCTCCACTGCCGCCGCCGGATCACACTGCCTGCCCCGCCTAACGCTGTACGTTGGCTGACGGCCATTGGACGACATCGAGGTCGTCCCCTCCCGCAGCAAATGCCTCTGCCCACGTCGGTGATGAAGAATTCATTCCTCTGGGCGTCATCCTCGGCCCTGTGCCGAGCATCTAATCACGTCGAATAAAATCAATCGGTTGCAGATCCTCGGGACAAGCCCGAGGATGACGCCGGAGCGTTTGGCGCAACTCGTCATTCCAAATCGATTATGACCCTTGCCCAGGAAATTAACCCTTCGGCAGCGGACCTGATCCGGCGTCCCAGCTGCGGCGCGGACGTCACCATAACAGCCGAAACCCGGCTCTTGCGAGCCGGGCCCTGTTTCGTCAGAACCGCTGGATTGGCTTACTTCGTCGCCAGGTCCTTGGTCATGATGAAGAAGTTGATCGGATGCGGTTTGAAGTTCTCGACCTTGTCCGAATAAGCGTCGAACGCTGTCTCGTGGATCAGATAGACGGTGACCGCTTCGTCATAGATCCTATTCGCCGCCTCGGCATAAATGGCGTAGCGCTTTTCCGGCTCGGCCACCGCATAGGCCGATTTGATCAGCTTGTCCGTTTGCTCGCTGCAATAGTGCGAGATATTGTAACCGCCTGTGCAGGTGTAGTCAGCATTGAGAAAGCCGATCGGTTCGGCAACATCGGTGGCGTAACCGCGCGACAGAAGCACCATGTCGAAATTGCCGGACAGAAGATCGGGCTCGATCGCCGTGTAATCTGCAACGCGAACATCGACCTTGATCCCGATTTCCTGCAGCTGCGCCTGGATGACGGCAGCAACGTCCTTGAGTTCGGTTCTTTCAGTGTAAGCCAACAGCGTCAGTTTCAGGCTGCCGGGAGCAATTCCCGCCTCTTTCAACAGAGCTTTTGCCTGTTCCAGGTCATAAGCAGGCTTGACGTCCTGGGGCGCCCAAGGCTCTCCCGGCGCGAAGGGCATCGTCGCGGGTTTTACCGCACCCTCATAGATGCTGTCGGCAATACCGGCGGTGTCGATGGCGGCCCGGATCGCCTGCCGGACCTTGATATCCTTGAACGGCGCCTTGGAATTATTGAGCAGCATCTCCGTAATCCGGGGCACCGTGATCGGTGCGACCTTGACGCCCTTCGCCGCTTCAACGGTCTTTACCGCCCAGGGTGGGATCACGCGTGAAATCTGCACCTCACCGCTTCTTATCTGGGTGGCGCGCGTATCGGCATCCGGAATGAAGTTCACACGGCCGCCTGAAAGCTTCGGCATGCCGTTCCAGTACTCATGGTTCGCGGTCAGCTCCATATATTGGTTTGCATCGACCTTTGTGATCTTGAAAGGCCCGGTGCAGGTTCCAATGGGATCGACCTTTCCATCCTTGTAAGCCGCTGGTGCGAGGATAGTGGTTGCGGGGCTTGCCATCTGCGCCGGGACCAGCACAGACGGCTCGATGGTGGTAATCTTTACGATATCGTCGCCACCCGCCTCGACCGCGGCAATGAGTTTGGGCGAAAATGCCCGGGCCGGAACGGGCGCCTTCAGGAGATTGGTGAGCGCATTGACAGCGGCGGCGGCATTGAGCGGCTCGCCATTCTGGAATTTCACGCCCTTGCGAAGTTTGAATTCCCAGACTTTGGGCGAGGTCTGCGTCCAGGATTCCGCAAGGCCAGGTTCCAGCGTCGTGTCATAACCGACACGAACCAGACTTTCGAAACAACCCGCACGCGAACCGAGATAGGCATCGTCAGACGCCATCTGCCAGCCGGTCTTGACGCCGGTGTAATCGTCATAGGTGATCGTTTGGGCCATTGCCGTCTGTGCCCCGAACGAGGCCACAGTGGCGCATGTCGCCAAAATTGCGTACTTCATCATGGAAGATCCCCTTTTATTTTGGTGATAACGCTCACAATGCGTGCATCTTCAGTAAAAATAACATGACAGCAAAATATCCTGTGGATACATCGCGAATATCCATCAGATTAACTTCTATTTTATGTTTTATACTCGGAATTTTATTCCGATATTAATCTGCAAACGCACAATTCATCTGTTTTTACATCACCAGAAAACTGCACCTGCGCCTTCCGTCAACCCAGCTCCTGCCAGCGATGACAGCGGGCGAAATGCTCGCCGGAAACGCCTTCCAAAACAGGCTCCGCCTGACTGCATATCCCTGTCGCGTATTTACAGCGGGTGTGGAATTTGCAGCCGTCGGGAGGATTGAGAGGGCTCGGCAGATCGCCGTCCAGAAGCATTTCCGGAGCATAAAGCCCTGTCTCGTCCAGCATGGACGACGCAATCAGCGCCTTGGTATAGGGGTGCTTCGGCGCCCGGAAAAGCTCCTCGCGGTCGGCGATTTCAACGACGCGGCCGAGATACATCACTGCGATACGATCGCAGAGATATCGCACCACACGCAGATCGTGCGAAATCATCAGAACCGTCAGCCCGTGACGACGCTTCATGTCCATCAGAAGGTTCAGGATCTGCGTCCGCATCGAGGCGTCGAGTGCCGATGTCGGCTCGTCGCAGACAAGGAAGCTCGGATTGAGAAGCAGCGCCCGGCCGATGACGACGCGCTGCAGCTGCCCGCCGGAACATTGGCTCGGATACCGATCGTAAAAGGAGCCGTCGAGCCCGACCTCCTCCAGCATGCGGAAAACCCGGTTCGTACGTTCCTCACGCGTGCCGAGGCCATGTTGGGCAAGCGGCGCTTCCATACTCTGGCCGATGCGCATGCGCGGATCGAGCGCGGAATAAGGGTCCTGGAAAACCAGTTGCACGACCCGACGCATGCGCCGCAGCGCCTCACCGTTCATGTGCAGCATATCGTTCTGCCCGATGCTGACCTCGCCCCTGGTCGCGTGGGTCAGCCGCGTGATCAGCCCGGCAACGGTGCTCTTGCCGCATCCGGATTCGCCCACGAGGCCCAGAACCTCCCCCTCTCCGATTGTCAGGGAGACATCGTCGACGGATTTCACCACCCGGTGACCAAGGCCGGATATCGGGTAGTATTTGCAAAGGTTCTTCGCGACCACGAAGGGCTTGGGCATGGTTTCCGCCGATGGGGCGGTCTGTGTCATTGCTGTCGATAGCATTGTCGTCGCCCTCCTCAGCAGATTGCGTGGTTCTGATGGTCGTGACCGGAATGATCATGCCCCGCGGGGTCGTGACCCACCGCCCAGCATCGCGCCTTGCGCCCCTCCGGCAGAGTATTCAAATCCGGCTCTGTCGCCATGCAACGCCCACCCATGCCCGTCGAGTTCGCGATTGCACAGCGCGGATGAAACCGGCAACCGCAGGACATGTCGTGCGCCTGCGCGCTGGAACCCGGGATTGTCAGCAGTTGCCCCTCGCTGTCGGTGGTCAGCAGTGAGCAGCTAATCAGCGCCTTGGTGTAAGGGTGCTGTGGCGCCTTGAGGATCGCCTGGGTCGGCCCCTCCTCGACGATGCGGCCGGCATACATGACCGCGATCCTATCCGCAAAAGCGGCGACAACGGAGAGATCATGGGTGATCAGCAACGTTGCCAGCCGGCGCTTGCGCCGCTCGTCATCGAGCAGACGCAGGATTTGTGCCTGGACGGTGACATCAAGCGCCGTCGTCGGCTCATCGGCGATCAGAAGCTGCGGATTGCCCGACAATGCGGCCGCAATCATCACGCGCTGCGCCATACCGCCGGAAAGCTCGTGAGCGAAGCACTGCGCCCGCGCCGAGGGATCGGGAATGCCGACGTCTGACAGCAGGCTGACGACCCGGTTGAGCGCAGCATTCCGGCTCATCTTGCGGTGGACCCACAGTGGCTCGGCCACCTGCGTCCTCACGCGGCTGGTGGGATCCAGCATCGCCTGCGGCTGCTGGAACAGCATGCTGATATCGGCACCGCGCAGCGCATCGAGTTCAGAAGATGAAAGAGCGAGAATGTCGCGTCCGGCAAAGGAAATGCGGCCGGAATCGATTTCCGCGCCCTGCGGCAAAAGCCGCATCAGCGACAGTGCCGTCATGCTCTTTCCCGAGCCGGATTCGCCGACAAGCGCGACGACTTCGCCGGCGTTGACGGTCAGCGTCAGGCCCGAAATAACAAACTTGCGACCATTCTGCGTCGGCACGGAAACGTGCAGGTCTTCTATCTCCAGAAGCGGTGCGCGCTCGGGAGACATGGCCGTGTTGGCAAGCGTTTGTCCTTCGATATTCATAAGAGTTCCCCTTATTTTTATTGAATCGGAGGCATTTGCGTAATTTCATGCGGCTTCAGGCGATAGTACTCTCCTTTTGGTTCTGTTGCGTCATTCATACTTGACGAATATCAAATCGATCGTCGCCGGTTTGCGGCTTTCATTGACCGTCAGATTTCTTCGTTTCCAGATTGAGCCCGTGGCCGATCCAGGTCACGCTGAGTGCGGCAAGGAAGATGGCAAGACCCGGTGCGATGACCAGAACCGGCATCCGCTCGGCATAGGCCTGCGCATCTGCCAGCATCAGCGCCCAGTCGGCGGCCGGTGGCTGGACTCCAAGCCCAAGGAATGACAAGCCACCCACCGTGATCAGCTTGTGGCCGAAGCGTAGAAAGGCCACGGCCGCAATCGGCCAGATGGTGTTGGGAATGATGTGCCGGAAGATGATGAAGCGCCGTGTGCAGCCAAGCACCTCCGCCGCGCGGATATATTCGCGGGAATTGATCGACAGCGTCAGCCCCCGCGCCAGCCGCGCAAAAGGCGTCCAGCCGACGATCGTCAGCGAGGCGATCAAGGTACCATAGCCGGGTCCGAAGATGGCCACGAGGAAAATCGCGATCACGACGTCCGGGATCGCGATGAGCAGATCCACTATGCGCATCAGCACCTCGTCGACGATACCGCGGCTGCGGCCACTGATGATGCCGACGAAGGTGCCGATGGCCACGGAGAGAATGACGGTGATGGCGGCGATGGTCACCGTAAAGCGGCCACCGATCAAAAGCCGGCTGAGCACATCGCGGCCGAGATGGTCGGTTCCGAGCCAGTAAAGACTGCTGGGCGCATTCAACCGCAGGCGAAGGTTCTGCTTTGCGGGATCGTAGGGCGAAATCCACGGCGCGATGATGAGCAGCACGATGATGGCGAGGAAAATCGCCGCCCCCGCGTAAAAGGTCCAGTGCCGCCGGCGAATGAAATCCGTAAAGCGCGACAGGCTGGAGGAGCGTTTGGGCAGGGCCAACGGCATGGCGGCGGACGCCGCAGCTGGAAAATGACTAGTGGTCATGGTGACCTCGTATCGCTGGATTGATCAGGACATAAAAGCTGTCCGCGAGGGTGTTGATGAGAATGGAAAGCGCCACGATGCAGACGAAACCGCCCTGCAACATCGGAATGTCGCGATTGACCACGGCGTCGTAGAGCAGCCGGCCCATACCGGGAATGGCGAAGATTACCTCCACGACCACCGATCCGCCGAGCAGGCCCGCCAGCCACAATGCAAAAAAGGTGACGACCGGCAGCGAGCCGTTGCGGATGCCGTGACGCATGACGGTGCCATGCATGCCAAGGCCACGGCTGCGGGCCGCCGTGATGTAGGGGGCACGCAGAACCTCGGCCATGGCGGCACGCGTCACCTGGGTGAAATAGGCGAGCGGTCTGAGCGTGAGCGTCAACGCCGGCAGCACCAGCGAGCGCCAGCTGTCCCATCCGGCTGAAGGCAACCAGCCGAGATAGAGCGCAAAGACCAGCGCCGACATGGGCGCGAACCAGTATTCCGGCGTCGCGACGAACGTCTGGATCATCAGCGTCGCGAAATTGTCGAGCCGCCCGCCGGGGCGCATGGCGGCCAGCGTGCCGAGCGGGAGCGCAACCGCAACCGCAATGGCAAGGGCTGTCAACGCCAGGGTGACCGAAACCCAGAGCGATCGCATCAACTCTGCGGCAACCGGCTGGCTGCTGGTGAAGGAAAATCCGAGATCGCCCCGCAATGCATTCCCCAACCATGCGAAATACTGCACGTAGAGAGGCCGGTCGAGACCGAGGCTGACCCGCAGCGCCTCCACCGCGTGCGGATCGAGCGCCGTATCCCGCATGCGCGAAAAGAGGATGGTGCGGGCCGGATCACCGCCCGCCATATAGGGCAGGAGAAACGCGATAACGGACACGATCGCCAGCATCAGGCACAGAATGAGAAAGCGCTGTAATATCCGTATCCACATAGCTTGGTCTCCTTCACCGTCATTGGTGTCTGCACTGCACTTCAAACCGGCTTTTCACCGGGAAAACGGCCGCTTATTTCGCGAGGCGCTGTAGCTCCATAATCGGACCGGAGGTCCCCTTGAGCATGCCGGACCTTTTCGGCACGACGGCAACCGGGGCAAAATCAACGTCGTCGGAATGGGCCAGATCCTGAATGATCGGGCATTCCGGTTCTCCGTTATCAGGGCAATAGGTGGCGAGGTTTCGAAGCGTATCGGCCATTTCCCGGAGCGTGTGCATCTTTGCCTCCAGATCGACCACATGCTCCATGACGATGCGTTTGACGTCGCAGGAAGCGCCGCCGGGATCGCGCCAAAGGGTCATGAGCTGCCTGATTTTTTCGATGGAAAAGCCGAGATCGCGGCCGCGTCGGATGAAGCGCAGCGTTTCCAGATCGTTGGTCGTGTAGACCCTGTATCCGGAATCCGTGCGGTTTGCGGATTTGATCAGGCCGATGGTCTCATAGTGCCTGATCATTTTCGCAGAAACACCGGAGGCGGCGGCGGCGGTGCCAATATTCATCGATCCTGCTCCTATCTTTCCGAGGTTAAAACGATGTCAGCATGACTGACGGAGAGCGCGTCGGCGCCGTCGATCCAGCCGATCACCACGTCACTCGATGGTATCGCCCGGCATGCAAGCGTCAGGCCATTTGCCTTGTCTTCCTCCGTCAGCGAAAAAGGCGTGTGCTTGAGAAGTTCGACCTCGCCCGAAATCAGCCTCGACTTGCAGGCGCCGCAGCGGCCCATGCGACAGCTGTGCGGATAAGCAACGCCCGCCGCCAGGGCGGCCTGAAGTACGGTCTCGCCCTGTGCCACCGTAATGCTGCGGTCGATCTGCGGCAGGTGAATGGTATGGGGAAAAGCCATCTGCCTGCTCCCTATTCCGCCGCCGCGAGCTTCAGGCCCGCAGGTGTGTCCGTGAGCGGCGCCCGGAACGTTTTCAGGCGCAAGGCATTCGTCAGCACGAAGACGCTGGAAAGCGCCATGGCTCCGGCGGCAAGGACAGGCGACAGCAGAACGCCGTTGACAGGATACAATATTCCAGCCGCGACGGGAACGAGAGCCGCGTTATAAGCGAAGGCCCAGAAGAGATTCTGACCGATATTGCGGATGGTCGCCTTCGAGAGCGCAATTGCATTGGCCACGCCGCGCAAGTCGCCGGACATCAGCACCACATCGGCGCTTTCGATCGCGACATCCGTGCCGGTGCCGATGGCCAGACCAACATCGGCGGCGGCAAGCGCCGGCGCATCGTTGATGCCATCGCCGACAAAAGCGACACGTCGTCCACCGGCAGAAAGCTTCTTGACCGCCTCCACCTTGCCATCGGGCAGCACTTCCGCAACCACCTCGTCAATGCCAAGGCGACGGGCGATTGCTTCCGCGGTGCGGCGGTTATCCCCGGTGATCATAACGACCTTGAGACCCAGCGCATGCAGCGCTGCAATCGCTTCCGGTGTCGATTGCTTGACCGGATCGGCAACGGCGATAATTGCGGCCAGCCTGCCATCGACGGCAGCATAAAGAGGCGATTGCCCTTCCCTGCCCAGGCGTTCGGCAACATCTGCGAAACTGCCGACATCGTAACCGAGCTTCGTCATGAACCGGTCCGCACCCGCCTCCACCTTGCGGCCATCCACCTGCGCCGCGACACCGAAACCTGGCGTGGCCTCGAAGGCTTCAGCATTGGCGAGCACCATCCCGCCATGTTTCGCGGCCTCGACGATCGCTTCCGCAATCGGATGTTCGGAGTGATTTTCCAGCGAGGCGACAAGGCGCAGCACTTCATCCGTGTCGAACCCCTGCGTCGTCGCAAAATGCACCAGTTTCGGCTTGCCGAGCGTCAGCGTGCCCGTCTTGTCGACCGCGATCACATCGGCGTCGCGCAGCGTCTGAAGCGCATCGCCACGGCGAAACAGCACGCCCATTTCGGCGGCGCGGCCGGTACCGACCATGATGGAGGTCGGCGTGGCAAGACCCATGGCGCAGGGGCAAGCAATGATGAGAACCGCAACCGCGTTGACGAGCGCGAAGGTCAAAGCCGGATCGGGGCCGAAGATGAACCAGACGGCAAAGGTGGCGAGTGCGGCAAGCATGACGGCCGGCACGAACCAGCTGGTCACCTTGTCCACCAGCGCCTGGATAGGCAGCTTGTCGGCCTGAGCCTCCTCAACCATGCGGATGATCTGGGCAATCAGCGTATCGGCACCCACCTTGGTGGCGCGCAAGGTCAGGGAACCATTGCGGTTGACCGTACCCCCGACAACCTCCGAACCCGCCGTCTTGGTGACAGGGACCGGCTCGCCCGTGATCATCGACTCATCGACATAAGAAGAGCCGCTGAGGACCAACCCATCGACCGGCACCTTTTCGCCTGGGCGAACGACGATGACATCGTCCACGCGCACGTCCTGCAGCGGCACATCGACGGTTTCGCCATCGCGCAGCACCCGTGCTGACTTGGCCTGCAGGCCGACCAGCCGCTTAATTGCTTCGCTGGTGCGGCCTTTGGCCCGCGCCTCCAGAAAGCGCCCGAGCAGGATCAGCGTAACGATGACCGCTGCGGCTTCATAATAGACATTGGCCGTGCCGCTCGGCAGGATTCGTGGCAGGAAGGTGGCCACAACCGAAAATCCCCAGGCGGCGGCCGTGCCGAGCACGACGAGCGAATTCATATCCGGCGCAAGCCGCAAAAGCGCTGGGATGCCCTTTTTGAAGAAGCGCAGACCGGGACCAAAGAGAACCAGCGTCGTCAGGACAAATTGCAGATACCAGCTTTCCCGCATGCCGATCGTTTCCATCACGACATCATGGATGACGGGTATCAGATGAGAGCCCATTTCCAGCACGAAGACCGGGAGCGTGAGAACCGCCGCTAGGGCAAGGCTGATTTTGAGGTGACGGAGCTCCGCTTCGCGCTTGTCCTGCTCCTCACCGGGCGCCTTGTCGGCAACGATCTCGCTTGCGCTGTAACCGGCCTTTTTGATGGCGTCAGCAAGCTGGGCAGGCGATGCGGCGTTGCCGGCAACGCGAACGGTTGCGCGCTCGGTCGCGAGGTTGACGCTGGCGCTCGAGACACCGGATACGGCCTTCAACGCCTTCTCGACGCGTCCCACGCAGGAGGCGCAGGTCATGCCTTCAATATTGAGCTCGATCGTTTTTTCATCGACGCCGTAACCGGCCTGCCGCACCGCCTCGATAACGGCGGGCACATCCGGCGGCCCGGAAAAGGCGATGTCGGCCCGTTCCGTTGCCAGATTGACCGAGGCCTTCACAACGCCGGGCACCTTGGCAATCGCCTTTTCAACGCGACCGACACAGGAGGCGCAGGTCATGCCGTCGATCGCGATCTGGTGACTGGCACGGATCTCCATTTGTGACATGCGTATGACCCCTTTCTTCCTGTACTGGAAAAAAGATAGGGCTTCCCATCGTGGCAAGGTCAATAGGTTCTTTTCGATAAGTTTCGCCTTCGCACAAATGCCGTGTTTGGCAGTATCTCCCCGCCCCCCTCACCGACACAAATGATGGTAATCCAAAGGAAAAACAGCTTCGATGTACGGTTTCTTTGGGTCGCTTCAGGAACAATCCACCTGCACCTCGGTTGGATTGGCTCTAACAATCAGGAGGCAGATTGATGAAGAAGACCATTCTAACACTCGCGCTCGCGCTCGCCGCCAGCACCGCCATGGCGCAATCTGCAACGGAAACGACGGGCATTAATTCCGCGCTCGGCGTTGCGCCAAAAACCGAAGACTTCGTGATGCAGGTTTCTGCCAGTGACCTCTTCGAAATCGAATCGAGCAAGCTCGCGCTGACCAAGGGCGACGAGGCGACCAAGGCCTTCGCCCAGCAGATGGTTACGGAACACGAAAAAACCAGCTCGGAACTGAAAGCTCTTCTTTCTGGAGGCAAGGTGAAGGGGACGCCCGCTACTGCGCTTACCGATGATCACAAGGAAGAAATCGACGATCTCGCCAAACTCGATGGCGCCGAATTCAACGAAGAATATATCGACGACCAGGTCGACGCTCATGAGGATGCGGTCGACCTTTTCAAGCGCTATGCTGAAGGCGGGGACAATGCGGAGCTGAAGGCCTGGGCAGCAAAAACCCTGCCGGCGCTGCAACATCACCTTGAAATGGCTCAGGGTCTCGACAAGAAGTGACCATCACCCCCGGCCAGCCGCATCATAGCGCTGGCCGGCCCCATCACCCCGCATTGACAAAGGAATGGAGCTGGTGCGGACGGCGGGACTTGAACCCGCAAGACCAATGGTCGGCAGATTTTAAGTCTGCTGCGTCTACCGATTTCGCCACGTCCGCATCGCGGCGTCCCCTGTCGTTTAGATGCAGGGGCGCTGCGACTATTTTCCACTCGGGCAGCAACCATATGGCGTTAAACCCAAGTGAATGGTGCCTCATCTACACAGGCTGGCATGTCCCGGTCAACGGGGCCTCAGCCACACCACGACTGATTTTTTGCAGATGCCGGGTGGGCGAGGCCTTCGCGCACGAGTTGATCGGCAAAGGAGACGCCGGAACGGGAGAGCCGTTTACGGTCTGCCGCCTGCCCGCCCGCATCACCTGAAGCGGAGACGTCGAAAGCGCCGGCATTCAGCATGTCGCGAAGCCTGACCTTTGCGATGAAGCCGCGCTGACGCTCTTCCATGCAGCGCGCACGGTCGATCTGCGGCACCTCAATGCCGGCAAGCTGCATCTTCACGCCCTTCATCCAGAAGGTATTGCCGTCCGCGACGCAGTTGTTGAGGCCAGAGCGGCCGCAAAATGCGAAGGCGCCCGCCTTTTCGCCAAGCGATACTTTCTCGATTGCTGGGCGAGGTTCAGGCTGGATAGCGGCAACCTGGGTGGGCTGCGAGACGGATGGCATGGCGATGGCGCGCGGCGGCACGGGACCGCTGCCGGGTAAGGCGGGCGATGAAGGACGGATAGAAGCGACCTTCTCTGGCGTGACCGCCTCGCGCTTGGGCACGGTCGCGACCTTCGGAGCGCTGGCGGATGACGATGACGTGGCCTTCGCGACGTGACGTTGCGGCATAAGGCTATCGCGATGTTCATAGGCCTGGATGCCGCCGGCGACCACGCCCAGCATCAGCACCCAGGGCCAAACGCTGCCGCCGCTCGATTTCTTCGCCGTGCGGCGTCGCGCTGTCGATTTTCGGTTGCTCACGATCGGACTCCTTTCAACGGAGCCGCATTATCGGCCAAAGGAGTTTCCGAAAGGTTGGCGAGCAGCCGGTGCTTCGCATTTCGCTCTATCCGCGAAAATACCTAACTCTTTGTTTTTTCAGGGACGATGTGCGGGAACGATTAAAACAGCTGTGGAAAAACCGTTAACGCACCTGATCGAGCAGGCGTTTGCATTCGAGGAGATCAAACAGCGCTTCCTGCAACAGGGCCTGATCGTCCTTGCCGATGCTTGATTTGCCCACCGAAATTTCAGCATCACTATTGCCGCCACCGAAGCCGAAAAAGCGGCCGCTCGGCTTGGCTTTCGGGCGACCGACAACCTCGTCACCATCGGTATCGATCACGCGTGGCTCGGCGACTTCCTTCTCACCGCTTGCAGCCATGATGGCTTCCATGGTCGCGAGATCACCGGAGGCAATGGCTGCCACGAAACGGTTGCCGTTGGCTTTCAGAAGTTTTTGTACACCCTTGATGGTGTAGCCATGGTCATAAAGAAGGTGTCGAATGCCCTTGAGCAGATCGATATCGTCGGGACGATAATAACGGCGGCCCCCACCCCGTTTCATCGGCTTGATCTGCGGAAAGCGCGTCTCCCAGAACCGCAACACATGCTGCGGCAGGTTCAGCTCGTCCGCCACTTCACTGATCGTCCGGAACGCGTCGGGGCTTTTGTCCAAATTTCCACTCCTATCCAAACCGGAGCGCCATGCACCTGGCCGGACACTGAACGAGAACGCCTGTCACCGCTGGGAACCATTGCTGTCTACCAAGACCCGCGCAGACACCGTTGCGGTAAATACAAATCACTAAAATTGATTATGATGTGAGTCGACCAGATTTCAACGGCTTGCCCGTTGAATTTCAAGTGTGTTCACAGGAAGAATGGTAAAACTGTGTTGCAATGTCGCCCGAAGACGAGGTCCTGACGGACTGCCGGGCTGCTCAAGCCCCGGTCTTCTGGCCCTTCTGCTTGGCCTTGCGGGCCGTGTGAGCCTTCAGAATACGCTGTTTCAGCACGTTCGATGCCTTGAAGGTCATCACCCGACGCGGCGAAATCGGAACTTCCTCACCCGTCTTCGGGTTGCGTCCGATACGCTCATTCTTTTCCCGGATCTGGAAGGTTGCGAACGACGATAGCTTTACAACCTCGCCACGGGTGATCGCGTTGCATATTTCGTCGATGATCGTTTCGACCAGTTCGGCGGATTCGGTGCGGGACAGCCCGACTTTACGAAACACAGATTCTGCAAGATCTGCGCGTGTCACTGTCTTCCCGGCCATTTTTCCCCACAAACCGTGTCTGAATTTTTCTCTAGGAGCCGCCGAGATTATTTCCCTTGTGGCGACCGGTCAAGGGATTGTTCCAGATTCATTGGAGGCTTTCGGCAATCACTGCAAGGGCTTAGGTGACCGGTACGGTTTTGCAACAGGGCGGGGCCGCTTTGGCGCTTCGTGAGGGGCGCGGGGGCAAAAAACACGGCGGAATTCGCGCCGCCGCGCTCTCAAACGAAGAAAAATGCCCTACCAGCGCAGCAGGACGGCGCCCCAGGTGAAGCCACCGCCCATAGCCTCCAGCATGACGAGATCACCCTTCTTGATGCGTCCGTCGCCCGCCGCAACCGCAAGCGCCAGGGGAATGGAGGCAGCCGAGGTATTGCCGTGCTGATCGACGGTTATGACGACCTTTTCCGGGTCGATGTTGAGCTTCTTGGCGGAGCCGTCGATGATGCGCTTGTTGGCCTGGTGGGGGACCAGCCAGTCGAGGTCATCCGATGTCGTGCCCGTCGCTTCGAAAGCCTGCTCGATGACGTCGGTGATCATGCCAACGGCATGCTTGAAGACCTCCCGGCCCTCCATGCGCAGATGGCCGACCGTGCCGGTCGTGGACGGTCCGCCGTCGACATAGAGCTTTTCCTTGTGCGAGCCGTCGGACCGCAGCTGCGCCGTCAGAATACCGCGATCGGCAGAGGTGCCCTCGCCTTCGCCCGCTTCCAGAACCAGCGCGCCGGCGCCGTCGCCGAAGAGAACGCAGGTGGTGCGGTCCTTCCAGTCGAGGATCCGCGAGAAGGTTTCAGAACCGATCACCAGGACGCGCTTGGCCATCCCGCCGCGGATATAGAGATCGGCGGTCGACACCGCATAGACAAAGCCTGAGCAGACGGCCTGCATGTCGAAGGCGAAGCCATGGGTCATGCCAAGACGGTTCTGGATGTTTACAGCCGTCGCCGGAAACGTATTGTCCGGCGTCGAGGTAGCCAAAATGATGAGATCGATATCGTCGGGCGTGAGTCCGGCATTGTCGAGCGCCGCACGCGCTGCTGCCTCGCCGAGCGACGCCGTGGTTTCGTCATCGCCAGCGATATAGCGCTGCTTGATGCCGGTGCGCTGCACGATCCATTCGTCGGATGTCTCCACGACACCTTCGATTTCGCTGTTGGTCATGACACGCTTCGGAAGCGCTGCCCCGAAACCACGAACTATAGAGCGGATCATTCCCTTATTCCTCGTCAGCCACGAGAGCTTCGGGCGCCGGGGGCGGAAGCCGTCTTGCGTGGTAAATTTTCAGATCATTCTCAATCTTGGCCGTGAGGCCGTTATGAACCATGTCGTAGCCGACATCGACGGCCGACGCAAAACCAACGGCATCCGTCCCGCCATGGCTCTTGATGACGATGCCGTTGAGGCCCAGAAACACGCCACCATTGACCTTTCGCGGGTCCATTTTTTCTCTCAGCACATCGAAGGCGCTTTTTGCCAGTATATACCCGATCTTCGCAAAGAAGCTGCGGGAGATCGCCTCACGCAGAAGCGTGGTAATCTGGCGTGCGGTCCCTTCGGCGGCTTTCAGCGCGATGTTGCCGGTAAAGCCTTCCGTCACCACCACATCCACCGTGCCCTTGCCGATATCGTCACCTTCAACGAAGCCGCGATAGTCGATGGTGCCAAGATCGGCCTCGCGGATCAGCCGGCCTGCCTCGCGAACCTCTTCCTGGCCCTTGACCTCTTCAACACCGACATTGAGCAGGCCCACGGTCGGACGGTCGATATCGAACAGCGCGCGGGCCATGGCCCCGCCCATCAGGGCGAAATCGAGAAGTTGCTGGGAATCGGCGCCTATCGTTGCACCGATGTCGAGCACGATGCTTTCGCCCTTCAGCGTCGGCCAGATGCCGGCGATTGCCGGGCGCTCCACCCGCGCCATGGTGCGCAAACAGAATTTCGCCATGGCCATCAGCGCACCTGTGTTTCCGGCAGAAACGGCCACGTCGGCTTCATTGAGTTTCACTGCCTCGATCGCGCGCCACATGCTGGAGACGTAGCGGCCACGGCGCAAAGCCTGGCTCGGCTTTTCATCCATGCTGACCGAGACTTCGCAATCATGGAAGACCGATTTCTCCCGGAGTGCGGGATATTGTGCCAGAATGGGCTCGCATTTGCTCTTCTGCCCGTAGAGCAGAAAAGTTACATCGTTGTGCCGCTCCAGCGCCTTGGCAGCGCCGGGGATGGCAACATCTGGGCCGAAATCGCCACCCATGACGTCAATTGCAATTCTGATCACGCGTCCCTTATCCTTAACTGCCGCCAATCAAGCGGATTTTGCGCGAAAATACCTTTTCCGGCCTTCGTTACAATAAAATTATTTCCGCCCGGCTGGGCCATTCAGTCTTTTTTCCAGTCTTTCAGCACGGCAAAGGGCGATGGCCGCTTCTCTTCTTCAGGTTCTTTTTCGGCCGTTTCGGGAAACGCCGCATCCGGTTTGCGCGGATAGGGATCGATGGCAAGGGCGGCAAATTCGGCAACGACGGCGCCGACATCGATGCTGTCGCCTGTGAACTGATCGGGAATATCAGGGCCATCCGGATCGAGCACGATTTCGCCTTCCTCGTTGGTGACCATGCGGGCCAGTTTCGAGCCTTCCGGCACGAAAATCTGCTCGATGGTCTCATCGATCTTGCTCGAAACCGGCTCCAGCGTCACGACACAGGACTGCGTGACCGCCGCGTGCACCTCGCCTTTTACCTTCACACCATCCTTCTTCCAGCGGGATACCTGCAGCTCTGCCTTCAGATATTCGACGGAAACCACATCCCAGAATTTCGCCAGGGCCTTGAGTTCATCGGCGCTGGCTTCCAGACCAATCCTCACCGGATTGGCGGAAATATGGCCTACCTTGACGGGGTAGGAAAACGGCAGGTCGTCATTTGCGGGGTGTCGCGCGTTCATCGTGAACCTCATTGTCCAGGCAGGGGCAGCGTCAGGCTTCCGGTTGCTATCGTTTCTTCGGACTGGGCGGCAATGGCATCGGATGCTTGCATCATCCAGCCCGCCAGCCCTTCCATGTCCGGCGCCTTGTCATCTGCCTGCGGATATATATTGCGCCGGAGCGCTGCGGCAAGAGCAGCGCGGTCGGAGGCATCCAGCGCCGAAGCGTAGGATTCGAGCCGTCCATAAAACATCCCGGCAAATTTTTTCATGCGTTTCGGCACGCCCTGGTCACCGATCCCAAGTTCCCTGATCGAATGATCGAGGTCCTGAAAAAAAGCGTCGACGATTTCCTGGGCGATTTCCTGGCCGCTGACGCCAGAGGATTTGGTGCGACGGAAATAGAGAATCATGACGGCCGAGAGCATCTCGAAACGGCCCATGACCGTATCCGGCACACCCAGATCGAGGTAAAACCCAGGCGTGCGGGCCGCCGCCGTCAGCGTGGCATATTGCCTGTCGACGATGGCCCGATTGTTGTTTTTCTGTCTGAAAAGCCCGAATATCATCGTTTTTTTTCCGAACGGGACGGGTGAATGCGCTAACCGCCCATCGCACTTGTTGCATGATCGTCAAAGCTGGTTTACCGAAGCATCCACGAATTGCAATGCTGTCGCGGTCACGTTCGTCTTTGGGCTGAAACAGTCGAAGAGAACCGGAGGGGCTCCAAACGTCCGGGAAAGCATTGAATTTGGGGGGTGATCGGGATTTTCCGTCCCCGGATTGACACAATCATGTGCACAGACACTGTGCACCACGCAATGCCGGAAGGTGCCATTCATGATCGCAGTCGGGGAAAAGCAGTTGAGCAAGCAGAAATCCGCAAGTCACGGCAAAATTCTGAGCAAGACCGCCATTGCAATCGTGCTCGCATCCGGTCTGCTTTCCGCCTGCACCAGCACGACAGATGTTTTCCACAACGGCTACGTCATGGACGAGCAGTCGCTCCAGCTGATCCCCGAGGGTTCGAGCCGCGAGCAGGTGCTGCTGACTATGGGCACGCCTTCCACGACCGCGACGTTCGGCAACGAGGTGTTCTATTACATCTCGCAGAAGCGCGTGCGCCGTGCCGCCTTCATGAAGCCGTCTCTGGTCGAGCAGAACATTCTCGCGATCTATTTCAACAAGGATGGCGTGATCGAGCGCAAGGCCAACTACACGCTGCAGGACGGCAAGGTCTTCGATACGATTTCGCGCACCACGCCGACGGGCGGCAAGGACCTCACCTTCCTCCAGCAGCTGCTCTCGGGCGGCACGTCGGGCGCCAACATCGCCAAGAGCATTCTCGGCCAAAGCGGCAACGCTCCCTGACGGTGGCGGGAGTGAGACATTCAAAGGCCCGGGGATCGCTCCCCGGGCCTTTTCATTTGGCGGATTAACAAGCCTTAGTGGGCGAGAACGGCGAGCAGCAGCAAGGCAACGATGTTCGTTATCTTGATTGCAGGATTGACGGCCGGACCAGCCGTATCCTTGTAGGGATCGCCGACCGTATCACCCGTTACCGACGCCTTGTGTGCGTCCGATCCCTTAACGTGGCGCACGCCATCCTTGTCGACGAAGCCATCTTCGAAGCTTTTCTTGGCATTGTCCCAGGCGCCGCCGCCCGAGGTCATGGAGATCGCCACGAACAGGCCGTTGATGATGACACCAAGCAGTGACGCGCCCAATGCTGCGAAGGCCGATGCCTTGGAACCGGAAATGGCGAGCACGCCGAAATAGACGACGATGGGCGCCAGAACCGGCAGCAGCGAAGGGATGACCATCTCCTTGATTGCCGCACGCGTCAGCAGGTCTACGGCCTTGCCATAGTCCGGCTTTTCCGTGCCGGCCATGATACCGGGCTTTTCGCGGAACTGCCGGCGCACTTCCTCGACAATCGAACCCGCGGCCTTGCCGACAGCCGTCATGGCAATGCCGCCAAAGAGATAGGGAATGAGACCGCCGAACAGCAGGCCGGCAACCACGTAAGGATTGGCGAGGCTGAAGGAAATCTCGCCGACATCCTTGAAGTAGGGATAGGTATCGCCATTGGCCGCGAAAAAGGAAAGGTCGTTGGCATAAGCGGCAAATAGAACCAGCGCGCCGAGACCGGCCGAGCCGATGGCATAACCCTTGGTCACGGCCTTGGTGGTGTTACCGACCGCATCCAGCGCATCAGTCGCCTTGCGCACATCGGGATCGAGGCCTGCCATCTCGGCGATACCGCCCGCGTTGTCGGTGACGGGGCCGAAGGCGTCGAGGGCGACGATCATACCGGCGAGGCCGAGCATGGCCGTCACCGCGATGCCGGTACCGAAGAGGCCACCGAGCTGATAGGTGCCGATGATGCCGCCGACGATGACGATGGCGGGCAGTGCTGTCGACTCCAGAGAGACGGCAAGGCCCTGGATGACATTGGTGCCGTGGCCGGTAACCGAGGCCTGTGCGATGGAATTGACCGGACGCTTGTTGGTACCGGTGTAATATTCGGTAATGACGACGATCAGAGCCGTCACGACGAGGCCCACCAACCCGCAGAAGAAGAGGTTGGTGCCTGTTATCTCCATGCCGGCCACAGTCCCGACCGTGCCCCAGCCGATCGTCGCATGGGTGGCGACCGCAAGACCGACGACCGAGAAGACGCCGGTGGCGATGAGCCCCTTGTAAAGCGCGCCCATGATGGAATTATTAGTGCCGAGCTTGACGAAGAAGGTGCCGGCAATCGACGTCAGGATGCAGGCGCCGCAGATCGCCAGCGGATAGACCATGGCGCTATCAAGCACCGGCGTCCCGGCAAAGAAAATGGCCGCGAGAACCATGGTCGCAACGACGGAGACGGCATACGTCTCGAAAAGATCGGCCGCCATGCCAGCGCAATCCCCGACGTTGTCACCGACATTGTCGGCAATGGTCGCGGGGTTGCGCGGGTCGTCCTCGGGAATGCCTGCTTCCACCTTGCCGACGAGATCACCGCCGACATCGGCGCCCTTGGTAAAGATGCCGCCGCCGAGACGGGCGAAGATGGAGATCAGCGACGCGCCGAAGCCAAGCGACACCAGCGCATCGATCACTTCTCGCGAGCCGGGCGCGTGGCCCATCACCGACGTCAGGACGAAATAATAGATGGAGACGCCCAGCAGCGCCAGGCCAGCCACCAGCATGCCGGTGATGGCGCCCGATTTGAAGGCGATATCGAGACCAGCGGAAAGGCTGTGGGATGCAGCCTGCGCGGTGCGAAGATTGGCGCGCACGGACACATGCATGCCGACAAAACCGGCAACCCCGGACAGAACCGCGCCAATGATGAAGCCGATGGCGGCCATGGATGAGAGAAGATACCACGCCAGAACGGCGACGATCAGGCCGACGATGGCGATGGTGAGATACTGACGGGTGAGATAAGCCTGCGCACCTTCACGGATATAACCTGCTATTTCACGCATGCGCTCGTTGCCCTGATCGGCATCGAGAACGCTCTTGGTGGCCCATGCCGCGTAAACCACGGACAGGACACCGCATAAAATTACTATCGGTATTACGGTCATGCGCACTTACCTCCCAAAAGGCCGGGTCTCACTCCCTCCCCGGCGCGGCGAAACCTTGTGCAGAGGGGGATGGACGGCGTGTCCGAAGTCCCCCGATTGGGCATTTGTTCCCCTCCCAAGGAAAAATGTCCTCAGTGCCGAGATTGCGTTGGCGAAAGGTGTCGCGTCAAGCCCACAAATTTGCCTGAAACTTGAAAGGGGTAGCGCGCGGCGCGCGACTCAGGCGGCTTTTTTCTGCTTGGTGAGGATAAGTGAGAGGACGAGCAGGAGGCAAAGGCCGGCAACCGGCCAGATAACGAGGTTCATCACCGACCAGCCCCAGGCCGTGAAAACCTTGCCCGATGAAAAGGACGACAGCGCTACCGTGCCGAACAGCACGATATCGTGGAAGCCCTGCACCTTGTCCGCCTCCTGCGGGCGGTAGCTGGACGTAATGATGGCGGTCGCGCCGATGAAGCCGAAGTTCCAGCCAAGGCCAAGCAGGATGAGCGCCGCCCAGAAGTTCCACAATTCGATGCCCATATGCGCGACGATGGCGCAGGCCATCAGAATGATGAGGCCGGACGCGACGATCTTTTCAGCGCCGAACCTGGAGATCAGCATGCCCGTGAAGAAGCTTGGGCCGAACATGGCAAGCACATGCCACTGGATGCCGAGCGTGGCGAGTTCGGTGGGGAAACCGCAGCCGACGACCATGGCGAGCGGTGCGCCGGTCATCATGAAGGTCATCAGCGCGTAAGAGCCGATGCCGCAGATCATGCCGGTGATGAAACGCTGGGTGCGCACGATTTCCGACAGCGGCCTTGCCGCTTCGGCATGCGTCGCGGCGGTTTTTGGGTCGGGTAATTTCAGAAAGGCCAGAATGGCGATCGCAACCAGACCAAGCGGCACAAGGGCGATGAAAGCACCGGCGAAGGTGACCGGAGCCAGAAGGTCCTTGCCGACGATGGCCAGCTGCGGCCCGACAATGGCGGAGATGATGCCGCCTGCCAGGATCCAGGAGATCGCCTTCGGCTTGTAGAAGGAGGGCGAAGCATCGGCGGCGGCAAATCGGATTTTCTGGGTAAAGCCGCCGGAAATGCCGATCAACAGCAGGCCAAGCGCAAACAGCCAGAAATCGGAGCGAAAGAGAGCGACCGCGGCAATGCCGCCGCCGATGGAGCACATCAGCGCACCGACCATGAAGCCCGCCTTGCGACCGAGGAAGCGGGATGCGGCCGCCACGCAGATCGCGCCGAGCGCGACGCCGATGTTGAAGCCTGTCAAGGGCGCAGTCGCCAGTGACTTGTCAGCGCCAAGCAGCTGATAGCCGGCAAGCGCGCCGACCGAAAAGCTCATCGGCGCGGCCGATCCCATGATCGCCTGCGCCATGGTGAGAAGGAAGACGTTGCGCTTCGCCTCGCCCAGTTGAACTTCAAGTCCGGGGACGGAAACGGCGCTCATGTCTTCCTCATCTCACGTATTTTAGCGTTTTGCCTCGCCGCGCACCTGCTTGGCGATGCGGTCCAGAACCGCATTCACCAGCTTCGGCTCGTCGTGCTCGAAGAAAGCACGGGCGATTTCGACATATTCGGTCACGATGACGGCGACCGGTACGTCCTTGCGCTCGAGAATTTCAAAGGCGCCGGCACGCAGAATGGCGCGCACGGTAGCATCGAGACGCGACAGCGGCCAGTCTTCCAGAAGGGCGGAGCGCACCAGCGGGTCGATCTTCGTCTGGTCGCGCACGACGCCCGAGACGATCGAACGGAACCACGACGGATCTGCCTTAAGATAGGTATCGCCATCGACTTCCTGGCCGAGACGGTGTGCCTCATATTCGGCAACCACTTCCATAACGCCGGTTCCGCCGACATCCATCTGGTACAGCGCCTGCACGGCCGCAAGGCGGGCCGCGCCGCGCTGGTTGGCGGGCTTTACCGAAGGCTGGCGCGGTTCACCGCCGTTTTCAACATCCGACATGCGTTCAGCCACCCAGTTTCTTTTTCAGCTCGATCATGGTCAGCGCCGCACGGGCGGCGAAACCGCCCTTGTCCTTGTCGGTGCGGCGCACGCGCGCCCAGGCCTGCTCGTCGTTCTCGACGGTGAGAATGCCGTTGCCGATCGGCAGCGATTCGCTGACGGCGAGATCCATCAGGGCGCGGGAAGATTCGTTGGCGACGATATCGAAGTGATAGGTCTCACCACGAATGACCATGCCCAGCGCAACAAAACCGTCATATTCCGTGCCGTCATTGTCGGCGCCGTCAAGCGCCATGGCGATGGCGGCCGGGATTTCGAGTGCGCCGGGAACGGTGATGACGTCATAGGTGGCGCCGGCTTCATCGAGCGCGAACTTCGCGCCTTCGAGAAGGGCATCGGCCATATCGTCATAAAAACGTGCTTCCACGATAAGAAGATGGGGTTTGGACATGATATTTTCCTGAAAAGCTTGATGCCGGATCATACCGGCTTTTGCGGCGGTCAAACCACGGCTGGCTGTTTTTGGCAAGCAATTTCATGTGTCGGCGGCGCAAGAGGCCGCGTCTGCCGGGCATTTGGCCCGGGTTTGCGCCCCCGACGCGGCTCCCCGGGAATCAGGTTTTCTGGAAGGCGAGATGGACGCCGAGCCCCATCAGCACCGTTCCGGCGGCGCGGCGGGCCAGAGCCTGCGTGGTGCTCGATCGTTTCAGACGCCCGACCATCGCGCCTGCAAGAAGCACGCCGACGAGATCGGCGGAGGAGAAAATGAAATTGACGGCGATGCCGAGGATCAGGAACTGCAGCCAGACGGGAAAAGCGGCCGACGGATCGACAAATTGCGGCAGAAAGGCAAGAAAAAACAGCGCGGTCTTCGGGTTGAGCACATCCACGATGATGCTGTCGACGAAGGCCCGACGTGCCGATTTCGGTTCAACGGTCAGATTGACCGCCTCCCCTTCCATTTTGCTACGCACCATCGAGAAACCGAGCCAGACCAGATATAGCGCGCCGCACAGCTTCACCGCGAGGTAAAGCCACGGCACCGCCTGAAACAGCACGGAAAGGCCGGCGGCAGCCGCGAAGATGTGGAAATAGCAGCCAACATGGATGCCGAGCACAGCCATCAGCCCGGCAAACCGGCCACGCGCCATGGTTTGCGCGGCCGCGTAAAGCATGGCCGGGCCGGGAATATAGGCAAACAGGGCAGTGGTGATGAAAAAGGCTATGAGCAGCTCATAGGACGGCATGATGGTTCCGCTACCTCATTTGGCCAGCAGTCGATTTCAGGCGACCGAGCGATATCTGTAAAACCTTCCACGTTCGACCGGAAGTGTGGCGGCGACCGACACCGAATAGGATCAAACCCGCGGCTCCTCCTCCGTCATGCCGGACTTGATCCGGCATCCAGCCGACGCGCGTCTGCGCGGCGAGAAGTGTTCTTTCAGCCCAAGGACTTGGGCTGGCTGGATTCCGGCTCAAGGCCGGAATGACGGGAGAAGGAAGAGTCCGCGAACACAATAAAACGCCGAGCCTCCTCAGCTCACGCCGAAGGAAACTCTGCGAGCCTTGCCGCGTAGCGCGCCATGGTGTCGACTTCGAAATTGACGAAATCGCCCGGCTGGCGTTCACCCCAGGTGGTGACGGTAAGCGTGTGGCGGATCAGGAGAACGTCGAAATCGGTGCCATCGACGGCGTTGACGGTGAGCGAGGTGCCATCGAGTGCGATGGAGCCCTTGGGCGCCACGAATTTCGCCAGATGTTCCGGCGCGCGCAGGCGGATGCGCACCGCCTCGCCTTCCGGCTCAACCGACAGGATTTCCGCCTTGCCGTCCACATGGCCGGAAACGATGTGGCCGCCGAGTTCGTCGCCGATCTTGAGCGCGCGCTCGAGATTGACATGCGTGCCCTTCTGCCAACTCGCAATCGTGGTGAGGCGCAGCGCTTCTTCCCAGGCCTCAACCTCGTACCAGCGCTCGTTGCTTCCGTCTTCCGGCAGCTTCGTTACCGTCAGACAAACGCCGCCGTGGGAAATGGATGCGCCCATATCGATGGTCTTCGGATCGTAATTGGTCGCCACGCGCAGGCGAACACCCTCCGGCAGCGCTTCCAGCTCGGAAACGGTTCCAACGTCGGTGACAATTCCGGTAAACATCAAATCGGCCTTTCATAACAGAAGCAGCGGTCCGGCCCGTAAGCGGTTTCGCTGATCAGAGCATAGTCGCCCGTGATATCGGCACGGCTGAGCGGCGTTTCAATGCCGCCCTTGCCGATGACGACAGGGCTTTCGAACAGCATGATACGATCCACCAATCCAGCTTCAAGGAATGATTTTGCGGCAAAGGCGCCGCCTTCGACCAGAAGTTCCGACATGCCGCGTTCGGCGAGGGTTTGGAGGAGGTGTTCGAGCGACGGGGCTTCGAGAATCTGGACGCCGGCGTCGGTCAGGAGCTGGCGGCGTTGGTCGGGGTTACCCCCCACTGCCCTGCCGGGCATCTCCCCCACAAGGGGGGAGATCGGCAAGGGGCTGTCCGCTCGTTCAAATTGCGTCTCAGGCGCAACCTCTTCAGCCGTCGATGCAGGGCGGAGCAGCGCTCCATCGATCTCCCCCCTTGTGGGGGAGATGCCCGGCAGGGCAGAGGGGGGTAAAGCGGCAACCACTACCGGAACTTCACGCGCACTTCGCACCAGCTTCGACGTCAGCGGCAACTCAAACTGCCGATCCAGCACGATCCGCACCGGCGAGCGGCTCTCCATACCGGCAATGCGCACCGTCAGTTCCGGATCATCCGCAATCGCCGTCCGGATACCAACGAGAATGCAGTCGCAGCGCGCCCGCAGCTCATGCACGGCATGGCGAGACTCGGGACCGGTGATCGCCACCTGCCCCTCGCCTCGCCTGCCGATCATGCCGTCAGCAGAAACCGCAAGCTTCAGAATCACATGCGGGCGTTTTTTCAGCTGTCTTGTGAGGTAACCGGCGAGCGCCCTTTGCGCTTCGCCACGCAGCAGCCCGGTTTCCACGACAATGCCGGCATCGCGCAATATCTGATAACCGCGGCCGGAAACGCGCTCATCCGGATCGTCTACCGCCACCACGACACGGGCAACCCCATATTCCACCAGCGCGTTCGCGCAGGGCGGGGTTTTGCCCCAGTGGGAACAGGGTTCGAGCGTGACATAGGCGGTTGCGCCCCGCGCCGCCTCGCCGGCCAGCTCCAGCGCCTGGCGTTCGGCATGGGGCCGGCCGCCGATGGCGGTCACGGCTTCGGCGATGATTTTTCCATCCTTGACGAGAACACAACCGACTGAGGGGTTGGTCAGCGTCTGGCCCTGGTGGCGAAGCGAAACCTCGATGGCGCGGGCCATGAACCTTTCGTCATCGGCACGGCTCGTCACGGCTAGACTCCACCATCCGTATCACGGGCGATCTTGGCGTTGATTTCGGCAATCACGTTCTCGAAATCCTCGGCATGGCTGAAATCGCGATAGACCGAGGCGTAACGCACGAAGGCTACGTCATCGAGGCTCTTCAGCGCCTCCAGAACCTGCAGGCCGATTTCTTCCGAGGGGATTTCCGTCTCGCCGGAGCTTTCCAGCCGGCGGGCAATGCCCGACACGGCCCGCTCGATCCGGTCACGATCGACCGGTCGCTTGCGCAGCGCGATCTCGAAGGAGCGCACCAGTTTTTCGCGGTCGAAGGGAAGCTTGCGGCCGCTTTTCTTGATGACCATCAGCTCGCGCAGCTGCACGCGCTCATAGGTCGTAAAGCGGCCGCCGCAATCCGGGCAGATGCGCCGCCGGCGGATGGAGGTGTTGTCCTCCGCCGGACGCGAGTCCTTGACCTGTGTGTCTTCGGAACCGCAGAATGGGCAGCGCATCGTCTTCTGTCCTTACATGTAGGGATACATCGGGAAACGGTCCGTCAGGCCGACGACCTTTTCACGCACCGCAGCCTCGACGGAGGCATTGCCTTCATCCGAATTGGCAACCTTCAGACCATCGAGAACCTCGACGATCAGCTTGCCGATTTCGCGGAATTCCGCTTCCTTGAAACCGCGCGTCGTCCCGGCCGGCGTGCCGAGACGGACACCCGAGGTAACGAAGGGCTTTTCCGGGTCGAAAGGAATGCCGTTCTTGTTGCAGGTTATGTAGGCGCGGCCGAGTGCGGCTTCCGCGCGCTTGCCTGTCGCGTTCTTCTTGCGAAGGTCAACCAGCATCAGGTGGTTGTCGGTGCCGCCAGAGACGACATCGAGACCGCCTTCGATCAGGGTTTCAGCCAGCGCCTTGGCGTTCTTGACGACCTGTGCGGCATAGTCCTTGAATTCAGGCTGAAGGGCCTCACCGAAGGCGACGGCCTTGGCGGCGATGACATGCATCAGCGGGCCGCCCTGCAGGCCGGGGAAAACGGCGGAGTTGAACTTCTTTGCCAGATCCTCGTCGTTGGTGAGGATCATGCCGCCGCGCGGGCCGCGCAGAGACTTGTGCGTGGTGGTGGTCGCAACATGGCAATGCGGGAACGGCGAAGGATGCTGGCCACCGGCGACGAGACCGGCGATGTGCGCCATATCGACCATCAGGTAAGCGCCGACTTCATCAGCGATTTCGCGGAAGCGCTTCCAGTCCCAGACACGGGAATAGGCGGTGCCGCCAGCAAGGATGAGCTTCGGCTTATGTTCCTTGGCCTTGCGTTCCACTTCGTCCATGTCGAGCAGGTTGTCGCCTTCGCGCACGCCGTAGGACACGACGTTGAACCACTTGCCGGACATGTTGACCGGGGAACCATGCGTCAGGTGACCGCCCGAGTTGAGGTCGAGGCCCATGAAGGTGTCGCCAGGCTGGAGCAGCGCGAGAAACACGGCCTGGTTCATCTGCGAACCGGAGTTTGGCTGAACGTTGGCGAAGTTGACGCCGAACAGCTTCTTTGCGCGCTCGATCGCGAGCTCTTCAGCGATGTCGACGAACTGGCAGCCGCCGTAATAACGCTTGCCCGGATAACCCTCGGCATATTTGTTGGTCATGATCGAACCCTGCGCTTCAAGCACGGCGCGGGACACGATGTTTTCCGAGGCAATCAGTTCGATCTCGTGGCGCTGGCGACCCAGTTCCTTCTCGATCGCGCCGAAAATATCCGGATCGGCTTCGGCAAGCGGGCGGGAGAAGAAAGCATCTGTGTTCGACATGATGAAGGCTCCTGAAACAGTAATGCGATGGGGTCTTAGCGCCCTGCCCCGACAAGAGCAATACGAGCAGCGAGATTTGCCCGTCAAACTGCGACGTCGCGACGAAAAGTGGCAGTTGTTTTTTTTAAAGTAGCGGCGAGAGGAGAAAAAGCCGCACGTAGCGGAGAGGATCAGACTTGTGAGGAAAGACGACAAGCTTTCCTCCCGTCATGCCGGACTGGATCCGGCATCCAGCCACGGCGCGTCTGCGCCGTGAAAGGGCTCTCTCGCGATCAAGGACTTGATCGCACTGCCCCCCGGATCAGGTCCGGGTGACGGCGTATGAGGGCTACGCCGCACCCGGCGAAGCGCGGCCTTCATTCGCGGTAAGAAACTAACAGCAAAGCCCGATCAGTTGCGCGGCAGCAGATCGTCGTCCACGGCACCAGCCGGCTGTTCCATGCCCGCCGTCGTGTTCAGCGCCAGTTCGGCATTGCCGTCCTTGCCGTAGATATCGTCGCGGAACTGAACCACGCCGTCCTTCGCCGACCATGCGGTGATATAGACGAAGTAGACGGGCACTTCCTGTGCGAGCTTGATCGGCGTGTTGACGCGCGAGGCGATGACGCGTTCCATTTCCTGGCGCGACCAGCCGGGCGTGTCGCGCAGCAGCCACGACGTCAGGTCGCGCACGTTCTGCACGCGAACGCAACCGGAGGACTCGAAACGCATCAGCTTGTTGAACAGGCCCTGCTGCGGCGTGTCGTGCATGTATTCGTTGTTCGGGTTGTGGAAGTTGATCTTCGTCGAGGACATGGCGTTGATCTTGCCGGGGTCCTGGCGGAACATCAGGTTCGGCGCCTTCGGTGCGAACCAGTCGACCGTGGTCGGCGAGACTTCCTGTCCCTTGCCGTCGATGAGGCGGATGTTGTTCCGCTCCAGATAGGTCGGGTCCTTCTGCATCAACGGCACAATGTCCTTTTCGACAATCGAGCGCGGCGCGGTCCAGTAAGGATTGAGAATGACCTCGTAGATCTTGGAATTGATAACGTGCGTGGGACGGCTGGCGCGGCCGACAACGGCAGTATTGCGCAGCACGACGCGTTCGTTTTCAACGGCTTCGATGGCGGCGGCCGGAATATTCACCATCAGATGACGCTGACCGAGATCGCCGGACATCGACTGGATGCGCACAAGGTTGGTCTGCAGCTGCGCCAGGCGGATCTGCGCGGAGACATTGAGCGCCTTGGTGGTGTATTCGCCGCTGACGCCATCAGCCGGAAGGCCGTGACGGGCCTGGAAACGCTTCAGCGCGCCGTCGACATAGGAGTCGAAGGCACTGGAAATGCCGGCTTCGCGCGGCAGGTCGCCCGATACCATCAGACGCTGGCGCAGCGCCTGAACGGAGGGATCGGAAACGCCGATCTGCAGACGCTGCTGGGATACCGGCACTTCCGGCCAACCGCCATTCTGCACGATCTGCTGATATTGCATGATCGCCTGCTGCATGTAGACAGGGGCCTCGCGGCCGAGGACCGGATTGTTGGAGACGACACCAACGGCTGAACGCGAGGTATTGGCATCAAACTGGTCATCCCAGTTGCCACGGCGCGACGAGCCCATGAGATCGTTCAGCGCGTTCTGCGCAAGAGCCGGCGCAGCAAGTGCAGCAACACCAACGGAAACGGCCGAACGCAGCAGCGTGCGGCGCGATACGGATTCGGAAACGGGTTTTTTTGTCATTCTACCTACCAGCCACTCTCTCAGGCATTCTGAACAATGCCTAAACCAATATGATTAACAAACACGTATAACGCGCCTGCCGGCCGGTAATACTCGATACGCCATGATCAGGGCGCTGGTGTCTGGCATTACAGTCGAACACTTGCCGCAACAACAGGAGAAACAGCCGGCTCCTATGCCTTTGCGCCTCCCATATCAATATGGCCGATTCGTGTCACGGGGCCGTTCTCACGAAGCTGTGTTCGCCTGAAATACAGGGCGATGAGAGAGATTCGGGCTCTTGCTTGACAGCCCCGATCGGACGACGTCAGCCGCCGGAATCCTGAAAGCCGGGAGCATGCGAATGCCCCCGGCCTGAAGAGTGGATCGTCGCGAATTAGAGACGGTAAGCGATCGAGTCGTTCCAGAAGCGATCGAGGCGCTGCAGCAACTTGTTCATTTCAGAGAACTCGCCGGTGCCGATGCCGCCGACCTTTTCGATGGAGCCAACGTGGCGTTCATAAAGGCGGGCGACCGTTTCGGCGATTTCCTGGCCCTTTTCGGTCAGGCTGATGCGGACCGAGCGGCGGTCGACGCGAGAACGCTGGTGGTTGATGAGACCGAGGTCGACCAGCTTCTTGACGTTATAGGAAACGTTCGAGCCGAGGTAGTAACCACGCGAACGAAGCTCGCCGGCGGTCAGTTCCGAATTGCCGATGTTGAACAGCAGCAGAGCCTGAACGGCGTTGACGTCATCGCGACCCTGACGGTCGAACTCATCCTTGATGACATCGAGGAGACGGCGGTGGAGGCGTTCCACCAGATGCAGCGACTCCATGTAGAGCGAGCGGATGGTATCTTCATGTGCATCGGCAACAACGGCCTGGGGCTTAACTTTGCTATTGATCATGACTGCCTCACTGTTTTGTTTGGCGGTGTGTTTGTTTGTCTCCCGCCTTGAGTGAGAACCTAATCAATGCGCATAAAATTCTACTTAAAAGCTACGATTAACAAATGGTTACCGGCATTTTGTCCGCAGGCCCCAACTTGTGGCGAAGCGGGACCGGGTAGATATCGCCTCATATAAATCAACGACTTACAGAAAAAAATCTACCTGAAACCCGGCCGAATTGCTTTATTCTTATGGTAAATCAATTCTTGCGCGCTCTTCATTCTGGCGCTGATCAAGCCAGAAAGCGACCAGGAATAGTATATAAATGGTTGCCACAAGACCATGCATCACAGGCACCAGCGTGTTGGCGCCGAAGATATGCGGCCACACCTTATACATGGCGATCTGTGTCCCTGCCCCCATGACCCACATGACGGCGCCCCAGGAGGCGCCGAGCCAGAGACCGAGGGCGGCAACCGGGAAAATGACCGCGAGCGCACTGCCCGCCACACGCCAGGGAAGATTCAACATATCGAAACGTCCATGGCCGCCCAGCGAATAGCCTGTCAGCATCGCCCAATATTGCAGGCCGAACCAGAAACAGGACACTGCGACCAGTCTCATGAAGACCAGAAACAGGATTTCGGAAAGCGGGCGCTTCGGCAGAGGTTGAGAATCAGGTTCCATGGCCGGAAGATACGGTCTCGATGGGCGTGCGACCAGTCCATATTGAAACCCGCCGCGACGCTTGTCAAAGCCGCCGCGCCGGAGCGGTAGTTTAGACAGGGTAGATTGTCGCATTCGCATGGCGGGCGCTTCATGCTATGCAGCTTTCGAAATCTGATCGAAGGACATTCTCACATGCAGGACAAAACGCATCTGGTCGACGAGATCACCGGCCATCGCCGCATGCGGCGCAATCGCAAAGCGGATTGGACGCGCCGTCTGGTGCAGGAAAACCGCCTGACCGTTGACGATCTCATCTGGCCGGTGTTCGTCGTGCCGGGCAACAATATTCTTGAGCCGATCCCGGCCATGCCAGGCGTCAACCGCATGAGCGTCGATAAGCTGGTGGAAGCAGCGAAGGAAGCGGCCGACCTTGGCATTCCCGCCATCGCCACCTTCCCGAATATCGAGATGGAGCTGCGCGACGAGACCGGCTCCAACGCGCTCGAAGCAAACAATCTGATCAATCAGGCGACGCTTGCGGTCAAAAAAGCCGTCCCCAATATCGGCATGATCACCGATGTCGCGCTCGACCCCTTCACCAGCCATGGCCATGACGGCATCCTGCGCGGCGACGAGATCGTCAACGACGAGACCGTGGATCAGGTCGTCAGGGCGGCGATCCTTCAGGCGGAAGCCGGTTCGGACATTATCTCCCCATCGGAGATGATGGATGGCCGCATCGGCGCCATTCGTCGCGGTCTTGATGCGGCCGGGCACCAGAATGTCGGCATCATGGCCTATGCGACGAAATTCTCGTCGGGCTATTACGGCCCCTATCGCGAGGCGATCTCCACCGCTGGCCTGCTGAAGGGTGACAAGAACAGCTATTACATCAGCCCTGCCAATGGCATGGAGGCGATCCGCGACGCAGCGCTCGACGTGGAGGAAGGCGCCGATATGCTGATGGTCAAACCCGGCCTGCCCTATCTCGATATCTGTTGGCGGCTGAAGGAAAATTTTGGCCTGCCCACTTTCGCCTATCAGGTCTCCGGCGAATATACCCAGATCAAGGCCGCCGCCATGAATGGCTGGATCGACGGCGAACGCGTGATGATGGAAACGCTTCTCTGTTTCAAGCGTGCGGGCTGTGATGGCATTCTTACCTATTTCGCCATCGAAGCCGCACGGAAACTGGCGAAGGGGTGAAGGCCGAGGCTTATTGTATTCGGTCGTTTTCTTCCCATATTGTCTGCTGACACGGCACTCATGCCGCGCTGTCATGCCGTCTCAGGAGAAAACGACCGATGAGCCTCGACCAGAACCCCACCTATGCCGCACCGGATGACTGGCGCGCCTATAGCGGCGTCCTGAGCCGGCGGGTCTTCGCATTCCTGATCGATTACGCGATCGTTCTCCTCTTGTGCATCCCGGCTGCCGTGATCGTCTTTTTTCTCGGCATCATCACGCTTGGGCTTGGCTTCTTTCTCTACCCGGCGCTGTTCGTCATTGTCGCGGTGCTTTATTTCGGCATGACGCTTGGCGGCCCCTCGCAGGCCACCCCAGGCATGCGCGCCGTGGGAATTGCGATGGCGCGCATAGATGCTCAGCGAATCGATTTTCTGATGTCCACGGTGCACATTGTGCTTTTCTGGATCATCAACTCGGTTTTGACGCCGTTCATCCTGCTGGCAGGCCTGTTTACGGAGCGCTCACGCCTTGTTCACGACTTCCTGCTCGGCACCGTTATCGTCAGAACGCGCTAATTTAGCGGAAAGCCGCGCAAACCCGGCTTTCCGTGTGCCGAATAGCTCATCCCGCAGTTGACGTTTTCCGTCATTTTGCCATTCTGTGACATTATGCATGTCGCTTGAAGCGCCGCCGCCATCTCCGTGAAGTCACGGGGGCGCTTTATAACAGACGCAGGAGGCGATCACGGTTCGATGAACACGCAGGCGACGCCCTCTCCCCAATTCTATCTTACGGCGCCGGCCACATGCCCCTATCTGCCGAACCAGATGGAGCGGAAGGTCTTCACCCATCTTGTTGGCCCGCGCGCCGCTGAAATGAACGACTTGCTGACCCAGGGCGGTTTCAGGCGCTCGCAGAACATCGCCTATCGACCCGCCTGTGAGACCTGCCGCGCCTGCGTCTCCGTTCGCATCCTCACCGAGCAGTTCCAGCCGACGAAATCGATGCGACGCGTTCTCGCCGCCAACAAGGATGTCGTCGCCACCGTTCATGCGGCCGAACCCTCCACCGAACAGTTCGCCCTGTTTCGCCGCTACCTCGACCATCGGCACCAGTCTGGCGGCATGTCCGACATGTCGGCGCTTGATTATGCGATCATGGTGGAAGACACGCATGTGAACACCCGCATCATCGAATATCGCGTGCGCGAACCCGGCTCCGGCATCGATTCCAGCAAGCGCGGTGAGTTGCTGGCCGTGGCGCTCAGTGACGTGATGAGCGACGGCCTGTCGATGGTCTATTCGTTCTTCAACCCGGAACTCGAAAAGCGCTCGCTTGGGACCTACATGATCATCGATCACATCACCCGCACCCGCGCGCTCGGCCTGCCTCACGTCTATCTCGGCTATTGGGTCGATGGCTCGGAGAAGATGGGCTACAAGACCCGCTACCACCCGCAGGAGCATCTGACGCCGCGCGGGTGGGAGATTTATGTGCCCGATCCAATTTGAGTGCAAGTGTTGCAACTCCGTTGCAACGGCGTTACAACAATGTTATAACGCCGTTATAACATGGAGTGTCGAGCTATGAACGTGACGGTCCGCCGGATTGGTAACTCCGAAGGCATCATTATCCCAAAGGAAGTTTTGGATCGCATGGGCGTTAAGGCCGGCGACACCCTTGATCTCAATGAAACTAATGGTGAGTTGCGGGTGCGTGTTGCAGACGAGGCCTTCACACGGCAGCTGGAACATGCGCGCGTTTTCATGGACAAATACAAAGTCGCCCTGAAGAAACTTGCTGAATGACTGAGGTCATTTTCCTTGATGCCAGGACCGTCAAGCAGCTTCACAAGATGCAGATCGAAAATTTCGGTGGCACGCATGGGCTGCGCGATGAAGGAATGCTGGATTCGGCCTTAAACAGGCCCATTAATAAGTCTGGTTATGGTAGCGGCGACATCTGTGATCTCGCCGCCGCTTATCTTTTTAGATTGGCGAGAAATCATGCGTTTCTCGACGGCAATAAACGGATCGCTATTGTAACCGCCGGTATCTTCCTGATGGAAAACGGTTTCATGATCCAAAGCGAAGAAGCACGACTTTATCAATTCGTTATGGCCGTAGCTTCTGGAGAGATCGATGAGGATGGCGTGAGCCGGTTCCTCAAAGATCATATCGTCCCATACCCGTAACTCTTACCCACCAAATTTCCCGCTTCGCGGAAAGCCCTTCGGCACGGTGCGGCCCGCTGTTGCGCGGTCGGCGAGCCATTCGCGCAGTTCTTCGCCAACCTTGGTGAAAATACGCCCGGCCGTGTCGGACCAGCTGAGGCCGTCGGCGAGCGCGAAACATTTCACATCCACAACGCCACCGTCCTTGTAGCGCTGCAGGCGCACGCCCTTGCCGCGCGACATTTCCGGGACCTGCGCCAGCGGGAATGCAAGGAGCTTGCGGTTTTCTCCGACCACAGCGACGTGGTCGCCGCTAACGGGAACCGCGAGCTTGGCTTCGTCAGGCATGGATACGTTCATGATCTGCTTGCCCTTGCGGGTATTCGCGACCATTTCGCTTTCTGCGACGATGAAACCGTTGCCGGCGGTGGAGACCAACAGCAGCTTGCGTGAGGGATCATGCACGAAGGCGGTCAGGATATCCTGATCGTTTTCCATATCGACCATGATGCGGATCGGCTCGCCATGACCACGACCACCCGGCAGCTTGTCTGCGCCGAGCGTATAGGCCTTGCCGCCAGTCGTCAGCAACAAGAGCTTGTCCGTGGTCTGTGCCGGGAAAGCCAGTTTCGGGCCGTCTCCTTCCTTGAAGGTGAGCGATGAGGTGTCGGACATATGTCCCTTCAGCGCCCGGATCCAGCCCTTCTGCGAAATGACGATGGTGACCGGTTCCTTCTCGATCATCGCCTGCTGTATGGCCTCGATATCGGCATCCGGCGCATCCGCAAACTGCGTGCGGCGGCGACCGAGTTCGGTTGCCTTCGCGTATTTCTTTTTGACCTCGCCGATTTCCCAGGCGATGGTCTGCCACTGCTTGTCATCAGAAGCGATCAGCGCTTCGATCTCGGCCTTCTCATTCGTCAGTTCGTCGAATTCCTTGCGGATTTCGAATTCCTCGAGCTTGCGCAGATTGCGCAGCCGCATATTGAGGATGGATTCAGCCTGCAGGTCCGTCAGCGACCATTTCGCCATCATCACCTGTTTCGGCTCATCCTCCTCGCGGATGATGCGGATCACCTCGTCGAGATTGAGATAGGCGATGAGGAGACCGCCCAGAATCTCCAGCCTGCGGTCGATGGCGGCAAGGCGATGGCGGGAACGGCGGACCAGCACGTCCTTGCGATGCGCCAGCCACTCGGTCAGCACCTCGTTCAGCGCCATCACCTTCGGCACCTTGCCGAGCGACAGCACGTTCATGTTGAGCGGCAGGCGGCTTTCGAGGTCGGAGAGACGGAAGAGCGATTCCATCAACAACGTCGCATCGACGGTGCGGCTCTTCGGAACAAGCACGATACGCACATCTTCGGCGGATTCGTCTCTGACATCTTCAAGCAGCGGCAGCTTGCGCGCGATCAGCAATTCGGCGATCTTCTCGATCAACCGCGATTTCTGCACCTGGAACGGAATTTCGGTGATGACGATCTGATAACCGCCGCGGCCCAGATCTTCCGTTTCCCATTTGGCGCGCACGCGGAACCCACCGCGGCCGGTCTTGTAGGCATCGAGAATATTCTCGCGGCTTTCGACGATCACGCCGCCGGTCGGCAGGTCGGGACCGGGAATGAACTCGACCAGCTTTTCAACCGGCGCATCGGGATGCTTGATGAGGTACAGCGCCGCGTCACATAGCTCGTGTGCGTTGTGCGGCGGGATCGACGTCGCCATGCCGACAGCGATGCCGGAAGCGCCATTCGCCAGCAGGTTCGGAAACGCGCCGGGCAGAACAACCGGCTCGGAATTGGATTCGTCGTAGGTGTCGCGGAAATCGACCGCATCCTCACCGATACCCTCGAGCAGAAGCTCGGCCACCGCCGTCATCTTGCTTTCGGTGTAACGCATGGCGGCAGGACTGTCACCGTCGATGTTACCGAAGTTGCCCTGCCCGTCGACCAGCGGATAACGCAGAGAGAAATCCTGCGCCAGACGCGCCAGCGCATCATAGATCGCCTGGTCGCCGTGGGGGTGGTAGTTACCCATCACCTCACCGACGATCTTCGCGCATTTGCGGAAGGCGGAATTGGGCCTCAGGCCCATTTCGCTCATGGCATAGACAATACGGCGGTGGACCGGCTTCAGGCCGTCGCGAACATCCGGCAGCGCACGATGCATGATCGTGGACAAGGCGTAAGCGAGGTAGCGCTCTTCCAGCGCTGCCTTCAAATCGACCGGATGAATATTATCGTCTCCGCCGGACGGAGGTACAAGATTTTTTCCCATGGTGCTTGACTAGCGGAAATGGCGATTCCGGGCAAGAAACACAGGGGTCGCGGCTGTGGATGAAATCACCCCTGCCCTTCGGTTTTTTGTTAACCGCGCTCCAAATGCCGCAATGCCGCCGTCATGGGAATCGATCTAAATACCCTAGACCTTTGAATATCAGCGAATATAAGTATCACCATAAGCATTGAGGCACGGCTTGCAGCCGTACGTTGAGGGAAGAAACATCATGAGATTGAAATCCACCCGGCAGGTTCTTTTTGCGAGCGCCGCGCTTCTCGCCCTATCCGCGCCGGCCTTCGCGCTGGATGGTGGCGACGTGCTGAAGAAGATCAACGCCGCTTACGCTGCCCAGGGCGGTCAGATCGCGGCCGGTACCGTTGCCGTCAACGGCTCGACGGTAACGCTGAACGACGTGACCCTCAGCGCCGTTGCCGACCCGGCCAAGAAAATCCCGGTTGGCAATATCACGCTTGATGGCGTCGAGGAAAACAACGGCGGTTACAAGATCAAGAACGCCCGTTTCGACAACATCGACTACAAGCAGGACAAGGTCGAGATCAAGGCCAGCGACATCTACATGTCCGGCCTCGTCATCCCCGCTGATGCCACCACCGGCACGCTCGATGCGCTGATGTTCTACGACGAAGCCCATAGCGGCCCGATTTCCGTGTCCGTCGACGGCAAGCAGGCCTTCTCGCTCGAGGAAACCAGCGCGACGATGTCGGTCAGCGACGACAAGAATTCGATCGGCTTCGACCTCGACGCCTCCGGCTTCAAGGCCGACCTCAGCGACGTCACCGATCCCGCCACCAAGGATGCCATCGAGAAGCTGAAGCTGCAGGCGCTTTCCGGCGACATGACCATGAGCGGCAGCTGGGAAGTGGCTTCCGGCACTGTTGATGTCGAGGAATATGCCATCGACCTCGATGATGTCGGCCGTCTCAACATGTCATTCGGTTTCTCCGGCTATACGCTCGCCTTCATCAAGTCGATGCAGGAAACGGTGAAGGCGCAGGCTGCCAATCCTAACAAGGAACAGGCAGACCAGGCCGCGAGCCTTGCCATGCTCGGCCTGATGCAGCAGCTCTCTTTCGTCAACGCCGAGATCAGCTTTGAAGATGCCAGCATCACCAAGCGCGCGATTGACTATGCGGCAAGCCAGCAGGGCATGACCAGCGACCAGCTCGCCCAGACGATCAAGGGCATGGCGCCGATCATGATGGCCTCGCTCAACGTTCCCGAATTGCAGAACATGGTGTCGGCGGCGATCAACACCTATATCGACGATCCGAAGAACTTCTCGATCACGGCAGCGCCGGAAAAGCCGGTGCCGTTCCCCATGATCATGGGCGCCGCCATGGGCGCGCCGAACACCCTGCCGAAAATGCTCGGCGTGACGGTGACGGCAAACGAATAAGACAAGGAAGCCCCGGTCATTGCACCGGGGCTTTTCTTTTGCGCTCAGTGCAGCGGCGCGGCGGCGCCATCCTGTTTATCGTGCAGGGCGAAGCGGTCGATCATGTGGGCGCTTGCCTCGTTGACGCCGATCACCTCGACCCGCCTGCCGGCCTTGCGAAATTTCAGCACCACCTTGTCCAGAGCGCCGACCGCGGAAATGTCCCACAGATGCGCCTGCGTGACATCGATTGTCACCGCCTCAACCTCTTCGGAGAAATCGAAAGCGGCAATGAAGCTTTCCGTCGAGGCGAAGAAAATCTGACCATCGACGCGATAGATCCGCTCCCGGCCATCGGCCGAAAGCTCCGCCCGGACATGGAAGAGTTTCGACACCTTGCCCGCGAAAAACACGCCGGAGAGAAGGACGCCGGCCAGCACGCCCTTTGCGAGATCGTGGGTCGCAAGCACCGTGCCGACCGTGACCAGCATGACGATGCTGGAGGATGGCGGGTTGCGGCGCAGATCGAGGATGGAGCGCCACGAGAATGTGCCGATGGAGACCATGATCATCACCGCCACCAGCGCGGCCATGGGAATGATACGCACGAGATCATCCAGCACCAGTATGAGGAACAGCAGGAACGCGCCCGCGACGAAGGTAGACAAGCGGCCACGACCGCCCGAACTGACATTGATGACGGACTGGCCGATCATGGCGCAGCCGCCCATGCCGCCGATGAGGGCGGAGGCGATATTGCTCGTTCCCTGCCCGATGCATTCCCGGCTCTTGTTGCTGCCCGTATCCGTCATGTCGTCGACGATCTGCGCCGTCAGCAGCGATTCCAACAGACCGACGGCGGCGAGCGCCACGGAATAGGGAAAGATGATGTGCAGCGTCTCGAAGGTCAGTGGTACCTGTGGCAGGGCGAATATCGGCAGCGTGGAGGGCAATTCACCGAGATCGCCGACCGTGCGGATATCCATGCCGGAGAAGACGGCGACACAGGTGAGAACGATGATGGCGACCAGCGGCGAAGGCACGATTTTGGTGACCAGCGGGAAGAGATAGATGATCGCAAGACCGGCCGCGATCATGACATAGGTTTCGACCGGGACGCCGATCAGTTCCGGCAATTGCGCCATGAAGATCAGGATCGCCAGCGCATTGACGAAGCCGGTCATGACCGAACGCGATACGAAGCGCATCACCCGGCCGAGTTTTACAAGGCCCGCCAGAATTTGCAGCACGCCCATGAGGATGGTGGCGGCGAAGAGATATTGCAGCCCGTGTTCCTTGACGAGCGTGACCATCAGGACGGCCGTGGCGGCGGTTGCCGCCGAGATCATGCCCGGTCTGCCGCCGGTGAAGGCGGAAACGCAGGCGATCGCAAAGGAGGCGAACAACCCCACCTTCGGATCGACCCCGGCGATGACGGAAAAGCCGATGGCTTCGGGAATGAGGGCGAGTGCCACGACGATGCCGGAAAGGAGATCGCCGCGAATATTGGAAAACCACTCACGTCTGTAAGTCTGAAATTTGTTCATCTGATTTTTTCGCAAAGAATGACGCACCGGCCGGAGCCATGTCCGGTAGATTGAAATGAAATGTCGGTGCTTTGCGTTGTCTGGCGGATCGGCGGCCAGAAGAGCCACCCGGGATTTCACCGGGTCCGTGGTGAGTAATTCACCTATAAACAGCAAAAAAGCGGGCCGCAAGTTGCGTTCCCGCTTTCGATGTCTGCGATCGTATGCCTCATGCCGCTGTGCGCAAGACCGCTAGAGCTTCAGCCGCTCGCGAAAGAAGACGAGCGCTACGGCTACACCGGTCGCGACACCCACGATCACGTCGACAAAACGGACCAAGCCGGCAACCTGCGGCCCCATGAGGAGGACCAGCATGGCCGAGGCCCCCGCCTGGATCGGCACGACTGCCGGCAGACCGAAGGTGGTGGCGAGGATCATGGCGATGAAGGTCGCCGAGGCGAGCCTGATTTCGGCGAAATCGTGCGGGACGAGAAGTGCCACCTCCCCCACGAGGATACCGATGGTGACGCCAACCATCAGCCCTAGTCCCTGACGGACGTGGCTTGGAATGCCGGGAGAGAGACAGATCAGCGCGCTGATCGCGGCGAAGACCGGCTGGCTGTGGCCAAGCCATTCACGTGCAATCCAGAACGCAAAAGCGGCCGCAAGTGCGGCCGCCAATGCACGGGTGAAGGCTGCGCGAACACGGTCGAGCAGCGTCTTCAACACGATCAGTCTTTCTTCGACGGAACGACGCGCAGCGCCAGTTCGCGGAGCTGCGTCGGCGTTGCCGGCGACGGCGCGTTCATCAGAAGGTCCTGCGCCTGCTGGTTCATCGGGAACAGCGTGATTTCGCGCAGGTTCTTCGCACCGACCAGCAGCATGACCACGCGGTCGATACCGAAAGCGCAGCCGCCATGCGGAGGCGCGCCGTACTGGAAGGCACGGTAGAGACCGCCGAAGCGCTCTTCAACGTCGGTCTGCGACAGCCCAACCTTCTCGAAAGCCTTGACCATCAACTCGGGCGACTGGTTACGGATCGAACCGGAGGCGATTTCGAAGCCGTTACAGACGGCGTCATACTGGAAGGCCTTGATGGAGAGCGGATCCTGCCCTTCCAGCGCTTCCAGACCACCCTGCGGCATGGAGAAGGGGTTGTGGGCGAAATCGATCTTCTTTTCTTCTTCGTTGTATTCGAAGAAGGGGAAGTCGACGATCCAGCACATTTCGAAACGGTCGCGGTCGATCAGGTTCAGCTCGTCGGCAGCGCGGGTGCGTGCCTCACCTGCAAACTTGTAGAACTTGGCGGGATCACCGGCGACGAAGAAGCAGGCATCCCCTGCCTCGAGGCCGAGCTGCTGGCGCAGCGCCTCGGTGCGTTCCTCGCCAATGTTCTTGGCGAGCGGGCCTGAACCGCCGACCTTGCCGTCCTCTTCCTTCCAGAAGATGTAACCGAGGCCGGGCTGGCCCTGAGACTGGGCCCAGGCGTTCATGCGGTCACAGAACGCACGCGAACCGCCGGTCTTGGCCGGGATTGCCCAGACCTGAACCTTGGGGTTGGAGGCGATCATATTCGCGAAGACCTTGAAGCCCGAGCCGTCGAAGTGCTCGGTCACGGCCTGCATGACGATCGGATTGCGCAGGTCCGGCTTGTCGGAGCCGTATTTGCGGATCGCCTCGTCGTAGGGGATGCGCGGCCACTCTTTGGTGACAGGCTTACCTTCGGCAAACTTTTCGAAGACGGCCGTCATCATCGGCTCCATCGTGGTCCAGACATCTTCCTGGGTCACGAAGCTCATTTCGACGTCGAGCTGGTAGAATTCGCCCGGCAGGCGGTCGGCGCGCGGGTCTTCATCACGGAAGCACGGCGCGATCTGGAAGTAGCGGTCGAAACCCGCCACCATCAGAAGCTGCTTGTACTGCTGCGGCGCCTGCGGCAGCGCGAAGAACTTGCCCTCATGAATACGCGACGGCACGAGGAAGTCGCGCGCGCCTTCCGGCGAGGAGGCCGTGAGGATTGGCGTCGTATATTCGGCAAAGCCGGCATCGGCCATGCCGGTGCGCATGGCGGAGATGATCTGCGTGCGCTTGACGATGTTCTTGTGCAGCGTTTCGCGGCGCAGGTCGAGGAAGCGGTACTTCAGGCGGACGTCTTCAGGATAGTCAGGCTCGCCGAAGACCGGCAGCGGCAGTTCCTTGGCGACGCCGAGAACCTCGATCTCCTGGGCGTAAAGTTCGATCTCGCCGGTCGCCATGCCCTTGTTGACGGTGTCTTCCGAACGCGCCTTGACGAGGCCGTCGATGCGGATGACCCATTCGCCGCGCACGGTTTCCGCAACCTTGAACGCCGGGCTGTCAGGATCGGCAACCACCTGGGTGATGCCGTAATGGTCGCGAAGGTCGATGAAGAGAACGCCGCCATGATCTCGCACGCGGTGAACCCAACCGGAAAGGCGAACGGTTTCGCCGACGTCGGACTTGCGGAGAGCGGCACAGGTGTGGCTGCGGTAACGATGCATTTTTTTATCCTGGAACGTGTCGTGGGCCCGTTGGAGGCCAGATGGGCGGCACTGTCGAAATTTGCCGGAAAAGCGCATGGCCAGCCCGATTTGTCAAGGCAAAGCGCAACAATGTCGCCTTCAGCCTGTCCTTTCCCCCGCCTTGGCTTTAGATAGTGCTTATTCAGCCCGCCAAACCGAGTCGGCCCGCAATGAGCCAGATCAGACCTCTCATCCCGCTTCTCATCACCGCCGGCATCCTGATCGGCGGCAACGGCCTGCAGGGAACCTATATTGCCCTGCGCGGCATCTCCGAAGGTTTTTCCGCCAGCACCATCGGCGTCATCAGCGCCGCCTACAGCATCGGATTCGCACTCGGCTGCATTTCGGTGACGCGACTACTGCGCAAGATCGGCCATATCAGAACATTCGCGACCATGGCGGCGGTCGCCTCGGCCGCTTCGATTGCCATGCCGCTCATCATCCACCCGCTGTTCTGGATGTTGATGCGTTTCGTCGTCGGCATCGCCGTCGCCTGTCTTTTTGCGGCCATCGAAAGCTGGATCAATGCCCAGGTGACGAATTCCAATCGCGCGCGCACGCTTTCCATCTATCGTTTCGTCGATCTCGGCTCCGTGACGCTGGCGCAATATGTCATAGCCGTGATGGGTGTTGAGGGGCCGGTTGTGTTTTCGCTGATCGCGATAGCACTCGTGCTGTCGCTGGTGCCGATCTCGCTTGCCGACAAGTCCAACCCTGCCCCGCCGAAGCAGATCCCCTTCGACCTTTTTGCCGTGTGGCGCATTTCCCCGCTTGCCGTCGTCGGTTGCGTGGCGGTCGGTCTCAGCATGGCGGCCTTCCGCAATATCGGGCCGATCTACGCCGAGCAGATTGGCTTTTCGGTCACTGCCATCGCCACTTTCATGAGTGCGGGCATTATCGGCGGTGTGGTTCTGCAATATCCGCTCGGCGTTTATTCCGACCGTTACGACCGGCGCATCATCATTCTCGCCACCACGGCGGCCTCTGTCATCGTCGGGCTGTTTCTCGCCTTCTTCGCCGGCACGGACGAATGGAGCAACATCATCGGCGTCTTCATCTTCGGCGCGTTTGCCCTGCCGCTTTATTCGCTGAGTTCGGCGCATGGCAACGACCACGCCAGGGAAGGCGAACACGCGATGATGTCGGCCGGGCTGCTGTTCTTCTGGTCAGTCGGGGCGACGGTCGGACCGCTTCTCGCCTCCGTCCTGATCGATCATTTCGGCCCGAAGGCGCTGTTCGGCTATACCGCGGCGATCCAAATCGTTTTCATCGCCTATACCATATACCGGCTACAGGTGCGTGAAGGCGTTCCCGTAGAGGAGAGGAACTGGCGGTTCAGTTCGCTGTTGCGCACCTCGGCCTATTTCCAGAAGCTCGCAGCACCCGCGCCACCCAAAAAAAATGGATTGGAGCCTGATCCGCCCGAGAAAAACGATCCATGAGCCTTGAAAAGCTGGCTTTGTATTGACATGCGCCCGGCAAAGGGAAAGTAAGACGGATAATTTTCACGAGTGGCCATTTGCAATGATTGAAACGACTGCCGCCCTCGCCGAAGCCTGCACGGAACTGGCGAAATCGGAATTCATTACCATCGACACCGAATTTTTGCGGGAAACCACCTTCTGGCCGGAACTCTGCCTCGTGCAGATGGCGAGCCCGACGCTCGAGGTGCTGGTCGATCCGCTGGCCAAGGGCATCGATCTGACCCCGATGTTCGAACTGATGGCCAATCCAAATGTCGTGAAGGTTTTCCATGCCGCGAGGCAGGATATCGAGATCATCTACCATCTCGGCGGCCTCATTCCGCATCCGATCTTCGATACGCAGGTCGCCGCCATGGTCTGCGGTTTCGGCGATTCGATCTCCTACGACCAGCTGGTGCAGAAGATCAAGAATGTGCAGATCGACAAATCCTCGCGCTTTACCGACTGGAGCCGTCGTCCGCTGACCGAAAAGCAGCTGGATTATGCATTGGCCGACGTCACCCATCTGCGCGACGTCTATCTGGCGCTGAAGGCGCAGCTGGAGCGTGAAGGCCGCTCGCTGTGGCTGACCGAAGAGATGGACATTCTGGAATCGCGCGACACCTATGACATGCACCCTGACGATGCATGGCTGCGGTTGAAATCGCGCCTTCGCAAACCGACGGAACTCGCCATTCTCAAATTTGTCGCCGCCTGGCGCGAGCGGGAGGCGCGCTCCCGCAACGTCCCGCGTTCGCGCGTGCTGAAGGACGATGCGATCTTCGAAATCGCACAGCAGCAGCCGAAGGATGCCGAGGCGCTGTCGCGGCTTCGCACCATCCCCAAGGGCTGGGAACGCTCCGCCTCCGGCACGGCCATCATCGAGACAGTGAATGCGGCGCTGGCACTTCCGAAGGAAGAGATGCCCAAGGCGCCGCGTCACAGCCATGCACCGGAAGGCACCGGCGCTGCCGTGGAGCTGTTGAAGGTTCTCCTGAAGCTGACGGCAGACAAGCACGGCGTCGCTGCAAAGGTCATCGCCAATAGCGACGATCTGGACAAGATCGCCTCCGAAGGCGAAAAGGCGACGGTTGCGGCGCTTTCCGGTTGGCGGCGTGAGCTGTTCGGCGATGTGGCGCTCAAGCTCATCAACGGCGAAGTCGCGCTGCGTTTTGCTGGCAAGAAGGTCGAGGCAGTGGAAGTGGCGGCGAACGGGGCCTAATCGCCCGTCCCTGACCCACCTGCCCTCCATCGCGCTGTTTTCTCCGGCGCATTGCTTCGGTAGCCGTCTTGCCGAACCGCGCCTGTTGCAGACCTTGAGCCGTCGATGAGGCCTCTCATGTGCGGGGTTCGATGCCGTTGCGGCAAGGGGGCAACAGCGCCACCAATCCTGCGTGCAACCTTACCGATTACTCACTTTTTGCGGCGCATTTTCCACACTAATGTCGCATATGGCCTGAACAGAAGCTGTGCCCGAGAGGGCGCAAACCTTCCTTTCCGAGATCGGAATCGCCATGAGAAAATTGCTGCCAATTCTGGATTACGTGGTGCTGTTCGTTGCCGTGGCGGGCAGCGGCGTGGCCTACGCATTTCTGGAGTATGGCGGCGGCGCCTTGATCGGCGCGACCTATGCACTCTTCGCCTGCGCCCCGATTCTCGCTTTTGAGCGCGGCTACATCATGCCCGGCCTGTCGCGGCAGGTCAGCGCGTTACCCACGCCCGCCTATATCGCCGTCGGGCTTCTCATCTACGCCATTCTCGTCTTTTGCGGCTTTGGACTTGGCGGCACCATCCTTTGGCTCAGCGGCATCTTTCCCGGCACCTGGAAACGCGCGGTGCATGCCGAAGTACAGACGCTCGTCTTCACGCTCATCGTCTGCGGCATCATCGTCTTCATCATGCGCGTGCGCGAGCTTCTGGGCCGCGATATCTTCATCGATCTCATTCTCGGTCGCTATCGCCGCCCGGTCAGCGAAGACCGCGTCTTCATCTTCATCGATCTCGTCGGCTCCACCTCCTTTGCAGAGACCCACGGGGACCTGAAAGCGCAGGAATTCCTGGGCGAAATCTTCGCAAGCTATGCCGCACCGGTGAGGAGGCATGGCGGGGTTATCGATGATTACATTGGCGATGCCGCCATCATCACCTGGCCCTATCACATGGCGATAAGGCGCGCGGCCTGTGTGCGCTGCGTGTTCGATATCCAGGCGACAATCGAAGAAAAGCGCGACATGTGGCTGTCCCGCTTCGGGGAAGTGCCGCGCCTGCGTTTTGCGATCCATGGCGGTCCTGTCATCACGGCGGAAATCGGCGTCGACCACCACAAGATCACCTATTTCGGCGACACGGTGAACACGACCTCAAGGCTCGAATCGCTGAGCAAGATGCTCGGCCATCCGGTGCTGATTTCCGCCGATCTCGCCCACCAGCTGGTCCTTCCCAAGGGCGTGCGCAGCGAATATCTCGGCGAACATGCGGTGAAGGGCCGCGGCCAGACGCTCGGCGTCTGCACGCTCAGTCAATATCAGGCTCCCACCGCATAATTTCATCAAAGCTTCAAACGCCAATCACCTGCCTGTCATGCGACACCCCTATCGCCTCAAGCCTGTCTTCAACAGGTATTGAGAGGGGTCTCATCATGAAGCACGTTCTTTTTGCGTCCTGCGCCATCTTGGCATTCGCTTGTGCATCCCATGCCGCCGAACAGGAATTTCCGGCAAAGCTGGTCTCCCACGCCATCCTGCCGGCAGACACCGTCATTCCAGCGCCTGCTGACGCACCCGACCATCTCAAGACCTCTGCCAAGTTCACCACCGCCGACCGCAAGCGTGCGGAAGGCCTCGGCACCGTGCCGGGCAAGGATGGCGTGCGTCTGACCGGCCTTTCCATGCCGTTCAACGGCCAGCCGATGCAGGGTTTCTCTGGCATCAAGGCGATGCCCGACGGCAGCTTCTGGAGCCTTTCCGACAACGGTTTCGGTTCCAAGCTTAACTCCAGCGACGCCATGCTGATGCTACACCATCTGAAGTTCGACTGGGACGCCGGCAAGGTCGACGCGCTCGAGACCGTGTTCCTCTCAGACCCTGACATGAAGGCGCCCTTCCCCATCGTTCTCGAAGGCTCCAGCACGCGTTACCTGACAGGTGCGGATTTCGACGTCGAATCCATTCAGCCGGTTGCCGATGGTTTCTGGGTGGGCGAGGAATTTGGCCCCTACATCCTGAAATTCACCCGCGACGGCAAGCTGACCGACGTGATCTCCACCAAGGCAGGCGACATCGAGGTGAAGTCTCCGGATCATCCGACGCTTGCCCTCCCCGGCAACCCCGCGCAGAAAATGCCGGCCTTCAACCTGAAACGCTCTGGCGGTTATGAAGGCATGGCGCTCTCCAAGGATGGCTCCAAGCTCTACGGCCTTCTCGAAGGCCCGCTTTACATGGCCGACGGCAAGGTGGAGAAGACCGAAGATGGCGCAACCGCCCTGCGCATCATCGAACTCGACACCGCCAGGAAGGAATGGACCGGCCGCACCTGGCTTTATCCGCTGGCGCAGGGTGGCGAAGCCATTGGCGACTTCAACATGCTTGATGACAGCACCGCACTCGTGATCGAACGCAACAATGGCGCCGGCACCGCCGACAAGGCCTGCGCCGACCCGAAGAAGCCGGAAGCAAACTGCTTTGCCGTGCCCTCCAAGGTGAAGCGCATCTACAAGATCGAGTTCAATGACGCCAATGTCGGCAAGGCAGCGCGCAAGATCGGCTACATCGATCTCTTGAAAATCTCCGACCCTGACAACAAGAAGCGTCAGGGCGGCGGCAATGGTTATTACGACATGCCTTTCGTCACCATCGAGAATGTCGACCGCGTCGATGCCACGCATATCCTCGTCGGCAATGACAACAACCTGCCCTTCTCGGCCGGCCGCGCCCTGGACAAGGCTGACGACAACGAATTCGTCCTGCTTGAGGTCAAGGATCTACTTGACGCGATGTAACACAGACAGTCGTGGCGGCGGATCTTTTTCAGCCGCCACGACTTTAGATGCGCCCTTCATTTCTTTGAAAGCCATATCCTCCGTCTTTACCGAAATCGAACCGGCCGAGCGTTCGGACACAGAGAGGCGTGGCGTCCGGTTTGATCAGTTGATCAAGCGAACCGTCCGGGTTTATGCGAAAAGCCGATGCAGAGCTGATTTCGCGTACCTCACCTGCACCTGACAAAATATGCGACATGAATCGATCTTCAAACAGGATGTTGCCATCCGACGTTTCGCACACGTCCACCCGTTCGCCGCCGCCTGGGTCGGAGCCGATTTCGGTTCTAAGCGACTCGCCATTGTGGCGCTCCACCGTCACGAACCGTTTGTATTCTGCCAATAGTGGGTGACTGTTATAGCGTTCGAGTGTTATCTTAATGTCATTCGTTTCAAATGTGGAAATGTCGGCCAGCGGAGAATCACCGCGCTGGCAACGCTCGGACATGCTATTCATGCGCGTTCCCGAAAAAGCCGAGAGAGCAATCACGCCGATGACGATCGGCACGGTCCACCTGATAATTTTCATAAATATACATCACCTCAAAAATTGAGATGAGTACGGATAAATTTACGGCTGTATTGTGTCGGCTTACTCGAACACGAAGGCCAGTCTCTTCCCCGTCAGCTTCGCCAGTTGTTGTAAACGCCCGTCCAGCCGCTCGCCGGCGAAATCGCAATATTCATGCGGAACCACAAATTCCAGATCGAGATCGGGATTGTCGGACTTGCGGAATTTCAGGTGATCGACGACACCCGGCATCGATGCGGAGAAAAGATAAACCACCCGCAGCAGGCCGCCCAGCAACTTGCCAAGTTCCTGAAGACGTTCGCCGGCCATCACGGCCAGCGGTTCCGTCACGCCATTGTCGTTGAGGCCTTCAAAGCGGTAATAATTGGCGAGCGCTATGTAGGCGCGGCCAGGATGGGTGATCGCCACGAATGATGAATGGGCGATGATATTGAGCGCCTGCAATCCGCGATAGTCCGGATGCGCGCGCCAGCTGATATCGGCGAGCAGGCAGGCTGCCTGACGGTAGCGGCTTTCTTCTTCCGTCTCCTCGACCCCGAAGACCGGGAAGGTTCGTCCGCTCCAGTCCGCCAGTTCGCGCGCATGTTCGGGCGAACGGGCGCGCAGAATGGCAAGCTCATCGGCAGCGACCAGAAGCGGGTCCGCATTTTGATCGGTTTCGGAGAGCAGCGAATAAAGATAGCCTTCGCGCACGCCCTGTGCGGAAAAAGCGATTTTCGCCGGTTTCATCGCCCTTAGGACTTCGCGCATGGCGATGGCGCCGAACGGCAGAAGCGAGCGACGGTTCTTGGACACCGCCTGCCATGCGGGATCCTTGCTGTCGCGGGAGACGATGACCTCCTCGAGGAAATTCAGCATCTCTTCCAGCGGCAACTCGTAACCCTGCATCATATGCAGCGGGTAACCGGAAATTTCCATGTGCAGCTTGGCCATGTTCCGCCAGGTGCCGCCGACGGCGTAAAAGGTGCGCCCCTCGCCTGCTGCCAGAAGCTTGGTGAAATTCTTCACATGCTTGCGGGCAATCGCAGCCGCTTTTTCGAGCGACCCGTCAGACTGTTCCGACAGCCGCAGGCCACCGAGCGGCAGGGTGATGCCCTCGCCGCAGCTCTTGCCCTTGATGTCGATGAGTTCCAGCGAGCCACCGCCGAGGTCGCCGGCGATGCCATCGGGATCATGAAAACCGCTGATTACGCCGTAGGCCGAATAAAGCGCTTCCTTCTCACCCGACAGGACCTCGATCTCGCAACCGAGGATGGCTTCAGCCTCACGGATGAAATCAGGACCGTTCTCCGCCTCACGCGCGGCGGCAGTCGCCAGCACATAAAGCTGCTGCGCCTGAGCCTGCTCGGAAAGCGCATGGAAGCGTTTCAGCGCCTTCAGCGCGCGCTCGACGCCTTCCTCATGCATGCGCCCCGTCAGCGCCAGCCCCTTGCCGAGGCCGCACAGGACCTTTTCGTTGAACAGCACCGCTGGCGCGCGGGACAGACCTTCATATACGACGAGACGAACGGAGTTCGAACCAATATCTATGACGGAAACGGGGGCAAGGCCGGTCAGCCGCCCCTGTGCTTCTGATCGAGTCATTCAGCCTGTTTCTTGCGGGACGAAATCAACCCGGCAATCAATTTGGGCGCACTGGATTTCAGGGCTTCACCACGTCCGGAAAGGCTGGGATTGGTCATGAAATAGTGCTGCGCGTTGAACGGTTCTTCGCCTTTACGCACCTCGATGCGCCTCGACGTTCCGTCCGCAAGTATCTCGTAGCTTTGCTGGTTGTCAATGAGATTGCCCAGCATAATCTGTGAAAGAACCTGCTCATGCACCGTGGGATTGGTCAGCGGAACCAGCGTTTCCACGCGCCGATCCAGGTTGCGCGGCATCATGTCTGCCGAGCCGATATAGACCAGCGCCTTGTCAGACGGCAGGCCGAAACCGTTGCCGAAGCAGAAGATGCGGCTGTGCTCCAGGAAGCGGCCGACAATGGATTTGACGCGGATATTATCCGACAGTCCCGGCACCTGCGGGCGCAGGCAGCAGATGCCGCGCACAACGAGATCGATCTCAACGCCGGCAGCGCTTGCAAGGTAAAGCGCGTCGATGATTTCAGGGTCGACCAGCGAATTCATCTTCATCCAGATCGCCGCCGGCGCGCCATTCTTGGCATGCGCGATCTCTTCATGGATATGCTTGAGGATGCGGGGGCGCAGGGTGTAGGGCGAAACCGCCAGCTTCATTCCCTCTTCCGGCTCACCATAACCCGTGATGAAATTGAAGATATTCGCCATGTCGTGGGCGATCTTCGGATTGCAGGTAAAGAAGGAAAGGTCGGTGTAAATCTTGGCCGTGATCGGGTGGTAGTTGCCCGTACCGAGGTGGCAATAGGTTCTGAGCTTGCCGTCTTCGCGGCGCACCACCATCGACATCTTGGCGTGTGTCTTGAGTTCGATGAAGCCGAAAACCACCTGCACACCGGCACGCTCCAGATCGCGCGCCCAACGGATATTTGCTTCCTCGTCGAAACGCGCCTTGAGTTCGACCAGCGCCGTCACCGACTTGCCAGCTTCCGCCGCATCGATCAGCGCACGAACGATCGGGCTGTCATTGGAGGTGCGGTAAAGCGTCTGCTTGATGGCGAGCACTTCGGGATCGCGCGCCGCCTGCAGGAGGAACTGCACCACCACGTCGAAGCTTTCATACGGATGGTGAACCACCATGTCCTTTTCGCGGATGGCGGCAAGGCAATCGCCCGCATGTTCGCGCACGCGCTCAGGAAAACGGGCATTGTAGGGCTCGAATTTCAGGTCGTCGCGGGGAGCGCGCACGATTTCCGAGATGGTGTTGAGCGCCAGAAGCCCAGGCAGAACCGCGACGCGATTGTCCGGCACGCCAAGCTCATGCACCACGAACTGGCGCAGCGACTGCGGCATCTCGCTATCAGTTTCGATGCGGATCACCGAGCCGCGGCGACGCCGCTTCAGCGCGCTCTCGAAAAAGCGGACCAGATCTTCGGCCTCTTCCTCAACTTCGATATCGCTGTCTCTGATGATGCGGAAGGTGCCGAAGCCACGAACGGTATAGCCCGGATAAAGCCGATGGATGAACAGGCCGACCACATCTTCAAGCGTGATGTAGCGGATGGCGTTCTTGTCGTCCGGCAGCCGCACGAAGCGATCCAGCGCAGGCGGCAGGCGCAGAAGCGCGGTCATAGGCTCGCGGCCGTTTACGCTATCGAGCTGCAGCCCCATAGAGAAGCCGAGATTGGGAATGAAGGGGAACGGATGCGCGGGGTCTATGGACAGCGGCGTCAGGACCGGAAAGATCCGGTCTTCGAACTCCGTTTCCAGCCACGTGCGGTCGGCATCCGACAAAGCGGCAGGCCGCACGATGAAGATTTCTTCCTTGGCGAGATATTGCTGCAGAACGGCAAGCGATGCCTGCTGCTCCATCTGCAGATTGTCGATTTCCTTCAGGATGTCTTCCAGCTGCTCGGCTGGGGTCTTGCCGTCAGGCGTCTTGACGGTGATTTTCTGGCGCACCTGGCCTTCAAGACCGGCGACGCGGACCATGAAGAACTCATCGAGATTGGCCGCAGAGATGGACAGGAAACGCAGCCGCTCCAGAAGAGGATGATCGGTGTTCAGCGTTTCTTCGAGGACGCGCCGGTTGAACTGGAGCCAGGAAAACTCGCGGTTAATGAAACGCGCCGGGCTGTCCCAGAGGCTTTCGCCTTCCGTCGGCTGAACCCTGTTGAAGTCTTCCTGCGCGATAGCGTCCATTCCGTGTTCCGTCCCCTGACCAATTTCCGTCCCGTGATCCTGCTGCATCGCGCGATCGTCCTTCTTGCCCGTATAACAGTTTGACGACGGAACTGTGACAGTCAATCGACGTCGAACTCGCCGGGGGCCGCATTGTCCATCGCGTTGAGAACTTCCGCCACCAGCGGCCGGGTAATTCTCGTTGCGCGCGCCAGGGCGAGCCGGTCTATTCTGTCAACGATCGTCTGCGCCGTGTCGAGCGAACGCTCCATTCTGTTGACGATGTAGCCTATGAGTTTGTCATCCATGTAAAGCTGCCGGTCGGCGAAGAGTTTTACCAGCACCTGCGCCAGAAGCCCCTCATCCGGCTCTCCGGTCTCCACAATCGTGACGGCCTTCAGGCGCGAGCGAAGGTCTGGCAGCGTCACCGGCCACGCGGAGGGCCATTGCCGGCTGGTCATCAGAAGCGTCGTTCCGTTCTGGCGCACGCTGTTGATGACATGAAACAGTTCGGTGTCGTCAAAACCGCGCCGGTCGGCATCCTCGAATAGAACCGGCCCGGTTTCGGCCGCACGCGCCGCATCGCCTCCGGCTGTCGGATGGATGTCGCGGGCCTCGCTGATGTTTTTCCAGATATTGGCGAGATGCGATTTTCCCGAGCCCGGCGGCCCGGCCAGCACCACCACCGGTGACGGCCAGTTGGGCCATTCATCGACAAGGCTGACGGCAGCCTCCAGCGAAGCCGAGACCAGGAGATCATCCCGGCCGGAAGCGGACTGGTGCGAGAATGCGAGCGGCAGCTGCTCGGCCTTCGACCGGGCGTTGTCGGTTTTGATCGGGTCAGTCATCGTCAGCTCTGAGAGTCAGCTTTGCCGGAGGGCTTCTCCGCCTCTTCCAGCGCCGGATTTGCGTCCCATGGAAGATTGGCGGCGTGCCCGTGGTAAAGGTCGCTCTCAAGATACCGTGACAGAGCGAAGCGAACAAGCACACCAACTGCTGCCGCGGCCGGCACGGCGACCAGAAGCCCGACAAAACCGAAGAGCGCACCAAAGGCGAAGAGGGCAAACATGAGCCAGACCGGATGCAGGCCCACGCTGCTGCCGACCAGCTTCGGCTGAAGGATGTTGCCCTCGATGAACTGGCCGGAAAAGAACACGGCGAGTGTCAGGATGACGTAGATATAATCCGGCCAGAACTGCACCAGCGCGACGCCAACGGCCAGAATGAGGCCGACCATGGAGCCGATATAGGGAATGAAGCTGATGAGGCCGGAGAAAAGGCCGATCAGCAGGCCAAAATTCAGGCCGACCAGCGACAGGCTAACCGCGTAATAGACGCCAAGGATCAGGCAGAGCGACCCCTGCCCCCGCACGAAGCCGGCAATGGTCTTGTCCATGTCGCGGGCGATCTGGCGCACGGTGTGCACATAATCACGCGGGATCCAGCTGTCGACCTTGTCGATCATGCGGTCCCAGTCGAGCAGCAGATAAAAGGCGACCACCGGTGTCACGACCAGCAGGGACACCACATCGACAAGCGATTTGCCGGAATTCCAGATCTGGGTCAGAAGCGTTCCGATGAAACCCGCGCCTTCGGTCAGCAGCTTTGAGAAATTCTCCTTTACCGCGTCGATCTGGCTGCTCACCCAATCCGGCAGAAGATTGGTGTCGGCACCGGCGATCAGTTGCTGGAGCGAAGAAATATATTGCGGAATGCGCGTGATGAATTCCGACGCCTGGGCGGCAATCAGCGGAATGATGATGATGAGCGACAGGGCAAACAAAAGCACGAAGGAGACGAGGATAACAACGGTCGCCATCAATCGGCTGAGGCCGCGCCGCTCCAGCCAGTCGGCAACCGGATCAAGAAAATAGGCAAGCGCCATGCCCGCCACAAAAGGCAGAAGGATGGAGCTGAAGACCATGAGAAAAAGGATAAAGACGACAAGCACGCCGATCCAGAAAAACACCTGTCGGCGAAGATTGGTACCGCTCACATGGGGTTGCATTCATTCATCCTTCTGTCGCCGCATCGTCATCCAGCATCATGGAGATAGGATGGGCGTGGGCATATGGTCAAGACTGCGGCGGCAAAGGTGTGGACCGCGCCGCAAAGCCTGCCGATGCCGCATGCCTGGCCCCGTCTTTGCCTCACCGCGGCAAATGCGGTTGAACGCCGGGGTTTTCAAACGCCAAAGCCGTTAAAATCAGGAGCTTTTGGCACTCAAACCCTTGCATCGGGCCCCGTCCCGTGCGAATGGCGACGCCAAAGGAACCAGCGGAGACGAGAGCCATGAGCCAGTCGGGCAAGAACGGTCTGACCTATAGTGATGCGGGTGTGGATATCGACGCCGGCAACCTGATGGTCGAAAAGATCAAACCGGCGGTGCGCTCCACGCGACGTCCCGGTGCAGACGGCGAAATCGGCGGCTTCGGCGGCCTGTTCGACCTGAAAGCCGCAGGCTTCACCGACCCGGTTCTGGTGGCCGCGAATGACGGCGTGGGCACCAAGCTGAAGATCGCCATCGACGCCAACTATCACGATACCGTCGGTATCGATCTCGTCGCCATGTGCGTGAACGATCTCGTGGTGCAGGGTGCCGAGCCGCTGTTCTTCCTCGATTACTTCGCGACCGGCAAGCTCGACCCCGATCAGGGCGCCGCCATCGTTTCCGGGATTGCCGCGGGCTGCCGCGAATCCGGTTGTGCGCTGATCGGCGGTGAGACCGCTGAGATGCCGGGCATGTATTCGGATGGCGATTACGATCTTGCCGGGTTTGCCGTGGGTGCGGCCGAACGTGGTCAGCTGCTGCCAGCCGGCGATATTTCCGAGGGCGATGTCATTCTCGGCCTCTCCTCTTCCGGCGTCCACTCCAACGGCTTCTCGCTGGTGCGCAAGATCGTATCGATCTCCGGGCTCGACTGGGACGCCCCCGCCCCCTTCGCCGATGGCAAGAAGCTGGGCGAAGCCCTGCTCACACCGACCCGCATCTATGTAAAGCCGCTTTTGAAGGCGATCCGCGAGACCGGCGCGCTGAAGGCGCTGGCGCATATTACCGGCGGCGGTTTCCCGGAGAATATTCCACGCGTTCTGCCGAAGCATCTCGCTGCCGAGATCGATCTTGGCGCAATCAAGGTTCCGGCCGTCTTCTCCTGGCTTGCGAAAACCGGCGGTGTCGAAGCCAATGAAATGCTGCGCACCTTCAACTGCGGCGTCGGCATGATCGTCGTGGTTTCTGCTGAAAATGCGGAAAAGGTTACAAACGCGCTCACCGCCGAAGGCGAAACCGTCTTCCCGCTCGGCCGCATGGTCGCCCGCGAAGAAGGGGCGCACGGCACGATCTACAAGGGCACTCTTGGCCTATGATAAGCCCTGCCTTGTCATCCAGCCGCAAGCGTGTCGTCGTTTTCATCTCCGGCGGCGGCTCCAATATGGTGTCGCTGGCCAAAGCCTGCCAGGCGGCAGATTTTCCGGCTGAAATCGCCTGCGTGATCTCCGACAAGGCATCTGCCGGCGGCCTGGAGAAGGCACGGGATATGGGTATCCCGACGCTGGTCTTTGAACGCGGAACCTATGCCAGCAAGGTGGAGCATGAGGCGGCCATTCTCGCGGCGCTTGGTGAGATTGCCCCTGATATCATCTGTCTCGCGGGTTACATGCGGCTGATCTCAGGGGATTTCATTGCCCCCTATGAGGGCCGCATCATCAATATCCACCCTTCCCTGCTGCCGCTTTTTCCCGGCCTCCACACCCATCAGCGCGCCATCGACAGCGGCATGAAGATTTCCGGCTGCACGGTGCACTTCGTCACCGAAGGCATGGATGAAGGCCCAACCATCGCGCAAGGCGCGGTGCCGGTGCTTTCCGATGACACGGCCGAAACGCTCGCCGCCCGCATCCTGACCGTGGAGCACCAGCTTTATCCGCTGACTTTGAAGTTGCTTGCCGAGGGCAAGCTGCGGATGGATGGCGCCAAGACTATTTATTCGGTCAACGACATCAAAGCCGCAAATAACAGCCTGATATCCTTTTCATAATTTCGGTTTTTCTAAAGATAAAACTTCGAATTTTTTCAGTATAAACTGATCATTTACCATAATCATCTTTAATGGCGTCAAAGGCCCCCATTTCAGGCCCTCCGGTCATTCAGGAGCGATTATGCCATTTTCAAGATTTTCACTGCCGCTCTCGGTCGCTTTGGCCGTCAGCATAGTTGCTCCAGCACTGGCGGAACCGGGCAATGTTACTGCGTCACTGGATGCAGGCGTTCTCAACATCAAGGCAACGGAAACCTTTTACAACGGCAGTCATAAAAACAGTCAACTCGATTGGAAAACAACGAATGCCATGGCCCTGCGCGGATCGCTCGGTCTGGAGCTTGCGCCCGATTGGCGGGTCAAGACCGAAGGGCGCATCGGCTTTTCCGGTGACGGCTACATGACCGACTATGACTGGCTTTATCCCTATTACAGAGACACATCCAAGGAAGGGTGGAGCGACCGTTCACAGCATGGTGACACGCGGCTTGATCATTACCTGACCGGCAGTATCGAACTCAACCGCACTCTCCTGGAAGACCCGCTGCAACATCTCAGCGCGGGCATAGGTTTTCGTTACACTGACGTACAATGGTCGTCCTACGGCGGGAGTTACATTTATAGCTGGCGCGGCTTTCGAAATTACGTCGGGGATTTTGGCAACGGTGAAAAGGCGATTACCTACCGGCAGCAAATCCCGGTATTTTACGGCAACCTGACCGGCGGACGCAAATTTGGCAACTGGTCGCTGAACGCCGGAGTGGAAGGCGGCGCGATGGTGTATGCCAAGGCAACCGACGACCATTGGATGCGGTCCATCCGCTTCGCCGATAAATTCGATATTGGCGGCATGTTCGGAGCAAAGGCAGGTATCGCCTATGACCTGACAGAAAATGCCTCCATCTATCTGGACGGCGCTTACGAATATACGAGCTTCGGTCGGGGTGACAAAACCGCGACATCCTTCGGAGGCGGCAGCAGTACGGTTTACGACAATGCGGGCGGCGGCGACATGCAGTCGCTTTTTGTCAGCGCTGGCGTGAAGGGACGGTTCTGACAAGAGAGAGAGAGCTGCATGAAGTCAGTATGAGTTTCTTGCTGCTTGGCCAACGTCTTGACCAAGTTTACTTCCGCACCCCGCTTGCGATCACGCATAACGCGCCTCTCGCAACTCTTGACAAGACGCTCGCGGCGGCAGCGAAGCTGGAGAACATGGTCTTCGTCTAAAGCTTGCTCAAAGCCGGACGGTTCAACATCGCCCATTGCAGCAGAATGATCGTCTTGGAATCCGTGATCTCCCCTGAAGCGATCATTCCGAAGGCTTCGTCGAGACCGTAGGTCAGAACCTCGATATCCTCGCCTTCATCCTCCAGCCCGCCGCCGCTGCCGGCTTGCATGTCGAGATCGATGCGGGCGACGAAGAGGCTGACCTTTTCCGTCAGCGTGCCGGGGCTGGCATACATGTCGAAGAGGTATTCAACTTTTTCGACGGCGTAACCGGATTCCTCCATTGCCTCACGGCGGATTGCATCGGCGGCATCATCACCATCGAGAAGCCCTGCCGGAACTTCGATCATGAAATTCGGGTCACCATTGACGAAAGCGGCGGGGCGAAACTGGCGCACCATGACCACGCTGTCGCGTTTCTGGTCATAAAGGAGAATGGCGGCGGCGATGCCGTGATCATGGACCTCCCTCATGATACGGATCGTCTTGCCGTCAGGCATGCGCTGGTCGAAAACGAGCTTCTGCAGATGCACGAAGCCCTTCCAGACGGTTTCCTTTTCTACCAGCCGGATTCGGTCAGTCTCGGCAGCTGGCGACTTTAAAAGCGACACGTTCATGGGAGTCTCCGAAAGATGATGAAATCTCAGGCTGTCAGGGAGGCACGGTTCAACGCCGCCCATTGCAGCAGCATGATCGTCTTGCCGTCGCAGATTTCGCCCGTCTCGACCATCTTCATGGCGTCGTCCAGCGGAATTTCGACGACCTCGATATCCTCGTCCTCATGGGCCGCACCGCCACCCTCTTCGACACGATCCGAGGATTCGACAATCGCGGCGAAGAAATGAATGATCTCGGTCACGGAGCCGGGCGACATGAACGACTTGAACAGGAACCGCACGTCCCTCACGACATAGCCCGTTTCCTCTGTCACCTCGCGGCGGATGGCCTCGGCCGGGTTATCGTCGTCCAGCAGGCCAGCCGGCGCCTCAAGGAGCCAGCCGTCATGACCGTTCACATGGGCCGGCATGCGAAACTGCCGCACCAGGACAACCGTCTGGCGTCTAGGATCAAAAAGCAGAATCGTCGCACCATTGCCACGGTCATAGGCTTCGCGCCTGATGACTTTCGTTTCACCACGCGAATTGGTGTAATTGTAGGTGATGTTGCGCAGGTGATACCAGTTTTTTGAAAGCGTTTCGTCTTTCAGAATTTCAATTTTAACCTTGTCGAACTTCGTCATTCAAAATCTTCCGTCAGCTCTTGCGCAGCCACACCTTGTTGTCGTGAAAAGCCGCGCCGCCATAGGGGGCGACGGCGTCGGCACCGGTCAGCACATTGATGCCCTCGCCGTCCAGATGCGCCCTGTTCGGCCAAAGTCCCTCGGCAATCAAAACGCCCGGCCTTGCGCCCTCAACAATCTTCGCGTGAAGCCGGACCTCGCCGCGCCCGTTGCCGATGCTGACAATATCGCCATCAGAAATGCCGTTGATGGCCGCATCTTCAGGACAAATCATCAATTCCGGTCGGCCTTCCTTCTGCACGGAGGTTTTGGTTTCCGCGAAGGTGGAATTCAGGAAATTGCGCGCCGGCGATGTCGCCAGCCGGAAGGGATGGTCCGCATCCGCAACCTCGATGACGTCGACCTGATCCGGAAATTTCGGAAACTCCGACACCGGCCCCATCACGCCGATGTTCTTCGGTGGCTTGTTGGGAGAAGGCCCGGTTGCCCAATCCGGACTGAAACGGAATTTGCCATCGCTGTAACCGAAACCCTCGAGATAATGCGCCACCTCGAAGGGCGGCTGCGCATCGATCCATTTCTCTTCGGCCAGCGTGTCGAAGTCGCCCCAGCCGCTGGCTTTAAGCATTCGGTCGACATGTTCGCGGGCGGAGAGGCCGAAACCGGGCATATGATCGACACCAAGACGCTTGGCCAGCTCCTCGATGACGAAGAGATTGGTTCGCACCGTTTTTGGCGGCTCCACCAGTTTGGGCCCCAGCAGAATGTGGTTCTGGCCGCCGGCGCGGTAGAGGTCGTCATGTTCGAGGAACATGGTGGCCGGCAGCACGATGTCGGCAAGCTCGGCCGTTTCCGTCATGAACTGCTCATGCACGGCGACGAAAAGATCATCGCGCAGGAAACCCTGCTTCACCAGCCGCTGTTCGGGCGCGACATTGACGGGATTGGTATTCTGGATGAGAAGCGCCGTCACCGGGCCGCCGTGGCGCAGCGCGTCGGCGTCCCCCGTCAGCACGCGGCCGATCTGCGACTGGTCGAGCTGGCGCACCTCGGGGTCGGCATAGGCTGTCCCCATCAGCTCCGCCTTGTTGAGCCGGAAGATATCACCATTGTTGTGGAATGCGCCGCCGCCTTCATATTGCCAGGAGCCCAGGACAGTGGCGATCGAAAGCGCTGCATGCATGGCGACCGCGCCGTTGCGTTGACGTGCGAAACCATATCCAAGCCGGAAGAAGGTCTTCTTCGTCGTGCCGACAAGCCGCGCGAAAGCCTCGATCTCATCAACGGAAAGACCGGTGATCTCAGATGCCCATTGCGGCGTCTTCGACTTCAGATGTGCTTCAAGCCCCGCCGGGTCGTCGGCGAAGCGCGCCATGTAATCGCGGTCGGCATAACCGTCGCGGAAGGCGATGTGCATGACGGCGCAGGCCAGTGCGGCATCCGTGCCGGGACGGACGACGAGGCGCATATCCGCCTGTTTCATGGTCGGATTGTCGTAGATATCGATAACGACGATCTTCGCGCCGCGTTCCTTGCGGGCCTTGACCGCATGGGTCATGACATTGACCTGGGTCGCTACGGCATTGGTGCCCCAGATAACGACGACATCGGCCTTGGCGATCTCGCGCGGATCGGGGCCGCGCAGGGCGCCGGTGCCCATCACATAACCGGTCCAGGCCATGTTGGTGCAGATCGAGCCGAAAAACCCGGAATATTTCTTGGCGTGGCGCAGGCGCTCGATGGAATCGCGCTGCACCTGCCCCATCGTGCCGGCGTAAAAATAGGGCCAGATGGCCTCCGCACCGTGCCGGGCTTCTGCCTTGACGAAAGCCTCTGCCACCTCGTCCAGCGCCGCTTCCCAGGAAATTTCCTGCCAGTCGCCCGCGCCCTTTGCGCCCTTGCGGCGCTTCGGCGTCAGCAAACGGCCGGGGTGGTAGATGCGCTCGGAATACCGCGCCACCTTGGCGCAGATGACGCCGGCGGTGTAGGTGTTGGCATTGGCGCCACGTACACGGCTGATGCGGCCATCGGCATTGATATCGACCTCCAGCGCGCAGGCGCTCGGACAGTCATGCGGGCAGACCGTGTGTCCGATGCGGACTTCGGTCTTCAGGGCGGCTTTTTCAGCGGAAATCGGGGTCGCAACGTTCATGTCTTTTGTATATTGCATCAAGGATGCGGCAAAAAGGCCGAAGTGACGTCCATCAAGAATATTCATCCTGGCCATTCGCCCGGGGAAACGGCAAGCGAGACATATCCATGAACTACCGCCACATCTATCACGCCGGCAATTTCGCGGATGTCCTCAAACATGCCGTTTTGGCTCGCCTCGTGCGTTATCTCCAGAACAAGGACAAAGCGTTTCGGGTGCTGGATACCCATGCTGGCATTGGCCTCTATGACCTCACCTCCGAAGAGGCGCAGAAGACGGGCGAATGGCAGACCGGCATCGGCAAGCTGATGGAGGGTGATCTGCCCGCGCCTATCGCCGAATTGCTGGAGCCATATCTTGCCGCGGTGAAGGAACTCAATCCCGAAGGCGGCGTAAAATTCTATCCCGGCTCGCCGAAACTTGCACGCATGCTGTTTCGCCCGCAGGACCGACTTTCGGCCATGGAACTGCACCCGGATGACAGCCGCGCCCTGGCACGGCTGTTCGAGGGCGATTATCAGGTGCGCGTCACCGAGTTGGATGGCTGGCTGTCGCTCGGCGCGCATCTGCCGCCCAAGGAAAAGCGCGGCCTCGTTCTCGTTGATCCGCCGTTTGAGTTGGAGAACGAATATCAGCGGCTGGCCGATGGTTTGAACAGGGCCTATCGCCGCTTTTCCACCGGCACCTATTGCCTGTGGTATCCGCTGAAGAAAGGCGCGCCGATCAAGGATTTTCACGAGCGGCTGCAATCCTTCGAGATTCCGAAGATGCTGTGTGCGGAACTCTCCGTCAGAAGCGACAGGCTGGACGGCCTGAGCGGCTCCGGCCTCATCATCGTCAACCCGCCCTATACGCTGAAGGAAGAGCTGCATGTGCTGCTGCCCTACCTGAAGACGGCGCTGGCGCAGGACAGGTTCGCATCGCAGCGCGCGTTCTGGCTACGCGGCGAGGAAAAGCCGGCAGAGGATTGAGAATCTATCTCAGCCCTTCCCGCCTCTGCGCCTGCGCAAGCTGTGACCGTTCGAAGAACAGGATCACGAACAGGGCCATGATGAAGGGAATGATGAGGTAGAACAGCCGGAAGACCAGAAGTGCGGCGATGACATCCGCCGGATTCATATCCGGCAGACCGGTGACGAAGACCAGTTCCAGCACCCCCAGGCCGCCCGGCGCGTGCGAGATGAGCGCCGCCGAGAACGACACCAGAAATATGCCGAGAATGACCATATAACCGGGATTTCCTGCCTCCGGCAGGGCGAAATAGATGATGCCCGCCGCGCCGATCAGCTCAATGGGGCCGATGACCAGTTGCTGCGCAACAAGCGTCGGCGCGGGGTATGGCAGCACGAAGGAGCCGATTTTCAGCGGCTTCAGCCGAAGCAGGCTTCCGAGGACATAAAGGCCGACGATGAGAAGCAGCAGCACACCGGTTGTCGTGGAGGCTTCGACGGGAAGAATGCCGGTGAAGCGTTCGGTGATGTCGGGCTCATACAGCAGCACAAGGCCTATCAGCATGATCGTGCCGATGAGGAAGGTGAAGGAGCAGAGGCCGACAAGGACGCCCACTTCCGCGACACTCAGCCCCTTGGACGTATAAGCGCGGTACCGCACCACAGCGCCTGAAAAGACCGACGCGCCGACATTGTGGGACAGCGCGTAGGTGGTGAAGGAGGTGAGCGTAATGAACAACCAGTTCACCTTGCGGCCGAGATGCTGCAGCGCGATCCGGTCGTAACCGGCAAGTGCCGCATAGGCCAGCAGGGTTGCAAGGCCCGAGCAAAACCAATCCCGGATGCGAATGGCTTTCAGGCTGTCCCAGAGATCATCCAGCGACAGGCCACGCAGCTCGTGGAAAAGCAACCAGGCGGAAAAACCGATCGTCGCGAAACCAACAATGGGCCAGATGTATTTTTTGAATTTCATGCGGTCATGCCGCCTATTTCCTCCAGCCTGGCCTTATCCCCTCCTCCGTCTTCAGCGGAAGATTCGCTCGACTCTATTCGTTATGCGGCGAAGCTTTCAACCTTTTTGCCCGTTTGCCTCGTTCACAAATTTATGTAACACCGGAGCGTCGCCCAAGGGCGATGGAAGCTGGTCCATTTTCCGGGGAACATGCACGGAATGAAACGTTACGCGGGTTTCATCGCCCTGGGTCTTCTGTCGCTTGCAGCGCTATGGCTCGCGCAGGAAAAACCCGCCTCAAAGGGACCCGCGACCGACCGGCAAACGACGGCTCATCCCCCGCCCGCCGACGGTCCCCAACAGAATAGAAACCAGCAAAATCCGGACAGGAACCCAGCTCCGCAGGGAACGGGTTTTGATTTTTATGTGCTGTCGTTGTCTTGGTCTCCTGCATTCTGCGCCAGTCCAGAAGGAGCGGGCAATCGGCAGCAGTGCGGTGGCGACAGACGTTATGGATTCGTCGTGCACGGGCTCTGGCCGCAGAACGATGACGGCTACCCCGAATTCTGCCGAAGCAGCGAACCGGACCGGGTTCCGGACGCGCTCGGCCGCACCCTGTTCGATATCATGCCGTCCATGGGTCTGATCGGCCATCAATGGCGCAAGCATGGCTCCTGCTCCGGCCTGTCGCAGCGAGATTATTTCTCGGCAACGCGAGCGGCCTTCGACGCCGTCCGGTTACCGCAAAGAATCGCCTCCGGTGCCGAGGCCGCCACGCTCTCCGCCGATGCGATCGAAACCGCCTTCACGGACGCCAATCCCGGCCTGTCGAAGCGCGGCATCTCGATCAGCTGCGGCGGCGGGCGGCTGGAGGAGGTGCGCATCTGCCTCAACAAGGATTTGACATTCCGCGATTGCCCGGAGCTTGACCGCAAGGGATGCCGCGCCAACACCACCGAAATCATCCCCATCCGCTGATGAGCAAATATCAACCACAGGACCCGACCATGGAACTGCTTTATTCGCCCGCTTCCCCCTATTCCGCCAAAGTGCGCATGGCCGCGCGCCATCTCGACATCGACATCACTACGGTCCGCGTCGACACCAATGCCGAGCCGGCCACGCTGATGGACAATAATCCGCTCGGCAAAATCCCGGTTCTGCTGCTGGACAATGGAGGTTCGGTCTATGACAGTGTCGCGATCATGCATTATCTCGACCGTCTTTCCGGCGGCAAGCTTTACCCCAAGAAGAACGAGAAGCGCACCGAAGCCGAGATTCTGGAGGCGCTGTGCGACGGCATCATGGATTGCCTGCTCGCCATCGTCTATGAGCGCCGCTTTCGCCCGGAAGACAAAATCCACCAGCCGTGGATCGACAAGCAGTGGAGCAAGGTCGTCCGCGGGCTCGACCATCTCAACGCCAACCTGCCGAAAACCGGCAAGAAACTGCATGGCGGCCATTTTGCCCTTGCCGCGATGATCGGTTATCTCGACCTGCGTTTTGCCGGCGAGTGGGCCGAGGGACGCGATGCGCTGGCGGCATGGCCGGAAATCTTCGGCAAGCGCTTTGACGCCTATGCGGAAATGAAGGCCGCTGCCTGATCGGAGCGCGCCGGACGCCCGGTTTTTGGCCGGGCGTACCATGCAGATCACCGAGGCAAGTCACAGACACAAAAAAGCCGGGGCATGACCCCGGCTTTTCTTTCATCGATCCGAAATGGATCAGAACTTGACGCCGATACCGGCCTTGACGGAATGATCGTCGTAACCACGCGAGAACGCGCCGGAGTCGAGGCTGTAGTCCTTCTTCTGGTAGTCGCTGTAACGATATTCCAGACGAGCGGTGATGTTGTCGGTCACCATGGCTTCTACACCCGCACCAACGGTATAACCGAGAGCGGTGGCGCTGTCCTTCGAGGTCGCGTCACGCACCTTGTTGTCGGAGACTGCGAGACCAGCCGTGCCGTAGAGCAGGAACGGGTTCATGTCGTAACCGACGCGGGCACGTACCGAGCCGTTGACGCCCTGCTTGCCTTCGACGGCGCGGCCAGCAACCGTACCGGCAGAGCCCTTTTCGTCGCCGAGATTGATGTCTGCTTCACCACCGTAAACGATCTGGCCGTTCTGCATGTTGTAACCGCCGTACAGACCGCCGCCGAAGCCCTTGGCATCGCGACCGTTGTCGCTGGAGCTGAAACGGCCCCAGTCATAGTTGACGGTACCACCGAGGTAGGCGCCGGACCAGTCCTTGACCGGTGCAGGCTGGTCGTAGGAAACCGGTGCCTGCGGCACTTCATTTACGGCGTCAGCGGCGTGAGCAGCCGAAAAGCCGGCGGCTGCAATGGTCGAGGCCATAAGGGTTGCTACGAAAATGCGCATGTTATTCTCCTTTCAGGGCCGCTCTGCACTCAAAACATTGTTTTCAGACGCGGCATAATTCGTCGGGTTAATCGCCCCTCTGGAGACAGAATTTGATGGGAGAATGCGGAGATCAAAGAGCCAAAATGTGAATTGTTTGGGGCAGAGACGTGACTAGAATTAGACGTTGCCTAAATGTCACAAGGGTTTTATTAACCCTAACAGAAGCCTAATCAACAATATATCGCCTTTAAACTTGGTTATATTCAAATTAAACCAAAATTAGATTTCAAATAGAAAATCACCCAATTCTTTTGAGGCTGCGCAACAGCTTGCGATTTGGCTCTATATCCCGCACATAGGGGTTATATGAGCAAATGCAGGTTGGCCGTGAGAGAGAATATACAAAAGACAGTCTTGATAACAGGAGCCGCCCGCCGGCTCGGCCGTGCAATCGCAAGCGATCTTGCCGCACATGGCTTCGCGATTGCAGTGCATGCCAACCGGTCCATGGCACAAGCGGAGGAATTCGCTAACGAAATAAGGCAGAAAGGTGGCAGGGCCGCAGCCGTTCAGGCAGACCTGACACAATCTGCGTCAACAATGGCGCTTGTCGAAAAAGCCGCTTCAGCGCTCGGGCCGATTGGAGTCGTCGTCAACAATGCCTCGGTTTTTCTGAAGGATTCGGCGGAAACACCCGATCCCGAAATTTTCGATGCACATTTTGCGGTGCATGTGCGGGCCCCTTCCCTCATCGCCGCCGCCTTTGTCAAACAGCTGCCCTCTGACAAATCCGGGCTGATCGTCAATATCATCGACCAGCGCGTGCTTGCGCTCAACCCGCGATTCTATTCCTATACGCTTTCGAAATCGGCTCTCTGGACCGCGACGCAGACCATGGCGCAGAGCTTCGCGCCGCGGGTGCGGGTCAACGCCATCGGCCCCGGACCGACCTTCAAAAACGAAAGACAGGCGCCCGAGGACTTTCAGGCGCAGATCGACGGCCTTATATTAAAGCGTGGTCCTGCGCCGGATGAGTTCGGCCGGACGATTCGCTTTCTTTACGACACGCCGTCGGTCACCGGACAAATGATCGCGCTCGACGGCGGCCAGCACCTTGGCTGGGAAACCCCTGACGTGGCGGAGATAAATGAATGAACGGAAAGAAGCTGCCTGACGGCGGTATTCTCTTCGATGACACCGACGACGACGATGACGATGCAGGCCTTCTCGCGACTGACGCGACGGAGGCTTCGCGCGACGTCGTGGGCATGGACTGGAATGCGGGCTGGAAGAACGAGTCCGGCCTGAAGGGCATGGACCTCATCGCCGAGTTCGTCAAACACCTGCCGAATTCGCCGGGCGTTTATCGCATGTTCAACGATGCGGGCGACGTTCTTTACGTCGGCAAGGCCCGTTCACTGAAGAAGCGCGTCGGCAATTATGCGCAGGGCCGCGTGCACTCCAACCGCATCGCCCAGATGGTGCGTCTCACCACGCACATGGAATTCGTCACCACCCGCACGGAAACCGAAGCGCTTCTCTTGGAAGCGAATCTGATCAAGCGCTTGCGGCCGCGCTTTAACGTGCTTTTGCGGGACGACAAATCCTTTCCCTATATCCTCATCACCGCGGATAATCGCGCGCCGGCCATCTTCAAGCATCGCGGCGCGCGGGCGCGCAAGGGCGACTATTTCGGCCCCTTCGCATCGGCCGGTGCTGTCGGCCGCACGATCAATTCGCTGCAGCGCGCCTTCCTGATCCGAACCTGTACGGACAGCGTGTTCGAGACCCGCACGCGCCCCTGTCTTCTCTACCAGATCAAGCGCTGTTCCGGGCCCTGCACGCATGAGATCAGCGACGAGGGCTACGCAGAACTCGTGAAGGAAGCCAAGGATTTCCTGTCCGGCAAGAGTCAGAGCGTCAAGACCGCGATTGCGCGGCAGATGAACGAGGCCTCCGAAGACCTCGATTTCGAGCGTGCCGCCATCTATCGCGACCGCCTGGCTGCCCTTTCGCACGTGCAAAGCCATCAGGGCATCAATCCCGCTGGTATCGAAGAAGCGGATGTCTTCGCCATTCATCACGAAGGCGGCATTTCCTGCATTCAGGTGTTCTTTTTCCGCACCGGCCAGAACTGGGGCAACCGCGCCTATTTTCCGAAGGCCGATCCCTCCCTGCCCGGCTCGGAAATCCTCAACGCGTTTCTGGTGCAGTTCTACGATGACAAACCGGTGCCGAAGCAGATCCTGCTGTCGGAGGCGGTCGAAGAACAGGAACTCCTGGCGGCTGCCCTCGGCGAAAAGGCCGGGCACAAGGTGACGATCAATGTCCCCCAGCGCGGCGAGAAAAAGGACATTACCGACCATGTTCTGGCCAATGCGCGCGAGGCGCACGGCCGCAAGCTGGCGGAAACCTCGTCTCAGGCGCGGCTGCTGAAAGGCATGGCGGAGACGTTCAACCTTCCCTATGTGCCGCGCCGCATCGAGATTTACGATAACTCTCACATCATGGGCACCAATGCCGTGGGCGGCATGGTGGTGGCGGGGCCGGAAGGTTTTGTGAAGAACCAGTATCGGAAATTCAACATCAAATCGACCGACATCACGCCGGGTGACGACTTCGGCATGATGCGCGAGGTGATGACCCGTCGCTTCTCTCGCCTCTTGAAAGAAGAAGGCAGGCCGGATCGCGAACGCGTACCGACACCGGAGGAAGCAGCCGACATGCCCTTCCCCGCCTGGCCGGACGTGATCCTGATCGACGGCGGTCAAGGCCAGATGACCGCGGTGCGCGCCATTCTCGACGAACTCGGCATTCGCGACTGCGTGACTGCGATCGGCGTCGCAAAGGGCGTGGACCGAGAGGCGGGCCGCGAGCGGTTCTTTGCGGATGGGCGCGCCGATTTCTCGCTGCCACCGCGTGACCCCGTGCTTTATTTCATCCAGCGTATGCGTGACGAGGCCCATCGCTTCGCCATCGGCTCGCACCGGGCGCGGCGCAAGAAGGAAATGGTGCGCAACCCGCTGGATGAGATTTCGGGAATCGGTCCGGGACGGAAGCGCTCCCTGCTGCAGCATTTCGGCACGGCAAAGGCGGTATCCCGCGCCGGCCTTAACGACCTGATGGCTGTCACCGGCATTTCCGAGACGGTGGCGCGGCAAATCTACAATCACTTCCACGAGAGCGGCAGCGATTGACGCAGAACGGCGGGGCAGACCTGCTAAAAAAACATAAACACGTGTTGACGCTATGCCCTAGCGGCGGCATCAAGGCAGCTGATCTCAGACTGACAGGTTTCCCCATGGCTTCGCGCGCATACAGCATTCCCAACCTCCTGACCTACGGCCGGATTCTCGCCGTTCCGGTCATCGTCCTTTGCTTTTATGTCGAAGGAAAACTGGAGAGCTCGGATTTTGCCCGCTGGACGGCGCTGTGGCTGTTCATCATCGCCTCGCTTACCGATTTTCTCGATGGCTATCTGGCGCGTATCTGGAACCAGACGTCGAATATCGGCCGCATGCTGGACCCGATCGCCGACAAGCTGCTGGTCGCTTCCGTGCTGCTTCTGATGGCGGCGGATGGCACGATTGCCGGCTGGTCGTTGTGGGCTGCGATTACCATTCTCTGCCGTGAAATTCTCGTGTCCGGCCTGCGCGAATATCTGGCGGCGCTGAAGGTCAGCGTACCCGTCACCCGTATCGCCAAGTGGAAGACGACCATTCAGATGGTCGCCATCGCCTTTCTGCTCGCAGGCCCCGCCGGCGACAAGGTGCTGCCCTACACGACGGAAATGGGCATCACGCTGCTCTGGCTTGCTGCGGCCCTTACCATGTATACCGGCTATGATTACTTCAAGGCCGGCCTGAAACACATCGTGGACGAAGACTAATGACACGGATCGTTTATTTCGCCTGGGTTCGCGAGAAGATCGGCACCGATGAAGAGGAGCTGGACATTCCCTCTTCCGTCACCACCGCTGGAGAGCTGATCGCCTGGCTTGCGTCGCGTGGCGAAAATTATGAGACCGCTTTCGAGTTTCCGAACGTGATCCGCGTTGCGGTCAATCAGGAACATGTCGAGCACGACGAAAGCATCGTCGACGCGCGCGAAATCGGCATTTTTCCGCCCATGACAGGGGGATGAGGGAATGCAGCCGACAGTCCGCGTCCAGACAGATGATTTCGACGCTGCGGCGGAAACCCGCCTGATAACCGAGCGTGACAGAAGCATCGGCGCGGTCGTCGCCTTCACCGGGCTCTGCCGCGACGATGGCGGCACGCTCGCGGCGCTGGAACTCGAACATTACCCGGGCATGGCGGAAGCGGAAATCACCCGCATCGCAATGCTTGCCATGGAGCGTTTCGATCTTCTCGGCCTCACCGCCATCCATCGCCACGGCAAGATCGCGACGGGTGAAAACATCGTTCTCGTCATTGCCGCCTCATCGCATCGACAGGCCGCCTTCGACGGCGCGAATTTCGTGATGGACTATCTCAAAACATCCGCCCCGTTCTGGAAAAAGAAACATGGCAAGGATGGTATGGCGGGCGACTGGGTGGCCGCGAAGGTTGCAGACGATACGGCCAAGGACAGGTGGCGATAACGGACAGCCTCAGGGCGCTTCGACCCTGCTGCGCATGACGATCAGCCAGCCGACCAGCAAGGCCAGAACCGCCGCATCCCGCCAGGCGGCAGGCCCATAACCGACCCAGAATGTCTCGGCAAAGCCGACCGCGGCTGCCCCCAGGCCGCAGATGAGCGGGCTCGCATATCCGCCCGCTGCCGAAATCAGCACGACTTTCAGACCGAAGACGAGGCCCGCTCCGAAATCCATGGTGCCGTAATAAAAGGTCGCGAGCACACCGGCTGTGGCCGCAACGAGGCCCGCCGCGCAGTAGGACAGCAGAAAAACCCTGCCGGCATTCACCCCGAGGAGCGATGCGGCCAAGCTATCGTCCGATATCGCCCTCCATCGTCTGCCAAAGGCGGAGCGGTTGAGGTAAAGCGAGCCAGCGAGAATGAGCAGGCAGAAGACCGCCGTATTCAGCATCTGAATCGGTGTCAGGGTGACGGCAAAGCCGCCCTCGCTCCAAAAACGCACCGGCTGCGACAAGAAAGGCGGCAGCCACAACTGTTTTGTATCGGCGGCAAGTCTAGCACTTTCCGTGAGCGCGATCAGCACGCCGACGGAGGCGACAGTTACCGTGTTGGGAGAGGCCTTCGCCAGCGGTCGCATGACCGCCCGCCCAATGAAGCCCGCCGCCCACAAGCCTCCAAAAAGACCTGCCCCCGCCCCCAGCGCCAAGGTTGCCGGCAGAACCAGCCACAGACGGTTCCAGCCGAAGTCGGCAAACAGCAGGCAAGTCTGCCCGGCGAAGGCAAAGATAGCGCCGTAGGTGACGTCGGCGCGTTTGGTGACGGAAAAGGCAATGGCGTAACCGAAGGCCAGAACCGCATACAAGGATGCGATCGGCACGGCATTCAGCAATTGTTGCAGGAAATAAGCCAAGCCCGTCCTCCCCAACGGCGATTATAACTGTTAAAATCTGTTTTGGTAGTTATATTATGGTCATGACATTCAGTTGGACGGAACATCGTTTTGCAGGGGGAGCACTGGCGCTCGATGTCGCCAACAGCGTCATCCTGCGTGCCGACCCGGCAAGGAGGCTAGACCGCTTTGCTGAGCCGGAGCAGATCGCTGCCTTTGCCGAAGCGGCAACGCGGCTTGGCGGGGAGCGTGACAGGTTTCCCGCCCTCGTCTCACCAGGGGCGACCGAGCGACCGCTTTTTCTGGAGTTGCGCGAAGCGATCGACGATCATTTCCGGTCGTCTGTCGCCGGCGTGGCCGATGACGGTAAGCTGGCCCGGTTTCTCTCCGCCGGCGCCTTGGCACTGAGAGTATTCCCGACCCAGGAGAGTCTTGCCAACGCTACCGTCCATTCCTCCCTGTCGCTGCTTTCCGGCGATATCAGGGAGAGGCTCCGCATCTGCGCCAATTGCGGCTGGTTGTTTCTGGACCGCAGCAGGAACAGAAGCCGGATCTGGTGTGACATGGCGGTATGCGGCAACCGGCAGAAGGCCAGCCGGCATTATCATCGCAGGAAAGAGGCGCAGCCATGAAAATTGCCCTGCCCCTGCTGGCGATCGTCGCCTTGCTATCCCTTACGGGTTGCCAACGCGACGAACCTCGCGAGGTGGCGAAGCTTTCCGGGCGCATGTTCGTCTTCAACTACCGCGTGGCTGTCGCCACCTATCTGGTAACGCTGCAGCGCATCGCCCCCATCCGCGATGGCAGCACGGTTGAAGCGTCTTTCGAGAACCCGCGTGGCGGTCCGGACCTCATCATAAACGATAAGATTTTTCCGACAGACGACAGGATCACCGTTCAGAGCCCGCCGGTCGAATGCGTGAAGCAGGATCGGCCCTACAAGGTCTCCATCCGCATCAAAGCACCGGAAGGTGACATTCTCCAGACGATCCAGACCACAATCCGCTCCGATACGGACCAGTCGGCTCTACCGGCGAAGCCGCTGGTGGTCGGCCCGCTCTATACGCCCAATCCGGAGGTGTTCAAGGCTGACGGTTCGACGGATATGCGACCGGTTCAGGGGTGCCCGGCGTCGTAGAGAGCGGCGTGACCTTCCCGCCTCTCAAAAAAAACGGAGCCTTTCGGCCCCGTTTCCTTGAGTCTTTTCAGCAGCTTCACCCAATCGCCTGAGAGGGCGATTCAAGCTGTTGAGGTTTTGAATCAGCCGACGATTTCGGTTTCGGCGAACCAGTAGGCGATTTCCTGTGCGGCGGTTTCCGGCGCGTCGGAGCCGTGAACGGAGTTTTCGCCGATGGAGAGCGCGAAGGTCTTGCGGATGGTGCCTTCAGCGGCCTGGGCCGGGTTGGTGGCGCCCATGATTTCGCGGTTCTTCAGGATGGCGTTTTCGCCTTCCAGAACCTGAACGATGGTCGGGCCGGAGGTCATGCCTTCAACGAGTTCGCCGAAGAAGGGGCGTTCCTTGTGAACGGCGTAGAAGCCTTCGGCTTCGCGCTTGCTCATCCAGACGCGCTTGGAGGCGACGACGCGCAGGCCGTTGTCTTCAAATACCTTGGTGATCGCGCCCGTCAGGTTACGCTTGGTTGCGTCCGGCTTGATCATCGAAAATGTGCGTTCAATCGCCATGTGTCCGTTTCCTTTTCCTTCAGAGAAAGTGGGCGGTCTTTACCCGCCCAAAGGCCCGAAAACAAGGGGGATCAACGAGATTGCGGCGATGACGCCAGACATTTCACGCCGCTGTCACACTGCGACCCCTCGCATCATACAGGTCGAGACAGCCTTCGAACCAGTCCCTCACCGGGTCATTCTCGGCGAACAGATCGGCGCCGGTGGTGATCCTCGCCCATTGCAGCGCCCCGAAGACGATGTAATCGGCAAAGAGCGGTGACGTGCCACCGATGAAGGGCTGGAAGCTCAGCATCCGCCGGATCGGCGCCAGCAAACCGGGAAAGGCGGCAATTTCCGCCTCGCGGTTTGCCACCACATCTTCGAGCGGACGGCCGAGCGCCTTGGTGCGGCTATCCCGGAAATAATGACGGTCAGGCTCATCCAGCATATTGTGGATATCGAGGACCGCAATACGGGTGATGGCTGGGTGCAGCACCGTCTGCGACCAGCTTTCGACGAACCGGGCCATCGCCTTGCCGCCTTCTCCGTCAAATAGTGAGGGCCGTTCCGGATAGGCTTCATCGAGGTAGAGGGCGATCTCGAAACTGTCGCTCACCAGCTGATCACCGTCCCGAAGGATCGGCACCGTTTTGGAAAACCCCTCCTCGACAGTCGGAATGACAGTGAAGGGCAAAGGACGCTCCTCGAAATCCAGCCCCTTGTGCGCCAGCGATAGCACCGTTTTCCAGCAGTGGGGCGAGAACGGGCGCGATGCATCGCTTCCGCACAGGGAATAAAGCGTTCTGGACGTGGTCATGGGCAACCCTTTTCATGAATCTGGATGCGCCGATATTAAGGACCGCGGCAGCGCGAAATCAAATCAGGATTTGTCATACGATTGATCAAGACACGTTTTGCTCAAGCTTCCGCGCCGAAGCGTGAAAAATGCATGACGCGAGATCGAAAGTTCTTCTCGGATTCAGTCAATTTTAAACCGTCACTTGTAGGCTTCGTGCCATTCAACAATCGGTTATTACCGGCCATTTATAATAATCAAGTGGTATTGAGGCAGTCAGTGACGTCATCGGCGGGCGATAAGAAACGCGAGCAGACAAGAAGCGCACTTGTCGTTACAAAGATCACGCAGTTCATCACCAAGATGAACATCGCGCCTTTGCCGCGTAACTACGAGCTGATCTATGAGATCTTGTCGGGACACAACCCTTCCATGGGCCGGGACGTTCTTGCGCTCGGAAATGCACCGCAACAGCATGAGATCGACCTGATTGGCCAGCGGCACAATCTGCCTGGCTTTTCAAGGATCGAGGCCGAACAGATGGCGAGCGAGGCGCTCGATACGCTGACACAAATCTCCGCGCGACTGGATGCGAGCCTGAAGCGAACGGAGACATTCATGCATGGCATCAGTGACCAGGGCGGCAAGCAGCCGGTGCCGGAACGTGTCGCGGAATTGCTCGGCGATATTCACGAGGAGCAGACAAGCCTTCGGCATTTCATCGCCATGGGCCTCGTGAAAATCCGCGACGTCGAAAGGCATCGGGCCGAGTTGCAGACGGCCTCCCTGCGCGATGCGCTGACAGCGCTGCCGAACCGGGCCGCTTTTCTTGAAAAGCTTCGCGGCCTGTTTGCGGAAGACAAGGCTGCCTCCGCCACCTCACTGGTTCTGCTGGATATCGATCATTTCCGTGAAATCAACGGCAAATATGGCCCGGCCGCCGGCAACAAGGCACTGAGACGCCTCGCCGCGCTGTTCCGCAAGACCATCAAGAAGGACGATTTCGTTGCCCGCATCGGCGCGGACGAGTTCGCCTTTCTGTTTGCCGGCGTCCCGCAGAACACGGCCGAGGCCATTGCGGAGCGACTGCGGCAGAGCGTGGAGGACTTACGCTTCGTCACGAGCGGCGGGGATGGCGAGCATCTGACGGTTTCGATCGGCGTGGCCGCCGTGGACGGCACGACGACGCCGGCCGAATTTTTCGGCCATGCGGAACTGGCGCTGCTTTCGGCCCGCAGCGGCACACGAAATTGCGTCGTCGGCTACTCCCGCGACGTCGCGCAGCACAGCCGCCGCAGCTATCTCGAACAACTCGGCGATTGATCGCGTAATCTCGCGCGATGTGGCGCGGGCGCTCTTGCCTTGGCCGGTCAGTTCGGCCAAAACGGCGCCATGATTACGATTACCGATCTTTCCGCCCGCATTGCCGGGCGTCTGCTTCTGGACCACGCCAGCGTGACGCTTCCCGCCGGTGTGAAGGCTGGCCTTGTCGGCCGCAACGGGGCCGGCAAATCCACCCTGTTCCGGGTGATTACCGGCGACTTTTCGGCGGAAAGCGGTTCGGTGACGATCCCCAAACAGGCGCGTATCGGCCAGGTGGCGCAGGAAGCACCGGGAACGGAGGAATCGCTGATTTCCATCGTGCTTTCTGCCGACAAGGAACGCAGCAGATTGCTGGCCGAAGCGGAAACCGCGACCGATCCGCACCGTATCGCGGAAATTCAGATGCGGCTTGTCGACATCGATGCCCATTCGGCAGAAGCGCGCGCCTCCAGTATCCTTGCCGGCCTCGGTTTCGACCATGAGGCGCAGCTTCGCCCGGCTTCCTCCTTTTCCGGCGGCTGGCGCATGCGCGTGGCGCTCGCCTCGGTGCTGTTTGCCGAACCCGACCTTTTGCTGCTTGACGAACCGACCAACTATCTCGATCTCGAAGGCACGCTCTGGCTGGAAGATTACATCAGGCGCTATCCGCACACCGTCATCATCATCAGCCATGATCGCGATCTCCTCAACAACGCGGTCAATTCGATCGTGCATCTGGACCAGAAGAAGCTGACCTTCTATCGCGGCGGCTACGACCAGTTCGAGCGGCAGAAGGCCGAGGCTGACGAATTGCAGATGAAAGCGAAGGCGAAAAACGACGCCGCGCGCAAGCACCTGCAAAGCTTCATCGACCGTTTTCGCGCCAAGGCCACCAAGGCCCGGCAGGCGCAGAGCCGCATCAAGGCGCTGGAGCGCATGGGCACGGTGGCCGCCGTGATCGAAGATCATGTTCAGCCGATCACCTTTCCCGAACCCGAAAAGCAGCCCGCCTCTCCCATCGTCGCCATCAATGGCGGCGCTGTCGGTTATGAGCCCGGCAAGTCCATCCTGAAGCAGCTCAATCTCAGGATCGACAATGACGACCGCATCGCGCTGCTTGGCTCCAACGGCAATGGTAAATCCACCTTCGCAAAATTCATTTCCGGCCGGCTCGCCCCGCAGGCGGGCGACCTTCGCGTTGCGCCCGGCCTGAAGATCGGCTTCTTCGCGCAACATCAGCTGGACGATCTCGTGCCAGATGAAACGCCGGTGGAGCATGTGCGCAAGCTGATGCCGCTGGCACCGGAAGCGCAGGTGCGCGCCCGTGTCGCCCAGATGGGCCTTGCGACGGAAAAAATGGCGACGGCGGCAAAGGACTTGTCCGGTGGCGAAAAAGCTCGCCTGCTGATGGGGCTTGCGGCCTTTCATGCGCCGAACCTGCTGATACTTGACGAGCCGACCAACCACCTCGACATCGACAGCCGCCGCGCGCTGATCGAGGCACTGAATGACTATAGCGGCGCCGTCATCCTCATCTCGCACGACCGCCACCTGATCGAGGCGACGGTGGACCGGCTGTGGCTGGTCGCCGATGGTACGGTCAAGACTTTCGAAGGCGACATGGAGGAATATCGCGATCTCGTGGTTTCCTCCGGCAGGAAGAAGGAAGACAAGACAGAGGCTGCTGCCGATCAGGCATCGAAGGCAGATCAACGCAAGGCCAGTGCCGAAAAGCGCGCCCAGCTTGCCCCGCTGAAGAAAAAGATCAACGAAATCGAATCCCTGACGTCAAAGCTTGAGAAACTGATTCAGTCGCTCGACAAGGAGTTGGCGGACCCTGCCCTTTACGAAAAGGCGCCTGCGAAGGCCGCGCAGAAAGTGAAGGAACGCGGGGAAGCCGCTGCCAAGCTTTCCGATGCGGAGGAGCAATGGCTGCTGCTTTCCAGCGAATATGAGGAAGCCATGGCGGGCTGACGCTGGGGTCCGAGCTTCGAGCCGGACCGCACTTGGCCCGGCTGCAGCATTCCGACGGTGAAGTCGTACGCAGATTTTTACGTCCGTCATGGCTGGTTTAGTCCGGCACCCAGACAGCATAAATCCTTTGGCTGGAGGAATTTTTCCGCCACGCAGGCGAGCACCGCCTGAATTCCGGCTCAGGCCGGAAGAAAGGGAAGCAGGCTTTCGCGCTGCCGGTCGCCGTAAGACTTCTCCCGCCACCGATGGCCGATCCCCACCACAAAGGTCTCAGATCGCTCGCGCGGCCAGCGGCCTTGCTGGAAGCCGCCGCGCCATCGACGTTGCTGACTTCGCGCCGATGGCGTTCAGACCTTCGCGGGCGCTTCGGTGTCGATGGCGCCCGATGGTGCACCGCCGACGCCGATGCCGCCAACGAGGACCGCCGATCTTGACAGGTAGACCGCCAGTCTGGACGACGAGCCGGTCATCCATGGTCAGCAGGCCCTCATTGGCCGGCTTGTACACAACGAACATGGCCATTTCGGAGCACGGTGCTAGGCGACTTGGCTGAGCGGCTTCAACCGGTCAAACGGAACGGCGTGAGAATAAAGATAGCCCTGACCGAAGCGAATACCCATCTGCATCAAGAGCTTGCTCTGCTCCTCCGTTTCGATGCCTTCGGTCACCAGCTTCGCGCCATAGCGTTCGGCACTTTCGAAGGCGAGCGCAATCGCCTCCCTGAACCGCGCCTGGTCCATGCGCGAGGTCATCCAGTGGTCGATCTTGACCTCTTCGAAGGGAAACCGTGCAAGGAGCGTGAGCGCCGCATAACCCGTGCCGAAATCATCCAGTGCCAGCCGTACCCCCGCGGCCACCAGCGTGTCGAAATTGCGCTGCACGACGTCATTGGTCGGTATCTTGCTCATCTCCGTCACTTCGATCGACAGGCGGTGCGTCGGCACCGCCATGCGGTTCAACAGCGTCACGACACGATCCGCGAAACGATCCGAGGCAAAGGATGAAGCGGAAATGTTCACCGACAGGTGAAAATCCTCGTCGAGCCCGCGCAGATTGCAGAGGTCTCTAACCACGGCTTCGACCGTCGCCCACTCAAAATCCGCAAGCAGCCTGTGCCGCTGCGCGATCTCCAGAACGTAATAGGGCGAAAGCGCCTGCCCTCGACCGTCGGTGGCGCGTAACAGCGCTTCCGCGCCAATCATGCGGCGATTACACATTTCAAACTTCGGCTGGTAGAGAATCGGTGGCCTTCCGGTTTCGATCCAGTCGACCAACATCCGCCGCACATCCTCGTCCCGCGTCGCTTTTTCAGCCAGCGAAAAAGGAAATATCTGAATGGGATGATCGCTGCCTGCCAGAGCAAGGCTCAAGTGGCGGAGGAAGGAGGCGACGTTGCGCTGGGAAAGCACATCGAGATTGGCCCCACCGATCTTGAGATGCGGAACCGGACCCGCCGCCGCTGCACGGGAATACGCACTCAGCCCGTCGTGCAGGCGCATTATCAGCCGCGCGTTTTCCGATTTCTCCAGCGAAACGCCCTGCATCACGATCGCGAGCGTCGTATCCCCGAACATGAAACAGGCGGGCATATCGGCACTGGAAAGCAGACCATCGTTGCCGCCGCAGATTTCCTGCGCCAGCCGCGGCCAGAAGTGATCGCCCCAATCCTCCCCTTCGTAGGCGGCGACATCGGCGATGTTGACGATTTCGATCAGGACGAGAGCATGCGGAACCGCCGGCGCCTGCAGCATGATGGTTTCAATATGGTCTTTCAGGGCGCGCCGGTTGGGCAGGCCTGTCAGAGGATCGGTTCGCGCCGCCGCCTCCCGCTTTTTCTGCTCTTCCCGCGCCCCCGCCTCGCTCCGCAGGAGGATGAAGAGGCATGCAATCATCGGCAGGCCGACCGCCACGGCCCCAAGCGTGCGACGGCCGACCGCACTGAAGAACAGCGCCTGATCCACGAGCCCAAGAAGATAAGAAAGGTAGATGGCAAACAGGACGCAGACGAATCGCGCCGCAAAAACCGTGACGACATCGCCTGCTTTCAGATCCGTCAGGCGGCGGCGGCGCATCCAGCCGTACATCAGAATTCCGCAAGTCGAGACGACAGCCATATCCTGCAGGGCGGAGAAAAACAGAACCGGGCCGCCGATGATGAGACGGCCGGCCGCAACCAGTACCAGTGTGATCAACCCGCCCTGCCAGGAGCCCAAAACGCCGGCGAGGAACAGCAGGTCCGAGCGGATGTACGGTTTGGAGGGCAACTTGATGAATTCGGAGACCAGGAGGGTCAGCAGAAAACCGGCAACGCCAAAAACAATGCCGTAATAAATTTTATAACGCGGGTCTTCGAGAGCGATGTTTCGGCGCAGCAGGATCAGCATCGAAATCATGCCAACGACGGCGGCCGCCTGAAGCAGGAGAAACGGCAATTCCGCAACGGATGCCGCGGCCTGAGCAACAATCGTTTCCATCATCTGCACTTCCTCCTTGATTGTCCCCGCCACCGCGTTCCATCGCGAAACCTTGTCAAATGCCGCTCCGCCCAACGTCACATTCCGTCCCCACATCTCTGCCATTCGATGACGAGTCACGGGGCTTCATGCAGCCCAGTTCCGGCGGCCCGGCCATCGCGGCTTTCCGCCCGGGGTCAAGCACCAGGCGGTCACGGCCTCGACGTTTTGCCTCGTAGAGCGCCATATCTGCCCGCCTGAGCGTCTCGTCGATGAGTTCCGTGCTGCTTTCGGAGACCGCAACACCTAGGCTGACGGTGACGACATTGCGGCCGTCGGGGCGGCTCGGATGGGGAATGGCCTCATCAATGACGGCCAGTCTCAGTCTTTCGGCGATCCTGATTGCAGCTGCGACGACGCAATCGTCGAGAAGAACCACGAATTCCTCGCCGCCGTAGCGGGCGATGAAACGTCTGTCGCCGTCTTCTTTGCGCAGCGTGCCGCGCAGCCTTCCGGCGACCCTGCGCAGACAGTCGTCTCCTGCCACATGCCCCTCCGAATCGTTGTAATTCTTGAAATAATCGACATCGAGAAGGATGAGTGCGCGCGGCCCGTCGCTGCCCGAGATTTCACGCACGGCCTCGTCGAAGCTGCGCCGGTTGCGGATGCCGGTCAGCTGGTCGGTATTGGAGATTCGCTGAAGTTCGTGGTTTGCGGTTTGAATCTGCTGCAGCAATGTCTTTTCACGCAGCGACGCCAGATAATCCCTTCGCTCCACCTTCTCGATGCGATAGGCCGCAAACAGCGAGACGGCGCTGATACCGATGGAGCACATGATTGCCGGAACCTTGGCCACTTCACTCGTGACCGTGACATAGTCCATGCCAATGATGAAAACCGTCATGCAGCCAGCGGTGCCAAGCAAAGCCACTGGAAAGGGCTGCCGGTGTATCGTGTTCATGTAGAGGACGACGGTGACGATGCCCATGTAATATTCGCTCGCCGACGAGGTCCGGGCGTTGGCGTAGATGAACATGATGGATCCGACAACGACCATGCAGCCGATGGCATGAAGAACCTCATGCACCACCGCATCCGGTCGCGCCTGAAGCGCATAATGCCGAATGGGGAAATAAAGGAACAACACCGGCGTGATGACCACCAGACGGACGATCAAATCAAGCCAGATGATCTCGGGCACGAGTGTCATGTCGACGAAAATGTACAGATCATAGAGAACGGCACCGAAAATCAGCCCCCATGTATTGAACTGATGGCTGCTTTCGTTGACTTTCTGAGCAAAGCCCGGCGAACGGTCACCTCTAAACAAACCGGAAATCACCTGCCCTCCACGACATTCTATTATATTCTAAAATAACGTCTCAACTTCTAATATTCGCTGGTTTTTATCTTGGAATCTGACTTAAGAATTCAACTTATAACTTCAATATTTTTATTTTCTACTTTATTTTTCCAATACCGAATTCGGACAGTAATCCAACACACCAGATTTGTTATGAAGTTACAGGACTGAAAAAGATTGCGCTGGTGAGACGACCGCCTTGCTCCTTTAATCGTTTCTGCTAGAAATCGGTAAAAAGTCACACTTTATCCCAGACAGCATTGCAACAGGTTCATTCCATGTCAGCCACAAAGCTTGCCATCGTCGGCGTCGGCAAAATCGTTCGCGACCAGCACCTTCCGGCCATTTCCGGCAATCCCGATTTCGAATTGATTTGCACCGCAAGCCGCCACGGCACAGTCGAGGGGGTTGCTTCCTTCGGCACGATCGAAGCGATGCTCGAGGCTGTGGCTGATATCGAAGCCGTGTCCCTGTGCATGCCGCCGCAATATCGCTATGAGGCCGCTCATGCCGCTCTGAATGCCGGCAAGCACGTCTTCCTCGAAAAGCCGCCTGGCGCCACTTTATCGGAAGTACAGGACCTCGTTCGGCTTGCCGATACCAAGGGCCTGTCGCTATTTGCCAGCTGGCACTCGCGCTATGCGCCGGCAGTCGAGGCCGCAAAGGCGTTTCTGGGGTCTACGAAGATCAATAGCGTTCACGTCATCTGGAAAGAAGATGTTCGCCACTGGCACCCGAACCAGGAATGGATCTGGCAGGCAGGCGGTCTCGGCGTGTTCGACCCCGGCATCAATGCGCTTTCCATCATCACGCACATCCTGCCGCATGCGCTGTTCCTCACCAAGGCAACGCTCGAATTCCCGGAGAACCGCGACGCCCCGATCGCAGCTGACCTGCACTTCTCCGACGTCCTGAAAACCCCCGTCCATGCCGAGTTCGACTGGCGCCAGACCGGCAAGCAGAGCTGGGATATCGTCGCGGAAACCGCAGCCGGGCAGATGGTGTTGTCTGAAGGCGGCGCGAAGCTCTCGATCGACGGGGAAGAAAAGCTGTCGCAGCCGGAGCGGGAATATCCCGCCCTTTACGAGCGCTTCTCGGAAATCATCAAAGCGGGCCGCTCCGACGTCGATCTTGCGCCGCTGACTCATGTGGCCGACGCTTTCCTGCTCGGCCGTCACAAATTCGTAGATTCTTTCTACGACTGAGAAAAGAAAACGTCTCTCGAAATGCCAGGCATCACAGGGCGCGGCTGACGAAGCGGTCGCGCCCGGATTTTTTGGCCTGATACAGCGCTTCGTCGACACTGCGCAGAAGCGTGGCGCGGTCCGTGCCTGCCTGCGGGGCCAGTGCACCGCCGATGCTGAGACGCGCGCTGACCTCTTGCCCGTCAATATCGAAAGGATTGCGGAAAGCGGCCAGCAGCCGCTCCGCCACTCCATTCAACATCGCGGCGCTGCTCGGTGGGGGTATGAAAATCGCGAATTCATCACCGCCCATTCGCACCACGATATCTTCGTCCCGGATCACGTCACGGATGCGCGCCGCGGCCTCCGTCAGCACACGATCACCCGCCGGGTGGCCCAGCGTGTCGTTGATGGTCTTGAAACCATCGAGATCAAGATAGAGGACGCCGAAGGCCTGGTTTGCAAGCAGGGCGAGGCCCAGCTGGCTGTCGACAACCGCATCCAGAGCCTTGCGATTATAAAATCCCGTCAGCGGATCGGTCATCGCCGCGTCACGCAGTTCCCGTTCAGCGAGGCTCATCGTGAAATTGGCTTTCTGGAGCCGCAGAAGCGCAGCGGCCAGCAGGGCAAAGCCTCTCAGACTATCGATTTCCGCCTGCGAAAATTCCCGCGTCTCGGTATCGACCAGGCAAAAGGAGCCGACCACAAGACCCGGCTCCAGCTCGATCGGCGCACCGGCATAGGAACGCAGTTCAGGGCCGCCCTTCACATAGGGCATGAAACGAAAATCCGGATGCTTCGTCAGGTCAGCGATAACCACCACATCTTTCCTGCTGACGACGCGGGTGCAGATCGACAGGTCGCGCGGGCATTCCGACAGCTCCATTCCCGCCTGTTCGGCAATATGAAGCCAGTCCTCGTCAACAATATGGATCGCCGCACGGGACACCCCGAAGATCCCCTGCCCCAATTGCGACAGCACCTTCAATTCCGGCATTTCGGCATTCTTGAAAGGCATGATCGACCGCACAGCAACCAGACGCTCCATTTCGCCGTCTGGCCGTGAAATTGCCTGTCCCATACTTCGTGTCCTCTGCTGTTTATCCGCCGAACCTGCCTTGAGCAGAATCAACAGATCCGCATCCGAAATGACCGTCTGCTTGCGGGTTTCCCAGCGGGGCATAATGCAAAAACCGCCGGTCGGCGCCACGTGCAAATTGTTGCCGGTCTATTTGCGTATAAAACCAATAACTACAAATCCGCAACCTGCCATTCGATCACGCTTTTTTTTGCCAGCGGCCTTCCGGCGACTGCTGCCAGTAGGTCAGTGCGTGTCCCTCCGCTTTCAGCCTCTTCCAGTGATTTCGCGCCATTTCCAGCTGGTAGGCGTCATAGCCGTCAAACATGAAGACGACGCGCTCATAGGCCTCCACCGTAGGCGGCTCCGCACCATCGACGAGAAAGCGGACGCCCGCTGCATTGGCGTTTTCGTCTGATGCCGTTAGGAGAATCGGCTGGCTCTCCGGTCCGGGGGCCGAATCGGTGGCGTGCGGCAGGAAGCTGTCGTCCCGAAAGGTCCACAGATGCGTGTCTAGAAAATCCCGCCGGTCCTCATCCACCGTCTGGACCGCGACCTTCCAGCCGCGCTCCAGCGATTTCTCGAGCAAAGACGGCAGCGCGTCCTCCAGCTTCGATTCCGTCAGGTGATAGAACAGGATTTCCGTCATGCCCCGGCGTGCCGCTCCGCTCGTTTCAATCTTCGTAATGGGCGCGAACGAGTTCGTTCAAAAGACGTACACCGTAACCCGAGCCCCATGACTGGTTGATCTCGGTCAGCGGTGAGCCCATGGCCGTGCCGGCGATGTCGAGATGCGCCCATGGCGTGTCGCCCACGAAGCGCTTGAGGAACTGCGCGGCCGTGACGGAGCCCGCCAGGCGGCCCGAGCTGTTCTTCATGTCGGCGAATTTGGAATCGATGATCTTGTCGTAATCCTTGTGCAGCGGCATGCGCCACAGTTTTTCCGCCGTCACCTCGCCTGCCTGCGCGAGCCGGCTGGCCAATTCGTCATCATTGGAGAACAGGCCGGCCTGCAGGTTGCCGAGCGCCACGGTGATGGCGCCCGTGAGCGTCGCGAGATTGATCATGAATTTCGGGTTGAAGCGCTCCTTGGTGTACCAGAGCGCGTCTGCCAGAACCAGCCGACCCTCCGCATCCGTATTGATGATCTCGATGGTCTGGCCGGACATGGAGGTGACGATATCGCCGGGGCGCTGGGCGTTGCCGTCGGGCATGTTCTCGACAAGGCCGATGACGCCGATCACGTTTGCCTTGGCCTTGCGGGCAGCCAGCGTGTGCATCAGTCCGGTAACGGCCGCAGCACCACCCATGTCGCCCTTCATATCTTCCATATTGAGGCCGGGCTTCAGCGAAATCCCACCGGTGTCGAAAACGACGCCCTTGCCGACGAAGGCGATGGGCTCATCCTTCTTGGAGCCGCCGTTCCACTGCATCACTGCCAGCCGCGGCGGACGGGCAGACCCCTGCGCCACGCCAAGAAGCGCGTTCATACCAAGCTTTTTCAGTTCCTTTTCCCCGAGGACTTCAACCTCGACTCCAAGCTTGCGCAGCTCTTCAGCCTTCTCGGCAAATTCGACAGGTCCGAGAACGTTCGGCGGCAGATTGACGAGATCGCGCGCGAGAATAACGCCTCCGGCGACAGCTTCCGCCGCGGCGGAGGCCTTCTCGGCCTCCTTATGAGCGGCGGTGACGATGATGACGTCGACCTTTTTCGGTGCCTTCTCGTCGTCCGACTTCTTCTTGGTCTTGTAGGCATCGAAGCTATAGGCGCGCAGCATCAGGCCAAGCGCGAAATCGCCAGCCGCCTGTCCGCCAACCTCGACGCCCGGCGCATCCAGGTAGATGACGACCTTCTCCGCCTTCTTGAAATGGGCAGCCGCAGTGCCGCCAGCGCGCAGCCAGTCGTGCGCAGCAAGCTTTGCCGGTTTGCCAAGACCGATGACAAGCAAACGGTCGGCGCTCGAGCCCTGCGGCGCGATAATATCGAGCGTCGTCATGGCCTTTGCGGAAAAACCGGCGATCTTCGCTGCCCTTTCGATCACGCTGGCCGGGTCAGCCTGCGAAGCACCGGCAACGGCCTGCCCCTCACCCGAGGCCTGCAACGCGATGGCCAATGCATTTTCCAGTGAGGCGGCGTTGGCGAAAGAAATATCGAATTTGGCGGACATGGTTTTCTGCTCTTCCTGGTCAATTTTCATGGTGCGCCGATCATGGCCTTTTCGGCCGGGGGCGCAAGCCTTGCATTCTTTAAAGCCCCACAGTCGTTAAAGGAAAGGCATTTTTGTGGAATGGGAATTCACGTCATGAAACCGACAGCTTGTTCCACAAAAAGACACAGGCGAAGGAAAAATAATCGTGCAAGACATATTTGTGAGCCTGCCGGAATAGCCAATTGCAAACGATGCGATTAGATAAGCGGAAACTCGGCGAGCGATCGCGCGAAAAAACAATGTCGAACAGGGCCGAATGAAGCTTCTCGAGAACTATATCCTGCGGCGGACAACGCAGATGTTTCTGGTCGCGCTGTTGCCGGTGCTGGCCATCATCTGGACCATCCAGGTTCTCCAGAGAATCAATCTCGTGACCGATACGGGTCAGTCGATGGGCTCCTTCATGGCGCTCGCGACGATGATCCTGCCCACGCTCATTCCCGTGGTGCTTCCTTTTGCGCTGGTCATCGGCATTACCCAGATCTTCACGACGATGAATAATGATTCCGAGCTGGCGATCATCGATGCGGCCGGTGCGCCGCGCTCGGTGATGTATCGCCCCGTTCTCATTCTCGCCGCCGTACTGAGCGCACTGTCCTTCACCATCACCAATTTCATCGAGCCGCCTGCCCGCAATTCGGCCCGCCAGATGGTCGCAGCCGCTTATGCCGACCTCCTTTCCTCGGTGATCGAGGAGAAGACCTTCCGCACCATTCAGGACGGTCTGTACGTGCAGATTGCGCAGCGCCAGGGTCGTATTCTCAAGGGCCTGTTCGTCGCTGACCGCCGCGATCCGAATTTCGATCTCATCTATTATGCCAAGGAAGGCATGATCGATGAAAGCGGCACGTCGCTGACAATGCGCGACGGCGAAGTGCAGCAAAAGACGCCCGACGGCAAGGTATCGATCGTCAAGTTCCTGTCCTATGCGTTCGATCTGTCCACCATGTCGGAAAAGCAGGATTCGGAGCCCTCACTGTCCCCTGGCGATGCCAGCCTCGGCTTCCTGCTGTCGCCAGACGAGAATAATGCCAGCTACAAGCGGTCGCCGGAAACCTTCCGAAGCGAATTGCACAAACGCCTGTCGGACTGGATGTTCGCCTTTTCCTTCGCGCTGATTTCCCTCGTCATTGCCGCCGATGCCCGCTCGCACCGCGAGGCGCGCATGCATCCGATGGTCGCGGCCCTGGTGACGGCCTTCGTGCTGCGCTGGCTCGGGTTTTACGTTACCAATCAGGTGAAGCAGAGCGTGGCGTTTATTCCATTGGTTTATGCCGTCCCCGGCCTTAGCGGTGCTGCGGCTGCCTTCGTGCTGATTACCGGCCGCAAACCGAAAATGCCGAAGGTGGTAACCGACGTGACGGGTCGTCTGCGCCGCCTCTTCTCCAGCCGTCTGGCGCGCAATTCGGGGAGCGGCAACGCATGATCTTCAATACGCTCGCCAGGTATTTCCTGAAACGATATCTCGTGACCGCCATCTGGTTCGTGATTGGCGTGTCCTCAATCATCTACCTTGCCGATTTTAGCGAGACCGCACGTCGCATGTCCGGCCTGCCCGGCTATTCCGTTCCCGCCGCCCTCGGCCTGACTGCGCTTCGGCTGCCATTGATCCTGCAGCAGACGATACCCTTCATTGCGCTTTTCGTCGGCATGACGACGCTCATCTCGCTCAACCGGCGTTACGAACTGGTGGTGACGCGCGCCGCTGGCATTTCCGCCTGGCAATTCATCCTGCCCTTCGTGCTTGGCGCCATATTCATCGGCATTCTCTCGGTGCTCGTTCTTAACCCGATCGCCGCCTGGGGCCAGAACAAGTCGCTGGCAATGGAAGCCGGGCTGCGCAACGAGCAGGGCGGCGGGCGACAACAGCAGATCATTCCCTGGATGCGTCAGTCGAGCGGCGGCAAGGATACGATCATCGGCGCCAAGAGCTTCGAGGACAACGGAACGCTGCTTCTCGACGTGGTTCTTATCGACCTCGACAAGGACGGCAACATCGTCTCACGGAAGGATGCGAAGTCCGCTAAATTAGAAGATGGTTACTGGCTTCTTAACGGGGTTTCGGAAACCCGCGCGGGACATGTGCCAGTTCGGCAAGACAGCATGCAGATCAGTACCAATCTGAGACAGGAATTCGTCCAGGAGCGCATGACGCAGACGGAAACCGTTGCTTTCTTTGATCTTTCTCACAAGATCGAAGTCGCAAAGTCCTTTGGACTATCTTCAAAGGCGCTTGAGACGCAGTATCATTTCCTGCTATCGACGCCCCTGCTTCTGGTTGCGATGACCTTGATCGCCGCGACCGTTTCATTAAAGTTCAGCCGCTTCGCCCAGTCGCGCTCCGTGATTCTGGGTGGAATCGTTTCCGGCTTCGTGCTTTATGTAGTAACCGTGCTCGTAAGGGCATTCGGGAGTGGTGGCGTTGTCCCTCCCACCGTCGCGGTCTGGGTTCCAGTCGTCGTGGCGTTGGCATTGGGGGCAACTATTCTGCTTCATCAGGAGGACGGCTAGTGGCGGTAATTGACCGCGGGAATATCAGGCGGCTTTGGACGGCCCTTCTGACAGGTGCCGCTGTGTGCGCGTATTTGGCATCCAGCCCGGTCGCTTTCGGCCAGGATGGATTGCTCGCGTCGGCAAGCCAAGACGATTCGAAACTCCTGCTTACAGCAAATGAACTGACCTATAATCGTGATTCCCAGCGCGTCATCGCGAAGGGCGTCGTGCAGATGAAATATTCGGGCTACCGCATGGTTGCCCAGCAGGTCGAGTATAACCAGCAGACAGGCCGCGTGATTGCCCATGGCAACATCGAGCTGGTCGAGCCGGGCGGCAACAAGATCTATGCCGACGAGATGGACGTGACCGACGACTTCGGTCAGGGCTTCGTCAATGCGTTGCGCGTCGAGACCACGGACAACACCCGCATTGCCGGTGAGAGCGCCGAGCGTCTCGAAGGCGATGTCATGGTGCTGAACAATGGCGTCTACACCGCCTGTCTGCCCTGCGCGCAGCGCCCCGAAAAGGCGCCGCTGTGGCAGGTGAAGGCCGAGCGCGTCATTCAGGACGGCAAGACCCACACGGTGCGGCTGGAAAAGGCCCGCCTGCAGCTCTTCGGCCATTCGATTGCCTATGTGCCGTTCCTGACCGTTCCGGACAACACGGTGAAGCGGAAGTCCGGTTTCCTGTTTCCGCAGATGAGCATGACGAACAAGCTCGGCTTCGGTTTCGGCGTGCCCTATTTCCAGGTTCTCTCCGACACCTCCGACGTGACGATCACGCCGACCTACTATACCAAGCAGGGACTGCTGCTGCAGGCCGAGCTGCGCCAGCGCTTCGAGACCGGCATGCACACGCTGACGATTGCCGGCATCAGCCAGCAGTCTTCGGAAACCTTCATCGCCGGCACCAGCGACGCGCTGAACGATCAGCGTGGCATGGTTGCGAGCAAGGCCGACTTCAGCATCAATCCGCGCTGGGCCTTCGGCTGGGACGCGATGGTCCAGTCCGATAACAACTTCTCGCGGACATACAGCCTGAAGGGCTACAAGAACGACGTCCAGACCAACCAGATTTATCTGAGTGGAACCAGCGAGCGTAACAGTTTCGACGCACGCGGTTACTATTTCAACGTTCAGGACACCGATAATTCCGAGTTGAAGGAGCGCAAGCAGGCGATCGTTCACCCGGCTGTCGATTATCGTTACTTCCTGCCGGATCCGGTCTATGGCGGCGAACTGTCGCTGACGACCAACTTCACGAGCATCAGCCGGTCGACGCAGGATTCCTACGCGATGGGCGGCTACCCGCGCTTCAACGGCCTGGAAGGTTCCTACACGCGCTGGACCACTGAAGCAGAGTGGAAGCGCACCATCACCATGGATAGCGGCCTGCAGATCACGCCGATCTTCGCGGCGCGCGGCGATGCGCTGTGGACTGACATGACGGCGGCAAGCTTTACCTCTGGTGGCACCTCCTACGCCTATGAAGGCACGATCCATGATGATGCGGCGTTGCGCGGCATGGTCACCGGTGGTCTCGAAGTGCGTTATCCCTGGCTGTTCACGGCGCTCAACAGCAGCCACGTGATCGAGCCGATCGCGCAGATTTTCGTGCGTCCGAACGAACAATATGCCGGCCGTCTTCCGAACGAAGATTCGCAGGCCTTCGTGTTTGACGCTACCAACCTGTTTGAACGCGACAAGTTCTCCGGTTTCGACCGGATCGAAGGCGGCACGCGCGCCAATCTCGGCTTCCGTTACAACGGCACATTCAACAATGGTTACGGTGTTCGCGCCATTGCCGGCCAATCCTTCCATCTGGCGGGCGAAAATTCCTTCGCTTCCTACGATCTGTTGAACGTCGGCGCCGATTCCGGCCTCGAATCCGATCGTTCGGATTACGTCGCCATGGCCGCTTTCGACGCACCGATCGGGCTGTCACTGTCCTCAAGCCTGCGGCTCGACAAGGACAATTTCGAAATCAACCGGTCGGAAACGGGCATCAGCTATTCGGATCGCCGTATCAACGGCAGGCTGAGCTATACGCAGGTCAAGGCACAGCCAAAATACGGCTATAACGAAGACCGCGATATCATTCAGGCATCCGGCTCCCTGCGGATGGACGACAACTGGTCTCTGTTCGGCGCCATCAACTATGATATCAACGGCAAATTTGCCGCTGAGCGCCGGATCGGCATTGCCTATCAGGATGAGTGCACGATCCTGACCGTCAGCTATTCAGACGAAGGCAACATCAATTCCAGCCGACAGGCCGCCAATGACTGGTCGATCAATGCCCGTCTGGCCTTCCGCACGCTGGGCGACATCAGTGTCGGCTCGGCCAACGAGGACTGGAATGAGATGGATATTGGCTGGAAGCCGAACAATTACTGAAATTGACGGCGGGTCAGGCAGTATCGTGACCCGCCGTTTTCATTTTACCAGTAAAGTCACGGTTTCGCCGCAACAACAGGCCATTGTCCGCCAAAACTTGAAACCTTCAAGGTTTTTCTTTCAACGTACCAAGACATTGCCGTGGTGCGGATCGCGGTGATATATACGTCGCGAATTCGCGGTGCGGGTGCACAGGTGCAACTCTGAAATGCCGGGATGCTGCGGCTCCCGCTTCGGACGGAACAGACTGGCGGAAGAGGGCAAGGACCCTCTCCGACACAAGGGAGAAACAGATGATGAATTTCGGAAAGTCGGCTTTGCGTGGCGCTGCGTTTGCCTTTGCGATTTTCGCCGTTCCCATGGCCATTGTGCCCTCTGCCGGCCAGGCCTTCGCCGACAGCACCGTCAAGATCGTCGTCAACAAGACCCCCATCACCAATGATGACATTGCAAGGCGCGTCGCCTTCCTGAAGTTGCAGCGCCAGTCCGGCAATCTCAACGAAAAAGCGCGCGATCAACTCGTTGACGAAGCGCTGAAGCGCGAAGAAATCGCCCGCGTCAAAATGTCTGTCAGCACGCAGGATGTCGATGCCGCCTTCGCGCGGTTTGCCGCCAACAACAAGATGAAGCCGGACCAGCTGACCCAGATCCTGGCGAAGGCCGGTGTGGGCGCCGACCACTTCAAGTCTTTCATCGCCGTTCAGATGAGCTGGCCGCGCCTCGTGAATGCCCGATATGGCGCACGCGGCAAGATGTCGAACCAGGATCTGGTGACCCGCCTGAAGGAACGCGGCGAAAAGCCCGTCACGACGGAATACTTCCTGCAGCAGGTTATCTTTGTCATCCCGGAAGCCAAACGCAACGCCATTACCGGCAAACGTAAGGCCGAAGCTGAAGCATCGCGTAAGCGCTATCCCGGTTGTGACCAGGCAATAAGCTTTGCCGCAACGATGCGCGATGTCGCCATCAAGGACCTGGGCCGCATCCTTGCTCCGGAACTTCCGGAAGAATGGAAGGCGCTGGTCGAGAAGGCCAAGGAAGGCGGCACCACCGGCACGCGCGTGACCGAAAAAGGCGTCGAATATCTCGCCATCTGCAAGCAGCGTCAGGTCTCCGACGATTATGCGGCTGAAATGGTCTTCAAGGCCGAAGACCTGATGAAGGCCAAGGACGGCGAAAACCCGAACGAAAAGAAATATATGGATGAGCTGCGCAAGAAGGCGCAGATCGTCAATACCTGATATTGATACGAAATCCGGGTCTTTCCGTGACACATGCATCCCTGCCGCTTGCCCTGACACAGGGCGATCCAGCCGGTATCGGTCCCGATATCGCCATTACCGCCTGGGCGAGACGGCAGCAGAACGGCGTGCCCCCCTTCGTCTTCATCGGTGATCCCGATGTGGTGGCAAGCCGCGCGGCGCTCATCGGCGTTGAGATCAATATCGAGACCTGTGAGGCGGACAATGCCATCGAGGTGTTTGAGCGCGCCTTCCCCGTTCTTCCCCTTCCGGTGGGCTTCGAGGTACAGGCAGGGCAGCCGCATGTCGGTGCAGCCCATGCGACGATCAAGGCCATCGAAACCGCCGTCTCGCTGACGATTGAAGGCAGGACAGCCGCCGTCGTCACCAATCCGATTGCGAAATCCGTGCTTTACGAGGCAGGTTTCGGATTTCCCGGCCATACGGAGTTTCTGGCCGATCTGGCACTGCGCCAGACGGGGAAAGCGGTGACGCCGGTCATGATGATCGCGGGGCCCAAGGTTCGCGTCGTGCCTGTCACAATCCATATCCCACTCAAGGATGTGCCGACAGCGCTGACGGAGGAACTGATCGTAACCACCTGCCGCATTATCGATACCGACCTTCGGGAAAAATTCGGGATCGCCGCGCCACGTCTGGCCGTCGCCGGTCTTAATCCGCATGCGGGCGAAGATGGCGCCCTCGGCACTGAGGACCGCGATATCATCCACCCCGCGACCATCAGGCTGCGAAAGGACGGCATCGACGCCTTCGGCCCCCTGCCCGCCGACACCATGTTCCACGACGCCGCCCGCAAGCGTTATGACGTGGCGGTCTGCATGTATCACGATCAGGCGCTCATCCCCGCCAAGGCGCTCGGCTTTGACGATTCGGTCAATGTCACGCTCGGCCTGCCGTTCATTCGCACCTCGCCCGACCATGGCACTGCCTTCGGCATTGCCGGACAGGGGATTGCGAGCGAGGCGAGCCTCGTCGCGGCACTGAGGATGGCCGGTGAAATCGCTTCCCGCAGCCGGGTCGGCGCATAATGGCGGCCATCGACGGACTGCCGCCGCTGCGCGATGTCATTCAGCGCCATGGCCTCGACGCGAAGAAGTCACTCGGTCAGAACTTCCTGTTCGATCTCAACCTCACCCAGAAGATCGCCCGCACAGCCGGTCCACTCGACGGTGTGACAGTCATCGAGGTCGGTCCCGGCCCTGGCGGTCTGACGCGCGCCATTCTCTCACTCGGTGCAAAGAAGGTGATTGCCATCGAGCGCGATAGCCGCTGTCTGCCTGCCCTCGCCGAAATCGAAGCCCATTATCCCGGGCGTCTCGAGGTCATCGAGGGTGATGCACTGAAGACAGATTTCGAGAGACTTCTCCCCACGGGCGAGCCGGTGCGCATCATCGCAAACCTGCCCTATAATGTCGGCACGCAGTTGCTGGTCAACTGGTTGCTGCCGAAGCATTGGCCACCCTTCTGGCTATCCATGACGTTGATGTTCCAGAAGGAAGTGGGCCAGCGTATCGTCGCTGAAGAAGGCGACAATCACTATGGCCGCCTTGGCGTCCTCGCCGGCTGGCGCACCGTCGCCGAAATGGCCTTCGACGTCCCGCCACAGGCCTTCAGCCCCCCACCCAAGGTCACGTCGACCGTTGTGCATCTGTTACCGAAAGAAAAGCCCCTGCCCTGCGACGTCGCCAAGCTTGAAAGGGTGACAGAGGCAGCCTTCGGCCAGCGCCGCAAGATGCTGCGCCAGAGTGTCAAGAGCCTCGGCGGCGAGGCGCTGCTGGAGAAGGCCGGAATTGATCCCACACGCCGGGCGGAAACGCTGTCGGTGGAGGAATTCGTGACGCTGGCGAACGCGCTGTAATTCAGGTCTTCGAACTAGACCCAGTTTTCAACCCGTAAACCGGGCATGCGCACGAACTTGCGCATGTTGTTGGTCACCACAATCAAGCCTTCGCTACGGGCATGACCGCCAATCTGCATATCGTGAGCCCCACAGGGGGTGCCCGCTCTGGCAAGCTCTGCCCTGATCTGACCGTAATGCGAGGCGGCTTTTTCTGCAAAAGGCAGGACCTCAAGCCGAGCACAAAAGTTCTCGACAGCGTTCAGATTATCATGCCGCCGGGCCGACTTCTCCGCACCATAATAAAGTTCGCCAAGCGTGATGCTCGAAATACATAACTCGTCCGCCAAACTGTTGAATTTGTCCCGGAGATCAGGCGGGTATGTCTTCATCACATAGATACAGATGTTCGTGTCCAACATATATCGGAGCATCAGAAGGCTTCTCGCTCTTCCGACGGCGGCTCTTCACGACTGGGCAGAAAATCCTCGGTGACACGCGGACCAGTCAGAAAAAGGTCGTCCCAGCGCTTGCCATAGGGTACGATGATACGTGTCAGGCCGACTTTCAGGATTTCCACCTTATGAACGTCGTCTGGAAAAGCGACGTTCTTCGGCAGCCTGACAGCCTGACTGCGATTACTTGTAAATACAGTAGACGTGGCCATGCCTCGACCCTCGTATATCCCAATGGGATATACGTAGCCCCATTTTGTCTATCGTTCAAGGATTTCGGTCATGATTATCGTCTTCACGGGGACGATAAACCCAAGAGTCTAACCTCATTCTTCTCTCAGAGCTTCGGCTCTTCCTCAAGCAATGACCGTACGAAATCGAACATGCCGTGGCGGCGGTCGCGGCGGACGCGTTCGGCTTTCACGATGGCTTCGACGGCCTCGAAAGCCGCCTGCAGATCGTCGTTGAGGATGACGTAGTCATAGTCTCGCCAATGCTCGATTTCCGCGCGGGAATTGAGAAGCCGGGTCTTGATGACGTCTTCTGTGTCTTCGGCGCGGCGGTGCAGGCGGGACTGAAGTTCGGTCATGGTCGGCGGCAGGATGAAGATCGAGACGACGTCTGCCTTCATCTTGTCCTGCAACTGCTCGGCGCCCTGCCAGTCGATATCGAACAGCATGTCGCGGCCGGCGGCCATGGCATCTTCCACCGGCTCGCGCGGCGTGCCGTAAAAATTGCCGTGAACCTCGGCCCACTCCAGCAACTCCTCATTGTCGCGCATACGCTCGAAATCGCGCTTGGAGATGAAATTGTAGTGGATGCCTTCGATTTCACTCTGCCGGCGCGCGCGCGTCGTGACACTGACGGAAAGGCTGATGTTTTTGTCCTTTTCGAGCAGGTTGCGCGCAATCGTGGATTTGCCCGCGCCCGACGGCGAAGAGATCACCAGCATCAGCCCCCTGCGGGCAATCGTAACGGGAGAAATATTCGCCGGGGCCATGGGTTTACTCCAGATTTTGGACCTGCTCGCGGAACTGGTCGATGACCACTTTCAGTTCTATGCCTGCTGCGGTTACCGCACTGGCGTTCGATTTGGAACAGATTGTATTCGACTCACGGTTAAATTCCTGTGCAAGAAAATCGAGCTTGCGGCCGACGGGGCCGCCGATCTCCAGCAGCTCGCGGGAAGCCTGCACGTGGGAGCGCAGCCGGTCGATCTCTTCGCGCAGGTCGGCCTTCGTGGCGATCAGCGCTGCCTCGGCATGGAGGCGGTCACGGTCGAGGCCATGCATGCCGTCGCCGATCAGCGCGATCTGCTGTGCAAGTCGTGCTGCGATCTGCTCGGGCTGACGGGAAGGATCGTGTTCGATGATGTCCGCAAGCTGCTCGATGCGGTCGATATGGCCGGACAGGATTGAGAACAGCGAAGCGCCTTCCCGCTCCCGCATCTCCTTCAGCTTTTCGACGGCCAGGGCAAAGCCGTTGACTACATCCACATTGCGCGCTGCCTGCGCGTCCGCATCGTCTTCCGCCTCGCGGAAATCGACCAGGCCTCTTATCGTCAGCAACGTATCGAAACTCATCGGCTTGTCGTCAACGACACCGCCAAGCTCCTGCTTGAGCGCCAGAACGGCGGCGAGCGCATCCCGGTTGATCACGGCCTCCAGCCGGTTCTCGGCAATCGCGAGCGTCAGCCCTGCCTGAATATTGCCGCGCGAAAGATGCTCGCTTGCGATTTCACGCAAGGCCGTTTCCAGTGCTTCAAGACCGGTTGGCAGGCGCAGGCGCACATCCAGTCCCTTGCCATTCACCGAGCGCAATTCCCACGCCCAGCGGTGACGGCCAGACGTCCCCTCGCTACGTGCAAAGCCGGTCATCGATTGCAATGTCATATCTGCTAACCCCCGTCATGCCATACGAAACCGGGCCCTGTTTGTGACAAGGCCCGGGTGATGATTATCAGTTGTTTGCGGGTTTCTCCGCTTCGGCGCCGCCTGGCTGGCCATCAACGACAACATCGGGACTGGCGCCGGACGCGGCTTTCTCAGCCTCGATCTTGCGCCAGCGGCGCACATTGGCGTTGTGCTCTTCAAGCGTCTTGGCAAACACGTGACCGCCCGTGCCATCGGCAACGAAATAGAGATCGTCGGTGCGCCATGGATTGGCGACCGCCTCAAGCGCTGCCCGGCCCGGATTGGCGATCGGAGACGGCGGCAGGCCCTTGATAACATAGGTGTTGAACGGCGTCTGCTTCTGCAAATCCGACTGGTAGATCGGGCGGTCGGCCGGCTTGCCGTCACCACCGAACAGGCCGTAGATGATGGTCGGATCCGATTGCAGGCGCATGCCCTTCTTCAGCCGGTTGTAGAATACGGACGCGACATGGGCGCGCTCGTCATCCTTGCCGGTTTCCTTTTCGACGATCGAGGCAAGCGTCACAAATTCCTCAACGGTCTTGATCGGCAAATCGGGATCGCGCCGATCCCAGATCATGTCGATCAGCTTGTCCTGCGCAGCACTCATCTGATTGATGATTTCCTCGCGCTTGGTGCCGCGGGTGAAGCGGTAGGTATCCGGGCGCAGGCTGCCTTCCGGCGGCAAGGTGGCAGGAAGTTCACCATCCAGAACCTCGTCCGCGGCAAGGCGGGCAAACATCTGCTTGACCGTCAATCCCTCGGGCAGCGACACGGAATAAAGGATCGATTTGCCGGATTCGAGAAGGAGGAGAATATCCTTCATCGATGCGCCGGCCTTGATCTCATATTCGCCGGTTTTCAGCGTCTGGTCCTTCTGCAGATAGCTGCCGGCCATCAGACGGAAAACGCGCGCGTTGGAGATGATGTCGTTACGCTCCAGATTGTTGGCGATCTCGATGAGGCCCGCGCCATTGCGCACGGTGAAATGGGTGTTGGTCTCGAGCGGACCAGGCTCCTGAAACGCATTGATCATGTAATAGAAGGCCACGACAGCCAGCACACAGACGGCGACGGCAAGCGTCATCAGGAAGTTCAGGAAGATCACAAGCTGGCCGTGGGCCTTGCGCGAGCGCTTGGGCGGCGCGGGCACTTTTTCCGGCCGCAAGGCTTCCGTCGGGGATTTCGGGATGATCGGGCCGCGATTGCCTTCGGCCGAACCGTTCTGTCCGTATGGTCCCTGGCTGTTCTGGTTCGTGTCGCTCACCGTCGGTCCTTTTCAGTTCGGCGTTGTCAGCGCTTTTTGCGCAGGTAATGCGGCAAAAACAGGTTCGGAATGTCTTCCTGCACCACATGTAGAAATCGTGAAGCCAATCGCTCGGCTTCGCGATCATCGTTTCGGACAAAGCCTGTTGAGGAGGCAGCATGCGGTTGGAGATAACCGCCATCCGCCTCCTGTAAACGACTACAATATCGGCCCGAAAACCGGAACGGCTTTTGCAGGCCGCAAAAGGTTCCTCCAACGGAAGGAACGGTCCTGTCAGCACCCGGTGGGAGGGCGCGAAAGCGGCGGCGCAGCCGCCGCGATAATCAGGCTTCGTAACGGCGCAGCACGAGGGAGGCGTTGGTGCCGCCAAAGCCGAAGGAGTTCGAGAGCGCCACATTGACCTGTCGCTTGCGCGCCTTGTGCGGCACCAGGTCGATCTTGGTCTCAACATCGGGATTGTCGAGGTTGAGCGTCGGCGGAACGACGTTGTCGCGAATTGCAAGCGTTGCGAAGATCGCCTCGATTGCACCGGCGGCGCCGAGCAGATGGCCGGTGGCCGACTTGGTTGACGACATGGAGATCTTCGATGCCGATTCGCCGACAAGGCGCTCGACCGCACCAAGCTCGATCGTATCAGCCATGGTCGAGGTGCCGTGGGCGTTGATGTAGTCGATATCATCAGGCGTCAGGCCCGCCCGCTTCAGCGCCATCGACATGCAGCGATAGGCGCCTTCGCCGTCTTCGGATGGCGCCGTGATGTGATAGGCGTCACCGGAAAGGCCGTAACCGACCACTTCCGCATAAATCTTCGCGCCGCGCGCCTTGGCGTGCTCCAGCTCCTCCAGAACGACGATGCCAGCACCCTCACCCATGACGAAACCATCGCGGTCGCGGTCATAGGGGCGCGAGGCCTTTTCCGGATTGTCGTTATGCTGGGTGGAAAGTGCCTTGCAGGCGGCAAAACCGGCAAGCGCGATACGGCAAACCGGCGATTCGGCGCCGCCGGCGACCATGACGTCGGCATCGCCAAGCGCGATCAGCCGGGCAGCGTCGCCAATGGCATGAGCGCCAGTCGAGCAGGCCGTCACGACAGCGTGGTTCGGTCCGCGCAGCTTGTGGCGGATGGATACCTGGCCGGATACAAGATTGATTAGACGGCCGGGAATGAAAAAGGGTGAAATGCGGCGCGGGCCCTTGTCGCGAAGCGTATAGCCCGCCTCGACAATGCCTTCCAGACCACCGATGCCGGAGCCGATCAGAACGCCGGTCGCTATCTGGTCCTCGTCGGTTTCAGGATGCCAGTCCGCATCGGCAAGCGCCATGTCGGCGGCAGCCATGCCGTAGAGGATGAAGGGATCGATCTTGCGCTGTTCCTTCGGCTCCATCCAGTCATCGGCATTGAAGGTGCCGTTGGAACCATCGCCCACCGGAATGCGGCAGGCAATCTTTGCAGGAAGGTCTTCAACTTCGAATTCAGTCACGAGACGGGCGCCATTCTGGCCGGCAAGAAGCCGCTCCCAGGTCACTTCCGTCCCACATCCAAGAGGAGATACCATGCCGGTACCGGTGATAACGACACGCCTCATCGCCAATGCTCCGCCCTTATCCAAATCATCGGTCGCCGCAGCGATCCGGCCAGGCCATGGCCGCAGACCCCGGAACAACCGTAGAAAACGCAGGCATCAAAGCCCGCCGGTTCACGCGTCTGAAATCAACGCCGCAACGGCGTGTTTCGCCCGCACATAAAGCATTGGCCCGGACATGCCGGGCCAAGACGGGAAGATAGTTCACCTTCCCGATGAAGGTCGATCAGGCCTGGGCCTTTTCGATGAACTTGACGGCGTCGCCGACAGTCAGGATCGAGTCAGCTGCGTCGTCGGGGATCTCAACGCCGAATTCTTCTTCGAAAGCCATGACCAGTTCAACGGTGTCGAGCGAATCAGCGCCCAGATCGTCAATGAAGCTGGCGCCTTCAACAACCTTGTCGGCGTCAACGCCAAGATGATCAATTACAATTTTCTTTACGCGTTCTGCGATATCGCTCATGTCGGTTTCCTCGACCTTTATTTTGAAGGGAATGCCTCTCGGCACCCTGCCCTGTTAGAAGCCCTCGTGCGCCGTTCAAATCCGGCACCGCTGGCAAACCCGTTCAACCCGGTCCAAGCTAGACATCGTCACGCAAAACCGCAACGGCTTCCTGTCTCTCCGGGACGACTGTTCACAGTCTTGGCCCGCTTAACATGGTTTCAATCGGTCGAAAAGCCTGAAAACGCGCTAAGCACAGCGTATGACAGGCAATTTCCCCGAAAACCAGCAGCGGGGCCTTGCGGCGCAAGCCACCATAGAAGGTGCTTAAAGAGCGCCGCAATCCATTTATGACGGCCGCAAGGGCGTCAGATCATCGCCATGCCGCCGTTGACGTGCAGTGTCTGGCCGGTCATGTAGCCCGCCTCGTTGGAAGCAAGGTAAAGGACGGCCGATGCAACTTCGGCGCCGGTGCCCATGCGCTTCATGGGAATGGCGCCCATGATCGCGTCTTTCTGCTTGTCGTTCAGCTTGCCGGTCATCGCGCTTTCGATGAAGCCCGGCGCCACGCAGTTGACGGTGACGTTGCGGGTGGCGATTTCCTGCGCCAGCGACTTGGAAAAACCGATCATGCCGGCCTTGGAGGCGCAATAGTTCGCCTGGCCGGGATTGCCGGTAACACCGACGATGGAAGTGATGTTGATGATGCGACCGAAACGGCGGCGCATCATCGGATGCGTCAGTTCGCGCGTCAGGCGGAACATCGCCGTCAGGTTCACTTCGATGACATTGTCCCAGTCCTCGTCGCTCATACGCACGAAAAGGCCATCCTTGGTGATGCCGGCATTGTTGACGAGGATGTCGACGCCTTCCAGCTCGGCTTCGGCCTTTTCGCCGAGCGCCTTGACTTCAGCGCGATCGGCAAGGTTGGCCGGGAAAATCTTGACGCGATCGCCAAGTTCAGCCGCCAGCGCCTCGAGCTTTTCAACGCGCGTGCCGTGCAGGCCGACGGTTGCGCCCTGTTTGTGCAAAAGGCGGGCGATTTCTTCGCCGATGCCGCCGGTCGCGCCGGTTACGAGAGCCTTGCGGCCTGTGAGATCTAACATGTCCTATTCCTTCTTTAGAGCTTCGGACTGAAATTGGTGAGCGTTGTTGCGCCCCGAGAAGTATTGCCGCGGAGGAGTTCCGCCTCAGCTGATAAGCGTGGCGAGAAGCTGGTCGATATCGGCAGCACCGTTGACGGCGACGCCAGTCACCGTCTTGTCGATGCGGCGGGCAAGGCCCGTCAGCACCTTGCCGGAACCGATCTCATAAAGCTGTGTGACGTTGTTGGCGGCAAACCATTCCACCGTCTCGCGCCAGCGCACCTGGCCCGTTACCTGCTCGACCAGCAGGCCGGCGATCTCGTTGGCATCGGAAACGGGAGCGGCGCGCACATTGGCGATGACAGGCACGACAGGATCGTGCTTTTCAACTTTCGCCAGCGCCTCGCGCATCGCGTCTGCCGCCGGCGCCATCAGCGCGGAATGGAAGGGCGCGGAAACCGGCAGCATGATGGCGCGTTTGGCGCCCTTCTCGGATGCGATTGCCGCTGCCTTTTCGACGGCGGCCTTGCTGCCGGAAATAACCAGCTGGCCGCCGCCATTGTCGTTGGCGATCTGGCACACGCCGAGAATGCCGGCCTCGTCGCAAATGGCGGAAACGGCATCGTGCTCAAGCCCGATAATCGCAGCCATTGCGCCCTCACCCACCGGAACGGCAGCCTGCATGGCATTGCCGCGGATGCGAAGCAGACGGGCGGTATCGGCAACCGAGAAGGTGCCGGCGGCGCAGAGCGCCGAATATTCGCCGAGGGAGTGGCCCGCGACATAGGAGACCGTATCGGACAGTTTTAATCCGCGCGCCTCAAGAACGCGCATGACCGCCATGGAGACGGCCATGAGCGCCGGCTGGGCGTTGGCCGTCAGCGTCAGGGTCTCTTCCGGGCCGTTCCACATGATGTCGGAAAGCTTCTGGTCGAGCGCGTCGTCGACTTCCTGAAACACGGCGCGTGCTTCCGGATAGCTATCCGCAAGCTCCTTGCCCATGCCAACAGCCTGGCTGCCCTGACCGGGAAATGTGAATGCAATACCCATGGGATGTCGTCCTTCTTGTCTGGCCTTGCCTCTATTCTTGTCGACTTCCATTCACATTCCCGCCAGCGAAGTCAAGGCTTGAGGCTGTCTGCCGGCCTGGTGTCAGGGGTTTTGTCGTGCTGTTTTCCCCTTTCTTTTCATCATATTTTTTCTTGCACTGCGGCAAATCCCCATTACTTTCACCCCACCTTCCAAACTATCTGGCCAAGCACCGGGACATTTCCATGAAACAGAGACTATTGGGCCGCACGGGTATTTCCGTGTCCGAAATCTGCCTCGGCACCATGACGTGGGGCACGCAGAACACCGAAGCCGAAGCGCATGCGCAGATGGATTACGCCATCGAAAACGGCGTCAACTTCTTCGATACGGCAGAGCTATACCCCACCACGCCCGTTTCCGCCGAAACGCAGGGTCGGACCGAAGAGTATATCGGGACATGGTTTGAAAAGAGCGGCAAGCGCGATCAGGTCGTGCTCGCCACCAAGGTTGCCGGCTCAGGACGCGATTACATTCGTGGCGGTCGCGATATCGATGCCGCCGCGATCCGCGAGGCTGTCGACACCAGCCTCCAGCGCCTGAAGACCGACTATATCGACCTCTACCAAATCCACTGGCCGAATCGCGGCACCTATCATTTCCGTGGCGCATGGAGCTTTGACGCGTCCGGTCAGGATACCAAGCGCACGATCGCCGAAGTCACCGAGAAACTCGAAACGCTCGGCGAACTGGTAAAGGCCGGTAAAATCCGCGCCATCGGCCTTTCCAACGAAAGCGCGTGGGGGACGCAGAAATATATCGACATCGCAGACGCCAGGGGCCTGCCGCGCGTCGCCACCATCCAGAACGAGTATAACCTGCTCTATCGCAGCTTCGATCTCGACATGGCTGAAGTCGCCCACCACGAAAATGTCGGGCTGCTCGCCTATTCGCCGCTGGCGGCAGGGCTGCTGACCGGCAAATACCAGAATGGCGCCCGCCCCGCCGGCTCACGCGGCACCATCAACCAGGACCTCGGCGGCCGCTTACAGCCGCATCAGGAAGCCCCGGTCAAGGCCTATCTGGAGCTTGCCGCCCAGCATGGCATCGATCCGGCAAAACTCGCCATCTCCTTCTGCCTGACGCGCCCCTTCATGGCCTCCGTCATCATCGGCGCCACCACCATGGAGCAGCTGAAGACCGATATTGCGGCTGCGGATGTGACGCTTTCGGATGAGGTGCTAAAGGCCATCGCAGCGATCCACCGGCAGTATCCGATGCCGATCTGACGATGAAACGGCGCGCTTATTCGCCTCCGCCCTTGCATTCCGGGCAAAAATCCGTATAAGCGCGCTGTTCACAACACCCGGTCCAATTGGCTGGTGGCTGAACGGAGGGCTGGTTCCGGTGACGGAACAGCAGGAACCATAAGGTTTTTCCGGCCTCCCGTGTCTCCGCTCTCGACCGTCTCGAACAACGCTTTTCTTGCTTTAAGGCTTACGCCTTTTCAGGAGCAGTCGTTGAGGCTTAGCGCCGTTGCCGGGTGAAGGACGAAACGCAAGAAAGGCAAAGCTTAAATGGCTCTTTACGAACACATCTTCCTTGCCCGGCAGGATATTTCTGCCCAGCAGGTCGACGCACTTGTCGAGCAGTACAAGGGCGTTATCGAATCGTTCGGCGGCAAAGTCGGACGCATCGAGAACTGGGGTCTGAAGTCCCTCACCTACCGCATCAAGAAGAACCGCAAGGCTCACTACGCTCTCATGGACATCGACGCTCCGGCGGCCGCCATCCATGAAGTCGAGCGCCAGATGCGCATCAACGAAGACGTTCTTCGCTACATGACCATCGCCGTCGAAGCCCACGAAGAAGGCCCGTCCGCTATGATGCAGAAGCGCGATCGTGACGACCGTCCGCGCCGCGATGGCGACCGTCCGGACCGTGGCCCGCGTGAAGATCGCGGTCCCCGCGAAGACCGTCCGCGCCGTCCGCGCGAAGACCGTGCATAAGGAGAATTGACCAATGGCTGACGCATCCTCTTCCCAGGCACGCCGCCCGTTCCACCGCCGTCGCAAGACGTGCCCCTTCTCCGGCGCAAACGCTCCGAAGATCGATTACAAGGACGTACGTCTCCTGCAGCGCTACATTTCCGAGCGCGGCAAGATCGTTCCTTCCCGCATCACGGCCGTTTCCCAGAAGAAGCAGCGCGAACTCGCCCAGGCGATCAAGCGCGCCCGTTTCCTCGGCCTGCTGCCCTACGTCGTAGCGTAATGAATTGAAGCGAGGCTGCGTTCGGCGCGGCCTCGCTTTTCCAGATCCTTCCGCGTTGGGCGCGGATCGATACCATAAAACCCATGTTGGGGATGAGGCTCTCAGGAGCGATCCTCTAACTGCTTAAGTTTCAGCAGGACAGCGAAGTGCAAAAGTTCAACCAGACAGTGCTGATAGCAGGCGTTCTCGCCGGCATATGCGCCGCGTTTCTGACGCTTGGCGCCACCGCACAGTCGTCTTTTTCCTTCCTGCTTTATGCCGGTTCCGCCATGCCGATCCTCGTTGCGGGCATGGGCTGGGGCAATCGCGCAGCTATCGTTGCCATCCTCACCGCCGCCATTATCGGCGCGCTGGTGATGTCGCCGCTTTTTGCCCTGACGATCGCGATCTTTACGCTGATCCCGGCGGGCTGGCTGTCGCATCTGGCCAATCTGGCGCGCCCGGCCTCCGAACTTGGCGGACCGGATGACCTGCTCGCCTGGTATCCCCTGTCCGGCATCGTGCTGCACCTGTGCATTCTGATTTCGGTCGCCGTTGTCATTCTCGGCTGGATGATCGGCTACGGGCCAGATCTCGTCGCCCGCATGGTCGATATCATGATGACTTCGGTGCAGAACCGCGAACCCCTGTTCGAACCCAATGCCGAGGCGCTCGCCCAGACGAAATCGCTGCTGGTGCTGACGCTGCCGATCGTTCAGGGTGCTCTCTGGGTCATCCTTCTGTTTGCGGCCTATTATTTCGCGACCCGGCTGGTCGGCGCCTTCGGCAAGGGTCTGCGCCCGCGCGAGGATATTCCGGCCGCATTGCGCATGCATCGCAACGCGATCTTCATTTTCCTCGCAGGCATTCTTGCAATGTTTTTCGGCGGTGTCGCGGCCATGGTCGGCGCAGTCGTCTGCGGCACTTTCGGCGCGGGCTTCCTGATGGCGGGTTACGCCTCGCTGCATAAAAAAGCGCGCGGAAAGGACTGGCGCCTGCCAGTTCTCATCCTCGCTTATCTCTCGGCGGTCTTTGTCTTTCCGCTGTTCATCATTCTCGTGTTCGGCCTCAGCGACGTGCGCAGCACGATCTCCCTGACGCCGGCACGGAAAACAGACACTACGAACGAAACCAACAACTAGAAAGGATCAAGAAGATGGACGTTATTCTTCTCGAACGCATCAACAAGCTCGGCCAGATGGGCGAAACCGTCAAGGTTCGCGACGGCTATGCCCGTAACTTCCTGCTGCCGCAGGGCAAGGCGCTGCGCGCCAACGCTGCCAACAAGACCCGTTTCGAAACCGAGCGCGCAACGCTCGAAGCTCGTAACCTTGAGCGCAAGTCGGAAGCCCAGAAGGTTGCCGAAGCCCTCGAAGGCAAGTCCTTCATCGTTGTCCGTTCGGCTGGCGAAACCGGTCAGCTGTACGGTTCCGTTGCTGCCCGCGACGTCGTTGAAATCCTGGCTGCCGAAGGCTTCAACATCGGCCGCAACCAGGTTGAGCTGAACACGCCGATCAAGACCATCGGTCTGCACAACGTTACCCTTCACCTGCACGCCGAAGTCGAACTGCAGGTCGAGCTGAACGTTGCCCGTTCGGCTGAAGAAGCTGAGCGTCAGGCCAAGGGCGAAAGCCTCACCTCCGCTGACGCCATCTACGGCGTTGACGAAGACGCGCTGCGTCCGGAAGACTTCTTCGATCCGGAAGCCGACAACGACGGCGACGACGAATAAGATCTGGCCTAACGGTCAAAGGAAAACCCCGGATGGCGACATCCGGGGTTTTTTGTTTGTCGGGTCGTGGAGAGTATGCGGAGAGGCACTCTGGAGCGAGATTACCTCGCCGCCGTCTCCGCCCCATCAGGCGCCTTGGCCTTGTCCACATGCACCACCACGGACATGCCCGGCGAAAGCTCCGCGGCCAGCGGCTGATCCGCGTCTATGGCGATGCGGACACCGAGGCGCTGGGCGATCTTGACGAAATTGCCGGTCGCATTGTCAGGCTTGATGACGGCGAATTCCGAACCCGTTGCGGGGGAAAAGCGCTCGACGTGACCGGTCAGCTTACGGCGATGCAGCGCATCGACGGAGATCGTCACCGGCTGGCCGACCTGCATGCCTGCGAGCTGGGTTTCCTTGAAATTGGCGATGACCCAGACATCATGCGGCACGACGGCCACGAGCTGCGTTCCGGCGGTGACATATTGCCCGGTGCGGACTCCAACTTCGCCCAGCCTGCCGTCCACTGGCGCGTGGATTTCGGTATTGGCAAGATCGATGCGCGCGAGTTCGACCGCGGCTTCGGCGTTCGCGACAGCGGCCTGCAGCGAGCTACGGTTGACGATGATCGTCTGCAGGTCCTGCCGGGACACTTCCAGCGCCGCCTTTGCCTGCGATAGCGAGGCCCTCGCCTTTTCCAGCGCGGCATGGGCCTCTTCCTGGAGGCTGGAGGTTCCGACACCGCTCTTGATCAAGTTGTCCTGCCGGTCGGAAGCAAGCTGCGCCTGTTTCAGCGACGCCTCTGCACTGTCGACGGCCGCTTCACTGGAGCGGATATTGGCGTTGGCGGCATTTTCCTGCTGACGGGAATTATCGAGCGCCGCCTTGTGCGTATCGAGCGTTGCTTCCGCCTGCGCCTGCTTCTGGCGGTAGATACGGTCGTCGATCTTGGCGAGCAGTGCGCCCTGCTTGACTTCCTGATAATCCTTGACCGGCACATCCACGACATAACCGCTGACCTGCGGGCTCATGGTGGTGACATAACCACGCACGAAGGCGTTGTCGGTCATTTCGACGGTGGAGAGGAACGGCGGCAGCCGCCAGGCATAGAGCACAAGCGCCACGCCGGCGATGCCGCCGAGCAACACAAGGATGGAAACGGGGGTAAAAAACTTCTTCAGCATGATGTCACTCTTGGATGTTCAAGACTGGGCCGCTGGTGCGGCATCGGCATTTCCAGAAAGAAGAGGCCAGATGCGTCGCCAGGCAAGATGGATTAAAAGGAAGGCAAGCGCCAGCGCAGAGACAACCGATATCAGCAGGAATGTATCGTTGTAGGCAAGCACATAGGCTTCCCTGCTGACCTGTTGACCAAGCAGCGCAAGACCTTCCGCCCTCAGCAGGGCGGGATCAGTGATCACGTGGCTGTAAGCCCCAGACAGCTGCGAGACACGCTGGGCAACGAGTGGGTTGGTCAGAAGAATATTCTCCACCAGGACGTTGGAGTGGAATTTCTCCCGCAGCGTCACGAAGCTGCCCAGCAGACCCGTCATCAGCATCGAGCCGGTGATTTGCGTGAACAGAAAGATGGTGATGAAGTTCACCAGATAGGGTGCGCCCCTGGCGAGGGCCGCGCCAAATCCCTTGGCCATGACAGGCGGCAGGAACATGGCGGCGCCGAACGCAATCATCATCTGGCTGAGATACATCTGCTCCGGGCGGGTCAGATTGCTCGACTGGCTGTCCATGAAGGAGCCTGCCGCGATCAACGTCAGCGCGATGACGTGCGCGGTATCGACATATTTCGTCAACATCAGCCAGGCGCAGGCCGCACCGCCCAGAACAGTGGCCAGCAGCACCAGCGCGTAGAGCGTGATTGTCTGATCATTGAGAAGGCCGAGCTGCTGGTAAAAGCTGACAGCCGTTGACGACTGTTCCGACGATATTCCCCTGTAGACCAGCAGAACTGCAATGGCATGCAGATTGGTTCTGGAGAATATCCAGCGCAGGTCGAGCAGCGGGTTCTTGCGCGGGAGTTCGATGAAAGCCATCAGCGTCAAAAGCGCAATCGAGGTCGCAAGCAATGCGCCAAGCCACCAGGTTTCGAACCACCAATAAAACCGGCCGAGCGTCAGCATGACCGCGAGGCAACCGAGACCGCCGGCGAACAGCAGGTAGCTCAGAATATCCATGCGCTCGATAACCTTCGCGCGGGGCGGCGGCGTGACCTTGAGGACATAGATCATCGCAAGCGATATCAGCGCAAAACCTACTTCCATCGAATAAAGGGCATTCCAGCCGTCGATGGCCAGAAGCGAGGGCGACACCATGCGCGCGATCGGCGCCGACAACAGCGTGCCCGTCAGCGCGATGCTGAAACCGAGCGAGAATTTCCGGGCGGGCGGAAAAGCCTCCAGAATATAAAGGAAGCCGAGCGAGGAAATCGGTGCCGCGGCCATGCCGCTGATGAAGCGGATGACGATTGCCGAATGCAAATCCGTGACGAAAAGGTTGAGGCAGTTGGCGATCACAAAGGCGACGATGGACAGTTCCGCAAAGGGCCGCAGGCCATATTGCGCCCTGACCTTGAACAGCGCGATGGAAAAGGTCGCATAGGGCGCCATATAGGCGGCGGAGAGCCAGGCAACCTCTGCCACTGTAGCGGAAAACTCTCCCTGCAGCTGATAGATATTGGCCATGACGAGGTTCATGCCGAGGCCCTGCGTGATGAAAAAGCACAGGCCGGCGAAGATGAAGCAGAGACGCAGCCACAGCGGCCGCTCCGGCTGGACAGGCGCTGCCGGGGCGGGCTGTGGGGCCTGCGCAGCCGCAACGTCTTCCTGCCGCATGGCGGCCGGGTCAGCCTGCGTGATCACGGGATCGGGCGCTTTTTCGAGCCTCGCATCATCATCATCATTCTGCGACACGATGGTGCTCATGGCTGCGCCCTCCCCGTTGCAAGCTGGTGCAGGTTTGCCGACAGGCGGCGCATGACATCCAGTGCCATCGCCAGATCCTGCGATGAAATGTCGGCAGCGATTTCCGAACGCAGCGATTTCGCCATCGCCTGTACAGTCTCGGAGGTCTTTTCACCTTCGGCCGTCATATGAATGCGTTTTGCCCGGCGGTCGTTTTCGTCCGAGCGACGCTCGATCAGATTCTGCTTCTCCATTCCATCAAGCACCCGCACCAGCGTCGGTGTTTCGATTTCCATTTCTTCGGCCAATTCCGTCTGTGTCAGCGGTCCGCGCCGCGAGAGCGCAAAGAGCGCGCGCGCCCGTGCCAGCGTCAGCCCGCTCTCCGCCACCCGCGCGTCGAAGAACGCACGCAGTTTGCGGGTGAAAGCGGAGACTTCATCCAGAAGCTGTTCCTTGTCGGTCTCGCGGGACATTTCAGCAAGCCTTATAATTAGCACACTACTTATTTTCTGCCTATTTATTCGTAGGCCTGATGAATTTCAAGTTTCTTTCATGCCGGGTCTGCCATGCGGTAAACTCATGGCAGCGAATCACGTTGCCGGGAATTTTTCCCGCCCCCTGTCCCGTCCTCCTGTGGATTGCTGGGGACAAGTGAAGATGTGATCGAGCGCCATGGGGCAGACGTCAGCCTGCCATAGAGTGTTGCAACAATATCATTGACTGCCGTGCCCCAGGAAGCCAAAGCCTGAGGTGTAAGAAAAGGCAAAGGGAGATCGCGCAAACCATGAACGACGCTGTGAGAAAGATCACCCCCGCGCAACCGGCCGAACCGCATTACCGCGAAGCGCCCAACAACATTGAAGCGGAGCAGGCGCTGCTGGGCGCCATCCTGGTCAACAACGACGCCTATTACCGCGTGTCGGACTTCCTGAAGCCCGTGCACCTCTATGAGCCGCTGCATCGCAAGATCTTCGAGGTGGCCGGCGACATCATCCGCATGGGCAAGACCGCCAATCCGGTAACCATCAAGACTTTCCTTCCCGCCGACGATAAGATCGGCGACCTGACGGTGGCGCAGTACCTCGCCCGTCTTGCAGCGGAAGCCGTTTCCATCATCAACGCGGAAGATTACGGCCGGGCTATCTACGATCTCGCGTTGCGCCGTGCGTTGATCCAGATCGGCGAAGACGTCGTCAACATCGCCTATGACGCGCCGCTCGACATGCCACCGCAGGCGCAGATCGAAGACACGGAACGCCGCCTGTTCGAGCTGGCGGAAACCGGCCGTTATGACGGCGGCTTCCAGTCCTTCAACGACGCCGTTGCCCTGGCGATCGATATGGCGGGCGCCGCCTTTGAACGCGACGGCAATCTCTCCGGCATCTCCACCGGCATCCACTCGCTCGATGCCCGGATGGGCGGGTTGCAGCGTTCCGACCTTATCGTTCTTGCGGGTCGTCCCGGTATGGGCAAGACCTCGCTCGCGACCAACATCGCCTATAACATCGCTGCATCTTACGAGCAGGAAGTGCAGCCCGACGGCTCGTACAAGGCCAAGAACGGCGGCGTTGTCGGCTTCTACTCGCTCGAAATGTCGTCCGAACAGCTGGCGACCCGTATCATTTCCGAGCAGACGGAAGTGTCATCCTCGAAAATCCGCCGCGGCGACATTACCGAGGCCGACTTCGAAAAGCTCGTCGCCTGCTCCCAGATGATGCAGAAGGTGCCGCTTTACATCGACCAGACCGGTGGTATCTCGATTGCCCAGCTTTCCGCCCGTGCCCGCCGCCTGAAGCGCCAGCGCGGCCTCGATGTTCTCGTGGTCGACTACGTTCAGCTGATGACCGGCTCCGGCAAGAGCGGTGAAAACCGCGTGCAGGAAATCACCCAGATCACCACCGGCCTGAAGGCGCTGGGCAAGGAACTCAACGTTCCGATCATCGCGCTCTCACAGCTCTCCCGCGCGGTGGAAAGCCGCGAAGACAAGCGCCCGCAGCTCTCCGACCTGCGTGAATCAGGCTCGATCGAGCAGGACGCCGACGTGGTGCTCTTTGTGTTCCGCGAGGAATATTACGTCAAGAACATGGAGCCGCGCGATGTCTCCGACCCGAAATATGCCGAATGGGAGGCCCTGTTCGACAAGGTCAAAGGCACAGCCGACGTCATCATCGCCAAGCAGCGCCACGGACCGACCGGCACGGTGAAACTCGCCTTCCAGTCCGAGTTCACCCGCTTCACCGACCTCGCCGATCCGAGCTTCAGCCAGTATGAAGAGCATTGAACGGGGATGGGGCTCAGGTTGACCCGGCCGTAAGTCTTTGTACTGAAGTCGCCAGGCGACTTGCGGGCGGCATTCGATAAAACAGACAGATTGAGGGTGTGCGACGCGCCCCTTCCGGATGTGCGCCAAGCATTTTTACCGTCAGGCAACCGCGCCGCAGCGGCTTGGAATCTTTTCAAACGCCCGCGGCGCGGGGCTCGGATGTATATGGATCGCGGCCGGCCGGCAACACGATCACCTGATCCGCCTCGCGGATACTGCTTTGGCGATGCGTAATGGCAATTATCGTCACGTCGCTGTCGACGACGCGCAGCTGATCCATGATCTCGCGTTCGGTCTCCTCGTCAAGCGCGGAACTGGCCTCATCGAGAAGCAGGATCGTCGGCTCCGCATAGAGCGCGCGCGCAATCGCCACACGCTGGCGTTCGCCGCCCGATAGTTTCAAGCCTCTCTCACCAACGATGGTGTCGAATCCATCCGGCATTTCTTCGATGCGGGTGAGAATGGCAGCGCGCTGGGCCGCGCGGCGCAATCTCTCTTCGTCCGGCACCCGACCCAGAATAATATTACTGCGCAGCGTATCATTGAGTAACTGAACCTCCTGGGGCACGATGCCGGCGGCGGCGAACCAGTCTTCGCGAGAAATGGTGGAAAGATCTGCGTCGTCGACGGTGATGCGGCCTTGCTGCGGTGCCATCGTCTTCTGCAGCAGTTTGAACAGGGTCGATTTGCCCGATCCGGTTTCACCGGTGATGAAGGTCAAGCGACCGGGTGCGGCGGTAAAAGAGACGCCATCAACACCACGACCGTTGGCGTAACGATAACCGACCCCTTCAAGCCTGAGTGTGCGCATCGTACCCCTAGGCGCGCTTGACCCGGACGACACCTCTTCGTCGGGCGCGTGCCACATCTGCGCATAAGGCCCAAATTGAGCGAGCGCCCGGGCGGTCTCGGAGATCGAATGTCCGATGAGTTCGAATGGTACGTTGAGCTGCAACAACAGAGTGTTGAAAAGAACGATGTCGCCGATCGACAGCGCGCCCGCCTGGGATCGCGGCAGCAGAAGATAGAAACCGACGATAATCTGGATTCCCAGCGCGAGGGAAATAGTCAAGACGAACCCGATCCGACGGAGCGAATAAAGCCGCCAGTTCCGGTAGATCAGCCCGGCGCTCTCTGCAAAACGACGTTTCATCCAGACGTTGCTGCCGGTGTGTCGCAAAGGCTCGATCATGGAAATGGCGTTGCCGACGAAGCCGGCATTATCCTGTCCGGCGTCCATGGCTTGCTCGAGATAAGGCGTTGTCAGGCGATTGGATGCGAGTGTCAGGGCAACGAATATCACTCCATAGGCGACGACGATCAGCACCAGATCGGCGCTCAGCACGGCCCCCATCAGTAGGATACTCAGCAAAAATGTCGCCATGCCGGGAATGAAAGAAATCAAACCGATCTGCATGAGCGTGGAGGCTGACGAAGCGCCGCGCGCCTGTGCGGATTGTATCTCCACCGGATTGTGATCGTTGAAAAAAGACGGGAGTTTGTGGACGATGCGATCAAAGAAGCTGGTTGAAGCAACAAACTCAAGACGTTCCGCGTGGATGACAGTGAGATATTGTGTCGAGCGCTCGAGGCCCGAAGCCAGCGCTGTCAAAATGGCGTAAAGCGCAAAGCCCAGCATCCACTGCTTCGGATCGTCAGGGAGATCATCGATGAGGCGTGAAAAGATATAGGGCGCAGCTGCACTCAATGACGCGCCGATGAGAATCGAAACAAGCAGCAAACATATCGATGGCCACGAGGTTCTAAGGTCCTCAGCATAAATGCTGGAGAGCGGACCAATCACAATATGCTGCTTGCCCACTGTCACTCTCCCCTGCCTGAGCCGACTGAAAGCTATCAAGCAGGTGCATAGCGATACAAAATCGACACCTCAAGGGCTTTGAGGCGGTCGATTTGTAGATTGTATTTCAGGCATAATAGATCTTGCGGTCGTCGCGAAGTCTGCGCGATTGAGGACCTCGAATCTTTTCAACATCTTTCGCCATTTCCCTCACAAACCGATTCCGCGCAGCAGCGCCACCGAGAGGATGCCCAATCCTGCCGCCGGCAGCAGGCTGAGGCGTAGAGCGGCGACAGCGGTGATGGCGCAGGCCATGGTTTCGGCAGGACCGCTGGCGAATGCGGTGGGCGTGACGACGGCCATCAGGACCGCTGGGGGCACTACGCCAAGCGCCTTTTTCAGGCGCGGCGTCAGTTTGAAATGGTTGACCAGCAACAGACCGCCGAGGCGTGTCGCGACGGTTGCCGCCGTCATTGCGAGGATGGTGATGAACGTGTTTGGATCGAGCGTCATGCGGGCTGTTCCATCTCTTGCCCATGGGCAAAGGCGGCCACGGCGAGCCCGGCGACGGCACCAGCCGCGATATACCAGGCGCCGGGCAGCAACGCATGGATGAGGTAGGCGGCTGAGGCGCTGGCCAGCAGAACAAGGCTGGTCTCCCTGCCCTTCCAGAAGCCCATCAGCAACACGATGAAGACTGCTGGAAAAGCAAAGTCCAGGCCTATGACCGACATGTCGCCGACAACGGAGCCGAGCAACGCACCCGTCACTGTCGCGAGGTTCCACACGAGATAGATGGACAAGGCGGCGCCAGCAAAAAAGGCAGCGCTCAGTTTGCCAGTGATAACGCGAAATTCTGCAAGAGCCCAGGATTCATCCGTTAGCACCAGCATGGCCGCGTATTTTCTCCAGCCTTTGAAGTCATCCAGCTTGCCCGCAATCGAAGCACTCATCAGTGCGTGGCGAAGGTTGACCAGCAATGCTGCAAATCCGAGTCCACTCCAGCTTGCCGGATGTGTCCACAGATCCATGGCGACGAACTGTGAGCCGCCGGCAAAGACAAGAAGCGACATCAGGGACGCCTCAAGCGGCGACAGGCCCTTGCCGATGGCGGCGGCGCCAAAAACCACGCCGATCGGCACCATGGCGACCAGCAATGGTGCGGCGGCCCTCAACCCTTCGATAAATTCGGCGCGTTTTTGCGGTTTCGACATGGCATTCTCCCTTTCAGGCGAAGGGGATTACGCCGAGGCTGGTGTTCGGTCTTGAACAAAAGTGATGTCACAAGAGGAAGCGTCCCGAAAAAATATCATCCCATCCTGAACTGCCCCGGTGTTACGCCGGTGCGAGCCTTGAAATGGCGGGTAAAGTGCGCCTGATCGGCAAAACCACACATTGCTGCCACCTCCGCTGGCATCTCGCCTGCGCGTAAAAGCCGGCGCGCACGTCGGATGCGGATATCCGTCAGAAAAGCGTGCGGGGTGATATGGAATTCCTTGCGAAAGGCGCGGATGAGATGAGCGCGACTGAGGCCTGCAATGGCAGCGAGTTCCTCCAGGCCGATATCGGTTTCGTAATTGTCGGAAAGATAGTCGCGCGCGGTGTAAACCGCCGTTTTCTCACGCGTCTCGACCGGCAGGATAATGGCGCTGCCATGCCTGCCGAAAATGGCGGCAAGGACGGAGAACATGCCCTCGTCCGCCTCCAGCGCCCCGGTTATGGCTTCCAGTCGACGATGCGCCATCTGAAAGGCCGCTGCCATATGCGGATCATAGGGAAGAAATTTCGGAAAGGAGGGCGTACCGTGAAAGGTCCTCCCGGTCACATCCTCGATGATGTCGCGCAAGAGTTCTATATCCGGGTAGATCATCCGGTAGCGATAACCGCCCCCACCCGGGGCACCGTCGTGAATCTCATCCGGGTTGATGAGGTAGAGGTTTCCCGGCCCCGTGTGTTCGGTGGTTCCCTGAATCGTGGAAATCTGCGAGCCGCTTTCGATCGCGCCGATCGAAAACGTGTCGTGCGCGTGCGGCGAATATTCGTGTGTTAGAAATGTAGCGCTCAGGCACTCCATGCCGCCAAAACGTCTGTCACGCCAGAACCGGGTGGTCTCTGTCGTGGCGACGGGCATGAAATCAAGGGCCTGTTCCTGCGAAACATGATGCATGAGCAAATTTTAGACCATTCAGCGCTGACCGTCTTGAACAAAAGTGATCGACCTAATCACAGCTTGGGTCAAAGCCTGGTGCCTTGCAAAAATCGGTAACGGTTTGTCCGGCGATGCTGTAGGGTCCCGACCCGTTCAAGATCAACCGGACGCATGGCATGACAGACGACTTCGAAGACAGCTTCCCCGAACACGAAACAGACGCCTTCGAGCACGCGCCACTGCGGCTCACCGTCGATCTCGGTGCTCTCGCCGATAATTGGCGAGACATGAAAAGGCGCTCCGGCAGGGCGCGGACCGCGGCTGTCGTCAAGGCCGATGCTTACGGGCTTGGCATCGAGGATTGCGGTGCGACCCTTTATCATGCGGGCGCGCGCGATTTCTTCGTGGCGACGGTCGCCGAGGGCGCGACCCTGCGCTCCTATGCGCCGGAGGCACGCATCTTAGTGCTGTCGGGCATCTGGCAGGGGCAGGAACGGCAGGTCTTCGACAATGATCTGGTGCCGGTTCTCGCCTCCGAGGAGCAGCTCTCCTTCTGGATGGCGACGGTCGCCGAGCGTGGCGATCACCCCTGCGCGCTCCATGTGGACACCGGTTTCAACCGGCTCGGCCTGCCGCTTGAGGACGCACTTTTCCTTGCCGACGACGTGACACGTCCGGCAAGCTTCGATCCGGTTCTCGTGCTGTCCCACCTCGCCTGCGGCGATACGCCGTCGGCGCCGATGAACAGGGCACAGCTTGAATCATTCCGAAAGGTTAGCGCCGCTTTCGAAGGTATTGAATCAAGCCTTTCGGCTTCCGCTGGTATCTTTCTCGGTCCCGATTATCATTTTGACCTCACCCGCCCCGGCATCGCACTTTATGGCGGCGAAGCGGTGAACGACGTCGCCAATCCCATGCGTGCCGTCGCCAAGGCCGAGGCACGCATCATCCAGATTCGTGAGGCGGGCGAAGGCCAGACCGTCAGTTATGGCGGGACTTTCCTGCTGAAACGCGCAAGCAGACTTGCCATTGCTTCCGTCGGTTATGCCGATGGTTATCAGCGCTCGCTGTCCGGTTCGGGCATCCCGCTACGCGACATGGGCCATGGCGGCGCTTACGGCGTCGTCAACGGCTACAGGGTGCCGGTGGCCGGCCGCGTGACGATGGATCTCACCATTTTCGACGTCACCGATGTGCCCCATAATGCCATTCGCGCTGGCGATTACATCGAGCTTTTCGGTCCAAACGTGCCCGTAGACGAGGTCGCTCGCGCGGCGGGAACGATCGGCTACGAGATGCTGACAGGACTCGGCCTTCGGTATGAGCGGCAATATCTGATGGCGGATGACTGAGAGACGCCTTTAGCTCTTGGAAAGCCGACGCGACCTGTGCTAAAAGAGAACAAAAGGAGATCGAAATGCCCGAAATCCATTTGAGCGAGCAGGACGAGAAGTTCATCGAAGAGCAGGTGGCGGCTGGTATCTTCAAGGATGCGGACGCGGTGGTATCCGCCGGTTTGCGCCTGCTCGGCAGTAATGAAGGCAAGCTCGTAGAGCTTCAGCGACTGATCCAGGAAGGGCTGGACGATGTGGAAGCCGGCCGGGTGATGGAATTTTCCACGGCGGATGATTTAACCGCACATATCATAAAGCTCGCGGGGGAACAGAATGAAGCGAAGGCGTCTGGTGGTCACCGCACGGGCACTGGACGATCTTCTCGCCGATCATAATTATATCGCGCGATTCAATCCCGTTGCTGCTAGGCGCTTTCTGGAAGACATCAACGTCAAAATGATCTCGCTCGCGCGATACGGGATAACAGGTGTGCCTCGGAGCTTCGCGCCGAATTTGCGGGCTTTCCCCTATCGTGATCGATGCATCTATTTCATCGTCGACGACAAGAAGATGTGTGTGCTGCGCGTGCTGCATGGCCATCAAGACGTTTCCGCCGACGATTTCAAACAAGAAGAAAACTGACAAAACATGGCCAAAGCCAAGACTCAATTCGTGTGCCAGAACTGTGGCACGGTGCATAACCGCTGGGCGGGAAAATGCGAAGGCTGCGGCGAATGGAATACCATCGTCGAAGAGGACCCGATGGGCGGCATCGGTTCCGGGCCGGGCAAGGCGCCCAAGAAGGGCCGGCCTGTCACGCTCACCTCACTTTCAGGTGAAATCGAGGAGGCGCCGCGCATCCCGACCGGCATCAGCGAGCTCGACCGGGCGACCGGCGGCGGTTTCGTGCGAGGCTCGGCGGTTCTGATCGGCGGCGACCCGGGCATCGGCAAATCGACGCTCCTCATGCAGGCGGCGGCCGCCCTTTCGCGGCGCGGCCATCGCATCATCTATGTCTCGGGCGAAGAGGCGGTGGCGCAGGTGCGCTTGCGGGCGCAACGTCTCGGCGCTGCTGACACCGATGTGCTGCTGGCGGCGGAAACGAATGTCGAGGACATTCTGGCCACGATCTCCGAGGGCAAGCGGCCCGATCTCGTCATCATCGATTCAATCCAGACCCTGTGGAGCGATACGGCCGATTCCGCTCCCGGCACGGTGACGCAGGTGCGCACCGGCGTGCAGGCGATGATCCGCTTCGCCAAGCAGACGGGTGCGACCATGGTGCTTGTCGGCCACGTCACCAAGGAAGGGCAGATCGCGGGGCCGCGCGTGGTGGAGCATATGGTCGATGCCGTGCTTTATTTCGAGGGAGACCGCGGCCACCATTACCGTATCCTTCGCACCGTCAAGAACCGCTTCGGGCCGACCGACGAGATCGGCGTCTTCGAAATGTCGGATCGCGGCCTCAGGGAAGTGTCCAATCCATCGGAACTGTTTCTAGGGGAACGCAACGAAAAATCGCCAGGCGCTGCGGTTTTTGCCGGCATCGAAGGCACCCGCCCCATACTGGTCGAGGTCCAGGCGCTGGTCGCGGCGACCTCGCTCGGCACGCCGCGCCGCGCCGTGGTCGGTTGGGACAGTTCCCGCCTCGCGATGATTCTTGCCGTACTGGAGGCGCATTGCGGGGTGAAGCTTGGCCAGCACGATGTCTATCTCAACGTCGCCGGCGGCTACCGGATTTCCGAACCGGCCGCCGATATGGCGATTGCGTCTGCGCTGGTTTCCTCGCTTGCCGGTCTTGCCCTGCCCGCCGATTGCGTCTATTTCGGCGAAATCAGCCTGTCGGGTGCGGTGCGCCCGGTCTCGCATACGGGCCAGCGTTTGAAAGAAGCGGAAAAACTCGGCTTCTCCGCCGCACTTCTGCCTTCTGCTTCGGCTGAATTGCCGAAAGGCGGCAAAGGGCGCTGGACGGAAATTGAAAGCCTTCCGGACCTCGTGGCCCGCATCGCCGGCTCCGGCAACCGGTTCAAACAGGTTGAGGACGACGAATATTGATCCTTTCGCCAAGGGAAACAGTGGTGTAAGAGGATCGCAAAATTGGCAAGGCAGCGTCTGACAAGGCGTCGCACCTCCGGAGTTGGTATATGCCCATTACAATTTTCGACGGCATCGTCATCGCCGTTGTTCTTTTCTCCGCCCTTCTTGCGATGGTGCGCGGTTTTTCACGCGAAATCCTGTCGATTGCGAGCTGGGGCGGCTCGGTCGCCGCTGCCTATTATCTTTATCCGGTCCTGCTGCCTTATGCGCGCAACTATACCGATGACGACAAGATCGCCATTGCCGGTTCTGCCGGTGTGGTTTTCCTCGTCTCGCTGATCGTCATTTCCTTCATTACCTCGCGTATTGCGGATTTCATCATCGACAGCCGCATCGGCGCACTGGACCGTACGCTCGGTTTCCTGTTCGGCGCAGCGCGCGGGATTTTGCTGCTGGTCGTCGCGGTCGCTTTCTGGAACTGGCTGGTGGACGTGAAGACGCAGCCGGAATGGGTGACCCAGGCCAAGTCCAAGCCTTTCCTCGACGGGCTGGTGGGCAAGCTGGAAGCGGTTTTGCCTGACGATATCGAACCGCAGATCCGCTCGCGAATCCTTGGCAAGCCGCCGGAGCCGACGACAGCGCAGACGCCTGCGGAAGATGTGCCGGCAACAAATCAACCGGCAACGAATAATTGACACAGTGTCGCGTCTTGCAATGCATGCAAGGCGCGCTATTTGTGCTAAATATCAAGCACGACACAGACGGACTGACCGGGAGAGATACTCGCCGGCGAGGTCTTTCTTTTTTCTCGGTAGAGAGCAAGGGCAAGCCGCATGATTGAGCCGCTTTCGCATTCCAAGTTTCCTGAGGCCACTTTCAAGGAAGAGATCGACGGCGATACGCTGCATGAAGAATGCGGCGTTTTCGGCATTCTTGGCCATGCCGATGCTTCGGCGCTGACCGCGCTTGGCCTGCATGCGCTGCAGCATCGCGGCCAGGAAGCAGCCGGCATCGTCTCCTTCGACGGCAAGCGTTTCCACCAGGAACGCCATATGGGCCTCGTCGGCGATCATTATACCGATCCCGCAACCCTTGCCCGTCTGCCCGGCTCCATCGCGATTGGCCACACGCGTTATTCCACGACAGGCGAAGTGGCGATGCGCAACGTGCAGCCGCTGTTTGCCGAGCTGGAAGAAGGCGGCATTTCCATAGCCCATAACGGCAACTTCACCAACGGCCTGACGCTTCGCCGCCAGATCATCGCCACCGGCGCGATCTGTCAGTCGACGTCCGATACCGAAGTCGTGCTGCACCTCATCGCGCGCTCCCGCCACTCATCCACCGCCGATCGTTTCATCGATGCCATCAGGCAGATGGAAGGCGGTTATTCGATGCTGGCGATGACCCGCACCAAACTCATTGCCGCGCGTGACCCGATCGGCATCCGCCCGCTGGTCATGGGCGAGCTGGACGGCAAGCCGATCTTCTGCTCGGAGACCTGCGCTCTCGATATTATCGGCGCGAAATTCGTCCGCGACGTTGAAAACGGCGAAGTCATCATCTGCGAGATCCAGCCTGACGGTTCGATCACCATCGATGCGCGCAAGCCGTCGAAACCGCAGCCGGAGCGTCTCTGCCTGTTCGAATATGTCTATTTCGCCCGCCCCGATTCCGTCGTTGGCGGACGCAACGTCTACACGACGCGCAAGAACATGGGCATGAACCTTGCCAAGGAAGCCCCGCTCGAAGCCGACGTCGTTGTCCCGGTTCCCGATGGCGGCACGCCGGCAGCGCTTGGTTTTGCGCAGGAAAGCGGTATTCCCTTCGAATACGGCATCATCCGCAACCATTATGTGGGCCGCACCTTCATCGAGCCCACCCAGCAGATCCGTGCTTTCGGCGTCAAGCTCAAGCATTCCGCCAACCGGGCGATGATCGAAGGCAAGCGCGTGGTGCTGGTGGATGATTCTATCGTGCGTGGCACGACCTCGGTCAAGATCGTCCAGATGATCCGCGAGGCTGGCGCGAAGGAAGTTCATATCCGCGTCGCCAGCCCGATGATCTTCCACCCCGATTTTTACGGCATCGACACGCCTGATGCCGATAAGCTGCTCGCCAACCAGTATGCCGACGTCGAGGCGATGGCGAAATATATCGGCGCCGATTCGCTGGCGTTCCTCTCGATCGACGGACTTTACCGGGCCGTTGGCGGTGAGAACCGCAATCCGGCGCGGCCGCAGTTCACCGACCACTATTTCACCGGCGATTATCCGACCCGCCTCCTCGACAAGAATGGCGAGGCGATGGGCAGCAAGATTTCCATGCTGGCCAGCAACGGCTGATAAGCGCGATACAAGAAGCGGCCACCGGTCTCCGGCGGCCGCTTTTTTCTTGCCTTTCATTTGGCACGCCAGCTGCGACAATTTAATTGCTTGCAGCGGGCGGCTGCGGCTTCGTAGAAGAAGGCGCAATCATTTCGGGGGAGACCATGACTATCGATCTCAAGGGGCGCATCGCTCTTGTCACCGGCGCGTCACGCGGCATCGGCTATTTCACGGCGCTGGAGCTGGCCAAGGCCGGCGCCCATGTCATCGCCTGCGCCCGCACGGTGGGCGGCCTTGAGGAGCTGGACGACGCCATCAAGGCTGCCGGCGGCACCGCGACGCTGGTTCCCTTCGATCTCTCCGACATGAAAGCCATCGACGCGCTGGGCGCGAATATCTACGAGCGCTGGGGCAAGCTGGATATCCTCGTTGCCAATGCCGGTGTCCTCGGCGTCATCTCGCCGGTTGGCCATATCGAGGCGAAGGTCTTCGAAAGAGTGATGAACATCAACGTCACGGCCACCTGGCGGCTGATCCGCTCGGTCGAGCCGCTGCTGATGAAATCGGATGCCGGCAGGGCATTGATCCTGTCTTCAGGAGTGGCCCATAGCTGTCGTCCCTTCTGGGGCGTCTATTCCACGTCGAAGGCCGCCGTTGAAGCGCTCGCCCGCACCTGGGCCGCGGAAACGGAAAAGAGTGCGTTGCGCGTCAACAGCATCAATCCGGGCGCGACGCGCACGGCGATGCGCGCCCAGGCCATGCCCGGCGAAGATCCCGCCACCGTGCCGCATCCTTCCGAGGTGGCAGCGGCCATCCTGCCGCTTGCTTCGCCCGATCTCAAAGAGACCGGCAAGCTCTTCCTGGTCCGGGAAAACCGGTTCGTGGATTACCGTCCGCCGGAGTGATGCCGGTCAGCGGATCAGCCAAAGTGACGAGAGAAACGCTTGACCGCGCATGACCGCCGCGCCATAACGCAAGTCATGAAAACGACGATCTGCACCTGCTGCTGAAATAATTTTGCTGGTTCGCCACCGGCCGGCTCGTTTTCGTCTCCCGCAAGGTCTTACAGACAAACGGCCCGGTCCGCACAACTGACTGCCTTTAGGGAATCGCCGCATGTCCTTGCGCCTGAAACTTCACAACACGCTGACCCGCGAAAAGGCGGAATTTGCGCCCATCGATCCTGAAAATGTGCGCATGTATGTCTGCGGCCCGACCGTTTATGACTTTGCCCATATCGGCAATGCGCGCCCCGTGATCGTGTTCGATGTTCTCTTCCGGCTGCTGCGCCATGCCTACGGCGAAAACCGCGTTACCTACGCCCGCAACATCACCGACGTCGATGACAAGATCAATGCGCGGGCGCTGCGGGACTATCCGCATCTGCCGCTCAACGATGCCATCCACGCCGTGACGGAAAAGACGGCCGACCAGTTCCATCAGGACGTCGCGGCGCTGGGCTGCCTTCAACCAAGTGTCGAACCGCGCGCGACCGACAATATTGCACAGATGATCGATATCATCGAGAAGCTGATCGCACGCGGCCATGCCTATGCGGCCGGTGGCGAGGTCTTGTTCGACACTCGCTCCATGGCGGATTACGGGCAGCTTTCGAAGCGTCCGCTGGACGAGCAGCAGGCGGGCGCGCGCGTGGCGGTGGACGCCCACAAGAAGAACCCCGGCGATTTCGTGCTGTGGAAGCTTTCCTCCGACAACGAACCCGGCTGGGAAAGCCCCTGGGGCCGCGGCCGCCCGGGCTGGCACATCGAATGCTCGGCCATGTCCGGCCGCTACCTCGGTGACGTTTTCGACATTCACGGCGGCGGGCTCGACCTCATCTTTCCGCATCACGAGAACGAAATCGCCCAGTCCCGCTGCGCGCACGGCACGCATGTCATGGCCAATGTTTGGATGCATAACGGCTTTGTGCAGGTGGAAGGCCGCAAGATGTCGAAGTCCGAAGGCAACTTTGTGACAATCTATGAATTGCTCCACACGGACAAATTTGGCGGACGACGATGGCCGGGCGAGGTTCTGCGCCTTGCGATGCTGATGACCCATTATCGCGAGCCGATCGATTTCTCGGTGAAGCGTCTGGAAGAGGCCGAACGCCTGCTCGCCAAATGGCCGGTGGCAGAAGCGTCAGATGCCGCGCCGGATGAAACCGTGCTGGAGGCGCTCGCAGACGATCTCAACACGGTCGCCGCTGTTCAGGCGCTCCATGCTCTCGCCCACGCCGCCAACACCGATGCATCCAGACTGCCCGCCTTCGCGGCCAGCGCCGCTCTGCTCGGCGTCCTCCCGAAGAAGGCGGAAATGGATGAGGCCATTGTTTCGGCGGTCAATGCTCTGGTGGAATTGCGTCTGGAAATGCTGAAGGCGAAGAACTTTGCGGAAGCTGATCGCGTTCGCGATGAGCTTGCGGAAAAGGGTGTTCAGCTGAAGGACGGCAAGGATAAGGAAACGGGTGAGCGGACGACGACGTGGGAGTTGAAGCGCTAGGCTTGCATTGGTGGCCGGGGTTTACCCCCCTCTGCCCTGCCGGGCATCTCCCCCACAGGTGGGGAAATCAATCGCGGTTATCGCACGCCCATCTTTAACGTTGCGGATGAGGCAAGGAACGTGCTTCTTGCCGATCTCCCCACCTGTGGGGGAGATGCCCGGCAAGGCAGAGGGGGGCCAGACGCTCACCACAATCCGCTTGCGGTTTTGAATTACCTCAACCAATCTGAGGCAAAGCAGCTAAACGGCGAGCCAAATCATGCCGCATGCAGACGTAGACCCGGTGCATCGCAAATATGCGAAGCAAACGCGTAAAGTAATGACGGATGCCGAGCTAAAGCTCTGGAATGCTATTCGAGCCCATCGCCTTGAAGGCTTGAGTTTCCGCAGGCAAATGCCGATTGCCGGTTTTATCGTCGATTTCGCCTGTTCGGATCATCGCCTCGTCGTCGAAGTGGACGGTTCTCAACATACATCTGATGCAGCACTACGCTACGATCAGGAAAGAACTGCGCGGCTTGAAAAAGACGGCTGGAACATCTTCCGCTTCTGGAACCACGAAGTCCTCACCGACTTAGATAATGTCTGTCTGCACATTATCAGGACAATCAGGGAGGACCGAATATGACGACATATACGGGTGGATGCCAGTGCGGCGCGGTTCGATTTCGTGCCGTGGGCGATCTCAAAGACAGCTCCGTCTGCCATTGCCGCATGTGCCAGAAGGCGTTCGGAGCCTATTATGCGCCGCTGGTTTCCGTTCGCGAGGTGGAATTCGAGTGGACGCGGGGAGAGCCGAAGCGGTTTCAGTCTTCGAGCGTCATCAAGCGCGGATTTTGCTCCGAATGCGGAACGCCCCTCACCTATGAAGCGCCGGATGGCATGGCGATTGCGGCCGGTGCCTTTGACGATCCGTCGGCATTTCCGCCCACCATTCAGTGGGGCGTAGAGCGGAAGGTCGCCTTCGTGGATGACATCCACACCCTGCCCGCCGTTCCGACGGAAGACGACCTGACCTCAGTCGACTACCTTGCCAACCTCGTCTCCTATCAGCACCCCGACCACGACACCGAAAACTGGCCACCGGAGAACAGACAATGAGCGAAACGGGTTTTTCCGGGGGCTGCCAGTGCGGCGCCGTGCGGTTCCATGCGGGTAAGCTCGGCAGGCCCTCCATCTGCCACTGCCGCATGTGCCAGAAACATTTCGGAAATTTCTTTGGCGCCCTTGTGACTGCCGATCAGGCACATCTGACTTGGACGCGCGGCCAACCGTCCCTTTTTCGCTCGTCGCAGAAAATCCATCGCGGTTTCTGCAACAAGTGCGGCACACCTCTGACCTATCACTATCCTGGCGGTGTCGAGATCGCCATCGGCGCTTTCGATCATCCTGAAAAGATCGAACCGCAGGTGCAGGTCAATGTCCACAAGCGGATGCCGTGGATCGAGCAACTCTTCTCCAAACTGGCAGTCGAACAGGGCGTTGACGAGGCCGAAATCACCTCCTACCAACACCCGGATCATGACACGGCCGAGTGGCCGCCTGAGGAACGATAAAACATGACTGAAGAACTGCGCGGCCTCTATCCCCAGATCGAACCTTTCGAAACCGGCATGCTCGATGTCGGCGACGGCCATACCATCTATTGGGAAAGAGTGGGGACGCGAGGTGCGAAGCCAGCGGTTTTTCTGCATGGCGGCCCCGGCGGCGGCGTGAACCCGACGCATCGCCGGGTGTTCGATCCGGATCTATACGATGTCATCCTGTTCGACCAGCGCGGTTGCGGCCGCTCCACGCCGCATGCGGAACTTGAAGCCAACACCACATGGCATCTGGTTGCCGATATTGAACGGCTGCGTGAACTCTGCGGGTTCGAGAAATGGCTGGTATTCGGCGGCTCCTGGGGCTCGACGCTGGCGCTTGCCTATGCGGAAACCCATCCCGACCGCGTCAGCGAACTCGTTCTGCGCGGCATCTACACCGTCACTAGGCCTGAGCTGGACTGGTATTACCAGTTCGGCGTTTCCGAGATGTACCCGGATCAATGGGAAAAATTCATCGCGCCTATCCCAGAGTCCGAACACGGCCAGATGATGCAGGCCTATAACCGTTATCTTACCGGCACCGACGAGGTGAAGAAGCTCGAATGCGCCAGGGCCTGGAGCCAGTGGGAGGGTGCGACCATTGCGCTTGTCACCGATCCAGACCGTGTCGCGGATTTCGGTGAGGACAAATATGCGATTGCTTTCGCGCGCATCGAGAACCACTTCTTCGTCAATGGCGGCTGGCTGGAAGACGAACAATTGCTGCGGAACGCCGGCAGGCTGAAAGATATTCCCGGCGTCATCGTGCATGGGCGTTATGACATGCCCTGCCCGCTGAAATATGCCTGGCAGCTCGCCAAGGCATGGCCGAAAGCGGACTTCCATATCATCGAAGCCGCCGGACACGCCATGACCGAGCCGGGCATTCTTGACCAGCTGATCCGCGCCAATGACCGGTTCGCCGGAAAATAGGCAGTCCTTTCAGCGCCTTGGCGCGAAAAGGTTAGAGAATGATTCACTCGGGATCTGCTGCGGGAATCACGACCTCAGCCATTATCCAGCTCATTTCCGTGGCAAGGCGCCCTTTATTCGTGCAGTTATTCTCATGAATGCTTCACGGAAATGAATTGGCTCACGCCAATTTGATCCGATATAACGGAGCATCCCAACAAGTGGTGGTACTCCCATGGCACTCGACAAAACGCTCCCGGCCCAAGAGGGCGGCGATAGCGCGCGCGGTTTTGCTTTCGCGCTTTCAGCCTATCTCCTATGGGGCTTCCTGCCCATCTATATGAAGGCGGTTGCGCATATCTCGCCGATCGAGGTGATCGTTCATCGTGTCGTCTGGTCGGTGCCGATCGCCGCAGCGGTGCTTATCGCAATCGGGCGTACATCGGAGATCCGGAGTGCGCTGAGAAACCCGAAAATGCTGGCCATGGCGAGCCTGACGGCCGCCCTCATCAGCGTGAACTGGGGCATTTATATCTGGGCAATCGGCGCAGGACGGGCGCTCGATGCCGCACTTGGGTATTTCATCAATCCGCTGTTCAGTATCTTCCTCGGCGCAGTGCTGCTGAAGGAGAAGCTCTATCCGGCGCAGATCGCCGCCATCGGCCTCGTCGCCGTAGCCGTGGCCATCCTCACCTGGCATGCGGGCAGCCTGCCCTGGGTCTCCATCGCGCTCACCGTTTCATGGGGCTTTTACGCCTTCTTCCGCAAGACCTTGCCGATCGGCGCCACGCAGGGCTTCCTGCTGGAAGTCATGCTGCTGTCCATCCCGGCCGTGCTGGTCATGATCTGGCTGGCCTTTAGCGGACAAGCCCATTTCATGGGCGGCAATTCCGCCGATACATGGCTTCTGGCGGCGAGCGGCGTGATCACCGCTGTCCCGCTTATCCTCTATGGCAACGGCGCAAAATTGCTGCGGCTATCGACCATCGGCATCATGCAATATATCGCGCCGACGATGATCTTCCTCATCGCAATTTTCATCTTCAAGGAACCCTTTGATACGGTGCGCATGGCCGCCTTTGCGATGATCTGGGCAGCGCTTGCGATCTACACCGCCTCAAGCCTGATGCGGCTCAAGAAGTAAGCTGTTCAGACCTCTTCCCCCGTCATAACGGGGGGACTAATTCAGTAATCCACCAGCAGCTGCTGCGCGCCCACTTCTCCAAAGTGGGGTTTGACACCAAGCAGGCCGGCTGTCTGAGCGATGATCTCACGCGTCATCGGGGCGGCTGTCGATGCCGCCGTGCGTCCACCGTTCACCCCAGTCCTCGGCGCATCGATCATGGTGCCCATATTGAACGAGGCGCGCCGCGGCGACGGCGTAAATCGCAACGAAGACAGCGATCACGAGCGCAAGCCGCGTCTTAGCCTCCGCCCGGCGGCGGGCGACCGAACCGAACACGACCACCCTACCCCGCAGCGGGTTTCTCTTGATAATGAAATGCGTCCGGCTCTTCAGCCGCATTACAAAAGCAATCATTGCCGATGACACCCACCCGAGGCGGCGGAGCAAAATTCCGCGATAACCAACGCCTCGGAGACGGTGACACAGGATCAGTCGCTGGGCCACGAAAACGACCGGCGGCAAAAGGCCGCCGTTAAATCTATATTAATATACATTTAAAGTTGTAACGTTCCGCCCAAATGGCCGTTAACGATTGCTCGCTCTAGAGGCGGGAAATCACCGAAGGATCGCCATCGGGGTTCTGCTGCGCCAGCGCCCTGTCGATGATGGCGGGCACGATGTCCTTCACCTCATCGACGATGAGCGGGTTGAGAAGGTGCGCGCGATGGATGAAGCCCTGGTCGCGCATATGCTGCACGAGTTCCAGCATCGGGTTCCAGAAACCGTTGATATTGGCAAAGACCATTGGCTTGGCGTGACGGCCGAGCTGTGCCCAGGTCATGATCTCCACGATCTCTTCCAGCGTGCCGACGCCGCCCGGCAAGGTTACGAAAGCATCCGAGCGCTCGAACATCATATGTTTGCGCTCATGCATGTCCTTGGTGATGACAAGCTCGTTCAATTGTCCGAGAGAATGGCGTGTTGCCTCCATGTCGACCAGAAATTCCGGTATGATGCCGGTCACTTCGCCGCCATTGGAAAGGACGCCGCTGGCAACCGCGCCCATGATCCCCTTGGTACCGCCGCCATAGACGAGGCGAATGCCGTTTTCGGCAATGGCTTTCCCAAGCGCGCGGCCTGCTTCCATATGGGCGGGATCACGTCCGGGCTGGGAGCCGCAATAAACGCAGATGGATCGAATCGTTGTATTTTTGTCCGTCATGCAGGGAAGGAACTATGCGCGCTGCGGCACGTCAAGAAAATTTGGGAAATCCCTTGCAAATATGGCCTTTTGGCCACACGCCGCTTGTCTGTCGCAAGGTAAGACGCTAGCAATCTCAACTCATGTTCAAAGCTTGGAATAGCCGGAGCGCACAGGATGAAAAGTAACAAAGCCGGTTTGCTGGCGCTGATCGTGCTGGGAATTGCCTCCCTGCTCATGATCTTTTTCGTCCTGCCGCGGATTTCGAACGACGGCAAACCCATCGGTGACGCCATCAACGAGGCCGGCAACGCCGTAAAGAACAGCGTTGAAATGGGCGCTGACAAAGCGGGCGACATCCTCTCCGACGCAGCAGAGGAAACGGCCAACATCGCCGACAAGGTCGGTCGTCGCGCCGCCTCCGCTACACAGTCCATCAAGGATCTCTCGGGCCTTTTCGCCGACAACAAGGTTCCTTCCGATGCTGATTTCGCTGCCGCCCGCAAGAAGGTCGAGGCCTCTCTGAAGGAACTCACGAATATCGACATCCCCGAGTCGCTGGATGAAACGACATCGCGGCTCATTACCACCGCCCGCGCTGCGGCCGAACGCACAACGGCGTTCCTGCGCGGCCTGCCCGACAGTGCAGCAGCGGCGGCGGCACAGGTGCGCCGCCTGGCCGGTGTGTTCGCGGGCACAGACGATGGTGCGCCAAGGCCCGTTCAGCCGGTTGCGCCTTCAGCACCGACGCAAACACAGGCTCCGGCGCAGACCCCGGCTGGCAGCAGCGCCGCGCAGGCGACCACCGGCGCGCCGACGTTCGACGTCTTGCGTGTGGAGCCTGATGGCTCGGCCGTGATTGCAGGCAAGGCACAGCCCGGCGGTAAACTCGAGATTTTGAGCAACGGCAAGGTCATCGCCGAGACGAAGATCGATGGAAGCGGCGATTTCGCTGCCGTCTTCGACAATCCCCTGCCGCCCGGCGACCACGAACTGGTGCTGCGCTCCACGGACGCAAACGGCAAGGCCACGCAGTCCGAAGAAGTGGCGACGGTCTCCGTGCCGCAGAACAAATCCGGCGAACTGCTGGCCATGGTTTCAAAACCCGGCGAGGCAAGCCGGGTGCTGGCCATGCCGGACGCTGCCCCGGCGGCACTCCAGCCACAGGCGACGGCCGCACAGCAGCCGGCAGCGACGACCGGGAACAGCGCAAATGCCGCCACCGCCCCGGTCGCGGGCAGTGCACCTTCTGCTGCTGCACCGCTGACCTCGAGCGTCCAGGTCACCGCCGTCGAATTCGAAGGATCGAAAATTTTCGTGGCCGGCTCCGCGCCAGCCGGTTCGACGGTCCGCGCGCTCGTCGATGAGACGGAAATCGGCAAGACCGCGACAGAAACGTCGGGGCATTTCGTGATCGAAGGCAATGTGGAGCTGGCTGTCGGCAGCCATATCGTCACCGTCGAAGAGCTGAATGCGGATGGCACCGCCAAGGTGCGCGTGCGCGTTCCTTTCGAGCGGCCGCAGACCGACCAGGCGACCGTTGCGATGCAGGCTCCCTCCGCCTCGCCAGCGGCCACGACATCAGCGGCACCATCGGAAAACCAGAGCACGGCGAGCGACCGCGCCGCTTTTGAAAAGCTGCGCGACGATGTTGCCAAGGCTTTTGGCATTCTCTCCAATCTATACCGGGATCAGGCGACGCCCGCGCTTGATCAGGCGATCGCAGGCCGCTCGGCAGTCGTGATCGCGCTGAAATCGCTCTCCGAGTTCCGCACGGCCGCTGCAACCGAGCCTGCCTTCACGGCCTTTGTTGGCGATATCGCGGCCAAGGCGCGTCAGGTGCAAGCGACGGTCGAGGCATGGCCGAACGATGTCGCAGCCATCGGCAAGGGCATCGCCGCGCTCGCAAGCCGCCTTGCCGAACTGCACATTACCGCGCCCGCTGCTCCTGCTCCGCAGGCACCTGCCGGCCCGCAGACCTTCGAACAGGCACCGCTCGCCGAGAGCCAGAACAGTGTCATCATCCGCCGGGGCGACACGCTGTGGCAGATTTCCCGTCGCGTTTACGGACAGGGCGTGCGTTACACGACGATCTACCTCGCTAACGAGGACCAGATCAAAAACCCTGACCTGATCGAGCCCGGCCAGATTTTCGGCGTGCCGAAAGAGGCGCTGCCGAATGCGGAAGAACTCCACCGCAAGCGGCTGAAGAGCGGCTCCTGACCATTGACGCGTTGCAGTAAGCCCGCAACGACCCTATCTGTGACACGCGCGGCGGCTTGAGCAAAGCCGCCGTCCTGCTGTCGGCTTCCGGCAGTGACCGGAGAGAATGATGGCCAAGACCAAAAAAACGATTTCAGCGGATTCCAGCAATCCGACCCAGACCCTTATCAATCTTTGGCCCTATATGTGGCCCGAGGGTCGGTGGGACCTGAAGATGCGGGTCATCTGGGCAACGATATTTCTGGTCGTTGCCAAGCTGGTGCTGATCGCCGTTCCCTATTTTTTCAAATGGGCGACCGATGCACTGAATGGCAAGCTCGATATGGCGGGACTGGTTCCGGCCTTCCTGCTCGGCGCTGTGGCGCTCGTCATTGCCTATAATCTGACGCGGCTGATCCAGATTGGCCTGAACCAGCTACGCGATTCGCTTTTTGCCAGCGTCGGCCAGCATGCCGTGCGTCAACTCGCCTACAGAACATTCGTTCACATGCACCGGCTTTCGCTGCGTTTCCATCTGGAACGCAAGACCGGCGGGCTGTCGCGGATTATCGAGCGTGGCACCAAGGGCATCGAGACCATCGTCCGTTTCACCATCCTCAACACCGCGCCGACCTTCATCGAATTCCTGCTGACGGCCATCATTTTCTGGGCCTCCTACGGCTTCTCCTATGTGCTCGTCACCGTCGTCACGGTGTGGGCCTATATCTGGTTCACCGTGCGGGCCAGCAACTGGCGTATCGGCATCCGCCGCGCCATGAACGACAGCGATACCGACGCCAATACCAAGGCGATCGACTCGCTTCTGAATTTCGAAACGGTCAAATATTTCGGCAATGAGGAGATGGAGGCGCGACGTTTCGATGTCGCCATGGAGCGATACGAAAAATCAGCGATCTCCATCTGGACGTCGCTCGGCTGGCTGAACTTCGGCCAGGGCGTGATCTTCGGCATCGGCTCCACGATCATGATGGTCATGTCGGCGCTGGCCGTCCAGCGGGGCGAACAGACCATCGGCGATTTCGTCTTCGTCAATGCGTTGCTTCTGCAGCTTTCGGTGCCGCTCAATTTCATCGGCTTCGTCTACCGCGAAATCCGCCAGGGGCTGACCGATATCGAGCAGATGTTCGATCTCCTGGAGGTGGAAGCGGAAGTGACCGACAGTCCGGATGCAAAACCGCTTGCGGCTGGCCCGGGCGCCATCTCCTTCCGTGACGTGCATTTCGCCTATGACCCGGAGCGTCCGATCCTGAAGGGCATCTCTTTCGACGTGCCAGCGGGCAAGACGGTGGCGATCGTCGGCCCTTCGGGTGCGGGAAAATCCACGATCTCGCGGCTGCTCTATCGCTTCTACGACATTCAGGAAGGCTCCATTACCGTCGACGGGCAGGACATTCGCGACGTGACGCAAAAGAGCCTGCGCTCCGTTATCGGCATGGTGCCGCAGGACACGGTGCTGTTCAACGACACGCTGGCCTACAATATCCGCTATGGCCGCCCCTCCGCAACCGACGAAGATCTGAAAGCGGCAGCGGATGCGGCGCAGATCAGCGCCTTCATCGGCAAGCTGCCGGAGGGTTACGCGACGATGGTCGGCGAACGCGGCCTGAAGCTATCCGGCGGCGAAAAGCAGCGCGTGGCAATTGCACGAACGATCCTCAAAGCGCCGCCGATCCTCATTCTCGATGAGGCGACGTCGGCCCTCGATACGCATACCGAGCAGGAAATCCAGAGCGCCCTCGACATCGTCTCGAAGAACCGGACGACGCTCGTCATCGCCCACCGCCTTTCCACGGTCATCCACGCAGACGAAATCATCGTGCTGAAGGACGGTCTGATCGCCGAACGGGGCACACACGCCTCACTGATGGCTCAGAACGGTCTCTATGCCTCGATGTGGAGCCGCCAGCGCGAGGCAATCCGGGCGGAGGAGATGCTGCGCCATGTGCGCGAAACCGACGATCTCGGCGTCATCGATCGTGGCGAGCACGCGCATTGAGGCGCATAACCCCTGGTAACCGGGGCTCATGGCCCCCGGCCCATTGCCGGGCGGCCCTTTTGGCTGTAACCAGCTAGGCAAAATTTGTCGCAATGCCGTGTGGATCGTGTCGTATCACGATCACATATAAAGGCGACAGAGGAAAACCGGAGCAAGGAATCTCATGAATCTGTTCGACACCATTCGCAACACCATCGTACCGATCCACAAGGAAGGTTATGTCTTCGTGGCGGCCTTCTTCGTCGCTTCGCTGGTGCTCGGCTGGATCGCCGAACCGCTTTTCTGGGTCGGCCTCGTTCTGACGGCCTGGTGCGCGTACTTCTTCCGTGACCCCGAGCGCGTGACGCCGCAGGATGACGATCTCGTCATCAGCCCTGCCGATGGCCGGGTATCTGCCGTGCAGAGCGTCGTTCCGCCGCTGGAACTGGAACTCGGCAAGGAACCGCTGGTGCGCATCTCGGTGTTCATGAACGTGTTCAACTGCCATGTGAACCGTTCGCCGGTGCGCGGTCGCATCGTCAATATTGCTTACCGTCCTGGCCTTTTCCTCAACGCTGAAGTCGACAAGGCGTCCGAGGACAATGAGCGCAACGGTCTGGTCATCGAGACCTCGCATGGCAAGGTCGGCGTGGTGCAGATTGCCGGCATGGTCGCCCGCCGTATCGTGTGCTGGGTGAAGCCGAATGAACCAGTTGATGCCGGAGAGCGTTTCGGCCTTATCCGCTTCGGTTCGCGCCTCGACATCTTCCTTCCCGCTGGTTTCGAGCCGCGCGTATCGGTCGGCCAGACGGCAATTGCCGGTGAAACCGTGCTTGCCGAATTCGGCTCGGCCAAGGGTCCGGTTCTCAGCCGCCGCGGCTGAGGGTAAACAGGAAGGGCATGCGCATGGAAACGTCGATTTCGGAGACGCAGCAGAACGGAAAAGCCGATGGCCGCAGCGACAGCGGCCGTGGCCCGCGACTGCGCGAAATTCCCTTTCGTCTTCTGGTTCCCAATCTCATCACCGTTCTGGCGATCTGTGCGGGCCTGAGCGGCGTGCGCCTTGCTTTCGAGGGGCGTTTCGAACTCGCCGTCGGCATGGTGCTGCTCGCGGCTTTCCTCGATGGCGTCGACGGCCGTGTCGCCCGCATGATGAAGGCGACATCCAAATTCGGCGAGCAGATGGATTCGCTTGCCGATATCGTGAATTTCGGCGTCGCCCCTGCCCTCGTCGTTTACGCTTATCTGCTTGATCAGGCGCGTTCCATCGGCTGGATCGCCGCGCTCATCTATGTCATTGCCGCCGGCCTGCGCCTGGCACGTTTCAACGTCATGATCGAGCGCCCGGTGAAAGCCCCCTGGCAAAATGAGTTCTTTGTCGGCGTGCCGGCGCCTATGGGCGCAATGCTGGTGCTTCTCCCGGTCTATCTTGGCTTTCTCGGCGTCGAGCCGGACAAGCCTTTCGCTTACGTCGCCGCCGCCTATACGGTGCTGATCGGCTACCTTCTCATCAGCCGACTTCCGGTCTGGTCTGGCAAGTCCGGCACCAGCCGCATCCGTCGCGACCTGGTGCTGCCGATGATCCTCGTCGTCGTTCTCTATGTCGCGATGCTCATGAGCTTCACATGGGAGGTTCTGGTGCTGACGGTTGCTGCCTACCTGGTCTTCATCCCCATCAGTGCCCGCCTCTGGCACCGCCGCTACGGCACCCTGACGATCGAGGAAGACGGCCATGATGATTCCAACGGTGGTAACGGTCTCGACCGCAGCATTTAAAACCGAAGGTTGATTTCTCTCCAGCCAAGCCGGCGGAGGGTGTGACGCAAAATGTCGCAGACTTGAAAGCCGGCTTCGTTTTTCTTCGCCTCGAATCCGTCAAGATTAGCCGCGAAAGAAATGGCTCACACGCATCGCAGAGGCGTTTGGCGTGAACCGTGGAGAGAGACATGACGAACGAGACGAAGGCACAGCCGCAGGTGAAGCCGGACCTCAAAAGCCACTACCGCCCGCTCGGGCTGAAGGCCGTTGCGGCCGCCGCCCTGATGCTGAAGCGCAAGCCTGCCGCTAAAACCGCCTGAAAAAACCTGCTTTTTTGAAGCCGGCAGGCAGCGGGATTTTTCAGCGGCGAATAAATCCTGACGCATCATCAGCAGTGACGCGGCGCCTTTAGGGCGCCGTTTTATTTTTCGCGCTCCAAAGTAGTGAAGATAACCGCCATTCATAGAATTGGCCAGATTTTGTAACGAAGACGCAAGGAAAATGCAGTACAAAACCCGCCTTCGACAAGAAGGCTATACGCGCACAGGCGTGTAGATTAGGGATACAAAAACTTTTCCATTCCGAATTTTCCCAAATAAACATAAGTCGAGCCTCGAATTCGCGGAGACGCGGATGAGGGAAATTCGGCGATGGGAAAGCCGGGGGACAGGCCAGGGGGGCTTGGGGACGGCCATGCAGGACAAAATCCTTCTGATTGAAGATTCCGTTGCTCTTTCCATGCTGCTGAAGACGCGGCTTTCGGAGGAAACGGAAGCCGCGATTTTCCATTGCGACAGCATGGCGGCGGCCGATGCGCTGATGCAGGCCCATGATTTCACGCTGGCGCTGACGGGTCTCAATCTGCCCGACGCGCCCAAGGGGGAAATTCTGGCACTTCTATCCGGGCGCAAGGTGCCGGCGATCGTTTTCACCGCCACCGTGGACGACGAGGCGCGCAAGCGCTACGCCGAAAAGAAAATCATCGATTATATTGTCAAGGACGGTCATCGCACCGTCGATGCGGTCGTGCGAACCGTCCAGCGTATTTTGAACAACAAGCTCTTTTCGGTTCTCGTCGTCGATGATGTGCGTGCGGCACGCTCCGGTCTCGTCGAAATTCTCGAGCGGCAGAATTTCAGGGTCAGCGAGGCCCACTCGGGCAAGCAGGCGCTGGAAATCCTGGCGCAGGATCCGACGATCCAGCTCGTCATCACCGATTATCATATGCCCGACATGGACGGCTACGAACTGACGCGCCGCATCTGCGACAGCCGCTCGTCCGAGGATTTGCGGGTGATCGGTATCTCTTCCTCCACGGACCGCCTGCTTTCGGCGAGCTTCCTCAAGGCGGGCGCATCTGATTTCGTCTACCGCCCCTTCGTGCCCGAAGAACTGCAATGTCGCATCGATAACAATATCGAGACCTTGAAGCAGCTGAAGCGGCTGCGCGAGCTGGCAGAACGCGACCACCTCACCGGGCTGCCAAACCGTCGCTCCTTCTTTGAGCGGACGCGGGCGTTGATGGAGGTCATCAATGAAACTCACGAATGTGGCGCCGTCGCCATTCTCGATATCGACCACTTCAAGAAGATCAACGACACGCTGGGACACGATGCCGGCGACAGGGCGTTGAAAAAGCTGGCCGAACTTCTGCATACCATGTGCGACGAGCAACAGCACATCCCCGCCCGCCTTGGCGGCGAGGAATTTGCCGTGTTCCTGCGCGGGCTGGATGCGCATGCCGCTTATCAGTTCTGCGAGGAGCTGCGGGAACAGGTGGAAAAGAACGGCCGGCAACTGAGCGGCAGCAGCCTGGCGCTGACCATCTCCCTCGGCGTGGTGGAGATCGAAAAGGGCGAACCCTTCGACAACCAGCTCAACGCCGCCGACCAGTTGCTCTACCTCGCCAAGGCAAATGGCCGCAACCGCGTCTATTCCGACATGATGATCACCGAGGGACTGCAGAAGATCGGGCGGAACGGCTGATTGTCTCTGAAGTCTTCTATGGGACCGAGCAAGTGCCACTTGTTTCTTTTCCCCGCCGGGGAGAAGTCCTCGGCAGCGGGATCAGGGGGCAAGCTCTCCGCATATCTCTACCGTAGCCCCCTCACTGACCCTTCGGGCCATCTTCTCCCCGGTGGGGAGAAGAAAGAGGCGGCTCGCTCAGCCCTCGTCATTGGCCTCGCGAGACACCTCAAAACAGCGACATCTGGCCCTCGTCCTTTGCCGGCTTGATCTTTGGCAGCGGCACGCTTTCCGGTACTGGCAGCAGGAGGTCCGCCCCGATATTCGCGACCTTGTTGACCTTGTCCGACACGGGAATCATCTCGAAAAAATCCTCCTGCACCGGCCGCATCAGGTCCGCGACGTCGCGTGGCTCCTGGGTCTTGCAGTCCAGCCAGCGGCTGAAATCCTCAGGCGCTATGACCACGGGCATCCGATCGTGAATACGGCCGATCGTCACATTGGCGGCGGTGGTTAGGATGGCGCCTGTATCGACCTCCGAACCATCGGCGGAGGACCAGGTTTCCATGAGGCCGGCGAAGGCGACGATGCCGCCTTTCTTCGGGCGGATGAAATAGGGCTGGGGTTTGCCGCCCTCCTCCTTCAGCGGGCGTCGCCATTCGTAAAAGCCTGTGGCCGGCACGAGAACGCGGCGATGGCGCATGGCGGCACGAAAAGACGCCTTGTCGATCGCCGTTTCCGAACGGGCGTTGATCAGCAGCGGAAAATCCTTGGGGTCCTTGACCCAGCCCGGCAGAAAACCCCAGCGCACCAGCACGGCGCGACGGTTGGGCAGGTTGCTGCCGCGCTCCTGCCGCTCGCCTTCCATGACGATCAGGATAGGCTGCGTCGGCGCGATGTTGTAACGGGCGGGAAATTCTTCGACGCTGATGAGATCGAGAAAGTCGGCGATCTCCTCAGGCGTTGCTTCCAGTACAAAACGTCCGCACATGGTTTTGTCCTCAGCCTCTTGGTCCAAACAGGATGATGGCGGTGCCAGCAAGGCAAACAGCCCCGCCGGCAATATCCCACCTGTCCGGCGCATGCCCTTCCACGCCCCACAACCACAAAAGCGAGGCGGCAATGTAGATCCCGCCATAGGCGGCATAGGCCCTGCCGGCCGCCTCGGTCGGCACCAGCGTCAGAAGCCAAGCGAAAGCGGCCAGCGCCACCATGCCGGGCAACACTATCCAACCGGTCTTGCCGAGTTTCAGCCAGACCCAGACGGAAAAGCAGCCGGCGATTTCGGCAAGAGCCGCCAGAACGTAGATAAGATAGACCTTCATTCGACCGTCTTTTGCATGCACAAGACTATAACGATTGGCGCGAATACCGGAATCGATTTTTCGAGCCATGATGCCACTATAGACAGGCCGGAAACGGCCAAAACAAGCGAAACCATTCATGACCTTTCGTATCAAGCCCCGCGCCGCCTCCTCCGCCATTGTCAGGAATGGAGACCGGCTGCTTCTGGTGCGGCGCATCAATCCGCCCTCGAAAGACATGTTCGCCTTCCCGGGTGGGCGGGCCGAAGAGGGGGAAACCCCGGCGGAGACGGCCCTGCGCGAACTGCACGAGGAGACCGGCATCGTGGCGCGCCGGCCGCAGCTTTTCGCGACCTATGACCTTCCATCGCGTGATGGTGAAGGCAGGCTGACGAGCCATTTTTTTCTGTCCGTCTTTACCGTGGAAACGGATGCCGATCCGCTGGTCACGGTCGGCGATGACGCGGCCGATGCCGGATGGTATACGCTCGGCGAAATCCGCCTCCTGCCGGCGCCGGAAAGCGTCGTCGAATGTGCGGAGCGGCTGCTTGCGTGATTGCCAGCCAACCAGAATCGCGATTATCTAGGCGTATCGGCACGCCGGATGGTCGCGAGCCAACAGTTCACGAGTATGTGTGGGGCAGAATAGAATTTTGATGCGGCCAACCATTTTCCTGTCCCTTTTCTTGACCATGCTTGTTATCGGGCAAGGAGAGGTTGCGCAGGCGCAGCCCTCCAAGGCCGTTTCTCCGCCACCCGCGGTGGAGGCAGCGCCGCCCAAGCCTGCGCCCTATGACGACAAGCTGGCACGGCTGTCTGAAATATTGGGAGCGGTGCAATATTTGCGAACCCTGTGCCCTTCCTCAGGACCGGAGGACTGGCGCAAGTCGATGAGCGACCTGCTGGCTGCGGATACGGCCAGCGAACCCGAACGACGCCAACGTATGACGGCCGCATTCAACCGTGGATATCGCTCTTTTGCGGCCATCCACACCAGTTGCACCCGCGCCGCCATCATGGCAGAAGAGAGCTACCGTAACGAAGGGGCAACACTCGCGCAGGAAATCGCGTCCAGGTTCGGAAATTAAAGGTTTATTAACCTCTTTTCGCCGCAGCCCGTGCCGTTTTGATAAAAGGCTGCTAGTGTTGTTAACAGGGTGGTAAGGACTTGCCCGCCCTGTCGAGGATGAAAAATGCAGACAAGCCGTAACGAAATCGACGATATGATCGTGCATGAAAAGATGCAGGTCGCTCTGGAACACCAGAACGAGGCATGGGCCGACGGCATGGCTGACGGCATCGAGCCGGAGATTATCGCCGATGCCGCGATTGCTCTGGCCATGCGTGAAACCATCCGGATTCACGGTGAGGCGGGCGCTGAGGCAATGCTGGAATCGCTGCGCCAGCGCATGCTCCAGGGCGAATTTTCGCCGCAGCGGATCATACAGTAAAGCCGGGGTCTATCATGTCTTGCCTGAGCAGGAGCCTGTTGCGCTCTTCCGCCCTGCTGTTCATCGTGCTTTCCCTGACCGCCGGGCCACTTGGCCTGCCGCGCAGTGCCTACGCCCTCTCGGAGCTGAAGCCGGCGCAGAAGAACGAAAGCGAACCTCAAAAGCAGGGTGGTGAACAGCCGCAGCAGACACAGCCTGCCGAGCCTGACGAAGTTGAGGGCGATTCGGACGGCATTCCCCTGCCCGACCCGTTGGTCGACCGATCCGCTGGGCAAACAAACCCGCAAACCTCCAAGCCCGCCGATAACAGCCCTGAAATGTCCGTTGTGATCGAGCACGACATTTCCAAGGCGCCCGAGGCGGTTCGCAAGCTGCGCCAGCAGATTATCGATGCGGCGTCTTCGGGCGACATCGAAAAGCTTCGGCCTTTTATCGCCGCCGGTCAGAAGGAATTCCGCATCGACGGCAATGACGCCGAAGACCCGATTGCGGCGTTGAAGAGCTATTCCGGCGATCCCGATGGCCTGGAGGTGCTGGCGATCATCATCGACCTGTTGTCGACCGGTTATGCGCATGTGGATGCGGGTACGCCCGACGAAGCCTATGTTTTCCCTTATTTTGCCGGGAAAGCGCTGAATACGCTGACGGCGCCTGAGAAAGTCGAGCTTCTGCGCATCATCACGGCTGGCGATCTCGCTGACATGCAGGAATATGGCAACTACAGCTTCTATCGCATCGGCATTTCGCCTGACGGCAAGTGGAAGTTTTTCACCGCGGGTGATTGATCGCATCGCAGTGCTTGCCGTTATCGGCCAAAAATCCTAACTGTGCGGAATGAGCGTCCGGCATCGGCATCTGTGCTCTTGGGCACATGTGCTCTTGCAAAGGACGCATTGTCTCGACGAACCAGGGTGACGCCATGCCTTCCGCCTTTCTTGCCGACCGCCGCCTGATCCGGGTTTCCGGCACTGGCTCCGAGGAATTTTTGAATAACCTCATCACGGCCGATGTCGAATCGCTGCCACAAGGCGAGGCCCGTGCAGCAGCGCTTCTGACACCGCAGGGCAAAATCCTTTTCGATTTCCTGATCTGGCGCGACGGACCCGATTTTCTGCTCGAAACGGAATCTGCCCAGCAGGACGCTTTGCTGCGCCGCCTCACCATGTACAAGTTGCGCGCAGCGGTCGATCTGAAGGCTGAGACAACCGAAGGCGTGAGCGTTTTCTGGGGTGAGCCCACCCCGGAGGCCGGTGTCGCGGATGGTCGTTTTGCCAAGGCGGGTATCAATCTTCACCGCGTACCGGGTGCATCGGCATCCGGCGACGTTGCGGCTTACGATGCATTGCGCGTTGACCATGGCATCGCCGAATCCGGTGCTGACTACAGCCTGCAGGATGCTTTCCCTCATGATGTGCTGATGGATGTGAATGACGGCGTTTCCTTCAAGAAGGGCTGCTTTGTCGGCCAGGAGGTCGTCTCCCGCATGAAGCACCGGGGCACGGCACGACGCCGCGTCGTCACCGTTTCCGCCGCCGACGCGCTTCCCGCCACCGGAACGGAAATTATCGCGGACGGAAAGCCTGTCGGCGCGCTTGGGACCGTCTGTGGCAACAAGGCGCTGGCCATCGTGCGGATTGACCGCGTGGCCGATGCGCAAGCATCCGGAACCCCGCTTTTGGCAGAGACAACGCCGGTCAACGTGGCGCTGCCGGCGTGGAGCGGCCTCTCCTTTCCAGCGGTCGATCCGGCGGCGCGGGCGGAGGACTGAGCGTGCCGCCCATCAAAAGCCCACGCGCCTGGCAGCGGATGCTGTCCGGTCGCCGGCTCGATCTGCTCGATCCCTCGCCGCTCGATGTCGAAATCACCGATATCGCCCACGGCCTGGCGCGCGTTGCCCGCTGGAACGGGCAGACGCGTGGTGACCATGCTTTCTCCGTCGCCCAGCATTGCCTTATCGTCGAGACGATTTTCTGCAAGATGTGCATCGGCGCGACACCCGATGAGATGCAGATGGCCCTCCTCCATGACGCGCCGGAATACGTCATCGGTGATATGATCTCGCCGTTCAAATCCGTGGTCGGCGGCGGATACAAGACTGTGGAAAAACGGCTGGAAGCGGCGGTGCATCTGCGTTTCGGCCTGCCGCCGCATGCTCCGCGCGAACTGAAGGACCGCATCAAGAAGGCCGATACAGTCGCAGCTTTCTTCGAGGCGACCGAGCTTGCCGGTTTTTCCGTCGCCGAGGCGCAAAAATTCTTCGGCCTGCCGCGCGGCATCACCCGCGATATGTTTGACATCACGCCACTTCCCTCGACCGAAGCGCAAAGGCTGTTCGTCGAACGGTTCGAAGCGATCGAGGCGCTGCGATCGGCAAAGACAAACGGTTCCAAATGACAGCCATAATCGTATCCCCACTCGGACGTATTGCCGAAATGGCGGTCAGGCATAAGGCGCGCGAAATGGTGACGCTGATTGCCAAGGAACAAAGCTTTCACCGGCCGGCCGTCATTGCGGCAGAACGGCACCTGACACTTGCCATGAACGACATCGCCTTCAAGGGCACTGCTGATCTGATCGCGCCTGATGACGCTCATGTCCTGCAACTGATCGATTTTGCCCGTCAATGGGACCAGTCGGCACCGCTGCTTATTCATTGCTGGATGGGCGTTTCGCGCTCGCCCGCCGCTGCCGTTGTCGCCGCCCTCAGTCTTTACCCCGATCAGGACGACATGGACCTTGCGCTACGTTTGCGCGCCGTCTCGCCTTATGCGACGCCGAACGCCCGCATCGTCGCCATCGGCGACCGGCTGCTTCAGCGGGAAGGTCGACTGGTGGCGGCCATCAAGAAAATCGGCCGTGGCGCGGATGCCGATGGTAACGTACCCTTCGTGCTGCCGCTCAGCTAGAGTTTTCCGGCAATCAAGAGGCCAGGCTTCGGCGGGATCCAGACATTTATGGCGGAACCCACCCGCGAGCCAGTCGTTACCAAACATGAACAGCGGAAAATAACGGGATATTTTATGGAACAACAGGCAACGGATATTTTCGTCGCATCGCAGGCGGCCGTCCGACAGGCGAGCGCACTCGCGGTGCAATATTCCTTCTCGGTCATCGGCGCGTTGCTGCTTTTGATCATCGGTTGGCTGGCCGCCACCTTTCTTCAGCGCTGGGCGTTTCAGGGTCTGTCGCGCATTCGCGGTTTCGATGCCACGCTTGCCGGCTTCTTTGCGGGTGCCATTCGTTACGTCGTGCTCATTCTGGTCATCGTCATGGTGCTCGGCCAATTTGGCGTGCAGACGGCGTCCATCCTTGCCGCTCTTGGTGCTGCCGGTCTGGCGATCGGTCTGGCGCTTCAGGGCACGCTGCAAAACATCGCGGCTGGCATCATGCTGCTCGTGCTACGCCCCTTTCGGGTGGGCGAATATATCGAGACCAGCACCGTAACGGGCACAATCATTGAAATCGGACTGTTTGCGACAGAGCTCAAGACAAGCGACGGGCTCTATCGCCTCGCGCCGAACTCCACGCTCTGGAACGTGCCGATCACCAATTACAGCCGCTTCCCATCGCGCCGACACGAACTGAGCCTGACGGTGAAGAACGATCAGGATCTGGCGGAAGCACAGGATATGCTGATGAATGTCGTGCGGTCGGAAAGCCGCGTCCTGCTGGACCCTGCCCCCGTCACCTTCGTTGATTCGGTAAGCGCCGACAGCGCCACCGTGAAATTGCGCTACTGGGTTCGCAGTGACAGCTACTTCGCAACGACGCGCGATGTGACGAAGGCGATGAAGCTGGCATTTGACGAACGCAAGGCCGAGGTGAGCGCCCAGCCCGCCTAGAGCACCTCCGGTAAAAGCCGGGTTGACACAGCACCTTCGACATCAAAAAGCGCGGTAGCCGAAATTGGCCACCGCGCTTTTTCACGCCCGTCATCACCAACTCGGGCTTGCATCCCTTCCGCGTCGCCTCTATAGACCGATATGTAATGTTATTACGTAACTTGCATGACCGATAGAGAGGGCCGCAAACAATGCAGAAAACACTCACCCGCGTCAGCGCCGCCGCACTGGCTTCCATGTTGATGGCAGCAACCGCGATGGCCGCCGGTGGCGACAAATCCGCAGCCCACAACCATGGACACGACCACGGGCACCAGATGACAGAAGCGGAAAAAAAGATTTACCAGGGCTATTTCGAGGATGCACAGGTCAAGCCCCGTCCACTGACGGACTGGGAAGGTGACTGGCAGTCGGTTTATCCTTATCTGCTCAACGGCTCGCTGGACGGCGTCATGGCCGAAAAGGCTGCTCACGGCGACAAAACCGCCGCAGAATACCGCGCCTATTACGAAATCGGCTACAAGACCGATGTGAACCGAATCGTCATCACGCCCGATAGCGTTACTTTCTATAAGGAAGGAAAACCGACCAAGGGCACGTATGTCAGCGATGGCCAGGAGATTTTGACCTACAAGAAGGGCAATCGCGGTGTTCGTTATATCTTCAAGAAAACCGCCGGCGATGAGGCCGCACCGCAGTTTATTCAGTTTAGCGACCACACGATCGAGCCGACGAAGGCTGGCCATTACCATCTCTATTGGGGCAACGACCGCAAGGCGCTTCTGGACGAAGTCACCAATTGGCCAACTTACTACCCGTTCATGATGGATGGTGCGGATATCGTGAAAGAAATGGCGGCGCATTAAGCGTCGCGAAATTCCGTTTCCGCAGCGTAGTGAATGGCGCAAACGGTTATGGCTTGTCGCCTTCTCCCCGACGGGGAGAAGGTCGCGGCAGCGGGTTGAGGGGTGCGAGCTCTCGCCCTGTCGCGGGCTTTAACCCCATCTAGTCCTTCGGGGCCTCTGCTCCCGGGCGGAGAAAAGAAGGGCTCACTGCCCCATGGTCGAGCGATGGGCCCAGCCGGTCATGCGCTTCTCCAGCCAGGCCATGACCGCATACATGGCGATGCCTTCGACCGCGAGCATGAGCAGGCCGGCGAAGACGAGCGGCACGTTGAACTGGCTTTGCGCCGAACTCATCATGTTGCCGAGGCCGTAATTCGAAGCGACGGTTTCCGACACGACCGACCCAACGAAGGCAAGCGTGATCGCAATTTTCAGCGAGCCGAAAAAGTAAGGCATCGACCGGGGAATGCCCACTTTCAGCATGATGTCCATCTTCTTTGCGCCAAGCGCGCGCAGCACGTCTTCCGTTTCGGGTTCGATGGTGGCAAGGCCGGTCGCGACGTTGACGACGATCGGGAAGAAGGAGATCAGGAAAGCGGTCAGAACCGCTGGCACGGTGCCGATGCCGAACCAGATGACGAGGATGGGAACCAGTGCCACCTTGGGGATGGCATTGAAGCCGATCATCAGCGGATAAAGCCCGGCATAGATGGTTTTTGACCAGCCGATGAACAGGCCGATGGCAAGACCGGCGGCAACCGCAATGGCAAAGCCCAGCGTGGTCGTATAGAGCGTCTGAAGCGAGTTCTTCCAGATCGGCGACCAATATTGCACGATCGCCTGCCCCACCCTTACCGGCGAGGGCAGAATGGTGGGCGGCATCTTCACCGCATGCACGAGCAGTTCCCATACGACGAAAAGCGCCAGCGTATAAAGCCAGGGCGCCGCCTTCACCCAGTTGACCCGGGCGATCAGCGGCTTTGGCGGCTCGGCCGCGACGGGGCTTTCCACGATCACGCTCATGCCGCCACCCTCGCCTGCGCGATTTCACCATGCAGTTCCTGCACCATGTCGTTAAAACCCTTGTCGTACATGATATCGAGCTGGCGCGGCCGGGCAAACGGCACGCGGTGTTCGGCAAGCACGCGACCGGGTCTTGCGCTCATCACGAAAATCTTGTCCGCCAGGAAGGTCGCCTCTCGAAGATCATGGGTCACCAGGATGATCGTGACCCGCTGCGCGGCGTGCAGATCGCGGATCACGCACCACAGCTCTTCACGGGTGAAGGCATCGAGCGCCCCGAAAGGTTCATCCAGCATCAGCAGTTCAGGTTCGTGGATCAGCGCACGGCAGAGGTTGGCGCGCTGTTGCATACCGCCGGAAAGCTGCCAAGGATATTTCGATCCGAAGCCTTTCAGGCCGACGATTTCGAGCAGGCGCTCGGCCTTCGCGACATAGTCCGCTTTATGGGCGCGCAGGCGATGGCGATGTTTTTCCACGATCTCCAGCGGCAGCAGGATATTCTCAAGCGTCGTGCGCCAGGGCAGCATGGTCGGGTTCTGGAACGCCATGCCGACGATCGACACCGGCTCCGTGACTTGCCGCCCGGCGACGACGACATTGCCCTTCTGCGGAATATGCAGCCCCGTTACTAGTTTCATCAGGGTCGACTTGCCGCACCCGGACGGGCCAACCACGGCGGCAAATTCCCCCTTGGCGACCTTCAGGTTCAAGCCGGAGACGGCAAGCGTTCCGCCCGACCCGCCATAGCGCATGTCAACGCCGTCTATTTCCACGAGATGTGACATTGCTGTTCCCGTTTTCAGTTTAGATGATGGGCCATGGCCGCCCGAAGCGTCGCCGTTTGTTTCTTCTCCCCGCCGGGGAGAAGGTGGCCCGAAGGGTCGGATGAGGGGGCAAACGCAGAGATATACGGAGAACTTGCCCCCTCATCCCCCTGCCGCGGACTTCTCCCCGGCGGGGAGACGAAACCTGCGGCACCCGCTCATTTTGTCCATCAGGGCAGCATGCGTGCTTCCTTGGCCGGCAGATAGGTCGCGTCAAACACCTGTTCCGCCTTGACGTTGCCCTTCAGGCCCATCGAGACCTTCAGCGTCTCCAGCGAGGCGGCAAGGCGCGCCGGATCGACACCACCCATGCCATTTTCCACAACGTAGGGCGTCTTGATGTTCATGCTGTTGGCCATGTTCAGGCGTTCGAGTTCGATGGCGCTGTCGAGCGTTTCGTTGCGCTTCAACACCGCCGCCACGCCCTCTTCCGGGGTCTTGACGGAATCGGCGAAACCTTTGGCCAGCGCCTTCAGGAACCCCTTGACGGCCTCAGGGTTTTTCTCAGCGAAATCAGTGTTTACCAGCACCGCATTGCCATAAAGATTCAAGCCGTGCTCGGCCATCAGTATGGTCGAGATATCATCGTCACCGATGCCCTGCTTCTTGAGATTGAGGATAACGGAAAAGGCGAAACCAAAGACGGCATCGACGTCGCCTTTGGCGAGCATCGGCTCACGCACGGGAAACCCAATCGATTCGATCTTGATCTTGCTGTCATCGAGACCGGCGACCTGCTTGAAAGCCGGCCATTGCGCAAAGGCGCCATCCGGCGGCGGCGCGCCGAGCTTTTTGCCTTCCAGCGATTTCGGATCGCCGGTGACGCCGAGCGACTTGCGGCCGACAACGGCGAAAGTGGGCCGCTCATAGACCATATAGACGGCCTTGACCTTTTGGCTCGGGTCCTCGTCGAGGAACTTGATCACCGAGTTGATATCCCCAAAACCCATCTGATAAGCGCCGGTCGCAACACGCGGAATGGCCTCTACCGAGCCATTGCCGCTGTCGATGGTGACATCGAGGCCTTCGGCCTTGAAGTAGCCCTTGTCGAGCGCGAGCAGAAAACCGGCGGCCGGGCCCTCGAATTTCCAGTCGAGCGTGAATTTGACCGGTGTTTCCGCGCGCGCCTTGGCAACCGGCAACGCAAGACCGGCGGTGACACCGATCGCGGTCATGGCCAACGCCTTGGTCAGCAACCTGCGCGATAAATTCATTTGTTCCCCCTGATGGTTTTGTTGAGTTGGTTGCATAAGACCCAATTCCAACGGGCAAGGCAAGACAAAATTGCATACAAAATAGACACAATTTATTCTGCTTATTTTATATGCATAAACAGGCAGGCCAGACCTAAAAACGCAGCACCCTGCCTATCGCGCATGCAACGAAGGAAGAACAACATCGTTCACACCGCGAACACAGCGTTCTCATTTGCCGGGGTTGCGGATCAGGGGCAGGTTGCGACAAATAGGGCCAGAAACAGCAGGCGAAACGGCGGGACCGCAATATGACTTCGGCACTGGGCATACACCACATCACCATGATTACCCGCAAAGTGCAGGCAAATGTGGACTTTTACGCAGGCTTCCTCGGTCTTCGGCTCGCCAAGCGTACGGCAGGCTTTGAAGATGCCATGCAGCTTCATCTGCTTTATGGCGACGAGATTGCCTCGCCGGGCTCCCTCCTGACATTCCTCGTCTGGGAAGATGGCGGCCAGGGACGTGTCGGTTATGGCCAGACACTGGAAATTTCCGTGGCGATCGATCCGGCTGCAATCGGGTTCTGGCTGACCCGGGCGCTGAAATTCGGCATTCGCACGGAAGGTCCTGCGGACGAGTTTGGCGCGCCCGTCATCCGGCTGAAAGACCCGGACGGGATTATCGTCAAGCTGGTCGGCACCCATGCCTTCGCCGACGCAACGCCGCATGTGACGAAAGACATCGCCGCCGAGGACGCCATTCGTCGCATTTATGGTGCGACAGTGCTTAGCGAAGTACCCGAGGAGACCGTCGCCTTCCTCGAGAAACACTTCGGTTACCGGCAGCAGGGTCAGGCAGGCGCAATCCGGCGGCTCGTCTCCGACAGCGGCGACATCATCGATGTGCGGGATGCGACCGGCTTCTGGTCCAGCGCACCGGGCACTGGCACGGTCGATCACATTGCTTTCCGCGCGAAAGACATGGATGACCTCAATACGGTTCTTACCGGCCTGAAATCGCTGAATTCCAGCACCACCAATGCCCATGACCGGAAGTATTTTCACTCGCTTTATGTCCGTGAGCCCGGTGGCGCGCTCATTGAGATGGCGACGGACGGCCCCGGCATGACGGTGGATGAACCGCTGGAAACGCTGGGTGAAAAGCTGTTCATCCCGCCGCTCTTCATGAAGGACGAGGCGGATGTGCGCGTTGCCCTGCCGCAATTCGCAATGCCGGGCGAAGAGCGTGTCATCTATCGCGACCTGCCCTTTGTCCATCGGTTCTACACACCCGACGAGGCCGATGGCAGCACGATCATCCTGCTCCACGGCTCGGGCGGCAGCGAAACAAGCCTGATGCCGCTTGCGCACCGCGCGGCACCGGGGGCGACACTTCTAGGCGTCCGCGGTCGCAGCACGGAGGAAGACATCGCCCGCTGGTTCCGACGCTTCCCGGATTTCAGCTTCGACCAGAAAGACATCGTATCGGAAGCGGAGGCCTTTGCGGCCTTCGTCGAGGGTGCTATCCAATCCTACGGACTCGACCGCTCCAAACTGCGCTTTATCGGCCACTCCAACGGCGCCAATTTTTACGCGGCCTTTGCGGCGCTTTATCCCGAATTTGCCGGCGACGCCCTGCTCTTCCGCCCGATGCCGGTTCTCGAAACATGGCCACAGAGCGATCTTTCCGGTCGCAGCTTCCTGCTTGTAGCGGGAGAACGCGACAAATACCGCGACGGGGCGAACGTGCTGCAGGGCAGACTTGCGGCAAGTGGCGCAACGGTTGAGGTGAAGACGCTCGAGGACGGGCACGACCTCGGGCTCACCGATATCGAAGTGACGCGGCGCTGGCTGGTGGATGCTTCCTGATTTGAGCGGCGCATAGGACCGAGCGGCTGTGCCTTGCGTTACTCTCCCCGCGGGGGAGAAGGTCGCGGCAGCGGGAGGGGGCGAGGTCAGCGATGGACCGAGAGCTTACCCCCTCATCTGCCCCTTCGGGAGATCTTCTCCCCGGTGGGGAGAAGAAACAAGCGGCTCGCTTGTGCCTCAATCAACCGGGCCTTGCATAAATTTCCCAAAACGGCTTTAAAAACAGCTTCGTAATTGGAGAGTCCGTTTGGAAATCCCGCTGTTTATCCTCGCCCTCATCGCGGCCTTCATCTACACGCTGGTCGCGAGCATCCGCAATTCAAGCCGCATCAAGTCACTGGAGCGCGAGGTTCACAGCCTCAAGAGGATGATGGCTGCGGGCGTGGCGTCCGCTGATGTGGCGCAGGCGAAGACCGCGGAAATCACCGAAAACGCCGCGCCAACGGCGCAGTCGGAAGGCGAAATGCCGCCGGAAGCGACAGCCATCCGGGACGAAGACACTTTCGAGCGCTCAGACGCCAGCGCGGCTGCGGCGGATCAGGAGGTGGCGCGCGATGATGCTCAGGCTGAGCCGATCGCCAATACCGTTTCCCTGCCGGTTGCGGAAGATGCCTCAACCCCTGCGGCGAAGGAAAGCTTCGAAAGCCTGCTCGGTGCACGCTGGGCGGTCTGGGCCGGCGGGCTGGCGCTGGCGCTCGGCGGTATCTTCCTTGTGAAATATTCCATCGAGGCAGGGCTGCTCAGCCCCGCCGTGCGGCTGAGCCTTGCCGCCATCTTCGGCCTCTTCCTCGGCCTTGCCGGTGAGGCCATCCGCCGCAAGGCGATGCCCGGCATTGCCACCACCTATTCCAACGCCATGATCCCCGGCGTTCTTACCGCAGCGGGAGCCTTGACGCTGTTCGGCGTGGTTTACGCGGCCTATGGCATTTATGGCTACATCGGGTCGGGAACGGCCTTCATCCTGCTCGGGCTCGTCGCTTTCGCCACCATCGGCCTTTCGCTGCTGCATGGGCAGGCACTGGCAGGCCTCGGCCTTCTCGGCTCAATGCTGACGCCTGCGCTGGTCTCCAGCGAAACACCCAATATCTGGGCGCTGTTCGTGTTCCTGACGATCTCATGGCTGGCAACCGCCGCGGCCGCACGCCGGCAGCGCTGGACCGTGGTTCCCTCGCTTGCCAATGCCGGCCTTGGCCTCTGGGCGCTCGGCTATATCGGCTTTTCCAGCACGATCAATGCCGAACCACCGACGCTTGCCCTGCTGGCCATGCTGGCCGGGACGATCTTCCTTTGGCCCGGAAGGTTGCTCGACAACCCGCCCGTGCAAACCTCCGAAACGGCAGTTCCCGAAAGGCGCGCGGTTCGTATCATCAGGCTTTTGCTGCGCCCGTCGCTCGCCCTCAATCTCACAATATCCATGGCCGTGATCCTGCCGGCTGTCAGTTTCATCTTTGCCGGGGGCAGCCTCGACACCCATCCGGCCTTCGTCGTTTCCGCCCTCATTGCAGCCCTTGCCGCCCTAGGGGCCGCCCGCCACTATGCGGTCTGGCCTGCACTCGTCGCCGCACTCGGCGCGCAGACGGCGGTATCGCTGATGTCGCGACAGGGCCTTGATTTTATCGGTCTCGTCAATGGCACGGCGATCTCGCTTCCGCCCGTGTCGGTGGCCTACACGGCCAACATCGCCATGGCACTCGGCCTCGGCGCCGTCCTGGTCCTGTGCGCCTTCTCTTTCCTGAAGCGCAAGGGCGCAGAAGATTCGGACTTCGCCCAGCTGTGGGCCGGTATCGCAGCCCTTTTCCCCGTCTGGCTCGCCACGACGAGCTTCGTCGAATATGGCAATCTCGGCCGTGACTGGCTGCACGCAGCCTATGGCCTCGGCCTTGGACTGGTGTTGCTTGCAGGCGCCGAGTGGCTGCACCGGCAGAACAACGAGGCCTATCGCAAGCCGCTGAACATCCTCGTGCTCGGCTCCTTCGCCGCTTTTACGCTTTGCCTGCACACGCTGACCGAAGGGCTCGCGACGACCGTGCTGCTGTCCGTCATCGGCTTCCTCTATGTGCTGGCAAGCCGCTACCGCAACTGGGATGTGCTGCCCTGGGTCATGGCTCTCGCAAGTGTTGCCGTTCTCGGCCGCATTGCCTGGGAACCCACCATCGTCGGGCCGCAGAACCTCGGCACCACGCCGGTCTTCAACGCGTTGCTGCCGGGTTACGGCATTCCCGCTCTGCTCGCCGTCGCCTCGGCATGGCTGCTGCGCGACTGGCCGGGGGTTCGTGCCAAGAATTTCCTGCAGGCAATTGCGAGCGTCATGGGGCTTCTGGCCGTCGCCATCCTTATCCGCCACGCCATGAATGGCGGGACGCTCGATAACAGCGTGCCGACGCTCGGCGAACAGTCGATCTACACGCTGCTGACCATCGGCTTCTCGGGCGTGCTGATGACGCTGGATCTGAAAAGCCCCAGCCCGGTCTTCCGTTACGGCTCGATGATTGCCGGCGTGATTGCCGTCATCAATGTGCTGACCATGCACTTCTTCACGCTCAACCCCTATTTCACCGGCGAGAATACCGGCCGCATCCCGTTCCTCAACCTGCTGTTGATCGGTTACCTTCTGCCGGCGCTCGCCTATGGCGGCCTTGCCTATTATGCGCGCGGAAAACGTCCGCCGCCCTATGTCAGCATGCTGGCGGTGGCGGGCGCTGCGCTCGGCTTCGCCTGGGCAACGCTTTCGGTTCGCCGCTTCTGGCAGGGCGAGAACATTGCCGACTGGAAGGGTTTTATGCAGGGCGAGACCTACAGCTATTCGGTTGTCTGGCTGCTGATCGGGGTGCTGCTGCTGGTGCTCGGCTCGCGCTTTAATGCGCGCAGCCTGCGTCTGGCATCGGCCGCCTTCGTGCTGATCTCGGTCGCGAAGGCGTTCCTGATCGATATGAGCAACCTCGAAGGTGTGCTGCGGGCGCTCTCCTTCATCGGGCTCGGCGCGGTGCTCATCGGCATCGGTCTGTTCTACCAGAAAATCCTCACCCGGAAGCCGCAGGCATGATCGCGGCGGAGGCTTTCGCGCCCCATGCGGCGCTCGCGCAGGACCTGATACCGCATGCCGCCGATGCGGGCGACGGCTCGCATGATCTTGCCCATATTCACCGCGTCTTCCGCAACGCCATGCGCATTCATGCCGGTGAAGGCGGGGACGGCACCGTGCTGGCGGCAAGCGTGCTGCTGCATGATTGCGTGGCGGTGGAGAAGAACTCGCCGTTGCGGGCGCAGGCATCGCGGCTGGCGGCCGAAAAAGCGGCAGGCATTCTGGCCGGCCTCGGCTGGCAGCAGAAAGATATCGACGCCGCCGCGCACGCCATCATCACCCACAGCTTTTCCGCCAATATCGAGCCGCAGACACTGGAGGCAAAAATCCTTCAGGATGCCGACCGGCTGGATGCCATTGGCATGATCGGTGCCGCGCGCTGCTTTTACATTGCCGGGCGCATGGGATCGGCGCTTTACGATCCAGTTGATCCGCTGGCGAAGGAACGGCCGCTTGACGACCGCGCCTTTGCCATCGACCACTTCGAGACCAAGCTATTCAAGCTGGCGGATGGTTTTCGCACAGAGACCGGCCGCGAAATGGCCAAGGCCCGTCACGAGCGGCTGAAGCAGGTGCTGGACCTGTTTCTAGACGAGATTTGAGGAGACCCGAGATGCGTGTGACCGAACTCAACATCTATCCGCTGAAAAGCGCGCGCGGCATTTCCCTCTCGGACAGCACCGTGTCGGCCGAGGGCCTGCCAGGCGACCGTCGGGCCATGCTTGTGGACCCATCGGGCCATTTCATTACCCAGCGTGAATTGCCCGCCATCGCCACGGTGGTGGCGCGGCATGAGGACGACGGCATGGTCCTTGCGCGCGAGAAGGATGGCGAGATTTTCGCGCGACCCTCCGGCCTGCGCATGGATGTGGCGGTGTGGAAATCGATCGTCAGCGCCAATATTGCCGATGACGAGACCAACGATAGGCTTTCGGCCTGGCTCGGACGCGAGGTGAAGCTGGCGTTCTTCGATGATGCCTCGAAACGCATTGCGAGCCTGGAATGGACGGGCAATGAAACGCCCGTCACCTTTGCGGATGGTTACCAGATCCTCGTGACCACCACCGCCTCGCTTGCCGCGCTGAACGACAATATGCGCGGCAATGGCGAGGAGGCCGTGGGCATGGAGCGTTTCCGGCCCAATATCGTGCTCGAGACGGACGAAGCATGGGCCGAGGATCGCTGGGCGGCCATCGAGATCGGCGGCATTCGCTTCGATCTCGTCAAGCCCTGCGCCCGCTGCATCATGACCACGCAGGACCAGATGACCGGCTCCCGCGATGTGCCCTCGCCCATGAAGGCTATGGGCCGCATCCGCATGTCCGCCGACCGGCGGGTGCCCGGCCCGCTCTTCGGCTGGAACGTCACGCCGCGCGGCGAAGGTCGGCTGTCTGTTGGCAATGTCGCCAGGGTCATCGAAGAGCGCCCCGAAGGGTGGGCGCTCAAGCGGCGTTAGGCAGAAGCGCGCCGTGGCCCTAAGGCTTCTGCGCGCTGGCGACCAAGAAGATCGGACGCCGGTCTTCGTGCTTCAGTTCCTCTCGCTGCGCGATCAGCGCCGGATCAGGTTTTGGTTCAGCCAGCCGCTTCAAAGCGAAACCGGCGGCCAAAAGCTCGTTCAATATCCCTGACACCGTGCGATGATATTTGACGACGCCATCTGCCATCCAGTTGGAGTGGCGCACGCCTACGTCCTGATAGTGGTCGAGCGGCCAGTGCAGGATTTCGCCATTGTCGTCATAGAACCAGTCCTGCTTTTCCAGCGCCGTAAAGACGGGATGTTCGATGGAAAATATGAAACTCCCGCCGGATTTCAGAACCGCAAACACCTTCGCGAATACAAGGTCGAGATCGCGAACGTAATGGAGGGCGAGCGAGCTCAACACGACATCGAAACTGTCCCGCGGAAAATCGATGTCTTCAATCGCGGCGCGGCGGTATTCGATACCGGGGCCGCCATTGATCTCGGCGGCGCGGCGCAGCATGTTTTCGGAAAGATCGACGCCCACGACGTGACGGGCGCCCTGCTCTGCGGCAAAGCGGCAATGCCAGCCGAAACCGCAACCGAGATCGAGGACGGATTTGCCTTTCAGCTCAGGCAGCATGGCGCGAAGTTCGTGCCATTCGCCCGCCTGACGCAGGCCTTCGACGGAACGCGGCATGGCGCTGTAGCGCTCGAAAAATACGGGATCGTCATAGATATTCTGCTTCATCGTCCCCTCTCCTGCCGCGTGCCCATCAATATCCTGAATAATGGCCGTCAAGAAAAGTTGCTAGTGAGGCAGGCTGACAAAGGATAATATTCGGCCCATCATAAGGGAATCCGCGGCAAGCTATGCGCCTCTTCGGGGTTGAGCGCTGCGATTGGGGGAATATTCATGTCGCCAGCCACACGCCAGACCATGCCCTGGCTCATTATCACTGCCGGATCGCTGATCGCCGTCATGACCTTCGGACCGCGTTCGGCCATGGGTTTCTTCCAGCTCCCGATGCTTGCCGATACAGGTTGGGATCGCTCCACCTTCGGTCTCGCCATGGCGCTGCAGAACCTCTTCTGGGGCCTTGGCCAGCCCTTTTTCGGCGCGATCGCCGACAAATACGGCACCGGTCGCGTGCTCGTGCTTTCCGGCGTGCTCTATGCGGCGGGCCTCATCTGCATGTCCTTCGGCACCTCACCCTTCTGGTTGCATTTTGGCGGCGGCGTGCTGGTCGGGCTCGGCATTGCCGCTGGCTCTTTCAGCGTCATTCTTTCCGCCTTTGCGCGTCACGTCACGCCGCAGCAACGTTCCTTCGCCTTTGGTATCGGCACGGCAGCCGGATCCGCCGGCATGTTTCTGTTCGCGCCCATCAGCCAGGGGCTGATCTCCACCTATGGCTGGTCGGACAGTCTCGTCTGGCTCGCAGCCATGATGATGCTCGTGCCGTTGCTCGCCTTTTTCATGCGCGGCAATTCCTCCTCGGGCAGCCAGTCGCAGGCGCAGTTCCAACAGACGGCGGGCGAAGCGCTGAAGGAGGCCCTGGGCCATAAGAGCTATCTGCTGCTCATCACCGGTTTCTTCGTCTGCGGTTTTCAGGTGGCTTTCATCACCGCCCACTTTCCTGCCTATCTCGGCGATATCGGTATCGAACCGCGCTATGCCGTCATCGCGATGGCGCTGATCGGTTTCTTCAACATCATCGGCTCGCTCGCCGCTGGCGTCATCGCCCAGCGATATTCGAAACCCTATCTGCTGGCCTATATCTATATTGCGCGCTCCGTCGTGGTCACGGCGTTCCTGTTGCTGCCGCAATCGCCGCTTTCGGTCATTCTGTTCGCATCCCTCATGGGTATTCTTTGGCTCTCGACCGTGCCACCGACGAATGCGCTGGTCGCAATCATGTTCGGCACCCGTCATCTCGGTATGCTGGGCGGCGTCGTTTTCCTGACCCATCAACTCGGCTCATTCCTCGGCGTCTGGCTGGGCGGCTTTCTTTACGACCGGTTCGGAAGCTACGATATCGTCTGGTGGCTGGGCGTCGGCATGGGTGTGTTTGCCGCCATCGTTCACTGGCCCATCCAGGAGCGCCCGGCCCCCCGGCCAGCAATCGCCTGAAGTACCTGAAGCAAAACTGTGTCAACGGTTTTGCATCGGGAGGGCGTCAGACAAAGAGATAGAATCCCGATGACCACGGGATGGCTGGAAATGCTCTCGTCAGAGAGCCTTATCGAGGGCGCTCGTAATACCCCTGCCCTCAGCGCCCTTACCTGGCGTCGCCCGGCCCTCCAGGGCCTTCAACGCCGCCTGCACGAAACCGTCGCGGGCGGCGTTTTCGTTGAGACCACGCGGATCATAGACATGGCGATTGAGGAAATGCGCCGTCAATCGGAAAGCCGCTACCAGGCTTTCAGGATCGGCAGCCTTTGACTGGCCTTCGCTCAGGAAAGCCGGAAGCGACAACATCCGCTCCGCATAGGGAGCACCCGCCGTGCGGCAAACAGCCCGGCCGGTTTTCGGCGATACATAGATGAGGTCGGTCCGCAGGCCCGTTGCCGCACACTCCGTCAGATCAAGTCCGAAACCCAGATCGTTCAATACCGCCAGTTCGAAACGCACGAAGAGTTCGCCGGCATCGACGGGGTCGTGCAGATTGTCGAGGATGATATCGAGCGCCTGATAAAGATGCGGATGAGGATCGCGCTCGGGCAGAAGCCGCAGGAGCGCCCCCATGGCCTGCACGCCATACACCGCGGTTGCCGTCTCCATCAGCTGTGCTGCGCGCAATTGCAGCGGCTCAATGCGGAATTCACCCAGATGGTCGTGAAGGCGGGCGCGCCAGAGCACATCAACCCTGTTGCCGGCCTGGAGCACCGGCTGCATGCTACGGGAGCGGCCGGAGCGGACGAGGCCCAGATGGCGGCCGCGCGAGGGTGTCATCACCTCGGCGATGACACTCGTCTCGCCATGGCGCTTGACGCCGAGAATGATTGCCTCTTCCTGCCACTGCATGAAACGCGTCCGAATTTCGATCAAGGGTTTGATTCAAGCCAATCATACCCGATCTGGCGTCGAAACGTTATTCTTTTACGGCCTTCTCCCGCGCGCTGACGAGGTCGAGGACAAAATCGATCACGTCGTTTTCGCCAAAGGGCTTGCCGAGCAAGGGGGCCTCAACGAGATCATCCGGAAAACCGGTCGTGTCGCCGTAACCACTGACAAAACCGAAGGGAATGCCCTGACTGCCAAGCCTGCGGGCGAAATCATAGCTCTTGCCGTCTGAAAGGCTGACGTCGAGCAACACGCAATCGGCGCCAATGTCTTCGACTGCCTGTTTGGCCTGAGCAAGCGTGGTCGCGATGACGACAGTTTCCACGCCCATGGACTGGAGAACCGCTTCAACATCGAGCGCCACCAGATATTCATCCTCAACGATGATAACCCGTTGTGGCACCATAGTTTCTTCATCCTAATGACGAGACCGCCTGGCCGTGCGCCGCAGTCTCCAGCAATGATTCTCCCGTGAGAGATCGCCTCAGCAGTCGCAAATTGCGACCTGACCGTCATTTAAAAAAGACATGTCGTACAACAATCAGATGAAGGGGCGTGGCCGCTTTTCGTCGTTTTCCCAGCCGGCAACGTGGCTCAACCCCGCATCGTCCAGCACCAAGCAGCCTTTGTCCGTCCAGCGGATGAGATCGCGATCAACCAGCTTTCTCAGCGTCTTGTTGGTGTGCACGATCGAAAGGCCGAGCGTATCGGCGACATGCTGCTGCGTGACGGGAATGGGGGTCTCACCCGGAAGCAGGTTTGCGGCCTTTGCCTTTCGATACAGGAAGGCGATGAGATAGGCGGCGCGCTCAATGGCGGTGCGACGCCCGATGCTCAGCAGGTGGTTGTCGAGCATGCGTTCTTCGCTCGCCGCAATCCATGTGAGGTCAAAGGCAAGTGTCGGGTGATCGGTGAAGAGATTGTTGAGCCGCGAACGCTCGAAGACGCAAAGCGTGACCGGCGACAGCGCTTCGACGGAGTGCTCCATCTCGCCCATCACCGTTCCCTGCAGACCGACGAGATCACCCGGCATGACGTAATTGAGGATCTGCCTGCGCCCGTCTTCCAGGGTCTTGTAGCGGAAGGCCCAGCCTTCAAGGACCGTATAAAGATGGGCGCTGTGGGAGCCTTCCATCAGGATGACGGAGCCACTTTCCACGGCGAGCTCCCCGGTCTTGAAACGGGAGACGAAATCGAGCTCCGGTGGGGAAAAATCCCGGAAATGCGGCAAGTCGCGCAGCGGACATTGCTGACAGGGCGTGGTCGAAATGCCGTTCGGTCTCTTTGGCGACATGAATATCCATCATGAAAAAGGTTGCGCCCAATTGTTTTTGGAACAACCCGTTCCAGGGATATTCAGTTCCCACCAGGGAATGAAGATATTCTCAAAGCTTTCCGCCCCGCTTCGGCACCAATGACCGAAACGAGGCAGCAACGCGGATCAGCCGCGCGGGAATTCCAGGCCCATCTCGCGGAAACGCTCGGGATCGTCGCCCCAGTTCTCGCGCACTTTCACGAACAGGAAGAGGTGAACCGGCTGCTCGAGAATTTCAGACAGCTCCTTGCGCGAGGCGGTGGAGATAGCCTTGATCGCGTCGCCGTTCTTGCCAAGCGCGATCTTCTTCTGGCTGTCGCGCTCGACATAGATCACCTGCTCGATGCGCACCGAGCCGTCCTTGCGCTCTTCCCACTTCTCCGTCTCGACATGCGAAGCGTAGGGCAGCTCCTGATGCAGGCGCAGAAAGAGCTTTTCGCGGGTGATTTCGGCGGCGAGCTGGCGCATCGGCAGGTCGGAAATCTGATCTTCCGGATAATACCATGGCCCTTCCGGCAACTCGGTGGCGAGATAGTTCATCAGGTCTTCACAGCCCGAGCCGTTGGTCGCCGAGATCATGAAGGTGCGGTCGAAGGCAACCGTCTCGTTGGCCGCGGCAGCAAGCTTAAGAAGATCTTCGCGCTTCACCTGATCGATCTTGTTGAGACAGAGGATCTTCTTCTGCGGGACATCCTTCAAGCCCTCGAGAATGGTCTCCGCATCGCCCTTCAGCCCGCGTTCGCTGTCGATCAGCAGCAGGATGAGATCGGCGTCCTTCGCGCCGCCCCAGGCGGAGGTGACCATGGCGCGGTCCAGCCGGCGGCGCGGTTTGAAGATACCGGGCGTGTCCATGAACACGATCTGGGCGTTGTCGTGAATGGCGATGCCGCGCATGACCGCACGCGTCGTCTGCACCTTGTGGCTGACGATCGAGACCTTAGCGCCCACCAGCCGGTTGACCAGCGTCGACTTGCCGGCATTGGTTGGACCGATGAGGGCAACGAAGCCGGAGCGGGTCGGAAGGGCATTGTCTTCGCCCGTCGGGGCGGGGTTTTCGTGATCGGTCATGGTATCCATTCAAGGTCAGAGGTATTCAACATGCGGCCAGACGGCTCGCCATGCGCTTGATAGTCAGCTGCCGTCGCCGGCCCGCTCAGTTTCAGGTGAGGCTTTTCTGCCAGACGCCTTCGCGTTCCAGCAATCTGGTTGCCGCCACCTGCTCGGCCGCGCGCTTGGAGCGCTCGACGCCAGTTTCCGGCTTCACGCCGGGAATTTCAACAGTCACCGTAAAGCGGGGATCGTGATCCGGTCCGGAGCGATCGTCAACCCGGTAGGAGGGTGTAACCGCAAACTTTGCGTGCGCCCATTCCTGCAGTTCGGTCTTGGCATCACGCCGCCCGGCATCCACGCTTGTGGCGCGGCCCTGCCAGTATTTCAGGATAAACTTGCGCGACGCATCCAGCCCGCCATCCAGATAGATGGTCGCGATCAGGCTTTCCACGACATCGGCGCGGACGTTGAGCATTGCCTTGCCGGTGAGTTTTTTGACATCGGATCCGGTGCGGATGAAATTATGAAGGCCCATCTCGTCCGCGATCGACGCGCAGGATTCGGCACTGACCAACTGGTTCAGCCGCACCGACAATTCGCCCTCGGTGGCGTTGCGGAAAAGAGAGAACAGCAGTTCGGCAACACAGAGACCGAGAACGCGATCGCCCAGAAACTCCAGCCGCTCATAATTCCCGGCAGAGGCAGAGCGGGCACTGGCATGGGTCAGGGCCCGGTCCAGCCGGGCCTTTTCCTTAAATTCATATCCGATCAACGCTTCCAGACGGGAAATCTCGTCCGTGGAAAGCGGCTTGGTCTTGCTCATCCCACAACCTTGAACAGGCGGTCCCAACGCATGTTGGCCGGCCATTCCCAAATGCGGCTGAATGGCGTGTCGTTGCCCAGCGAGAAGAAGATGACACTGGCGCGGCCGATCAGGTTTTCTTCCGGTACGAAACCGACGTCGAAACGGCTGTCGAGCGAATTGTCGCGGTTGTCGCCCATCATGAAATAATGGCCTTCAGGGACCACGAATTCGCGGGTGTTGTCACCGCGGGAATCGGGAGACTGGTCAAGCGTGTCGTAGGTGACGCCGTTGTCGAGCGTTTCGCGGAACACAGGGACGTTGGTGCCGGGATCGGCGCGGTAATCGGACGTGAAGGTGCCATCGGGCTGCTTCGGCACCGGCTGGCCATTGATGAACAGCACGCCGTTCGTCACCTGCACGCGGTCACCGGGTAAGCCGACCAGGCGCTTGATGTAGTCCACTTCAGGATTGGGTGGCAGGCGGAAGACCACGACATCGCCGCGCTTCGGCTTGCTGAATTCGAGGATGCGGCCGGAGAAAAGATTGGGCGAAAAAGGCAGCGAATATTTCGAATAGCCGTAGGAGAACTTGTTGACGAACAGATAGTCCCCCACCAGCAGCGTCGGCATCATCGAACCCGAGGGGATCGTGAAGGGCTGAAACAGCACGGTGCGGATGACCATGGCCAGCAGCAGCGCCTGAATGATGACCTTGACGTTCTCCCAGAGGGCGTTCTGCTTCTTTTCAGCTTTTTCCGACACTTATAGACCTGCCTGATTGTTTCCCGGCTCCTTCGATCTCAGAAGCTCCCGGGCCGTTGCTTATCGCGCCTTGGGCGGGTGATGCTGTGTCACGCGGCCGCCAACGCTTTCATATTTCTGCGACTTCTCTAGAACCTTTCCAGCCCGAAGGGAAGCGGTTCTGTCACACGCCCGCAAATAGAGCGCCGTTATGGCGGGGGAACGCCTCAGTCGTTCACGGGAAGCGCCTCGATAATCACGAAAGCCTGAGCGTAAGGAAAGTCGTCCGTGATGGTCAGATGGATGCTGGCGCGGTGGCCGGCAGGCAGCATCGCGGCCAGCCTTTCCCCTGCCCCGTTGGTCAGGATCATCGTCGGCTTGCCGCCCGGCAGGTTGACAACGCCCATGTCCCTCCAGAAGACGCCGTTGGCAAGCCCGGTCCCGAGCGCCTTGGAGCAGGCTTCCTTGGCGGCAAAACGCTTGGCGTAGGAGGCCGCGCGGTTCTTCCGGCCATCGGATTTTGCACGCTCGATATCAGTGAAACAGCGATGGGTGAAACGCTCGCCGAAGCGCTCGATCGATTTTTCGACGCGGCGGATATCGATCAGGTCGCTGCCTAATCCAATGATCATTTCAACATCTCCAGGGAAGCATTTTTATTGGCGGCGCGCAGCGCGAGATTTTCCACTTTGCGCCGCTGGAAACCGCTGACGAGGCCATGGACGGCGACGTAGGCCACAATGGCGCTGATGGCGGCGGGAAGTATCGCGCCGACTGTCATGGGTTCCAGCACCGGCGTCCAGATCTGCCGGAATTCGAGGTGGCTGAACAGCGCGACAAAATCCACATGCCCGGCGCTCTCTGCCGACTTTCGCCCGAGAATGACATGACCGAGCTCCCAGGTGGATGCCCAGATGAACGGAAATGTCAGTGGATTGGCGAACGTCGTGCCGAGCGCGGCGGCCACGAGGTTGACGCGCAGGAGGAAGCCGAGCGCCATGGCGATGATGATGTGTACGCCGAGAAACGGTGTCCAGGCAACGGCAATGCCGATGGCGACGCCGGCGGCAATCGAATGCGGTGAAGCGGAAAGCCTCAGCAGGCGCAGCTTCATATAGCGCAGGGAACGGGAAAAGCCCGTTCGCGGCCAGAACAGGTCGCGAATCTTCTCTGAAAAACCAACGGGTTCACGGCGGCGAAACGGCATCAGGGCAGTCTATTTCATCGCCCCGGCCGCGCCAAGAGCATCGTAGACGACGCAGGGATTTCTTTTGCAGGTATATCCTCTGCGTCCGTCATTCCGGCCTTGAGCCGGTATCCAGCCGACGTGCGTCTGCGCGGCGAGAATACTCTTTTCAGCCCAAGGACTTGGGCTGGCTGGATGCCGGATCAAGTCTGGCATGACGGGACGCGGAATGTCACGAATACCGTGAATATCGAGCCTTCGATATCAGTCCCCATTTAGTCTCGTCTATTGCGACGGGGAACTGAACCGGGATTTTTTGCGGCGTATTGGTCAACCAGTGTGGGACAACCGCCTGTAGCGCGCATTCACAGAGTTTTGCAGGATTACAGGGGCGAGCGTGCGAACTGCCATGCCCCTCCGAGTCTTATACGCATGGCAAGTAGCTGCCATGCGCTGAGTGCATTACCGGCGGAACAGGCCGCGGTCGATTTCGCGCTGGCGGAACTCGAGGTCTACATTCGATACCGAGGCGCTCAGATATTCGAATTCGCGTTCCTGCGTGGTCTTGCCGCGAACGGCGCGGGCGATCCTGCGAAGCGGAGTAAACATGATTTTCGGTCCTTTCGGTTTGGAACTGGCGTTTCTCATCGGTGTAAATCCACCGGCTCGCCGCGTTTCCGTCTCTTCAATTTCTGAGGAGAAGATAGTTGAAACCCGCGTTAACCACCAGAGACAGGAAAAGGCCGCTGCCATGCATTTAACGCATAGCAACGGCCTTTTGCCTCTTGCGAAGGATCAAAAATGCCTCAATCGAAGGCACGCGTCACGGTTGACACGCAGTCTAGATCTTTTAACTGCGACAGAAGCTGGTTCAGCTGCCGGAGATCCCAGACCTCCACATCCAGCGCCAGCTCGGAGAAGTCAGTACCGATGCGGACCATGTTTAGCCCGCGGATGTTGACGTCGAGCGTCGCGATCGACTGCGCGACCGAGGCGAGCGTGCCTGGTTCGTTGAGCGCATTGATCATCACCCGCGCCATGAAGCGCGACTTGTTCGCCTCATCAAGGTCCCAACGCACATCGATCCAGCGTTCCGGCTCGTCATCGAAGCGTTGCAGCGCCGGCGCCTGGATCGGATAGATGGTGATGCCCTTGCCTTTTTCCATGATACCGACGATGCGGTCCCCCGGAACGGCGCCGGCAGCACTGAAGTGCACGTCGAGATTGCCGGAGAGGCCGCGGATCGGCAATGGATCGGGTCCATCCAGCATTTCAGCCGCACCGTCATCTTCCAGCACCGAGCGCGACTTGCCGGGAATCTTGAAGACCATGCCGGAGGCGCTGCGCATGTTGAACCAGCCATCGTCGCCGGTCATCTTCACGGTCACGCGCTCATCCTGATAATCCGGGAAGACCGCACGCAGCACATCGAGCGAGGAGACTTCGCCGCGGCCGACGGCTGCGATGGCGTCTTCGACATCCTTCTGCGCCAGACGATGCAGCACCGGCTTCAGGGCGTCGCGCGAGAAGGTCTTGCCGGCACGCTCGAAGGTGCGCTCCAGAATACGATAGCCGAGGCCGGAGTACTGCTTGCGGATCGCCATGCGGGTGGCGCGGCGGATGGCCGAACGGGCCTTGCCCGTCACCACCACCTCTTCCCAAGCGGCGGGCGGCACCTGCACGCCCGAGCGGATGATTTCGACTTCGTCACCATTGTTGAGCCGGGTGACAAGCGGCATGATCCGGCCGTTGATCTTGGCGCCGACAGTGGTGTCGCCGATATTGGTGTGAACCGCATAGGCGAAATCGATCGGGGTCGCGCCGCGCGGCAGCGCGATCAGCTTGCCCTTGGGCGTAAAGCAGAAGACCTGATCCTGGAAAAGTTCGAGCTTGGTGTGCTCCAGGAATTCTTCCGGGCTATCGCCTTCGGCCAGCGATTCGATGGTGTGGCGCAGCCAGGAATAGGCGTTCGATTCCTTGGAGAGAAGATCGCCCTCTCCGCTCTCGCCATCCTTGTAAAGCGCATGGGCGGCGATGCCGAATTCGGCAATCTCATGCATGCGCTTGGTGCGGATCTGCAGCTCGATACGCTGACGCGAGGGACCAACGATCGTGGTGTGGATAGAGCGATAGTCGTTCTGCTTCGGTGTCGAGATGTAGTCCTTGAACCGGCCGGGCACCACGCGCCAGCGGGTGTGAACGACGCCCAGCGCCCGGTAACACGAGGGTATATCGTCAACGAGGATGCGGAACCCGTAAACATCGGACAGTTGCTCGAAGGAAAGCGACTTCGACTGCATCTTTCGAAACACCGAGTACGGCTTCTTCTGCCGGCCCTTGACGCCAGCACCGATCAGCCCATTGGCTACAAGAAGTTCGCGCAGCTCGTCCTCGATTTTCTTGATCAGGCCTTCGTTGCGCGTTTCCAGTTCCTGCAGCCGTTTCGTCACCGTCCCGTAGGCTTCCGGGTTCAGATAGCGAAAGGACAGGTCCTCAAGCTCGTCGCGCATGTCCTGCATGCCCATGCGGCCGGCGAGCGGCGCATAGATTTCCATCGTCTCTTCGGAAATGCGGCTGCGCTTGTCCGCCGGCATGTATTCCATGGTGCGCATATTGTGCAGGCGGTCGGCCAGCTTGACCAGGAGAACACGAACGTCATCGGAAATGGCAAGCAGCAGCTTGCGCAGGTTCTCTGCCTGCTTGGCCTTGCGGGTGACGAGATCGAGCTTCTTGAGCTTGGTCAGGCCTTCGACCAGCCTCCCAATATCCTCACCGAAAAGCTCGTCGATTTCGGCGCGGGTGGCGGTCGTATCCTCGATCGTGTCGTGCAGCAGGGCAACTGCAATCGTGGACTCGTCAAGGTGCATCTCAGTGAGGATCGCGGCAACTTCCAGCGGATGCGAGATGTAGGGGTCGCCATTGGCCCGCTTTTGCTGACCATGTTTCTGCATCGCGTAAACATAGGCCTTGTTCAGCAGGGCCTCATTCGCATCCGGTTTATATTTTTGAACCCGTTCAACGAGTTCGTATTGCCGCATCATGCAATATTCCACAAAAAGAAAGCGCGCCAACCTAGGGGTCGGCGCACAATGCTGCATCAATAGGGATCAGATTATGACGGCAACTATTGACAGACGGTAACCACCGCCTGCCAAAGGCATCATAAAACCGGATCAATAATCGTCATTTTTTTCCGGCGGCACAAGGCCTTCGATACCGGCCAGCAGTTCTTCTTCCGACATCTGGTCGAACGTAACGGTTTCCGGCTGGTCGTCGTCTTCGCTGTCGGCAGATGCGGCTGCAAGCGTGACCGGATCGGGCTCGGGCTCGTCCACTTCCACATGCTTCTGCAGCGAGTGGATGAGATCTTCCTTCAGATCGTCAGGAGACAAAGTCTCGTCAGCGATTTCGCGCAGGGCGACGACGGGGTTCTTGTCGTTGTCGCGGTCGATCGTGATCGAGGAGCCCTGCGAAATCTGGCGTGCACGATGGCTGGCCAGAAGCACCAGTTCGAAACGGTTGTCTACTTTATCAATGCAATCTTCAACTGTGACGCGGGCCATTGCCTGTCCTTTATGGGTCGTAATGTCGTGGATCAGAGCGCCGTGCAGATGGAGCGATGCACCGGCTATGCCCTAACCTATTGAATCTGCGCCTCCTGCCTGTTCAAAAAACACCGATGGTTTTTTGTGACGACGCTTTCCAGCCTCCGATACAGCCATTGGCCGCGGAATTCAAGTTTTTCCTGTATTTGGCGTCTGCTGGCACCTTATCCCCCATGTTTGGCGCCTGTTGGACAGAATGTCCAGAAGAATTGTCTTGGAATAAGGGGGAAGGTAGCTTACTTAAAACGCAACGGCGGCACGCAAAGCGCGTTGATGCGACATGTTTTTTGGCGTTACCGACCGGATATAAAAGCCAGATAATGGCCTTTCCAAAAAAAGGAATTGAATGGAATGTTCGATCCACGGGAAAAAATTGCGCTCTTTATAGATGGAGCCAATCTTTATGCTGCATCGAAAAGCCTGGGATTCGATATCGACTACCGCAAGCTTCTGAAGGCGTTTCAAAAGCGTGGATATCTTCTGCGCGCCTATTATTACACTGCCTTGATCGAGGATCAGGAGTATTCCTCGATCCGCCCGCTGATCGACTGGCTAGACTATAATGGTTACAAGGTCGTGACGAAGCCGGCGAAGGAATTCACCGACGCGCTGGGTCGCCGCAAGATCAAGGGCAACATGGACATCGAATTGGCAGTCGATGCGATGGAACAGTCCGAAACCGTCGACCATCTGGTCCTGTTCTCCGGCGACGGCGATTTCACCACGCTGGTGGACGCGCTGCAGCGCAAGGGCCGAAAGGTATCCGTGGTTTCGACCATGGCCACGCAGCCAGCCATGATAGCCGACGATCTGCGTCGCCAGGCTGACCACTTTATCGATCTGATGACGCTGAAGGCAGAAATCGGCCGCGACCCGGCCGAGCGCCCGGTCCGTCACGCCGAAGGCCCGGAAACGGTCTGACGCCGGCTTCAAAGCTGCTTTTCATAAAAACGCGTCCGTTGAGAAACGGGCGCGTTTTTGTTTGAGCCGCGACCGGCAAGGTAAAAAATCCCTTCAGAATTAACAAAGATCAATTACCGACAGTTGAAATTATATCTTGGTTAATTTTAGACGTGTCTAAATCACGCAAAGGCACCAAACACATGATTTGGGGTGCCACAGCAGGATGACGAGACATGACAGGCCAAGCAAAAGTTGACAGACAACTTGATGAAAGACTGAATTTCCTGGGGCTTGGCCATGTCGAGCGGCAAAACCTCTCCGACATGAAGGCCGTCATCACCGGCTCGCTTGATGCCTCTCTCGATCGCTTTTACGTGAAAGCTCGTTCCGTCCCTGACACGGCGAAGTTCTTTTCCAGCGACGCGCATGTACAGCACGCCAAGGGCATGCAGCTGAAGCACTGGGAAAGAATTGCATCCGGCACCTTCAACGACGATTACACCAATGCCGTTACCGCCATTGGTCGCACCCATGCGAGACTGGGACTGGAGCCGCGCTGGTATATCGGCGGTTATGCGCTGATGCTCGACGGCATCGTCAAGGCGGTGATCGACTCCGAGCTCAAAGGCTTTTTCGTGGAGAAGAAGGCCCGAAAGGTCAAGGATGCCCTGTCCGCCACCATCAAGGCCGCATTGCTCGACATGGATTACTCCATCTCCGTTTACCTTGACGTGCTGGCGGCCGAACGCCAGAAGGTCGAGGCTGAGCAGGCGCAGATGAAGAAGGAGCAGGAGCATGTCTTGGCACTGCTGAACAACGCCCTCGACAAGCTGGCCAATGGCGATCTCACCGCGAATATCAGCGAAAATACAGCCCCGCAATTTGAAGGGCTGATCGCCAATTTCAACGCGGCAGCCGGCAATCTTTCCGAGGCGTTTTCGCAGATCGTCGACGAGGCCAACAAGATTTCCGGCAATACCCGCGAGCTGACCTCGGCCACCGACGACATGGCACGGCGCACGGAGCAGCAGGCGGCCGCACTGGAGGAAACCGCCGCAGCCGTTGAGCAGATCACCACCATCTCCAAGCTTTCCGCGCAGCGCTCCGAAGAAGCAAAGGCCATCGTCGAAAGCTCGGCCATTGAGGCTGCACGCTCGCGAGATGTGGTAACCGATGCCGTCAAGGCCATGGGCGCGATCGAGGAATCCTCGCAGAAGATTACCCAGATTATTTCGGTGATCGACGAAATCTCGTTCCAGACCAACCTCCTGGCGTTGAACGCAGGCGTGGAAGCGGCCCGCGCAGGTGAGGCCGGCAAGGGATTTGCCGTGGTTGCACAGGAGGTGCGCGAACTCGCGCAACGCTCAGCCACCGCCGCCAAAGAAATCAAGACCCTCATCGCCAAATCCTCCGACGATGTGATGCAGGGCGTGTCGCTCGTCAACAAGACAGGCGAGTCGCTCAACACGATCGGCAACAAGGTTGACCATATTCAGGAACATATCGTGTCGCTGACAAAAGCGGCGCAGGAACAGTCCGTCGGCATCCAGGAAATCAACGCCGCCATCAACAGCATGGACAATCTGACCCAGAAAAATGCCGCCATGGTGGAAGAGACCAATGCGGCGACGCATAATCTCAGCGATGTCAGCGCCAATCTGGCGGCGCTCGTCAGCCGGTTCAGCGTTTCGGCAACGCGCGCACATGTGGAGCGGGCCTATCGGGCCGCTTGAGCGAGTGCAAGACTGGATTCACCCGGTCATCCCGGCCTGAGCCGGGATCCATCCAGCCCAAGTCCTTGGGCTGAAGGGGCTCTTCTCACAGCGCTGACGCGCTGTAACTGGACGCCGGATCAAGTCCGGCGTGACGCAGGAGCATGCTGCGAGAGGCGGCACGCCTTGCCAAACTGGCCGAGACTTAGGCCGCCCCACCCTTCAGCAACCGCGATTTCTGCCGGTTCCAGTCGCGTTCCTTCTCGGTCTCGCGCTTGTCGTGCAACTTCTTGCCCTTGGCGAGCGCCAGTTCCAGCTTTGCGCGGCCCTTGTCGTTGAAGTAGATCTTCAAGGGCACCAGCGTCATGCCTTCGCGATTGATGCCGGCGCGCAGGCGGTTGATCTCGCGCTTGTTCAGCAGCAATTTCCGGCGGCGGCGCGGCTCATGGTTGAAGCGGTTGGCCTGCAGATATTCCGGCAGATGGGAATTGATGAGCCAGATTTCATCGCCCTCGTCCGAGGCATAGGATTCGGCAATATTCGCCTTGCCTTCGCGCAGCGACTTGACCTCGGTGCCGGTCAGCACCAGTCCTGCCTCATAGGTGTCGACGATTTCGTAGTTGAACCGGGCCTTGCGGTTTTCCGCAACGATCTTGTTCACCACGCGCTGGCTGCCTCTGGGGGCCATGATGTTTCAATCCCTTGTTTTTCTTATTGCGCCCGGGGCGGAATGCCGGGCGCGGTTCTCGAGATGTCGTTGTTGTTTTCGAGCCTATCTTTGTCCCAAAACCGGTGGCCACGTTTCGGAGACATGCACTATCTAGTATCCCTGCCGCAAAAAGAAAAGGCGCGCCGGACGGCTTCTGCTGCGAAGCGGACCATGGCGCACCCTCAGGCTTTTCAGACCCGGCTCAGTTCATCAGGCCGGCATGCTTCAGCGCCGCGTCGATCGCCGCTTCCGTCACCGGTTCCAGCGTGCTCATCAGAGGCGAACGCACCCGGCGATTGCCGCCGCGGGTCTTCGAAAGCGCGTATTTCGTGCCGCAGACGCCCGGTTCCATGAAGATGGCCTTGTGCAGGGGCATCAGGCGATCCTGGTAATCAAGCGCCTTGGCATAGTCCCCTGCCAGCATCGCCGCCTGGAATTCCGAACACAGACGCGGCGCGACATTGGCCGTGACCGAAATGCAACCGACGCCGCCGTGGGCGTTAAATCCGAGCGCAGTGCCATCCTCGCCAGAAAGCTGGATGAATTCCTTGCCGCAGGAAATGCGCTGCTCGGAGACGCGGTCGAGCTTGCCGGTCGCGTCCTTCACGCCGACGATGTTCTTATGCGCCTTGACCAGCGCGCCCATCGTTTCCGGCGACATATCGACCACGGAACGCGGCGGGATGTTGTAAATCACGATCGGCAGCTTCACCGCTTCGGCGACGGCCGAGAAATGCGCAAACAGGCCCTTCTGGGTCGGCTTGTTGTAATAGGGCGTCACCACCAGCAGCGCATCCGCGCCAGCTTCCTGCGCATGCAGGGCAAGCTCGATTGCCTCGTCCGTATTGTTGGAGCCAGCGCCCGCAATAACCGGAACCCGTTTCGCCGCTACCTCAATGCACAGCTCAACAACACGTTTGTGCTCGTCGTGGGAGAGGGTTGGAGATTCCCCCGTTGTGCCAACAGGCACAAGTCCGTTGCTGCCTTCGGCGATCTGCCATTCCACATGGGCGGCAAATGCCTGTTCGTCCACAGCGCCATTGTCCGTGAACGGGGTAATGAGGGCGGGAATTGATCCCTTGAACATGCAAAGCTCCTGGCGCCGAGCCGGTTCATGCTTCGGCCGCATTCGATGGTTAAAACCGGCTCACATTAGAGCCAGCCCTTGACGCCGACAAGCGCTAAGGCAGCGTATTTTGCCCTAAAATGTCGGAAGTGTGACAGGCTTTCGACCCCGACCGGCGCATGCGAATAGCTGCGGCTAAAAAGGGACGCCGCTCGCGGGCCGGTGAATAAAAGTTGATTGAATTGCAAGGCGGAAATTAAGATTTCATTAAGCCTGAAATCCCAAGATTCCCATGCGGGACATCAGCCGTATTCGGCAATTCCGCTGCAATGAGGCAATAGCACAGAAAAGTCGACAGATCCGTCACACGATGAAGAGCGGCATGAAGAAGACAGTCTGGGGATTGATGGCGGCGGGGCTTGCCGCAACCGTGTGGAACGCACTGGCCGGACCGCTGCCGGAAGGTACGGCGCCGCTTCCCTATGTCAAGCCGAATGCGCCGACCGTGCCGGCCTTCATGCCCGCCTCCCCCGAGGTCACCGGCGCGATACCCCGGCTGAACCGCCCGGATGACACCAGCCAGTTGAAGGCCGGCCTCGACGCGCTTTCCAGCCGGGATGCTGCGCGCGCGATTGCGCTCCGGAACGCCATGCCGTTGGGCAGTCTTGATCGCCATATCCTGACCTGGGCAATTGCCGTTTCCGGCCAGCGGGATGTATCCTCCGCCGAGATTGCCACGGCCCAGCGAGACCTTATTGGCTGGCCCGGTGCTGCGACCCTGCGCGCCAATTCCGAAAAAGCGCTCTACCGTGAAGACCCGCCCGCCTCTCAGGTGCTTGCGGCCTTCGGCAACAGCCGGCCGGAAACTGCCGAGGGGAGCGTGGCGCTTGCCAAGGCGCTTGCTGCGACTGGCAAAATCTCCGAATCTCAGGCTCTCATCCGCCAGCTTTGGGTGACCGAGGGCATGGACAAGGACATGGAAGACCGTGTGCTTGCCACGTTTCCGACCTATCTGACGCCCGCCGACCACAAGGCGCGCATGGACTATCTGATGTATCGCAGCCGGATCAGCCAGGCGAAGCGTTTCGGCGACCTCGGCAAGGCGCAGTCGCTCTACAACGCCTGGGCCGCCGTCCTGCAGCGATCCGCCAATGCCACGGCCTTGCTGGGCAAAGTCGACACCTCCTGGCGCAATGACCCTACCTATCTCTTCGCGCGCATCGAGAACCTGCGCAACCAGCAGAAATACCCTGAAGCTGCCGTGCTTTTACGCCAGGCACCGAAGGACACGGCAAAACTCGTCAATCCCGGTGAATGGTGGAACGAGCGACGTATCATTGCGCGTGGCGTCGCCGATCTCGGTGATTTTGCTGAAGCGTACCGCATTGTCGCCAACCATTCCGCCACCTCCCCTGTCGATATTGCCGATGCGGAGTTCCATGCCGGTTGGTATGCGCTGAGAGCGTTGCGCGATCCGGCGGCGGCCTCGCGCCACTTCAATGCGCTGCTGCAGACCTCGAACCGGCCGCTCTCCGCATCACGCGCCTATTATTGGCTCGGACGCACGGCGGAAGCGGGCGGACCCGGCAATGCGCGGGACTTCTTCACCAAAGCGGCGGCTCATCCCGGCACATTTTATGGCCAGCTGGCTGCGGCGCGGATAGGCACGAAGACGCTCAACGTCACCTATCCAAGCCCAAGCAACGGCGACCGGGAACGCTTTGCCGGCCGCGAAGCCGTGCGCGCCATCGACCGCCTTGAGGCCGCCGGCTACGCCTGGCGGGCTGACAGCCTGTATCGCTCGCTTGCCGAGCAGCTAGACAGCCCCGGCGAACTTGCCATTCTGGCAGCGCGGGCGGAAGGCAACGGCAATCATCAGGTTTCGCTACAAATCGGCAAGACCGCCTTCAGCCGCGGCATCGATGCGGCCGCCCTTGCCTATCCGCTGGGCGTCATTCCTGCCAGCGCCAATATTGCCGCCTCCGGCAAGGCGCTTGCCTATGCCATTGCGCGCCAGGAAAGCGCCTTCAACCCTGCTGCCGTCTCCCCGGCAAATGCGCGCGGCCTGCTGCAACTGCTGCCCGGCACCGCCAAGGGCGTGGCCGGCCGCCACGGCTTGCCCTACACCCCCGCCATGTTGACGAGCGATGCCGGCTACAACGCCACGCTCGGCGCCCATTATCTCGGCGAACAGATCGACAGCTTCGGCGGATCCTACATCCTCACCTTCATAGCCTATAATGCAGGTCCGAAGCGCGTGCCGGAATGGATCGCCCGCTACGGCGACCCGCGCGGGAAGCCGATCGACGACGTGGTCGACTGGATCGAGCGCATCCCCTTCCCCGAAACGCGCAACTATGTGCAGCGTGTGATGGAGAATTACCAGGTCTATAAGACAAGGCTTGGCCAGCAATCCGACATCGTCGATGACCTGCGCCATGGGCGGGCGGGATAAAGCACGTCCCATTTAGACGGATCAGCAGACCCGCTTGATCTCCCTGTGTTGACACAGTCTCAAGCCACAAAAAACACGACGCACTTCTATCGGAAAGCGCTCTTTAGTCGCCTAACGCTCATCTCCGGAGACGGTCAAGCATCGGCTCGACGCAGCTTGGGCTTTTGCGTGCAAAGCGCTTCTCATCGCTGAAGGGCATCAAACGAAAAACCCCGGCATTTCTGCCGGGGTTTCCATCACTGACAAAGTCAGATTAGATTAGAAGTCGCGCTGAAGACGGACGAAACCGGTGACCTGATCGTCCTGGCCATCTTCGTCGTAGTAGTTCGCGGTGATCTTGGTGCTCAGACCTTCGGTGATCTTGTAGTCGATCGTTGCGCCAGCGGTCCAGGCATCACGGTTAGACCAGTCGTTGGAAACGATGACGGTAGAGCTACCGAGAGCGACCTTGTCGCCGACATTGCCGAGGTACTGCACTGCAGGGGTGATGGTCAGGCGATCCGTTGCCTTAATCGCGTATTCTGCAGCAACCGTCCACTCGGAAAGAGCGTAGTAGGCGTTGGGGCCAGATGCCCAGACGCCAGCAAGGCCGAGGGTGCCAGGTCCGAGGTCCGCAAATACCATTGCACGGATGGCGCCTTCTTCCTGATCGACATCGTAAGAACCGATCAACTGAAGCGTAGCAGCGCCGAACTTTCCACCGATGCCAGCGGTGATGCCGACATTGTTGTCAACTTCCTGCGAAACTGGGAAAACGCCTCCAACAGCGGGACCAGTGACAGTCGCGAACTGCGAGTCGGTGCCCTGAAGCTCGTCAACCGAGATACCTGCCCAGAAAGAACCGGTGTCGTAGGTATAACGAATGGAGTTGAAGAGGGTGTTCGAGGAGAGCAGGTCCGTCTCGCCAGAGAGATCGTCGTCCCACCAGCTGTAGAACTTACCAACGCGAAGGCCGCCGAGCTCGATGAATGCCTGACGAGCTTCAACGCCGGAAGAAGACGAAGAGCCGCTTTCTGCATCAGCGCGGAATTCGATGAAACCACGCAGAGCGCCGAGTTCGGTGTCGGTGCGGGTATCAACGTTGAACTGGGCGCGCGTGAACGAGTTCCAGTCAGACGTCCCCATCTGATCACGGCCGAAGCTCGTCTGGAAACGGACGTAACCGCTGAACTTCAGGCAGGTTTCGGTGCCAGGGATGTAGAAGAAGCCCGTGCCGAACGCGTCGCAAACGCGAACATATTCCAGGGGCTCAGGCTCAGCAGCGACGATAGCGTCGGCAGCGTGAGCGCCAGATACTGCTGCGAGAGCTGCAGCGGAGCCGATAAGAAGGCTCTTGATGTTCATGATTGACCTCCAGTCAAACGCCAAATTGCGTAAGCAGCGGGTGGGAAGCGCATGTTCAATGCGTGCTGCCTATGGATTCGATTAGACCCAAAACGCCACTTCAGGGCAATCTCAATCGTGACAAAAGGAAGACAGTAAGGTGTCCTTAGTTTTTGTTTGTTGCGAAATTGATACAATTCGAAAATAGGAAGGCTATTTCCTAAAACTTCGTTAATTCGATAGATTCTACAAAGGCTTAGCTGCTCCGTTTAAAAATGTAGATAAATTGCTCCCTTTGCTTTTGGTGGGTGTCGGAAACTTTTCTGTTGGCGCGAAGCCGGACGGTCATGGCCAGCGGGCATCGAATCGACATGTTTTCGACCTGCCGCGCGGATAATGACGACTGAAGTTTCAGGGCGCCGGATGAGCGCCGCTCCTCCCCCCAAAGATACCGCGCTCTTTCGGTCGTCACAATTTTCATAAAAAAACCCCGGCATTGCTGCCGGGGCTTTCCATCACTGACAATGTCAGATCAGATTAGAACGAACGCTGAAGGCGAACGAAGCCGTTCCAGGAAGAGGAACGCTCGTCTTCGTCGTAGTAGTTAACTGCGACCTTCGTGGAGAGACCCTGCGTGATCTTGTAGTCAACGGTCAGGCCAGCCTGCCAAGCGTCACGGTTGGACCAGTCGTTGGTGAGGATTGCAATGCCGGTCGGAGCGAATACGCCAGCAGTGGTCGTGCCGATAACGGCGCGCTCAGCAACGTTACCGAAGTACTGACCGCCGGGGGTGATGGTCAGCTTGTCAGTTGCCTTGATTGCGTATTCAGCAGCAACTGCCCACTCAGATTCTGCGTAGTAAGCGTTTGCGCCGGAAGCCCAAACACCAGCCAGGCCGAGCGTGCCCGGGCCGAGGTCAGCAGTTGCGATCAGGCGAACAGCGCCCTCTTCCATGTCGGTGTCGTAGGAACCGATCAGCTGCAGCGAAGCTGCGCCGAGCTTAGCGCCCATGCCGAGGGTTACGCCAACGTTGTTGTCAACTTCGTCCTGAACAGTGAAGGCAGGACCAACTGCCGGAGTAACGAGACGACGGAACTGGCCGTCAGTGCCCTGCAGTTCGTCAACCGAAACGCCTGCCCAGAACGAGCCAGCGTCGTAGGTGTAACGGATGGAGTTGAAGAGAGCGTTCGTGGAGAGAACGTCAGCTTCACCAGAAAGACCATCGTCCCACCAGCTGTAGAACTTACCGACCTTCAGGCCGCCGAGTTCGATGAAAGCCTGGTCAACGAATACGGAAGACTGCGAGGAAGAACCCGAGTCAGCGTTGCCGCGGAAGCCGATGAAGCCACGCAGAGCGCCGAGTTCGGTGTCCGTGCGGGTGTCGATTTCGAACTGGGCGCGCGTGAACGAGTTCCAGTCAGACGTACGGTTGTTGGTGTTAACGCCAAAGCCCGTGCCGCGGTTGATGTCGGTCTGGAAACGAACGTAACCGCCGAACTTCAGGCAGGTTTCGGTGCCGGGGATGTAGAAGAAGCCGGTGCCGAAAGCGTCGCAAACGCGAACGTATTCCAGGGGCTCAGGCTCAGCAGCGACGATAGCGTCGGCAGCGTGAGCGCCGGAAACTGCTGCGAGAGCCGCAGCGGAGCCGATGAGAAGGCTCTTGATGTTCATGGTTGACCTCCAGTCAAAGTTTTTAAATGGGTCTGGGTACTTTCGCCGAAGGACAGCATTCCCTGCCCCATTCCCGTGTTCTTAGAAGCCAAACGATCCACCGCCTCGCTTCTGGTGGTGAAAATACAAAACGTTTCGCCGCTTGCAATCGCCAACATCCGATAAAGCGCATTTACGTATATGCTTCATTTCGGCTTGTTGCGGAAACAACACACAACGGCCACCAGGGCGGTCATCACGTTTACGATACGTTAAGAAATTGCTTGAGAATCCGTTAGTTAGCGAGGTTAACGGCAAGTTGACGGATATCCGGGGCAACAGCAGACACCCGGCGGCGTCGGGGTTAGGCAAGGATCCTGTACCGTTTTTCTCCTCAGGAGGGGCGCGATCTGATGGGCCCGCGTCGGGCGCTCAAGCGCGGCACGAATCTCAGCGCGATGATTCGTATGACTATTTTGAGCAGCGATTCCCGCAGGTCTGCCTTGAAAAGCCTTTCGGTCCGAATCGCGCGCCCGCACCGGAGAGGCATGAAGGGGTTATCCGCCCTGATCGATCGCGTGCGGCGATGGCTGCTGCTCGACTGTGCCATTACCGGTCATGGTATAGGCAATGACAGCGATGAGGATGGCGGCGGCGAGCAGGGATAAGACGATGCGCATGGCGTATTTCCTTCCGCTGGAAGGCAGCCAAACAAAGCTCGCGGTCTAAAGTTCGCGGCCGTATATAATGGGATAAAACGGAACGATCGCGATGCAGGATGGCGGAGAGGATGGGATTCGAACCCACGATACGCTTTTGACGTATACTCCCTTAGCAGGGGAGCGCCTTCGACCACTCGGCCACCTCTCCGGTGCGGCCTGATTATTGCGTAAAAAAAATGATTGCAAGGCTTTTTCGCCAAGAACCCGAAAAACCTTTGAGCCGGCCGCGACGTGTGCAAAACTTTGCGCACAATTCGGGAACTTCTTTAAGGCCGATACGTTTTCGCCACGGTAACAAAAGAGGTGTTCAAATGGCTCAGACCAAACTGAATGTTGTCGAAGACACGATCGAAAACCAGATTGCCGAGCTCCGCTCGCAGATCGCTTCACTCTCCAAATCCGTTTCCGCCCGCGCCGAAGGCGTGAGCGAAGACGCGTCGGAATTTCTGGATGAAGCCCGCGGTCGCGTTCGCAAGGCGGCATCCAACGTGAAGGCCCAGGGCCAGAACGTCGTGGAAGCCGTCAAGGAAAACCCCGGCACGGCGACCTCGCTGCTGACGATCGTCGGCGCACTCGGTTTTGCCATCGGTTATGCGGTCGGCACAAGCACGCAGCAGAATACGTCCAGCAGCCTTTATCGCTGGCGCTGATTATTGATAACACAAAAGACAAGGCAAGGCGGTCAACCCGCCTTGCCTTTGTCATTTCAGACACCTTCGATTGAGAACTAGGGGGCAAACATGCATTTCAGAGACGATATTGAATCCGCCTTGTCGGATTATGCCAGGGATCACGGCATCGACAGGGACGAGGCCATCCAGCGCATCATTCGTGCCGCTCTGATCAATGGTGGTTACCTTGCTTCCGGCGAGCAGGGCATCCCGCCGGAAAAGCTGAACGCCAGCAACGACGACTAGATCAGTAACCGGATCGGGAGGGTGCGGGCGTCGCTCCGCCCTTGTAGCGGGCCGATAGAGCCCGAAGGGTGTTTGAAAACGCCGTCACATCCGCGCCGACCGCCACGAAGGATGCGCCAAGCTCGAGGTAACGGCGATTATAGGCCTCATTGAAGGTGAGGATGCCGGCGGCCTTGCCTGCCTTGACGATCTTGGTGATCGCCGCCTCGATAACCTCCTGCACTTCCGGCTCGTCAAAGCGGCCAAGATAGCCCATATCGGCCGCCAGATCAGCCGGACCGATGAAGACGCCGTCCACACCCTCTACAGCCAGAATATGATCGAGATCGTCGATCGCAGCCCGCGTTTCGGCCTGCACCAGCAGGCACACGCTGTCGGAAGCGGTTTCGGCGTAATCGGTGATGGTGTTGAACGCCGAGGCGCGGGCGACAGCAGCACCCATGCCGCGAATGCCCCGCGGCGGGTAATGCATGGCGCTGACAAGGCCCCTCGCCTGCTCCGCCGAATCGACCATCGGCACGAGGAGCGTGCGGGCGCCGGCATCCAGCAGCTGCTTGATCATCCAGCTTTCGCCTACAGGCACCCGCACGACAGGCTCGGCAGGAGACGTCGCAAGCGCCCGCAACTGCTCGATGATGCTGCGCAGGTCATTCGGTCCATGTTCACCATCGATCACCAGCCAGTCGAACCCCGCCGTTCCAGCGATTTCCGCCGTAATAGCCTCGCCCATGTCGAGCCAGAGGCCGATTTGCGGCTTGCCCGCATGGATCGCGGTTTTAAAACGGTTTTCGGCAGCGGGCATGATTTCCTCAGGAGAGCAGCAATTTCAGATCGGCGGACGGGTCCGCCAGGATGGCACGATCCGGCTCCGCGCCGGTATCGAGAAGCTTTTTGCCGGCAACATAGGCCTTGGCGTCGTTGACGGCATCGACAGCGACGAACCGGCCATCGCGGAAGTACCAGACGGACCAGCTGCCCTCGCGGGCACCCTGCCTCAGCACCGTTTCGTCGTAACCGAGATTGAAACCGGCAATTTGCAGCTTCGTGTCATATTGATCGGACCAGAACCAGGGCTTGGGATCATAGGCCGCATCAGTGCCGGCCAGAACAGCGGCGGCGGCCTCGGCCTGGTCGACGGCATTCTGCACCGATTCGAGACGCACGTTCTGGCCACGCCAGGGCAGCAGAGCGCAATCGCCGACCGCGTGGATGGCGCTATCGGAGGTGCGGGTGTAATCGTCCACGACAATGCCATTGCCGACATCCAGACCCGATTCGCGGGCAAGGCGATCGTTCGGCGTCACACCGATGCCGACGATGACGAAATCCACATCAAGCACCGAACCGTCGGAAAGCTCGGCAGCGGCCACGCGGCCATCCATGCCGACAAGGCGCACGAGGCCGGTCTTTTCGCGGATCGATACGCCCTGCGCCTGGTGAATGCCGCGCATGATATCGGCAGTCTCCTCGGCCGCGACGCGCTGGAGAATACGGTCAGCCATCTCGATCAGCGTTACCTCAAGGCCGAGTTTGCGGGCGACGGCAGCCGCTTCGAGACCGATATAACCGCCGCCGATCACCAGCAGCCGGCGGCCCGGCTTCATCTCTTCCATCAGCCGGTCGGCATCGCGCTTGTCGCGGACGGTCAAGACGCCTTCCAGATCACCGCCAATGCTGGCAGGCAAGAGACGGGGCGATGCGCCGGTTGCCAGCACCAACCTGTCGTAGGAAAGCGTGCTGCCATCCTGCATGCGCACTGTCCTGCCGGCGCGGTCGATCTCTTCCACCCACGTGGACAGCCGGATTTCGACGTTATTTTCGGCATACCATCCTTCCGGCCGGAACATCAGCCGGTCAAAGCTCATCTCGCCCAGAAGGTATTTTTTGGAAAGCGGCGGCCGCTGATAGGGATAGGCGTCCTCGGAGCCGATGATGGTGATCGGTCGCTCATCCTTCAGCGCCCGAAGCTTCGACGCCAGCGCGAAAGCGGCCTGCCCCGCCCCGACGATTACCAGCCTTCCCGTCACAGTCCACTCCTCGAACAATCACGAACCACCCGCTTCAAGGAGCCGTCGCGAAGCCATATTGCAGGATGAGGCGTAACGCCAAGTACGGCTACAGTCAACCGCGCACGACCGAGATCAGCCCGGTGCAAGCGTGGCGCATTATCAACACGTGCTGCAACCGGATGGGCCCCGGCGCATTTTTAATATCTCCAAGTTGGCTTGCTGGATGAGGCTGGTCGAGTTCGGGACAGACTGAAGAGAATTGCGCCTGTTTTCTTCATGCCCTGGCAAGGAAGCGGCGTTAAAATTGTCACGAGAGAGGCAATCCGGGAGGTTGTCATGGCTTTGCATATGGATATCAGTCAGAACGTCCCTCAGGACGAGATGTACGAGAAATTTCAGATTGACCGTCCCGGCAAGATTACCTTCATCGGGCATCACCTCAGCGCCAGCGAAACGCTTCGCTGCCTGGTGCGGACCATCTCCCTCTACGGCGCGGAAATCGAAGTCAGCCCGCATCTGGAGATGCCTACCAACTTCTATTTGGAGATCCTCGGTATCCGCGACGAGATCGGCTGCACATTGATCCGGCGTGAGGAGGAAAAGGTCACGATCGGCTTCAACATGCTGATCGATGCCGAGTTTCTCCACCACGTCCGCCGGCTCAGCTTCGAGACCAGCGCGTGAGCGCCTGATGCGCCTCCAATGATTTTTCTCTCACGGGTCAGGGAGGGAAAAACTGTTCCAAAACAGCCATTCAGGAACCGGCCGCGCCTTGCGTCCGGTTTTTTTGCACCTATTGTGAGCCGGGTTTTAACACAGGTACCGGAACTCTGAAGCCAATGTCAGCCTTTTCTCGCCTCACGCCACTTGCCACCTCGCTTCCCTCCACCGTCCCTTTCGTTGGTCCCGAGGCCATCGAGCGGAACCGGGGTTTGAAGGTGGAGGCGCGGATCGGCGCCAATGAAAGCGGCTTTGGTCCTGCCCCTTCCGTGCTGTTGGCCATGCGGGATGCCGCAGCCGACACCTGGATGTACAGCGATCCTGAAAATTTTGAGTTGAAGGAAGCGCTTGCCATTCACCACGGCGTCGCCCGCGGCAACATTGCCATCGGCGGCGGGGTCGATGGCTTGCTCGGGGAAATCGCCCGTTTGATCGTCGGTCCGGGCACGCCTGTTGTAACCTCACTCGGCGGCTATCCGACCTTCAATTATCACGTGAACGGCTTTGGCGGAAAGCTCGTCACCACGCCCTATGTGGATGATCACGAGAACCTCGACGGGCTTCTCGATCTGGTTCATAAGGAAGATGCCCCGCTCGTCTATTTCGCCAATCCAGATAACCCCATGGGCAGCTGGTGGGATGCAAGCGACGTGATTGCTTTTGCGCGAGCGCTGCCGGAAACCTGCCTTCTCATTCTGGATGAGGCCTATTGCGAGACGGCGCCCGCGAGCGCGGTGCCCGCCATCGATGCACTGATCGGCCAGCCGAACATTTTGCGCATGCGGACTTTCTCGAAAGCCTACGGTCTTGCCGGCGCGCGCGTCGGTTACGCCATCGGTACGCTCGGCAATGTGGAAGCCTTCGACAAGATCCGCAATCACTTCGGCATGGCCCGTATCTCGGTCGCCGGGGCACTCGCCGCCTTGAAGGATCAGGCCTATCTGCACGAGGTGGTTGGCAGAATCGCCGCAGCTCGTGAGCGCATTTCCGCGATCGCTCGTCATAATGGCCTCTCCCCGCTTCCATCGGCCACCAATTTCGTCACGATCGATTGCCACCGCGACGGCACCTTTGCCCGCGCCATCGTGGACGGACTGATGGACCACGGCGTCTTCATCCGCATGCCGGGCGTCGCCCCGCTCAACCGCTGCATCCGCGTCAGCGTCGGCCCGGACGACAAGCTCGACCTGTTCGAACAGGCGCTACCGAAGGTTCTGAAGGCGCTGGACTGATATTGAGTGCCGTCATTCCGGCCTTGATCCGGAATCCATCGCGATCAAGTCCTTGATCGCGAAAGTCCCTTTTACGCCGCAGACGCGGCGTGGCTGGATGCCGGATCAGGTCCGGCATGACGGAAGAAGGAAGCGATTCGAAAACCGCACCCGTCATGCCTGCCGTAGCGGTTTCATCCTCAACACAGGGGGATGCGAATGCGATTCAACATCCTCCCGCAAATCCCTGCCCGCGAATCATTTTTCGGCATCGGAGACAGCCGGACATAAGAAAACCGCGCCGGCCTTGTTCCTGCCGGTCGCGGTTTGATGTGTCAGCGCAAAAGCCTCTTTTCAAAGCCCTCGCCGCGTTCCCCTTCGGGTTTACTTTCGTTTGCACCGGCCGCAGGGACTGGAGGCAACCCGGCCGGAAATCTGAAAATCGTGTCAGGGATAAGTCAGTGCATCGTCATCCAGTCGCGGGCGGCACGCAGCGCTTCGGCCAGTTCCGCCTTCGTCATGTTGCGGGCAAGGTCCGCACGCAGGGAAGCGGCTCTTTCCGATCCGCGGATCGCGGCGATGTTGAGCCACTTATGCGCTGCGACCAGATCGACCTTGCAGCCTCGGCCGGTCGCATAGACCAGGCCAAGATTGCAAAGAGTGTCGGCGCGGGTTTCGCCACCGGCAGCCATTTCGATATCGCTGATGTCAAAGCGTGCCATTGTTTTAATCCCTGTCTTCTCGCCTGTTTCGCCAAATGCCTTCTTGTTGAGGCTGCCGTTTCGACCTTCCGTCTTTTGCGGTTTTTCGGTCGTTGCGGCCGGCAGGTTTTCCCTGCGCTTTTGATGAGTTCACTATGCCACCAGCCCTTCAACGGCCGCTTAAAAGGCATGATTAATGGGCCGCAAACAAACTGCAAACGATTGGTAAAATTGGGGTTTTGTTAAATATCACAGGCTGCGGAAATTAAGGACTTTGCGGCGATTTTTACGAAAGATTTACGATTGGATTTAAACCTTTTCTTCACCACGATCAAAACAACGAAATCCAATTGCCCTCTTCCATTTGCCGAAAACCGCTGCGAACGCCGGGACGAAGCGACAGATTCCTGTTTCCTTTTACGTGAACGTCAAATACTATCCGCCCAGCCCGCGGAGGATGAGGCGGGCAAGGAACAGCGCGACGTGACGGGAGGAGTCTTTATGAAGCGTGTGATGATCATTGCCGCTGCCCTGCTGATGGGAAGCAATCTTGCCTCGGCTGCAGAAGCCATCGAAGGCAACTGGAAAACGGCCAGCGGTGAGACGGCGGCGATAGGGCCATGCGGCAGCGCCTTTTGCGTGACGGTGAAGACCGGCAAACATGCCGGCAAGCAGATCGGCAAGCTTTCCGGCAAGGGGAACAGCTATTCGGGTGAAATCACCGATCCCGCCAACGACAAGACTTATAGCGGCTCCGCCACCGTTTCCGGCAGCTCGCTGAGCATGAAGGGCTGCGTGCTGAAGGTTCTTTGCAAATCGCAGACTTGGACGCGGCTGTAATAACACGGCGGCGGGCGGGCTCCTGTCCTCCCGCCGCGGACCGCGTCACCCGCCGGTGACATGCGGTGAACGATCCCCAGGCCCCCGCATTCGGCCGCATCGAAGCCATATATGTGCTCTTTCATAGTGGCGCCCCCCACCAATGAGAGCGACGCATGCCCCCTGCACTTTCGACCATTCTGATCGCCGGCACTTCCCATGTCGGGAAAAGCACGCTCGCTGGACAATTGAGCGAGAGGCTGGGTTGGGAGGCAATCTCCACGGACAGCCTGGCGCGGCATCCGGGGCGACCGTGGCCCGGCATTCCGAGCGCGGTTGACGAGTTTTACCGTCAGCTATCGGCAGACTCGATTCACTGGTTTCTCAAGGTTCATCACCAGAACATCTGGCCGATGATCCGCACGTTGATCGACAGCAGGTTAGACGCGGGCACACCGACGATCCTCGAAGGTGCGGCACTTCGCCCTGAGTTCATCGCGCCCCTGCTCGGGGGCCCGGTTACCGGCGTTTTCCTTCATGCCGGCACTGAGTTTCTCCTTCAGCGAATGCGTGCTGAAGCGCGATACGACGAGGCCGCTCCCAGAGACCGGCAGATCATGAAAGCGTTCATGGAGCGATCGATCAGGGAAAACACCGAAATGCTTTCCTCGGCGCTGGACCAGCATGTACCGGTTTTCGATGTCAGCAAACCTCAGGCGATCGAGACCCTCGTGGCTCATCTTGCCGCGCTGGTTTTTCCGGGCTGAGAGACGCAGCTTGCCGCGCTCAGCGCTCGATGATGGCACCAATTTGTCCAGCCATCGGCCGTTAACATCCCTGAACCCCATATGAACCGCGGCCTCAGGGTTCGTTCAGTCCCGATATGGCAAAACTTTGTCCATGAACTCGAATGAAGGGGAATGGACATGACAAAGCTTATCAGCCGACTGGCAATCTTTGCGTTTCTCATGGCGATCTTCGCCATGTCCTTCGCCTCGCTCGTCGTCAATCCGAACCGCAGTTTCCAGCGGGTCAATGCCGGGGCCGCCATTGCCTGCCAGCAAAACCCGGTTCAGGGGGCAAATTGCCCCGTCGTCCTGTGAGGAACGGCCAATGACAAAGAACTTTTCCAACGGCCTTTTTTCCGCGCTGAGACTGGCGCTGGTGGCCTCGCTCTTTCTGGGTCCCGTGGCTGGACTTGCCGCTTACAAGGCCGATCCCCGTCCCGCTTCAAAAGGCGCCGGTTTCGTTCTGCTGATGAGCCTGCAGCGCGGCGCGCTCGGCTGAATTTTCCGCCGGCGCCTGCGCCGCCTGCATATTCCGTTTCTTTTCGGTTTCTTCGTATTTCTGTCGCTTGCCTGTCGAAATTGGCCTCCTATAATGGGCCATGACAATAGAAAAACCCACGATTCCGCCCCTCACCTTCATCAGCCCCGAGCCTTTCGCGCCGAAGACATTCACGGATCCGAAAGAGGCCGTCGCTGCTTTGGCAGCGCTTTATGAGCGCAATACGAAGTTTCTGATCGATTCATTCACGGCGCTTGCCAAGGGTGCGCCGATCACCGGCCGATATCGCGCCTGCTATCCGCAAGTCAGCATCGAAACCGCGACATTTGGGCATGTCGATTCGCGCCTGTCCTATGGTCATGTGACAGCGCCGGGCGTCTACACGACGACCGTCACCCGACCGGAACTGTTCCGCCATTATCTCAAGGAGCAGTTGGGGCTTTTGATCAAGAACCACGGCGTTCCGGTCACGGTGTCGGAATCGGCCACGCCCATTCCATTGCATTTCGCGTTTGGCGAAGGTGCGTACGTCGAGGCGGCGGCGGCATCGTCGTTGTCGGATGTGCCGCTGCGCGATCTCTTCGATACGCCCGACCTCAACAATACCGACGATCTCATTGCCAATGGCGAATATGATCAGGTGCCCGGCGAACCCGCGCCGCTCGCGCCCTTCACCGCGCAGCGCATCGATTATTCACTCGCCCGCCTCAGCCATTATACGGCCACCAGCGCCAGCCATTTCCAGAACTTCGTGCTGTTCACCAACTACCAGTTCTATATCGACGAATTCGCCGCTTGGGCCCGGCAGATGATGAAGAACGGTGGCGAGGGTTACACGGCCTTTGTGGAGCCGGGCAACATCATTACCCATGCCGGCTCCGACAAACCGGAGACGGATGCGGTGCTCGCCCGCCTGCCGCAGATGCCCGCCTATCACCTAAAGAAAAAGGGCCATGCCGGCATTACGCTCGTCAATATCGGGGTCGGCCCCTCCAACGCCAAGACGATCACTGACCACATCGCCGTTCTGCGCCCGCATGCCTGGCTGATGGTCGGCCATTGCGCCGGCCTTCGCAACAGCCAGCGGCTGGGCGATTATGTACTGGCGCATGCCTATGTGCGAGAGGACCACGTTCTCGACGACGACCTGCCGGTCTGGGTGCCCATCCCGGCTCTCGCCGAAGTGCAGCTGGCGCTGGAAGGCGCTGTGGCGGAAGTGACGGGTTACGAGGGTTTTGAGCTGAAGCGGATCATGCGCACCGGCACCGTCGCCACCATCGACAACCGCAACTGGGAGCTTCGCGATCAGGCCGGCCCGGTCAAGCGCCTGTCGCAGTCGCGCGCCATTGCGCTCGATATGGAATCCGCCACGATCGCCGCCAACGGCTTCCGCTTCCGCGTGCCCTACGGCACCCTGCTCTGCGTCTCCGACAAGCCGCTGCATGGCGAATTGAAGCTGCCCGGCATGGCTACGGAGTTCTACCGCACGCAGGTTGCCCAGCATCTCCAGATCGGCATCCGCGCGGTGCAAAAGCTCGCCGCCATGCCGACGGAAACGCTGCATTCGCGAAAGCTCAGAAGCTTTTACGAAACGGCGTTCCAGTAAAATCTGTATCGAACGCAGCGCCTTTGGTGTATTATTTCGAAAAGCGATACACCAAGGGTTTCAACATGCGTACCAACATCGAACTTGATGACGCCTTGATCGCCGAGGCGATGGAAATCACAGGTCTCTCGACGAAAAAGGCGACGGTTGAGAAGGCTCTGCGCGATCTTGTGGAAAATCTCGGGCGGCGTAAAGCGTTGCAGGAACTGAGAGGCATCGGCTGGAGTGGCGATCTGGAAGACGTGCGCAATGGCTGGAGCGCAGAAGATATCAAATCGCAAGATGCCGCAGAATGATCGTTGTCGATACATCTGTCTGGATCGACTGGTTTCAGAATAAATCCACGCCTCAAGTCACAACGCTCGACGATATAGGCGATCTTACCGACGTGATTATCGGCGACATTATTCTTCTCGAAATCTTGCAGGGAGAGCGGAATGACAAGCTGGCGGCGGCTATACATAGTCGGCTGAAGCGCTTCGGATTCGTGCCGATGCTGACACCCGAACTTGCCGTTAAAGCTGCGGCCAATTACCGAAAACTTCGCGGCCTTGGGAAAACCGTGCGTAAAACGGCTGACCTCATCATCGGCACCTACTGTATCGAGCACGGACATAAATTGCTGCAAAACGACCGAGACTTTCAGCCGATGGCCGATCATCTCGGTCTGCAACTGGCCTGAGCCTCAAACCACCTTCACCGCGCCCTCCACCCGCACCGGAAAATTCACAGAGCGCGCGATGAAGCATTTGTCATGCGCATCATGGTGCAACTCATCCGCCCGGGCGGGATCGCCCTTCGAAATGGTGATGACCGGTTTCAGCACCACTTCGCTGAACTGCCCGGCGCCATCCTTTTCCATGATCAGCGTGCCTTCGGCATGGTCGACGTAGTCTTCAACGATGATGCCGTTGACCGAGCAGAAATGCAGGTACCATAGCTTGTGGCAGGCCGAGAGCGAGGCGACCAGCAGGTCTTCGGGGTTCCAGCGGGCGGCGTCCCCGCGGAAGGCCGGGTCGGAGGAGCCCGCAATATCGGCTTTTCCCGACGCGGAAATGGTGTAGTCGCGTTCATAATCGCGATAGCCGGACGTGCCCTTGCCACGATTGCCGGTCCACTTCAACTGAACGGTGTAATGATGTTCCTGTCCTGCCATTTTAGTCCTCCCTTGGATTCATTTTTCGCATTCTTTAACGGAAAACCGTTGCCCACTTTTCCTAGAAATGCTCTCGCGTATCGCGCAGATGGTCGAGCGCCTTGCGCAGCGTTTCGATGATTTGATCGACTTCTGAACGGCTGATCGTCAGCGCTGGCGAGGCCAGCATGCGGTCACCGGTCGCGCGCATGACGAGGCCATTTGCCAGACAATGATTGCGCACGGCGGTTCCAATATCGTCCGGCTTGGCGAAACGCGTGCGCGTCGTCTTGTCGGTCGTTAGCTGCAAGCCGCCCATCAGGCCGACGTTGACAGCCTCGCCCACCACTTCGTGGTCTTCAAGGCTTTTCCAGCCCTGCGAGAAATAGGGGCCGATATCGTCACGCACCCGCTCCACCAGTCCCTCAGCCTCGATGATGCGGAGATTTTCCAGCGCCGCGGCGGCGCAGACGGGATGGCCGGAATAGGTGAAGCCGTGGTTGAAGTCACCGACCTCTGATAACATCACCTGCGCGACCCGGTCCGACACGATCACGCCCCCGATCGGCAGATAACCTGATGACAGGCCCTTGGCGACCGGAGCGAGATCCGGCTCGACGCCAAAATGCTGATAACCGAACCATGAGCCGAGACGCCCGAAGCCGCATATCACCTCGTCGGAGACGAGGAGGATGTTGCGTGCCTTGCAGATGCGGGCGATTTCCGGCCAGTAGGTCTCCGGCGGCACGATCACACCGCCGGCACCCTGAATGGGCTCAGCCACAAAAGCCGCAACATTCTCCTCGCCCAGCTCATCGATTTTGGCGTTCAGTTCGCGCGCGACCTTCAGGCCGAATTCGGCCGGGGAGAGATCCCCACCCTCGGCATACCAGTAGGGCTGGCCGATATGGGCAATGCCTTCGATCGGCAGGTTGCCCTGCTCATGCATCCATGTCATGCCGCCGAGAGACGCGCCCGCCACCGTCGAGCCGTGATAGCCGTTGCGTCTTGCGATAACCTTCGTTTTCGCGGGATGGCCAAGCGCCTTCCAGTAGACCCGCGCCATGCGGAACCAGGTGTCGGTGGCTTCCGAGCCGGAATTGGTAAAGAACACATGGTTTATGTGGGGCCCGGCGCGCGAGGCGATCTTCTGCGCCAGGAGTGCCGCGGGCGGCGTAGTGGTGCCGAAAAAGGCGTTATAATAGGGCAACTCGTTCATCTGACGCTGCACGACATCGGCGATCTCGCGGCGTCCGTAACCGATATTCACGCACCACAGGCCGGCAAAGGCGTCGAGATATTTCTTGCCGGTGCTGTCATAGATGAAGACCCCTTCGGCCCGCTCGATGATGCGAGTGCCGGCCGCATTCAGCTTGCCCATGTCGGAGAAGGGATGAAGATGATGGGCGGCATCGATGGCGGCGAGGTTGGAGAGAGACGTGGAGATTTCATTCATGACAGATCGCACTCCCATAAAGGCAACGGCGCTTGCGCCGTCACGCTCGCCGAACATGGCCGCGCGGCTCCGATTTGGCAAGGCCGGAGGTTTTTAGGGGGCAAGTTGCCTGGCTGGACGTTGCGGCGAACTTCTTCTCCCCGGCGGGGAGAAGAAACATGCGGCGATCGCCCAATTCACAGGCGGTTGCGTTATGCGAAAAACGCCCGCCCCACCAGCACCTTCAGCTCACCCGCATGGACCTCCAGCGCCACATCCCGTTCCATCGGCAATAATTCGCCATCGATCACGCAACGCACGTCGTGGCGTTTTTTAGGGAAATGAAGCTCCACGTCCGTCACGGTCATGGCGGTCACCGCGGCGTTGTCCTTAAGCTTGCCGCGCAGGATATCGAAGGCGAGTTTTGCGACGCCGGAGGGGCGAAGCGGGTCCGTGAGATAGAAACCGAGGTGACCGCCGGAGACATTATCCGCCACCAAGAGCGAATTCTGACCGAACTCGTTGTTGGAAACAGAAATAGCCGAGACCTTGCGATGCTGCGTTTCGCCGTTCACCGTATATTGCACCTCAAAGACGGGTGGATTGAGAATGACGTTGACGGCCGCACGGATGCTTGCCTTGATCTTGCCGAGACGGGAGGCGAAGGCGAGGTTGTTGCGATACCGCACCATGCGTGAGTGCAGGCCCGCTGAAAACTGGTGGACGAAGAGCCGGCCATTGGCGCTGGCGATGTCGACATTGGCAATTTCGCCATGCGCCAGCGTGTCCAGCACCTGGCGAATGTCGAGCGGCAGCTTCAGCGAGCGGGCGAAAAGGTTCATGGTGCCGGCGGGCACGATGCCCAGCGCGATGCCGTTTTTCCAGGCGATGGCCGCGGCGGCGGAAATCGTGCCGTCGCCACCGCCGGCAATGATGCCCTCTATGCCCGGCTCCTCGGCGGCGCGCTCCATCTCCTCAACGATATCCTTTCCGGAAACCAGTCGGCAATCGATCTCGTGGCCGGCGCGGGTAAAGACCTCGCGCGCGTCGTTGCAATAGGCATCCATGTCAGTGGTTCGAAAGGTGCCGCCGTCACGATTGAAAATTGCAATGAGCTTCATGTTTCCAATCCGATTGAGGAATGCAGCCGCGCGTAAATGTCTCTCATCATATAGGGTTCCAAACACCATCGCGTGAAGATGTTCTTTTGCCGAGAATCGCTCTACCGCAACGCATCATTTCATGTTAGGGGTCACTTAAGGTCATTTTCATGACCGCACATCTCCAGTCAGGGCAGACCGCTCCCATGCGGTCTTGCCCTTTTTTCTGTTGGGTCCTCCCATCTCAGGTCAGCATGAGCCAGTCGACAATGTCCGAAGCCCGCCCTGGCGCGGAAACCGAAGCCGCTTACGCGACCGAGCCAGCTGTCGCGCTTTCGCCTCTCGCCATCGCGCTCATCGAACTGGCACTTGCCGCCGGCGGTTTCGGCATCGGCACGGGCGAATTCGCCATCATGGGCTTACTTCCTGACGTCGCCACCACCTATGGCGTGACGGTGCCGCAGGCGGGTTACGTTATCACCGCCTATGCGCTGGGCGTCGTCATCGGCGCGCCCATCATTGCGGTTCTGGCCGCGCGCATGACGCGTCGGGCATTGCTTCTGGGTCTGATGGGGCTGTTTGCGGCAGGCAATATTCTCAGCGCCGTCGCGCCGGATTTCCTGAGCTTCACCCTCCTGCGCTTCATCACCGGGTTGCCGCACGGCGCTTATTTCGGCGTTGCGGCGCTGGTGGCAGCCTCCATGGCGCCGATCCACAAACGAGCCCGTGCCGTTGGCCGCGTCATGCTTGGGCTGACCATTGCCACGCTGCTGGGCACCCCGCTTGCAACCTTCTTTGGCCAGCTCCTGTCCTGGCGCGCAGCCTTCATGCTGGTCGGCGGCATCGGGCTGCTGACAGTCGCCCTTCTCTGGCTGTTCCAGCCGCGCGACAAAGTGGAGGAAGGCGCAAGCGTCTGGCGCGAACTCGGCGCTTTCCGCCGTGTTCAGGTCTGGCTGACACTCGCCATCGCTGCCGTCGGGTTCGGCGGCATGTTCTCGGTGTTCAGCTATATCGCCAAGACCACCACCGACGTCGCGATGATGCCGGTTTCCACCGTCTCCATGGTGCTGGCGCTGTTCGGCATCGGCATGAATGTCGGCAATGTGGTCGGCTCGCGGCTGGCCGATATCTCGCTCAACGGCACGATCGGCGGGATGCTCGCCTTCAACGTGCTTGTCATGACCGTGTTCGGCATGACGGCGGATAATCCATTCATGCTCTGCCTCTGCGTCTTCCTGATCGGCTGTGGTTTTGCCGCCTGCCCGGCCGTGCAGACGCGACTGATGGATGTGGCGCAGGATGCGCAGACACTGGCTGCCGCTTCCAACCATTCCGCCTTCAACATTGCCAATGCGCTCGGCGCCTGGCTCGGCGGCCTCGTCATCGCCATGGGCTTCGGTTACGCCTCGACCGGTTATGTCGGTGCGGTCCTCTCCCTTCTCGGGCTTGGCGTTTTCCTTGTTTCGGTCACCGTCGAACGGCGCGCGAAAGCCGGCTGAAGGCCGGTTTTTCACCGGTCGAAATCCCCGTTCCGACGCCCGCTCGAAACCTTACGGAAATTTCACAATCGGCTCGCTTGACTCTTTTTCGTTTCAGGCGCAACACGGCGTTACGCACAGACCGCAAGCCGGAACCGTGCGGATTTCAACGGAGCATCATTGGATGTCTAGCGACAGTAGTAGTCGATTGCCTTTGCCGAAAGCGGCGAACGGGAACTGATCCGACACCTGTCGGCTCACCACCGCGTTCGCCGTAATCGGCGAATCGACGGAAAGGTGAGCAATCATGAACTTCCACACTCTCTCCCAGAGAGCCAGCAAGGCCGCACGTCTTCTCCGCAGCGGAAATGCCGGTTCCACCACCATCGCAGAACGTGTCGAGCACCTCAACACGCTTGATACCGATGCAGCCGTCGCTGCACTGCTTGCCATGCCGCAGGCAAAGGCTGTCGCCATTCTCGACCGGCCGGAGCTGCATGACGCAGCCGCCATCATTGCCGGCATTCCCCTTGAACAGGCTGCCCGTTTCGTCAACCTGATGTCCGACGACCGCGTCGCCGACGTCATGGCGGACATGGAAGACGAGCCCCGCGCCAAGCTGTTTGCCCGGCTTGACCGCACGACCGCGCTTTCCATCCAGCACCTGATGGGCTACCCGCCGCGCACGGCCGGCTCCATCATGACCACGGAATTCGTCAGCGTTCCCGACAGCTGGACGGTGGAACAGACCCTTTCGCACATCCGCGTCGTCGAGCGGTCGCGTGAAACGGTCTATGCCATCTATGTGCTGGCTGAAGACGGAACGCTTTCCACGGTCGTGACGCTGCGCCGCCTGCTGACCGGCGAGCCCGGCGCTTCCATCCTCTCCGTCGCCTCGAAGGAAGGCATTGCCTATGCAAGCCCCCTGATGTCGCAGGAGGATGTGGCCCGGCTCATCCGCAAGCACGACCTTCTGGCGCTCCCCGTCGTTGACGACCACTCGCATATTCTCGGCATCGTCACCGTTGACGACGTGATCGACACGATGATCGCCGACACCACGGAAGATGCTCACAAGTTCGGCGGTATGGAAGCGCTCGGCAAGCCCTATATGACGATCGGCTTTCCGGACATGATCCGCAAGCGCGCCGGCTGGCTCGCAGCCCTGTTCCTCGGGGAAATGCTGACGGCGAGCGCCATGCAGCATTTCGAGGGCGAGCTGGAAAAGGCCGTGGTGCTGACGCTGTTCATTCCGCTCATCATGTCGTCGGGCGGCAACTCCGGTTCGCAGGCCACCTCGCTCATCATCCGGGCGCTGGCGCTTGGCGAATTGAAGCTTTCCGACTGGTGGCGGGTGCTGCTGCGGGAAATACCGACCGGCCTCACGCTCGGTTGCATCCTCGGCGCCATCGGCTTCCTGCGCCTGACGATCTGGCAGCAGGCCGGTTTCTACGACTACGGCGAACACTGGCTGCTCGTCGGCGCCACCGTCTTTGCGGCGCTTGTCGGCATCGTCACCTTCGGTTCGCTCGCCGGTTCCATGCTGCCCTTCATCCTGCAGCGCCTGCGGCTCGATCCGGCCAGCGCCTCGGCCCCCTTCGTCGCCACGCTGGTGGATGTCAGCGGGCTGGTCATCTACTTCTCGGTGGCGCTGGTTATCCTCAGCGGTACGTTGCTCTAAAGACAAAGGCCCGCTCGAAACAGCGGGCCTTTTCATTTGCGATGAGGAAATGCGAGAAGCCCCTGCCCTCAGCCGCCGGCGCTGATGACGCCGGTTCCCAATAGCGCGAGCAGGATAAAGCCGATGACCACGCGGTACCAGACGAAGGGCATGTAGCTCTTGGTCGAGACCAGTTTGAGGAACACGACGATGACGGCGTAACCGACGATGAAGGCGATGAGGGTCGCAAGCCCGGTCTGGCCCCAGCCGACCGGATTGTCCTCGCCGATGCTCTTGAACAGCTGGTAGAAGCCGGAGCCGAAAACGGCGGGAACGGCGAGCAGGAAGGAATATCGGGCTGCCGCCTCGCGGGTGTAGCCCAGAAGCAGGCCGGCGCTGATGGTGCCGCCCGAGCGGGAGACGCCCGGGATAAGTGCCATGGCCTGCGCGAATCCGAAGAGGATGCCATCGCGCCAGATCAGCTGGTTCAATTTATAACGCTTCTCCCCGATCCTGTCGGCCACGCCAAGGACGATACCGAAGACGATCAGCATCACCGCGGTGATATAAAGGTTGCGCAGCGAATGTTCGATCGCATCCTTGAAGAACAGCCCCAGAAACACGATCGGTACAGAACCGACGATGATCAGCCAGCCTAGCCGGGCATCAGCCTTGTCATAAGGACCGAGGCGCAGGTTCTGCCGCAGCCAGGCGGCGGCGATCCGCATGATGTCTGACCAGAAATAAACCAGCACGGCCATTTCCGTGCCGATCTGGGTAATGGCGGTGAAGGCGGCTCCGGGATCGGCGCCGGAGGGCAAGAACTCCCCGGCGATCCTCAGATGCGCGCTTGAAGAAATCGGAAGAAATTCCGTAAGTCCTTGCAAAAGACCGAGAAATCCGGCCTCCATCCAACCCATGCTCATGTGCTTTGATGTCCCTGCTGCGAATCGAGATCGCAGCATTATGCATCAATCGGGGCAAATCCGTGTTGCATCGCACCATGAAAAATGACGTCCAGGCACTTGCTTTTACCCGTGACTTCTTTCAGGCCGCCTTCTCTGCCACCTGCGGAAGCTGGGTGTATTTCGCGCCGTTTTTACAGACGACGTGTGCATCGCCCCAGCTTTTCAGCGCCGAAATCACCGGCCGCATCGTCTCGCCAAGCGGCGTCAGCGCATAATCCACGCGCGGCGGCACGACGGGGAAAACGGTGCGGGAAATCAGGCCGGCCTCTTCCAGCTCGCGCAGCTGCTTGGTCAGCATGCGCTGGGTGACGCTCGGAATATGGCGGCGCAGCTCGTTGAAACGCAGGGTGCCCTCATTGATGAGGTGATAGAGGATCACGCCCTTCCATTTGCCATCGAGAAAACTCAAGGCCGATTCCACCGGGCAGCCGGGAAAATTGCCCGTCAGTTTGGCGCGCGGTCGCGACATCTACAGTATCCTTTTTGTGTGTATCATAACAAAATGTGCATTCTTGCGATCGATGTTCATATGTATCAAGTAAGAGGCACGCAAACAAGCAAAGGAGACTGTTCATGCGCGCCATCGGTTACAAGACGAGCCAGCCTATCACCGCCAGCGATGCTCTGATCGACATCGAGCTGCCCCAGCCGGACGCGAAAGGACACGATATTCTGGTTGAAGTGAAAGCGGTTTCGGTGAACCCCGTCGATACCAAGGTCCGTCGCAACCAGTCGCCGGAAAACGGCGCCACCCGCGTGCTTGGCTTCGATGCGGCCGGCGTGGTGAAGGCCGTTGGCGACAAGGTCTCGCTGTTCAAACCGGGTGACGAAGTGTTTTACGCCGGTGTCATCAACCGTCCCGGCTCCAACAGCGAATTTCATCTGGTCGACGAGCGCATTGTCGGTGCAAAGCCGAAATCACTGACCTTCGAAGAAGCTGCCGCCCTGCCCCTCACTGCCATCACGGCTTATGAAACCCTGTTCGACCGACTGCAGGTGAAGGAGCCTGTTCCAGGTGCGGCCAATGCCGTTCTGGTCATCGGCGGCGCCGGCGGCGTCGGTTCGATTGCCGTCCAGCTTCTCCGGGCGCTGACGGACCTCACCGTCATCGCCACCGCGTCGCGACCGGAAACGATCGCGTGGGTCAAGGAGCTAGGCGCGCATCACGTCGTCGACCACAGCAAACCGATAGCGCCGCAGGTGGAGGCGCTGGGCCTCGGCGCGCCGGGCTTCGTTTTCTCCACGACGCATAGCGACATCCATGCGGCCGACAGCGTGGCGACCATTGCGCCGCAGGGCCGCTTTGCCCTGATCGACGATCCGGCCGGCGGCTTCGACGTGATGGCCTTCAAGCGCAAATGCATCTCGATCCACTGGGAAATGATGTTCGCCCGCGCCGTATTTGAAACGCCCGACATGATCGAACAGCACAAGCTGCTCAACCACGTTGCCGAACTGGTCGATGCCGGCAAGATCAAGACGACGCTGACCGAGGTTTTCGGAACCATCAATGCGGAAAATCTGATCAGGGCGCATGCGCTGATCGAAAGCAACAAGGCAAAGGGCAAGATCGTTTTGTCGGGCTTTTAGGCTTTCCGTGCACCTATCAGGGCGGAACGGCTCGGTGCTGGGAGGGCGGCAGAAACCCTTCTGCTTCTTTCGAAGCCCCAGCCGATTCCCTTGCCAGGTCATACCCTCCTGGCCGGGCCAAGGGCATCACATCCCTACCGCCGGCGCAGTTCAACTGCAATCGATAAGACGAACTGCGTCAATCGTCGTCAGGGTCTTCCGCGCAGGGCCAGGAGGCAGGCGCAGTCAGCCCGCTCGGCAATTTTGTCTTCGCGTCACCGCAGGCGATATCAATCTGCTTTTGTTCGAGACCCGTTGCCGTGGAGAGATCGACGCCTTCGATCCGGGTCAGCAGCAGGAATGCGTTGGTAAAATCGACCGGCCCGCCCACTTTCGCACCCTCGAAACGGGCACGCGAGAGGTTGGTCAGGGAGAATTTCGAGCCGTTCAGTGAGGCCCCTTCGAAATCCGCGCGGCCAAGTTCGGCCTTGGTGAAATCCGTGCCATCGAGCTTGGTATTCTCGAACTTGGTACGCTGCATCTCGGCGTTGATGAATTTGGCGTTGGTGGCATCGGCGGCGGAAAAGTCGCTGCGATAGGCTTCAACCTTGGTCAGATTGGCGCCCTGAAGGTTCGCTTCGGCAAGGGATGTGCGGATCAGCTTGGCCTTTTCCAGATTGGTGCCTTTGAGCGATGAACCGCGCAGATCGGTATAGGTAAAATCCGTGCCGTAGAGCATCGCCGAGTCGAGATTGCTGCCGCCCAGCATCAGCAGGCGCTTGTTGCACTCACGCCAGTCTATGCCCGCCATCGCATCGGAGCGGCAGCTTGCCGCCGCCAGCGGGCTGCCACTGAAGGTGAAGGCAACCAGCGCAAGCACCGCCACGCTGCCAACCAAACCTGTCTTTCGCACGATCTTCAGCCTTTGAAAGCCGGACATTCTCTCACTCCCCGTCGTCGGGCGGCGCAGACACTTCCGAGCCTGCCCAAGGACCAAACGCAGATTCCAGGCGTTCCTGCATTCACCACCCGCAACCCGCGGGCAAGGCGATGCTACAACACCCCAACATCCTATATGTAAGAAATCGAAGAGCAATCCACAAATACTGACGGGGATAAGGGCTGCGGAGGCTGCTGCTGCGTCACGGGTGACATCGAGGTCTCGACAGTCGTGGCGCGCTCCACCACCTCCGTCATGCCGGCCCCGAGCCGGCATCCAGCCAGCCCAAGTCCTTGGGCTGAAAAGACAAATCTCGCCGCGCAGACGCGCTTCGGCTGGATACCGGCTCAAGGCTGGCATGACGGAAACGACCTAAGCCAGATAAGAGTCGAGCGCCGACGCGACAGCCCGGTTCGATGACGACTGCACCCTCGCAACGACATCACCGAAACAGTCGTTGCGCGATTTTTCGCTCGTTCACACCATCACATATTGGCGTAAACCGGCCCCTCGCCGCCCTGCGGCGGCACCCAGTTGATGTTCTGGTTGGGATCCTTGATATCGCAGGTCTTGCAGTGCACGCAGTTCTGGGCGTTGATGACGTAAACTTCCTCGCCATCCTTCTCCACCCACTCATAGACGCCGGCGGGACAGTAGCGCGTCGAGGGGCCGGCATAGACGTCGTGTTCGGAACGCTTCTGCAACTCCATGTCCTTCACCTGAAGATGCACCGGCTGGTCTTCCTCATGGTTGGTGGAGGAGAGGAAGACGGAGGACAGGCGGTCGAAGGTCAGAACGCCATCCGGCTTCGGATAGGCGATCGGCTTGTGCTTGGACGCGGGCTCGAGGCTCTGGGCATCCGTCTTGCCGTGCTTCAGCGTGCCGAAGAAGGAGAAGCCGAGAAGCTGGTTCGTCCACATATCGAGACCGCCGAGCGCCACGCCAATGGCCGTGCCGAACTTCGACCAGAGCGGCTTGACGTTCCTCACCCGCTTCAGGTCCTTGCCGATGTCGCCGTCGCGCCATTCGGCCTCGATCTCGGCAACCTCGTCGTGGGCGCGGCCGGCGGAAATCGCTGCGGCGATCTTTTCCGCCGCCAGCATGCCCGACAGAACCGCATTATGGCTGCCCTTGATGCGCGGAACGTTGACGAAACCGGCGGAACAGCCGATCAGCGCGCCACCCGGGAAGGTGAGCTTGGGCACCGACTGATAGCCGCCCTCGGTGATGGCGCGCGCGCCATAGGAGATGCGCTTGCCGCCCTCGAACGTATCGCGGATAGCCGGATGCGTCTTAAAGCGCTGGAATTCCTCGAAAGGATAAAGATAGGGGTTCTTGTAATTGAGATGCACCACGAAGCCGACAGCGACGAGGTTATCTTCCAGATGATAGAGGAAGGAACCGCCGCCGGTCTTGAAACCGAGCGGCCAGCCGAAGGAATGCTGCACGAGACCCTGTCTGTGCTTTTCCGGCTTCACCTGCCAGAGTTCCTTGATGCCGATGCCGAATTTCTGCGGCTCGCGATCCCGGGACAGGTCGAATTTGGAAATCAGCTGCTTGGCGAGCGAACCGCGCACGCCCTCGCCGATCAGCACATATTTGCCATGCAGCTCCATGCCGCGGGTGAAGTTCGGGCCCGGCTCGCCATTCTTTTCCATGCCCATATCACCCGTGGCGACACCGATGACGGCACCTTCGTCATTATAAAGCACTTCAGTGGCGGCAAAGCCCGGATAGATCTCGACGCCGAGTCCTTCCGCCTTTTCCGCCAGCCATCGACAGACGAGGCCGAGCGAGACGATGTAATTGCCGTGATTGTTCATAAGCGGCGGCATCATGAAGTTCGGCAGGCGGATGGAGCCTGCGGGTCCGAGAAACAGGAACTGGTCGTCCTTGACCTCGGTCTTGAAGGGGTGCCCCGCCTCTTCGCGCCAGCCTGGCAGCAGCCTGTCGATGCCGATGGGATCGACCACGGCGCCGGAAAGGATGTGCGCGCCGACTTCCGCGCCCTTTTCCAGCACGACGACCGAAAGCTCCGGCTCCACCTGCTTCAGCCGGATGGCCGCGGCAAGACCGGCCGGACCCGCACCGACGATCACTACGTCGAATTCCATCGCTTCGCGTTCGGGCAGTTCCATCGCTTCCGTCATCGTGTCCTCTCAGATCGCCGGTCCCATCCGGCTGTTGTTATCGTCTTTTCCGTTGCCGCACCGCACCGCCTGCGCCAGACTGAAAGCCCATCTGCGACGCTGCACCAGCCAGCACCTGTCTTCGCAAAGCAAAATGCCTTTGTCGAGCGTCTATAACGGCGAATCAGGACGCGCGCCACCATATTGTCAGACAACCTGACGAATACATTTTACTTTTACGTTCACGTCATTCCAGCATATTAACGAGACGCTGCATCGTCAAGGGTTTGGAAGTCCGGGGCGTATTCAACCACCGCAATTGCCAGGGGAGCCGCTCACACCCTCGATATGGCGATTGCGCCGTGCAAGCAAACATGTGACTGTCCACGGCCGGGTGGCAACGCAAAGGGGAATCGCGTGTCGACTATTTACCTGTTGCGGCATGGCGAGACCGTCTGGAATACACTGGGTCGATTCCAGGGTCAGAAAGACTCGCCCCTGACGCGGCATGGGATTGAACAGGCTGACCGGGTGGCTTGCATTCTTCGTGACGAGCTTTCCAGCGGCACTCGCTTGTTTGGGCTGCGGGTAAGTCCGCTAGGCAGAACGCGCGAAACGGCAAGCAGGGTTCAGCGGTTGCTGCCGCTCCATGGCATCGAGGACTCACTGCTGATGGAGGTGACCACCGGCTGCTGGGACGGGATGACAAAATTCGAAATAGACGCAGAATATCCCGGCCATCTCGAGGGCTCGGATGCTTTCGATTGGTATTTTAGATCGCCTGACGGCGAGAGTTTCGATGACGCCTGCCGGCGCGCAAGAACATGGCTTGCCGATATCGACCGGCCCACGATAGCCATATCGCACGGATTGTTTGGCCGACTCATCCGCGGGGTCTATGCGGGGCTGTCGCAACGGGAAATGCTGGAGCTCCCCGTTCCGCAAGACGGAATTTATCGTCTCGGCGATGGCGCCATTCGCTTCATCGATGGCATATGCCGGGACGCCGTGCCGAACGCGATGTGAGACAGCGCCGTGCAGTTTGCCACGAATTCAGCTAGGGCGGGCCAGTCATCTATTTCAAGACAAGATGCCGCCACTCTAATGCATGTTCGCCATCAGCCTTTGTAAGCCCTTAGTGCGGAACCGGGTGAAAGCGGCTGTATCGCCCGTGGCTTTCACACGGATGAGCGCGCCTTCATAGGCCTCGATGATACAAGCGCAGAGGTCCGAAACATCCTCATCGTCGGCAATATCGCCTTCATATTGAGCATGCGCAAGCAGGTCGCGGATGCTCGTCTCCCACCGACTGAATGAAATAGCGAGCGCGTCCCGGACCAGAGCGCTGCGGCCGGCAGCCGTCTGGGCAATCACGCCGTAGAGGCAGCCTGCATAAGGTCCTTCCTGCTTTAGCTCGAGTTCCAGCGTCTCGAAATATACCGCTAGTCGCTGCAAGGCGCGCAACGAGGCATCCGCAAAAAGGCTTTCCCTGATCTGCGCGTATTTTCGCTCGTAGGCCTCGATGACCGCCACCACGAAGTCGTCCTTGCTTGCAAAGAAGTAGTAGAAGGACCCTTTTGGCACATCCACTTCCTTCAGGATCGGGCCGATCCCGACGCCCTCATAACCATGAGCAAGCAGCTGGCGCATTCCCTCCGAAATGAGACGCATGCGTGTCGCAGATTGAACACCCATCACTAGACCGATCGTCTACAGTACTGGATATACATACTTACCTCCTCGGGGTGGTGCCGACATGAGTCTAGCACATGAGCGTTCCAGTGGCATATATCTTGTTGCAGCCTCCGCAGTTTTATGGAGCACAGCAGGGCTTTTCGTGCGCATGGCCGATATGGATGTGTGGTCGATGGTGGCGTGGCGCTCAGCTTTCACCTTTTTGGCTCTCGGGGCGTTTCTTCTGCTTAGGAATAGACTTACCAGACAGCGGTCGCTGACGTCATTCGGCTTGCCCGGCCTTGCCGGATGCATGGTGTCTGCGATCGCTGCGATCACCTATGTCGCGTCGTTGCGCTGGACCACCGTCGCCAACGTGATGACGATCTATGCAACGCTTCCTTTTATTGTGGCCGTCATCGCATTTATGTCCTTGCGGGATCGGGTAAGCTACCGTTTCGCCATTGCCGGCTGCGCGGCTTTCGTCGGCGTATTGATTTCGGTCGGCGCGGCGGTATCTCAGCAGGATATGCTAGGCATCTTTGCTGCCTTCGTAATGACCACAGGATGCGCCACCCAAATCGTCATCGCGAAGCGCTTCCCCGACATGGATACCGCTCTGATGACCGCTCTCGCCGCGCTGATCTGCCTTTGCGTCGCGCTGCCGCTGATGCGGTTTGAGCTTCCCGCTCCGACGCAGGTCGTTGCGTGTGCGCTTTACGGCGTTTTCACCACGGCCCTCGGCTATATACTCCTGCTGCAAGGGTCCCGGCGAATAAACGCCGGCGAAGCCGGATTAATTTCCATGCTGGATGTCATCCTCGGACCGGTTTGGGTCTGGCTCTTTTACAACGAAGCCATATCGCCGCTGGTTCTGACGGGGGGCGGCATCGTGATCATGTCTGTCTTTTGGTATTTGGCAGAAGGTCGTAGAACCGCCACAGCTCCTTTGAAATTCCCTCCCGCTTAGCCTGACGGGTGAGGACACTCGAACCGCCCACTCCTCATCCGTGGTGAACACGATCGTCAGCCGGCGGTTCTGCCGCCTGACGAACCATGCCACGGAAAGCGAAACGGCGAAGCTGAGTAAGGTGGCGACGATGGTCCACATTTCGCGGAAATGCTCTATAACCAGCGGATACAGCACTCTCAAGACAGGACAAAATCCATGGATCTCGGCATTTCCGGCAAACGGGCCCTCGTTCTCGCTTCCTCTCGCGGCCTTGGGCTTGGCATTGCCACCGCGTTAGCGAAAGAAGGCGTCAACGTTCTTCTGGTTGGCCGAAGCGGTGAAAAGCTGGCGGAAAATTGCAAGGCGATCAATGCGCTCGGCAAGGGCAAGGCCGACTGGGTGTGGGGCGACCTAGGCGATGACAATTTTGTCGAGGCCATGGTGCAAGCCGTCAAGGACAAGCTCGGCGGCATCGATATTCTCGTCAATAATACCGGCGGACCGACACCGGGCCTTGCCCAGGAGATGACGGCGGACAAGCTCGATACCTTCTTCCAGTCGATGGTGCTGCGCGTCATCACGCTCACCAACGCGCTGCTGCCGCAGATGAAGGAACAGGGGTTCGGCCGCATCCTCACCGTCGCCTCTTCAGGCGTGTTCGAGCCGATCCCGAATCTGGCCCTTTCCAACACGCTGCGCGGCGCGCTCGTCGGCTGGAGCAAGACGCTGTCTTCCGAAGTGGCGGGCTTCGGCATCACCTCCAACCTCCTGCTGCCCGGCCGCATCCACACCGACCGCATTGATGAGCTGGATGGCGCCAACGCCAAGCGCTTGGGCAAGACCCTGGAGGACATTCGCGAAGCATCCGTCAAGAGCATTCCGGCCGGCCGTCTGGGCACGGTGGACGAATTCGCTGCTGCTGGCGCTTTCCTTTGCTCTGTTCCCGCGAGCTACATTACCGGCACGATGCTGCGGGTGGATGGCGGCGCGGCGAAATCGAACTGGGGCTGAGCCGCAATGGCCGGTCACCGGGCCGCTCCGTAGATCACGTAGCGGTTCCGCCCAGTGTTCTTCGCTTCATAAAGTGCCGTATCGGCATGTCGCAAAACGTCGCTGGCGCGCTCACCGGGATTGGCATAGGCAATGCCGGCTGAACAACTATAGCGAAAATCGGGCATGTCGCGCAGCGGCGCGGCATCGGCCAGAGACAGTTGAAGCTGGCGCATCAGTGTTTCGGCGCTGTGCATGCGTGAGCCGCTGAGTACCAGCAAAAACTCTTCGCCACCGATTCTCCCGAGAAGGTCGTCCCGGCCGGCGGTGGAAGACAGCCGTGCCGCGAAATCTTGCAGCACCATGTCGCCGTAGGCATGGCCGAAGCGGTCGTTGACACTCTTGAAGTGATCGATGTCCATGATGATGACGGCAAGCGCCTGGGCCTTGTTTGGGCCGAGCAGGTGGTTGAGAGTGTCCATGGCGTAACGGCGGTTGCCGAGGCCGGTCAGCTCATCACTCAAGGCGGATTTCAGGGCCCGGTCCCGTTCCTGACGCAGGTCGCGCAACTCGACGCCGAGTTCGGACACATCGGTGACCACGCACAGCATCCAGCCGCCCGGCAGCGTGGTTTCGGTCGTCAAGGTCCAGCGCCCATCCTTGAGACTGGTCTCGATGGTGCGAAACGGCAACTTGCCGCGCCGCGTCTTGGCGGAGCGCAGCCAGAGCTCGAAATCCGATGTTTCGATGGTTGTGCCGGTCGCGTTTCGAAACCCGGCGCGCATAAGCTCAACCCAGCTTGGAAAATCCTGCGGCCCGATACCGAGCGCAACGCGAAACGCGCTGTTGGCGAACCGCAACGCATCACTGCCGTCAAACAGCGCATAACCCTGCTGGGAGGCCTCCATGAGGGCCATGAACTGCCGGAAGAAAACGCCCATGTCGCCCTGAACGGCAGGGGCATGGTCCGCCGCTTCGTCCTCCGCGGTGTTTTGACCGATCCTGTGGGGCATCAAACTTCCAAAAACTACGAACAACTGACAATCAAAGACAGCATGCCCGGCGGGACATGCCAAAGGTAAATTAATATTCTATCCAATAGAGAACGGCTTCATCCCGCTGCCTGTTCTTTTTACAGAACTCGCTATAACAGAACTTCCCTAATGCAATAGCAAGCAACTACTTTGCACTTTCACAATAGAGTTGTGAACCCATTTACCATATGATCCTTGGGTTGCCGTAACTTTGCGGCCGCCGCGCACAGAGGCGGTGTAGATCGAAAAAAGACCGCCGACGCTTGTCATTCCGTTCGCCCTGTGCAATCAACCGCCCTCCTCTGACATCGGGATGCCAAGAGCATCCCTTATTTTCACGCCGGGCCGCCCAAGGGCCGGGCGGGTTCTTCTATCGACACAAGGATATGGCGATGACGCAAAAGCGGGCTCTCGGCCTCGATTTCGGCACGACCAACACGGTCATGGCTCTTTCCGACCACGGCGGCGCAAGCCACTCCATGCGCTTCACCAGCAGCGCGGGCACGGATGACAGCATGCGCACCGCGCTGTCCTTCATGAAGGATGCCGGCCTCGGTGCGGCCGCCCTGCATGTGGAGGCGGGCCATGCCGCCATCCGCCAGTTCATCGACAACGCCGGCGACTGTCGTTTCCTGCAGTCGATCAAGACATTCGCGGCCTCGCCGCTGTTTCAGGGCACGCTGATTTTCGCCAAGCGCCAGAGCTTCGAAGATCTGATGGAGGTTTTCCTGCGCAAGTTGAAGACCTATGCCGGGGCCGAATGGCCCGAAAATGTGTCGACCGTCATCGCCGGCCGGCCGGTGCGATTCGCCGGCAGCAACCCCGACGAGCCGCTCGCTCTTGCCCGTTACAATGAAGCGCTCACCCGCGCCGGCTTCCCGGAAATCCACTATGTCTACGAGCCGGTGGCGGCCGCCTATTATTTCGCCCAAAGCCTGAAGAAAGACGCCAACGTGCTGGTGGCGGATTTTGGCGGCGGCACCACAGACTATTCACTGATCCGTTTCGAGACCCATGCCGGCAAGCTTTCTGCCACCCCCATCGGCCATTCCGGCGTCGGTGTGGCGGGCGACCATTTCGACTTCCGCATGATCGACAATCTGGTCTCGCCTGAGATCGGCAAGGGCAGCAAGTTCAAGAGCTTCGACAAGGTGCTGGACGTGCCCTCCGGCTATTACGTGAATTTCGGCCGCTGGAACCAGCTGTCGATCTTCAAGACCTCGAAGGAGTTCACCGACCTGAAATCGCTGGTGCGCTCGGCGCTGGAACCGGAAAAGCTGGAAATGTTCATCGATCTCGTCGAACATGACGAGGGCTACCCGCTCTATCAGGCTATTTCCGCCACCAAGATGGCGCTGTCGTCAGCGGAAGAAGCGGAATTCAACTTTGCACCACTCGGCAAGGCCGGACGCAAGATGGTGAAACGCAGCGATTTCAACAGCTGGATCGCCGAGGATCTCGGCAAGATCGAAGAAGCGCTCGACGAGGTTCTGGAAAAGACGCAGGTTGCGCCTGATGCGATCGACAAGGTTTTCCTGACTGGCGGCACCTCCTTCGTGCCGGCGGTGCGGGAGCTCTTCACCCGCCGTTTCGATGCCGACCGGATCGAAAGCCGCGGCGAGTTGCTTTCGATTGCCCATGGTCTCGCCATGATCGGCGAAAGCGGCGATATTCAGCGCTGGACAGCGTGATTTGCGGGTTCCCCGGGCGGGGAACATGCGGTAGTTTCCGCCCATGATCGCCGCCCAAGACCTCTCCCCGGCCGAACTTGCCGCCCTTCTGCATTTCCATGCAGATGCAGGGGTCGACTGGTTGCTGGAAGAGACCCCGGTCGACCGTTTCGCAGAATTTGCCGCCGCCCGCCCTGCCCGGTCGATGCCGGGGCAGGATACGGCCGCATCGGCGCGGCAAGTGGAAAGCCCGGCCGATCGCCGTGCTGATGCGCCTAACCGCCAGCCGCCAGGCCGAAGCGCTCCTGCGCGCGGCGCACCGGCAGCCCCCGCCATTCAGCAGAATGTCGCCATGCCGGACGAGCAGGCCGTGGCGGCCGCACGTTTTGCGGCGGAAAGCGCTCGATCGCTTGGGGAGCTAAAAACCGCGCTCGAGGGTTTCAGCGGCTGCAATCTCAAGAACAGCGCGCGCAATACGATTTTCAGTCAAGGCGATCCCGCCTCCGGTATCATGGTGCTCGGCCCGATGCCTGACGCCGATGACGACCGCGAGGGCCTGCCTTTCGCCGGCAAGGCCGGCCTGCTGCTGGATCGCATGCTCGCAGCCATCGGTTTCGAGCGCAGCAGCATCATGCTCGGCAACGTCGTTCCCTGGCGGCCGCCTGGCAACCGCCCGCCGACCCAGGCCGAAATGGATATCTGCCGCCCCTTCATCGAGCGTCAGATTGCGCTTGCGGAGCCGAAACACCTGTTGCTTCTCGGCAACTTCACCGCACGTTTCTTCTTCGGCGGCACCGGCACCATCCATACCATGCGCGGACAGTGGCGTGATGTCGCAGCCGGCCACCTGATTCTGCCGGCGCTCGCCAGCCTGCATCCGCAGGAACTGCTGAACGCGCCAGCCAGTAAGTCATTGGCATGGCAGGATTTATTGGCATTTCAAGCGAAAGTGGCCAAAGGCTGACTGCCTCATTACTGTTCAATGTAAATGATTTATGAAGAAAGCCATGCGGATTACGCATAACAGCGGCGCATTTGGCCAGCTTGCCGAATCCATGCTGCGCTGCGATATAGCGACCATGTCTTGGGAGGAATTCGGTTAAAGGAACCAAGGCAATGACCACTCGCTTCCGTCCGGTACATTCCGGCTTTGAAACGCTCCGCCTGGCAGGCCTCGGTGCCCGCTCCAGTCAGGGCTACCACCGTTTCGGCGCTGCCGCAAACGAACAGATGACCGCACGCGCTGCCATGCAGCAGGTCCGCGTGACGCGTCCCTCGGCCGTCTTTGCGGATTTCCGCGAGCGCTGAGAAGCACTCAAGCCAGCTTAGGCTCGGTCGATAGATATGATTGCGCGCTGGCGTCTTTCTTCGGGAAGGCGCCTTTTGCTTTTGTGGTTTTTTCGAAAGGCTGCGACGAAGTCTTGAACCGAGTCACAAGGCTGTAGTGCGCGCCCAGCCGTCCTTGCTCCGTTAACGCCGGTTGAGACGAAAAACGGCACTCTCGATCTTGTCTTCGACCACGCGTCATCCAATCCGTCATGCCGGACCTGATCCGGCATCCAGCCAGCCCAAGTCCTTGGGCTGAAAGAACTCTTGTCGCCGCGCGGACGCGCGTCGGCTGGATCCCGGCTCAAGGCCGGGATGACGGAAGCGGTTGCACTGAAACACCGACAATAGCGCTCCTCACCCCTGCGGCGTCGACGCTTTGCGGGCCGCCCGCCTCGCCAGGCCCAGTTGATGCTCGCGGAAAATGATGAAGATGCCAGCGAGGATCACGATCGCGGTGCCGATCAGCATGGTCGCCGTGGGGATGTCGCCGAACAGGATGTAGGAGACGGCGATCCCGAAGACGATGGAGCTATATTCGAAGGGCGCGATGACGGAGACTTCCGCGTGGCGGTAACTTTCCGTCAGGAAGATTTGCGCAACGCCGCCGCAGATGCCGCTGGTGATCAACAGCACGGCCTGTGTCATCGTCAGCGCGCTCCAGCCAAGGGGCACGCTCAGCAGTGACAGCAGGGTGGCAGTCAGCGAGAAATAGAGCACGATGGTCGGCGTTTTCTCCGTTTCCACCAACTGTCGCACCTGGATCATCGCCAGTCCGCCCAGCGCCGCACCGCACAGCACGGCGATGGCGCCCAGCCCCTCGCCCGCGGCAAAGCCGCCTTCCTTCAAAAGCGTCATCTTCGGCCATAGAATGACCAGCACGCCCATCATGCCAACGAAGACCGCGCTCCAGCGATAAACGCGCACTTTTTCGCGCAGGATGAAGGCGGCAAAAACGACCGCGAGCAGCGGCGAGGCATAACCAATGGCGATGAATTCCGGCAGCGGCAACATGGTCAGCCCGTAAAAGCCGCAGACCATGGAAAGAATGCCGAGAAAACCGCGCTTGAAATGGCCGAGAAGATTGTTGGTGTGCAGCGCGCTTGCCAGCGCGTGCAGCCATGCGAGATAAACGACGATGGGCAGAATGGCGAAGGCGGAGCGGAAGAAGGTGATCTGGCCGGCCGGCACATCGCCTGCGGCCTTGATACAGGTCTGCATGACGAGAAAGAAGCCGACCGAAATCAGCTTCATGCTAATCCCACGAAAGGGATTCATCGGTTCGGCGTTCATTGGCAGTTACTCATATCGGCTGCACAGACACGCCATCGGGGAATTTTCATGCGGGAAAGGACGACGCAGGAGAAGTGGATGCGCCAAGGCTAGAGCATTCTTCCGAGGCTTTACAGCAAAAAATGTTATTTACCCATGAATTCGGTTGATCTGGGGAGGCTTCGTTTGCCCGGCTGACGGGATGGCCACAGACCAAAAGTCGCGGGCGCTAAAATTTGAAGAAAATAAAATATAATTTCAGCAATCGTTCAACATTTGCTGCGATGGTCCCATGGTCCGGCGGCGGGAGGATCGTCTGCATGGCCGGCAAAGCCTTCCAGGGCGGGACAGAATGTCCTCCGACGCGCACATGAACGTGACGAATACTCTACCGATTTTACATCCGGGCTTTATGACGACATGATGCCGGGAAGACCACGCCAAGTTATTCAGGGATAGTCATGCGAACAGACACGGGCCAGATCGTTCACCTGGCAGATTACCGCCCCACCGATTTCGTTCTGGAGCGGGTGGATCTCACCTTCGAACTCGACCCCAAGAACACGAAGGTCGAAGCCCGTCTGATTTTCCACCGCCGCGAAGGCGCTGACCGGCAGGCGCCCCTGGTTCTCGATGGCGACGAGTTGACGCTTTCCGGCCTGCTGCTCGATCAGGTGGAGCTTCCCGCCGATCTATATGACGCCACGCCCGACAGCCTGACCATCCGCGACCTCCCGGCCGAATCCCCCTTCGAGATTTGCGTCACCAATTACATCAATCCGCAGGTCAATACGCAGCTGATGGGGCTTTACCGCACCAATGGCGTTTATTGCACGCAGTGCGAGGCGGAAGGTTTCCGCCGTATCACCTATTTCCCCGACCGTCCCGATGTGCTTGCGCCCTACACTGTGACGATCATCGCGGCGAAGGAAGGCAATCCCCTGCTGCTTTCGAACGGCAATTTCCTCGGCGGCGGCAATTACGATGAAGGCCGTCACTTCGCGGCCTGGTTCGATCCGCATCCGAAGCCCAGCTATCTTTTCGCACTCGTCGCCGGCGATCTCGGCGTGGTCGAAGACACATTCACCACCATGTCCGGCCGCGATGTGGCGCTGAAGATTTACGTCGAGCATGGCAAGGAGCCGCGCGCGGCCTATGCCATGGACGCGCTGAAGCGTTCGATGAAATGGGACGAAGACCGCTTCGGCCGCGAATATGACCTCGATATCTTCATGATCGTCGCCGTGTCGGATTTCAACATGGGCGCGATGGAAAACAAGGGTCTCAACGTCTTCAACGACAAATTCGTTCTGGCCGACCCGGAAACCGCCTCCGACGCGGATTACGCCAATATCGAGCGCATCATCGCGCATGAATATTTCCACAACTGGACGGGCAACCGCATCACCTGCCGCGACTGGTTCCAGCTTTGCCTGAAGGAGGGCCTGACGGTCTATCGCGATCAGGAATTTTCCGCCGACATGCGCTCGCGTCCGGTCAAGCGCATCGCCGATGTGCGCCACCTGAAATCCGAGCAGTTTCCGGAGGATTCCGGCCCGCTGGCGCATCCGCCGCGCCCGGATACATACCGCGAAATCAACAACTTCTACACGACGACCGTGTATGAAAAAGGTGCCGAAGTCACCCGCATGATCGCCACGATCCTCGGCGCTGACGACTTCAAGAAGGGTATGGACCTCTATTTCGAGCGTCATGACGGTGAAGCGGCCACGGTCGAGGATTTCGTCAGGAGCTTTTCTGACGCCAGCGGCCGCGATCTGTCGCAGTTTTCGCTGTGGTACACGCAAGCCGGAACGCCGCTTGTCTCGGTTTCCTCGGCGTATGACGCTGGCAAATCGACGTTCAAACTCACGCTCGAGCAAACCACCGCACCGACACCCGGCCAGCCGGTGAAGCAGCCGCGCCACATTCCGCTGTCTCTGGCGCTGATCCTCGACAATGGCCAGATCGCCGAACCGCAGGCCGTGGAAGGCGGTGAGTATCGCGATGGCGTGCTGCACCTGACGGAGCGCAACCAGACCTTCTCCTTCTCCGGTATTTCCTCGCGCCCAGTGCTGTCGATCAACCGCAGCTTCTCCGCGCCGATCAATCTGCATTTCGAGCAGAATGCGGCTGATCTGGTGCAGATCGCCCGGCATGAGACGGACATGTTCGCTCGTTTCCAGGCGCTGACCGACCTTGCCCTGCCGGCGCTCACTGCTGCCACGAAGGCCGTGCAAAAAGGCGAAGAGGTCCGCGCGGATTCGGCTCTCTCTGCGACGCTCATCGAAATCATCGGCGACGACACGCTGGAACCCGCCTTCCGGGCACAGGCGCTTGCCTTGCCAAGTGAAACCGATATTGCCCGCGAACTTGGTGGCAACACCGATCCAGACGCGATCCACAAGGCGCGCAACGAAACGATAAAAGCGATCGCGACCGCCGGACTTGAAACGCTTCGCCGACTCGCTGAGGGTGATGCCGATAATGCAGCCTACAGCCCAGACGCCGAGAGCGCGGGCCGCCGGTCGCTGCGCAACGGCGCCTTGAGCTTCCTCGCCTTCGCCGAGGCAACGCCGGAGCGGGCCGCCAAGGCCTATGCGAGCGCCGGCAACATGACCGATCTCGCCTATGCGCTGAGTGTCCTGACGCAGCGCTTCCCCGACAGCGCCGAAACGCAGGAAGCTCTTGCCGCTTTCGAGAAACGTTTTGCCGACAATGCGCTGGTGCTCGACAAGTGGTTCTCGCTGCAGGCTGCCATTCCCGGGGAAGGCGCGCTGGAACGGATCAAGACGCTGATGAAGTCGAAACATTTCATTGCGACCAATCCGAACCGGGTACGTTCGCTGGTGGGCACGCTCGCCTTCTCGAACCCGACCGGCTTCCACCGTGCCGATGGCGCAGCCTATCGGTTCCTCGCCGACCAGATCATCGCGATCGACAAGCGCAACCCGCAGCTCGCCGCCCGCATCCTCACCTCCATGCGCTCCTGGCGCTCGCTGGAGCCCGGCCGTGCAGAGCATGCGAAAGCCGCACTTTCGAGCATCGCTGCGGCAAAAGGGCTCTCGACCGATGTAAGCGACATCGTCGGGCGTATCCTGCAAGGCTGATTGCCGCGAATAGCCACTATCGCGACCTCCTCCATGACGCCGTCTTGATTTCCATCAAGGCGGCGTCCTGCGTTCAGCGACATCATCAGAGGCAGTGGGGCTGCAGTCGACCCTTTGAATGAAGAGGAAAAGAAATGACCGACATGTCCAGAACCAGCGCTTCGTTTCAGCGCTTCATGACCGATGCGCCAGCCCACAAGGCGGCCTGGTTTCAGGCAGTGCAGGCTCTGGGCGCTGCGTCGACGCTGGACGAAAAAACGCAAAGCCTGATCTACATTGGCATTCTGGCAGCGCTCCGACTGGAAAGCGGCATTGGTTTTCATGTGATGGAGGCCAAGGCCCACGGTGCGACGCGCGACGACATTGTCAGCGCCATATTGACCGGCCTTCCCGCCGCAGGAAACGGCGTCATCGCAGCACTCGGCCCTGCCCTCGATGCCTTCGATGGGATCTGACGGTGCCCAAATCCTGTCCCTCAACAGCGGATAGCAGGGTGCCGGCCCACTGATTTTCTTCGCGAAACCCGGCTTGCGAGAAACGGTATCCAATTGTCCCGAAAAAATACGGAGTCGGTTCAAGGGGTTAAAATTCTTTTAACTTTTGCCTCTGGACAGGGCGAATCGCATTTGATTCATTAGGCATATTCGAGCGGCGGCGCTTCGAATCAGTGGGGATATCTAAAGGCGGGACAATGACGAACGTGCGGCGGGCGACTGCGGGCGATGAGCGGCCGTATGCCAAATTTTCTGATCTTGCGGCCTGGGGCGAAAGGCTTTCCAGTGACCTCATCGGTTTGATGAATGGCGCCGACCGTCCGGCGCCGCAGGTCGAGACCCTGTTGAAGCGTCTCATTCCTATTCTTATCCTTGCCTTCCTCGTGGTCGTTGCGGCCTCGCGCATGCTCGGCATTGCGGCAGAATACGGCCGTATGGAAGAGGCCGCTCGCCACTCCACGGCGCTGACGGCACTCACCGCCAAGGCAGCGCTTCTCAACAAGGGCGCGGTCTTTGCCGCACAGGATCGCGCCGGTGCCGAAGCGAGCCTTGTCGCTGCCCTTCCGTCCGGCAGCCTGGCTGATGGCACGATGGTGCTGCTATCGGGCAGCAACGGCCGCATCTTCGCCGGTGCGGGCGAGGAAGCGATGCTGTATGTCGGCACCTCGCTGCCTGCCCTGCTGCCGGAGATCGCTATCGTACAGCGTTTTCCCGGTGCGCCCGGCACCATCGAGACCAATATCGATGGCCAGCAGCATTATGCGACGATGATCCCGTTTGGCGATGACGGCGCGATGGTGATCGCGGCGCGCTCGCTGCAGCCGATCCGCTCCTTCTGGCGCAGCGAAATCGCCATGAACGTGACGCTCTTTGCCGGCATTTCATCGATCCTGCTTGTCGTGCTTTATGCCTATTACATGCAGGTGAAACGCGCCCGCGACGCGGACGACATCTTTGCGGAATCCAACTTGCGGGTGGAAACGGCGCTGTCGCGCGGCCGCTGCGGCCTGTGGGATTTCGATCTTTCCAGCCGCCGCATGTTCTGGTCCGGTTCGCTTTATGAAATTTTGGGCATGCCGCCAAAGGCAGCGCCGCTCTCCTTTTCAGACGCAGCCCGCATGATGCATTCCGAAGACGGCAATCTTTATGAACTTGCCCGCGCCGTCGGCTGCGGCAACCTGCGCCAGATCGACCAGATTTTCCGCATGCGCCATTCCAAGGGTCATTATGTCTGGCTGCGGGCCCGTGCGCAGGTCATCCGCACGAATAACGGTCCGCGTGTCATCGGTATCGCCATGGACGTCACCGAACAGCACCGTCTCGCCCAGCGTTATGCAGAGGCCGACCAGCGCCTCGCAGACGCGATCGAATCCACCTCGGAAGCCTTCGTTCTATGGGACAAGAACGATCGCCTCGTGATGTGCAACACCCACTACCAGAAGGCCTATGGCCTGCCGGACAGCGTGCTTGTGGCCGGGACCGAAAAAAGCACGGTCCATGCCGCCGCCGCCCGCCCTGTCGTCGAACGCCGCGTTGCCGATGCGGACCAGTCCGGCCTGTCCCGCACAACGGAAGTGCAGCTCGCCGATAATCGCTGGCTGCAGATCAACGAACGCCGCACCCGCGACGGTGGCCTCGTCTCTGTCGGCACCGATATCACGCTTCTCAAGCGCCATCAGGAACGACTGCGCGATTCCGAGCGCCGGCTGATGGCTACCATTGGCGATCTCTCGGCCTCGCAGCACAAATTGGAGCGCCAGAAAACCGAGCTTTCCGACGCCAACGCCAACTACCTTGCCGAAAAAGAGCGCGCCCAGGCAGCAAACCGGGCGAAATCGGAGTTCCTGGCCAATATGAGCCACGAGTTGCGCACGCCGCTCAACGCCATCCTCGGTTTCTCGGAAATCTTGCTGAACGAGATGTTCGGCCCGGTCGGTTCTCCGAAATATTCTGAATATGCGCGCGATATCCATGACAGCGGCAAGCATCTGCTCAATGTCATCAACGATATTCTCGACATGTCGAAGATCGAGGCGGGCCACATGCGGATCAACCGCGAGACAATCGATCTCGCGCCGCTGATCGAGGAAACCCTGCGGCTGACGGCCATCCAGGCCGAACAGAAGAACATCACCGTGCAGCAGAAGGTCTGCGCTGGCCTCACCATGCAGGGCGACCGCCGCGCCATGAAGCAGATCATGCTCAACCTGCTTTCCAACGCCGTGAAATTTACGGGCAATGGCGGCAGCATTGCGCTGCGCACCCACGTGCATGAGGCCGCAATGATCCTCACCATCGCCGATACCGGCATCGGCATTCCCACACAGGCGCTGGAAAAGATCGGCCAGCCCTTTGAACAGGTGCAGAGCCAATATGCCAAGAGCCAGGGAGGCTCGGGGCTTGGTCTTGCGATTTCCCGTTCGCTGGTGAAGCTGCATGGCGGGACGATGAAGATACGCTCGTGTGAGGGGCGGGGTACGGTGGTGACGATCATTATTCCGCATGCGGCGGGGCGATGCGGGACGGTGCATTGAAGCTTGGTGGGTGTGGTTTACCCCCCTCTGCCCTGCCGGGCATCTCCCCCACAGGTGGGGAGATCAGCTAGAAGGATGCTCCCCGAGAAATTCACAACGTTTGAGATTATCGAGCGATTGCCGCTGGTCGATCTCCCCCCTTGTGGGGGAAATGCCCGGCAGGGCAGAGGGGGGTGTAGCACCCACCAACCCTACCCGCCATTCTTCACCGCCGCCACAAACGCCTTCCGCACCGCCTTCGACAGCCGCTTCACCTCGCCCTCGAGCGTCGCAATGTCAGGGCAATCCCCCGCCCGGCATACAAGATCGATCAATCCAGCCGGTGCTTCCTTTGGGTTGAAGGCACCATCGATACACAGCCGCACGATCTGCGAAATTTCGGTGTAGAGCGAAATCGCCGCCATGCAGTCTTCGAAGGCCTGCGGTTCCATGACGGGCGCGGCGAGCATCTGAAGCGCCTCAGCCGTGTTGCGGCCGGGTTCGTGCGCGGCAAGGCCCTTCATCGGGCCCACAAGCGTCAGATATTGGGCGATGAATTCGAGGTCGATCAACCCGCCATTGATGAGTTTGAAGTCCCAGATGTTCTCCGGCGGTTTCTCCTGCTCGATGAGGTTTCGCATCTCCAGCACATCGGCGGAAACCTTCGCCAGATCGCGCTTCCGCGATAGAATGGAGGCAATGATGCGGCGTGCATCCTCCATCAGTGTGTCTTCGCCGCAGACGAGGCGGGCGCGCGACAGCGCCATATGCTCCCAGGTCCAGGCCTCCTCACGCTGGTATTTCTCGAAGGCGGAAATGCGGGTCGCCACTGGTCCCTTGTTGCCGGAGGGGCGCAGCCGCATGTCGACCTCGTAGAGCACGCCTTCGGCCGTCGGCGCTGACAGGGCGGCAATCAGCCGCTGGGTGACGCGGGTGAAATAACGCACCACATCGAGCGGCTTTGCGCCGGTCGATTCATGGGCGGTGTCGTCATAATCGTAAAGCAGAATGAGATCGACGTCCGAACCGGCTGTCAGCTCGAAGGAGCCGAGCTTGCCCATGCCCATGACGGCAACGCGCCCGCCGGGATAAGGCCCATGCGCCGCCTCCATTTCCGAAAGCACCGCATTCAGCGCCGCCTCGATGACCAGATCGGCAAGGTGGGTGAAGGCGCGGGCGGCGACCTCGCCGCGGATCGCGCCGGTCAGCAGCCTGACGCCGATGAGAAAACGCTGTTCGGCGGCGAAAATGCGCAGCCGGTCGAGAATATCCTCGTAATGGCGGGCGTTGGAGAGGAAATTGCCCATGCGGTGGGCGAGATAATCGCGTGTCGGCACGTCGCTCATCAAAGCCGGGTCGAGCATGCCGTCGAAGACATGCGGGCGGGCTGCGATGATTTCGGCCAGACGCGGGGCCGACGACATGATCGTCACCAGCAGCGACAGGAGTGCGGGATTGTTGCCGAGCAACGAGAAGAGCTGAATGCCCGCCGGCAAGCCGGAGAGGAAGTTATCGAAGCGCAGCAGCGCCTCGTCGGCCCGCTTGCTTTCGCCGAAGGCGCGCAGCAGGTCAGGCGTCAGCTCCGTCAGCCGCTCGCGCGCCTCGACCGATTGCGTCGCCCGGTAACGGCCATTGTGCCAGGTGCGGATGACGCGGGAGATATCCTCCGGCCGCTGAAAGCCGAGCGTGGAGAGCGTTTTCAGCGTATCGGGATCATCTTTCTGGCCGGTGAAAACGAGATTGCCAGCCTCGCCAGACAGTTTCACCTCCTGCTCGAACAGTGCTGAATAACGCCGCTCCACCAGCCGCAGCACCTCTTCAAGCTTCTCCGAAAAAGCCTTGGTGTCCTCGAAACCGAGCATGAAGGCGATGCGCTTCAATTCGGCTTCGGTGTCCGGCAGCACATGGGTCTGCTCGTCGCGCACCATCTGGATGCGGTGTTCCACCTCGCGCAGGAACCAATAGGCTTCCGTCAGGCTGTCGCGGGTTTCGGCGTCGATCCATTTTGCCTCGGTCAGTGCCGCCAGCGCCTCTTCGGTCGCGCGTACGCGTAGCGGCGGCATGCGGCCGCCGGCGATCAGCTGCTGGGTCTGGGCGAAGAACTCGATCTCACGGATGCCGCCGCGCCCGAGCTTGACATTATGGCCCTTCACCGCAATCGCGCCATGGCCCTTATGGGCGTGGATCTGGCGCTTGATGGAGTGGATATCGGCAATTGCCGCATAATCGAGATATTTGCGGAAGATGAAGGGAGTCAACTCGCGCAGGAAATTTTCGCCCGCCTTGATATCGCCTGCCACCGGCCGTGCCTTGATATAGGCGGCCCGTTCCCAGTTCTGGCCCCTGCCCTCGTAATAAAGCAGCGCCGCCTCCACGGGAATGGCGAGCGGCGTCGAGCCAGGGTCTGGCCGCAGCCTGAGATCGGTGCGGAAGACATAACCATCGGCGGTGCGTTCCTGCATGATGCGCACGAGCCGGCGCATCATGCGGCCGAAATTCTCCGTGGCATCATAGGGATCGTCCATGATGCCGGCCGAAGGCTCGAAGAACACGACGGCATCGATATCAGAGGAATAGTTGAGTTCCCGCGCGCCGAGCTTGCCCATGCCGAGCACGATCAGCCCGGAACCCTCGCTGGGCGCTGCGACATTTTTCAGCTTGAGCTTGCCGCTCTCATGAGCCGACAGCAGCAGGTGGTCGATGGTCGCCGAGAGCGAGGCATCCGCCATGTCGCTCAGCCAGCGTGTCGTATCGCGGGCGGTGAAGATGCGGGCGAGATCGGCAAGGGCGGCGATAAAAGACAGGCGCCTCTTGGCGATCCGTAACCGCGACATCACCTCGGCTTCGCTCGGTGTGCCACCGTCTTCCCGCGGCTTCCAGCAGTCGCGCGCCTCGCGAACCAGATCGGTCAGCAGCGGCTCAAGCGGTTTCGACGTTGCCAGCGACAGCAGGCCTTCATCCGCCGCTGCCATGTCGCGCAAGTAGGGAGAAAGAGTAAATGCATTGGCAATGAAGTCCTTCAACGGGCCTTCTTCGGCCATCAGCGCGGCGACCGCCGGCTCTGCCTTGCCGATATCCTTTAGCGTCGAAAGAACGGATTTCAGTTCCGTCTGCGTATAGGGGCGGATCGCGCCCGGCAGAACCTCGCTCAGACTTCTGGCAATGCTTTCGTCTTTTGTCACGCAAGTCTCCCATCCCGCATTCTGGCAGCGATCCGTGCCCGAACCCGCCATCATGCAGACGGTTGTAACAAATGATGCACGGATTGCGACCAGAAAAACATGCCCGAAGTCAGGGCGTGTTTTTAGCCTGTCGTAACGGGAAATTTCATGGAGACAGTAAGCCCAGGACAGGCCGTGTTGGTGGCATCCGTGTCCGAGAGCAGCAATGATCCGCCGTGCAGCTCCATCACGGCTTCCACCAGCGAGAGGCCAAGCCCGGTGCCCGGCTTGGAGCGGCTTTCATCCAGCCTGACGAACCGTTTCAGCACTTCGCCGCGCTTGTCGGCGGGGATGCCGGGACCGTTATCGGCAACGGAAAGCACGATCGCCTCCGGCTCTCTTGCCAGACGAACGACGAGTTTTTTGTCGCCCTCGGCCTCGCAGGCATATTTCATGGCGTTGTCGATGAGGTTGGAGAGCGCCTGGCCGATCAGCTCACGATTTCCTTTTACGGAGAGCCCGTGCTCGATCTGGGTTTCCAATACGAGACCGGCATCCTCGGCAACAGGCTCATAAAGTTCGGCGCTGTCGGCGGCAATCGCTGACACGTCGACATCGGTCATTTCGGCGGCAATCGAACCGGCCTCGACGCGGGAGATCATCAACAGCGCGTTGAAGGTGCGGATGAGCTGGTCTGATTCAGCGATAATGCCTTCCAGCGCGGCCCGCCGCTTGGTCTCGTCGGCGTCATCCAGGGCTGCCGCCGCCTTGTTGCGCAGTCGGGTCAGCGGGGTCTTCAGGTCATGGGCGATGTTGTCGGAGACCTGTCGCAGGCCCTCATTCAGCTTTTCGATGCGGCCGAGCATGGCGTTGAGCGAGCCAGACAGCCGGTCGAATTCATCGCCCGAGCGGCCTTCCGGCAGGCGCTGGGATAGATCACCCGCCATGATCTTCTTCGTCGCCGCCGACATGCGGTCGATACGCTTCAAGGCATTGCGGCCAATGCCGAACCAGATGAGCAAAGCACCGCCACTCATGATCGCAAGAGCCACCATCAGGGCGTTGCGCACCAGCGCCCGGAACTTCGTCGGTTCACCCAGATCGCGGCCGATCAGGATACGCAGGCCGTTATCAAGCACGAAGACATTTGCGGTGGCGAGGTGCTGCACGCTGTCGCCGCTTTCGGAATAGCGCTCGTAGCGGAAGGGGAAACCCGTCCAGCCCTCCTTGTCGAAAACGCCCGGCTGCACGGACGCGACGTTGCCAGCGAGGATTTCGCCGTTCGGCCCGGCGATGATATAAAGGCTCGCCCCCGGCTGGCGGGCGCGGCGCTCCATCATCCGCAGCAGCGGATTGATGCCGCCACGATTATAGACGCGCTGGACATCGGAGACTTCCTGCAGCACGGCATCCCGCGTCTGCTGGTTCAACAGGCGTTCGGAAAGCGCTGTGACGTAAAAGACCAGAAATGCGGCACAGAGCGCGAAAAGCAGGATATAGAGCGCCGAAAGGCGCACTGCCGTCGATCTGAACAAAATTCTGAGGCGGGCCATTTTCGCCAATCAGCCCTCGTCCTTCATCATGTAACCCGCACCGCGAATTGTCTTCAGCAGCGGCTTCTCGAAATCTTTTTCGATCTTCGAGCGCAGACGCGAGACATGCACGTCGATGACGTTGGTCTGCGGGTCGAAATGGTAATCCCAGACGTTTTCCAGAAGCATGGTGCGGGTCACGACCTGCCCGGCATTCTTCATCAGATATTCGAGCAGGCGGAACTCGCGCGGCTGCAACAGGATTTCCTTGCCGCCACGCCGCACATCGTGGGACAGTCGGTCAAGCTCAAGATCGCCAACGCGATAAATCATGTCCTGCTCAGGCTTGCCCTTGCGGCGGCCAAGCACCTCGATGCGGGCGAGCAGTTCGGAAAAGGCATAGGGTTTTGGCAGATAATCGTCGCCGCCGGCACGCAGGCCGGTCACGCGGTCATCGACCTGACCCAGCGCCGACAGGATCAGCACCGGCGTCTCGATGCCGCGGCGGCGCAGCTCGCTGATGACGGAAAGTCCGTCGCGGCGCGGCAACATGCGGTCGATTACCATCACGTCATAGGCATTCTCGCAGCCCATGAAAAGGCCGCTCTCACCGTCGCTGGCATGATCGGCAACGATCCCGACTTCGCGGAACGCCTTGGTCATATAGGCCGCAGCCTCGAGGTCGTCTTCAATGACAAGAATCTTCATGTGCGGGACAATAGCGCCCTCGCCCATTTCCGTACAACCGGAAACAGATGCGGGAGTAACTTCCTGAACTTTGTTTTCCATGAGGTTTCCTCCGAAGACCTGGTTTCTGGCACCATTGCGCTTCAAGACGGGCAATCGTCTATGGATTGGGCGGGTGCGGCTGGGTTTCTTCTCCCCGCCGGGGAGAAGGTGGCCCGAAGGGTCGGATGAGGGGGTAACGTTGCCGAATATCTCTACCCTTGCCCCCTCATCCCGCTACCGCGGACTTCTCCCCGGCGGGGAGAAGAAACAAGCTGTGCGCATTCGCTCCACATTCCTTGTCTCGTTCCTATAGCGAGACATGATCCGTAGCGACGCCGGCTCCCGAAAGAACCGGCATCGAGTTTCAGCCTATCAACCCTGGTCGATGTCCAGAGCGATGAAGCGGCTGCCGTCATCTGTCTGGATCTGGAACAGCGCCTTGGAACGTCCGTCCTTCTTGGCCTGCTCGAGGATTTTCTCGATATCGGCGGCGGAGGTTACCTGCTGGTTGTTGATCGAGGTGATCTTCTCACCCGTCTTCAGACCACGGGCAGCGGCATCGCTGTCGGGATCGACATCGGTGATGGCAAGGCCATTTCCATCTTCAGCGGGTGCGACCGTCAGGCCGAGGCTCGAGAGAACCTTATCGCTGGAGGACTGGCCGCCCTTGTCGTCACCCTGGCTCGGTGCAGACTTGGAGGCTTCATCGCTGGCCAGATCACCGAGCGTAACGTTGACGGACTGCGACTTGCCATTGCGCCACAGCGAAATCTCGACCTTGCTGTTCGGCGCCATGGCACCGATGCGGCGCGAGAGGTCACGGGCGTCCTTGATCGTCTCACCATTGACGGCGGTGATGATGTCGCCCTGCTTGATACCGGCCTTGTCGCCCGGAGAGCCGGACTGCGGCGAAACGACGAGCGCTCCCTTGGCTTCGGAAAGGCCAAGCGATTCGGCAATGTCCTTGCTCACAGGCTGGATCTGCACGCCGAGCCAACCACGCTCGACCTTGCCGTCCTTCTGCAGGTCGGCGATCACTTCCTTGGCGACGGACGATGGAATGGCGAAGGCAATGCCGACGCTGCCACCCGACGGCGAGAAGATCGCCGTGTTGATGCCGACAACCTCACCATTGAGATTGAAGGCCGGGCCACCCGAGTTACCGCGGTTCACGGCAGCGTCGATCTGCAGGTAGTCGTCATAGGGGCCGGAGCCGATATCGCGGCCACGGGCCGAAATGATGCCCGAGGTGACCGTGCCGCCGAGACCGAACGGGTTGCCGACGGCGACGACCCAGTCGCCGACGCGGATCTTGCTGTCATCGGCAAACTTCACATAGGTGAACTTGCGGTTCACATCGACCTTCAGCAGCGCCAGATCGGTGCGCGGGTCGCGGCCGACCAGCTTGGCATCGAGTTCGGTGCCGTCATTCATGACGATGGTGTAAGCCGAGCCATCATCCACGACGTGGTTGTTGGTGACGACGTAACCGTCTTCGGAGATGAAGAAGCCGGAGCCCTGAGCGACGGGGCGCAGCGGGCCCTTGCCGTCACGGTGGCGGTTCGGACCACGGTCCGAGCGATCCTGGTTCGGGCCGCCGAATTCCTTGAAGAAGCGCTTCAGCGGATGGTCGTCCGGCAGCTGGTCGAGGCCACGGCCGCCGAAGTTGAAGGAGAAGTTGCTGGAGTCATCGGAAGCAGGCTGCACGTTCGACTGCACGCGAACCGATACGACGGCGGGCGATACGGCATCGACCACATTGGCAAAGCTTGGAACCTGCGGCGCCGTGACTTCGACAGGGGCGGCGAAGGAATGCAGGATAGGCGCGGCAAGACCGGTCGAGAGCATCAGCGCAGCAAGACCGCCAACGGTCGTGGCCTTCAGGGCCGTCTTCAGCGAGGAATGGCCGTTTTGCGAATGAGACATGGTGTACCTTCTTTCTTCATTCAGACTGGAACCCGTATGACCGGGGAAGCGGTGGATGATGAAGATATAGGAGGCGGCACCTTACAGCGAAGTGTCTGAGGAATGAAAAATCTGTAATGTTGAAAAAGAACCGATCTGAAAAAAGAAAAACGGTTATTTTTCAAGGAGATCTCTGATTTTCGCCTCTTCGTCAGCGCTGAGTTTTTTCGGTTGCTCCAGCGTGACCCGGCGGCGGGAAAAGATGAAGACCGCAAGAACGCCCGCAAGTGTGAGGCCGATCGGCGCGCCCCACAGGAGGATCGTGCGCAGGCTGAGGCGCGGCTTCAGAAGCACGAACTCGCCGTAGCGCGACACAACGTAATCGATGACCGCCTCGTCGCTGTCACCTTCGACGATCCGCTCGCGCACCAGCACCCGCAAGTCTCTGGCAAGCTCCGCATTGCTGTCGTCGATGGACTGGTTCTGGCAGACCATGCAGCGCAGCTGGGAGGTAAGATGACGGGCGCGCTGTTCGAGAACCGGATCCTTCAGGACCTCGTCGGGGTTGAAGGCGCTGGCGGGCGAAACGGCCGCGAACAGGACGGTCAGAAGAAAAGTCAGCCTGACGACGAGCCTGCTCATTCCGCCGCTCCCGGCATCGCCGCCGGCACTGGCTTTGCCTTGCGGGTCGGCGCGCCAACCCTCAAGCGCCGGTCGGAGAGCGAGATGACGCCGCCCGCCATCATGAAAAGCGTGCCGCCCCAGATGCAGAGAATGAAGGGCTTCCACCAGATACGCACCACCATGCCGCCATCCGCCATGGGGTCGCCCAGCGACACATAGAGCTGGCTGAGGCCGAAGGTCAGAATGCCTGCCTCCGTCGTCGGCATGCGCCGCGCGGTATAGAGTCGCTTCGAGGACCAGACATCGGCCACCTCGACACCCGCCCTGCGCACGGTGAAATGGCCGCGATCTTCGGTAAAGTTCGGGCCGACGGCGTGGCGGATGCCGTCGAAGGTCAGGCTGTAGCCGCCCGCTTCCGCCACCATGCCCTGTTTCATCTCCAGCACCGTTTCGGTCTCATAGGTGGTGACGATGACGATGCCGAGCACCGTGATGCCGAGACCCATATGCGCCAGCGCCGTGCCGAAGGCCGACCGTGGCAGGCCTTTCAGGCGGCGAAACGCGATCCCGAAAGCGAGTTTTCCGAAATTGGCGCGATACCACAGATCGGCAAGCGCGCCGAGAATCAGCCAGAAACCGGCGGCGATACCGAGGGCTGCAAGCACCGGACCGCCATTTTCGATATACCACAGCGTCAGCCCGGCCAGAGCCGCAATAGCAGCGGCCACATAAAGCCGCTGGAAAGCGCCGAGAAGATCGCCGCGCTTCCAGGCCAGCATCGGGCCGAATGGCGTCACGATCAGGATCGGGATCATCAGCAAGCCGAAGGTCAGGTTAAAGAAAGGCGCACCGACCGAGATTTTTTCGCCCGTCAGGGTTTCGAGGATGAGTGGATAAAGGGTGCCGATCAGCACAGTCGCGGTCGAAACCGTCAGGATAAGGTTGTTGAGGACAAGTGCACCTTCACGCGAGATCGGCGCGAAGAGGCCGCCGGCCTTCAGCGTCGGCGCCCGCCAGGCAAAAAGCGCGAACGCGCCGCCGATGAAAACGGTGAGGATGCCGAGAATGAAAATGCCGCGGCTCGGATCGGTGGCGAAAGCATGGACCGAGGTCAGCACGCCGGATCGCACGAGGAAGGTGCCGAGCAGCGACAGCGAAAAGGTCATGATCGCCAGAAGCACGGTCCAGATCTTCAGCGCCTCTCGCTTTTCCATGACGAGCGCCGAATGCAAGAGCGCCGTGCCGGCAAGCCACGGCATGAAGGAGGCGTTTTCTACCGGATCCCAGAACCACCAGCCACCCCAGCCGAGCTCATAATAAGCCCAGTAGGAGCCCATGGAGATACCGGCCGTCAGGAAGGTCCAGGCAGCAAGCGTCCAAGGCCGCACCCAGCGAGCCCAGGCCGCATCGATGCGCCCTTCCAGAAGGGCGGCAACTGCAAAGGAGAAACAGACGGAAAAGCCGACATAACCGAGATAAAGCAATGGCGGATGGATGGCGAGACCGAAATCCTGCAGGATCGGGTTCAGGTCCTGCCCCTCGGCCGGCACCCGGGCCAGCCGCAGGAAGGGGTTGGAGGTGAGCAGGATGAACAACAGGAAGGCGACGGAAATCCAGGCCTGCACCGCAAGTACATTGGCTTTGAGCGTTTCCGGCAGGTTGCGGCCGAAGGTGGCGACGAGCGCGCTGAAAAACACGAGGATGAGCAGCCACAGCAGCATCGATCCTTCATGGTTGCCCCACACGCCGGTCAACTTGTAGAGCATCGGCATCAGAGAATGCGAATTTTCCCAGACATTGCGCACGGAAAAATCCGAGACCGCATAAGCTCGCGTTAGCGCTGCAAAAGACAGACCGACCAAAAGGAACATCAGGAGGGAGCCGATGGACGCAACGTCCATCAAGGCACGATCATTGCGGCGCGCCCCAATGACGGGCAGGATCGAGACGATCATCCCGACGCCAAGCGCCAGAACAAGGACGTAATGGCCGATCTCGTTGATCATCGGGTCGCTCCGGTCTTGTCGGCGGAAGAGGCTGCGCCTGAGACCGCGTCGGCGGGCTGCTTTCCGCCCTCCTCTTGCTGCCAGAGGCCCTTGTCCTTCAGCCTGTCCGCCACTTCCTTTGGCATGTAATTCTCGTCGTGCTTGGCCAGAACGCTGTCGGCTACAAAACCGTGCGTGGTGGCATCGAACATGCCCTCCGTCACCACGCCCTGCCCCTCACGGAAGAGATCCGGCAGGATGCCGGTATAGCTCACCGGCACGGTCGCCTCGCCATCGGTGACGGTGAAACTGACCGTGCGTCCCTCGCCGCGCTTGATGGAGCCTTCGGCCACCAGACCGCCAAGACGAATACGCGTGCCGGGATTGACTGGCGTCTTTTCCAGATCGGCAGGCATGTAGAAATAGGCGATGGACTGCCCGAAAGCGAACATGACCAGCAGAACGGCCGCCACGATGAAACTCATGCCGCCGCCGATGATCGCCAGCCGTTTCTGTTTGCGGGTCATTGCGTCACTCCCTGCGGCGCGGCATCCTGTTGTCCGGTGGGGCGGATCGGTCCGGCGGAAACACCGAGTTGCTTTGCCAGCGCCAGAAGCTGCCTGCCCTCTTCGCCCTCCGGTGGGAAAGCCTGCAGGCCGTCCCGCAAGGCTTCACCAGCCTTGGCTTGGTTCTTCAGCACGGAATAAGCGCGCATGAGCCGCATCCACCCTTCAACATCATCAGGGTTCTCCTTCAGCTTGGCATCGAGGCTCGCAACCATGCCCTCGATCATCGCCTGGCGGTCGGCTGGCGCCATGTCATTAGCAGCAGCCACATCGGCGGCAGTTGGCCCTGTCCCGGCTTTTCCGCCAGTACGGGCGATATGTTCCTGCACCAATGGCAGCCACGGAGCACCGGCGGGTGCAGCGGCGGCAAGTTCCCTAAAGGCCGACTGAGCCTCCTCAGACTTGCCCGATTGTTCTAGCGCCAGCGCCAGATAAAAACGGGTGCGCGGATTACCGGGGCTCAGCCGGTCGGCCTCTGCAAAGGCGTCCCTTGCAGCGTCAGTGACGACACCGTCATTGCCCGCCACCAGCGTTTCGCCAAGGCCCGTCAATCGCTCGGCACTTGGTCCGGCAATACGCAACGCATTGCGATAAGCAAGCTCGGCGTCGCCAAGGCGCTGCATCTTGAAATAGATCGGCGCCAGAACGTCCCATCCGGCGGCATCCTCGGGGTTCTGCGCCAGATGCCGTTCCGCGCGGGCAACCAGAAGGTTCATGTCGTTGCCGGGGTTTGCGAGACGTGCCTCGAGCGGCATGTCCGGCGTCTCCGGACTGCCGTTCCAGATGTAAAGACAGAGACCGAGTGCCGGCAGGAGGGCGGTGATGAAGCCTGCGGCGAGATTGTATCGACGCGGCCGGTCCTCTTTTGCCGGCCTCTCCTCGGCTTCGGCGGCGGCCAACAGGCGACGGCCGATTTCGGCGCGGGCGTATTCGGCCTCGGTTTCGCCGATCAGGCCCGCCTTGCGTTCGCGATCGAGTTCGGCCAGCTGGTCGCGATAAACGGCAACCTCACCGTCGCGGCGCGTCTGCGACACTTCGGTTTTCCGCATCAGCGGATACATCAGGACGAGGGCAACAGCCGCCGTCAATATCGCAACGACAATCCAGAACATTAGGCTCAATTACTCGAATGCGCGTGACATGGAAACATGAAGCGCGAGGATGACGCGAATTTGAGACATCACGCCGCACCGCAGATGCTGTTTCGGCTGTCGCGCCGCGCCCTTTTTCTCACCGTCGAAGGCCCGCGACCTTGATTTACGTCAAACTTGACGACACGCTTCGGCTGGAAATGCTCTAGGTGAGAGGCGACCAGCTTCCGTCGGCATTGCGGCAGGCAGCGCCGCGCGCCTTGATTTCGCGTCCATCGACCGTCAAGGTGTGGGAATATTGGCGGCAGTTCTGGTTGCCGACCTGATAGGGCGCATTGGCAACCACCTGTCCTTTGACGTCATCGCCAGACCATGAGACCGGCGTGCCGACCGGTGCGGTTTCCAGCGCCTTATACTCCGCTTCAAGCGCTTTCGTCTGGTCGCCACGGTCAAGCTCAACGCCGCTTCGTCCGACGATGCCGCCCTGCAGATTGGCAAGAATGGGGGTTGACGGTTGCGCTGACCGACCGAACAGGCCACCGCCGGATGGGCGGGTGCCGGTGGTGGTGCAGGCGCTCAGCATCGAGACACACAGGATGGAGAGAAGTGCCGGGCGTGAGACCAGTGAACGCATCGTCACGGAACGGCAGCCATCGTAAACGTCAACCAAACCCTGTCCTCTTTCTACTGCATCGCACCCAATATATCGGCATTGAATCTCTTGCCTTTTTTCGCGGCTCACGCAAGCTCTTTCGAAAGCCCGGGCAAAATCAGGTCGGCCTTCAGGCCGCCGATGTTGCTCCGCGACAGCGAGAAGCGGCCATGGTACTCTGACACCACCTCGGAAACGATCGACAATCCGAGACCAGTTCCCGGCCGGCTCTCGTCAAGGCGGCGGCCGCGCTTCATGGCCTCGCTGATCTGCTCCGGCTCCAGCCCTGGCCCATCGTCTTCCACCGTCAGTTCCACCCAGGCGCGACGGGCGATTTCGGCATCGGAAGACGGGTGTGTCCCGGCGCCAAGCGTGATCACCACCCGCGTCTGCGCAAAGCGCGCGGCATTCTCCAGAAGATTGCCGACGACCTCCTCCAGATCCTGCTGCTCCATGCCGAGCACCGCACCGGCCTGGTCTATGTTCAAAATGAACTGCTTGTCCGGGTTGAGGCGGCGCATCACCCGCACCAGTCTCTCCAGCGCCGGTTCGGCCTCCACGCGGGCAAGAATGGAGCCGCGCTGGGCGGCAATGCGGGCACGCGAGAGGTAGGATTGCACCTGGGCCTGCATGGCATCCGCCTGAGCGCGCACGAGATCGCCATGCTGCGGATCGAGCGTGCGGGCTTCGTTCAGGAGAACGGCAATCGGCGTCTTCAGCGAATGGGCGAGATTGCCGACCTGCATGCGCGCGCGCTCCACGAGCCTTCGATTGCTGTCGATCAGCGCATTGACCTCATTGGCAAGCGGCTGGATTTCACGCGGGAACTCGCCCTCGAGGCTTTCCGCCTCACCGCCCCGGATCTTGCCAAGCGCGACGCGGGCCTGATCGAGCGGCCGCAGACTGTAGAGAATGGCAAGGCCATTCACGACGAGGCTGCCGACACCAAAGACGGCCAGCGCCAGATAAAGGCTGTTGGAAAAGTCGCGAACATCGTCTTCCACGACATTAAAATTGCCCGAGACGCGGAACCGCGCGGCACGGCCCTCGCCGTCCAGAACGACCTCGGTTTCCCCCACCCGCACCTGATTACCGGCTTCATCGGTCACGGTATAAAAGCGCTCGTACCTGTTGTCGAAGGGTGCATCGAGAATGCTCGGCACCGGCAGGGTGGAAACGCCGAGCGACGAAGACACCAGCGGTGCGGTCTGGAAATTGCCAAGCGGCTCCACGACCCAGTACCAGCCCGTATCAGGCTGCGAAAAACGAAGATCGCCAAGCTGCGGGCTGCCGGCGAGCGTGTTCTCGTTGGAGATCGTGACGGAATTGATGACATTGTAGAGCTGCGCCCGCAGCAGATCGGTAAAGCTGCGCTCCACCCCCTGCCGATATAGCGTCGAGATCACGACGGCGATCACCACCAGCGCCAGCACCGACCAAAGCGAGGCGAGCAGCAGAACGCGGGCGGTGAGAGAATTACTTCGCATCTGCCGGCGCTTGCATCCGGTAACCGAGACCACGGATCGTCTCGATCAGATCAACCCCAAGCTTCTTGCGCAGACGTCCGACAAACACCTCGATCGTATTGGAATCGCGGTCGAAATCCTGATCGTACATATGCTCCACCAGCTCCGTGCGCGAGACGACCTCGCCCATGTGATGCATGAGATAGGACAGCAGACGGAACTCGTGCGAGGTGAGCTTCAGCGTCGTGCCGTTGACGGTCGCCTTGGAGGATTTGGTGTCGAGCCGCACCGGGCCGCAGACCAGCTCCGAGGAGGCATGGCCGGCAGCGCGACGGATGAGCGCACGCACGCGGGCCAGCACTTCTTCGACATGGAACGGTTTGGTCACATAGTCATCGGCGCCGGCGTCGATGCCCGCCACCTTGTCGCTCCAGCGATCGCGGGCAGTCAGGATGAGCACCGGCATGGCTTTGCCGGCCGCCCGCCATTTTTCAACGACGGTAATGCCATCCAGCTGCGGCAGGCCGATATCGAGAACGATGGCGTCATAGGGTTCGGTATCGCCCAGATAATGACCTTCCTCGCCGTCGAATGCCTGATCGACCACGTAACCGGCCTCTTTCAAGGCATCGGTCAGTTGACGATTGAGATTGGCATCGTCCTCAACAACGAGAATGCGCATTATCCGCCCTTTCCTTCCGTCCCGGCCTGGATGTGCGGCCGGTCATGCTGCGTGTGTTCGCTTGTTCTCCGATATTTCGGCGATGCGGGCAAGCTACATCGGCACGCGCATCGTCACCTTGCGCGGGCGCTCTCCGTTGCCCTGCACAAGAACGGTGACGACACAGGACTGACCATCGCCGGAAGGATAGACAGAAAGAAGCTGACCGCCGGTTTCGCGCACGACGCGGGCAACGGCTGCGCCACAGTCGCTGGCTGCGAGAATGTAATGGCCCTGCAGATCAGCCTCGGGCGCCGTGAAACCGGAAAGCCCGGCTGCAAGCGTCGCGATGATGAGAGGTGATGCCATTCTACAAACTTCCAAAAACCGGGTGCGTCTCGAACCTTATTGTGAGCGAATATGTAGCGCAAAGCGTCTGAATGGCAAATGAATGCCGCCCCCGCCGCCAAGGCAGGTGGTGGAGACGGCGTTTCGGATGACAACGTCAGCGGATGGTTCTGGTTGCCGAAAGCCGGCCGTAAAGGGCGATCAGCCCGCCAATTCCGCCCGCGACCGTCACCAGTCCGTCGGCAAGCTCGCCTTCCAGCCCCGCTGGCAGATGCAGTCCGGCGATGCCGAAGAGCGGTGCGAAAACCGCGACCAGCGCGCCCCAGATGGTGCGGGATTGATACCATGCTTTGGTACTGTCCATAATCTTGTCCTTTTCGTTGTTTTTCAGGCACATGTCAGGTCGGCAGGACGGCCTGCGCCGCCATGCCCCAGGGCACCGCGCGGCCAAGCTGGCGGACACGCACGGAAATGTGATCCCGCAATGCCGGGAAATCTGTGAGTTCGGCGGCGGTGGCGTAGAGCCAGAGCGGTTCTGAAACTTCCGCCACCCGCCGGACAGTTGCTCCGTCAAGCACCTCGATGCGGTAGGTTTCCGAAGGTTCGTCCAGTGGAATTTCGCTCGCATCCCAACCATCGGCCTCCACCCGCCCGCGCCGTTTCCACCGCACAAGCACGCCTTCCCGGCGCCTCTCAGCAACAAGATGGACCGGCGAAAGCGGCGTCAGCGCCCGCAGGCCGCCCTCGAAGGCGAAGGGCCCACTCGGCGCGCCCGCCATGCCTGCGGCCTCCGCGATCCAGTTCAGACGTCTCCCGCGCTCGCCGGCAGCAAGGCCGAGCGGCTGCACAGCCCCATCCAGAACCACCACCGGCGCGCCTTTTGGAGCCCCGGTGACCATCGCGTCTTCCGTGCCACCGAGCCCACGCAGCAGCGAGGAGAGCCGCCAGCGCGATGGCGCGATTTCATCGGCGCGCGCGAAGGCGACGATTTCCCACATGCCATTGGCGGCACGAATGGCAAGGCGGTTCTCGCCGTTCAGAACCGAAAGCTCCGGCACGGAGGCAAGTTCACCAGAGGACAAATCCACGATGATGCTGTTCTGCCGGTCGAAGCGGCCGGAGGGACCGCTCGCCAAGGGCTGTGACAGGGTGCCGATCGTCGCCGGTTGCGAAAGCAGGACGCGCTGCCGATAGCCTTCAGTCGCCGGCGAAGCCGAGACGATGATGGGGCGCCACGGCTTTGCGAATGCCGCGATCCTCGCTGAATCTTCCGGCAGACTGCCGTCATGATAGGGTAGATCGAGGAACAACACTTCCGGCGCGAAACCTTGCGCGCCGCTCGACGCATTGCCGCCCCGCTCCTCCTCCGGGCCGCCGCTGAAGACCGAAAAGGCGGGAGAAAACGCCCGCGCCTCCACCTGCCTCACCGCGCCGTCCTCGATGCGGCTGACGAGAAAGCGCCCGGCAGGCGCTTGTGGAAATGCACCGCCCGGCAGGCGGATGCAATCGCCCGGCTCAAGGCCGATCTCCGTGGGCGGCACGGCAAAACGCAGGCTGCGGCGCGCCTGTCTGTTGTCTCGCAGCAGGGTTTCTGCCGCCGCCTGCGCGGTTTCCGCAGGCAAGGCGGCAGCGAGATCGAGCCGCATCACCCGGCTGCCGGCATTGTCGATGCGGCGGGACCGAACACTAGCCTGTTCATAATTGAGCGTGGGATTGAATGAGGTCAGCACCACCTCGGCGGCAAAATCGCTGTCGTGACCGCGGTTTTCCGACCAGAGCGGTTCGTCCTCTCCATCCGCGAGAACGGCGATCTCCCGCACGGGCATGACTGCAGTGTTGCGCGAGCGAAAGCGGAGGAAGGCGCCCTCTTCCGCCGCATCCACCTGAAACGCTGCCATCAAAGGCTCAAGCAGGTTGCGGGCGGAGGTCACGTCGCCCTGCACGTACCCGGTGAGATCTCCGGTGACGGCGGAAACGTCGAAGGCAGAAAAGCCGTGATCGGTGAGGATCGCGGCGATGGTATCGGCCAGCGTCGCCGTCCCCAACCTTCCGTTCAGCCAGTGGCCGGTGCGCCAGTTTGCCCCATCGCTCCAGGCCGCGCCGTTTTGCGGAAAGGCCGGAAACGGTCGTGCATCCCAGGTCCATAGATAGATGCGGCGGGGGTCCACCATGGTCCCGCCGGCCACTTGCCAGTGATCGAGATGGGCTTCCAGAAACCGCCGCTGCTGGCTGTCGGCACGGTTTTTACGGGAGAAATGGGGAAAAGCGTTTTCCGCCGATTTGGGATCAGGAAAGACATTGGGGCGCGTCGCGCTCTTGTCCACTGCCGGGCAACCGAGCTCGGTAAACCAAATGGGCTTCGAGCCCGGGACCCATGCCGTGGGCGTCGGCTTTTCGATACCCTTCACCCGTTCGAAATGGCGGCTGCGCCACCAAGTGCCGATGTCCTTATATCGATATACCCATGCCTTGCCCTTAAGCCCGTCGGAAATCGGCGTCCGCCTGCGGGCAGCACGATCGGCGTCGCTGGCATAATACCAGTCATAACCCTCGCCGGCCGTGATGGCGCGCCGGAATGCGGCGGCGTCGTCCGGGCCGGTCATGCCATCGGGATTGCCGCTTGCAGCATCCTCATCACGCCAGTCGGAGAGCGGCATGTAATTGTCGATGCCGATGGCGTCGATATCCGGGCTCGCCCAGAGTGCATCGAGATGAAAAAAGACGTCGCCCGAGCCATCCGCCGGCTGGTGGCCGAAATATTCGCTCCAGTCCGCCGCGTAGGTGAGCTTCACCTTTGGGCCCATCACGGCCCTTGCATCAGCGGCGAGCCGCACCAGTTCCTCGACGAAGGGAAAGGCGTTGTTTTCATCCCGAAGCGATGTCAGTCCGCGCAACTCCGAGCCGATGAGGAAGGCGTCCACCCCGCCCGCGCGGGCGACAAGCGCCGCATAATGCAGGATCATGCGGCGATATCCGTCGCTGCGATTGCAGAAGGCGGTAATCGTCGCCCGGGCCGCTGCGCTGCCATCCGGCGAGCCGGGCCGTCCCGGTGCGGGAAAGCAGGTGATGCGCCCGCGCCAGGCGTAGGGATCCTGTTCAGGCCTGCCGTAGGGATCGGGCAATCCGTTGCCCGCGGGCACATCCATCATCACGAAGGGGTAAAGGCACACGCGCAGCCCACGGGCCTTGAGATCGGCGATCGCCTGCAGCACGCTTTGGTCATTCGGGGTGCCGCCATAGGCAGGACCACCGGCGTGGCGGCTGATGACGTGCGCCTCCCCGCGCGAAACGCCGGCGACGGACCATGGGTTCGTTTCCCCGTCGCGTGCGGCCACCTCCACGCCGGGCAGAATGCGGCAATCGCCCGCGCGCATATCCGTGCCAAACCAGCTGACTACCAGCGCCACGCTTTCGAGATTGGGGCAGAGCGCCTGCAATTCATCGATCGCCGCCTGCCAGTCGGTCGCTGCGGTCAAACCATTGCGGTTCATGATGCGGCTTTGGCCGACGCCCGTGCGCTCGCTGACCTGCGCCGTGGCGTAGCCGTGCTCCGTTGCACCGGGAATGACCGTGATGGCGCGGACGGATTTTTCGAGCTTGCCGACCGGCCGCACCACCTCGAACTGCATCAGCGGAATGCGATTGCCGTAGGCGTCGAGCGGCAGGCGCTCAAACACCACATAAGCCAGCCCGCGAAAAGCGGGCGTGTTGCCCGCGCCCTGCTTCGCCTCGATGAGCGGATCGGGCAATTGCGTCTCGCTGCCGGGGTAGAAACGCATCTCGACAGCGCTGAGATCGAGTTCCCGACCATCGGCCCATACGCGCCGCACCATTGCCGCTTCGCCTTCGCAAAGACCGATGGCGACATTGGCGAAGTAGCGGAATGTTTCCGTTTTCGGGCCGCGGCCCGCCTTGCCGCCGCGCCTTTGAACCTCCGTCTGCTCCTCGAAACGCGTGGCCCAGATCAGCGTGCCGCCGATCCGCGCCGTGCCGTAGAGCCGGTTGACTGCAGCACCCTCATCCGCACCGGGAAGGCGCGCCGTCGAAAGGCGCGGGCCTGTCACCGTCCTGCCGTTCGAGAGAAGGGCGCGATCGACCGCATTGCCGGCGAGCGCCCCGGCCGCACGGCCAATCACCGCACCGAGCGGACCAAAAACGCCGCCGAGGGCAGCACCAGCTGCCTGAAAAACGATCGTCGCCATGCCTGCCTCACGAAATCAGGAATCGGGAAAACGGAAAACTCCGGCGATGCGCCGTCGCCAGCCCGGCACCAGCGCCGAGCGCACCACCGCCGCCTGTTCGTAGGTGTGGATGAAATGATCCGGGTCGGCGAGAATGCCCAGATGTTTGGCCGCGGCATCCGCCCGCCAGCGAAACAGCAGCACATCCCCGGGCCTTGCCTCGTCCAGGCTGGAAACCGCGCCAAAATGGCGCGTCGCCGCCGCCATCAGCCGATCCTCGCCGCCGCGTTCGGCCCAGTCAGGCGCATAGGGCGGCGGCGACTCGGGCTCTTCGCCATAGAGCTCGCGCCAGAGGCCGCGGATGAGGCCGAGGCAATCGCAGCCGACACCCTTCAGGGACGCCTGATGCCTGTAAGGCGTACCGATCCAGCTTTCGGCCAGCGCCAGCACTTTCTCGGCTGTGTCGCTCATGGAATCAGCGCTCCACCATCATGGATTTGGCCGCCGCTTGCATAGGAATAGGCGAAATCGGCACCCGGCATGTGCGGAAAACCGCGAAAATTCAGTTGATTGGCAAATTTCGCCCGGCACGCGGCAAAACTCTTGTCGCAGCCTGCGATGATTGAAAACGTATCCCCGGGCAAAGGAAGCGTTTCCGGCGGCAGCCAGAAAGAGAGGAGCGCACCGCCGGTGAGTCGCTCATGACCTTCGATATCGAAGGCTTTGCCGGCGAGCCTGCCGCTTGCGAAATGCAGCTTTCCCCGCGCAAAGAAACCGTCCGCAAAGGCGTCGAGGCCGGACGCCAGAAGCGCGCCCGAGGTTTGCACCGCCGCCACGCTGCCGTGGCCGGTGAAACGGGAGAGATCAACGCGACAACGCCTGTCTCCCAACGCGGCATCGCAGCGGCGACCATAGACCCTGCCCTGCGGCTGGCCGAGGCGATGGGCGATGCTGCGAAGCTCCGCGCGAAACGACCCACCCGCCCGCGTCACCTCGCCGATCTCGCGCGCATGAAGCAGCACGTGCTGGTCCGGCGCCTGCCAGTTGACGAGGAAAAGCTCCACCGTCGCGCCATCGAAGCGGCCGGCGGCGAGATCGTCCTGCGCAATGGCGTCGCTCGAAAAGCCTCCCGCCACTTCGCCGGCGCTTGCGCCAAGCCCGGTTTCGCTGTCGCTGTCGCTCGCCGAAAAGCCACTGGCAGCCAGGTAGACCGTGCCGCCAAAGGAGACCGGCTCATCATGGTCGGTGAAGCCGATCACTGCGCCGTCTCTCAATGTCACCTTCCAGCAATGGCAAATGGTTGTCGCATCGGCGCCGAGATGCCCGGCGAGGACTGCGGGAATGGTTTTCATGGCAAGATTTCCAAGAGGGGGATCGAGGGGATGCGACCTGCCTCGAAAGCGGTGAGGTTCACCTCGATGCGATCGATCGCGAAACGGACTGGAACGTCGAATTCGAAACCGGCGCGAATGATTGCGCCGGGGCGCGGCAACCGCCCCGCCCGAAATGTTACGATACCCGTCGTGTAGTCGACATCGGCATCGTCAGAGCCCGCCTTTACCCCATCGACAGAAACGGTCACGGAACCTTCTGCCGGTTTTTCAATCCTGCGGGTGAAGGAACCGCCCGCATCGGCATAGGTCTTCAGCAGCTGAAATCCGGCCGTCGCCCCATCGCCTGTCCCGATTATCTGGTCGGTTGCAGCAGGTTTCTGGCCGGGCGGGCAGGATTTGAAATCGACGGGATCGCGGAAGCGAAAACCGTAAAGCTCGCCACGCCGTGCCTCGAAGAAGGCGATGACGTCGTAGAGATCGGCGACGGAGCGAATGCCCGAGCCCGCGTCATAGGAGCGCCGTGCGTTTCTCCAGCGCTGGTTACGGTTCTCCCTGCCGTTCGAGAGGTTGACGATATCCGTCCGCCGCACCGGCCCACCGCTCACACCGAGCGCAAGCCGCAGCGGAAACCGCACTTCATGAAATGCCGCCATGTGATTGATCCTGGATTCTTTTTGATCGTCTGCGGAATCAGGCGCTGCCGAAGGCATGGGCTGAAGCTCGGCTCACAGGCCGCGCTGGCCCCGTCCGACGCTGCGCGCCAGCATCGCGGCGATCTGGCCTTCGCTTTTGCGGAAGCTCGCCGCATCCGTCGCGGTAACGTTGAAGACGATCTGCGCGCCGCCACCGCCTGCGGGTGCGGCGACACCAAGCGCGCCATCGGAGCCACGCTTCAGCGGCAGGATTGCTTCCGCCCCCGCCTCGCCCATCAGGCCAAGCCCGCCGCCCATCGGAAAGAACGCTGGACTGGAGACCACGCCACCCTCGGCAAAGGGCGTGATACTGCGCCCCGGCGCGCCCCCGCCGGCAAAGGCAAACAACGAACCGCCGCCGTTCAGCAGTCCGCTCACGGCGTTGCCGATCATGCTTTCCAGTGGCTTCAGCCCGGCTGAAAGCGCCATTCCGGAAAGCCTCTGGCCAAGGCCGCGCAGCACATCATCCAGCCCCTTGCCGCCCGTCGTTGCCGCCTGAAGGGCCGTCGTCAGGGCCGCCCCGAACCGCTCGGACCGCCGTTCGAGATCGCCCATGACCTCAGCCAAAGCCTCGGCCTCGTCGCGGTTCTCGGCAATCGATCTTTCTCCTGTCATGACGCTTGCCTTTCTGATTCAACTGACGAATCCAGGGTGCTGAAACATCTTTCAAAAATCCGTTATTTCAGTTCTTCAAAACCCGGCCGGAAAGATGCCCTGGGGCCGTCACCCATCCGGAAACTGCCGCATCAATGCCTCCATTGTCGGGCGGTCCGGGCAGCGTTGGGTCATGTTTCCCCCGGTCATCGCGAAGAACTCCCTCGGCGTCATGCGCCAAAAGGTTTCGGAGGAAAGCCGCAGCAGGTGGAAGCCCGTATGAAGCACGGCCTGCCATGGGAAGGGCGGCGGTGTCGCCTCGCCTGCTGCGGCTATCAAGGGTCCGGTGACGGGTGACCTTTCGGGTATGCGAATGTGGCTGTCAGGAGATCGGCGACGATCGCGGCATGGCCGGAAACGCCGCCTTCCACGGTGGCGGCGGCGACGTCCTCATCCGAGAAGACATTGCCTGCACCACGAAGGCCTGCGCCGATCACCCTGATCATATCCGCCGCCTTCATGCGCCCGCTTGCGAAACGCTGCGCGAGCGCGGTCAGGTCGTCGGCCTCAAAGGCGGTTTCAAGCTCGGCAAGCGCCCCGAGCGTCAGGCATAAAATGCGCCTTTCGCCGTCGATCAGCGCTTCGATCTCGCCGCGGTGGCGGTTTGCCCGCCCGTAACGCAAACGCTCAGCCATCACACTGCTCCAAATGTCAAAAGACCCGCCGATTCCAGCGCGATCTCGAATTGCACTTCGCCATCGTGACGCCCGGAATATTCGAGCGCGACGATCTGGAACGGCCCGGTAATCGTGCCGAAATCGGGAATGAGGATCTGCCAGCCGGGAATGGCGCCCGTAAAAAAGGCGCCCCGAACCAGCGCATCGCTCGCCGCATCCTTGAAGATGCCCGACGCTGTCAGCGCAGCTCTCTGCACCCCGGCACCCGCCAGCAACTCGCGCCAGCGCCCGGCGCTTTCCCCATCGGTTATGTCCACCGCCTGGGCGTTAAAGGCCAGACGCTGGGTTCTCAGCCCGGCAACAGTGACATATGTTCCGGCATTGCTGAATTTCAGCAGAAAATCCTTGCCCTTCTGCGCCACCATGCTTTTTCCTTCCGTTTCGATTGCGGTTGCAGGGTGTTGCGGGCCTGCCACCAAGAATGTTCCTTGCCCTTGCATTGTGCGGTCCTGCCATGTCCGATCTTGCCTCCATGACGTTCCGCACACGCCTTATCGGCGTGCTGGCGCTCGGGCAGGTCGTCAGCTGGGGTTCCGGCTTCGACATGCTGGCCATTCTCGGCCCGCGAATAGGACGCGAACTCGCCATTCCCAACGAAGTCGTCTTTGCCGGACTGACAGTCATGATGACCATCAGCGCGCTTTGCGGGCCGCTGCTCGGGCGAATGCTCGTGCGCCATGGCGCCGCGCCCGTGCTGATCAGCGGCACGCTTCTTTTTGCCTGCGGCTTTGCACTGCTTGCTTTTGCAGGCGGCGTCACCAGCTATCTGCTGGGCTGGGCGGTGATGGGCCTTGCTGGCACCTGCGGGCTGACGACGGCGGCACACACTGCCGTGGTCGAGCGCGTCGGCGCAGAGAGCAGCCGATCCCTGACGCTGCTGATGGTCTTTACCGGCCTTTCGGCGGCCGTGTTCCTGCCCGTTACAGCATTCGCGGACCAGCATCTCGGCTGGCGGGGCACGCTGATTTTTTACGGCTGTCTTCAGCTGTTCCTGCTGCTGCCGCTTTACATCTTCGTTCTTCCGCAAAGACAGGGCGCGGCTCCAGGCCAGAGCCTCCATCCTGGCGAAATCCCGGCCTCGCCTGTCGATACGCGGCGCGCCTTCCTGCTTCTGGCGGCGATGATCACGCTCAGCTCCTTCACCGCCTTCGGCTTCTCGCCGCTTCTGCCTTTGCTTCTGGTGCATTCAGGCGCATCGCAAGCGCTGGCGATCCAGCTGGCCTCGGTGCGCAGCGTGCTTGCGATTACTGCGCGCGGGCTCGATTTTCTGCTGGGAAAAAGGGGTAATCCCTTCATCACCTGCCTCATCGGGCTCTGTCTTCTCCTGATATCCTTCCTGGTCCTGCTCGTCTTTTCGCCGGCCATACCCGCCTTTGCCGGCTTCATCTGCCTGTTCGGTTTCGGCGCGGGTGTGCTCACGGTCAGCCGCGCCGTACTGCCGCTTGCGGTGTTCTCTCCGCAGCAATACGGACTTCAGGCTGCGCGGATCTCGCTCCCGCAAAATCTCGCCATCGCCTTTGCGCCTGTCATCTTCACCATGGCGCTGGACCGCGGCGGTGTGGCCGTAATGCTCGGCATCGCTTCCATCCTGATCATCTGTTCCCTGCTGCTGCTGATCCTGCTGTGGAAAACCGTGGCGGCACAAAAGGCTTGAAAGCGGCTCATTCCGTTACCGCCCTGAAGCGCATTTCGAGGACGAAGTTCCGTGACTTCGGCTCCCGGCGCGAGCGGCTGGACAGCAGCCGGAGATTGACGAGCGAGAAGCCGACGAGCGGCAGCGCGGCGTCATCCAGCAAGGTTTTCAGCCTGGAAGCGATCTCACCCGACGCCCTGCGGCCGTTGGCATCGCCCCAGATGTGCAGCGTCAGGAAATGCTCCTCGGCTTTCTCCGTCGCGGTCGAATAATCGCGGGTGTCGAGTTCGTCGAAGACAATGCAAGGCAGATTTGCACGCGGCAGAAGCCGGTCGACGATGCCCCCGGGGATGAGGGTCGTCAGCGCGACATCGCCCGCGAGCTTCTTGACGATGGCCCTCAGAAGCGGGTTTGCGGCGCTCATCGGTTTTCCTCTTCGCAGCGGCAGACGATGAAGCGGCGCGTTTCGTCCGGGTCCATCACAGCGCGGATGGCGAGAATGCGACGGCCCTTGCGAAAACGCATGCCGGCCGCAATGTCTTCACGATACACCAGCCACACGCGGTGGGTGATCGTCACGCCTTCGGCCGACGCCCGCTCATGCGATGTCTCCGACACCGGTTCGATTGCGGCCCAGAGCGACAGGAGGAAATTCCAGCTTTCCGCAGCACCACCCTGCCCGTCCGGCGTTTCGGTCCGCACGTCCAGTTCCAGCCGTGCCGTCAGCTTGCCGGGGTCGAGAAAAACGAGGTTCATGGCTCAAAGTCCCAGGCGGCAGAAGGGGGCCACCAGCCGCTCGTAACCGGCAGGAACCGCCGCAGGCTGATTTTCCGGCGTGACAGCGCCGCGGAAGGCAAACATCTGTGCAACATGCGAGAGCATGGCGCGCTTCAGCGTGTCAGGCACATCCGTCCCCGCCTCGCCGTAACCGGCGATGAAATCGATCTCGATGCCGTTCATCACCCGCCCGGGGGACGGCGGATCGCGCAGCCAAAGCCGTGCCGGACGTGCCGCGCCGTCGAGCAATCTCTCGACGCCACGCAGGTTCTCTGCCTGGCCCGCGCCATCAAAAACCAGAATCTTTTCGATGGTTTGCACCGGTGTCTTGCCAAGCAGAATCACACCCGTTTGCGGCCAGCCATCGAGATAAAGCCGCCATGTCTGGGCGAGGAGGCAAAGGCCGGTGGTCCGCTCCAGATGCTCGCGCGCGGTGCGGATCAGCGCGGCAAGCAGCAGATCTTCTTCGCCGCTGTCGAGGCGCAGATGCGCCTTTACTTCGGCAAGCGTCAGCGGCTCCGCCTGCGGCGGATGAATGAGGGCATAGGTCATGGCGTCTCCGATGAAGAGGGCAAGCGGGTGCGTCTTTCGCCTTCTCCCCGAGGGGGAGAAGGTCGCGGCAGCGGGCTGAGAGGGCAAGGGCAGTGATAGACCGAGAGCTTGTCCCCTCATCCGGCCCTTCGGGCCATTTTCTCCTCACGGGGAGAAGAAACGAGCGGCACCGTCGAGGCTCAGTTCACGCCGAATTTCACCAGCTTGATCGCCTCGAAATTCTGAACGCCGCCGCCCACGCGCTTGGTGGTGTAAAACAGCACGTAGGGCTTGGCCGAATAGGGATCGCGCAGGATGCGGACGCCGGTGCGGTCGACCACGAGATAACCTGCGCGGAAATCACCGAAGGCGATGGCAAAGCTGTTGGCCGCCACGTTCGGCATGTCTTCCGCTTCGGTGACCGGAAAGCCCATCAGCGAGGCGGGCTGGCCGGCTGCGGCTGGCGGATGCCAGAGATACGCGCCTGTCGTGTCCTTGAAGCGGCGCAGTGCGGACTGGGTTTTGCGGTTCATCAGGAAGTTTCCGTTCTGGCGGTGCCCCGCCTTCAGCCCGTAAACCGCGTCGAGGAGCACATCCATCGGTCCTCCCGACGCAAAGCCGGCGGAAACGCCGGTCGCGACATAGCCGATATTGCCCCAGCTCCAGCTGTCATTGACAACGGCCGTGTAGGAGAGAAAACCCTTCGGCTTGTTGACGCCATCGCCGGCGATGAAGGCGGAGGCCTCCTGCTCGGCGAAGGCTATATCGACTTCCGAGGCGATCCACGTCTCGATATCAACCGCAGCATCGTCCAGCAGGGCCTGGGTGGCGGCGGGCATGGCGTAAAGCTCCATGGTCGGAAAGGTCAGCTCTGACAGCTTCGGCGTCGTCGTTTCGGGGCGAGCCGCCGTTTCCGCGACCCAACCGCTGGCCAGGCCGCTGGCGGAGAAAGGTTTTTTCAGAACGGCGGTGGAAACCTGCCGGACGGTTGCCAGCGCCCGGATCGGCGAAATCGCCGTCATGCGCCGGCCGATCTCGCCATCCGTTTCAGTCGGCAACAGGAAACCGCCATCAGCTCCCGCCGAACCGGAAAAGGCCTTGGCCTCGAGATCGCGCAGTCCCCCGTCTTCCCCGCGCCTGATATAGGCTTCGAAGGCGGCCTTATGCTCTTCGGCATCGTGAGACAAGACGTCCTTGCGTCCAAGCGCGGGGCGTGCCTTCTTGAGCGCCAGATCGTCCATGATCCTGCGGTTATCGTCGAGCGCCTTGTCGATGCGGTCGAGCTTATCACGGGTGACGACATCGGCGCCCATCTTGCGCTCGATATCGGCAAGCCGCTGGTCATTGGTTTCCCGGAACGCCTCGAAGGCCTCCATGAAGTCGTCGAATGCCGCGGTCACCGTATCGGGCACGGCCTTCACCTGCGGCGCGACGGTCATCGGAGCCGGTTTCGTCGTCTGGTCTGTCATGTCGTTTCCTTGTTGGTTGGTGCCTGAAGGTTCAGCGTTTGAAGCTTGTGTCGAACAGTGAGCGGGCGGCGCGACGCATGGTGCGCACCAGTTCGGTCTCACGGTCGCGGAAGAAGCGGGCGTGCTTGACGTCGGAGACGCGCGCAGACGGCAGCATCGGAAAGGTAACGACCGAGATTTCCCAGAGATCGGCTTCCAGAATGCGCCGGACACCGGCTTTGGTCGCCTTGCCAGCGCGCGCCTCTTTACTGGAACGGACTGTGCGGAAGCCGATCGACAGCCCGTCCAGCGCGCCGGCCTTCATCAGCGAATGCACCTCGCGGGCACGGGCAACACCGGGCGCCAGCATGCCCTCGACATAAAGTCCGCGCTCATCCTCGCGGATGGTACGCCAGGCGCCGATGGGCTCGGCCGGATCATGCTGGTAAAGCATGCGGATACCGCCAGCACCCCGCTCCTCGATGGATCGGCGGAAAGCGCCGCGCTCGATCATGTCCTGACCGAGATCGACCTCCCCGAAGACGCTGGCGTAACCGGAAAAGGTGCCGTCACTGGTGATGCCGCGCAGCTCCAGACTGGCGAATTTGCGCGTGGCGGGGCGTGGCCCGCGATAGACGTGCATGGGAAACTCCTGCGATGTGGACGCTGATGTCAGACGCGCGGACGGGCGCTGTAGCGTTCGGCGATACGCACCAGGACGCCAAGTCCCCACCACGCGCCCATGCTGGCGGCCGCCGAGCCCGCCACCATGATTTCCCGCCCCGTAAGGGCACCGGCAATGTCGAGCTGCTGCACGATCCACAGGCCGATCGGCCCGCCGAAGATCATGCCGCAGGAAACGCCGGTAATGAAACGGCTCGCGGCTTCCCGCCTGCTTTTCGGCAGCAGGTAAACAAGCGATACGCCGGCACCCGCGACGGCGCCGGTAATGCGGGCGGCCCAGATGCCGGCCTCGTTGGCGAATTCAGACATGGGTAATCATTCCGTTCTAGGATGTTGAAATCGGGCGCACGCATGGCGACGCCCGCAGGTGGCGTTCGCGCGCCTGCGACGGGACATTTTTCGAATCTTCGGAATCGCTTGGGCGGAGAACCTCATAAAGAGAGTCCGCGACTTCAGAGATCGCTTTAAGGCGGACGCCACGCGCTCCGCGAGCGCGCCCTGCCTCTTCAGTAGCCGACCGCTTCGCGTTTTTCCTCGTCACTGAGGAAAGATGCGGCTCCGATGCGGGACCAGAGCGCGTCCCGCTCGCCCGCCAGTCCGGCAATTTTGTCGAGATCCGGTTCGAGCCGCAGCCCCGCCCCGAAGACCGGAGCGAGCCAGCCGCATAGCCTTGCCGCCGTACGGTTCACCAGCGGCAACACGGTCAAGCGGTAAAAGGCGCGGTTTGCCTCCTGATAGTTGGCGTAGGTGTTGTCGCCGGGGATGCCGATCAGCATGGGCGGCACGCCGAGCGAGAGCGCGATATCGCGCGCAGCACCGTTGCGCGCCTCTAGAAAATCCATGTCGCGCGGCGAAAGGCCCATGGCCTTCCAATCCAGCCCGCCTTCCAGAAGCAACGGCCGGCCGGCATTCATCGCGCCCTGATAACCCTCCTCCAGCTCCCGCTTCAGCCGGTCATATTGCTCCATCGAAAGATTGCCGCCTTCCTTCGGCTGGTAGACCAGCGCACCCGAGGGCCGGGCGGAGTTGTCGAGCAGGCGCTTGTTCCACTGGCTTGCGGCATTGTGCAGATCGAGTGCGGCGCCCGCGGATGCAAGCGGCGCAAACCCGGTCCGGTCATCCAGCGGGTGAAACAGCTTGAGATGCAGCAGCCCCAGCCCATCGCGCTCGGCCGCGATACGCCGGGTCGTGCGTCCCTCGGCCCTGTACTCGTAAGCGACCGGCCAGCCATCCGCCCCCTCGACGATGCTGACCCGGTCGGGCCGCAGCAGATGCAGTTCGCGCAACCGCCCGCCGATAACGAGCGGTTCGACATAGGCGTTCCCGGCAAGCAGCAGATGACCGTAAAGCGCCTCGAAAAAATCAGGGCCGCTCATATGGCCGCTCGGCTTTGCAAGCAATGCCAGCAGTGGATGGTCGGCCAGTTCGTCGTCGCCATCATAGAGCAGCCAGCTGACGGCGGCAGACGCTTCCGCAACCATGCGCGCCGCGCGGTGGGCGACCGGGTTCTTCATAAAGCCTTCGCGGGACAGCGCGGCATAAGACCGGCCGGACCAGAAAGCCTGTCCGCCCTGCACTGCCACCGCCATGAAGCCATCAGCCATTTTCCGGTTTTCAGGCACGGCTCTGCCGTCCGCCGGGCGCAGCCACGGCAGGGAGAAGGGAAATCGCATTGGGTTGTCCTTGTGTTGATGGCTTACGGTGCGCCTATGTCGTCACCCGGGACCAGATCCACGACTGTCCGGTTCAAATTGAGATAGCGACCGGCAGCGCAAGACACATAGATCCCGTCATTCCGGCCTCGAGCCGGAATAGAGCCGACGTGAGTCTGCACGGCGAAGAACCTCTTTCAGCCCAAAGACTCGGGCAGGCTGGATGCCGGATCGGGTCCGGCATGACGGAATAAAGGGGTTCGGGTGTTGTCCGCAGTCCGTTCGCCAGGCCTTGCGGTCGTCGCGGCGGTAACGGCCTACCGGATCGGCGCTTTCACCGCCCTGTCGCTGTCGAAATCGGCGGCAATGCGGGTGTCGCGCAGCGGCTTTACCGTGCGGGTCGAAAGATCGTAAGCGGGATCGGCCTTGTACGCCGCAAGCGCCGCCTCGTTTTCGAACTCGCCATAGACGATGAAATCGACCGAGTTGCCCCATTGGTCCTTCTTGACGTTCTCGCCGATTTCCAGCTTCAGCGCATGCGGGATGGCGGTGAGGCCGGAGAGGCCCTTGCGCACGGCATCGCGGTTTTCCTCGGGAACGGTGAAGAAGACGATATGGCGGATCACGGTGTCACCTGTCATGCAAAGTTCAACGATGGCCGGTTGGCGGTGGTAGGGGTTATCATCTGGCTGGCGCGGGTTCAATCCGCGCCGCGACAAGGGCCGCATGAAATGCACGGCCATAGCCCGCGACCAGCCGCGCCCTGTCGCTGCCATTGATGATTGCCCGCGCACCTTCCCAATCTTCGCTGGCCCCGCTCAGGAAATGCGAAAGCCGGCGGCCGGTGAAGCTGCCACGCACCATGCCCAGGATCAGGATCGCCGTCGCCACGTCAAGCGCCATGGCGCGTTCCGGCCGGTCGAGAAGGTCGACGCCTGTTATCGCCGACATGGTCTCATAGTTGCGGCGATGGGTGAGTTGCACGAAACCCCGGCCGAGCCAGCTTTTTCCTTCGGCATCCGGGCGCCAATAGGGTTTGCGTACCATGGGCAACCGTCCGGCCGCAAAAGCCCGGTCGAGCCGCGCAATCGCTTCGGCATCGCTCGCCGCCATGGTCTCGCGCACCGGCTGCATGGTCGCCGCCGTTTCGTGGAAAGCCGTCGCCAGCATGTAAGCGAGCCAGCGCGTGTCACCCTGAGGGAGTTGCTTTTCGAAACCGGAAACGATCGCTTTCGTGCCAGCGAGCTGCTCCCCGAGCAGACGACCGTCGAAGACCGACAGGCGTATCGACGCGACGAATCGTGCCTCGTGATATGGCATATAGGCTCCTGAAAATGAGAGGCATCGTGGCGGCCGGAATTATCAAGATGACGACCGTCCGGACTAAATCGATTTGAAAAAATCTTAATCGATTTTAATCCGCACGCGCTGGTTTAGGGGTAAAAATTTCCTTGAATTTCGGAACCTTACGGCGCTTACTCCGTTCATCGCGCAGCCCTGCAGCGTTAACTATTCTAAGGAGGAATGCCACCATGACAGCGACAATCCCCCAGACCGTTTATGACCGTCTCGAAAACGAGTGGCGCCAGATGCGTGAAACCGGCTCCCAGCCGAAACCATCCCAGTCGCCCAAGAAGTGATAGCCGTCAGCCGCCTGATTTTCGGCCACTGACGATGCCTCGTTTCTTCTCCCTCGCGGGGAGAAGAAACTGGCAGCCTGCGCCAGACCTCGTTCAGCCTGCGCCCGCATAAGCTCATCAGCGAAAGCGTTACATTCCCCGCACCTTCGGTTCACTCATTACCAGCGTCGTCAGCGCCGTCATCGCCCAGACAAGCGCATCCAGCCGGTCTGGGGAGCGACCCGACGAGAGGCCATCGGCTGTAAAATCGGTCATCTGGTCTTCCAGTTTTTCAAATCGGGCGGCGTGACGCACGCGGCCCTGTTCGTAGAGGGCCGCCACGGGCTCGGCGCGGGCGAATTTGCCCCGGCTTGCGCGCACCAGCGTCAGCGGCAGGTGTGCATCGATGCTCTGCAGCATGGCGCGCACCATCTCGCCGCCCTGATTGATTTCCGCCACCACCCGGTCGGCCTCGTGCCGGCGAAAAGCGGCCACAACCGCGCGGGCCCAGCCTGCCGGCGTTTCGGCTTCCACGGAGGAGTCGGAGAGCACCACAAGACGACCGGACATGCCCTGCCCTGCCACAACGATGCCGCAGCAGGAATGTTCACCGGCGCCCGAGGGCGGATCGACCGCGACCACCACACGCGAGAGAGGCTCGTGGTCGGCGTCGGTGATTGCCTCCAGGTCGGCCCGTTTCCAGAGCGCCCCCTCGCGATCATCGATCAGTTCGCCGCCGATTTCCTGCCGCCCCAGCCGGGTGCCGCCGTAGCGGTCCTCGATAGCTTTCAGGAAGTCCGGAGACAGATTGCGTGCGTTCATCGCGGTCGGCATCCTCGCCACGCGCGCCGTCGGATCGGCAAGTAGGGCCTTCAGCAGCGGAATGGGCCGGGGGGTCGTGGTGACGAGTTGCCGCGGCGCCTCCCCCAGCCTCAGACCGAATTGCAGCATGTCCCAGGTTTCCTGCGGATATTTCCATTTGCCGAGCTCATCCGCCCAGGCCATATGAAACTGCGGCCCGCGCAGGCTTTCCGGGTCTTCCGAGGAAAACACCTGCGCCACCGCGCCATTCGGCCAGAGAAGGCGACGCCGCGACACTTCGAAAAAGCGGACGACGCCTGCGGGCGATGCGGCATATGCCGGAGATACCGTCGATCATCACCTCGCGGGCATCACCCAGCGTTTCCGCCACAAGCGCGATGCGCAGCTCCGACTGCCTGCCGGAGGAAGCGACTGCGTGTATCCATTCGGCTCCCGCCCGGGTCTTGCCGGAACCACGTCCGCCGATCAGCAGCCATGTGCGCCAATCCCCTTTTGGCGGCTGCTGCGGCAGGTTACCGACAAAACGCCAGTCTCGCTGGAGAGCGCGAAGCTGCGTCTGCAGATGGAGTTCATCGCAAAGGTCCTGCATCCGTCACTCACCAGCCGCCGGACCGTTCGATGCGACAAGCGCCTCCTGCCAAGCGCGGCACTTCTGCTCCGCCAGTTCATCGATACGGTTGAGAAAATGCGCGACCGCCGTTTCGTAAGCTTCAGCCTCCGCATCGTCCTCGATGACGAGCGCCTCACGCTCTTCAGCCAGCACCCGCTGCAAGGCGTCGATCCGCTCCAGCGTGCGCACAATGAGCGACAACTGGTCGGTCGCGGCTTTGACATCGGCCCGCGCTAACTTGGCCGACGTGTCCTCCGGCGCACCCAGCAAGGCCGCCTCACCCGCCTGCCGGAGATTGCGGTAGAGCCCGACCTCGTCGCGCATCTCGTCCGTCAGCTCGTTCAGCAGCTCTCGCAGACGACCGTTGCGCGCCGCATCTTCGGCAATCAGCTTATCGGCCCGCGACTTCGTTTCCAGCGCGGTGTCCGGAATGCCCTCGCCCGTACCGGTGGGCCGTTCCGGCCACGCGCGGTGGAGAGCCGGGTCGCAAGTGTCAGAATTCGTCATGGGATCGAGCCTGAGATGGAAATGGCAGTGATGACGGTTGTGTGACGGAACATCTTCCGTCATTCCGACCGTGAGCCGGAATTCAGCCAGCCCGAGTCATCGGACCGAAAAGTCTTTTCGCGGCAGACCCCGCGACGGCTGGATCGCAGGTCAAGCCCGGAATAATTAGGTGAAGGGTTCTGGCCCCGGAGGACAAAACCGAACGGCGGCTGGATAGGCAACAATATGGCGCGGTGTGCGAAGGAACCTCACCAACAAACCGGAAAAACCTCTTGGATCGTCTCCCGTCCGTCAGCCGCAAATCTCCGACTGTAACCAAACACTACCAAACCACCGTTACGGTGTAAAGGATTATTTTCCTATTTCTTTGATTTTTTTCCCTTCAGCATGGGATTTGCACCCATGCCCATCGCATACTACACTGCGCACGGACGCGGTGCATAAGGGGCATGCTGAGTTGGTGAAACAATGGGTTAAGCGGTTGTTTGCAGGCCTTTCGGCAACCGGCATCGTCTTTGGCACCCTGCTATTCTGCGCCTCTCTCACCCCGTCGCTTCTGCCGCGCACCTGGGTGATGCAGGGCGTGCTTTGCGGCTTTTCCTTCGCAATCGGCTACCTGATCGGGGTCGCACTCCATGCCGTCTGGGCTTATCTGGAGCTGCCAGAACCCTCGCGTCACAATATGCGTGGCATTCGCTTTCTGATCGGACTTGCTGCGGCGATCACGGCGATTGCGTTTTTATGGCAGGCAAAGGACTGGCAAAACTCGATCCGCGTGGTGATGGAGCTTGATCCGCTCCCGAGCGCCCATCCCACCAGGACGGGGGGCCTTGCCGTACTGGTTGCGGCGGTTCTGATCGGCGCGGGCCGGCTGTTCCAGCTGATCCGGCGGTTCTTTGCCACACGCAGCCGGCATTTCCTGCCGCGTCGCCTAGCCAATGTTCTCGGCATCGCAGCCGCCGTCATCGTATCATGGATGCTGCTCAATGGGCTGATCTTCGATATCGGGCTGCGCTTTGCGGATTCGTCACTGAAACAGGTCGACGCCTTGATCGAGCCGGATGTGCCGCGCCCTTCCGATCCGTTGAAGACCGGCAGCGACGCCTCGCTGATGACGTGGGAATCGCTCGGCCGGCGTGGCCGCGAGTTTGTCGCGGAAGGTCCTCGGGGCGAGACCATAGCAGCCTTCACCGGCCGCGCCGCCAAGGAACCGCTCAGGGTTTATGCGGGGCTGAACTCGGCCGCGACGCCCGAGGAACGGGCGGCTCTTGCGCTTTCGGAACTGAAGCGTGTCGGCGGCTTTGAACGCAAGGTGCTTCTCGTCGTCATTCCGACCGGCACCGGGTGGATCGATCCGGAAGCGCTCGACACGGTCGAGTATCTGCATGATGGCGATATCGCCAGCGTCGCGGTGCAATATTCCTATCTCTCCAGCTGGATCGCGTTGCTGACGGAGCCGGATTACGGTGTTGAGACGGCCCGCGCCCTGTTCGAAGCCATCTATGGTTACTGGACGACCCTGCCCAAGGAAACGCGACCGAAACTGTACCTGCATGGCCTGAGCCTCGGTTCGCTCAACTCGCAGAAGTCCTCCGATCTCTATGATGTGCTGGCCGATCCCTTCCAGGGTGCCTTGTGGAGCGGTCCGCCGTTTTCCAGCCCCACATGGCGCATGGCCACAAACGGCCGGGTGAAGGGCACGCCGGAATGGCTGCCGCGCTTCCGCGATTCCTCCGTCATCCGCTTCGCCAATCAATATACAACGGCGCATATGCCCGATGCGGCATGGGGGCCGATGCGGATCGTCTATCTGCAATATGCGAGTGACCCGATCACTTTCTTCGAGGCCGCCTCGCTTTACCGGCGGCCGCAATGGATGGCGCATCACGGACCCGACGTCTCCACCTCGTTCCGCTGGTTTCCGGTCGTCACCCTGCTGCAGCTCGGCCTTGATGTCGCGGCGGCGACGACGGCACCGATCGGTTACGGCCATGTCTACGCGCCGGAGCATTACATCGATGCGTGGACGGAGGTGACGGCGCCGCAAGGCTGGAGCGCCGAGGACATTCAGCGGCTGAAAATGTTCTTCAAGGCCCGCCGCGGCTCCACCGATCCGGCTTGATCGCGGCGGGCATCGTGACGACTCAGCCCTTCAGCCGGTCCAGATTGTCGGCGATGTAGGTCTCCAGCGAACGCGGCGGATGGCCGGTCAGCGTTTCGACGTCGCCGGTCACCACGGCTGTCCAGCCTTCGCGCACGGGATGGAAGATCGATGCGAGAAAGGCGGCGTAATCTTGCGGTACGCCCGCACCGGTGAGAATGCCGATGAAGACATCATCCGAAACCGCGCTGTAGGAGACCGGTTTGCCGATCGCCTGGGAAATCAGCGCGGCTGCCTCGCCATAGCCCAGGGCTTTTGGCCCGGTCAGGTTAAAGGCCCTGCCGTCAAAGGCATTGGACGTCAGCGCAGCGGCTGCGCTATCGGCGATATCGCGCACGTCGATGAAGCTGGACTTGCCCTCACCCGCCGGCACGGCGATCTGGCCGTGGTCGATGCCAGCCTTCCAGTAGCTGTGGAAATTATCGGCGAACCAGTTCGGGCGCAGGATGACGTAAGGCGTGCCTGACGCGATGATTTTCAATTCGATCTGACGATAGGGAATGGAATCATCCGCGTCGACGCCGAGGACGCTGAGGAAAACGATCTTGACCTTGCGGCGCGCGGCCTCTTCGACAACAGGCGTCAGCGCATCGATGGCGTCCAGACGCCCGCCGGAAAGAAGCAGGAACAGGCGGTCAACGCCGTCAAATGCCTCCCCATAGGTCGATGCGTCGGTATAATCGAAACGCACCCCTTCCGCGCCGTCCGCCGGCTTGCCGCTGCGCGACGCCGCCTTCACGCTTTCGCCCTTTGCAACCAGCGCCTTGACCAGCGGTGTGCCGATGGTGCCGGTGGAACCGATCACAAGTATCTTGCCTGCCATCTCAAATCTCCTTAGTATCTAATTGAAACCATGTTTCGAAAACACAGATACTGCGTTGGAGAAATCATGAAAAGAGAGCACTTTTCGGTTAGCTGGTTTCCTCGCGGAAACCCTCCTGGCCTGAACGACGGAGCGTAGAGATGGAACATACCTATGACGTCTATGAGGATCGCTGCCCAACGCGCATGGTGCTGGATCGGATCGCCGACAAGTGGGCGCTGTTGATCCTCGACAAGCTGCGGCGTGATGCCGTTCGCTTCAACCTGCTACGACGCGAGATCAAGGGCATTTCGCAGAAGGTCCTGTCGCAGACGCTGAAGAAGCTCGAGCGTGACGGGCTGATTTCCCGGCAGGCCTTTCCGACGGTTCCTGTCACGGTCGAATATTCACTTACGCCGCTGGGACGCACGCTGACTGATACCGTGGCGGCGCTTGCCCATTGGGCGGAAGGCAATATGGACGCGGTGATGGCGGCGCAGCGGGCTTATGACGAGAGGGCGGTGGTCTAGATGGCGTCGCTTTCGGGTAGCAACGGAAGCATGGGAGCGGCAAGCTCCTTTATTGTTTCGTTTTGCAGACCGTCGCATCCGTCATGACGGAAGTGGGTTTCGCGCATCTTCCACACTTTCAAACGCTCTTACCGCGAAATCCGCGTCGACAGAATAATCGAAGACAGCGTGCGCTCCACGCCATCGAGCGCGCCGATGCGGTCGATCAGCCGGTCGAGCTCCAGGATCGACGGCGCGGACAGAATGGCAATCAGGTCGAAGGTGCCGCTGACCGAATGCAGCGTGATGACCTCCTTGATCGCGGCAAGTGCGGCGGTGACCGACGGCAGGGCCTTCGGGCCGATGGTAATCAACACATGGGCGCGCACCAGCCCGGAGAGATAGGTCTCCGACAGCCGCAGGCCATAACCCGCGATCACCCCCTCCGCCTCCAGCCGCTCGATGCGGGCCTGCACCGTGGTGCGGGAAAGGCCGAGCCGGCGCGCCAGTTCCGCCACCGGCATGCGGGCGTTTTCAGACAGCAGCGCAAGCAGCGCCCGATCTTTATCCGTTATTGCCATAATGACCAATCCTGTCGTCTAACTGCTTAATAATATCGGGCGTTCTGCACAAATTGAAGCTCTGAATCGCAGCGAAGCCGCAATATGATTGTGCCCTATGAATTTTTTCTGCGGGGAACAAAAACATGAAAAACATTGTCGTCATCGGCGCGGGTAATATCGGCTCGGCCATCGCCTGGATGCTGGCGGCATCAGGCGACTATCGCATTACAGTCGCCGATCGCTCGGCCGATCAGCTGGCCAATGTGCCTGCTCATGAACGCGTCGATACGGAGATCGTCGACATCACGGACCGGCCCGCGCTTGAAGCGCTGCTGAAAGGCAAGTTTGCCGTGCTCTCCGCCGCGCCGTTTCATCTGACGACAGGTATCGCCGAGGCGGCCGTCGCCGTCGGCACGCACTACCTCGATCTGACCGAGGACGTCGAATCCACCCGCAAGGTCAAGGCGTTGGCGGAAACCTCCGCGACGGCCCTCATTCCACAGTGCGGCCTCGCCCCCGGCTTCATCTCCATCGTCGCTGCCGATCTTGCCGGCAAGTTCGACAAGCTCGATAGCGTCAGGATGCGCGTCGGCGCCCTGCCGCAATATCCGTCCAATGCGCTCAACTACAACCTCACCTGGAGCACAGACGGGCTGATCAACGAATATATCGAGCCGTGCGAAGCCATCGTCGAAGGTCGCCTCACCGCCGTTCCGGCCCTGGAGGAGCGCGAGGAGTTTTCGCTCGATGGCGTTACCTATGAGGCCTTCAACACCTCGGGCGGCCTTGGCACGCTCTGCGCCACGCTGGAGGGCAAAGTGCGGACGATGAATTACCGCACCATCCGTTACCCCGGCCACGTGGCGATCATGAAGGCGCTTTTGAACGACCTCAACCTGCGCAACCGCCGCGACGTGCTGAAGGACCTGTTCGAGAACGCGCTGCCCGGCACCATGCAGGATGTGGTCATCGTCTTCGTCACGGTCTGCGGCACCCGCAACGGCCGCTTCCTCCAGGAAACCTATGCCAACAAGGTCTATGCCGGCCCGGTTTCCGGCCGGATGATGAGCGCCATCCAGATCACCACGGCGTCAGGCATCTGCACGGTTCTCGATCTGCTTACCGAGGGCGCGCTGCCGCAGAAGGGCTTCGTGCGACAGGAGGAAGTGGCATTGCCGAAGTTCCTCGACAACCGGTTCGGCCGGTATTATGGCGCGCATGAGCCGCTGGCAAAGGTTGGGTGATTTAAAGGCACAGCATTGACGCCGGTTTCTTTTCCCCGCCGGGGAGAAGGTGGCCCGAAGGGTCGGATGAGCGGGCAACCTCTCGATCTATCGCTAACGTCCGCCTCTCATCCCGCTGCTGCGACCTTCTCCCCCTCGGGGAGAAGGCGAAACAGGCACCCGCTCGCTCCGGCGCGGGGGATCAGCGCTACGCTTACGTCCCGCAAAACGTCCTGAACACCCGCTCGTGGCTCATCGGCGGCTGCATGTAGACGGTATTGTCCGGCCGCTCGTCAAAGGGTGTCGCGATCGCCTTCAGCATGGCGTGGAAGGGCTCGAAATCATCCTCTTCCACCGCAGCCTCGATCAGCTCCTCGATACGGTGGTTGCGTGGGATGATCGCGGGATTAACCGAGAGCATTGCCGCCGATCTGTCTCGATCCGAAAGCCCCTCACGGCCAGCTCTTTCGCGCCAGCGCGCGAGGAACGCGTCCGCTCCGGCAAGGTCGATGAGCATGCCGCGGAACGGTTCCACGTCGCCTTCAGCCGCATGGGAAAGACGCCGGAAGGTGAGCGTATAATCCGCCTCCGACGCCTGCATCAGCCCAAGCAGAGCCTGCACCAGATCCATGTCGCCCTCTTCCTCGGTGGTCAGGCCGAGCTTCTCGCGCATGCCGGAAAGCCAGCGTTTGGGAAAGGCGGCGGCGAAATCGGCAAGAACGGTATTGGCGAGTTCGGCGGCTTTTTCGACCTCCTGATCGAGCAGCGGCAGCAGGCATTCCGCCAGCCTTGCAATGTTCCATTGGGCGATGCCGGGCTGATTGTTGTAGGCGTAACGTCCCTGCGCATCGATGGAGGAAAAGACCTTGTTGGGGTGATATTCATCCAGGAAAGCGCAGGGGCCGAAATCGATGGTTTCGCCCGACACCGCCATATTGTCGGTGTTCATCACGCCGTGGATGAAGCCCACCATCATCCAGCGGGCGATGAGGTCGCATTGCCGCTGCGCAATGCCCTGCAGCAAGGCGAGATAGGGATTATCCGCCAGTCTTGCCTCGGGATAATGCCGATCGATGACGTAATCCGCGAGGTGTCCGATCGCCTCGTTGTCTTCCCGCGCGGCAAAGAACTGGAACGTGCCGACACGGATGTGGCTTGCCGCAACGCGGGTAAACACGCCACCCGGCAGGCCGACCTCTCGCTGCACTCTCTCGCCCGTCACGACTGCCGCCAGTGCCCGCGTGGCGGGAATGCCCAGCGCAAACATCGCCTCTGACACGATATATTCGCGCAGCACAGGACCGAGCGCCGCGCGCCCGTCGCCCCTTCGCGAAAATGGTGTCGGGCCGGAGCCCTTGAGCTGAATGTCGCGACGCTTGCCGTTCCTGTCGACCACCTCGCCGAGCAGGATGGCACGCCCGTCACCGAGTTGCGGCACGAAACCGCCGAACTGGTGGCCGGCATAGGCCATCGCCAGCGGCTCAGCCCCCTGCGGCACGACATTGCCCGAAAAGATCGCCGCCAGCCTGTCGTCATCGAGGCCTTCAACATCAAGATCAAGCTCGTCTGCCAGCGCGCGATTGAAGGCGATGAGACGCGGCGCCTTGACCGGCGTCGGCAGCACGGCGGCGCTGAAGCGCTCCGGCAGGCGCGCATAGGAATTGTCGAATTTCATCACGGTTAAACTCCCTGCTTTGCCCCTATATGGGGCGGGGAGACCTTGGATGCGAGCGATAAATGCCCTGTCGTTCCAATAGCCGCATTGAATTTTGCGCAATGAACTTTCCCGCGCCATCATCGTTGCTATGCTTGACCCGCAGAATGCCGAAAGGAAAGGAAAAGCAATGACCGTTGTTGAAGCCGTGACCGCCGAACCGGAAAGCGCCATCCGCACCATTCACATGGATCTGCCCGTCAATGCCACCTTCCATGTCTGGCTGAAGGCGAAAAAAGCGGCCGAGCCGGGGGCGGTTTCCTTTTCCAACCAGAATGGAAAATTTGCTGAAGTTTCAAGCGTCAACACGGAAGAGTACGGATTTCGAATCTACCAGATCTTCGGCGGCGGCCACGTTGAACTAAGCTATGATACCGTCACGACGGCCGTGTCGGTCATCTACTGGTTCACCGCGTCCGATGTGCTGGAGACGGGTATTACGGTGGTTCATACCAAGCCTGATAATGCAGCGCCCGAACTACCCGGCAGCTATCATTTCCGCCCACCCTTCGGCTGGATGAACGATCCCAACGGCTTTGGCCGGTTCGAGGGACGACCGCATCTTTTCTATCAGCATTATTCGCATGGCCTGCGCTGGAACACGATGCATTGGGGTCACGCCGTCTCGTCCGACTACCTGCGCTGGCGGCATCTGCCGATCTTCCTGTTTCCGTCAGAGGATCTGACAACGCGGCCGGACAAGCGCGGCGGCGCCTATTCCGGCTCCACCATTCCGCTGGTCGAAGGGACAGGCATCCGGGTGTTTTTCACCGAGCAGGTGCAGGACCGCGTTCCCGAACAGCAAATCCAGCTGACGGCGACATCTTCCGATCTCATCATGGCGGGCCAGGCCGAGGTCATCCTGGGCCACCGCCCGGACGGACAGGGGCTGACGCCGGATTTTCGCGATCCTTACGTGTTCCGTGGTCCGGATGGCCTTTGGAAGATGGTGCTTGGCAGCCAGAGCGACGGCGGCGGCGTCATCCTGCTTTACGAAACGCTCGATCCCACCGCCGCTTCCGGCTGGACCTATGTCGGCAAGCTGTGGGTGGAAACCCGCTACAAGACCACGGCCATCGAGTGCCCCTGCCTGTTGCCGCTCGACGGCCCGGCCAATGCGCGCTCCACGCGATGGATGCTTGTCTACGGTCTGATGCATTCCGAAGATCCGGAAACCGGCCGCAAGAACCTGACCATGGCCGATGTGGGCTGGTTCGACGGCAAGACATTCACCAAGGAATTCGGCCAGGAACTTGACTTCGGCACGGATAACTATGCCTTCCAGGCGTTTCTGGATGGTGACAGCATCATCGGCATCGGCTGGCTGGCCAACTGGGCCGACGCCAATCCCGAGATTGATTTCCCGACCTCGATGACGCTGCCGCGCCGGATTCATTACGCGAATGGCGAGCTTCTGACCCCGCCCATCGGCGCGGCGGAAAGCCTGCGCAGCCACATCCTCGACCGCACACGCCTGGCCAATGGCGAACGCGTTCCCTTCACGACCGGTGCGGTGGAAATCCTGTTCGAGCTCACCTCCCCCGGTGCGCCCTTCGAACTGGAACTGGACCATCCCACCGTCAAGCTCGGCGTCGTGTCCGATGAAACCGGGCTGTGGATTCGCCATGAGGATGGGCGCAACGGCCCCTCTCCGCATTACATCGCCAGGGGCGCCAAGGCTTCCCGCGTCCGCATCTTCCTTGATTACGGCTCCATCGAGGTTTTTGCCAATCGCGGGCGCTATGTCGGCACCAAGCGGATCGAGGGATTCGAGCCCGTGCGTTCGGCATTGCTGAAGGCTGCTCCCGATACGGTCGCGCATGCGACCAGCTGGGCGCTGAAGCCGTGAGGAACTTTTTGGCGGACTGGGCGGTTGATAGACTGAAACCGCCCGTTCCGCCGAAAGGAGAGAAGGCATGACCAAAATTCGCGATACCAGCGACCCGATCCTGTTTCCCACCGAAGCCAATGAAAACAAGACCGAGAAAAAACGAGCAGGCAAGGGCATCGTCATCATCATTGGCGCGATCGCCATCATGGCATTTGTCGTCTATCTGGTGGCCATTACCATCGCTACCACTCAGTCTTAAAAGACTTAAGCAGAGGGGCGCGCGGCGGCCTAGGGCCGCTCGCCCCTGAGCCCGCTTGTGGCCATAACCGCGAGCACGGACACAACAACCCCGATCCCGTAAAGATAGATCATCGGAATCGTCACATCGCCCAGCTCGATGTTCTCAACAAGGCTGCTTGCAGCCGCGACCGTGCCACTTGCGCCGGCGCCGGCTGCCGAACCGAGGGTCGCGACTGTCGGCAGCAGCGCGCCGGTCATCTTGCGCTCTTCCTCTGGCGCAGCCTCCATGGCCGCTTGGCTGATGCCCGCCCACGACATGCCGAAGGCGGAGCCGATCAAAATCTGGCCAAGCAACATTTCGCCCCAGTTTCCGGATGCAAGCCCCAATCCCAACAGGATGCAGCCCGGCACCATCTGATAAGGGCCATAATGCAGGCAGATTTCCCGCAGGCGGGCGGATCGCAGACTGCCGATCAGCATTGCGACGAAACTCCAGGCAAGCGGCATCGTCACCACGATGAAGCCTGCAAAAGTTGGCTCATGATTCCACAGATTGATGGCGACGTAAGCGAGATAGACGCTGCCGAGTGCATGCGCATAGGACATCAGGAACAGCACCCAGAAGCCGCTGCCGAGCACCGTCTTCAACCGGAAGGAATCCTTCGGGAACAGACCGACGGAGGGTTGAATTCCAGCGCGCAGCGATGCCCAGAGCAGTGCCGCCCCGGCGAGCAACGCGGCCGCCCGCAAGCCTGCACCCTCAAACGCGGATGGCGCGGAGAAGGCCAGCGCCCCGGCGAGGCAAAGCAACAGTGGCACCAGCGGTTTACGCGGCGCCACAACCGGGCGCTCGGCCGAAACCGCGATGGTGGTATAGGCCACCAGCAGCACGATCAGCGGCGCCGACAGCAGAAAGGTCGCGCGCCACGAGACATGTTCGGTGGCATAGCCGCCGGTGAGCGGGCCGACGAAGGAGGCGACCGCCCAGATTCCCGCCTCGATGGCGAAGACTTTCGGCAGAAGGCCCGAGCGGAAGCCTGCGGGTATGAGGCTGTAGCAGACGGCGACGATCAATCCATCAGCCAGACCCTGCAACGCGCGGCCGACGACAACCCACAGAAATTCCCACGCAATGGCCGAGAGAATCGACCCGAGCGAAAACAGCAGGCAGCAGAGAAGCAGCACCCCACGCGCGCCGAACCTTTCGCGAAACAGCACGGCAGTGACCCCGCCAGCAACCGATCCGACGAAATAAAGACTGTAGGCCCAGCTATAGAAGGCGGCGCCACCAATCTCCTTGACGGCGACCGGCAGGGCCGTCACCACCGCGAACTGATTAAAGGCGTGCAGGCCAATTCCGGAGGAGATGACGGTCAGAAGCGAGAGATTCGCCCCACTCAGCAATTCACTCCAGCCGTTTTTCTCCGCCATTTCCACACTCGACAAAGCCGTATCCTTTCCACTTCCGTGACACGGCGGGGAAACTAGAACCTCAAGCGTGATTGAGGTCAAGACGCCTTTTGCAGCTCAGGTGAAAGTAATCGTCGGGCAGCAGGAACCTGCCGCCCGGCCAGTCGTTTGACCACTGAACAGACGAAAGGAAACCGTCATGGACCCCAAGAAAATCCTGCCCGGCACCGAAGATGCGATGAATGAGGATCTGATCGATCTCGACATCGACGCCCTGCCCGCCAAGGGCGAAATTCCACAGTCCATCGAACACGACATCGAGGAAGCGGAAGCCGAGAGCGAGGACGACGCCTATCAGGAAAGCGACGAAGCACTCCCTGACGATGACGAGGAACGGGTGATCAACCGCAATCCGTCCCGTGAAGGCGGAGCGTTCGACGAGGTTTAAGCGTCTGGCGGGCGGGCTGCGAGACGTTTCAACATGTAACGTCGATGGTCCTGTCCGCCGAAGAACACAGCCAGAATACGCACCATTTCTTTCGGCTCATCAACATCCAGATAGAATATCGCCTGATGTTTTGTTACCCGGCGAATGCCGGGCGACCCGTTGGGCAACAACGTCCCCTGGAAGGCCGCGGTACCGAGCGGCTTCATGTCGCCCTTAATCGCGGTGATACGCTGGATTGCCCTTTCGAAGGCGTCCGCCAGTTCATCGCCAAGGTCGAGGTAGGACTGGACGAGATGATCGAGAATGAGGCCTAGGTCCTCATCGGTCTGTGTTGAGCGCCAGACCTTAAAGGCCATAAGCCGACTTTCGGTCAGCCATCATCGCACCGGTTCGCTTTTCGCCCTCTTCCACCGCTACAAAACCGCCTTGTCTACGGTTATTAAGCAGATCTTGGAGAACCGCAAGCTCCGCCTCTTTGAGTTCTGTTTCCTGTCGGACCAACTCCAGTCCCGCTGCACCGCTGCGCTAAGGCTGGCATATCGTCCTTCTTCCACAAGCTTACGGGCGAAGATGTCCTGTTGGTTAGAAATAGGCGCGGAGGCCTTGATGGACATTGCGAACTCCCTTCGCTGTGGATGCTACTCCGCAGCACATTTCTGCTGATTCAACCAACATCTACCCCTTCAAAACTCCCGCTCCGGCGAATAACCCGCTTCGCGGATAGCCGCTTCCGCGGTCGCGGCGTCGCCCGTTACGGTGAGTTTATGAGCGTTGAGGTCGATGCTAACCGACGCGCCGGGAAGCACTTCGGCAAGCGCGCCACGCAGGGTCTTTTCGCAATGGCCGCAGGTCATGTCGGGGATGAGGAAGGTGGTTGCAGTCATGATCTTCTCCTTTGACCGGCGTCGAGTTTTCGCGCCGGCTCTTTTTTCACGGTCAATGGGTACTGGTGAGCTTGCCGTCTGTCTTGTCGGCGCCTGCGAGATCATCAAGGATGGGGCAATCGGGGCGGTGATCGCCGCCGCAGCAATGGGCGAGATGGGAGAGCGTTTTCACCATGCTTTTCATCTCGGCGATTTTCTGCTCGAGATCCGCGATATGGCCGAGTGCGATATCCTTGACCGCTGAACTCTCGCGGCTCTTGTCCTGCCAGAGTTTCAACAGCGTTTCGGTTTCTTCCAGCGAAAAACCGAGCGTTCGCGCCCGCTTGATGAAGCGCAGATTATGCACATCCTGGGTGCCATAGACGCGGTAATTATTGCCGGTGCGCGCCGCGGGCGTGATCAGCCCGATCTGTTCGTAGTAGCGGATCATCTTGGCGGAAACGCCCGATGCCTCCGATGCCTGGCCGATATTCATGTCGTCACCTCTCTCGTCTCAACCTGTTCCCGCTTCCACGTCGGCACGCCGGGCCTGATGTTGAAACCCGGCAAGATACTGTCACTGATGTTGCCGATGGCAGGACGATTGTCTGTCTCGGTCATGGGAAATCCCCTTTCAACCCCTATGTAGGGATTCCCATGATGGGAAGGTCAAGAGAAGAAGGATTTTTTTGCTGCGAACAAAATCGCGAGCGCCGCTACCAACCAAAGGCCGATGAATACGGCAGCCGCCGCGCGGCTGACGGGACGCATGGGGACTGTCCTCAAAAAGAGTGTCTGCAGACCCTATGCTTGATCTGTCACGGCTATGCAATGATCTCTAAGACACCACGCGTCTGGCCAGATAAATCGTTGTCCCGCCGCATTGCGGATCGCTGCTGACCTGATCGAGAAGGCGGAAACCATGCGCGCGCAGCAAACCTTCATACTCTTCACGCGAAAGGCTCGCGTGATAAAGGGGCTCCCCGCGAAGGGTGCCTAATGCTTCGCCATGTTCGGGACCCGCAGTAAACATCAACGCCGTACGCTCATTGGCGTGAAGATGGAAGACGTCAAACATTCGCCGTTGATCGTCGGGTTTCAGATGGAAAAAGCTGTGCCAGGCAATCAGACCATCGAACCGCCGCCCGAGGCCCAATTCGCGCATATCGGCCACCGCCCAGAAATTTGCGGGAAACCGGCCGCGGCAAAGTTCGATCAGCGGCATCGACGCATCGATCCCGCTGACATCATAGCCCTTAGAAATGAGGTAGCCCGCGATTGGCTCTCCGGAGCCGCAACCTATGTCGAGGATCGAACCGCCATCGGGCAAAAGCGAGGTAAACCTGTCGAGCCAGGTTTTTTCGACAAGAGAGCGATCGCGCTGTTTATCGAAATCAGCGCCGTGTTCGGTATAGAGCCTGATGACGTTCCGAGAGGCGTCACACACGGCCCCATCCCTCCCTTTATGATTTTTCCGCTACCGATGCACCGCCAGCCGCGGAATATCGCGCAGGAAAGCGTCACGCACTGCGGGGCCGAGCGGCTCGTTCGAGGGCTTGTCGGAAACGCGAAGTCTTGCAAAGACGATGTGCTGGCCCTCACGCTCCGCCCAGCCGACGAACCAGCCGAAGGGACGGTTGCGGTCGGGATTGCCCTTTTCGTCGCGGATATATCCGGTGCCTGTCTTGCCATGCACGCTCCAGCTCTCCGGCGCGTCGAAGACGGGGACGATGGCGCGCGTCTTTGCCTGCGCATCGCGGGAAAAAGGCAGGTTGCCGGCGAGCAGCCGACGCAGGAACCCAACCTGTTCAACCGGAGAAATGGTGAGCGATGCGCCGAGCCAGGAATGGGTCAGCCCGTTATTCTTTCCCGGTTCCCCTGAGACATCGGCATTGCCGTAACCGAGGCGCTTCACATAGGCGGCGAATTTTTCCGGGCCGAGGCGGCGGGTGATTTCGCGGGAATACCACAGGACCGAATCCTGCTCCCAGATCGTCGGATCGACGGTCTTACGGTCAGAAGCACGCGCTTCCACGCCCGGTTTCCAGTCCCAGGCGGGCGTCTTTTCATCCTGAAGAATGCCGGCATCGTAACCGATCAGCGCCAGCGGCACCTTAAAGGTCGAGGCCGGCGCGACACGCTGGTCGCAGGCGCCCTGCTGATTGATGATGGCGCCCGTCTCGATTGACGTGACCAGCGTGCACTCGAACGCCTGCGGCGGCTGCTGGGCGGAAGCGGAGAGCGGGAGAAGGCCCGGAAGGGCAAGGCATGAAAGAAGGATGGCGGGCAGCCGGTATCGCATGCGTTTTGATGTCCCTCGTCCGCATTTTGCGGATCATTTGCCGGAATGGTGAAAAGCGGTTTAGGAAAACGATGGGGCAGGAATAGGACCAAGACGAAATTTGCCGTTTTTGATCACGTCCGCTCTTTTTCCGCCGCCTTCTCGCCAACTGTCAGCGGCCAGTCGACCACATAATCCTCGAAGTCGTCAACATCCACATCGGCCTCGCTGACGGTGCGTCCGCGCGCGGAAATGCCCGCCTGATGCACCGTTTCCGTGTCGCCGGAAACGAGATAGTGCCACCAGTACAAATCCTTGCCATCGCGCACCAGTGCATAGGCGCAGGTGGGTGGCAGCCAGCCGATCTCGTGAACCTTCTTCAGGTCGAGCTGGATACAGTCAGGCACGGTGGCGCGGCGGTTTTCGTAATCGGAGCAACGACAGCTCTCACCGTCGAGCAGCACGCAGCGCACCGAGGTGAATACGACTTCGCCGGTGTCCCAGTCTTCCAGCTTGTTGAGACAGCAAAGCCCGCAGCCGTCGCACAGGCTTTCCCATTCCTCGCCGGTCATCTCCGTGAGTGTTTTGGTTTTCCAGAACGGCCCGTCATTCATCGTTAACATTTCCGTTTCATTTTGATCGCTGGACCGGTGTGTTTAACCAGTCCCTAATCCATTATATCGTATCGCCAAAGGCTGGTTTGTACGATATTTTAGCATTTTGGCAGGCGGCGAAGGGGTCATTGGCCCGCGAACTACCGCTACGTCAAGCAATTCCGACATAACCATGCCACGGTTTTGCGTCGGGAATGGGTTGAAGCGCAGAAATACCGACGGCCGCATTGCCTTGAACAGGAAAACATCGCCAGGTGCAGGACGAAAAAGACGATAAAAAAGGCCGGAAAAAACGGCACATCCTGCTCCGGATCGATAGCTTCATCGATAGCGGCCTGTGGACGGCTGGCGCGCGGCTGGTTGATTTCTGGGAAGATGTCACCATCGCTTCGCGCAAGCTGCATGTCCGCGGCTGGAAGAAGCTCCTTGTCAATCTCACCTGCGACGCGCTGACTTTCGGAACCGCTGGCTCCGTCGTGCTGCTGGCTCTGGCCATGCCAGCCTTTGAGGAAACCAAGAAGGACTGGCGTTATAGGGGTGATTTCGCCGTCACCTTCCTCGACCGTTATGGCAACACCATCGGCCATCGCGGGATCATCCATGAAGATTCCGTACCGATCGACCAGATGCCGGATCATTTCATCAAGGCGGTGCTGGCGACCGAGGACCGGCGCTTCTTCGACCATTTCGGTATCGATTTCATCGGCCTTGCCCGCGCCATGAGCGAAAACGCCCGTGCCGGCGGCGTGGTGCAGGGCGGCTCGACGCTCACGCAGCAGCTCGCCAAGAACCTGTTTTTGACCAATGAGCGCTCGCTGGAGCGCAAGATCAAGGAAGCCTTCCTCGCGCTGTGGCTCGAGACCAACATGTCGAAGAAGGAAATCCTCTCCCTCTATCTCGACCGCGCCTACATGGGCGGCGGCACCTTCGGTGCTGCTGCGGCGGCGCAGTTTTACTTTGGCAAGAACCTGACCGACGTGACGCTGGCCGAATCCGCCATCCTTGCGGGCCTGTTCAAGGCGCCGGCCAAATATGCGCCGCACGTCAACCTGCCGGCAGCGCGCGCCCGCGCGAATACCGTTCTTTCCAACCTCGTGCAGAGCGGGCTGATGACTGAGGGCCAAGTGGTCGGCGCACGGCGCAATCCCGCTACCGTCATCGACCGCGAAGACGTCAAGGCGCCCGATTATTTCCTCGACTGGGCTTTCGACGAGGTGCAGCGTCTGGCCGCCGAGGGAAAGTTCAGGGATCACACCGTCGTTGTGCGCACCACCATCGATACCGGCCTGCAGCAGGCGGCGGAACAGGCGATGGAAATGGAGCTCCGCGAATATGGCGAGGGTTACCGCGTCAAGCAGGGCGCGATCGTGATGATCGAAAATGGCGGCGGCATTCGCGCCATGGTCGGTGGGCGGGACTATGGCGAAAGCCAGTTCAACCGCGCCACGGCGGCGCTGCGCCAGCCGGGTTCTTCGTTCAAGGTCTATACCTATTCGGCCGCCATGGAAAAGGGCATGAAGCCGGAAACGCTGATCTCGGATGCGCCGGTGACGTGGCGTGGCTGGTCGCCGCAGAATTACGGCCGCTCCTATGCCGGCAAGGTCACGCTGCAGATGGCGCTTGCCAAGTCCTATAATACCGTGCCGGTGCGGCTCGCCAAGGACGTGCTCGGCACGCAGGTCATCGTCGATACCGCAAAAGCAATGGGCGTCGCTACGCCGCTGCGCAGCGACAAGACCATTCCGCTCGGCACGTCCGAAGTGACGGTTCTCGATCAGGCTACCGCCTATGCCGTGTTCCCGGCCGGTGGCATGCAGTCGCGCCGCCACGGCATCGAGCAGGTCCTGGATTACGAGGGCAACGTCCTTTACGATTTCAGCCATAACGAGCCGCCCGCCAAGCGCGTGCTGTCAGAAGATGCCAATGCGAAGATGAACCAGATGCTGGTAACCATCCCGGTCATGGGCACGGCCCGGCGGGGCGCGCTTGAGAACGGCATCGTCTCCGGCGGCAAGACCGGCACCTCGCAGGCCTATCGCGATGCCTGGTACGTGGGCTTTACGGGCAATTACACGACCGCCGTCTGGTTCGGCAACGACGAGTTCACCCCGATGAATAACATGACCGGTGGCGCCCTGCCCGCCATGACCTTCAAGCGGCTGATGGATTACGCCCATCAGGGCATGGAGCTGCGCCCCATCCCCGGTATCCAGAACCCGCTGCCGACGGGCGCCCGCCCGCAGCCCTCTGCCGAAGTGGCGGCCGCCTCAACGAATACGCCTACCATGCCGGCGCTCACGCGCCCTCGCTCGCTTTCAGCCGAAGCCACGCGCGTCATTCGCTCCATCGGACGGAAGATGAAGGAGGCGACAGCGCTGAGCGTGACGACGCAGAAGGTGGCGGATGCTTCATCGCATGAAGGCTGCGATGCCACGCGGCGGTGAGGTTATGGCGCCGTAAAGACGTTGGGGGAGCCTGTGGCTCACCCCCTCTGCCCTGCCGGACGACGCCTCACACCACCAACACCGCCCTCGCCGTCCCCACGACCGCATCCGTCAGTCCTTTCAGCCGCTCGGCCGCAAGCCGGTTGACCTGCCAGTAGAGAGGCGTATCAAGTGGCGTGCCGGGGACGACCTCGACCAGCCGCTCCGCCGTTAAATGCTCTGCGACAAGCTGCACGGGATTGAGGCCCCAGCCCATGCCGGCAAGGCTTGCCTTGACGAAACCGTCTGTCGAAGGCAGCCAATGGGTGGGATAAGAGACGTCCTTGCCCAACACCTTTCTGATCCAGTTCGCCTGTAGACGGTCCTTCTGGTTGAAAGTGAGCCCCGGCGCGCGGGAAAGCGATGCTGAATTCACGCCCTCGGCGAAATGGCGGGCCATGAAATCGGGGCTGGCTGTCGCGTGGTAGCGCAGAACGCCGAGCGGCGTCACGCGGCAGCCCTGCACGGGCTTGTCATGGGCGGTGACGGCGGCGAGCACCCTGCCCGCGCGCAGCCACTCCACCGTATGATCCTGATCATCCACCGCAATGTTCACGAGATAGTCGCTCCCGCCGGTGAATTTCGATACCGCATCGAGAAACCACGTACCGAGGCTGTCTGCGTTGGTGGCAATGTTGAGCGTGACGGGCTCGCGTGCCACGCCGGAATCGGCAAGCGCCGGAAGCCGTTGGAACAACTCGCTCTCCAGCATGCCGACATGGTCCATGTGGCGACACAGCCATTCGCCCTTTTCCGTCGCCACACAGGGGTTGCCACGCACGATCAGCACCACGCCCATCCGCTCCTCCAGCTGCTTGATGCGCTGGGAAACGGCGGAAGGCGTGACGTGCATGGCTTGCGCCGCCTTCTCGAAGCTGCCGGTCCGGGCGACAAGCGCAACGGCGCGCAGGGAAGAATAGTCCAACATTAGCGCTGCTTATCCTGATTGAGATAGTTTAATTTGAATAATCCATCCCGCGCGAATATCCAAGGTCTCAGGCGAGCGAAGGATGCGGCGATGGCTTGCTTCAGCCGTGACAACGAAAGGCAGCAATGCGCATGAACATGCAGATCTTCTTCACCGGGCTCACCATGGGTCTCAGTCTGATCGTTGCCATCGGCGCGCAGAATGCCTTCGTGCTGAAACAGGGGCTCGCCCGCTCGCATGTCTTTGCCGTCTGCGCCACCTGCGCGATCGCAGATGCACTGCTGATTACCGTCGGTGTGTTCGGTTTTCAGCGGATCAGCGCGATCATGCCGGCGCTCGATCCCGTCATGCGCTATGCAGGAGCCGCCTTCCTCCTCTGGTACGGCGCTAAAAGCCTGCATTCGGCGCTACGTTCATCCGAGGTGCTTTCCATCAGGGAGCGGCAGGAGACGAGCCTGTGGCAGACGCTCGCCATTTGTCTCGCACTCACCTTCCTCAATCCACATGTCTATCTGGATACCGTCGTGCTGCTCGGCACCATTTCCACGCAGTTTCCCGGTTTCGAAAAGACTTTTGCGGCAGGTGCCGCCACCGGTTCGCTGCTGTTCTTCTTTTCGCTGGGTTACGGCGCGCGCTGGCTGCGGCCGATCTTCGAGAAGCCATCGGCCTGGCGCACGCTCGAAGGCGTGATCGCCGTCACCATGTGGGCCATCGCCTTCAAGCTCGTCATGGGTGCCTGAAGCCCGGAATGGGAGACGCCCCGCACTTTCAAGAGGACTAAACAAGCGGCGCCATTTTCCAAACGGGGAATCAGTGATAGTCCTCGACCTGTTCGAAAATGGGAAAGCAGCGTGTTTCGAGTTCCATTCCTTGTTGGCATTGCCCTTCTGATCGCCTTTGGCGGCGGCATTGCCGCGACGATGGCGGCGCTTGAAGCCACGTCCGGCTTTGGATCGATCCGCATCGGCTCCTGGGATGCGTTTCCCGAAGCGCAGACGATTGAGGCCGATCCTTATGCCAAATCGCACCGGGCCGATGCCGGCCGGCTGCTTTATGGAACCGCCGAAGGCTTGTCTTTTACAGCCGCGGTGGATAGCGACGGCCAGCGCCTGACCGGCGAATGCCGCTACCGGCTGGCGGGCACCGTGCCGCCCGCGCGTTTCTGGACGATTTACACGGCCGATCAGCAGGGTAACGTTCTGGCTGAAGATGCCGGGCGGCCCTTCGCGCTGAACTCCCGCACGCTGCTGCGCAGCGCCGATGGCGGCATCGACATCACCATCGCTGCGGACGCTCAAACCTATAATTGGCTGGCGGTGCCGCAGGGTCAGACCTTCAAGCTCGTGATGACCCTGCTCGACACGCCGATTGCCGGCAGTTCCGGACTGATCGACATCACCATGCCGCAAATTCGCAAGCTGGGGTGTGGCAATGCTTAGGGTCCTGCTCGCCATCGTCACCGGTCTCGTCGGCGCGGCTGTGCTGCATGTCATCATTCTTCTGGCGATACCGCATTTCAGTAACCGTGACGCCTATACGCGCGCCGTGGCGGAAGGAAAGCCGCATGTCTTTCACCTGCTGGAGGAGACGACGGAGAAAAAGACCCTTGGCAGCGGCGATCCCTTCATGCGCGTCGCGGTCTGCACCTTCAATATCGAAGAACAGCCGATCCGCCTGACGGCCATCGGTGCGGTGCCCTTCTGGTCGGTTGCGGTTTACGACAAGGCGTCGAACGAGGTCTTCAGCATGAACGACCGCACGTCTGCGGGTGGCGAAATGGATATTCTTGTCGCCGATGCGGTTCAGATCGCGGCGATCCGCAAGGCGCAGCCGCCCGCGCTTGCGCAGGCCATTCTGGCGGAATCGGATCAGACGGAAGGATATGTGGTGTTGCGGACCATGGTGCCGCAGCCGAGTTTCGGCGAAGAGGCCGAGCGGTTCTTAAGCGAGGCAAAGTGCCAGCCGACACCGTGGAAATAGCCCCGCGTCATTGCTGATAATCACGACGTGAGGGCGGTATCCGTCGTGGCGTTGCCGTTGCGCACGACCTTGCCTGCCGGCTCGGTATCGCGTTTTTCATATCGAACGCCGGTGAACAGCACGACCTTCGCCGGGCCAATCATCCGCTCCGCAAGCTCTGTCGGACGCAGATTCCGCTTTGCCGCGGCTATTGGAATAATCTCTGCCATGCTTCATCTCCTCTTCGGGACATGAGTGTCAATGTTGCCCATGGGAACCGCGCAGGCCTCATCCTGCGTCGGGAATGTCATCACCATCACATTGCGCATAGGCCAGCCCACAGACTGGTATGTGCACGATCCAAAATTACGAGAGCGTCTTAGAACGGGATCGTGCGCAGATTCAGGCTTCGCATGCCATTTTTGTATTTATTCTGTCCGTTAGAATAACATGGAATCCTAATACTGCCCATGAAATTACAAACAGACAGAGGTTAATGTTTCGTTAACCCTAATTGCTGCAGCCTCATTTCTTTCTCGTTGGGCTACACCCGTTGAAAACTAGGGCGATGCGGCAAAGTTCCATCGCTTTTCCGGCATCATCAAGGATTTAAAATTTCCTTGTTGAAAGTGTCGGATTCCCCCTTGCCGACCCCCATAGTTAACAGGACGTCAACGCATTTGCTCTAATTTGAGCCGATATTGTGTTTGCGTTTGTTGGGTAGTGCGTTGACCGACCGGTTTCGAGAACTTGAGAGGCCAAGAGCCGTGAGGAAGAAAGATGTGGTGCTTATGGCCACGGTGACGAATTTCGAGACTATTTCCCATCCGTCAAAAACGGACCTTCGGCAGTTCGCAGAACTCTTCATGCCGCTTTTCAATGCCTCCACGGATGAAGCCAAGCGGGAGGCAATCGCCGCGCTTTCCCAGCATCCAGCCGTGCCTTCCGCCGTCGCTTTCTTCATCGCCTGCCAGCCTATTTCGCTTGCGGCGCCCTTCCTCATTTCCTCCAAATGCCTTGATGACGATACGCTGATAACTGTTGCCCGCACGCAAGGGGCAGCCCATGCGCGCGCCATCGTCCGGCGCGAGGACCTCTCCCCCACCGTTATCGACGCGCTTGTCGGCCTTCGCCACGCGGAAGATCTGAAGCGGCCAGAAGAGCCGACGCCAAAGACGGAGATAGAGACGGAGACGCAGGCAGCTGCCACAGGTCCCACCGAGCCGCCGGCCGAAGTCGAAACGGACAAGCTTGCCGCCGCTTCCGCGCTCGAGGAAGACATGCGCCAGCGGATCAAGCAGATGGCCCGCCACCTCCACCGCCCGGAGACCGACACGCTCGGCCTGCGCCGCCTGACCGAGGTGCAGGAGGCGTTGCTGGTGCGCTTCGCGCGCGAGCGCAACGCCCGGCAATTCGCGGTGGCGCTGGCAGACTCACTCTCCTCCAGCTACTGGCTGTCTGAGCGCATCATGCTCGACATTTCCGGTGCGCAACTCGCAACGACGCTGACTGGGCTTGGCATGGAGTTTTCCGAGGCGGCCTTCGTGCTGCAATGCTTCTATCCGCATCTCTCCGCCGCCGAAGGCGACATGAGCCGTGCCGAAGCGCTGCTTGACCGCCTGAACATCATTGAAAGCGAAGAGCGGCTGGAAAGCTGGCGCCGGGCCGACAGCTATACGCATGGACGCGAGCGTAACGCCCACGCGCCCGCGGCGCAGAAGACCGGCACACGGGGATAATGCGCCTGCCCTGCGGCGGGAGCCACAACAGGCTTCGTGGCCGCAGAAGCGAGGCCGTGGCCTGCCTCTAAGACCTGGGCTGATCAACCAGCGTCAACAGCGTCCCGATCTCGTCGGTCTCTATTTCGACAACCCACAGATCGCTGTCGAAGCGACGCTCCTTTTCCAGCAGCGCAGCGCTTTCGTCGGCCTCCACGCCGGAAAGACGCGTTTCGAAACGCCGCTCGGCACGGATTTCCTCGTCATCGGCGAAACTCTGCGGTGCGGGGCCATAGAGGTTCTCGCGGCCATCGCGCAGCCGCTGGCGAACGAAAATAGCGCCCGCCTCCTCCGCACCCTTCTTTTCGACAGCTGCAAATCCACCGGCCGTGAAGACGCGGCGGATGAGGGCTGAGACGAACATTTCGGATTTGAGGCGCATGGGTTTGCTTTCGATTTTTGCGCTGGCCAGGTGGGTGGAGCTCACCCCGGCTGGCTTCAAAACTTCAAAGCGCCCCGATCGACTTCAGCTTCTTCAGCACGGCCTCGCTGGGCTCACCGGTTTCCGGCAGACGGTAATGCTTCTCAAACGCCCTGATGGCATTGCGGGTCTGCTGGCCGGCCACGCCGTCCACCTTCACATCGGCATAGGCGATATTGATCAGGCCCTGCTGGATCTTTGCGATGAGATCACGGCTTGCAGGCTTGGACGCGCTGGTGAGGGAAATCGGCTCCGCCTTTGGATGCGGCGCTTCCGCCTTGCGGATGGCAGCGGCGACGGGGTCGATTTCGACGCCGCCGCTGGTATCGGCCGGGCGGTCCTTCGGGATGGCGGCAACCGTTGCACCGTCGATCCTGAGCGCCGCCAGCACCCGTGTCGTCGGTTCGCCGGTCTGTTCCATGCCGAGCGTTTCTTCGAAGAACATGATAGCGGCGGCCGTCTTTGGGCCCATGCGACCGTCTGCCTCGCCCTCGTAAAGCCCGCGCTTCTTCAGCTCGGCCTGGATATCGGCGACGATCTGCTGCGGTTTTGCAGCATCGGCGGCAGGTTGTGCTGGGGTCGCTGCAGCCGTCTGTTGCGGTGCCGTCTCAGGCTCCGCTGGCCGCTCAATGCGGAAAGTGGTGACATTGCCGTGGGTGCCGAGCGGTTCGGCCGGGCGATAACCGGCGATGCCGTTCGGGTTCTCAGCGTCGCGCGTGCGAAGGAATGGCGTCGGATGAACACCCGGCTGATACCAGAGCGCATTGGCGGCGACAAAGCCGAAAACGACCGCAAAGGCACCGCAGCCGCCGACCAGTTTCGGATGGCGCAGGATTTCGCGCCCGATGGCCGAAACCACCAAGGAAACAATGCCGACACCAAGCTGGGCCGCTGTTTTCTTAGGCGATTTTCGCTTTCGCGGGGCCATCGTCACCGTCCTTTCTCATTCTTGCGGCCATCTCGCCGAGCTGCCGGATGCGGGGTGGAAACTCCACCATGCTTTCGGCTTCAGCGCTTTCACCGCCACCCGCCATGCCTGAACCGTCGGCAGGCAGGGTGATCGTTACGACCGTCCCCTCGCCGGGCTTGCTGGCGATGGCGAACGTGCCGCCATGCAGAGCCACAAGCCCCTTGACCAGGGACAATCCCAGACCCGTGCCCTCATAGCGACGGGTATATTCATTCTGAACCTGCATGAAAGGCTGGCCCAGGAGCTCGATCTTGTCTTCGGCAATGCCGATACCGGTGTCGCTCACTGTCAGCTTCAGCATCGTGCCCTCACGCGCGGCGTCGATCGACACAACACCACCCGCATCGGTAAATTTTATGGCATTGCCGGCGAGATTGATGAGAACCTGCCGGATGGCGCGCTGATCGGCAGCGATTTCGCCAATGCCGCGCTGGATGCGGCTCGTCAGCGTCAGGCCCTTTTCCTTGGCCTGGAGGCCGAGCATGGCTTCGCAGGAGGAGATGGTTTCGGCAATCGGGAAGCTTTCCATCATCAGCTCGTAGCGGCCGGCTTCCAGTTTGCTCATGTCGAGCATGGTGTTGACGACGGAGAGAAGATGCGCGCCCGACTGACGGATGAGTCCGACATATTCCCGCTGGCGGTCGTTTTCCAGCCGGCCGAAATATTCGCCGGCGAGGATGTCGGAAAAACCGAGGACGGCGTTGAGCGGTGTGCGCAGCTCATGGCTGACGGCGGCTAGGAAACGCGACTTGGCGTCGTTGGCGGATTCCGCCTCGGCCGCCTTGCGGGCGACATCGCGGCGCAGGCGCTCCATCTCGGTGATATCGGTCAGCTGGGCGACGATACGGCGCAGGCGTCCGGTCGCGCCGCGAATGGCCGTCATCTCGATCCGTGCGTGCATGAACTGCGCCTGGCGCGATTTCGCACCGGTCTCGAAGCGGAGTTCGGCCGTTGCCGTGTCCTCGCCCTGCCTCAGCGCGTCGAAAGCCTGCATCAGGTCGATACGGTCAGAGACATAGACATATTCGACGAGGATATGCCCCTTGCTGGCCTGAAGATCGGCCGGGAAGGTTGAGACATCGCGGCCGGAAACGTGTTCGACAAAGCCGGTCTCCCCGATGACCAGCATCAGCCCCGGCACCTGCGAGGCCGCGATCAGATCCTCGTTCGCCGACGCGGTCGCATTGGCGGATGCACCGCGCGACTGGTGGGAAAAGGCGATGAGCACTGCAGCAGCGGCCAAAAATAATGCCAGCACCAGAGCGGCGCCAATCGGCAGTGCGATGGCGGGGCTGACGATCAGGCTGAAAAGGGCTGGTACAACCAGAAGGCCGACGGCGCTGAAGGCAATCAGCCAGCGCAGGCGCGCAACGGTCTCAGTCCGCCTTTCGGCGTCCTCTTCCATACGCGCAAGCCACCTGCCCGCTGCATGGTCAACCAGTGCGACCGCTTTTTCTCTCATATTACGCAATACCAAACCCGAATCCAAAAGGCGGTTCCAATGGCTCCGACAATAGAAGGCGGCGGCTTAAGGAATGGATAAAAAGAATGACCTCAAAGCACCCTCAAAGGCGCCGCAGTCCCAATACGGAGCATTTATTCGAGGCTTTGCCAATCATGGTTAATGACGGGTAAGCGACGGATTTCGCTTCATTTTTGCCATCATGTTAACTTTTGTGGCAGGGCAGGCGCCAGCTTTGCCCTGGAACGCCCGGCCTCTGTCGCAATTATGCTTAACATGGACCGTTAAAATGCGAATGAATTCGTTGCAGGTGTCCCGGCGTGCGGAGAATAGATACAATTTGAATTAAATTGCGCCGCTTTTTGCAATCGGCTGTTCGCCGGTCGGCTGTAGCGTCTTCACAAGCCCGACAAACGGGACAAAGGCCAATGACCCGGAACCGGGCGGGGCTTTAGAAAACAAAGATCATCTGGCAGGGTGTCTGACAATGTGGTTTCTGATCAAAGGAACATTCTGGTTTTCGCTGGTGCTGGTGGCGCTGTCCTATTTCGGCAGCTACAACGACCCAACCAAGGAACCTTCGGCATTTGATCTTCCCAGCGCCGTGTCGGCAGCCGGTGAAGCCTATCGTTATGTCAGCGCCATCTGCATCGAAAAGCCCGACGTTTGCGTCAAGGGCGCCGAAACCTTCCACGCGCTCGGCGAGCGCGCAAAGGAAGGCGCCAAGGTTGCCTATGAGCTGCTGGACAAGCAACTCGCCTCCGGTAACAAACCTGCTGACGTCGCTGACGTTGCTGCGGAAGCCGAGACGCTGGCGGCAGCACCCATTGTCAGTGTCGAATTCCCCGGCAAGCCCGATCCGCTGAAGACCGGCACCGTCATTCCCCTGCCGCAGAAGCGCCCTGCTCCCTGATATTGCGGCCCTGAGCCTTTCTGCCCCTCCCTTTTGGCAGACGGAGATATCCGTCCGTCCACTGCCTGCCTGACTTGCCCACGGAAACCTGTTTTCCGTGGGCTTTTTTTCGCTCATGGTTCAAAATCGCGGACACTTCGCCTATATGCTGGGCAAGACATTGAAAAACGGATGATACGGCGTGCCCATGGCCTCTCTTGAAACGATCCTCGACGACTTCGCTTTCCTCGATGACTGGGAGGACCGCTACCGTTATGTCATCGAACTGGGAAAAGCGCTCCCCGATCTGCCCGAGGACAAGCGCAGCGCTGAAAACAAGGTGCAGGGCTGTGCAAGCCAGGTCTGGCTCGTCAGCCACAGTGACGGCGCGGAGGATCCTCTTCTGACCTTCGAGGGCGATTCGGATGCACATATCGTGCGCGGGCTCGTCGCCATCGTGCTCGCCGTCTATTCCGGCAAAAAAGCCTCCGAGATCGTCAATCTCGATGCCATTGAGGTCTTCGACAAGATCGGACTTGTGGAGCATCTCTCCGCGCAGCGCGCCAATGGCCTTCGCTCCATGATCAAGCGTATTCGCGAGGAAGCTCGCCTGCTTGCCGCCTGAGCTTCATCGCGTTATCGATGGGCGATAATCCGTGTCGCCCCAATGGTGGCTCCCGCTGCGTGTTTTACGCTCGGGTGGCGCGTAGTGGCGGGCGAGCGCCAGAAGTGCTGCCCGCAACAGCAGTTTTGCCGAGCGGGCCGGCCACTGCCGCTCCCGTTCCACCGTCTCGAGGCCCTTTTCGAAACAGCAGACATCGATGGCGACGCCCGCCAGTTCCGGTCCCATCGCATCCGCCGCGCGGGAAAAGCGATCCCTCGCCGCCATTGCCGCCTCGGTAATATCGAGGATGCCTCCCGCCTCACCTTTCGTGCGGCTGGCAACCCTCGGCTCCCACGTCGCCGTCACCTTCGGGTTCAGGTGCCCCCGGTGGAAATCGCCGGCAAGTCGCTCGCCGGCCTCCAGCGCCTCCGCCGGGAAAAAGGCGCCGCCGCACCGCTCTTTCAGCCTGGCAAGGCTGCTGAGCGGCGAGCTGTTGAGATTACGGCGCGCGCTCTGTCTCGCATCGTCAACCTCCACGACAACGGTCTGCATGTCCCGATGCTGTTCCTGGAATATCTCGTCGCGGTCTTTCGCAATCGCCCGCTTCAGATAAGAGGTCAGCGGCGGCGCCGCGTAGAGCGTGTTCCCGCGCTGCTCGACCAGCCCGGAAGACACCGCAAGCCGGACCACCTCCGCTGCAAACCGCACCCTGACCTGCCCTCCCCGCGCCCGGCGCAGGATGATCTCGCCGCCCTCTTCCAGGAGCTCGGCCGGCCCGGCCGCGATTGAACGCAGCAGCCGCAGCACCTGGGGATTGGGAGACGACGCGTGAATGCGCTTTTGCTCACTCATCCCGCACACCCCTCAACACATTGAGAATGCCGGCGGCAAGCCGCTCAAGCGTAGCGACGAAGGCATCGAATGCCGGCTCGTCACGGCGGTCCTCGACCACCTGGCAGGCATGACCGACCGTCGTCCGGTCCCGGCCGAAGCAGGGCCCGATATCGGACATGGCGATGCCGAGCTGCACATGGCAGACATACATGGCGATCTGGCGGATGTGACAATCCATGCGTCTCATGTCACGGCGCGGCAGGGTCCGGTCGCCCGTCAGTTGCACCATCTCGACGGTGAGTTGCCGCACCAGACGGCAAAGACGGGTAACCTCCTCCCTGCCGACCGCCGGTGGCCGGGGATGGAAGGGCGGGTGACCAAGCCGCCGGCAAGGCCGCGCGGCGGCAGACAGAACGTGAGAATCCGACGGCATATGCAACTCCTCTACGAATAGGAATTAATTCATACACCTGCGAACAAGTACGGGGAAGTCCAAATTTTAATCGAAGGATTATGCCATTGAAACGCCTGAATTTTCGAAAGATTGATGGCAGAAAATGAGGATTTTTTTCCTCTAAAAATTCGTGCGCACCAACAAAAAAGCCGGTCTGACGACCGGCTGACTATCCATGGGATGGAAAGACGTTTCCAAACGAAACATCTGGAGCGGGCAAATCCGCCTTGCCGCCCTCTCCCCGCGGGGAGAAGGTGGCGGCAGCGGGCTGGGGGTAGCCTTTTACCCACCAACTCCGCGGCGAGGATAAAACCAGCCTCGCCGACCCCGAAGTAAAATCAACGGCTGGCCTTGCGGCGCTGGCCGAGACCCATTTCCTTGGCGAGCCGCGAGCGGGCTTCCGCGTAAGCGGGCGCAACCATCGGATAGTCGGTCGCCAGATCCCATTTTTCGCGATATTCTTCCGGCGTCATGCTGTGATGCGTCGTCAGATGGCGCTTGAGTGACTTGAACGAGCCGCCGCATTCCAGACAGACGATGTGATCGTCCTGAACCGACTTGCGAACAGAGACGGCTGGCTTCTGCTTTTCGACATTGACCGCCACCGATGCCGGTGCCGATGTTCCGCTGAGTGCCGTGTGAACATCCGAAATAAGGCCGGGAAGCTCAGTTACCGGAACGACGTGGTTGCTAACATAGGCAGCCACAATATCCGCCGTCAGTTCGACCAGCAGATCCTGGGCGTTACCGTATGCAGTTTCCGTCATTTAAGTATCTCCTGTTTATATATCCCCTGAAGCGCGCAAGCGCTGCATCGAGCGATGTGAAGTTACCCGGCGCCCCACCCTCGCCCTGTTGATACCAACATGAAACCTACCCCTAGATTTCGAGCGAAACCGGAAACGAATTGAACCGAGATTCAACTTATGGCCCGCGACATGGGCAGCAATGGACCTGATATCCATAGATTAGGCATTAATAAAATACCTATGCCGTTCATGACGAGGCAAAATGCAAATCGCGATAAGCAACTTTACACTTAATTTGGATACCAGCAAAACAGCAAAAGTCAAATTCCTATTACGAATTTTTCAGTTCAAAACAGTCTAATCTCAATACAAAAAATCACGGGTTATAAAATACTATCACAAGTATTAATCCAAAATCCGCACCCCCATTTATTTAGGGGGATTTCAACTTCAAATCTGCTTGAGGTCATCAACTACAGATTTTACCGCGAGCGGATAACCTGCCTTGTGAGCAGCCATTGCGAGAAGGTGGGCCGAAACCGGGGCCGTCAGAATGAAGAAAAAGAAGCCCGCGAGCGCCCGCGCCAATGTCGCTATTTCCATGGAATGGATGCCGACGGCCAGAAGCAGCAGGCCCGACCCGACCGTTCCCGCCTTGGAGGCCGCATGCATGCGCGTATAGACATCCGGCAGGCGATTGAGCCCGATGGCCGCAATCAGCGAGAAGATGGCGCCCGTAATCGTCAGCGCCACAACGAGCCCAGCCACGATCCAAGCCATCATCGTCTGCCCTTTCCTTTTTTTGTGCCGGAACCTGATTCCATCGCCTTCTCAAGAGCTTCGGATGCCCTCTCACCGTCAAGAACCGCCTTCGGCCGCCGCGGCCCGTCCGGCCCGCGTGACAGCACGAAGCGGGCAAAGGCGACCGTTGCCAGAAAGCCGACCAGCCCAAGCGCAATGGCAATATCCACGTAGAGGTTAAAACCGGTCCGGATGGCGATAACGGCGATGAACCCGATGGCGATACCCACCAGCATGTCGAGCGCAACGATGCGATCCGGCAAGGTCGGCCCGACGACGACACGGTAGACCGTCAGCAAAAAGGCGACCGAGAGAACAATCGATGCGAGTATAGTTGAAAATGAAACCAGCTGTTCCGGCGTCATGACTGAAACGCCTCCATGATCTTTCTTTCAAAACCGTCGCGAATATCTTTTCTCGTCGCTTCGATATCGCTGCAGTCGATCGCGTGCACGTAAAGCGTCTTTCTGTCCGGCGAAACGTCAACGGAGAGCGTCCCTGGCGTGAGCGTGATAAGGTTGGCCAGCAGCGTGATTTCGAAATCCGTCTGCACCGTCAGCGGATAGGCGAAGATTCCGGGCTGCACGTCAAGCTTCGGACGGGTGACGAGCACCGCGACCTTCCAGGCCGAAAGCGCCAGTTCCTTGAAGAATAGCAGCGTCAGCGACAAGATCCGCCACACCCTCGGCGGCCGGCGACGCCCCGTCGGGAGCTGGTGCCGGATGAGGCCAAGCGCCAGGGCCGAAACGATGACGGCAAAGGCTGCGTTTGCGAGCGTGAAGCTGCCGGTGACCGCAAGCCATACGCCGACAAACATCACCATCAGCGAGACATAGAGGCTCATGGTCTGCCTCCTTCTGAAAAGACCGACTGGATATAGGCCTGTGGGTTACCGAGGCCTGCGGCCGCCTGCTGGCTGAGATTCAGCAGGCTTTCCGGGAACAGCCCGAAGATGACGACAAGCAGCGTTAGCCCCACCAGCGGCGCGACAGAAGGGGCCGGTGACGATGCTGCCGGCGGCTGGCCGGAGGTCTTGCCGGCAATGGCCGGAGCCGGACGCCAGAAACACAGAAGGAAGACCCGCCCGAAGGCGATTGTCGCGATGAAGCCGGACACAAGGATGGCGGCGGCGAGCCACCATGCGCCGATGTCGATGGCGGACTTGACCAGGATGGCCTTCGGCCAGAAGCCGGTAAAGGGCGGCAGGCCGGAGCCGGCAAAGAACAGGGCCAGCACCAAGGCCGAAAACCAGGGGGCTTGCCGGTAGAGGCCGCCGAGATTGGTCAGGGTAAAGCTGCCGCCAAGCCGGGCGGCGTGGCCTGCGGCAAGATAAAGCGCCGTCATCAGCACCATGGAATGCAGCGCGTAGAAGATCGCGCCTGACACGCCTGATGGCGTGCCGATAGCAATGCCGGCCATCATGTAGCCGATGCCCGAGATGACGATATAGCCGAGCATGCGGCGGATATCGTTCTGGGCAAGCGCGCCCATCGCGCCGAGCACCATGGTAAGTGCGGCGGAGATGGCGATGACGATGCTGAGTTCTTCCCGCTCGACCGGAAACAGCATGACCATGACCCGCAGCAGGGCATAGATACCGACCTTGGTGAGCAGGCCGCCGAAAAGCGCGGAAACGACAATCCGCGGCGTGTGGTAAGACGCCGGCAACCAGAAATTCACCGGGAAGGCGGCCGCTTTCATGGCAAAGGCGAGCGCGAAGAGGCTCGCAAGCGTCATCAGCGGCGCGGCGCCACGCAGCTGTGTCGCTTTCTGGGCGATATCGGCCATGTTGAGCGTGCCGAAGATGGCATAGAGATAACCGACCGTGATCAGGAACAAGGTGGTGCCGATAAGGTTCAGAATGGCGTATTTCAGCGCGCCGTCGATCTGCTCGCGGGTCGAACCGAGCACGATGAGGCCGAAGGACGAGATCAGCAGCACCTCGAACCAGACATAGAGGTTGAAGATGTCGCCGGTCAGGAAAGCGCCTGTCACGCCGGCCATCAACAGCATCAGGAAGGGATAAAAACCATAGCGCCGGCCGCTGGCGTCGATATCCGCACCGGCATGGATCGCCCCTGCCAGCGCCACGATGGCGGCGGCAAGCGACAAAAGTGCGCCCGTGAGATCAGCGGTAAAGGCAATGCCGAAGGGTGGCAGCCACCGACCCATGACCATGGTAAAGGGGCCTCCAGTCGCGACCTTCCACAAGAGTGCGGCATCGAGCACGACCAGCAGGACGAGCGCCGCGATGGCAACCGTGGCGTGATGGCGGATCGCGTGGCGCATCATCATCAGCACCGCGCCCGCACCGATGCAAAGCGCGATGGGAAGGATGATCAGCCAGTCTGCGAGCGGCACGGGTGCCGTGACGAGCGCTGCGGAGAGATCGGTAACTGCCGATGTGGTGGAGGATGCCATGGTGTCTCAGCCTCGCCGCTCAATAACCGAGCGGCGGCAGGGGCTCGCCTGCCGGTTCTGCGGTGCGCATTTCATCCGTATCGTCGGTCTGCAGTTCCTGAAATGCACGCCAGGTCAGCACCAGGAGAAAACAGAAGAAGGAAAAGGAAATCACGATAGCCGTGAGGATAAGCGCCTGCGGCAGCGGATTGGCCGCACCTGCGGGCAGCGTGTCCAGGCCCGGTGGAATGATCGGCGGCACCTCGCGCGTCAACCGGCCTGCGGTGAACAGCAGCAGGTTCACCGCATTGCCGAGAATGGCGATGCCGAGCAGCACACGGATGCTGTGACGCGACAGCATGAGATAGATCGCCACCGAAAAGAAGATGCCGACGAGAATCGAGAAGACCGCTTCCATCAGTCGCTATCCCTTTCTTCCAGCGCAAGTGCAATGGATGTGATGGCGCCGACCACGACAAGATAGACGCCAATATCGAAGGACATGACGGTGGAGAGGGGAATCTCCACCCCCAACAGGTTCGGATAGATCCAGAGCCCTGTCATGAAGGGAACGCCAGCCGCCATCGACACCAGGCCCGAAAGCATCGAAGCCAGCAGCCCTGCCCCGGCAATGGCCAGCGGATGAAACACAATCGCCCGGCGAACCGCCGAAACGCCGTAAGCGATGCCATAAATCGCCAGTGCCGACACAGCGATCAAACCGCCGATAAAGCCGCCGCCGGGCTCGTTGTGGCCGCGCAGCAGCACAAAGATGGAAAAAAGCACCATCAGACTGGTAACAACGGGGGCAATGGTGCGCAGGATAAGCGTATTCATGCGCGTGCTCCCTTTTTCTTCGCGGATTTCGCTGGACCTTTGATAGCGGCGGTCGGCCGAATGCGGATGAGCGCAAGGATGGCGAGGCCGGTTATCATCACGACCGCGATTTCACCGAGCGTATCCGTGCCGCGGAAGTCGACGATGATGACGTTGACCACATTCGCCCCGTGGGCAATGACCTTGGAATAGGTGTTGTAGAAGTCCGTCAGGCGGTTGTCGAAGCTCGCCTGCGTCGCCCGCATCAGGAACAGGGCAAAGCCTATTCCGCAGGCAATGGCGATGGTGCTATCGAGCAGCTTCTGGCCAAGGCCGCGGTGGTCTGACGGTGACAGGCGAAGCCGCGTCATCACCAGCGTGAGGATGACCACCGACAACGTCTCGACCATGAACTGCGTGAATGACAGATCAGGCGCGCCGAACAGCAGGAAGATGACGGCGACCGCAAAGCCCTGGATGCCGAGCGCGATGATGGCCGTGAGCCGGCTCGACGCCGTCAGCACCGCAACGAGACCGGCGACCGCAATGACGATGAATGTCAGCTCATGGATTTGCATGTCACCCGGCCAGGCTGGCATGGACGGTAGTTCGTCATAAAGGAACAGCGGCACCAGCAGCACGGCAGCGATAACGGCGAAGGTGGCGGTGACGTAAAATTCCAGCCTGCCCGGCTGGATGAGCCGCGTGATGTGGAAGGACATCCGCACCAGCATTTCGATGAAGACGTCAAAGCCTCTGTCCGGCCCCGCCCCCAATGCCTTGAAGCTGCGGTCCATCAGGCTGCGCAGGGTGGAAAGCTTGTTATAAAAGACGATGCCGAGCGCGATGGTCAGCAGCGACAGGCCAAGCGGCACGCCGATATGCGGGATCAGTGAGATTTCCACCGGCCGCGCCTCGCCCGCAATGGCGCTCGCCATGGGGGTGGAGATGTAAAAATGCGCAACGGCGGAAAACAGTGCGATCGTCAGCCCCTTCAGCGCCAGGAGCGCCGGGCCGAGCCACAGCAGAACCGGGCCTTCATGGGCGTGTTTCGGGGTTTTGACCGGCTTGCCAAGGAAGGGTTTCAGCGCGACGGCAAAGGCGACGGCGAACATCAGCGCGTTGCCGATGAGAGCAATCCCGGTAAACAGCACGGCGCGCGGATTGGCATGAGCCAGCGCATAATAAATCTCCTCCTTGGCGAGGAAGCCGAAGAAAGGGGGCAGGCCAGCCATGGAAATCGCCGCCGCCAGCGCTGCCGCAAAGGTGATCGGCATGGCTTTTCGCAGGCCACCGAGCTTCGTCACGTCACGCGTGCCGGTCTCGTGATCGATAATGCCGGCAACCATGAACAGCGCGCCCTTGAACAGGGAATGCGCGACAAGATAAAGCACCGCCGCCTCTATGGCGTGAGCAGACCCGAAGCCCGTGAGCATGACCAGGAGGCCGAGCGACGACACCGTGGTATAGGCAAGCATCAGCTTCAGGTCTGTCTGGCGCACGGCGAGCAGCGCGCCTGTGAGCATCGTCAGCCCGCCGAAAAAGGGCAGCAGGATCTGCCAGGCGGCCGTATCGCCGAGAACCGGGTTGAGGCGCATCAGCAGATAAACGCCGGCCTTCACCATGGTCGCCGAATGCAGATAGGCCGAGACAGGCGTTGGCGCTTCCATGGCGTTGGGCAGCCAGAAATGGAAGGGAAACTGCGCAGATTTGGTAAAGGCGCCGCCGAGAACCAGAAGCAGAGCCGCCAGATAAAACGGGCTGTCGCGCAGCACATCGCCGCCGCGTACCAGCATCGACAATTGCGTGATACCGCTGATGTCCCAGATGAAGATCAGCCCGGCAAGCAGCAGCAGACCACCGCCGCCGGTCACCACCAGCGCCTGTAGCGCGGCGCGGCGCGAGGCGGCCCGCTCATGATCGAACCCGATCAGCAGGAAGGATGTGATGGAGGTGAGCTCCCAGAAAACGAAGAGCATCAGCAGGCTGTCTGAGACGACGACGCCGAGCATTGCCCCCATGAAGAGCAACAGGAAGGACAGGAAACGGCCCTGCTGCGGGTGGCCTTTCATGTAACCGCCCGCATAAAGGACGACCAGCATGCCGATGCCCGTGATCAGCAACGCAAAGGTGAGCGACAGGCCGTCGATGAACCAGGAGAAGCTGAGATTGAAACTCGGCACCCAGGCATAACCGCCCGTCACCACGCCACCAGCTGCGACCTCCGGCAGCATCCGCGCAAAATGGAGGAACGCCAAAGCCGGCGCGATGGCGATGATCCAGGCCGCGTTATGACCAAACCGTTTCACCAGTGCAGGCGCGGCAAGCGCTGCCAGGAACGGCAGAAACAGCGACAGGAATGTCAGCGGCGTGACATCTGGTGTCATTCACATCTCCCGGGATGTCCCCCATCCTCGCGCCACTCAAGCGGCAGTCTACTTAAATTCGTTTTTCAGTTAAGGCATAGATACGGGCATCTCAACCGAAATCGGTCCGTCCGCTTCATAACGAAAGCGTTATGACCCGCCTCCCCTTTCAATCCGCCTCAGCGATGATTATTTGAGGCGGGAACAGAAAGGATCATTCCATGAGCGATCTGACATCCCCCAAAGTGAACAAGACCGATGCCGAATGGCGTGAGCAGCTGACGCCGGAACAATATCGCATCCTGCGCGAACACGGCACGGAGCGCGCCTTCACCGGTCCCTATTGGGATACATTCCAGAAGGGCCTCTATCGCTGCGCCGCATGCGACGAGCCGCTTTTCCTCTCCGATACGAAATTCGACGCCGGTTGCGGCTGGCCGAGCTATTTCGAGCCGGTGAAGCCGGGTGCCGTGACCGAACATCGCGATGCGAGCCATGGCATGGTGCGCACGGAAATCCGCTGCGCCAATTGCGGCGGCCACCTCGGCCACGTCTTCCCCGACGGCCCGCCACCCACAGGTCTTCGCTACTGCATCAACGGCCATTCGATGGTGTTCGAGCCGGTTTGAGTGGCAGGACCGTGCCGCGAGTTTCTTCTCACCGGCGGGGAGAAGAAACAAGCGGCCATCGCCCGTTCCACAGATGGCGTTCACCCCAGCTTCAGTTCCATGCATGTCAAATCCAGCCAGCGGCCAAACTTGGTGCCCACCTCTGAAAACCGGCCTGCAACGGTGAAGCCCAGACTTTCATGCAGGCGGATCGAGGCGGTGTTTTCCGATTCGATGGCGGCGATCAGGACATGCACGTCGTTACCGGCGGCATGATCGATCAACGCCCGCATCAGCCGCATGCCAATGCCATGGCCACGCGCATCCTTATGCACATAGACCGAATGTTCGCGGGTGTGGCGATAACCGTCAAAGGCGCGCCAGTCGCCATAGGAAGCATAGCCGGCAACCTTGCCCTCGAGAATGGCGACGATGACGGGAAATCCGCGTGATCTGCGGGCGGAAAACCATTCCTTGCGGTTGTCCAGATCCACCACGACCTCGTTCCAGATCGCCGTCGTATTCACCACGGCGTCGTTGTAAATCTCCATGATCCCGCAGAGGTCATCAACGGTCGCATCGCGCAGTTCCACGGTCATAGTGCTTTGCCTCATCGTTCTGAACGAGCGGACGCGGAAAGGCGGCAGCTCCTGCGACGAGCCTTAAGCGATGAAACGGAGCGATGTCCAGTGCGCCGCGTCAGGATGCGAGCGGAACGAGGCTGAAGGCGGTGACGACAGCAACATAATGAACCGCAGCGGCCGCGACCACGAAGGCGTGCCAGATGGCGTTCTGGAAACGCAGCTTCTCCCACACATGGAAGATGACACCGAGCGAATAGATAACGCCGCCGGCGACGATCAGCCACAGCGTGAGCGGGGAGAGATGCGACGACAGAGGGCCGACAACCATGACGCCGCTCCAGCCCATGGCGAGATAAAGGCCAATCGCGACACGGTCATAGCGGCCGGGAAATACGCATTTGAGCAGGATGCCGCAGATGGCGGCAAGCCAGATCAGCCCCAGCATGACGGCAATCAGGGGATCGTGGATGCCGCGCATCAAAAACGGCGTATAGGTTGCCGCGATGAGGATGAAGATGGCCGAATGGTCGAGGCGGCGCAGGAACCATTTTACGTTGGAGTGAGGCCAGATATTGTAGGTGAAGGACACGGAGAGGCAGGCAACGAGACCGAGACCATAGATCCACGCGGCGGCAATCGCACTGATGCTGCCCCATGTCATCGCATAGAAGATCAGCGCGGTCGCGCCGATCAGCGCAAAGACGATGCCGACCCCATGGACGATGCCATCGGCGACAATCTCGTGAAAATCATACTGGCGCCCAAACCGCCACATCTCGCTCATTTCTCATTCCTGTCTGCGTGCTTTGAGGGAAGCATGACGGCAATATTAGACAGGAACAAGACAGCGTGCGGTTAACGCCGATCAAATTGCGTTCGAGGCTGTTGCGAAAGGAGAGGTTGGGGGCAGGCGACGTTCCCTAGCGATAAGGATGAGTTTTTCAGGTTGTCGTACCTACACACCGTCATACCGGCCCTGAGCCGGTATCCAGCCAGCCCAAGTCCTTGGGCTGAAAGAACTTCTCGCCGCGCAGACGCGCGTCGGCTTGATGCCGGATCAGGTCCGGCATGACGGAGGAAAGGTCGTTCACCCCTCACAGCGCCGCAGCACATCCCCGGCAGAACGGCGTATAAGGCACAGCCTTCAGCCGTTCCGGCGAAATCTCCCTTCCGCATTTGACGCAGATGCCGAAGGTACCGTTCGCAATGCGGTCTAGGGCTGCGTCAATGGCGCGCAGCTCGTCCTGACCCGCTTGTCCCATCTCGTCCAGCACCTCGTCATTGCTGCGTTCGGTTGCGCGATCGTCATCGTCGGGATTGCGCGGCTCTTCGAAGTCCGCCTCGATCTTATGCAGGCGGCGGTAAAGCTCGCGCTGACGATCCCGCAGGATTTTCTCGTAACTGTCGACATTCATGATCTTTCCTCCAGCCCATCTTCTCGCTTGTCGCATTTCCGGACGGAAAACCGGATTTTACTTTTCCTGGAAATGCCTGGGGGCTGTAACCCTGCCCGCCCCCTCTGGATCGTCAGGCCTATCGATCCACCAGCACCGAGCATTTGGCGTGACGCACCACGCGGTCGGCCGTTGCACCGATGAAGTAGTTGGTAAAGTCAGGCGTGTGCGAGGCGATGATGATCAGGTCAGCCTTGTGCTCCTCGGCAGCGGCGATGATTTCGCGCGCGGGCGCACCGCTTCTGATTTCATGGCTACCCTTGAAACCGCTTCTAGCCTTGAGATCGGCGAGTTTCGCCTTGGCGTCCTTAATGGCATTTTCGATGAGGTCCACAGGCAGATCGATCGCCATGTAACCCGGCAGTTCCTCGACAACATTGATGAGAACGATCTCGCCGTCCGGGTCCAGCAACGCCTTGGCCTTTTCGAGAATTTTTTCTCCCTTGTCAGTGGCGCTGAGGTCTACCGGTACGATGATCTTCTTGTACATGGCTGTCTCCTGTGGCTTGATCCGTTATTTCCGTCTCGCTCATCATTCCCCGCCAGCGCGGCCTTTGCCTTGATCGAAGTCAAAGCCGCAAGAGGCCGACGAGCTTCATTGTCAACAAATAGTGGACAGTCAATCGTCTGCAGGCGATCTTTTCTGAACGACGAAAGCAGCCCATATTCACCTTCGACAAACGCCGCAAAGCGGCGTCGGCCGATCCTTCGGCGACCGATCCGCCCCGACGGGGCGTCGGATTCAATATGGAGATCAAGATGAGTGAAATCAAACAATTCGCCCTGACGCGGCCAGCTTATGTCGGTCAGGCGCACCTCGTCGTTCACGATCTGCCGCGTGTTTCGGACTTCTACCAGAAGATCATCGGACTCTCGGTCCTGGAAAAGAATGCGAGCGGCGAAGTGCTTGGTGTCGGCGGCCAGCCGCTGCTGACCCTCTCCACCTCTACCTCGGCGGAACGCGCGCCGCGCAACGCTGCGGGGCTGTTCCACACCGCCTTCCTGATGCCGAGCCGGAGTGATCTCGCCAACTGGCTGGCGCATGCCGCCCATAACAATATCCAGTTTCAGGGCGCCTCCGATCATCTGGTCAGCGAGGCGATCTATCTCGCCGACCCCGAAGGCAACGGCATCGAGGTCTATCGCGATCGGTCCCCTGACGAATGGACCTACCAGCCCGACGGCACCGTGGAGATGGCGACACTCGGCCTCAACCTTCAGGCACTTTACGACAGCGCGCCGAAGACGGCCTTCACGGGTGCTGCGGATGGAACCGCCATCGGCCACATCCATCTGCAGGTCGGCAATATTCCGCAGGCGGATGAGTTTTATCAGGATGTGCTGGGGCTGAAGATCATGGCGCGTTATCCGGGCGCGAGTTTCTTCGGGTCGGGCGCCTACCACCACCACGTTGCCGCCAATATCTGGAACAGCCGCGGGGCCGTGGCCCGCAAGGACAACATGACCGGCCTTTCCGGCTACTCGCTGAAATTCAACGAACCGGCCGCGCTCGAGCAGGCAATTTCCGCGCTCGACCGACTTGAAATTGCCACGGAAAGGCAAAGCGACGGGATCGTCGTGAAAGACCCCTGGGGCATCGGCCTGAAGCTATCTGCATAAGGCTAGACAGCGGGGCCGCTGAAATTTGCGCAGCCCCGGAACCGCCGGATTTCTCGGACGTTAATCGCCTTATTGGGGGATAGTCCGATGAATGAGAATGCCAAACCGGATCACGCCGGCCCTGCGACCTTGATCGCAGACCACGCTGATCCTCTCGCGACACCCGCATCGGTGTCGCAACGGGACGATGCGCGCAGCCAGCAGCCGCTGGGCCGCGAGGCGCTCGACGTTTTTGTTGCCTGGTCGGTCATCGGTATTTTCCTGATCATGTCCATGGCGGTCATTCATGAATTGTCGATGATCCTTATGCCCGTCGTCATGGCTGTTGTCGTTGGCATGATCCTCGGCATCTCGGCCGAAAAACTGGCCTCCTACGGCATTCCCGGCGCAGGCGTTGCCATCATCCTGTCCAGCCTTGTCGCGGCCGTCATCTTCTTCGTAGTGAATTCGCTGATCGATCCGATCTCGCAACTGGCAACGGAGGGCCCGGCCCTGATCGAGCGCAGCATCGACCGCTTCCTGCCCTACGTCGAAAATTTTCGTTGGTTGAATATATCCGCCGCCACATTCAGCATGGGCTCGATGTCGATGGAATCTCTGCTGTCGCGGAGCGGTGAAATCATCTCCCTGCTTGGCGCAAACGTGACACCTGCGATTGTTCAGGGCCTCATCTTCCTTGCGGCGCTGCTGATGTTTCTCTACAGCCGCCTGCGCCTGCGCAAGGCTCTCATCATGGCCTTTCCGGCACGCCATCAAAGGCTGAGAACCATTCGCATCATCGGCTCGGTGGAAAAGGTGCTGGGCACCTATTTTGCGACGGCTAGCCTCATCTACGCGGCACTGGGCGTCACGATGATCGTCATCGCCTATTTCGGCGGCCTCGCCATGCCGCTTCTCTGGGGGCTGTTTGCCTTTCTTTCGAGCTTTATCCCTTTTCTCGGCATTACATTGATGACCATATCGCTCACCGTCGCGGGCATCATCACCCATGACAACATGATCCTTGCACTGCTGCCAGCGGGCGTCTTTTTCACCGTTCACCTGTTGATGGAGAATCTTGCCTTCCCGGCGGTCGTTGGCCGCAACATGGAGATCAATCCCTTCCTCGTCTTCGTCATGATCATCTTCTGGACGTGGATGTGGGGCGCAGCCGGCGCAATGCTTGCCCTGCCGCTATCGCTCATTGCCATGACGGTGACGCGCGAGCTGTTCCCGTCGCGCAAGGTGGTGCCGAACCTGCCGGATTGAATGCTGGTTTTCGATTACCGGCGCTGGCGAGTGGTTTACCCCCTCGCCAGGTATTAAAGGGCGGCCCTTGGCCAACACCCAGCCCGCTCACGAAGCAAGCGGCATTTCCCGCGCCAGCCGCTCGCCCATGCGTCGCTCATGCTCGATCAGCCACCTCTTGCGCCACAGCCCGCCGCCATAGCCGGTCAGGCTGCCATCGGCGCCGATCACGCGGTGGCAGGGAATGACGATGGCGATCTGGTTTGCGCCGTTGGCGCGGGCGACGGCACGCACGGCCGACGGCCTTTCCATGGATGTTGCGAGCGAGGAGTAGCTGACGATCCTGCCCACTGGAATGGCCCGCAGGTTCCGCCAGACATCGCGCTCGAAAGCCGTGCCGTGGCCGGCAAGCCGGGTTTCGAAATTCGCAGCGCGGCCCGCGAAATATGCCTCAAGTTCTGCTTCGATCGTTTCGGTCACGGCCGTGCGGCCAAGCACCATATCCGCGCCGGTGCGCGTCTTCAGCCGTTTCAGTTCGGCGGGCAGTGCCGGCCGGTCGGCAAATTCAAGCAGATGCAGGGCGTGATCGTCGGCAACGGCGAGCATCGGGCCAACAGGCGTGTCGATCCAGGCGCCCTTAAGGAAGCCCTTGCCTTTCATGGCAGCTGGCGAGGTCCCGAAGAACTGGTTGATGGCCGCGCGAAAACCGCTGCCGGACTCGTATCCGGCATCGATCTGCGCACCAATCACCGCTTCGCCGGAGGCAATGCTCTCAGCCGCATCGCCAAGCCGCCTCAAGCGGGCGATTTCCAGAAAGCTCATGCCGAAACGGCGCTTGAACGCGCGCCGGACCGTCGATGGATCATGGCCGAGCGCCACGATATCATCCTCTCTCCAACGCCGCGCCGGGTCTTCCTCGAGCGCCGCCAGCAGCGAGGCGACCGTCTCGTCGGCCGCGCCGTAGGACAACATCGGCTTGCACCGCTTGCAGGGCCGGAAACCCGCTTCAAGGCATTCGGCGATGGTTTCCCGAAAGCGGCAATTCTCGATTTTCGGTTTGCGCGCCGTGCAGGTGAAGCGGCAGAAGATTTTGGTGGACGTCACGCAGACATAAGCCACGCCTTCATAGGCGGGGTCCTTGGCCACGAGGGCGGCGTAAAGCGTTTCGGTGTTGGGGCGTTTGAACAGCATCATGGAAGAATGCTAGCGCAAATCCTGGCGCCATGCCGCCGAAAAACGGGCGCGGATGTGGACATGTCGAACCATTCCCCCGGTAAAGGGCCCGCCTGCGGGTAACCCTTCGCCGATGCGCAAGAGGGCAGCGCTGACGCTGCCCTCTTGTCGATGTCAAACGTGAAGATTGACGACGTTTTCCAGATATTCCCGGCGACCGGATTTTGGCTCGGGATTGATATCCTCGCGCTCGACCAGTGCCGCGATCTCATCGAGCTACAGCTCCCCGCGCAGCATCTTCTGGGCTTCCGGCGAATCCCACTTGGCGGAGCGCTCCTTGAGCGGCTTCGACAACGCGCCGTCCTCGATCATCTTCGCCGCTGCCTTGAGAGCGCGCGCACAATCCATGCCGCCGATATGCCGATGGGCAGGTCCTGCGGATCGAAAAACTGGCAGAACGGTCTCCACCGCATCGGTGCCGACGACGATGACTTTGAATGCATAGCGCCTGGAGGCTCCAGCATAGCTCATCAGCCTGTCACAAAGTGTTTTTGTCGCCGAATATGGAGTTGGCCAGCGGAACCTCCAGTGCCGCAGACTGCCTGAACCCAGGCGCAGGAGCGCATCACGCTCTTGCGCCTGGCATTCATGAAAACATGGAATGAGAGCGTTTCCGCTGAACCTTCCTTCACCGCAAACGCTCTATCGCAACGGGAGCAGAGACATGACGACCACACAGGCCGCCGCCTATTACGCACAGATCCGTAAAGATACGGCAACACTTGCCCGCTTCGCCAATATCACCAACGAGGCCGAACTTGCCGAGGCGATCGGGGCCGATGCGGCCGCGCGTGGTTTTTCGCTGACGCCGGATCAGATCAAAGCCGGTCTCGCGGATCTGGGTGCTGTGGTGAAACAGGCAACCGCCGGAGAAGAACTCGCCGATTTCGAACTGGAGATTGTCTCAGGCGGAGGAGATTTCGTACAGGAAGTAAAGGACTTCGCGATCAAGCTCAAAACCTGCAAATGGTAGAAACATTTCGCGACGGAAAAAACGGGAGCGGCGGCCAGATCCGCCGCCCCACACTAGCTTGGAACGTTATGCTTAAACGTAACGGTTGACGACGTTTTCGAGATATTCCTGACGACCCGATTTCGGCTCGGGATTGATATCCTCGCGCTCGACCAGTGCCGCGATCTCGTCGAGCTTCAGCTCGCCGCGCAGCATCTTCTGGGCTTCCGGCGAATCCCACTTAGCGTAGCGCTCCTTGAGCGGCTTCGACAATGCGCCGTCCTCGATCATCTTCGCCGCTGCCTTCAGGCCACGAGCGCAGCAATCCATGCCGCCGATATGGCCGATCAGCAGGTCCTGCGGATCGAGCGACTGGCGGCGCAGCTTTGAATCGAAGTTGGTGCCGCCATTCTTGAAGCCGCCGCCAGCAAGAACATGATAATAGGCGAGCGCCATTTCCGGCACGTTGTTGGGGAACTGGTCGGTATCCCAACCGGACTGGTAGTCGTTGCGGTTCATGTCGATGGAGCCGAAGATGCCGAAGGCATTGGCCATGGCCAGTTCGTGCTCAAAGGAATGGCCGGCGAGGATGGCATGGCCCTGCTCGATATTGACCTTCACTTCCTTGTCGAGTCCGTTCTTCTGCAGGAAGGCATAAACGGTGGCGACGTCATAGTCGTACTGGTGCTTGGTCGGCTCCTGCGGCTTCGGCTCGATCAGGATCGTACCTTCGAAACCGATCTTGTATTTATATTCCACCACCAGATTGAGGAAGCGGCCAAGCTGGTCGAGCTCGCGGGAAAGATCGGTGTTGAGCAGGGTTTCGTAGCCTTCGCGGCCGCCCCACAGAACGTAGTTCGCGCCGCCGAGTTTCTTGGTGGCGTCCATGCAGGTCTTCACCGTTGCGGCGGAGAAGGCGAAGACGTCAGGATCCGGATTGGTCGCAGCACCCGACATAAAGCGGCGGTTGGAGAAGAGGTTGGCCGTGCCCCATAGCAGCTTCACGCCGGTATCGGCCTGCTTCTGCGCGAAATAATCAACGATCTCGTTGAGGTTCCTGGTGTTTTCGGCGAAGTTTTTGCCTTCCGGCCGTACGTCGGCATCATGGAAGCAATAGAACGGCGAACCGAGCAGCGAGAAAAATTCGAAGGCCACGTCCGCTTTCAGTTTCGCGGCCTGCATGCTGTCTTCGAACCACGGGCGCTCGAAAGTCTGGCCACCGAAGGGGTCACCACCCGGCCAGGTGAAGGTGTGCCAATAGGCAACCGCAAAACGCAAGTGATCTTCCATGCGCTTGCCGGCGACGATTTCGTCAGGGTTGTAATGGCGGAAGGCCAGCGGATTGGTGCTATCGGGGCCTTCATATTTGATCTTGGCGATATCGCCGAAGAAGCCTGTGCTCATTGGGTGGTTCCTCCTCTTGGGGTGGGTTTGAATGGTGTTTGAAAATTAAGGTCAGCGTTTGCCGCTTACCCCCCTCTGTCCTGCCGGACATCTCCCCTACAAGGAGGGAGATCGGCAAGACGATAACTTCGGCGCATCCTCAGCAATGTTAGAGATGGCCGGGACGGCGCAGCAATTCGATCTCCCCCCTTGTGGGGGAGATGTCCGGCAGGACAGAGGGGGGTAAACCGCACCCTCGACACCTCACTGCGAAAGCGCCCGAATAGCCGGATAAAGCGCATGGTACCGCCGGTAAGCCTGCTCATAGGCACCGGCCAGATCAGCCACAGGCTCAATCGTCCGCGCCGTTTCCGGCTGCGAGCACACCGCCACCGGATCAGCCCCGGTTGCGGCAATCAGGCCAAGGCGGGCAGCACCGAAGGCGGCGCCGAAATCGCCTTCCGCCGGAATATCGACGGGCACGCCGAGGGAGGTGGCGATAGACGCCAGCCAATAGGCCGAGCGCGAGCCGCCGCCGATGGCGGTGACGCGGGAAATTGAGGTGCCGGCCGATTTCAGTGCTTCGAGATTGTCCCTGATCGCGAAGGTCACACCCTCAAGCACGGCCTGGGTCAGCGCCTTGCGGTCGCTTTCATGCGATAGGCCGATGAAGGAGCCGCGGATGGCGGCGTCGTTGTGCGGTGTGCGCTCGCCGGAAAGATAGGGCGCGAAGGTGACGCCGGTCGGGGCAAGCAGCGTTTCGCCCAGTTCGCCGGTCAGATCGGCGGCGGATTGGCCTGTGAGGCGCGAGTACCAGTTCAGCGCATCGGTGGCGGAAAGGATGACTCCCATCTGGTGCCAGGTGTTTGGCAGCGCGTGGCAGAAAGCATGCACGGCGCTTTCCGGCTTCGGCAGATAGGAGGCATTGGCGGCGAAAAGCACGCCGGATGTGCCGAGCGAGACGAAGGCGTGGCCTTCCTTCACCGTGCCCATGCCGCAGGCGGAGGCCGCATTGTCGCCCGCCCCACCGGCAACGACGGCGCGGCCGGAAATCCCCCATTCGGAAGCCAGCTCCGCGCGCAGAACGCCCGCCTCATCCGTGCCTTCCACCAGAGACGGCATATGCTTTTCATCGAGTCCCGTCGCGGCAAGCAGCTCGGAAGACCATTTGCGTGCACCGGTATCAAGCCAGGAGGTGCCAGCGGAATCGGACATTTCCGAGATATATTCGCCGGTCAGCCAGAGACGCAGATAATCCTTCGGCAGCAGCACCTTGGCCACTTTCGCGAAGATCTCGGGTTCGTTCTTCGCCACCCAGGCAAGCTTCGGCGCGGTAAAGCCGGGGAAGACGATATTGCCGGTTATCTTTCGGAAACGCGGATCGGCGTCGAGTGCGGCAGCTTCAGCGTGGGAACGCGTGTCGTTCCACAGGATGCAGGGGCGCAGCACCTTGCCATCGGCATCGACAAGTGTTGCGCCGTGCATCTGGCCGGAAAGGCCGATGCCCTTCACCGCGGCAAGCTCTTTTGGAAACTTCTGCTTCAGGCCGGCAACGGCGGTTTTTGTCGCGGCAATCCAGTCGGCAGGGTCCTGTTCCGACCAGCCGTGATGCGGGCGCGAAACATCGAGCGAGCCGTTGGCCGAGCCGATGATTTTCTGATCGCCGTCCATCAGCAGGGCTTTGACGCCTGAAGTGCCAAGATCGAGACCGAGATACATATATTTCTCCATTCCGGCGCGCCATGCGCCACTTTCAGCAGTTTTATTCAGGGAAGATTGTCCCTGAGGAAGATGTCGATACGGATACGTTCCTGCGCGGCGATAACGGGCAGGCCATCGGCGCGCGCCTTCAGGACGCGGATGGCGCTACGCACCTCGTGGCCGGCATCCTGGTTGAGAACGGCATCCAGCAGCCCCTGCCGCAGCGCACTGGCAGTGTTTTCCGTGAGTTCATGGGCGATGACGGAAAGTGGTCTTTCACCATCGGCGGCGCCAAGCGCCTTGATGAGGCCTCGATTACCGGCACCGAGGCTGTAAATGCCGGCAAGGGTTGCATTGCCAAGCGCCTCGCGCACCAGCGTCTCGACGGTGAGCGGATCATCCCTACCCTCAAGAACCGGCAGCAGCCGCACCTGCGGAAATTCGTTTTCGATGACGGTGCGAAACCCTTCCAGACGCTCGCGGTGGTCACGCACCAGCATGGAGCCGGCGACAACGGCGACATCGCCGACGCGCCCTGAAAGGAAACGCCCCATCAGGCTTGCCGCCGTGCGCCCGGCCGCGACGTTATCGACACCGGCATAATGGTCGCGGCGCGACCCCGACAGGTCCGACACCAGCGTCACCGTGGCAATGCCATCATCGGCGAGCCGGTCCGCAGCCTCGGCCACATCTTCAGAATCGGTGGCGACGAAAGCCACACCCGACGGCTTCTCCCGCCGGGCCACCTCAAGCGCCTCCGTCAGCGCCGATGCATTGAATGGCGGGACCTCTATGACGCGTATTGCCGTGCGCTCCAGATGCGAACGGCTCGCGGCCGCCCGCACCTCGGCGCGCAGCGTCGCCATGAAGGAGTTATCATTGCCGGGCAGGATGAAGACCATCGAATAATTACGGCTCTTTGCCAGGTTGGCGGCTGCGATATCGCGCACGTAACCCAGTTCGGCAATGGCGGCTTCCACCCTCGCCCGGGTGGCCGCATGCACGCCCGGGCGCATGTTCAGCACCCGATCGATCGTGGCAAGGCTGACGCCCGCCCGTTCGGCGATATCGTGAACTGTCGGCTTCATGGCTCCTCCCTCCCCTTGCATATCCAGCTTTGCCGCCGTCGTAAATCGAAAAATGATGTACGTACCTCATATTTCGATGCAAGACGGCGATCCGTCGGTTTTCTCTCGCCCGCGTTGCCGCGTGTTTCTTCTCCCCCAGGGGGAGAAGAAACACGCGGCAACCGCTCGCCCCATTAAGCCAACAGGCAGAAAAAAGGGGCCGTTGTTTCCAACGGCCCCAGCTCTGCGGTGGATGGGAGGGGATTTTATCAGTGCGCCGCGTCTGGTGGCGGCGCTGCCTTGGGTTTCTGGATCAGGATCGTCATGAAGATCAGGCTGCCGAACAAAATCGTCAGCGCGAAGAAAACATCGGCGAACGCCAATATCCAAGCCTGCTGCGAGACCATCCCGACCATTTTCTTGACCGCGACGGAGGCACCATCCAGCCCATAGGAATCATAGTTGGCGCCGACACTGTTCAGCCATTCAAGCGCCTTCGGGTTGGAATAGCTGATATGTTCGGCCAGCCGCACATAATGGTCATCCGTGCGCTGCGACAGCATGGTGTTGATGACGGCAAGGCCGACGGCGCCGCCGAGGTTACGGGTAAGGTTGAACAGGCCGGACGCATTGCGGATACGCGCGGGCGGCAGCGTGCCGAGCGCGATGTTGTTGATCGGCACCATGCACATCATCAGCCCGAAACCGCGCAGGATCTGCGGGATCAGCAGCTCATAGAAATCCCAGTCCGTCGTCACATGCGTCATGATCCAGGTGCCGCAACCGAAGCTGATGAAGCCGATGGCCATCATGACGCGGGGATCGAGCTTTGTGGAAACTTTGCCGGCAATCGGCGCGGTGAAGAACATGGCAAGACCGGACACGAACATGGTCTCGCCGATCATCAGCGCATCATATCCCCTCACCCGGCCGAGATAGAGCGGGTAGAGATAGGTCAGGCCATAAAGGCCTATGCCCATGACGAAGGAGAAGAGCGAGCCGATCGAGAAGTTGCGGTCCGCAAAGGCGCGGATGTCAACCACGGGGAATTCCACCTTGAAGGCGCGCCAGAAAAACACGACAGCACCGATGGCCATGGCCACCGAGCCCAGCACGATGTGTTCGTCGTTGAACCAGTCCTTGTTGTTGCCCTCTTCCAGCACATATTCCAGCGAGCCGAGGAAGACCGCCATGGAGATCAGCCCCCACCAGTCGAACTTCTTCCAGAGCGACTTTTCCGGCTTGTCGAAATCGATCAGGCTCCAGGTCAGGATGGTGACGATGATGCCGGGAATGATGTTGACGAGGAACAGCCAGTGCCAGGAAAAGGCATTGGAAAGATAACCGCCGACCGTCGGGCCGATGGTGGGTGCAAGCGTAGCGACCAGACCGATGATTGGTGAGACGACCGAACGCTTCGATGGCGGGAAGATGGTGAAGGCAGCCGCAAAGACCGACGGGATCATGCCGCCGCCGATAAAGCCCTGGATCGCACGATACACGATCATCTGGTCGATATTGGTGGCGGTGGCGCAGAGCGCGCTCGATATGGTGAATCCAGCCGCACAGGTGGCGAACAGCACGCGCGTGGACAGGATGCGCGCCAGCGTGCCCGACAGCGGGATCATGATCACTTCGGCGATCAGATAGGAGGTCTGCACCCAGGCGATCTCATCCGAGCCGGCGCCGAGGCCGGCCTGGATTTCCGCAAGCGAGGCGGAGACGATCTGAATGTCGAGAATGGACATGAACATGCCGAAGACCATCGCGAAGAACGCGATGAGCCTGCGCCTGTCCATTGGGGGATCGGCGGGGATGGACGCCCCGCCCGTACCGACAACCGTAGCCGCCATGATCTTGCCCTCAACGGTGCGTCAGAGACGCGCCTTACTTGGCTTCCGGGTTAACTTGCGCCGTTCTGGTGCCTTCCGGCGCCGTGCGGGTATCGACATCGACAACGACGCTGAGGCCGGCGCGCAGATTATGCTTTGCAAGGTCTTCCTTGGAGAAGACGATACGAACCGGCACGCGCTGGATGACCTTGGTGAAGTTGCCTGTCGCATTTTCCGGCGGCAGCATGGAGAAGACCGAGCCCGAGCCGGGCGAGATCGACTGCACCGTGCCTTCAATCGTCGCATCGTCAAAGGCGTCGACATGCACGCGCACCTTCGAACCGGGCACGACGCGGGCAAGCTGCGTTTCCTTGAAATTGGCGTCGATATAAAGCTCGTTCATCGGCACCAGCGAAGCCAGGCGCTTGCCGACAGAAACAAGATCGCCGTTCTGCACCGCCAGATTGCCGATGACGCCGTCATAGGGCGCCTTCAGAACCGTAAAGGACAGGTCACGGGCGGCCTTGTCACGGGAAAGCTGCAGCGAACGGATCGTGCTCTCGGCTTCCTCACGCTGGGCGCGCAATAGTTCGACATTGGCCTTGGCGGAGGAGATGGCGGCATCGCCGGCGACGACATTCGCCTTCGCCTGATCGAGCGCGACCTGCGCATTGTCGGACGCGGCGACCGTGCCGACATCTTTCGCCTGCAGCTCGCTCGCGCGCTTCTGGGTGATTTCCGCACCACGCAGTGCGGCATCCAGTGCGCCCTTCTGGGCGACGGCCTGCTCGAGCGCCGCTTCGCCGCCAATGATCTGGGCGTCGATACGCTTCAGCGACAGTTCCTCGGTGCGGATCTGCGCTTCGGCCTGCTCAAGAGCAATGCGATAGTCGCCATCATCGAGCGTCACCAGCGGATCACCCGCCTTGACTTCCTGGTTTTCGATGACGTTCACCTTGGCGACATAGCCCGAAACCTTCGGCGCGATGACGGCGATATCGCCTTCGATATAGGCATCATCCGTCGAGACCAGAAAGCGGCCATCGACCCACCAGTTGTAACCGTACCAGCCGGCGCCAGCCAGCAAGGCGATCGCAATGACGGGAAGAAGCTTCGAGCGCTTCTTCTGCTTCGGCGCAGCCGTCGTCTGAGCAGGTGGCGCAGCCGGTGCCTCAGCCGGCTTTGCGGGAGAGGTCTCGGTCTTGGCGGAGATATCCGCCTCTTCCGCATCGTTGACGGCGCGAACCGCGCTATTCTTCTGGGCCGACATGAGAATGTACCGTGATAGATTAAAGAAAGTTTTTCGAACTGAACCGTTCGGTTCGATTGACTTAATCTCTTTCCTGACACATATCAAGTGTTATCGAACCGATTGGTTCGACGTTCGGTTAATTTTTTTACGCCGTTGTGGTGCTATGAGGCGGCAGGGATGGCAGGCGAAGACAGGGATATGGACACGCAAACGGAAACGGTCTGTCCGGGCAACACCGCCGGGCGTTTTGCAGCAGGCGAAGACCCGGCCAAACGCGACCAGATTCTGGCGGGCGCGTGGCGCGTGTTCAAGCTCAAGGGCTTCGATGCGGCCAGCATGAACGACATCACGCGGGAAGCCGGCGTTTCCAAGGGCACGATCTATGTCTATTTCTCCAACAAGGAGGATTTGTTCGCGGCCCTCGTCGACCAGCATCGCCAGGAATTCGCAACGTCCATGCGCAACATCCTGGCCGGCACCGAGGAGGTGCGCGAAGGCCTTAAACAGTTCGGCAAGGCCTTCGCGAACAAGATGATCTGTTCCGACATGGTCCCGGCCATGCGCTCGGTTATCGGCGTCATCGACCGCATGCCCAAGCTCGCGCAGCGTTTTTTCATCGCCGCGCCCAACAATGTCCGTACCGTGCTTCAGGATTTCATCGAGCACCACATCGCGCTTGGCCACCTGAAAGTGGATGATGTGGAGCTGGCTGCGCGGCAATATATCGAGCTTTCCACCGGCACGTTTTTCAAGCTGCGCCTCTTCGGCGAAATCGACGGCCCGGTTCCGGAAGAGGAGCTTGACCGGGTGATCGCCAGCGCCATCAGGGTATTCATGGCCGCCTACGGAACCGACAAGGCCTGAGATCATTCAGCAACGGCGCAAGCGCCGATACGCGGACTGCGCGAAATTTCGATGAAATTATGCGCATCGGAGACGCGATCTCCTTGTTTCTCGCGTATTGCGCTATAAATTCCACCCACCGAATATTCGGTTGGCCTTGTTGCTGAAAGGAAAATTTCCCTGATGGAGTCCGTTCTCCCTCTCCTGTCCGACCCCGCCGCCTGGGTGGCGCTCGTCACGCTGATCGTCATGGAGGTCGTGCTTGGCATCGACAACCTGATCTTCATCTCCATCCTCACCAACAAGCTGCCGCCCGAACAGCGCGAAAAAGCCCGCAAGATCGGCATCGGTCTCGCGCTCATCATGCGCCTTGGCCTGCTCGGCACCGTCGCCTGGATCGTGCAGCTCACAACACCGGTCTTCGAAGCCTTTGGCCATCCCTTCTCCTGGAAGGACATGATCCTGATTGCCGGTGGTCTCTTCCTCGTCTGGAAGGCGACCAAGGAAATTCACCACAATGTCGACCCTGAAGACCACAAGGAAGACATGGTGGGTGGTCCGGCCGCGATGAATTTCGGCGCCGCCATCGGCCAGATTCTGCTGCTCGACCTCGTTTTCTCTGTCGACAGCATCATCACCGCCGTTGGCATGACACCGCATCTGCCGATCATGATCGTCGCCGTCATCGTCGCCGTGACAGTGATGCTGCTGGCCGCAACCCCGCTGGCCAACTTCATCGAGCGCAATCCCACCATCGTCATGCTGGCGCTCGCCTTCCTGATGATGATCGGCACGACGCTGATCGCCGAAGGCATGGGCTTCCATGTTCCCAAGGGCTACGTCTATGCTGCCATGGCGTTTTCGGCGTTGGTGGAACTGCTCAATATGCTGGCCCGCAATGCAAGAAGCCGCAAGAAGGCGGGGACGAAAACGGTGCATTGATCGCACGCTCCTCCGTCATGCCGGACTTGATCCGGCATCCAGCCAGCCCAAGTCCTTGGGCTGGAAAGACCCTTCACGCCGCGCAGACGCGCGTCGGCTGGATACCGGCTCAGGGCCGGTATGACGGAGATAAATTGGCCCCTTGTCAAAACAATGGGCGTTGCGCATGCTTTCATCATGCGCCAAGGTTATGTTTATATTCTTGCATCCAAAAGAAACGGTACGCTCTATACTGGCGTAACAAGCGACCTTTCTCACCGTTTATATGAACATCAGAACAACCTGACGCCCGGATTCACAACCCGTTATGGGGTTAAGACTCTCGTTTGGTTCGAGACATACGATCTCGTCACCGACGCGATTGCTAGAGAAAAGAATATAAAAAACTGGCCGCGGGCATGGAAGATCAAGTTGATTGAAGATCTCAATCCGGAATGGGACGATATCGCTCATTATCTTCTCTAACGCCGCCCTCCTCTCCGTCATGCCGGACCTGATCCGGCATCCAGTCAGCCCAAGTCCTTGGGCTGAAAAAACTCCTCTCGCCGCGCAGACGCGCGACGGCTGGATGCCGGATCGAGTCCGGCATGACGGAGGATGCATGAACCCTCAGTTCCAGCAAAGGAACCGCATCACTCTACGTTGCGTTCTCCGGTATCTTCACCGATATAGCCTCTCCCCGCCGCCTCACCTTCGAAAGCATGAGCCAACATGACGACAGACCAGATTCTCGCCTTTACCGTCATCGCCGGCATGATGGTGGCGTTCATCTGGGACAGGTTCCGTTACGACGTCGTCGCGTGCAGTGCGCTCCTGGTGGCGATTGCACTCGGCGTCGTGCCCTTCGACAAGGCGTTTTCAGGTTTTTCCGATGATATCGTCATCATCGTCGGCAGCGCGCTGGTGGTCAGTTCGGCGGTGGCGCGTTCAGGCATCGTCGACATGACGATCAAGAAATATTTCCCCGAAATGCACTCCAAAGGCCTGCAGCTTGCCTTTCTGATGATCGTCGTTGCCGTCATGTCGGCCTTCATCAAGAATATCGGCGCCCTCGCCATCATGATGCCGGTTGCCTTTCAGTTCGCCCGCAAGTCCGGCAGCCCCGTTTCCTATTATCTGATGCCCATGGCATTTGCCGCGCTTCTCGGCGGGCTGATGACGCAGATCGGCACCTCGCCAAACATCGTCGTCTCCCGCCTGCGAGAAGAGATGACGGGGCAAAGCTTCTCAATGTTCGACTTCACGCCTGTCGGGGCCGGCCTGACCGTCATCGGCATCATCTTCCTGACGTTCGGTTACCGGTTGCTGCCGGTACGCAACCGGGAAAAGGCATCGGTGGAGGATATTCTCGACCAATCCGCCTACACAGCCGAAGCGACGCTGCCCGCAGATAGCACCTTTTCGGAAAGGCCGCTGCGCGAGCTTCTCAAGCAGGCGGATGGCGATGTCATTGCCAGCACCATCCTGCGCGGACCGAGGCGGATCTCGCCCTTCCCCGACGTGAAGCTGAAGGCGGGCGATACGGTTATGCTCGAAGGCAGCCCGGAGGGGCTCGATCGCATCGTATCGCAGGCAAAGCTACTTCTCTCGGGCAAGCCGCTGATGGAGAACGGCCAGAAAGCGCCTGACCTCATTTCGATGGAAGCCGTCATCAGCAATGAATCGGTTCTGAACGGCATTTCGGCGCGCGAACTCGCACTCTCCTATACCCGCGGCGTCAATCTCATCGCGGTCAGCCGGCGCGGCCAGCGCGTCAGCCAGCGGCTGTCGGAACTGACATTGCAGGCCGGTGATGTCATCCTTCTACAGGGCGGCCGCAAGAACCTGCCTCAGGTCTTGCAGGAATTTTCGCTGCTGCCGCTGGCGCAACGGGAAATCCTGCTTGGCGTTCAGCGCCGCGCATTTCTGCCGGTCATCGTGCTTGCCGCCGCCATGTTGGCCGCCGGCAGCGGGCTGGTCCCGGTCTCCGTCGCCTTTTTCGCGGCTGCTTTCCTGATGATCGTGGTCGGCGCCATTCCGCTCACCGAGGTCTATAAATCCGTCGATGGGCCGATCCTTGTGATGCTCGCCGCCCTCATTCCCGTCAGCGACAGTCTACGCACCAGCGGCGCCAGCGAGTTGATCGCAGGCTGGCTCGGGCATGCGGCGCAGGGTCTGCCGCCCTTTGCCGCGCTCGGCATGATCCTGCTCACCGCCATGGCGGTAACGCCTTTTCTCAACAATGCCGCCACGGTTCTGGTCATGGCCCCCATCGCTGCCGGTTTCGCCACCACGCTCGGCTTCCGGCCGGAGGCCTTTCTGATGGCGGTGGCGATCGGCGCTGGCTGCGATTTCCTCACCCCCATCGGCCACCAGTGCAATACGCTGGTCATGGGCCCGGGCGGATATCGTTTCAGCGACTACCCGCGCCTTGGCCTGCCATTGTCGATCATGATCGTCATCGTCAGCATCCCGATGCTGCTCTATGTCTGGCCGGTCAATTAAGGCCGGTCGCTAGTGCCCGGCGGGGCCTCAGATTCCATATTTCCTTGACGCCTGCGGCAGAATATGGCCTAAGCCGAAGCCGAACGGGAATATGAAAAAGGCGCTTTCTTTTCGCCTTTCGACATGATGTCCTGCCGCATCCAAACGAAAACTCCGTGATATCTGGGTAAAACGCTCCGATGTCACTGCCACGTCCACGACGAGTGAATTTCATGACCACTTCCGGCGTTCGCGTCCGCATTGCACCTTCCCCCACCGGCGAGCCGCATGTCGGCACCGCCTATATCGCGCTGTTCAACTATCTCTTCGCCAAGAAACACGGCGGCGAGTTCATCCTGCGCATCGAGGATACCGACGCCACCCGCTCGACCCTCGAATATGAGCAGAAGGTGCTGGAAGCGCTGCGCTGGACCGGCCTTACCTGGTCGGAAGGCCCCGATGTCGGCGGTCCTTACGGTCCTTACCGCCAGTCAGAGCGCAAGGCGATGTACTGGCCCTATGCCGAAGAGCTTCTCGAAAAAGGCCATGCCTTCCGCTGTTTCTGCACGCCCGAGCGGCTGGAGCAGATGCGTGAAGCCCAGCGCGCCGCCGGCAAGCCGCCGAAATATGACGGCCACTGCCTCAACCTGAAGGCCGAAGAAGTGACCGCCCGGGTTGCCGCCGGTGAAGCGAACGTCGTGCGCATGAAAATCCCGACCGAAGGCTCGTGCGATTTCCATGACGGTGTTTATGGCGATGTGTCGATCCCGTGGGATTCCGTCGACATGCAGGTGCTGATCAAGGCCGACGGCATGCCGACCTATCACATGGCCAACGTCATCGACGACCATCTGATGAAGATCACCCATGTGGCGCGCGGCGAAGAATGGCTGGCGTCCGTGCCCAAGCACATCCTGCTTTACCGTTATTTTGGCTGGCAGGAGCCGGTGTTCATGCATCTTTCGCTGATGCGCAACGCCGACAAGTCCAAGCTTTCCAAGCGCAAGAACCCGACCTCGATCTCTTATTACTCCGCGCTCGGCTACCTGCCGGAAGCGCTGATGAACTTCCTTGGCCTGTTCTTCATCCAGATCGCCGAAGGCGAAGAGCTTCTGACCATGGACGAGCTCGCCGCAAAGTTCGACCCGGAAGCGCTCTCCAAGGCCGGCGCCATCTTCGATATCCAGAAGCTGGATTGGCTGAACGGCCGCTGGCTGCGCGAAAAGCTTTCGCCGGAAGAGTTCATTGCCCGCACACTGGAATGGGCGATGGAGAATTCCCGCCTGACCGAGGGCCTGAAGCTTGCGCAGAGCCGCGTCTCCAAGCTCGGTGAGCTGCCGAACCTTGCCGGTTTCCTGCTCGCAAGCGACGCTGGTCTCACACCCGCTTCCTTTGCCGGGCTGAAGAGCAAGCCGGAGGAAATCCACGAGATCCTCACCACCGTTGCCGCAGACCTCGAAAAGATGCCTGACTGGAATGTGGAAGCCATCGAGGCCGAGCTGCGCGATGTGGCGGAACGGACCGGCAAGAAGCTGCGCGTCGTCACGCCGCCGCTTTTTGTCGCCATGTCCGGGTCGTCGCGCTCGCTGCCGCTGTTTGACTCGATGGCGCTGCTTGGCCGCTCCGTCGTGCGGCAGCGCCTGAAGGCTGCGATTACCGTCGTGTCCACGATGGTTGGCAGCGGAAGCTGATGATGACGTGCTGGCGGTGACGGCAGCACACTGAAATATACCCCTATGCTTGGGGTACCCCCCTCTGCCCTGCCGGGCATCTCCCCCTCAAGGGGGGAGATCGGATGCTGAACCCGCTCGATCCATGGGCAAGGTGCCAGCCGCTTGTCGATCTCCCCCCTTGTGGGGGAGATGTCCGGCAGGACAGAGGGGGGTGATCCAGAGCGCCACGGGTAACCGCAACGAACAAGCCCGCTAAAGGCGAACACGATGACCGACACCAAGACCGAAACCACCGCCCTTTCCTCCGACGCGACAGAAGTGCGCCGCCAGAAACTTGCGCTGCTGCGCGAGCAGATCGGCGACGTCTATCCGGCGCATTTCCACCGCACGATGAGCAATGCGGAACTCGCGGAAAAATACGCTGACATCGAAGCCGACGTCGAAACCGGTGATACGGTGACCGTGGCGGGCCGCGTTTATTCCTCGCGCAATTCCGGCATGTTCATGGACATCCATGACGCCTCGGGCAAGGTGCAGATTTTCTCGCACAAGGATACGACGCCGGAAGCGGCGCGCAACCTGCTGCCGATGATCGATATCGGCGACATCATCGGCGTGACCGGCAAGGTGCGCCGCACCAAGCGCGGCGAGTTGACGATCAATGCCGAAGAAATCACCATGCTGACGAAGTCGCTGCTGCCAATGCCCGAAAAGTGGCACGGCGTCTCCGACATCGAGCTGCGTTACCGCAAGCGTCACCTCGACATTCTCTCCAACGAGGAATCCAAGCTGCGCTTCCTGCAACGCTCGAAGATCCTCTCCGGCATTCGCCGCTTCATGGAGGCCGAAGGTTTCCTCGAAGTCGAAACGCCGATGCTGCAGACCGTCTATGGCGGCGCGACGGCCGACCCGTTCAAGACCTTCCACAACACGCTGAAGATGGACATGTATCTGCGCATCGCGCCGGAACTGTTCCTGAAGCGCACGCTGGTATCAGGCCTTTCCGACAAGGTCTTCGAAATCAACCGCAACTTCCGCAACGAAGGCGTTTCCACACGGCACAATCCTGAATTCACCATGATGGAGTGCTATTGGGCCTATGCCGATTACGAGGACATCATGGGTCTCGTGGAGCGGCTGTTCGAGACGCTGGCGATCTCGCTGCATGGCACCACCGAGGTGGAATTCCAAGGCCAGACGATTTCCTTCAAGGGTCCGTTCAAGCGCGTGCCGATGCCCGATGCGGTGAAGGGAGCAACCGGTATCGACTTCCTCGCCATCAAGACCGACGAAGAAGCGCGCGCTGCCGCCAAGGCCGCCGGTTTTGCCGTCGAGAAGGACTGGACCTGGGGCGAATGCCTTGCCTTCATCTTCGAAGAGAAGGTGGAAGGCACGCTGATCCAGCCAAGCCACGTTACGCATTTTCCGAAGGACATCTCGCCGTTTGCCAAGGAAGTGCCGGGCGAACCGCGCCTCGTCGAGCGTTTCGAAAGCTATTGCAACGCCTGGGAAGTGGGCAACGCCTTCTCCGAACTCAACGATCCGGAAGAACAGCGCCGCCGCATGGTGAAGCAGCTGGAACAGGCCCACGCCCGCGGCGAAAAGGACAAGCAGCTGGACGACGAGTTCCTCGACGCTATCGACCAGGGCATGCCGCCCGCCGGCGGCCTCGGCATCGGCGTCGACCGCCTGATCATGCTGCTCACCAACGCCCCGTCGATCCGCGACGTCATCCTCTTCCCGGCCCGCCGCAACAAGGCGGATTGAGGAACTAAGAGCGCTGCCCGGTTGAGAATTCCGGGCAAGCTGCAATCACTTGAAGTTGGTGGTGAAGGGTGAATATTCACCCTTCACCATAGATTTCAATGCCATGCGGCGTATCCGGAAATACAGACCGGACAAACTTTGCACAGACGCAAGCATGACAAGGCAGTGTCGGCTGAGCATGCCGCCGGCATGAAACAGGAACGCCTGCGCCGCAACCGAAGCCCTGTCAATGCCCCGTCTTGGCCTTTTCGCCATCAGCTTCCTCTGCCACCGCCGCCTCGCCCGCCTGCTTCTCCTCCGCCGCCTGTGCGGTGGTCGAGCCTTTGCCGAAGATCAGGGACTTGAGGTAACTCAGGCTGAAGATGCTGCCGCCATCGGCTTCCGGCGTTGAGGTCAGGAGTTCGTCGGTGCCGGTTTCGCCGTGCGCTTCGGGAGATGGCGTGTCGCGATCGGTTTCGGGGCTTGCTTCTCCGTGGCCGGTCTCGGCTGGGGTCGCGCCATGTTCGGCAGCCGCCTCGCCCTTGGTTTCGCCGTGGCCCTTGCCTTCACCGTGTCCCTTGGAGGACTTGCCGTCGTGACCGCCGCCTTCAGTGTCGGTGACGGGCGATGCACAGTCGGTGAAATCGCTGAGGCCCGCCGCCATGGCTTCGGTGTCTTCGAGCGGAAGATCGATGCGCAATCCGTAGAACTGCCCGCTGGCGTTGGCCGCACCATCGTAATAATAGGCAGAATAGCGGTGTGCATCCGCGCCTTCCGGAATTTTCGCCAGATCGGGAATGAAAACCACTTGGGCGGCAATCGCCCGGCCGCGCATTTCTGACCGTAATTGCGGCCCGTTGGCGTCGAGGACGGATACCTGAACGAGATCGGGTTTCTGCTTGTCATAGACGGCTTTTGCGACGCGCAAGGCGGTTTTCAACCGCTCCTTGCCGTCTCCACCGCTGGTGCGGACAAATTTGCGCACCCACAGGGCGCCGTTCTTGCGGATGTTGACCGTCTGGACCGCGTCGCAGGAAAGCCCGTTGGTGGCGGCATAGGATGGGCCGAGCAGCCGCTCGCTGCCGATGAAAACGGCAGCAGAACCGGTCGCACCTGCCAAAAGCAGGATCCCGCCTCCGATCATAACGAGCTTGCGCGAAAACCGCATTCGTCCGAATACAGCTTTCACCCGCAACATCCTGACATCAAGTACCCCGTTTTGCGCCCTCGCCCCACAACGTGGCTCGATGGATGAGGAACACGCGCAGGACAAGCTTCGGACCACGCTGTCCGAGCCTTGCGATAGTGCCGCTTTCTCATTGAAAAAAGTTTAATCCTCGATGCCCAGCCCGCGCAAAAACGCGTCATTTTCGGACATTTCCAAAATCTCCTGAATTGCGAATGATTTGCAATAGCGTTGACAAGAATGACTTTATGGCCGATGGTATTGCGAATTAGTTGCAACAAAATCTGGAGAGCTCCTTGAACTTCCATAAAATCCGGCATGCCGTTTTCGCCCTTTCTCTTTTCATCCCGGGCGTGGCGCTTGCCGAAGAAAAACCCGTGGTCGTGACGACCTTCACCATCATCGCCGATATGGCGCGCAATGTGGCGGGCGAGGCGGCGGACGTGGAGAGCATCACCAAGCCGGGCGCCGAAATTCACAACTACCAACCCACGCCGCGCGATATTCTCAAGGCCCGCAAGGCGAACCTGGTCCTGCGCAATGGGCTCAATCTGGAATTGTGGTTTGAGAAGTTCCTGGCCAACCTCTCCGGCGTTCCCGATGTGACGGTGAGCGACGGCGTGGAACCGATGGCGATCAGCGGCGGGGCCTACCAGGGAAAACCCAATCCCCATGCCTGGATGTCGCCCGATAACGCCCTGATCTACGTAGAGAATATCCGCAAGGGTCTTGCACAAGTCGACCCTGCCCATGCCGATATCTACGCCGCCAATGCCAAGGCCTATTCGGACAAGATCAAGGCGACCGTGCAGCCAATCCGCGATGCGCTGTCGTCCCTGCCTGAAGACAAGCGCTGGTTGGTCACAAGCGAGGGGGCATTCTCCTATCTCGCCCGGGATTTTGGTCTGAAGGAACTCTTCCTCTGGCCGGTCAATGCCGACAGTCAGGGCACACCACAACAGGTGCGCGGCGTGATCGACGCCATGCGTGCGCACAATATCAGGGTCATATTCAGCGAGAGCACGGTTTCGCCCGATCCCGCCCAGCAGGTGGCCAAGGAGACCGGCGCGGCCTATGGCGGCATCCTCTATGTCGACTCGCTGAGCGAGGCCGATGGTCCGGTGCCGACCTATCTCGACCTGCTGCGCGTGACGAGCGAAACCATCGCCAAAGGCCTGTCTTCATGAGAATGAGCAGTAAGAAAACAGGCGGCGGCCTGACGGTTCAAAATGCGACAGTCACCTATCGCAACGGCCACACCGCTTTGCGCAACGCCAGTTTCTCCATCCCCCGCGGAACCATCACTGCACTTGTCGGCGTCAATGGCGCCGGCAAGTCCACGATTTTCAAGGCGATCATGGGTTTCGTGCCGTTGGCGGCCGGATCCGTTTCCATTTTCGACCTGCCGGTGAAGGAGGCGCTGAAGAAGAACCTTGTCGCCTACGTGCCGCAGGCGGAAGAGGTGGACTGGAGCTTCCCGGTGCTGGTCGAGGATGTGGTGATGATGGGCCGTTACGGCCACATGAATTTCCTCCGCATCCCCTCGAAACGCGACCACCGGATGGTCGAGGACGCGCTAAAACGCGTCAACATGCTCGATTATCGAAAACGACAGATCGGAGAACTCTCCGGCGGCCAGAAGAAGCGGGTGTTTCTCGCCCGCGCGCTGGCGCAGGAAGGCCAGGTCATCCTTCTGGATGAGCCCTTCACCGGTGTCGACGTGACGACGGAAGAGCAGATCGTTGCCCTTTTGAAGGCACTGCGCGACGAAGGCCGCGTCATGCTGGTCTCCACCCATAATCTCGGCAGCGTGCCTGAATTCTGCGACCGCGCCGTCTTCGTCAAGGGGACGGTCCTTGCTTCCGGCCCGACGGAGGATACGTTTACCGAAGAAAACCTGCAAAATGCCTTCGGCGGCAGCCTGAGACATTTCATTCTCGGCGGCGCGGAGCTGCATGACGATGCCGATCCGCGCCGTCTCAAAGTCATCACCGATGACGAGCGGCCCTTCGTGATCTATGGCCGGAACGGCCAGAAGGAAACATTCCGACGCGCATCGAAGGACAAGGCTGATGATAAACAGTCTTCTTGAGCCCTTCACCTATGGATACATGCTGAACGCCATCTGGGTCAGCGCGCTGGTGGGCGGCGTCTGCGGTTTTCTCTCCGCCTATCTGATGCTGAAGGGCTGGTCGCTGATCGGCGATGCGCTGTCCCACGCCATCGTTCCCGGCGTCGCGGGCGCCTATATGCTGGGCCTGCCCTTTTCGCTCGGCGCTTTTCTCTCCGGTGGGCTTGCGGCCGGGTCGATGCTGTTTCTGAACCAGAAAACGCGGCTGAAGGAAGACGCGATCATCGGGCTGATCTTCACCTCCTTCTTCGGACTTGGCCTCTTCATGGTGTCGCTGTCTCCCACCTCGGTGAATATCCAGACGATCGTGCTCGGCAATATTCTCGCAATCACCACCGAAGACACCATCCAGCTGGCGTTGATCGGCGGCATCAGCCTCCTCGTCCTCTCGTTGAAATGGCGCGACTTCATGGTGGTCTTCTTCGATGAGAACCATGCCCGCACCGTGGGCCTGAAACCCGAAGTGCTGAAGGTAATCTTCTTCACCCTGCTTGCCGCCTCGACGGTCGCCGCATTGCAGACGGTCGGGGCCTTCCTGGTCGTCGCCATGGTGGTGACGCCGGGCGCGACGGCCTATCTCCTGACCGACCGTTTCGAGCGGCTGATCTTGATGAGCCTTGTCATCGGCGCGGCCACCAGCTTCGTCGGCGCTTATCTCAGCTATTTCCTCGATGGCGCGACGGGCGGCGTCATTGTCGTGCTGCAGACGGCGATCTTCCTCGCCGCCTTCATCTTCGCGCCGAAACACGGCCTGCTTGCGTCCAAAGCCAAGGCCCGCAAGGCGCTGGAGGAAGCGCCATGAGTGAATATCTCGAACTGGCCATTCTGCCGTTCCAGCTGCCCTTCATGCAATATGCCTTCGCCATCACGCTGATGATCGCGGTGCCGATGGCAATGCTTTCCTGCTTTCTGGTGCTGAAGGGCTGGTCGTTGATGGGGGATGCGGTTTCCCACGCCGTGCTGCCCGGCGTGGTGGTGGCCTATATCGTTGGCCTACCGCTTTCCATCGGCGCCTTCATTGCTGGCATGATCTGCGCACTTGGAACAGGTTTCATCAAGGAAAACAGCCGCATCAAGGAAGACACGGTGCTTGGCATCGTCTTTTCCGGCATGTTCGGGCTGGGGCTCGTGCTCTATGTGAAGGTGCAGAGCGATGTGCATCTCGACCACATCCTCTTCGGCGATATGCTTGGCATTGCGGCCTTGGACATGCTGGAGACGGGCGTCATCGCGCTGCTTGCGACGCTGTTCCTCGGCGTGCTGCGCAAGGATCTGCTGGTCAACGCTTTCGATGCGCAGCATGCCAAAGCCATCGGTCTGCCGGTGCGCCTGCTCCATTACGGCCTCCTGATGGTTCTGTCGCTCACCGTGGTCGGCGCGCTGAAGGCGGTGGGCATCATTCTATCGGTGGCGATGCTCGTTGCGCCGGGGGCCATCGCCTTCCTGCTGACCCGGCGTTTTTCCGCCATGCTGCTGGTGGCCATTACCGTTGCGGCCGCCTCGTCGCTTGCAGGCATCTGGCTGAGTTTCCTGATCGACAGCGCCCCTGCCCCGACAATCGTGCTCTTCATGAGCATCACCTTCGTCGCGACCTTCATCCGCACCACCTTGAAAGCGCGCCGCACATCCGCGGCCAGCGAGGCGGGCTTCTAAAGGAACGATTTTTGCGGGCGTGTGGAACATTTTCGCCTTTTGCGCGTCATTTTACCGAGCCTGTCGCGGGGCGGCTGGCTCGGGAAAATTCTGCAAAAGGGGAAGCGCCATGTTGAAATGGGCTCTTATTTTCTTCGTCATTTCTTTGATCGCAGGCGTGTTCGGGTTCACCGGAATTTCCGCTGCGGCGGCGGGCGTTGCCCGCATCCTGTTCTTCATCGCCGTGGTGATCTTCCTGGTCTTCCTCGTGCTTGCACTGATGGCCGGCAGCGCTGTCGTGTGAATGAAAAAGGCGACCGGTTTTCACCCCGGTCGCCTCGCTTTTCTTCCATATAACTTTATCAGCCCGTCCAGCCGCCATCGATCACGTGGATCTGGCCGGTGGTGAAACCTGCCTCGTCGGACGCAAGGTAGGTGACGAGCGCTGCGATTTCTTCCGGCGTTGCAATGCGGCCCATCGGCTGGCGCGCGATGAAGTCGGCCAGCGCCTGTTCGTAATTGCCGGTGGCGCGCAGACGGTCGTGCAGCGAAGGGCTATCGACAGTGCCGGGGCAGATCGCGTTGCAACGGATGCCCTTGGTGACGAAATCGGCCGCAATCGCCTTGGTGAGACCCACGACGGCAGCCTTGGAAGCCGTATAGGCGAAACGGTTCGGCACGCCCTTCACGCTTGAAGCGACCGAGGACATGTTGACGATGGCGCCTTTGCCCTTTTCCAGCATGCCGGGCAGGAAGGCGCGGCACGTGCGGTACATGGCCTTGGCGTTCAGGTCGAAGGAGAAATCCCAGTCCTTCTCCTCGCATTCAAGGATGGTGCCGGCATGAACGAAGCCCGCGCAGTTGAACAGCACATCCGCATGGCCGATATCGGCCGCGAAATCCTTGACGCCGTCGCCGTCAAGCACGTTCAGAACCCGGGTTTCCGCACCTTCCAGGGTCGAAAGCGTCTGCTCATTGATATCGGTAGCGATGACGCGCGCACCGAGCGAGATGAAGCGCTCCGCCGTCGCCCGCCCGATACCCTGACCGGCGGCGGTGATCACCACTGTCCGGCCGTTAAAATCCTGCACCATGGATAGCCTCCCGCTAAGGCGCGCCCACCTTTCACGATGGACCGCTGAATTCGATTGATCTCAAATATGGATCGACAATTCATATGTAAACGCGGTATTCATATGGCGTCAAGCAAACTTGCGCGTATGGCGCCAATCGGGCAACCCAATTTGTGCTCCTGCCGCACAGCGAAACACCACCGAGGCCAGATGACTGAAGACGACAGCGACCGATATCGCGCCCCAGCCCTCGACAAGGGGTTGGACATTCTCGAACTTCTGGCCCGCACCGATGGTGGGCTGACGCAGATCGAAATTGCCAAATCGATCGGCAAGAGTCCGAACGAGCTATATCGCATGCTGGATCGGCTGGTGCGCCGGGGCTATGTCCACCGGCTGGACGGCGACCGGTTTTCGCTGACGCTCAAAATGTTCGGACTGGCGCATTTCCATGCGCCGATCCGGCGGCTGGTTTCATTTGCCGCGCCCGTCATGCGCGATTTCTCCGCAAGCGCCGAGCAGGCGTGTCATCTCGCCGTTTACGACCGGGGCAGTGTTGTCGTCATTGCACAGCAGGAATCTGCGACCTATTGGGCCATGTCCATGCGCGTCGGCGCGCAGATGAGCCTGTTCCACACCGGCTCCGGCCATGTGCTTCTGGCCTTCCAGACGGACGCACAGCGCGAGATCATGATCGCCGAGCAGGTGCGCGGCAGCGGCGACACCGTTCCTGCCGGCCTCGCAGAGCGCCTGGCGACCGTGCGCAGAAACGGCATAGAATCCATGGACAGCCTTCAGACTGCCGGCGTGCGCAACATTTCCGCGCCGGTGCTGACGCTCGACGGTACCGCCCTTGCCGTCATCACCTGCCCTTACATCACCCCGCTCGGCGGCAAGGCACCGACACGCGATGCCTGCGAGGGGCTGATCCGGGAGGCCGCGACGCGCATTTCGGAAATCGTCACGGGCGGCGCCTGAGCCCAAAAAAACGCGACCGGCAGGGATCCGATCGCGTTTCAATTGACTGGAGATTTATGCTTCGTAAACGCGGTGGGAGCATAAAATGTTCCGCCGAGGTCAAAGACGAGGAGGCGATCTCCCGTTTTCGTCATCCTCGGGCCTGTCCCGAGGATCTGCAACCGATTGATTTCACGCAGCATGGATTGACCCTCGGGACAAGCCCGAGGATGACGTTACGTGTGTGGCAGGGCCACCGGAAGCCTTAGCTCCACCCCTTAAGCCGCGGCGGCCGTCAGTTCCTTGCGGACCATTTCGCGCAGCGTTACCAGGTCCTTGGCAAACAGGCGGATGCCTTCCGAAAGCTTCTCGGTAGCCATCGCATCTTCGTTCAGCGCCCAGCGGAATGCCTTTTCGTCCAGGGACTGCAGTGGCTCGGCCTTGACGTTGTCAGCCGAAAGCTTGCGCTCCAGCTTGCCGGTGTCCTTGTCCAGTTCTTCCAGCAGCGCCGGGCTGATCGTCAGGCGGTCGCAACCGGCAAGGGCTTCGATCTCGCCGACATTGCGGAAGGACGCGCCCATGACGACGGTGCTGATGCCGTTCGCCTTGTAATAATTGTAGATGCTGCGCACGGAAACAACGCCCGGATCGGTCTCGGCGGTGTAGTTTTCTCCGGTCGATTTCTTGTACCAGTCAAGGATACGGCCGACGAAGGGCGAAATGAGGAAGACCTTGGCTTCAGCGCAGGCAATTGCCTGGGCCTGCGAGAAAAGGAGCGTCAAGTTGCAGTCGATGCCTTCGGACTGCAGAACCTCAGCGGCCTTGATGCCTTCCCAGGTGGAGGCAAGCTTGATGAGGATGCGTTCGCGCTCGATACCGCGCTCCTTGTAGGAGGCGATGATCTGGTGCGCCTTGGCGATGGAGGCTTTGGTATCGAAAGAAAGGTCCGCATCGACTTCCGTCGAGACGCGGCCGGGAACGAGGCCGGCCAGCGCAGCGCCGACCGAAATGGCGAGACGGTCTGCCACGGCGGCAACAACGGCGTCGGACTGGCCGCCCTGCTTCTTGCCCCAGGCGACGGCTTCCTTCACAGCGTCGGCGAACGCTGGCGTGCCGAGTGCCTTCAGAACGATTGTCGGGTTGGTGGTGCAATCCACCGGCTTCAGGCGCGCAACCGCCTCGATATCGCCGGTGTCGGCAACGACTGTAGTGATGGCGCGAAGTTGTTCGAGTTTGGATGTCATATCTGATGATCCTTCATGATCTCTTGAAAACTTGCTCAGCCGTCATTTCGTTCCCGCACCGGAAGGTGCGCCCAAGGCCGAAATCGCGGTTTCGTCGGCTCCAACTATCGCAAGCCGCAGGCGCGAAAGTCAAGACATTTGCGCATCGCAATTGACATAAGTTTCACGCCTGCGATACTCGAGGTCCTGTAAAAATTGGCGGAAACCGTGGCGAAACTGAGAAGAGACACCCATACGACCTATTCCGAAGCGGCTTCGCTGAGGCTGCGGGCGGCGTGGCTTTATTATAATCAGGGCATGACGCAGAAGGATGTCGCCGAAAAGCTCGGCATCAGCCGCTCCACCGTGATCCGGCTTCTGGACGAGGCCATGAAGCGCTCGGAAGTGCAGATCTGGATCAACGAGGGGATCGAGGATTTCGTGTCGCTGGCAGGTCAGCTCGAGGCGGCCTACGGGCTGGACGAGGCTGTCATCATCCCCTCTCCTTCCGCTGACAGAACGACCGCCGAGGGCACCGCGAAAGCGGTTGGCCTTGCGCTCGGTCAGTTCCTGTCCGAGACAGTGCCGAACGACGCCACCATCGGTGTCGGCTGGGGCCGCACCATGACAGCTTCGCTCTCCAGTTTTCGGCCGCCGCGCCGGGAGAACTGCAAGGTCGTCTCGCTACTGGGCGGCATCGTCGCCGTGCACCAGACCAACCCGCTCGATTATACCTGGAGGCTGGCGAGCGCGCTCGGCGCGGAATGTTACATGTTCCTTGCACCGCTGCTGGTGGACTCGGTCGAGACAAAACGGGCGCTGATCGAAAAATGCGGGCTTGCCACGCTTTACAACCTTGCCGAAACGCTCGATCTGGCCATCGTCTCCTGCGGCGATATCGGCCCGCACTCCACCTCCCTGTCGGAAGGCTTCATTTCGAAGGAGACACTGCGTGAGCTTGTCGAGGCCGGCTGCGTCTGTGACACCATGTTCAACTTCATCGATGCCGAAGGGCGCTCAGTCGATCACCCGATCAATCAGCACGCCATGGCGATCGACCTCGACACATTGCGCAAGGCCAAACACATTGTGCTCGCCTCTGGAGGCGCACATCGTGCCATCGCCATCCGCGCCACGATCAAGCGCATCGGATGCAATACGCTGATTACGGATGAAGCCGCAGCACGGGCTTTGATGGAGCTTGCATAGGCTCATCCGCCACGTTCGATGACAATACGGACGCGACGCTCCGTCCTAGTTTCCCGGCGGCGCGAAGGACGGGTCGTCCAGCCGCGTGAAAACCACACCGCGTGCCTTGAGCGCCAACAGGCCCTTCACCACGCCCTCGCCCGCTTCGTGGGTGGGCTGGTTGATGTGGGAGATGATGACATCGCCATTCTTGGCCGCAGCGATATGTTTGGCCGTCGCAGCGGCACCGAGCAGCGAGCCGCCATCGCCATTGACGGAGTAACCCGCCACCCGCATGCCAAGCCTGTTGATGGTTGTCATGGAGGACGCCGTATATTTCGCCGTCGCACCCCGGAACCATTGCGGCTGGATGCCGGTGGCGGCGACGATCGCCTGACGGCCGCCTTCCACTTCCTGCATCACCGCAGCCTCAGAGCCGGCGGCGGCAATGCCATAGATGGACACGGGTTTATCCACCGCCGGCACATGGTTTTCGCCGTGGTTTTCGATCTCGAACAAGTCGGGATTTGCCATCAGCACCGCGAGTGCCTCGCTGTTGTGTTTCAGCCAGCGAGCGGTCACGAAGATCGTCGCGGGAATGCGCTCGCGCACCAGCGTATCGAGAATGCGATGATCGGTCTTGCCCATGCAGGCATCGAGCGTCATCGCCACCCGCACCTTGCCATCATGCTGCGGCGACATTTTCAGCGATGGCTCGACAAGGCCGTTTGCCGCAAAGGCAGCGGGCGCGGCAGAGGCAAACAGGGCAGCAATAATGAGACGACGCAGCATTTTCATCTTCCGCAATGTGGCAGAGTGTATTCCCGTGGCAATCCGCCCGCAAAGCGCCCGAATTATGGCGCGGTTTCGAGCACCGACAGGGCTTCCAGCGCCTCTTCCACCCGCTGCCGTTCCGCGCTCGTGAGCGGCAGGATCGGCCGGGGCGGTTCGCTCACCGTCAGCGACAGAATATTGGCGGCTGCATAGACCACGCGGATGCTGCCGAATTCCCTGAACAGTGCCCAGAGCGGCTGGAAGGCCGCATCGAGCCTTTTTGCCTCCTCCGTATCGCCAGCCTGCGCCGCCCGCATCAATTGCAGGGCCGGAACCGGCAGCAGGCCGGCTACAACACTGTACCAGGTGTCACCTCCGGCGAGCGTGGCGTCAGTGCAGCCCCAGTCACCGCTATAGCCGATGGCGAAATCGTCCGACAGTTTGGGCCTCAGTCGCGCAAGTTCGCCGGCATAATCGGAATCGGCCGGCAGGGGCATCTTGATGGCGCGGATATTCGGAATATAGGCGAGCCGCACCAGAAGTTCGTCGCTGAAAGTGAAGCGGGTGGTCGTCGGGTTGTTGTAGATGACAAGCGGCAGGGCCGTCGCGCCGGCCACAGCGGCGAAATGGTGATAGGCCTCTTCCTGCGTCAGCGGCGTGTAGGAAACGGGCGCGAGCAGCAGCGCATCCGCGCCGGCGGCCTGCGCATCCTTTGCCAGCGCTACGGCTTCATCAGTGCGCAACGCCCCAACGCCGGCCATCAGTGTGCGCCTGCCCTTGAGGATGGCGGCGGCCGCTTCGATGGCACGGCGCCTCTCCTCGCGGGTGAGATACATATAGATGCCGGTGCTGCCGAGAATGCCGACGGAATCGACCGCTGCCCCATCCAGCCGCTCGATCAGGGCAGAAAAGGCCTCGACATCGACCCGTCCGGCCTCGTCAGCCGGCGTGATCGGAAAAGCCGACAATCCTTTAAATCGCGTCACCATGTTTACGTCCCTCACCTCGATCAGAAGTCAGGGTTACAGAGGCGGCGGCACGGCGGCAACCAAAGCGCCGGTTAAAGGCTGACCTGAAATCGAAAAATTCCGCGATCAGTCATAAAGATACAACTTCTTCCACTGTTCTTCGGGGATCTTGTCGCCCACACGGTAATCAAAGGACTGAATGGAGAGGCTGTCGCTTTTCAGCTGGCACTTGTATTTCAACCTGTACCATTCCCCGGCACTTCTAAAGGCCGCGCCCGGCGCCTTGATGGAGTTCTTGCCGACCTCGGGATCGCCATAGGTGTAGGCGATGACCTTGTCGGGTTTCATGCCCTTCTGCTCCGTCGCGATACGCTCCATCGCCTCGATATCACAGCGCTGTTCCAGACGCTCTTCGGGGGCCAGCGCATTCAGCTGGCGCATGACGCTGGCATCGATCGCAAACGCGGGGTTGAAGGCGTGCAAGCCAAGGAAAAAGGCAGAAAGGGCAGCGGGAAGAAGCTTTCGCATGGGGTCCTGTCAGTTTTTTCGTTTGTTCTTGTGGTGGGCGGCAGGCTGGCTGGCCTGTATCCATCATCGCTGATTTGCGGGATATTGCCAAAATGTGATCGAAAGCCGACGAAATTGTGCCAATGCCTCATTTCCCCTGTGGAGATTTTGAAACTTGATCGGCCGCACACCGCACTCTACATCTTGGTACCGCTCAAGAAATTTACAGGAAAGCGAGTTTCCCTTGCCGATTTTCAAGAACCTGCCCGCCGCCCCGACCGCCGAAAAACGGCCGGTTCAGGATACGCATCACGGCATCACCCGCACCGACGATTACGCCTGGTTCCGGGCCGATAACTGGCAGGCCATGTTCAAGGACACCTCCATTCTCGACCCGGCCATCCGCGCCCATCTGGAGGCGGAAAACGCCTATATGGAAGCGGCGATGGGCGACACCAAGGCGCTTCAGGAAAAGCTGTTCGAGGAGATGAAGGGCCGCATCAAGCAGGACGATTCCTCGGTGCCCGTCAATGACGGACCCTATGCCTATGGCACCCTTTTCGTGACCGGCGGCGAACAGCCACATTATTTCCGCACCCCGCGCGGCGGCGGCGAAAAACATGTACTGCTGAATGGCGACAAGGAGGCCGAGGGCAAGGATTATTTCCGCCTGTCCGGCCTCGACCAGTCGTCCGATCACAGCCATGGCATCTGGGGTTACGACGACAAGGGCTCCGAATATTTCACCCTGCGCATCCGCAACCTCGAAAGCGGCGAAGACCTTGCCGATATCGTCGAAAATACCGGCGGCGGCGGCGCGTGGGCGCCCGATGGCAAGAGCTTCTTCTATACGCTGCAGGACGAGAACCACCGCCCGTCCAAGGTCTTCCACCATATTATCGGTGAGCCGCAATCGGCCGACCGGCTGGTCTATGAGGAAAAGGATCCCGGTTTCTTCATGGGCGTCGGTGCGTCCGTTCTCGACGATTTCATCTTCATCGACATTCACGACCACGAGACCAGCGAATATCGCATTCTCTCCACGAAAGACCTGACCGCCGAACCGGCTATCGTAGCGGAGCGTGAGGAAGGCATCGAATATTCGATGTGCGAAGGCGGCGACGTTTTTTTCATCCTGACCAATGACGGCGATGCCAAGGATTTCCGCATTGTGGAAGCCCCGGTCACCGCGCCGGGCAAGGAAAACTGGAAAGAGGTGGTGCCGCATGAGCCGGGCCGGCTGATCCTCTCCGTCGATGCCTATGCCCGCCATCTGATCTGGCTGGAGCGCCGTGACGGCCTGCCGCGCATCGTCATCCGTGACCGCCGCACGGGCGAGGAACATTCCATCGCCTTTGCCGAGGAAGCCTATTCGCTTGGCCTGCATGGCGCGGCGGAATATGACACCGACGTCATCCGTTTCTCCTATTCCTCGATGACGACGCCGAGCCAGCTATTCGACTACGACATGGTGACGCGCGAACGCACGCTTTTGAAAACGCAGGAAGTGCCCTCAGGCCACAACCCTGATGATTATATCACCCGCCGCATCATGGCCCCTACCCATGACGGTGAGTTGGTGCCGGTCTCCCTGCTTTACCGCAAGGACGTGCCGCTCGACGGTTCCGCTCCCTGCCTGCTCTATGGCTACGGCGCTTACGGCATCACCATTCCCGCTTCCTTCTCCACCACGACGCTGTCTCTGGCGGACCGCGGTTTCATCTATGCCATCGCCCATATCCGCGGCGGCAAGGACAAGGGTTTCGAATGGTATGAAACCGGCAAGATGGAGCACAAGCAGAACACCTTTAAAGACTTCATTGCTGCTGCCGATCATCTCGTTCAGGAAGGCTTCACGTCTTACGAGCGCATCATCGCCGAGGGTGGTTCTGCCGGCGGCATGCTGATGGGCGCTGTCGCCAATATGGCGCCGGAGAAATTCGCCGGCATTATCGCCGCCGTTCCCTTCGTGGACGTGCTGACGACCATGCTGGACGACACGCTGCCGCTGACGCCGCCGGAATGGCCGGAATGGGGCAATCCGCTGGAATCGGCGGAAGAATATGGCTGGATCGCCGCCTACAGCCCCTATGACAATGTCGCCGCCAAGCCTTATCCGCCGATCCTGGCGCTTTCCGGCCTCACCGATCCGCGTGTCACCTATTGGGAGCCGACCAAATGGGTGGCGAAGCTGCGCGAAAAAACAACGGGTGAAGCGCCGATTCTGCTGAAAACCAACATGGCGGCCGGCCATGGCGGCAAGTCGGGGCGCTTCCAGCGCCTGGAGGAAATCGCCTTCGAATATGCCTTCGCGCTGAAAGTGGCCGGCAAGGACGCCGTGTGACCTCCACTCCGGGCGGCACGCGTTGCCGCCCGCCTCGTTTTGCATAAAAATACCCTATAGAAAACGATTTCAGATTATTTTTTCCACAAAATTACCCATCAGTTTCTTATTTAAATAAAACTCACATATCGAATGAATTTTTATTTTGTTTCGGTGAATAATTGCGATCTTTTACTGAGTAATAAAATATACCGCATGTATTATTGAATCCGAAAGATCGTTCCGTAAATCACCTGCATGGCTGCCTTGCGTCATATCGCGTTGCAATATCACTTTTTCGCCGTATTATGCACGCCGTTGACATATTCATGCGCCTTCCCGCCGCTGTTTCTGCGGCAAGTTCGCGGCTTGTTCTGCGGATAGTCTCTCGCCGGATTTTTCGGCATTTCCACGCGCCATGTCAGTTCGCCCTTGGCAATCCGGGCTTTGCAGTGCTCCCGCTTTGCCAATTGAAAACACTGCATCAGACTTGGAGGTCTCCTCATGAAGAAACTCCTGGCCTCGACCATTCTCGTAACGGGCTTTACCATCGCTGCCGGTGCAGCATCTTCCGCCAACGCCGCAGAGACCTGTGGCAACATCTCCATCGCCGAAATGAACTGGGCATCCGCCGGTGTCGCGGCTTACGTCGACAAGTTCATCATGGAGAACGGCTATGACTGCACGGTCAACGTCGTCAGCGGCGACACCACCCCCACTTTCACCTCCATGAACGAAAAGGGCCAGCCGGACATGGCGCCCGAAATGTGGGTGAACACGCTGGGCGCTCCCTATGAGGAAGCGGTGAAAAACGGCAACCTCATTCAGGAAGTCAAAATCCTGAGCGATGGCGGCGTTGAAGGCTGGTGGATCCCGAAATATCTCGCCGACGACCATCCTGACATCAAGACGGTGGAAGACGCGCTGAAGCATCCCGACCTGTTCCCTGCCCCTGAAGACGCCAGCAAGGGCGCCGTCTTCGGCTGCCCGCCGGGCTGGGGCTGCCAGCCAACCACCGCCAACCTGTTCAAGGCCCGCAAGGCTGATGAAAAGGGCTTTGCACTTGTTGATACGGGCTCCGCGGCCGGTCTGGATGGCTCGATTTCCAATGCCTATGAAAAAAAGCAGGGTTGGCTCGGCTATTATTGGGCTCCTACGGCCATTCTCGGCAAATACGATATGGTGAAGCTGGACGACGGCGTGGCGCTGGACCGCGAGGCCTACGACAACTGCATCGCCAAGCCCGATTGCGCTGACCCGAAGCCCAATGCCTATCCGGTGGCCGAGGTGTTCACGGTCGTGACCAAGGATTTTGCCGAAAAGGCCGGTCCGTCCATCGACTACATCCGCAAGCGGCAGTGGGACAACGACACCGTTGCCAAGGTTCTGGCGTGGATGGATGAGAATCAAGGCACCAACGAAGATGGGGCCGAGTATTTCCTCGAGAACAACGAGGACATCTGGACGAAGTGGGTTTCGCCCGAGGTAGCGGAGAAGATCAAGGCTTCGATGTGATGGATTGATGGGGGAGTCGGCGCAAGCCGCTTACCCCCTCTGCCCTGCCGGGCATCTCCCCCACAAGGAGGAGATCGGCTGGGCGCACCCTCCTCACAAATCCGCGACGTGCGTGATGGGCGTATCTCTCACCGCTGGTCGATCTCCCCCCTTGTGGGGGAGATGTCCGGCAGGACAGAGGGGGGCATGCCCAGCCTCCGTCGCCCAACGCACCTCCCCCAAAACCCAAAGGGAAAACAACAATAATGGCCCTCTGCACCTACCTGCCGGACCTGCTCTGCAAGTTCCCGGCGATCGACAACTCCACCATGCGCGTGGCGCGCAAGACGATCGATGACGGCTTTCGCGATATCGTGCGCAATTACGGCGATGCGATCGATGTCGTCGTGCATCCGCTGCAGCTCTTCCTCAATTCCTCGGAGCGGCTGTTCATCCAGACCCCGTGGATCATCACCATGCTGGTCATTCTCGCCATCGTGCATCTGGCCGGGCGCAGCTTCAAGATCACGGCCGGAACCGCCCTTTCCCTGCTGATGATCGGCGCCGTCGGCCTCTGGCGCGATGCCATGACGACGCTCTCCATCGTGGCCATCGCCACCCTGATCGCCATCGTCATCGGCCTGCCGCTCGGCATCCTGATGGGTCGTTCGGAACGCCTGCAACGTCTCATCAATCCCGTGCTCGACGTGATGCAGACCCTGCCCAGCTTCGTTTATCTCATCCCCGTGGTGGTGATTTTTGGCATCGGCAAGGTTCCGGGCCTGATCGCAGTGGTGATCTATGCCATTCCGCCGGTCATCCGCCTCACCAGCCTCGGCATCCGCCTGGTGGACCGGGAAGTGCTTGAGGCGGCAGACGCCTTCGGCTCCTCCAACGGTCAGAAGCTGTTCAACGTACAGCTGCCGCTGGCACTGCCGACCATCATGACCGGCATCAACCAGACCATCATGATGGCGCTCGCCATGGTCGTCGTCGCCTCCATGGTCGGTGTCGGCGGGCTCGGCAAGAACGTGCTGCAGGCCATCAACAACCAGTTCTTCACGGTGGGCTTCCTGAACGGTTTCGCTCTGGTCGCCATCGCCATCATGTTCGACCGGGCGAGCCAGGCTTTCGGCAAGCGCCTGCAGAAATACCGCGAGGTCTCCCATGGCTAAAAGCATCGAAATCAGGAATCTTTACAAGATCTTCGGCAAGCATCCCGAGAAATATCTCGAAGCGGTGCGTAAAGGCATGGACAAGGTGGAGCTGAACGACAGGCACAATCACGTGCTTGGCCTCAACAACATCAACATCACCATGCCGGGCGGCAAGATCACCGTCGTCATGGGCCTGTCAGGCTCCGGCAAGTCGACTCTGATCCGCCACATCAACCGGCTGATCGACCCGACCGCCGGCGAAGTTCTCTATGACGGCGAGGATATCTGCGGCATGAGCACCTCGGCGCTCAGGCAATTCCGCCGCCACAAAACGGCGATGGTGTTTCAGAAGTTTGGCCTTCTGCCGCATCGCACCGTGCTTGAAAACAGCGTCTACGGCCTCGATATCCAGAGCGTGCCGCGCAGCAAGAGCGAGGAAAAGGGCCGCTACTGGCTGGAGCGTGTCGGCCTTGCCGGTTACGAAGACTATTATCCGAACCAGCTTTCCGGCGGCATGCAGCAGCGTGTAGGCCTTGCGCGGGCGCTTGCCAACGATGCCGATATTCTCCTGATGGACGAGGCCTATTCGGCTCTCGACCCGCTGATCCGCGTGGATATGCAGACGATGCTGCTCGATCTGCAACAGGAGTTGAAGAAGACCGTCGTGTTCATCACCCATGATCTGGATGAGGCGCTCAGGCTCGGCGACCACATTGCCATCCTGAAAGACGGCGAAGTGGTGCAGCAGGGCGACGGCCAGAGCATCATCCTTTCACCGGCCGATGGTTACGTCACCGACTTCGTGCGCGACGTCAATCGCGGCCGCGTGCTGCAGGCAAACACGGTCATGGAGCCGCTGGAGAGCAAGCCAGAGGGCATGCCGGTCCCCGAGAACGCAACGCTCGAAACCATCGCCCGCGATCTCTCTGAAGCCAACGAGACGCAGGCTCATGTGGTGGACGAGGACGGCAAACCGGTCGGCAGCATCGGGCTCGACACGCTGGTGGCCGCCATGGTGACGCCGGCGCCGCAGGAGGTGGAGGTGAAGGCGGAAACGGCGGAGGAACCGGAGAAGCTCCAGGAAACGGTTGTGCCGATGGAGAAGGAAACGGCATAATCCGACACCAGACGGATTGGCGCGTCCGCGAGATTTCCTCTTTCCGTCATACCGGCCTTGAGCCGTTATCCAGCCAGGCCAAGTCCTTGGACTGAAAGGACTCTCTTGCCGCGCAGATGCGCGCCGGCTGGAATCTGGCTCCAGGCCGGAATGACGGGAGCGAGGTGTTTATGGCGGCAGAAATTTAAACCGGGCTGCAATGCCGCGAGGGACAAAGCTGGCAACCTCCTCCTTGCCCGTCTTCATTAGGTCCCTGCCCGTCTCCATTAGGCAAAAACGAAGCGCCACTTCGCCGCCTGTCAACCCTTCCCTGTCGCTGCAGCGCAGCAGACGCAAGGCTCACGCAAGTCCGCACCGTTAACTTTTCGTTAACTTTTCGTTAACTTTTGAACGCGGAATCACTGACATGCAGATCGAAAGCAGTATTGGCGGATACAACTACAAAGGTCGCATTCGTGACATCGAAAAAGCCGGCGGCGCGCAGAATGCGCCGGAGGAGCAGGCCGTAAATCGCGGTCCTGGCAACCCTACGGTTTCCAGCACCATTCTCTCGCAGTCGCTGGCCAATGTGCTCTGGGCGGTCGGCAGCGGCAATGCGCCCGCCCTCCAGGAAACGGCCACCGCCTCTCCGGAAGACAAGGCGAAAGCGCAGGTCGAATGGGTGCGTAGCGCTTACTCGGAATATACCGAATAAGCGAGTCTGATCAGGCCCTTGCCGGGCTCACTTCCACCGTCACATGCGACAGTTCATGTATGGCGGCAAGTTTCTGCTTATAAAACGCCGGCGCTTTCGGCGCCTGCGAATGGATCGCCACGATGGCGGCGTGATGCCCCGGCCCCACCTGCCAGACATGCAGGTCCGTGATGCGATCTTCTTCCGTTTCCACAGTTTCACGGATTTCCTGCGGCAGATCCTCGGCATCCGGCAGCGCGTCGAGCAGCGTCGTCGCCGTCGAGCGGATCAGGCCCCAGGACCAGCGGGCAATCACCAAGCCGCCAACGATACCCATCAAAGGATCGAGGAACGACCAGCCGTTCCACTTGCCAAGAAGCAGCGCGACGATGGCGAGAACCGAGGTCAGCGCGTCTGCCAGCACATGCAGATAGGCGGCGCGCAGATTGTTGTCCCGACCGCCCTTTGCGCCGTGCTCGGCATGGTGGCCGGCATGGTGACCGGCATGGGAACCGTGATCGTGATGGGCGTGGCTGCCGTGCCCGTGATGGGCATGCGAGCCATGTGAATGGCCGTGACCATGGCCATGATCGTGGTGGTGATCATCCTTCAAAAGCACGGCGCTCAAAAGATTGACGGCAAGGCCGATGGCGGCGACGAGAATGGCCTGGTTGAAATCGATCTCGATCGGATTAACGAGGCGCATCCCGCTTTCCACCGCAATCAGCAACGCCACGACCGCCAGTACGATGGCGCTGGCAAAGCCGGCGAGATCGCCGAACTTGCCGGTGCCGAAGGTGAAGCGCGGGTTACGCGCTTCGCGCCGGGCATAAAGATAAGCGAGCGCCGAAATCAGCATCGCGCCGGCATGGGTCGACATGTGCCACCCATCGGCCGTCAGCGCCATGGAACCGTACCAGTGGCCGGCGACGATTTCGGCCACCATCATGGCGGTGGTCAGCGCGATGACCATCCACACGCGCTTTTCATTGCGCTCGTGGTTCTGGCCGAGGAAAACGTGGTCGTGGCCAGTCGCGGCACGGTGTTCGGATGTCGTCGTCGTCATGTCGCTTTATCCCGCATCTATGATGTCGATTAAATGTTCGGTTCGATTTGCTGTCGGCCGATTTACCGGATGTAGGTCTTCAGCACCTGGGCCAGCTCTTCTGCCGCCCGCGCCCGTTCGTCTTCGGTCTCGGCATGCACCACATGCTCATGCAGGTGCTCCTGCATCACCTCCCCTGTCAGACCGGAGAGCGCGCCGCGCACCGAAGCGAGCAATTGCAGCACCTCGCCACAGGGCTTGGCGTCATCAAGCGCACGCTCCACCGCTTCCATCTGCCCCTTCAGGCGGCGGATGCGGGCAAGCAGCTTGTCCTTGTTGCGGATGGTATGGGACATGGTGACCTCATATACTATAGGGGGGTATAGTATATCGGCATTATTTTTTGCACAAGACGCGTAGGACGCAATCTTCGCGAATGTTTCGACGCTTAAAAATGCCCCATCAGAACTAGGGGACTCACAGTCATGACGACTATCGCAGCAACCAGCAGCATCAATTTCGCCTCCCCCGTCCGCGGCATCGCGCCTGCGCACAACCGGGAGAGCCAGTCCACCACCGAGGCTTTGCAGGAGCTGACGCGGGCGGCCCATCGCGCCATTTCGGTGGCAGGCAATGTCGCCACCGCTGTCGCTCCGCTGGCCGGCGCCTCCGCGAGCCTCGCTGCCGCTCTCTGGAACATGGACAGCGGCGCTGCCGCCGCAACTGGCGCCAATGCTGATGTGACCGCTTCCGCCCAGCCGGATATGGCAAGCCTCGAATCGCAGATCCTGAAGGCGCTCGCCCATGCTCTCGGCGTCGAAGGAGCCGCTTGAGGCCATTGAACCGGCGGCGGAAAAGCCATATCTCTAGAGACTGGAGATTTGGAGAAGATCATGCTGTCCATCGGTGAACTGTCGAAACGTACCGGCGTCAAGGTTCCGACGATCCGCTATTACGAGCAGATGGGCCTCATCCGCGAGGCGGATCGCTCGGAGGGCAACCAGCGCCGCTACGAGAAATCCGACCTCGAAAGGTTGACCTTCATCCGCCACGCGCGCGATCTCGGCCTCAACATCGATGCCATTCGAGAACTCATCGCGCTCAGCCAGCACCGGCAGATGCCCTGCGACGGCGCGGATCGCATCGCCGCCGAACATCTTGCGGATGTGCGCGAGAAGATCGCCAGCCTGAAGAAGCTGGAACACGAACTGGAACGCATCGTCTCCCATTGCCACGGCCATTCGATCGAGGATTGCTACGTCATCCGGGCGCTGTCCAACCACGACATGTGCGAGGGCGAGCACTGAGTGAAAAACCGGACTTGACAGTTTACGGATTCGGGCGCATTTGATGTCTCATGATCAACGAACGCGCACCCATCTCCTGCTCGTATTTTTGGGCCTTCCTTTAAGGGCGGCTCGACAGATCATATTGTCAACAAGCCGCCGTCAGGCGGCTTTGTTGTTTTTCAAGCGTCCTGACGGCACAGATAAGACCAAAGGACCGAGAAATGACCGAAGATAGCTCCCTGACACTGGAAAGACCGCCCGTCGTCATCATTCGCGGCGCGCGCAAGACCGATCTGCCCGAGCTCAACGAGATGATCACGCTGCTTGCCTCCTACCACGGCGATGCGGCGGCGATCACGCCGGCGAAACTGGAACGCGACCTGTTCGGCCCGCTGCCATGGGTGCACGGGCTGGTGGCCGAGGCGGACGGTGCGCTGATCGGTTACGCGCTGCTTCTGCCGCTCTACCGAGCGCAAGAAGGCCGGCGCGGGCTGGAGCTGCATCACCTCTTCGTCCGTGATGGCCATCGCGGCCATGGCACCGGCCAGCATCTGGTGTCCCGAGCGCGGGATATCGCCAAGCGGCTCGGCTGCGACTATCTTTCCGTCAGCGCCACAACAGGCAATGTGGCGGCGCATCGTTTCTACCAAAACATGGATTTCGCGCCGCGGCCGGTCACCGGCATGCGTTACATGCAGTCCATCGCCTGATTGACCCACGGAGACGGCCATGACACGGATTGCCATTGCGTTGGCTGAGGATTTTGCGGACTGGGAGCCGGCGCTGCTGGCGGCGGCTGCACGCAGCTATCTCGGCGTCGAGATCGTTTATGCCACGCCCGATGGCCGGCCGGTAACGTCCATGGGCGGGCTGAAGGTGACGCCGGATACATCCTATGACGCGCTCGATCCCGTTGACATCGATGCGCTCGTCATCCCCGGCGGTCTCAGTTGGGAAAAGGGCACGGCTGCCGATCTTGGCGGGCTGGTATACCGGTTTCGCGACAGGCACCGGCTGGTCGCCGGCATCTGCGCGGCGGCAAGTGCGCTCGGCGGCACGGGCGTTCTTGATGATGTCGCCCATACCGGCAATGCGCTGGCATCGCACAAGGCCTATCCGACGTATCGTGGCGAAGCGCTTTATCGCGATCAGCCAAAAGCGGTCAGTGACGGCGGCATTATCACGCCGGCAGCGCGCCGGTGAGTTTCGCCGTGGAAATTCTGAAAAGCCTCGGACTCTTTGGTCCGGAAGCCGAGGCAGAACTTCAGGTTTTTGCGGCGGAGCATGGGTGAGCCGCAGAGCGTTATTCCGCCCTCCCTCCGTCATACCGGCCCTGAGCCGGTATCCAACCAGCCCAAGTCCTTGGGCTGAAAAGACTTCTCCCGCCGCGCAGACGCGCGTCGGCTGGATGCCGGATCAAGTCCGGCATGACGGTCGAGAAGAAGATGTCTCTCGCAAATCATCCTGCGCTATTCTCGATCAAGCACCCGGCACACACGCGCCGCAAACTCCGGTCCCTTGCCGGCAATCGCGCGGCGGATATCGCGGCTGTTCAAATGCAGGCTGCGGCCGGCGGGCAAGTTTGAGCGTTTGATCTTGAAGATTGCCGCAGCGGCAAAAGCAGCTTCGTGGTCTTGAAAATAGGCAAGCGCCGCATAACGATCGGGGCTCGGCCCCAGCACCGCCTTGAAGGCAAGGCGGTGTACGGCGCATGGCGCGCCGTGACCGGGAACGGCAAAACGCAGCGCATCGAGTTCCTCACTCCACTCCGCTGCGTCCTGCATGGTTTCAAGCCTGCTGGAAGCGCTTCAGGAAAAACGCGCTCAACGTGCCGAGAAGCGCCCAGAAGACGAAGCTGGTGACGGTGGCGGCAACGATGAACTGACGCTCGAGCGGCAGCGGCGCCAGCGCATGCTCGCCTTCCGGCGGCAGCGGCGCACCCACCACATGCGGCGCGACAATCATCACCAGCGCCAGAACAATCGCCCAGGGCTCGCGACGGAATGCGATCAGCGCAATGCCGCCCGCGGTTGCGGCAACGGTTGCAAGCCACCAGATCTGCCGTGCTTCAAGGGCTGCGGCCGGGCTGCCCGGCAATTCCGGCGGCAGGCCGATCATAGGAGCAAGCATGACGGCGGCAAAGCCGGCAACGCCCCAGAGAAGGCCTTCGCGCCAACCGGCATTGGTACCACGCAGCGACATCAGGCCGGTCAGCACCAGCGCGTAACCGATGGCGGTGAGCACATTGGCCGCGACGGTGTAGGCGTTACGCTCGAAACCATCGGCCGGAGCCCATGCCTCGTCGTTGTGCTCATGGGCGGGAGCCGCAGCGCCCGGTGCAGGCGCATCATGGCTATGCGGCGCTTCACCAGCGCTTTCAAAGGTTTCCGCCTGAAGGATGAGCGGCGTGGTGCCGACAGCCTGCATGGCGGAGACAGCGAAGCCGCCGACAATGCCGACGAGAATGGCGGTAAAGACGATGTTACGGAAGAAAGACATGCCGCTCCCCCCTCAGTGGCAGGGGAAGGCGTTGGCATGGCGCGTGTCGTGCGCGGCATTGTGGACGGCTTCCACATGGGAAAAACCGACAAAACCGACGATGAACAGGCCAAGCACGATCGCGGTGAGCGATTGCGCGAAGCTCGCTGTTTTTGCAGACGCGGCGGCATTGGCCGTATTCTGATTGATGGACATGGTGACCCCTCTCCGGCGCGACCCCGCGCCTTTGGACGCGGCCGGGCGGCAGAAGCCGCAAGACCGCATGCGATATACTTCACCACGGGGATACGAGACTGACACAGGGCGGCATTGATCCCGCCACCCTGACATTCCGCTCTTCCGGACACCCCGCCGGCATGGATATTTCCGTAATGGCAGGTCTCCTGGCTTACGGGTCAAAACCTGAAACACCTTCCCGGCGCGCCCTCCTCTCAGGTGGCTTGCCAGTGGCATTTCGTTTCAGGCTCTCCGCTCACAGTTGCGGGGGCAGCCACGAATGAGGATGTCTCCCTATCGTGTTCCCTTTTCACCTTCCGGAATGCCCGGAAGGAACCATCACAAGGTTGTTATCCGCCGGGCGAGAGCGGGAGTCAATGGTGGGCCTGATTTCGAACTGCACGCCGTCGCCTCCACCTCCGTCACCCCGGACTAGATCAGGGGTCCAGCGCGATCAAGTCCTTGATCGCAAGAGACTCTTCTCACGGTGCAGACGCGCCGTGGCTGGATGCCGGATCTGGCCCGGCATGACGGCTGAGGATTACCGCGCCGGGATCGCCTTCAGATAGGCGGCAATCGCATCGCGATCTTCGGCGGTCAGATGCGCCATGTTCTGCTGGACCTTGACCATGGAGCCGCCGACGCTGTCGAATTCCGGGGTGAAGCCGGTTTCGAGATAGCTGGCAATATCGGCCTTTGTCCAACTGCCGATGCTCTGCGAACCGGGGGTAATGTCTGGAATGCGGCCCTCGCCTTCGGGATTGGGGCCGCCCGCCAGCCATTTGTCCGCCAGGAAGCCGCCAAGCGCATTGCGTGGCGTGTGGCATTCGCCGCAATGGCCGGGTCCTTCCACCAGATATTGGCCACGCAGCAGCTCGGCATTGGCGTTGGCAAGCTCGACGCGCGGCGGGGCGGCGGGGTCGAAATAAAGGAACTTCCAGCCGCCCAGCACGATGCGCATGTTGAAGGGGAACGGTAACTCGTGATCCGGCGCATCGTTCTGGCTGGCCGGCAGGGTTTTCAGGTAACCGAAGAGATCGTTGATGTCCTTCTGCGTCATGCGGGCATAGGACGCGTAGGGGAAGGACGGATAGAGATGCTCGCCATTCTTGCCGACGCCGCGCGTCATGGCATCGCCGAACTCCGCCAGCGTCCAGGCGCCGATGCCGTGCTGCGGATCGGAGGAGATATTTGGAACATGGAAGGTTCCGAAGGGACTTGGCAGCGCTTGTCCGCCCGAAAGCGTCAGTTGCGCCTCTCCCTTCGCATCGGATGCGGCGTGACAGCTGGCGCAGCCGCCGGCCCAGAACAGCGTTTCGCCGTTGGCGAGATCGGGGTCGCCCAGGCTAACCCAATGGCTCGGCGCCTGCCGTTCAGGCGCTGTAACCCAGGTAAATATGCCGTAGCCCGCAATCGCCGCAATCACGGCACCACCGACGAGTTTCGTCCAGATGGAGGACATGCCCCTCTCCCCAATCTCACCTGACCTGGCCAGGTGCCTTGCCTGCCGGAAAACGCCGCCTGTGAGCGGCGTTTCCAGATACGTCGCTTATTTCTTCAGACGGTAGGTCTGGTGGCAGGTGCCGCAATCGGCGCCGAGCGTCTTCATGGCCGTGGCAACGCCGGCCTGGTCGGTGGGCATATTGGCGAGAACCGCATCGGCGTCCGTTCCGAGCTTGACGGCCTTGGCCTTGAAATCATCGAAATTTTCCCAGATGGCGGGCGCTGCCGCGCTGCCGGTCTCGGTGCCGGCGGGAAACTGGTCAGGGAAAGCCTTGGCATTGGTGCTGATGGTTGTCACGGCAGTCTTGACGGTGTCCGCATCAAAGGGCTTCTCGCCCTTGGAGATCGCGGCAAGCGAACCCATGGCGCCACCGATCTGCTTCATCATGCCTTCGCGCTTTTCGACTTCGCCGGCAGCGTAGACCGCTCCGGCGCAAAGACAGCCGAACAGCATGGCCGCCGTGATGGTTTTCAGTTTCATACACTCTCTCCTTGATGCCGGCGAATGCCGGGCTTTGAACGCAACGCCGGGAGGATGCCCTGTCCCCATGGCGAAAAGAAGTCACATTGCGGTGAATTCTTCCAAGAAAACAGAAGTCTAGGCAGGATGACGACGCACATCACCCCGGGTCCTATGGCCTGACGCCGACGGCAGACTGAATGGGAATAACCGCCTGGAAGCAGGCGGCGCGGCCGATAAACGTCACCGAAGCCGGCGACGCAAACAGCCGATGCCCCGATCAGAGCGCCAAAACGCGGTCTTCCTCACGGCCAAATCCGCGAATCGCGATCCGGTCGGCAAACACATCGGCGATGGCAAAGGTATTGCGGTCGGGTGTATCGACCATGCCCTTGAAATTGACGAAATGGGTCTTGCCGAGCACGCCGTAATTGCCCTCGTGATTATGGCCGTTGAACCATGCGACGGCCGACGGGTGCGCACCGAGAATCTCGAGAATGCGTTGCGCATCCCACATATTGTGGGCGTTTTCCGGAAAAACCGGGTAGTGGCAGAAAAGGACGACCTTTTCGCCTGTAGCATCCGCCTTTTGCAGAACCGACCGAAGCCATTCGAACTGCGCGTCACCCAGCGAGGCATTCCAGTCCTGCGCATTGATTGCGCCTGCGTCCGTGAGACGCTTCAGCCGTTCTTCGGCAAGCACACGGCGTACATCACCTGGCGGGGGCGCAAAAAGGCTGACCTCATTACCATCGAGAACCACGAAGCGGACATTACCAATGGCGAAATCATGCCAGGGGGCAGACATGCCAAGGCGGGCATGGATAGCGCCGAGATGCTCGGGCGCGACCGAAAAATCGTGGTTGCCGGGTAGCATCACCGACGGGTGCCGAAGCCTGTCATAGACGCTGAGAATGACATCAAAACTCGCAAAGTCGCGATCGATGATATCGCCGAGCGTCACCACGAAGGCGAGGTCCTCGGCATTGAAGACATCGATGGCGGCGGCAAGTTTTGCAGGGCTCTCGCGATAATAGCGGCCCATATCGGGACGCGGATCGACATCGGCATATTGGGGATCGGCGACAATGCCGAAGGAGAAGAGAGGCGTGCTTTTTTCAGTCATGATGCGCCGCGATAAACCCGGCGGATGACAGGCTTGTGACAGTGCACGGTCGGCCAGAAAGCAGAACACCCGGCGCGATGGCCGGGTGCTCAGGAATTCCGTTGTTAAAGCCTTACTTGGCAGCGGCTTCGTAACGCTCCAGGACGTAGTCCCAGTTGATGAGGTTATCGACGAAGGCTTCGAGGTACTTCGGACGCAGGTTGCGGTAGTCGATGTAGTAGGAGTGTTCCCAGACGTCGACGCCGAGGATCGGCTCTGCACCGTGCACCAGCGGGTTTTCGCCGTTCGGGGTCTTGGAGATTTCGAGTTTGCCGTTCTTGACGGAGAGCCATGCCCAGCCGGAGCCGAACTGCGTGGTGCCGGCAGCGATGAAATCCGCCTTGAACTTGTCGTAACCGCCGAGATCGGATGCGATCGCCTGCTCGAGCTTGCCCGGAAGCTTGTTGCCGCCGCCGTCCTTCTTCATCCACTTCCAGAAATGGACGTGGTTGTAGTGCTGCGCGGCGTTGTTGAAGAGACCGGCATTGGTGCCAAAGGACTTCTTCACGACTTCTTCGAGCGACAGGTCGGAAAGACCGGCCTCGGCAGCCAGCTTGTTACCGTTGTCGACATAAGCCTTGTGGTGCTTGTCGTGGTGGAACTCGAGCGTCTCGCGCGACATGTAAGGTGCAAGCGCGTCGTAGTCGTAGGGGAGTTCGGGAAGTTCGAAGGCCATGGTTTTTACTCCTTTTTGCAGCGGGTTACCGCTCCTAGAAACCGTGTGAGCGGACCATAGGAGCGAAGCTCTGTTTGGGCAACCGGTGAATTATCAAAATGTTCCGCCAAAGGAGAAAATTCATCTCGCCACCGGCGCCACCACATTTGTTTCACAACCGCAGCGTACCGTTTTACACCCTATCGGTTCTGTTTTGCCGACAATGCAGGAAGGAAATTCCATGACCCGCCCTTTGATCCGCCCCCTTATCCTCGTTGCCACGCTCTGCGCACTCGCGCTTCCGGCCGCCGCCTCGTCTGACGATGCATGGAAAGAATTCGCAGCGCAGGTCCAGACGGCCTGCCTCGCTGGCGCCAAGGATATGATCGAGGATGCGAAGGCGGTGGTCGATCCCTTCGGCAGCGAAAACTACGGCCTCGCCATTCTCACCGGCAAGGCGAAGGGAGCGGATGCGACCGTCAGCCATATTTGCGTCTATGACAAGAAAACCAAGGCCGTGGAACTGGGCAGCGAACTTGCGGGCGATACGCTGAAGGTGGAGATTCCTGGCTCCACGAAACCCTGATTGCTTAGAAGCGCGGCGTCGTATCGCCTTCGCCCAGCGCACGTTGCATCAGCACCGTGTCCAGCCATTGGCCATGTTTCCAGCCAATGGATTTGAACGTGCCGACAAGCTCGAAACCGGCGGCGCGATGCACGCCGACCGATGCCGCATTGGCGCTGTCGCCGATGACGGCGATCATCTGCCGGAAGCCACGCGCGGTTGCCTCGCTGATCAGGGCGTCCAGCAGCTTCCGGCCAATACCCATGCCTTTCATCGAGGGGTCGATATAGACCGAGTCCTCGACTGTTGCGCCATAGGCCGGGCGGGCGCGGTAAGCGCCGGCATAGGCGTATCCAGCCACTTTGCCTTCCGCCTCGGCGATGAGATAGGGAAAATTGCCCTCGACCAGAAGACGGCGGCGCTCCGCCATTGTTTCCGCCGTTGGCGGATCGATCTCGAAACTGGCGCGGCCATGCAAGACTGCATCCCGGTAGATTTCAGTGATGGCTGGGATATCCGCCTCTTCACAGGGGCGGATCAGAAGGCTGGAAGTGGTGGGAGGGGTCATTCTCTTGTCCTGCGGATCATTTACGCCGGCATTGTGCATTGCGGCGCGGTCAAAATAAAGATTATCTGACTTATACAAACGATAAGGTTTTCTTTGATGATGGACCTCGATCTGCGGCAGCTGCGCAGTTTCATGGATGTGGCCGATCTCGGCAGCTTTTCCGCCGCCGCCGACAAGGCCGGGCTGACGCAGCCGGCCGTGAGCCTGCACATCAGGCTGCTCGAGAAACAGCTGGGCGTGCGGTTGATCGAAAGGGTCGGCAGACGCGCCCAGCCGACGGCTGCGGGCCGCGACTTCCTCATCCATGCAAGGCGGATTGCTGAGGAAGTGGCGCATGCCATCGACACCGTCGCGCCGCACCGGAGCGGCATCACCGGGCGCCTGCGCATCGGCACGGGCGCCACCGCCTGCATTTATCTGCTGCCGCCGGTGCTGGGCGATATCCGGCGTGCCATGCCGGGTATCGAGATCGTGGTGCAGACTGGCAATACCCACGATATCCTGCGGCTCCTGGAGGCCAATATGATCGACGCCGCCGTGGTGGCCCTGCCCGCGAGCGGTCGCAGCCTCGATATCAGCGAGATTCGTCTCGATGAGATGGTCGCGGTTTTCCCGCAAGGCTCCGTCTCTGATGCAACGGCGCTCAACGCCGAGACGCTTTCGGCGCGGCCGCTGCTGCTTTACGAGGGCGGCAATACGCGCCGGCTGGTGGATCAATGGTTTTCGGCAAGCGGCCGCACCGTGCAGCCCGCCATGGAACTGGGCAGCGTCGAAGCGATCAAAAAGCTCGCAGGTGCGGGCCTTGGCCTTGCCATCGTGCCGCGCATGGCGATGGAGCATGAAGAGGCGGCATCCGGGCTCGAATGGCGCTCGCTCGAACCGCCGCTTGAACGGCGGATCGCGCTGGCGATGCGCCGCGACAAACATATGACCGCGCCGCTGCGGGCGCTTGCCGCTGCGCTGCCCGATGTGCGGAAAGGATGAGGCCCGTGCCGGCTGCGAGGGCAGGCCTCGACTTGTTGACGAGAAGGCCCCGTACTCTCTCCTGCGTCATGCCGGACTTGATCCGGCATCCAGCCACGGCGCGTCTGCGCCGTGAAGAGAGTCTTTCGCGATCAGGGACTTGATCGCGCTGGACCCCGGATCCAGTCCGGGGGTGACGGAGCCCATAACCAAGCCTCCACCCACACATTCAGTCCCACGAGGTTCGTTCTCAAAACTCCGTCCAGTCATCCCCCTTCACGGCCAGCGCCGCGTTACCGCGCGAAGCGGAAACCGGGCGGGCCTTCGCAGCCGGGGAGGTTTGGGTGGCAGGCGCCTGCGCTGGCTTTGCTGCGCGCTGCATCTGTCGCGCCGTCTCCCGCAACACAGAGGCCTGCTGGCCGAGCTGGAACTGCGCCAAGAGTGCCTGGAGATTGGCGCACTCCTGCGCAAGGCCCGCACCGGCGGCGTTCATTTCCTCAACCATGGCGGCATTCTGCTGCGTGGCCTGATCCATATGGTTGACGGCGGTGTTGACCTCGGAAAGGCCCGCGGATTGTTCCTGCGCTGCGGTCGCGATGGCATCCATATGGCTGTTGACTGACAGCACCAGCTGCTCGATTTCGGAGAGGCCGACGCCGGTATCGGCGACCAGCTTCACCCCCTCGCCCACCGCAACAGCCGATGTATGGATGAGCTGTTTGATTTCCTTTGCCGCATTGGCGGATCGCTGGGCCAATTCGCGCACCTCTTGTGCAACGACCGCAAAGCCCTTGCCTGCATCGCCCGCCCGTGCCGCCTCCACCCCGGCATTCAGCGCCAGAAGGTTGGTCTGGAACGCAATTTCATCGATCACCCCGATGATCTGGCCGATCTGGCTCGAGGAATGCTCGATCCGTTCCATGGCCGCGACCGCGTCACGCACCACCCTGCCGGACAGATCGGCTCTTGCCCGGGCATCTCGCACGGTTTCGCGCGCCTCGTTGGCGCGTTTGGAGGTTGCGGAGACATTGGCGGTGATCTGCTCCAGCGCCGCGGCGGTTTCTTCGAGCGACGCAGCCTGCTGCTCGGTGCGACGGGAAAGATCGTCGGAAGCGGACGAGACCTCGTGTGCGCCGCCATTTACCGTCTGGACGGAGTGGCCGACGCTTGTGAGCGCATCCCGCAGCTGAACCACGGCGCTATTGAAATCATGCCGCAGCGCCTCGAATTGCGGGGCAAGAGGCGTTGTGATTTCCGCCAGCATGTCGCCGGACGCCAGGCGGCGCAGGCCTTCTGCCAGCAAGCGGATCGCCTGGTTGAGGCGCTCTTCGGCCTCGGCCTCTGCCCGTTGCTGTAACGCGACGCGGTCGCGGTCGCTCTGTTCCCGGTTGGCATCGGCCTGCATTTCCAGTTCGCGTTTACGCAGCGCGGCCTCGCGGAAGATTTCCACGGCACGCGCCATTTCGCCGATTTCGTCACCGCGACCTGCCCCCGACACGTCGATGGAGAGATTGCCGCTGGCAAGGCCCATCATCGTTTCACTCAGGCGAGAAATCGGACGGGTGACCCGCTTGGAGATCACGATCAGGCCGCCGATGCAGGCCAGAAATGTCGCCAAGAAGACCGCGAGATAAACGAGTGCATTCGTAAAGGCTTCGGCCTTTCTTGCCTGGGCATTGGCATCCAGAAGAGCAATGGCGTCGGACGCGACTTTCGCGACGACGTCGATATTCTCGGTGACGGTGGTGCGCCAAGTATCGACGGTGAAGGCCGGCGTGCGTCCGTTTGAGAGATCGTCGACGAAGCGGGCCCGGCGAGCGGCGAAATCGCCCTTGAAATAGGCATTTCGGCAGCCGCATAAGCGGTCTTGAGCGATGCCGGGGTCGATTCATGGGCGATGAGGTCGCCGGTGATTTTCCAGGCAAACAGCGCCGTGGCATCCAGGTTGCCGAGCTGCTGGATTTCCTGTGACGTGAGGGATCGTTGATCCGCGACGACAGTGTTCAGCATCACGGTGGCGCTGCCTGCAACCGCGCGGGCTGCCCAGGCATTGGCCCGCAGCTGGATAATGCCGGTCAGCGTCTCGTCGAGAGACCGGGTATGCCCTTCGAGGTCCGTCGATTCCTGCTCTTTCGCGGTGAGCAATTCCGTGCCGAGCGCGAGGACTGTCTTGTCAATGCCCTTCTCGCGACGATCGAGCGGCAGGGTCAGATTGGAATCGATCCTGGTCCGCAGATCGACAAACCGCTGATAGGCGGTTTTGACGCGCGCGACGCCTTCCTGCAACGCCGCATGATCGAGCGAAGCGGATTGCTCCAGAAAAGCATTGACCGCAACATCCACACGCTGGCGTGCGGCGCGGGCCGTCGTGATGCTGCCGGTCGCCCGCGAGAGATCAACCGCCAGCGCCGAGGCGCTGTGACCACGCTCGGCGCGAAACGCCAGCAAGGCGTCGAATAGTTGCTTGTCGAGCGATGCGAGCTCTGCGACTTCGGAATAGTCGTGAAACTTCTTGAACGAAGTCCACATTCCGTTTCCAACGAGCCCCGCCAGCGAAAGACTGATGACGAGAAATAAACCAATAAGAATATTACGTATGGTGAAAAACATGGACGGCTCCCATAGCCTTAAAATCAATGGGTAGACCTTGAAGCCGCTTTTATAAAATTGAATTTATACCCCCTCCTTTGTGGGGGCATTTTTCGCAGATGCGAACAAAAAGGCCGCGGACAAATCGCCGCGGCCTTTGTGTCTTGAAACAGCGCCCTATCAGGCGTCTGAGCCCTGACGTGCCCAGTCCATATAGAGGTCGAGCGCCTTGCGGGCCACGGGTCCCGCCTGCAACTCGCGATCATCGAGCTTCACGACGGGGGACACCTTGGAATAGTTGCCCGAGCAGAAAATCTCGTCCGCCTCACGAAAATCCTCAACCGAAAGCGTTGCTTCGCGAACCTCGAACCCGGCCTGGCGCAGAAGGCCCATCACACGCGAACGGGTGATGCCCGCAAGGAAGGTGCGGTTCGGCACGGGAGTGAATACGATCCCGTCCTTGACCATGAAGACATTGGCCGAAGCGGATTCGGCGACGTTGCCGTTCATGTCGCGCATCAGCGCATTGTCGAACCCGCGCGAGCGCGCTTCGATGATGGCGCGCCCGCTGTTCGGGTAGAGGCTTCCGGCCTTGGCGTCCGTCATTGCCGTTTCGGGCGACGGACGGCGCAACGGCGACACGGTGAGCGTCAGCGGCTGGCCGGCATCCATCGGCGCCTCGAACAGGCAGAGCGCAAACCGGGTGGAGTTGGCATCCGGCGCCACGACGCTGCCCGGCATGCCATGTTCGGCCCAGTACATCGGCTTGATGTAGATCGCCATCTTGCCGTCGAATTTCTTGACGCCCTCGAGCGCCAGCGTCTCGATCTCCTCGGCCGTCATGGTCGGCCTCATGCCCATGTTGGTGGCGGAGCGATTGACGCGCTGGCAGTGCAGATCAAGATCGGGTGCGACGCCATCGAACCAGCGTGCGCCGTCAAATACCGTGGAGGCCAGCCACATGGCATGCGAAGTCGGCCCGATGAGCGGCGGATTGCCAGGCAGCCATTGACCGTCAACATAGGTCCATGTGGTTGATCGGGGTGCGGTATCGACGCTCATTGCGGTCTCCTGTGTCAGGCGTTTCCGGCTTGCGAAAACGCTCGGTCATTTTAGGTCTGGTGCATATCGGCGGGCAAACGCTGCGCGCGCTCGGCCCCGACACGGGCTTTAAAATCGGCCGGAGTGAATGCCTCTGACCCTGGCAGGTCAAGGTTTAATTGCCGGGATTTTTGATTTTGATGGAAAATAACAAATCAATGAACCTGTGCGCATGTTTTATAAGGTGAAACAAAAGGTTGATGAATGAATTCATCACAATAATTCATCGATCCGATGATGGCGGGGCCATGGCGCCCGTGCCATGCTGCGGATCTGACGGCAATCGGCAGGAGTAAAACATGGTATGGTCCGCGCAACAATATCTCAAATTCGAAAACGAGCGGACGCGACCCGCGCGCGATCTCCTCGCCCAGGTGCCTCTGGAGCGGGTGTTGAACGGTTATGATCTCGGCTGCGGCCCCGGCAATTCCACCGAGCTTCTGACAGAGCGTTACGGCGTCAATGTCATCACCGGCATCGATAGCGATGACGACATGCTGGCAAAGGCGGTTGACCGGCTGCCGACCACCCGTTTCGGCAAGGCCGATCTTGCGCTTTGGAAGCCCGCGCAGAAAGCGGATTTGCTTTACGCCAACGCCGTTTTCCAATGGATACCGGACCATCTCGCCGTCCTGTCGCAACTGATGGACCATCTGGAGAGCGGCGGTGTTCTCGCCGTGCAGATGCCGGACAATCTGCAGGAGCCGACCCATATCGCAATGCATGAGACGGGTGACGAAGGGCCGTGGAAGGACAAATTTTCGGACGGTCGGCTGCGTCGCAAGCCGCTTCCCGCGCCTACGGCCTATTTCGATGCGCTTTCGCCAAAAGCTGCGCGGGTTGATGTCTGGCACACGATCTACAACCACCCCATGACAGATGCGGACAGCATCGTTGAGTGGGTGAAGGGCACGGGGCTGCGCCCCTATCTTGACGCAGCCGGTGAGGAAAACCGCGACGCTTTCCTCGCCGACTATAAAAGACGCATCACCGCAGCCTATCCGGCGATGGCGGATGGGCGGCTGCTCCTGCGCTTTCCGAGACTGTTTATCGTTGCAGTGAAAAAGTAACGTCAGCCCGCGAAAGCATAGACCCGCAGACGATGATGATCGGGGTCAGCGGCGGTAAATGTGTAGCCGAAATCCATGGTCGATGGCGGCTGCAGAATGTCGATGCCCCTCGCCTTCCAGGCGGCGAAAATCTCGTCAACTCTAGTCTCATTTTCGACCCGGAACGCGATCTCACCGCCGCCGCCGGTCATCGACGCCTTCGGCTCGACAGTGTGACGCGACCAGAGGCCGAGTTTCATGCCGGTTTCAAGTATGAAGAGGGCAAATGTCGGCGAGGCTTCGACAGGGTCGACGCCCAGGAGGTCCTTGTAGAATCCCGTGCTGGCGGGCGGATTGTCGACATAGAGGATGGTGAAGTCGGGATGGGTCATGGCTATTCTCCTGTGTTGCGGATGAACGGTTTCTAGACCCAGCTCCTGTCAGTTTTTGTCAGCATGCTCACGCCGGCGCTGTTTTTCCCGCTCGCGCCATTCCTTCAGCAATGCCTGACGACGGCGCGGGTAACGGCTGTCGAGAGGGCGGAAGTCTTCGATGCGGTCGGCCCGGAAACTGCGGTAGTCCTGCCGTGTCTCGCACCAGCCCAGCACCACCCGCACCAGATCGAAAAAGGCGAGTGCGAAGGGCCAGACAACGCGCTCCGTCAGCTCGCCCTTTTCGTCGCGGTAAGTCATGACGACCTTGGTTTCCTTGCGGATCACCTCGCGGATGACGGCGAGGTCGATGTGGAGCGCGGCGACGCCCTGACCGGGGCCAATCAACAGCGTGGAATGATCCAGTTCCTCGCGCAGCGCATCCGGCAAAACGGCGCCGATCTTGACCAGCGCCGCCCGGGCAGCCTCCGCCAGCCGCGCATCGGCGCGACCCGCCACCCAGCGGGAGCCGAGCACCAGCGCTTCGATCTCCTGCTGGGAAAACATCAGCGGCGGCAACAGGAAACCCGGACGCAACACGTAACCCACCCCGGCTTCGCCCTCGATATCGGCCCCCTGCGCCTGCAACGTCGCGATGTCACGGTACAGCGTGCGCAGGCTGACGCCGGTCCGGGCGGCAAGAAAGGTGCCGCTGACCGGCATGCGGTGAGACCGCAGGATCTGCAAGAGATCAAGGAGCCGCTGTGAGCGTGACACGTGATGTTTCTCCGTTGGGTCTGCCGGGTCCGCTGACGGCATTCCAGCGCCAGACTGGTAACGCCGGACAGGGCTACCCGCAATGGATGCCATGAGCCGCGAATGCAAAACCTTGAAACCGATGGCACTGACACCAGTTAGTAACGGAACGCCCCACCGCCGGCTTTCCTGCCGGTCCATCAAGTCAATGACAGGAGAGACATTCCATGTATCACGTCAACGCGAATGGTGCTGATATTCCCGCACTTGGTTTCGGCACCTTCCGCATTCCGGAAGACGATGTCAGGCGCATTCTGCCGGAAGCGCTGAAGCTTGGTTTCCGCCATGTCGATACGGCCCAGATCTACAAGAACGAAGGCGCTGTCGGAGAGGTCATCGCCCAGTCCGGCATTTCCCGGCATGATATATTCCTGACCACCAAGGTCTGGGTGGACCGCTATCGCCACGATGATTTTCTCGCTTCCGTCGATGAAAGCCTTGCGAAACTGAAGACCGACTATGTCGACCTTTTGCTGCTGCACTGGCCAAAAAGCGATGTGCCGCTTGCCGAACGCATGGGCGCGCTGAACGCGGTGCGCAAGGCCGGCAAGGCGCGCAATATCGGCATTTCCAACTTCAACGTGGCACTGACCGAAGAGGCGGTGAAACTGTCCGACACGCCGCTTGCCACCAACCAGATCGAATATCACCCCTATCTAGACCAGACGAAGGTGATCGCGGCCGCACGCAAACACGGAATGTCGGTGACGGCCTATTATCTGATGGCCGATGGCAAGGTGCCGAACGATCCTGTTCTCAAGGACATTGGCGCGAAGCACGGCAAGACCGCCGCGCAGGTGGCCCTGCGCTGGGCGGTGCAGCAGCCGGATATCGTGGCGCTTTCCAAGACGGCGACCGAAAGCCGCCTGAAGGAGAACTTCGACATCTTCGATTTTGCGCTGACGGAAGAGGAAATGCAGGCGATCCACGCGCTTGCCAAGCCGGATGGCCGCATCGTCAATCCGGGCCATCTCGCGCCCGACTGGGACGACTGAGGCAACGGGGCTATAGGGTCCCGTCTTATCGCTCGGTCAGGGCCAGCTTCGCCCCCAGCGCCACGAAAGCGGCGGCGAAGCTGCGCCTCAGCCAGGCGAGGACCGAAGGACGTGACACCACCTGCCGCCGGATCGAGGCGGCAAAGCAGCCGTAAAGCGTAAAGACAAGAAGCGTCAGGGCCATGAAGACCAGCCCGAGTTCGGTCATGCGCCACGTCGGCACAATCTCATCCGGCGCGATAAACTGCGGCAGGAAAGCGAAAAAGAAGATCGACAGTTTCGCGTTCAGCAGATTGATGAGGATCGCCTCACCGATGACGCGGGCGGCTTTTTGCGGCTGCCTCGTCTCATCGATCTTCAGCGCGCCATTCTCCCGCAGCGTATTCCACGCCATGTAGAGCAGATAGGCGACCCCCAGATATTTGACCACGCTAAAGGCCAGCGCACTGGTGTGCAGGATGGCGGCAAGGCCGGTGATGGCGGCGAGCAGATGCGGCACGATGCCGAGCGTGCAGCCTAGGGCCGCAACCACGCTCGCCTTTGCCCCCTGCGAAAGGCCGGCCGCCAACGTGTAGACCACGCCGGTTCCGGGAGAGGCGGCGACGATGAAGGATGTGATGAGGAATTCAGGTGTCATGGTGCGGGTTTGTCCTCTTGGGTGGAGGACGGGAGCATGATGGTGCGCGGGGTGGGTGTCTTGGATGAAATTGCAGCGCCACATCCGCACACCGTTACCCGAGCCGGGGTCCAGCGTGGTCAGGTCCCCGACCACGAAAGACTCCTTTCACGCCGCAGACGTGCGATGGCTGGATGCCGGATCTCGTCCGGCATGACGGAAGAGAGCAAAGATCAACCAGCCGCCGCCGCCCGGTAGACCGCCGGCGTCACCCCGAACTGGCGCACGAAAACGCGGTTCAGATGGCTTTGGTCGGCAAAACCGGCGACGAAGGCCGCCTCGGCGGGCGGGGTGCCCTTGGCCAGCGCATGTCGCGCCAGATGCACGCGGCGCTGGAGAAGATAGCTGTGCGGCGTCAGCCCCGTCGCCCTGGCGAAAGCGCGCAGGAAGCGGAACTGGCTCATGCCGGCTTCCTCAGCCAGATCGGCAAGGCGGAACGGTCGGGAAGGCTCGTCATCGATGCGGTTTTTAGCACGCCTGATGATCGCAGGCATGGCCAAGACAGGTGGATTGGCAGCCTTCTCCATGGCATCCCCCAGCAGCATCAGCAGCGTCTCCTCGGAAAGAAGGGTTTCGCCCGGCCGCTCATTTGCCGTCACGGCTGAAAAGACAGCGTTGAAGCGCTGGGCCAGAGGTCTCGACTCCACGGGATGGACGAATTCGAAGGTGCCGCTGTCCTTCCCGCTGAGATCGGCAATGGCACGTTGAACGATATCGATGTCGAGATAAAGCATCCGCCAGGCGCGGCCGCCCTCCCCGAGCGGAATACCGTCGTGCACCTCGCCCGGGTTGACGGTGATGACCTGCCCGGCGCCCGCTTCCACCACGCCGCGGCCGGAGAGGGATTTCTGTGCGCCGCGATGGATGAGACCGATACCAAATTGATCATGCATATGGCGCGGAAAGGAACGGTCACTATCCGCCACCACGGCGGCAACGCCGGGCAGTATCGTTTTCGGCATCAGGAACCGGCCTTGGGCCATGAAAGCGCACGCTCCGCGGGAAGGAGCGCGACGCTATCACAGGATGCTGCCATACGACAGTTGGTACCGTTTACGGATGCATGTGGTTGATCATGGCGAAGACCTGATCGAAATTGCCGTTCCGCGCGGCAAACCGCAGCGGCTTGCAGCGTTCCACCACCACTTCCTTCTCATCCGGGCGATTTTCGAGGATATCCATGACCTCGGAAATGAAGGCGTGGAGCGGCATTGCTCTTTCATCATTGGCCTGCCCCTCACCCATCAACGTCGTCTGCACGTAAGGCGGCACGATTTCGATGACCTCCACTGACGTCTCCTTCAACTGCTCGCGCAGCGCGACCGAATAGGCATGGATGGCGGATTTGGTGGCGCTGTAGGTGGGGGTCAACACCATGGGCACAAAGGCCAGACCTGAGGAGACCGTCAGCACCGTTGCAGCAGGCTGTTTAAGGAAATGCGGCAAAAGCGCCGCTGTCAGGCGGATGGGTGCGAGGAGATTGGTGGCGACGGTTTCTTCGGCCGTCTCCAGATAATCAGGTGCTGCGGCGATGTCTTCCGGCCGCATGATGCCGGCATTGTTGATGACGGCATTCAGGGTCGGATGGGCCTTTACCAGAGCTTCGGCAAACGCGCGGACGCCTGCGGCGTCCGTCGCGTCCATCACCATCGAGGTCATGCCGGGATTGGCGGCCGTCACCTCGTCGAGCGCGGCCTTGCGACGGCCGGAAATGATGACCCTGTTGCCGGCCTTGTGAAAGGCTTCCGCGAGCGCCCGGCCGATGCCGGAGCCGCCGCCGGTGATGAGAATGGTATTGCCAGAGATTTTCATGGGAACATCCTTTGCTTGTTGGGTGAAAGGAAGTTAGCTATGATACTCTCCAATCGAAAGTAGGCACCCGAAAGATTTATACTTACCGAAAGGAGAGTGTCTGATGAAGCGGCATGCAGCAGATGCGGCTATCGAAAGCAAACGCAAGTCCCCGCCACCCACCGATACCGATCCGGTCATCGAGGCGCTGGTTCAGGATATTATTGCCAAGGTGGCGGACAAATGGACGATGCTCATTCTCGAAGTGCTGGAGGAGCATGGTACGCTACGCTTTACGCAGATCGGCAAACTGGTTGGCAATATCAGCCAGAAGATGCTGACGAAAACGCTAAGACAAATGGAAAGCGACGGGCTGGTGCGCCGCACCGTTCACCCGGTCATTCCGCCGCATGTGGATTATGCTTTGACGACCCTCGGCCGCACGCTGGGCAGCGCCTTCTGCGGCGTCTGGATATGGGCGGAAACGCACCATGCCGAAATAGAAGAGGCGCGGCGACGGTTCAACGAACAGCCGCCGCGCCCCGCGATAGAATAAGTTCGGCTCAGGCGAACTGGCTGAGGCCCGGAACCGAGGCGATCACCTGGTCGACGGTTTCGTCGCCGGCGTGCTGGCGGGCAACGGCGATCGTTTCCTTCGCGAGCGTGGAAATCTCGCTCATGCCGAGGCCCTGGCTCATCAGCTGCTGGCCCAGCCCCATGATGCCGCCACCGCCGATGGCGCTCATCAGGCCGCCAAGCAGACCGCCGCCACCACCAGCGCCTTCGCCATTATACTGGGCGACCAGCTCGCTGGCGCCGGGAATGGCTTCGATCATTCGGGCGATTGGACCATCTGCGGCCTCGCGTTGGAGAAAACCGAGAATCATGCCAACAGCCTTTTCAGCCAGTTCAGGGTCGATCCCCGCCTTTGCGGCGATCTGATCCACGACTTCGTTCATTCTTGCCTCCTGTTGAAAAACGACGCCAACCTCTGCGAACTGACGTTAACGTCAACGTAAAACAATCTCATGCGGCATTCAAGCGGCCATGAGCGGTGCGGCATTTCATCAAGCGCTTTTTCTTCATCGCCATCAAGCAGTTGTTGCGCCCTGAAACTGTCCTTATAAGATCGTCACAACCTGACTATGAAAAGGCTGCTCCCTGCCGGAGTGCCCCTATCATGCCGTAGGATCTTTAATTCGGACATGACTTTTGCAAAATCCGCTGCGATTTTGCAGGCCGTGTTTCAGCCGCAGGAGGAAATGGTCGATGTTGCAGGACGGACAGCTCTATATCGGCACCAGCCGCAATCCGGATGACAGCCTGAACAAGGGCGAATATCTGGAACTGAAATTCGGCAACCGCCACGGCCTCATCACCGGCGCGACGGGCACGGGCAAGACCGTGACGCTGCAGGTTCTGGCGGAAGGCTTCTCCAAGGCCGGCGTTCCGGTCTTCTGCGCCGATATCAAGGGTGACCTTTCCGGCATCGCGGCGGAAGGCGAAGCGAAAGACTGGGTGCAGAAGCGCGCCGAGCAGATCGGTTTCACCGACTTTTCCTACGGCAAGTCGCCCGTCATCTTCTGGGATCTCTATGGCGAAAAAGGCCATCGCGTGCGCGCCACCATCGCCGAAATGGGGCCGCTGCTGCTCGCCCGGCTGATGGACGCCTCGGAAGCGCAGGAAGGCGTGCTCAACATCGCCTTCAAGATCGCCGATCAGGGCGGGCTGCCGCTGCTCGATCTCAAAGACCTGCAATCGCTGCTGAACTATATGGGCGAAAACGCAACCGAGCTTTCCAACCAGTTCGGTCTGATTTCCAAGGCTTCGGTCGGCTCGCTGCAGCGCGGGCTGCTGGTTCTCGAACAGCAGGGGGCGGCCAATTTCTTCGGCGAACCGGCGCTGAAAATCGCCGACATCATGCGTGTGGGCGCGGACGGGCGCGGCACGGTTTCGGTTCTCGCCGCTGACAAGCTGATGATGAACCCGCGCCTTTACGCGACCTTCCTGCTCTGGATGCTCTCGGAACTGTTCGAGGAACTGCCTGAAGTGGGCGATCCGGAAAAGCCACGTCTGGTGTTCTTCTTCGACGAGGCGCATTTGCTGTTCAACGATGCGCCGCGCGTGCTGGTGGAACGCGTGGAACAAGTCGTTCGTCTTATTCGCTCCAAGGGCGTTGGCGTCTTTTTCGTCACGCAGAACCCGCTCGACGTGCCGGAAACCGTGCTTGCCCAGCTCGGCAACCGCGTGCAGCACGCGCTGCGCGCCTATACGCCGCGCGAACAGAAGGCCGTGCGCACGGCGGCGGATACTTTCCGCCAGAACCCCGCCTTCAACACGGCAGATACCATCACCACGCTCGGCACGGGTGAGGCGCTGATTTCCACCCTGCATGACAAGGGTGCGCCCTCCATTGTCGAGCGCACGCTGGTGCGGCCCCCTTCCGGCCGCGTCGGACCGCTCACGGATGCGGAGCGCAAATCGCTGATCGATCTCAGCCCCGTTTCCGGCCAGTATGACAAGGATATTGATCGGGAATCGGCCTTCGAAATTCTTGCCGCCCGCGCGCAGAAGGCGGCGGAGGCCGAGGCTGCCAAGCGCGCGGAAGAGGAAAATGCCAAAAACCAGTCCGACACCGCCTCCGGCCGCTGGCGCCTGCCCGGCTTTGGCGATGACGAACCCGCGCAAAATTCCAACGGCTCCCGCAATGGCGGCACGCGCCGCTCCGGCTACCAGCGCGAGACGGTGATCGAAGCCGCGATGAAAAGTGCAGCCCGTTCGGTCGCCACCTCTGTCGGGCGTGCGATCGTGCGCGGGATTCTGGGAAGTCTGAAGCGGTGAACGAATACGCCGCCCGCTCTTGATGAGACGGGCGGCGCCAATTTCGGTGCGGTCACTTCTCGCGATAGAAGATCATGCCGCCGTGGTAGAGGACACCATCGACAAATTCACCGTCTGCGGTAAAGCCGGTGTCGTCCCAATAGTCGATGTGGTTGCCCTTCACCTCATATCGCCCCTGATAGGCGCTCTTGCGTTTGCCGCGCGCTTCGTCATAGCGGCCATTGGGCAGAAGTTCCTGACGAATGTGGCCATCACCGGTGACCCACATGCCGAGATAAGGGTGGTTCTGGGCCTGCGTGATTTCAGTCATGTTTCCATCCGTGGTGTTTTCTGTCCTGCGCGTCTCCCCTTCGGCAGAAGCCGTTGCAAGCAGAAGCGCTACTGATGTTGAAACGATGTTCATTGTCTCTGCACTCCCGTTGCGGCATTGGCGCGGCGTTCCTCGAACAGTTCCGCAAGCGTGCGTGATGCGGCGATGGCCTTAGGGAAACCGGCGGGAACGGTGATGAGATAGATCATCTCCTTCAGTTCCTCGTCGGTTGCGCCCACATTCAGCGCATAACCGGCATGGACCTTCATCAGATCACGCTCACCAAGGGCCGCCATGACCGCGACGGCGGCCAGCTGGCGGGTGCGGTTGTCCAAGCCCGGCCGTGACCAGACCTCTCCCAAGGCGTAACCCTCCGTTGCTTCCGCCAGGAACGGAAACTCCTGCCGCATACGCTCCAGATTGGCTTGCGGCTGGCCATTGTTGAGGCTGCGGACGACCTCATCCCCGCGTTTCAACCGGTCATCCATATGCTGCGTATTTGCGAGTGCGGCGGCAGATCCCGCGAACACGGCAATCGCAAGCGCGGTCGGAAAAATGGCTTTCATGTCAACCTCCTCAGGCAGCGGTGGGGCGGACGACGATTTCGTTGACGTCCACATCGTCAGGCTGTTCGATGGCGTAGCGTACCGCGCGGCCGATGGCGTCCGGTTTCAGGGCGATGGCCCGGTAGCTCTGCATCAGTTCGGCGGCGGCCGGGTCGGTGATGGTATGGGCGAGTTCGCTTTCCACCACACCGGGGTGGATGCAGGTGACGCGCAGGTCGCGGTTTTCCTGGCGCAGCCCGTCCGAAATCGCCCGCACGGCAAATTTCGTCGCGCAATAGACGGCCGCCGTTGGTGAAACCGCAAGCGCACCGATCGAGGCGATGTTGATGATATGGCCTGAGGCACGCGCGGTCATCTCGGGCAGGACGGCCGCGACGCCATAGAGCACGCCCTTGATGTTGACGTCGATCATGCGGTCCCATTCATCGACCTTGAGCGACGACATCAGCGACAGCGGCATGACGCCGGCATTGTTGACGATGACATCGATCTCGCCAAACGCCTTGCGGCCCGCCTCTGCAAAGGCATCGACGCTCTGCCTATCGGTGACGTCAAGCGGATGGACGACGACGTCGGCCCCCGTGCGGCGCAGTTCCTCCGCCAATCTCTCCAAGCGATCCAGCCGGCGCGCGCCGAGCACCAGTTTTGCGCCGGCGGCGGCCAGCTCTCGCGCAATGCCTTCACCGATCCCGCTCGATGCACCCGTGATGAGAACAACTTTGTTCAATGTCATGGCTTTCTCCTTGCTGTTACGGTCGGCTTTTTCGAAATCGACCGTTGCAGGGAAGATAGCGCTCAGGCATTGTCGCGATAACCGCCTTAATAGTTACGTCAATGGATAGAATTTCTAACCAATGAACATTGATCTCAACGCTGTTTCGACGTTTTGCCTTGTTGCCGAGGAACGGAATTTTCGCGCTGTCGCGGACAGGCTCGGCGTCACCCGCTCCGCTGTCAGCCAGACCATCCGCAAGCTTGAGGAGACGATGGGAATTGCGCTCGTCCAACGGACCACCCGCAGCGTGAGCCTGACGGAAGCGGGACAGCAGCTTTATGCTGATGTCTCGCCGTCGATAGGCGCGATCTCGCAGGCGGCGCAGGCGGCCTCGTCGCTCGGCGGCACGGTGCGCGGTCAGCTTCGGCTGGCGGTCTCGTCCATTGCAGAACGTTTCTTATCCGGGCCTCTGCTCGCAAGCTTTGCCGAGGCCCATCCCGAAGTGCAACTCGACATCGTCGTGACGGACGACGAATTCGATATCGTCGCCGAGCATTATGATGCCGGCGTGCGTCTGGGAGAGCTTATCGAACAGGATATGATCGCCGTTCCGGTGTCGGTTCCGCAGCGTCAGCTTGCCGTCTGTTCTCCTGAATATCAGAACCGTTTCGCCCTACCGACGCAGCCGCGCGAGTTGATCGAGCACAGGTGTATCGGCTGGCGGCCTCGTCCGGGTGTTGCGCCATACAGATGGGAATTCGCCGAAAACGGGCGCGAATTTGCGGTGGCGGTGGAGCCTGCTTTCACCACCAACGACATGCAGTTGATGATAAAGCTCGCCTGTGCCGGTGCAGGCATTACCTTTGGCATGGAAGAGACATTCCGGCCCTACCTGGAGCGCGGAGAGCTGGTCTCCATGCTGGAAGACTATTCCCCCAGCTTCGCGGGGTTCTATCTCTATTACCCCAGCCGTCGCAATCTAGCGCCGAAGCTGCGCGCCTTTATCGATCACGTTCGCCTGTCGAGAGAGCGGTGATCTGCCGGACGTTGCCCCGGCAGATCGTCAGCGACAGGCCTATTTTTTCTGCGACACCAGCGAGAAATAGGCGCCCTGCGGATCAACGCAATTGACGATCCAGCTGTTACCGGGAACTTCCATCGGGCCGTTGACGACCTGTCCGCCGCCGGTGCTGACGCGGGTGATGGCGTCATCGATGCCATCCACATTGAAGTAATAACCCCAATGGCAGACGGGAACCTGCGGCATGCGTTTCATGATGCCGCCAACGGCTTTGCCGTTATTTGCGAAGATGCGGTAAGGGCCCATCTGGCCCATGTCGAAATCATGGTCCTTCGTCCAGCCGAAGACATCGCCATAGAAGGCCATGGCCTCATCGACATTGTCGGTGAAAAGCTCATACCAGCCGACATGACCCTGTTTCGCCTGCGTATCCTCAGGGAAACCGCCGGTCTCCATCGGCTGCGGCGTCATGATGCAGAGTACCGCGCCATAGGGATCGGCCACCACGGCAAAGCGGCCGATTTCCGGGATATCCTGCGGCGGGCGTCGGATCGCGCCGCCCTTCTCGGCGAAAAGCTCCGCCGTGGCGTCCACATCGTCGACATCGACATAGGCCGTCCAGTTTGGCGGAATGCCCTGGCTCTTATGTTCATCGGTCAGCTCCATGACGCCGCCCATGCCTTTGCCATCGGCCTCCAGCACCAGATAGGGCATTTCCGGCGAGCCGAAATCCTTGGTCTGCCAGCCGACGACATGACCGTAAAAGCGGGCAGCTTCTGCCATGTCGGGTGTCATCAACTCGACCCAGATGAATTTTCCATGCGTATCGGACATTATCGTCTCCTATGGACGGTTTGGCGGGTGTTTCGGCAAGCGCCCGCCGCCGGGCGCGGCGGCACGCCTATGGGGGGTAAAGCTCAGGCCTTGCGCCTGAATTCCGAGGTCATGAAGGTCTTGAAGGTGCCGTCCGGCTGCCTGACGCTGCCGGAAAAACTGCGGTGATTATCATCATGCAGCACGAGCACATCGCGATAGGTATCGATACGGTCGGACCCGTCGAAGGCCGGGCCTTCGGCCTCCAGCGTGAGCGTCTTGCCATCCTCTTCCAGCCAACCCCTGTAAACCCAGAGATTGCTCATCATCGAGCCAACCCAGGTGCCGACGAAGTTGCCTTTGACCGGGTCAAAACCAACAGTGATGACGGCTGTCATGAGGCTGCCGTCAGGCATTTTTCCGGTGCCCTCGCCAATGATCCAGAGGCCACCGATCGAGCGTACTTTTTCGCTGAACAATTGCTCCGGGTCATTGGGATCGTAGGCCTCGTGGCCCGAACTGGCGGTCATGATCCAGTCACCGACGATCCTGTTCAGGAACGCGTGTTCCTGCTGCGGCTTGGCGTTTGGCATTTCCATTGTGGTCTCCTCCTCGTCATTATTTCAGTGGCAGCAGGAAGCCGCCTTCGGCGCGTCCTCATACTGGTCGTGGCGGCGCACCCAATCCATTACACCGTCTTCATTACGGCCTTTTGGCACCAGATCGAGAAGCATCAGCGTGCCGAGCGTCTGCTCCGCGCCGCGGGCGTAGGTGGAATAGGTATGGTAGATCTTGCCGTCCTCTCCCTTGGCGAAAACGCTGATGCCGTGCAGGTCCTTCAGGTCCCCATAGGGGGCCATGTCACGGTAATTATAGGTGATTTCGCCGCTGGCCATGTCCTCGTCGCGAAACGAAGCCTGATAGTCGTAATTGAAATCCGTGCCTGCGGCTGAAACCCAGGGGAATTTCCAGCCCATGCGGTTTTTATAGCCTTCGATCTTTTCAAGCGGCGCGCGTGATACCGCAACAAAACCGGCATCGCCATGCTTGAGATGGATGAGCGCGCCATCGACATGATCGGCGAAGAAGGAACAGCCAACGCAGCCCTCTTCCCAATCGGGCGCCAGCATGAAGTGGTAGACGATCAGCTGGCTGCAGTCGCCGAACAGCTCTTTCAGCGATTTCGGGCCGGAAGGCGCGTCGAAGATATAGTCCTTCGTCACCTCCTCCCAAGGCAAGGCGCGACGCGCTTCGTTCAGCCTGTCACGCGCACGTGTCAGTTCCTTTTCCTTCACCAGCAGATCGCGGCGGGCCGCAAGCCACTCCTCTTTCGAAACAACGGGATGAGACATGATCTTTCCTCCTTGGATCCGTCCTTAACGGCGGCCGCGCCACTCCTCCGGCAGGCCCCGCGCATCTCTGTGTTGAAGCCGACAATAGCGCCACAGAGCATCAAGTTTCGCTTGACTATTTAGGTTGATATCAACATATTTAGCGCATGTCAAACGCCAGCGTGATTCCTTTTTCGACAACTCTTCTCGTGCGCGATTCCTGCCTTTGCCTGCATGCACAGCGCGCGGCACGGGCGCTGGCGCGACTATTCGACAATGCGCTGAAGCCGGTGGGCATCAATAACGGTCAATTTTCGCTGCTGATGTCGCTGAACAGGCCGGAGCCGCCGCCGATGGGGCCGGTCGCCAATCTTCTGGCCATGGACCGCACGACGCTGACGGCGGCGCTGAAGCCGCTGGAGCGGCGCGGGCTGGTCAGCATCGAGCAGGATCCGAAGGACAAGCGCGGCAAACGGTTGCGGCTGACGCCTGACGGCATGGCCGTGCTCGCAGCCGCGTTCCCGATTTGGGAACAGACCCATGCGGAAGTAGAAGCGAAGATCGGCAGCGGCGACCCGCAACGGCTGCGCCGCGATCTCATCGATCTCGGGTGAAAGGGGCGTCGTGCCTCGGCAAAGGTGTCATCCGGCTGTCGTGCCGGAGAGCGAAACTGAACGAAACGCAATCCAGGAGGAATGATCATGCGTGCAATCGTTTTTGTAAAAGCCACCAAAAGCAGCGAAGACGGCGTGATGCCGACGACGGAGTTGATGGAGGCCATGGGGAAATTCAACGAGGAACTGGTCAATGCCGGCATCATGCAATCCGGCGATGGCCTGCACCCCTCCTCCAAGGGCAAGCGCGTGATTTTCGACGGTGACAACCGCACCGTTGTCGACGGTCCCTTCCCGCACACAAACGAGCTTGTTGCCGGCTTCTGGATCTGGAACGTGAAGGATATGGACGAGGCGGTGGAATGGGTGAAACGCTGCCCGAACCCGATGTTGGAGCGCAGCGAAATCGAAATCCGCCCGATGTTCGAGATGGAAGACTTCGGCGATGCCGTGACGCCCGAGATCGCCGCGCATGTGGAAGAACTGCGCGCCCGTGTCGGCAAGCAGTAGCGCCAGCGCAAATCCGGTGCGGCACATGTCACCCTTTATCGGGATGATCCGGCCGCACCGCTCCCCCAATCTTCATCATTTTCTAATCGGGTTGCCATAGATCGCCACCGCTGGTAATGATCGGGCAGTTCAACACGTTTCAAGAAAGGAGGCTTCGCATGGATATTTCCTGCTTCTGGCGCAATCGTCAGCTCTGCCACCTTTTTGCCCTGCGGACACGTTTGCAGGGCTGACCGGAACACTACCCCTCTGGTTTGCCTAAAAGGCCGCGCAGGACGCAGTTCGTCTGCCATTGCGCATCGTTTCACGACGGATCACCGATAACCGAAACCCGTACTGCATGCGCAGGCACCGGTACGGATCCGTCTTTACCAGAGACAACATCATGACCATCATGACACTGCGCAACCTCGGAATCATTTTGGGCAAGCCGCTTTTTTCCAATCTCAGCCTCACCGTGAATGCGGGCGACCGCCTCGGCATCGTCGCCGCCAATGGCTGCGGCAAATCCACCCTGCTCAACTGCCTTGCCGGTGAGATGGAGCCGACCAGCGGCGACATCACCCGGCTGCGCGGGCTGACGCAGTCCATCGTGCAGCAGAACCCGCCGACCGCCCTGATGGAATTGACGATGCGGGACACGGTGCTTTCCGCCCTGCCGGCGGATACCGTCGATAGCGAGAGCTGGCGCGCGGATATCATCTTCGACGACATGCTGGTGCCAGAGCCGTTCCGCGAGCGTCGCCTGAAAGAATTGAGCGGCGGCTGGCAGAGGCTTGCCATGCTGGCCAAGGCCTGGATCACCGAACCTGACGTGCTGCTGCTCGACGAGCCGACCAACCATCTCGATCTTGAAAAGATCAACGTGCTGGAAAGCTGGCTCAGCGCCCTGCCGCGCGACACGGCGGTCATCATCGTCAGCCATGATCGCGCCTTTCTCGACAATGTCACCCGGACGACGCTATTTCTGCGGCCGGAAAACTCGGCGCTGTTTCGCCTGCCCTATGGCCATGCGCGCGCGGCGCTGGAGGAGGAGGATGCTGCCGATGAGCGGCGTTTCCAGCGGGAGATGAAAACCGCCCAGCAATTGCGCCGGCAGGCGGCCAAGCTCAACAATATCGGCATCAATTCCGGCAGCGACCTGCTGACGGTGAAGACGAAGCAATTGCGCGAGCGCGCGGAAAAGATCGAGGAGAAGGCGCGCCCCGCCCATATCGAGCGCTCCGCCGGTAAAATCCAGCTCGCCAATCGCGGTACCCACGCCAAGGTGCTGATAACGCTGGAGGATGTGCCAGTCTCCACACCGGACGGAACAGCGCTGTTTCGCACCGGCCGGCAATTCATCCGCCAGGGGGACCGCATCGTCATTCTCGGCCGCAATGGTGTGGGCAAGACACGGCTGATGTCACTGCTGCAGGCAGCGGTGACGGGCGCAGGCGAACAGGAGGGCATCAAGGCCACACCCTCGCTGGTGGCCGGTTATGTCGATCAGTCGCTGGCCGAAATCGACGATGACAGCACGCCGGCGGCGCTTCTCTCGCGTCGCTTCGACATTGGCGACCAGCGCATCCACGGCCTGCTCGCCGGCGCTGGCATCGACATGGAAATGCAGAAGCGCCGCATCGCAACGCTCTCCGGCGGGCAGAAGGCGCGGCTTGCCATGCTGGCGCTGCGGCTGGCGGAGCCGAATTTCTACCTGCTGGACGAGCCGACCAACCATCTTGACATAGACGGGCAGGAAACGCTGGAGGCGGAAATCATCAGCCGGGAGGCCAGTTGCGTGTTTGTCTCGCATGACAGGAGTTTCGTGCGGACGGTCGGAACCCGCTTCTGGCTGATCGAAAAGCGGAAACTGGTGGAAGTCGACGATCCCGAGGCATTTTTCGCCTCGGCCTGATGACCCTCAAAGGAGCCGCTGGGAAACAAGCAAAATGCCCGTCAGCCCAAAAGGCTGGCGAGGCGTGGATCGCCGGCGAAATCCGAGACCGCGAAACCCGTTCTGCGCATCGGAAATTCGCAGAGCGCCTGCACCCCTGTCTTCGACAGGCGGATGCGCCAGCTCATCCGTTCCACCGGCGCTTTTTCGGCAAAGGCCTTGGGGGAGAGGATGGCGATGTTGAGACCGCCCCGGGGATCGCGCACAGAACGATAGAGGATCGCGTCCACCTTGGCCAATCGTGCCTGTTCGGCCAGCGCCTGGCACGGCTCGTAATTGGTGAGATCGGTCCAGTGCGCCTCGTCGCGAATGAGTTTCGGTTGCGTCAGATCCAGCGCCGCGTCGGTGGCGACGCGGGCGGCGAAGGCGGAATAATCGGCCGGGTTCGCTGGCAGCGGCGTTCCGGGCGATTCGGCGTAAAACAGCAGCCGGTAAAAGGCCATTTCGGCGAGCGCCGTTTCTACCTTTGCGGCGGCATAATAAACGCCTTCCGTATAGCCCGCGCGGCGGAACCGCGAGCCATGCGGATAGGCGGCGCCATATCTGAAAGGTGTCGCGAGAAGATAATCGAAACTGGCGCATTCCGGCGGAAACGGCCGTTTGCTCGTCTCCAGAATATCCTCCAGAAGGGATTGCTCCTCCACCGTATCCACCAGCTTCATGGTGGAAACCTGATGCTGCGCTTCCACCAGCCGCCAATACTTGCCCGATACGGCGCGTTTTTCAGACAGGAGCGCGTCGGGCGTCCAGATAGGAGAGGACATCGATCAATCCGGTAATGGTGGTGAGCCTTTCGGCAGGCACGGCATCCAGCGCCGTATTATGATTGCGCAGCCAGTTTTTGGCCACGGCCTCATCCCCGCCGGTAATCGCATCCAGCGATCGGAAAACCCGGATCAGCAGCACCGCAAGCTCGAAGGACTTGGCGCCCGGCTCAAGCAGGAAATCCAGCCGCTTCATGCGCGAGACCGTCGGCGCGGAGACACCCAGAATATCGGCCGTGCGGGCAGCATTCAGGCCCAGCCGCTCGGCGGCGGCGATGACGGCCTTGGTGACGACCCTGCCCTGCGATGCGGGATCCATTGCGGCCTTGGCGTGAATATTCATGACGCGTATCCTTTCCTTGGAAAGAATATAGCATATTTATTTCTGCAAACAAGAAGGCCGGGATGAACCCGGCCTCTGTGGAATGTATCGGGGACTGGATCAGGCCACCGAGACCGGCACTTCCGTGGAGGTGCGCATGGCGTGGCTGTAGGGGCAGACGATGTGCGCGGCCGCGACGAGTTCTTCTGCTTTTTCACGCTCGAGGCCGGGAATGTTGACCTTGAGAGAGACTTCGATGCCGAAACCGGTGCCGTCTTCGCGCGGGCCGATGCCGACCGTTGCCGTCACAGTCGTGTCTTCCGGAATCTTTACCTTCTGCTTGCCAGCGACGTTCTTGAGCGCGCCCAGGAAGCAGGCGGAATAACCGGCTGCAAAAAGCTGTTCCGGGTTGGTGCCGCGAGCGCCATCGCCGCCGAGTTCCTTCGGTACGGTCAGCGTGACGTCGAGAACGCCGTCTTCCGACTTGGCGTTGCCGGCGCGGCCACCGGTTGCAGATGCTTTGGTCGTGTACAGGATTGGCATGTCATTTTCTCCTTGGGTTGGCGTTGGACATCTTATAGCGGACAATTTAATTGCGCGCAATATAATTTTGCACATTGAATGGGGATTCATTTTTTGCGATAATTTTCACGAAATGACGCCGCGCATCCATGTGGCAGGAACCGAAAGCGGGGGCCGATTGTTCCCTCCCCGGTTGATTTTTGGAGCTGGAAAATGGACGCACAGGGCGATGAGAAAACAATGGAAAGCCTGTTGAGGCTGGACCAGCAAATATGTTTTGCCCTTTACGGCGCGGCGCACGCCTTTACCCGCGCCTATAAACCGCTGCTCGACCCGATTGGCCTCACCTACCCGCAATATCTTGTCATGATGGCGCTGTGGGAAAAGGAAACCTCAACCGTCAAGGCGCTCGGCGAAATGCTGGGACTGGATTCGGGCACGCTTTCGCCGCTTCTGAAAAGGCTGGAGCATGCCGGGCTCATCACCCGCAAGCGCGGCACGGTCGATGAGCGGCAGGTTCTGGTGGCCCTGACGAAAAAGGGGGCCGAGCTTAAAAAGGAAGGCGTAAAAATCATGGCCGCCATCGGCAGCGCCACCGGCTGCGGACTGGAGGAATTGGTGCAGATTCGCGACCGGGTGAATACGCTGAAGGACAATCTCGCCCGGCCATGACAGTCAAAAATAAAGGCGGCACAGAGGCCGCCTTTTTCGTGAATGTTTGCAGACTTACTGCCAGACCACCACACGCGCCTTCTGCGGCACGCGGTCGTAGAGGTCGATGATGTCCTGGTTCATCAGGCGCACGCAGCCGGAGGATACGGCCTTGCCGATGGAGTTCCATTCCGGCGAACCGTGCAGACGGTAGAGCGTGTCCTTGCCGTTCTGGAAGATATAGAGGGCGCGCGCACCCAGCGGGTTCTTCAGGCCCGGCGGCATACCGCCGTTCTTGGCGGAATATTTGGTGAGTTCCGGCTGGCGGGCGACCATTTCGTCCGGCGGGGTCCACTTCGGCCATTTCTGACGCCACTGGATGACGCCCTCACCCGACCAGGCGAAACCTTCACGGCCGATGCCGACGCCATAACGCATGGCGCTGCCGCCGGGCTCGACAACGTAAAGGAAGCGCGAACGCGTATCGACGACCACCGTACCTGGGCGCTCGCCGGTCGGATCGACGACCCGCTGGCGATAATAACGGCGGTCGATCTTCTGATAGGGAACCGCGGGAATGACGTAACCGCTATCCTCGACCGAGCCGTACATGACGGCCAGTTCCGCATCGCTGACGCCGGACGAAAACATCTGGCGGAAATCGCTGCCGATGGCGGTCGCCTGCTGGCGGATGGCGTCTCCCGTGCCTGACGAGGCGCAGCCTGCGAGAAGCGAAGCGGAAGAGAGGCCGAGAAGGGAAAGGAAGGTGCGTCTGGAAAGATCTGTGTCGGTGCTTGTCATAAGGCCGGTTTGTCCCACATTTCGAACGGCTAGACCGCCGTTGTACGTCGTTTGTTCCGTGTCATGCGTATTGCGAAAATAGTTAACCGACCGCTAAAAGCCAGACACAAGGTGCTGGCAGAATGGGTCCCATATCTCTTTCTTTTAGAACGTGTTCAGATAACCACAATCTGCGCACCCTGCGGCACCCGATCATAGAGATCGATCACATCCTGGTTGAGCATGCGGACGCAGCCGGAGGACGTCGCCTTGCCCACAGACTGCCAATCCGGCGTGCCATGCACGCGATAAAGCGTGTCCTTGCCATCCTTGAAGATATAAAGCGCGCGTGCACCAAGCGGATTGTTCAGACCCGGCGTCATGCCGCCATTGGCGGCGGAGATGGAGGCGAGTTCCGGTTGGCGCTTGACCATCTCGTCGGGGGGCGTCCAGCGCGGCCATTTCGCCTTCCACTGAATCTTGCCGCGGCCCGACCAGGCATAACCGTCACGACCCAGGCCGACGCCGTAACGGATCGCCTTGCCGCCGGACTGCACGAGATAGAGAAAATGCTGTCTGGTATCGACCACGATGGTGCCGGGCGCTTCCGCCGTCTGGTAGCTGACTTCCTGCCGGAGATAACGCGGATCGATGCGACCGTAGGGAATGGCCGGCAGCGAGCGGTCCTCATCGCGGATCGGGCCATACATGACCCGATGCAGCGGATTGGAAACCGGCAGGCCATAGGCCATCGTCTGGCCCTGCGGTTGCGGCGCGTTGTAACCCTGTACCTGCGGGGCCTGTAGCCCCTGCCCGCGCACCGGCGGACCATATTCCTGATGGAAACGGGTTCTGAACAGATCCGGCGGGCGCGTGGAAAGCTGGCCGGGCTGCGGCGGCAGCTCCGGCTGACGATTGGAGCTGACGGAATTGAAATTGAACACCGGCGCGGTTTCCCTGACGAAGACGTCCGGGTCCATCCGCGTCGTATCCGTCACGAAAAGGCAGCCGCTCATCAGCGGCAGCAGGGCAAGCCCCAGCAGAGAGGCCGCCCGGCGACCGTTTTTGAAAAGGAGTGCTATCATCTGAACCGCTTCATGGAATCCAATCTGCCGGCATGATGGACCGCGCGGCTGGCGCGAGGCTGGCGTCGGTTTTTTAAAAAAAATCGACGAACCGCATTTTTCCTCTTGAAGCTCTAGTTGCTAGAGGTGCCAGATTGGCTGTCGAGTGGAATTCAGGAGCGAAACCATGAATATTTCGACACGCGGCAGTTTGAACGGAGCATCGGAGGACCTGACCTTTTCGGTCGGCGGCATGGATTGCGGCAGCTGCGCGGCCAAGATCGAAACCGCACTCTCCCGCCTGCCCGGCGTCGGCGACGTCAAGGTTTCGGTGGCCCGCGAAAGGCTGAACCTCTCGCTGGCCGACAACAAGACTCCGGTCGAAAAGATTGAGGATACGCTGCGCAAGCTTGGCTTCAAGCCGTCTTTGCTGCCGCGCGAAAAGCCTTCCAAGGCAAAGGTAGAGGCCGATCATCACGACCATTCGACCTGCGGCGGTCACCATCATGACACGCCCGAACCGGCTATTGAAAACAACAATAAGCTGACCTTTTCGGTCGGCGGCATGGATTGCGGCAGCTGCGCGGCCAAGATCGAAACCGCGCTGTCCCGCCTGCCCGGCGTTGCCGACGTCAAGGTGTCCGTGGCACGCGAAAGGTTGAATCTGTCGCTTGCCGAGAACAAAACCCCGGTCGACAAAATCGAGGACACGCTGCGCAAGCTCGGCTTCAAGCCCGCTCTGTTGCCGCAGGAAAAATCTGCGCCCGCAAAACCGTCGGCTCAGAATCACGACCATGACCATGATCACGCGACATGCGGTGGCCATCACGATCACGATCACTCCGGGCATGATCATTCCGGACATGACCACGCGGCGCATGACCATTCGGCAGACGATCATCAGTCCTGCAAAGGGCATGACCACGATCACGCAGGCCACGATAACTCCGGCCACGATCATTCAGGTCATGATCACGGACACGACCATGCGGGCCACTCCCACGCTGCCGCACCTGCCACCGCAAGCCAGAGCGCCGAGATAGGGCACGCCCATGGTGCGGATGAAAAAGGCGCATGGTGGCGCACCGCCAAGGCGCGCAACACCTTCACCGGCACCATTCTGGTCGCGATTGCCTATGCGGCTGAGCTGACCTTCCCGGCCTGGGGCAGTTACGCTTTCATCGTCGCGACGCTCGCCACGCTTTTCCCGATTGCGCGCAATGCCTTCAATGCCGCTCGGTTCGGCGCGGTCTTCACCATCGAGATGCTGATGACGATTGCCGCCATCGGCGCGATCATCATCGGCGAGGCGGAAGAAGCGGCCATCGTCGTGCTGCTGTTCTCCGTCGGCGAATTGCTGGAAGGCTTTGCCGCCGCCCGCGCCCGCTCCGGCATCAAGGCGCTCGGTTCGCTCTTGCCGAAAACGGCGATGGTGGAGGAAAACGGTTCGCTTCGGCAAGTCTCCGCCGATCAGGTGCGCATCGGCCAGGTGGTCGTGGCGCGCCCCGGCGACCGCATCGCCGCCGATGGTGTTGTCATGGACGGCCAGTCCAGCGTCGACGAATCGCCGATGACCGGGGAAAGCATTCCCGTTGCCAAGGACAAGGGCGACCGGGTCTTTGCCGGCTCGATCAACCATGACGGCTCGCTGCGCATCCGTGTCGACCGCGCGCCGGAGGACAACACCATTGCCCGCATCATCACGCTTGTCGAAGAAGCACAGGATGCCCGCGCCCCGACGGAACGCTTCATCCAGAGCTTCTCGCGTTATTACATGCCGCTGATCGTCGCGATCTCGGTGCTGACCATCATCGTACCGCCGCTTGCCGGCCTTGGCGACTGGGACACCTGGATTTACCGCGGTCTGGCGCTGCTCTTGATCGGTTGCCCCTGCGCCCTGGTTATCTCCGTTCCCGCCGCCATTGCCTCCAGTCTTTCGGCTGCGGCACGCCACGGCATGCTGGTGAAGGGCGGCGCTGTCATCGAAATGCTGGCGCGCACCGAAACCGTCGCCTTCGACAAGACCGGCACGCTGACGCTTGGCGAACCTGTCGTGACCGACGTGGTGGCGCTTGACGGCAACGAGGCCGAGCTGATTGCGCAGGCCACGACCATTGAAAACGAGTCGAGCCATCCGCTCGCCCGAGCCATCGTCAACCATGCTGAAAAGGCTGGCGTGAAGCCCCTGCCCGGCTCCAACATCAAGGCGATTTCCGGTCGCGGCATGCAGGGCAATGTCGGTGGGAAGGAGCTGTTCATCGGTGCGCCGCGCTTTGCGACTGAGGTCGGAACGCTCTCGAAGGATCTTGCCGATCGTATTTCCGCGCTGGAAAGCGAAGGCAAAACGGTGGCTGTCGTGATGACCGGCGGTGCGGCAAGCGGTCTTTTCGCCATGCGCGACGAGCCGCGCAAGGATGCGGCCGAAGGCGTGAAAGCGCTCAAGGACATGGGCATTTCCTCGCTGATGCTGTCGGGTGACAACGCCCGCACGGCGCGTGCCATCGGTAACAAGCTCGGCCTTGAAGCGCGCGGCGAACTCCTGCCGCAGAACAAGGTCGAGGAAATTCGCAAGCTTGCCGAAAAGAAGACCGTTGTCATGGTGGGTGACGGCATCAACGATGCGCCCGCGCTTGCTGCGGCGAGTGTCGGCGTCGCCATCGGCTCCGGCACAGACGTGGCAATGGAAGCGGCGGATGCGGCGCTGATGCGCAACAATGTCGGCGATGCCGCCCGCCTCATCGGCCTGTCGCGCGCCACCATGAGCAATATCCGCCAGAACGTGGCGATCGCGCTTGGCCTGAAGGCAGTGTTCCTGGTCACGACCGTCACCGGCGTTTCCGGCCTGTGGCTTGCCGTCTTTGCCGATACCGGCGCAACGGTTCTGGTGACTGCCAACGCCATGCGCCTGCTTGGCTACTTTAAGAAGAGCGCCTGATCTGAGATACCAGCCGAAAGCTGGACGCGCGGTTTTCGGCCCGTTCACGCAAACTGGTTGAAAAAGCGGATGCTTTCCTCCACTGCGCCCGGCACCACACCATTGTGGGTTCCGGGCAGCAGTTTTTTATCCACCTTGAAGCCGGAGGGCACGGTCCGATCAACAAAAAGCTGGTGATCGGCGTCGAAGGGCCGCTCCTCCGTGCCGCGCAAAAGCAGCGCCGGGCATTTGAGGCTGGGGCCAAAACAGACGGAAGAACGCATGATGAATTCGCGCTCGTCGGTCTCGTCGAAACAGATTTCCTCCGTATATCGATTGAAGTAGCGCCAGGAATTGACGCCCGCCGAGATGGGGGCTGCGGCGCGAAACTTTCGGCTCATGGAGGCGAGAAGCGTCAACGTGCCGCCATTGGAATGACCGGCGATGAAGAACCGCTTCCTGTCAATGCCGGGTAGATTTTCAAGATAGGTCGCCGCCGCCAGTGCATCCGCCGTTTCGTCGTAAAAACCGGAATAGTTGCCGATCTGGCCGTTTTCACCCCGAAAGGACGGCAGCAGCACGACGAAACCGGCCTCCCAGTAGGGCTTCATCAGGGCCCAGTGGCCATCGCCCGTGGCGTTGCCGCCGTGCAGGAACAGGACGGCGGGCTTCAGCGTCTTTGATGGTTGGTAGTGGGAAAGCCAAGCGACAAGTTGAATCGAACCATCCGGCCCGCCAGGATAGGTAACGCGCTCCGCCCCGGGAGGCGTGCCCAGCGCCGCGGATTTTTCCGGCGCGGCCATCTTGCGCAGCAGACGGGTGTGGAAATGTCGGCGGGCCTCGGCATAATCCTGCCGTTCCAGCGGCAAAACATCCGGGGCGGGAATGCCGGCTTTCACAGCCGGCGGCAGGACCAAGGCGGCTGACAGCCCAACGGTTCCGGCAAGCAGGCCGCGCCGCGTTAAGCCGGGCGACATCGCGCCGCATTCTTCCCGTCCGACATATGAGGAAAGAGAGCGCTTGTCTGGCATGAGTTCACCTGATGAAGATGGTTGTTTCAGCAATTCAACATGCTCGAAGAAAGCTGTCCAGTCACGGATTCGCGAATAACAACAATGAATTCACCGCAAACGGGCTGTAACCGCATCTTGCCCTATCCTTCCACGCCATCGATCATCGCCACCAGCGTCGAAAGCCTGTCCGCTTCGGCTGGCAGCTTGTCGGCGCGCAGCCTTGCAATGCGCGGGAAGCGCATGGCCACGCCAGACTTGTGGCGGGTGGAGCGGTTGATTCCTTCAAACGCCACCTCCAGCACAAAACCAAACTCCGGCGTGGCGCGCACGGCCCGCACGGGGCCGAAGCGCTCGACGGTATTGTCGCGCACGAACTTGTCCAGAACCTCGAGCTCCGCGTCGGTGAAACCGAAATAGGCCTTGCCGACCGGCACCAGCTGCTCGCCATCCTCGCCTTCCGCCCAGACGCCGAAGGTGAAGTCGGAATAATAGCTGGACCGCTTGCCGTGGCCGCGCTGGGCATACATCATCACGGCGTCGATATTATAGGGATCACGTTTCCACTTGAACCACGGGCCCTTGGCGCGTCCTGCCTGATAGCTGCTGTCCCGGCGCTTGATCATGACACCCTCGATAACCGGATCGGGTGGTGCGGCACGCAGCGTGTCCAATTCCTGCCAGCTGGAAAAATCGATCAACGGCGAAAGGTCGAAGCGGTCGTGCGGGGCGTGCTCGATGATGTCGGACAACCGGCCACGACGGTCAACATAGGTCTGCGCGCGAATATCGCTTTCCCCGTCGAACAGGAGATCATAGGCGCGGATGAAGGCCGGGTAATCGTCCAGCATTTTTGCCGTCACCGTCTTGCGGTTCAGCCGCTGCTGCAGGTCGGAAAAGGTGCGGGTGAGATTGTTGGAGCGTGCCGTGCCGCCTATCAACAATTCGCCATCCATCACGCCTTCAAAGTCGATCGCATCGAGGACATCGGGAAAGGCGCCGGAGATATCATCGCCGGAGCGCGAATAGAGTTTGCGCGTCTCACCGGCGCGGGACAGTTGCACCCGAATGCCGTCCCATTTCCATTCCGCTGCGTAGTCTTCGGGGTCGAGCGCATCGAGGTCGCCATCGGCGACCGGCGTTGCGAGCATGACCGAATGGAAAATGGCGGGCGTCGCCAGCACCGGCCGGTCAGACTTGCCCTCCAGCCATGCGAAGAGCGTCGTGTACGGCGGCGCAAGACCGTGCCACAGGGTCTCGATCTCGATGATGTCCTTCCCCGCAAAATCCGCCAGCGCCTGACGCGCCAGCCGGGCTGAAACGCCGATGCGCAGGCTGCCGGTGGCAAGTTTGAGGAAAGCGAAACGCGAAGACGTATCGAGCCGGTCCAGGAAATCGCGCACCGCGCCGCGCACCTCCGTGCGGCCGAGTGAATTCATCAAGGTGACGACTTCGCCGAGGCGCGGGTCCTGCGCCTCGGAATCATCGGCACCGCCGATGTTGCCCCAGACCAGCGAAATGGTTTCGGCCAGATCGCCGACATAATCGTAGGAATAGCGGAACAGCACTTCGTCCATCCGCTCCAGCACCAGTTCGCGCAGCATGGCGGGCTTGACGCTTTTCAGATCCAGCGTGCCGGCAATGGCCGCCAGCCCGTAACCCCGGTCGGGATCGGGCGTATCGCGGAAGTAGTCGGTGAGCAGCTTCAGCTTGCCATTGCGCGAAGGCGTCAGCACGAGGCGGTCGAGAAGCGTGGCAAAGGCTTTCATCTCAATCCCCCTCGTCTTCATAACCGACGAGATGCAGCGGCTTGGCGGCAATGCCCTGCAATTCGCACCAGCGCACCAGCGCCTCCTCCCGGCCATGCGTGACCCAGACGGCCTGGGGGCTGATTTCTGTGATGGTTTCCAGCAGCTCCGGCCAGTCGCAATGGTCCGATATGACCAGCGGCAATTCCACGCCGCCCTGCTTTGCGCGCTGTCGCACCATCATCCAGCCCGAGGCGAAGGCGATCAGCGGCTCGTTGAAACGCCGCGCCCAGCGTTCCTGAAAGGCCGAGGGCGGACCGACGACGATGGCGCCCTTGAAGGCGGCGGGGTTGCTTTTTTCAAGCGTCGCGGGCCTGAGATCGCCGAGATCGATGCCCTGCGAGACGTAATAATCGCAAAGCCGGGCCAGCGCGCCATGAATATAGATAGGGTCGGAATAACCGTTGTCGCGGAGCAGACGTATGACGCGCTGCGCCTTGCCCAGTGAATAGGCCCCGACGAGATGGGTGCGTTCGGGAAATTGTTTGATGGAGGTAAGAAGTTTAGCCGTTTCCACGCGTGGCAGCGGATGGTGAAACACCGGCAGGCCGAAGGTGGCCTCGGTGATGAAGACATCGCAGGGCACGGTCTCAAAGGGGGCGCAGGTGGGATCGATGCCGCGCTTGTAGTCTCCCGAGGCGACGATGCGCAAACCGTTCATCTCGACCGATATTTGCGCCGAGCCGAGCACGTGGCCAGCCGGATGAAAGCCGACGGTCACGCCGTTGACCTCAACGGTTTCGCCGAACCCCACCGCCTGCTCGCTTTCGCAAAAATCCTCTCCATAACGGATGCGCATGATATCGAGCGTCTGCCGGGTGGCCAGCACCGCGCCATGACCGGCGCGGGCGTGATCGGAATGACCATGGGTGATCAGCGCCCGCGGCACCGGTCGCACGGGATCGATATAGAAATCACCCGCCGGGCAATAGAGCCCTTTAGGCGTGGAGTTCAACAACTGTTCCGGCTTCATAACCATGGAAAGAGGGCCGCCCGCGCGAATCGAAAGACTTGCGATGTTAACGCGGAACGGGCGTTAAATTTCCCGCGAACGTGTTTTTGTTTTATGGAGACATCCCGTCATTCCGGCCTTGTGCGGGAATCCAGCAGCCGCGCGCCAGCGCGGCGAAGGAGTTCTTTCAGCCCAAGGACCTGGGCTGGCTGGATACCGGCCCAAGGCCGGTATGACGGATGGGAGGTTTCAGCAAAAAAACCAGCGTTCACAGCTGCCTGCCGACCTGCCTACTCCCCCGCCACTTCCGCTGGTTTCGCCTCAACCGCGGCCGGCAGCCGCACCGGTTTCAGCATCAGTGCGGCGGCAAGGCCGATGGCGGCTGTCGCGGCGGCTGCGAAGAACAGCGGCGTGAACGCATCAGAGTAAAGCGAGGCGACGGCGGCTTGGGAAGCGGCGGGCAGTTCGGAGAGCATTTTCGGGGTCAGCTCCTCGATCTTGCCCACACCCGGAATATCAATCGCAACGCCCTTCAGACTTGACGAGACAATGGCGCCATAGACCGAAATGGCGATTGCCGCGCCGCCCATGCGGGTCAGGGTCACCGCGCCGCTCGCCGCGCCGATGTCGGCCTTGGGGGCCGAATTCTGCACGCCGATGATCGGCGCCTGCTGGCCGAGGCCGACCGCGAAACCCTGCGCCAGCATCAGCACCGCGATCAGCCACAACGGCGTTCCCGCATGCATCTGCGTGAAGAGCAGCATGACGACAACATTGACGGAGAGGCCAGCGACCGAGAAAGGCTTGTAGACGCCGGTGAGCGAAATCAGCCGTCCTGCTGACAACGAACCCATGACGATGCCGCCGGTGACGGCAATGAAGAACAGGCCGGCATGGGAGGGCGAAAGGCCAGTGGTCGTTTGCAGGAACAGGGCATAATAATTGACCATACCGATGCCGATGCCGCCGCTGGTCAGCGAAACGATCATCAAGAGCGGAAAGGTGCTGTCCTTGAAGAGCCTGAGCGGCACCACGGGTTCCGGCGCGCGGCGCTCCACCTGCACCCAGAGGAAAGCGGCGATGACGGCAAAAGCGATGATACCGAGGCTGGGGGCTGCGATGAGCGATCCGAACAGTTCACTGCTATCCGCCCAGAAAACCACGCTGGCAATGGTGGCGGCAAGAAGGACCGCGCCGAGATAATCGATCTTCGGCTGCCGCGCCGGACGGCGATACGGCAGCATCAGCGCGAGACCGGCAATAACGATGATGCCGAGCGGCAGGTTGATCAGGAAGATCGACCGCCAGCCGAAGAGATCACTCATCGTGCCGCCGAGGATGGGGCCGACGCTGCCCGACGCCATGATGGTGAGGCTGGAATAGCTCTGGTAACGGGCGCGTTCGCGCGGTTCGAACAGATCGGCGTTGACGGAGAAGATCGATACCATGATGCCGCCGCCGCCGAGCCCCTGCAACACACGGGCGGCAATCAGACTGTCCATCGACCATGCCAGCCCGCAGGCGAGCGAGCCGAGCGTGAAGATGACCACTGCCGCGATCATCACATATTTGCGGCCAAAGAGATCGCCAAGCTTGCCATAAACGGGCATGACCGCGCTGGTTGCCAGAAGGTAGGCGGAACCGATCCAGCCGAAGCGTTCCAGCGCGCCGAACTCGCCGACGATGGTGGGAAGCGCTGTCGAGACGATCTGGTTGTCGAGGGTGGCCATGAACATGGCCAGCATCAGGAACAGAAAGACGATGAGCCTGCGCCGGTGATCGGACACAAGCGGCGCCACAGGCGCGGTGGACATATCCATGAAAAATCTCGTTGGCTTCAGGCGGATTTGCTGCGACAATTTGTGTGCTATTAGCATATATATGTCAATGGCAAGTTTTTGACATTCGTGCTATTGCCATGAAATGTGATCGCAAACAGTATGACATGAAGGGCTGAGAGTGGCGGGCGAGGAAGACTGGAACGAGGATTTACCCGAGGATATCAAGCGGATCGGCAACACCATGACGCGCATGCGCATCATGGTGGGGCGCCGCATGATCGGACGCATGGCGCTGGCCAAATTCGCGCCGGGTCTCGAACTTTCCCATATCGATGTCCTCGACATCCTGCGACGGGCGCAAGGAGACGTGACGGTTGGCGCTATTGCCGAGGGGATGCGCATCGACCCCTCGCGTGGCAGCCGCGTGGTTGCCGACATGGTGGCGCGCGGCCTGTTGAGGCGCAGCGTTTCCCAGGAAGATGCGCGCCGCTCGATCGTCGAAATCACGCCACTTGGCACCAGCCTGCTTCAAGGCATGCGCAGCACCAAGATGGGCATCATCACGGACGTCATGGACGGATGGCCGCAGGAGGATGTGGAGACATTCGCACGGCTTTTCGAGCGATTTATCGACAGGTTCGAGAGCCGCCTATCGCCGGATACTGACGCCGTTACGGATCAGAAAAAATCATAGGTCAGCCTGCCGCCTGCAACTTCCCTTTAAAAGATCGAGACCTTAACGTGCCGGCATCGAATTGGGAAAAGGGTGTCCTCGATGTTGACGATTTATGGTGTCTACCGTTCGCGCGCCACGCGTACGCTGTGGCTTGCGGGTGAACTGGGCATAGACTTCAAGCATGTGCCGGTCATTCAGGCCCGCCGGCTTGCCGATCCGCTGGCGGCGGATGCGCCGCTCAACACGCTCTCGCCCGCTTTCCTCGCCATCAACCCGATGGGCACCATTCCCTGCATCGAGGATGAGGGCATGGTGCTCTACGAATCCATGGCGATCAATCTCTACCTCGCCCGCAAATATGGCGGCCCACTTGCGCCTGTCGATTTGAAGGAGGACGCGGCCATGCTGCAATGGTCGTTTTTTGCCGCGACGGAAATCGAAACGAATGCGCTGAAGATTTCATCCGCCATTGCCGAGGGCCTTTCGGAAAGCGACGCCGGCAAGGCAGTGATCGATGTGGCCGCTCGCCTGCTTAAGCGTCCCCTCAGGGTTCTTGAACAGCACCTGTCCAGCCACGACTATCTGGTGGGCGATCGTTTCACCGTCGCCGATCTCAACGCGGCGGAAATCGTCCGTTACGCGCAGGGACATCAGCCACTTTTCGCCGCCCATCCGGCCCTGAAAGACTGGCTCGACCGCTGCCAGGCGCGCACGGCGTTCAAGGCGATGTGGGACACGCGCGCGGCCGAGGCGGCTTGAGCGTTAAGCCCCTTTCTTGTCAGTCATGCCGGACCTGAGCCGGCATCCAGCCAGCCCAGGTCCCTGGACTGAAGGGACCCTTCCCGCGCCGCAGACGCGCGTCACCTGGATTACGGCTCAGGGCCGGAATGACGGAAGTACTGGGCCTCTCAGCCCCGCTCCCCGGCAAGCGCCCGCTGCACCGCCGGGCGGTCGTTCATGCGGCGGAAGTGGTCGTGCACTTTCGGGAAACGGGCGATATCCACACCGTCGCTTTCCAGCCATCCGGACATGACGAAAAGATAGGGATCGGCGACCGAATAGGCCGTGCCCAGAACCCATGGGCCGTGCAGCATGCCGTGCTCGATCAGTTCGAAACACTCGCCCATGGTCTGCGGCACCTTGGCTTTCATATCTTCAAGCGAGCTATCCTTGCTCGCCCAGCGACTGCCGCGACGGCCATGGGCGTGAGCGACGTGTACCGTCGATGAAATGAAGCCGTTGAACGATTGCATCAGTGCAAATTCAAAGGGATCGTCGAGCGGCGCAAGCTTCTTTTCCGGCGCCATCTGGGCAATGAAGGCGAGGATGGCGGGCGTCTCCGTCAGCACGCCGCTCGCCGTCGCCAGCGCCGGCACGCGGCCCTTGGGATTGATCTTCAAAAATGCCTCGGAGCGTTGCTCGCCTTCCGCGAAATTGACGCGGTGGGCCTTGTAAGGCAGGCCGGATTCCTCCAGCGCGATATGGCTGGCGCGGGAGCAGGAACCGGGGGAGAAAAACAATGTGAACATGGATATGCGACCTCCAAAGCAATGAAGCGCCCGCCTCTTCCTCATGCGGACACCGCCCCGCGAGGGCCATGAGGTGGCCGTCACGCGCGGGGGGGCGCGCCATCATCGTGCCGGCAAACGGCGGCGTCAAAGGTTATTTAGAGACCGACGACCCTGATATCGCCGACGTGGATGCCGTTCCAGTTGCGCATCTGCCGGTTTGCCATGCCGCGCAGCGCCTGCTGCTCGGCACTGCCTTCATCAAAATGGCGGGCGAGCAATGCCGAAACCATGGCCTCCGCCGCACGCGTCGTGCCGTCTTCGCATTTCACCGCCATGGCGATGCCCTTTTCCGGCAGGGCGGCAACGAAGACGCCTTCCGCGCCGGTCTTGGCAAAAATCTTGCCCGGCGCGATCTGCATCAGCTTCGTGCAGGCACGGCCCGTGCCAGCCACGTAAAAGGGTTCGGCCATGCAGGCCTCGATGAGACGGCGCGAGGCTTGCGCGCGTTGTGCCTCGAGCCCCCTGCCCGTCGCCATTTTTGCAAAGCCATGCGCCAGCCCCTTCAGCGGCACGGCATAGGTCGGGATGGAGCAGCCATCCACGCCGCAATTGTCATGGCCGAGAGCAGCACCTGTCAGGCTTGCCATCGTCGCGCGGATTTCCCGCTGCAGCGGGTGGTCATAACCGACATAGCCTTTTGGATCCGTGCCGGTGTGGCAGCAGGCGCAGATGAAGCCGGAATGTTTGCCGGAGCAGTTATTGTGAAGCGCCGTCGGCTGCTCCATCGTTCGCGCCTGATGGATGATGGTCTTCTGGTCCGAAGACCAATGTGCGCCGCATTCCAGCGTATCGACATTCCGGCCCGCCCTGGCGAGCATCGAAGCGGCGAGTTCCGCATGGGCGTCCTCCCCGGAATGGGAGGAACAGGCAAGCGCCAGTTCGCGGTTGCCGAAACCGTAGGCATCCGCCGCACCGCTTTCCACCAGCGGCAGCGCCTGCATGGCCTTGCAGGCCGAACGCGGGAAAATGCCGCGCTCGATATCGCCAGCGGAAAACAGGACCCCGCCATCGCCATCCACCACCACGGCGAGGCCCTGGTGACGGCTTTCGACGAGATTGCCCCTGAAGACTTCGACGGTAACGGAATTGTTCATTCTCTCAGCCTCAAAAAATTCTGATTTCATGTGGTTGATAGCGCAATTGATTTTTCGATGCACGGGGCTGCCGGTGAAATTTGCTAAACGTCTGCTGCTGGCGATTGCCGTCATCTATCTGCTGCCGGCACTGGCATCGGCCGGGCTGTGGGCCATGAAGGAACATCCGCGCGGCTGGAGCGCCGCCAGATGGTCATCGTCAGGCATGCTGCCGCCCGCCTCGAGCGACGGGCAAGCCGCCGTCTACGTTTTTTCCGCCATGACCGGAGGCTTCAAGGGTTCCGTTGCCAGCCACGCCTGGGTGGTTCTGAAAAAACCTGACGCTACGAGCTATGACCGTTACGACAAGGTGGGCTGGGGCACGCCGATCCGCCACAATGGATATGCGGCGGACGCCTATTGGTATTCCAACATGCCACGCCAGGTGGTGGCCATTCACGGCGCAGAGGCGGAAAAGCTGATCCCCAAGATCGAAAAGGCGATTGCCGACTATCCCTATGGCAAGCCGGGCGGCTATCGCATCTATCCCGGGCCCAACTCCAACACCTTCGTCGCCCATGTGCTGCGCAGCGTGCCCGAACTCGGCGTCGTGCTGCCGCCGGACGCGGTCGGCCGCGACTATCTGCCGGACGGCGCATTCTACCACATCGCCGACGACTGGAAGGATGCAAGCGTTTCCCTCGGCGGGTTGTTCGGCATTTCGGCGGGTGCGCGCAGCGGCTTCGAGATCAACTTCCTCGGTCTCGTGGCCGGCATCGATTTCGCTCGGCCGGGCGTGAAGATACCGGGACTCGGTTATTTCGGGGTGGCGGGCATCAGGGCTTGAGACATCACGTTTCAGTGGCCTGAGCGGCGCGTCTGGCGCGAATGCTCTGGGCGATGAAGACCCGTGACAGGCCGTGATAAAGCGGTTCGCGAGAAAAAAGCCGAGACGTGAGATATCCCAGCATCGATGCGGCCATGATGGGTATGACGCCCTCATGATTACCGGTCATTTCGAGGATGATAACGAAGGCTGTCATCGGAGCCTGAACCACGCCGGCAAAATAACCTGCCATGCCGACGATGGCGCCAAGGCCGATGCTGGTGCCGAGCAGGCCGGCCATGGTGCTGCCGAAACCCGCACCGACCGACAGCGACGGCGCGAAAATGCCGCCGGGGATGCCAGACATCATGGCCAGGAAAGTCGCCGCCAGCTTTTCGATGAAGAAGAACGACGGCGCAGCCTCCCCCTCTATCGCCGCACGGGCCTGCTCGTAACCGGTTCCGAACGTCGCGCCACCTGTTGCGATGCCGATGACGGCGGAAGCAAGGCCGCAAGCTGCCGCAACAGCGAGCATCCGCTTCAGGGGCATGGTCTGGGCGAAACGGCGGATACGCGCAGAGAGGCGCAATGCACCAGCGCTGAAAAGAGCGCCAAATGCACCACCGCCGACACCGCAGACAAGCACCAGCAGCCAGTCCATCGTCGTTTTCGCCATGACCGAACTGGTGCCGAAATAGGTATAGCTGCCCACCAGAGCCAGCGAGGCGAGGCCCGACAGGATGACGGCTGTCAGCACAAGGCCGTTGGCGCGGGATTCATAAGTCTTGCTCATCTCCTCGATGGCAAAGACGATGCCTGCCAGCGGTGTGTTGAAGGCCGCCGCTATGCCCGCCGCCGAGCCGGCGAGGATGAGACCCTTTGCCTGCGCCATACCGCCCCAGCGGGCGGCCTGCAGCATGATGGAGGCCCCGACCTGAACGGTCGGTCCTTCACGGCCAATCGACGCTCCGGACAATAGACCGGCGACCGTCAGCACAACCTTGCCAAAAGCAAGCTTCAGCGACAGAAGCCGCGAACGATCCGCGTCGTCGCGCAGGTGCCGGGCGGCGATGGCCTGCGGAATGCCGCTACCGCCGGCATTGGGAAAAACCGTGATCGCGAGCCAGGCGCAGAGCGTAAACCCGAGCGGCGTAACGATGAGCGGCAGCAGAAACGCCCATTTGCCTGAGGACGTCGCTGAGAAGAAAAGGTGCTGGGCGCGGTCCGCCGCCCATGCGAAACCAACGCTGATAAGGCCAACTGCAATAGCCCCAATCCAGAAAACCGCCCTTGGCTTCCAAATCCGCCATGAACCCCAGACGACACGGGAGCGGCGGAGCATTTTCAGCTTTTTGTAGTCAACGGGCATGGCGGTCCAGATCGGTGATTTCGGTACAGAAGGGTAGGACGGCCTTTTATCTGCCTGGATATCCAGGTTTGCAAGTTTTGCGTTTGACTCTTTTCAGGAGGTGAAAGAAGATGTGCATCGCAAATGCAACGCATGGAGAGACAAGATGAAAACCGCAACATTGCCTTCACTGCGTGTTACCGCCGATTTTCGTGAAGCTGCAGAAAGTGTGCTGAAGGATGGTGAAACACTGTCGTCCTTCGTTGAAAACTCTGTAAGGCGGGAAGTTGAAATCCGTAAATCGCAGGCGGAGTTCATTGCACGTGGGCTGGCGTCACTTGAGGAATCCAAACGCACGGGGATTTTTTATTCCGCCGAAGAGGTCCATGCGGAACTGCGGGCGATGCTCGCAGCCAAGAAAGCTGAGCGCGGCCAGTGACGTTCAATCTCCGGTATACGATTGTAGCCAGAGCAGACATAACCCGGCTATATAATTTTCTACTGGAAAAGGATTTTTCGACGGCGGAAAAAGCCGTGGACCGCATTATTTCGACGATTGAGGGACTGAGCGAATTTCCTTTCGCAACGCGCAAGGCGCCGGGGCACAACGCAATCTTACGGGAACTGATCGTTCCATTCGGATCTTCCGGTTACATCGCCCTCATTCAAATCGAAGATGCGGAAACAGTCTCCATCCTCGCGATCCGCCACCAGCGTGAGGATGATTACCATTGATCCTCACCGGTCGCTGACCGCCGCGCGCGGATTTACCCACGGCTCCTGATTGGAACGCGGCAGCGGGGTTTTGCCGAGAATGTGGTCCGCCGCCTTTTCGCCGGTCATGATCGACGGGCCGTTCAGGTTACCATAGGTCACGTGCGGGAAGATCGAGCTGTCTGCAACGCGCAGGCCCTCCACACCGATCACACGGCATTCGGGATCGACTACCGCCATCGGGTCGTTCCTGTCGCCCATGCGGCAGGTGCCGCAGGGATGATAGGCGCTTTCCAGATGCTCGCGCAGGAAGGCGTCAATCTGGTCGTCCGTCTCGATGCTCTCACCCGGCTGGATTTCCGGCCCGCGAAACTCGTCGAATGCTTTCTGACCGAAGATTTCGCGGGTCAGGCGCACGCAATGGCGGAATTTTTCCCAATCTTCGGGGTGGCTCATATAGTTGAAGCGAATGACGGGCTCGTCTGAGGGATCGGCGGAGCGCAGGGTGACGTTGCCGCGCGATTTCGACAGGTTGTAGCCGACATGCGCCTGAAAACCATGGCTTTTCGCCGCCGCCTTGCCGTCGTATGAAATGGCGACGGGCAGGAAATGATACTGGATATCAGGCTGCTTGAGCCCAGGGGCGGAGCGCAGGAAGGCGCAGGCCTCGAACTGGTTGGAGGCACCGAGGCCGCCTTTCGACAGCAGCCATTGCGCACCGGCCACGCCCTGCCAGAACCAGGGCAGCCACGAATAAAGCGACACCGGCTTGGTGGACACCTGCTGGAAATAAAACTCCATATGGTCCTGAAGATTTGCGCCGACGCCGGGGCGATCCGCCTTCACCTCAATGCCCATGTCTTTGAGATGCGCGGCGGGGCCGATGCCCGACAGCATCAGCAGCTTCGGCGAATTGAAGGAGGAAGCCGAAACGATGACCTCGCGACCCGCCTTGATGGTCTCCACCACACCCTTGCGCTCGATTTCGACACCCACGGCGCGACCGTTTTCGATGACCACCTTGCGGGCGAAACCGTTGACCAGCGTGACATTGCCGCGTTTCAGCGCCGGTTTGAGATAGGCGTTCGCGGCGGACCACCGACGGCCGTTGTGAATGGTCTGCTCCATCAGGCCGAAACCTTCCTGTTTGGAGCCGTTATAGTCATCGGTCAGTTCAAACCCCGCCTGCGCGCCCGCCTGAATGAAGGCGTGGAAAAGCGGGTTGCTGACCGGCCCGCGCTGCACATGCAACGGTCCATCCGTGCCACGCCAGCCTTCTTCGCCGCCATGGCTGTGTTCCATGCGCTTAAAATAAGGCAGCACATCCGCATAGGCCCAGCCATGCGCACCGAGTTCTTCCCAGCGGTTGAAATCCTCGGCATGACCGCGCACGTAAACGAGGCCGTTGATGGAGGAGGAGCCGCCGATGACCTTGCCGCGCGGGGCGGTGATGCGGCGATTGTTGAGATTGGGCTCGGGTTCGGAGAGATAACCCCAATTGTAGCGCTTCATGCTCATCGGCCAGGCGAGTGCTGCCGGCATCTGGATGAAGGGGCCGAAATCGGAACCGCCGGCCTCGATGACGATGACGGAATAGCGACCGTCTTCCGACAGGCGGTAGGCGATGGCGGACCCTGCGGAGCCGGAGCCGACGATGACGTAATCTGCTTGCATTGTTTGCTCTCTCCGATGAGCGGTTGTTCCGATTAATTGACTGTCAGTGGGTGGGGCTTACCCCCCTCTGCCCTGCCAATTAATAAGGCGCTTCCACCTTCCTCGTGCTCACATACACCGTCTTCAACTCGCTATAATGCTCCAGCGCCGCCGCCGAATTCTCGCGGCCGAAGCCGGATTGCTTGGAGCCGCCGAAGGGGATTTCCACCGGGCAGAGATTGTACGTATTGATCCACAGCGTCCCGGCTTCCAGCCCATCCACCACCCGGTGGGCGCGGGCGAGGTCGGCGGTGAAGACGCCGCCGGCCAGCCCGAATTCGGTGGCGTTGGCGCGGGCGAGAACCTCTTCCTCGTCGTCAAAATCCAGCACACACATCACAGGGCCGAAGATTTCCTCACGGGCGATGGTCATGTCGTCGGTCACATCCGCGAACACAGTCGGCTGTACATAGGCGCCCTCACCCGCAACATTGTTGGGGATGCCGCCGCCGGTGATAAGCGTCGCGCCTTCCGCCTTGCCCTTTTCAATGTAGGACAGAACCTTCTCCTGCTGGGCCTTGGATACGAGCGGGCCGAGATGGGTGGCGTAATCGAGCGGATCGCCAAGGATCATTGCTTCCGTCCGGCTTTTCAGGTTTTCGAGGAAGCGGGCCTTTGCCTTTTTCTGCACGAAAACCCGCGTGCCGTTCGAACAGACCTGACCGGACGAATAGAAATTGCCGAGCATCGCACCGCCGACAGCGCTTTCGATATCGGCGTCGTCAAAGACGATCAGCGGCGACTTGCCGCCAAGTTCCATGGTGACATGCTTCAGATGCCCGGCGGCGGCGGCGGCAACCTTGCGACCCGTCGGCACCGAGCCGGTGAGAGAAACCTTGGCGACATCGGGATGATTGACCAGAAGCGGGCCAGTATCGCGATCGCCCTGGATGACGTTAAACAGACCCTTTGGCAGCCCGGCTTCGATCAGGATTTCGGCAATCTTCAGGGCACCTAGCGGGGTGTTTTCCGAGGGCTTGAAGACCATGGCATTGCCGGCGACGAGTGCGGGGGCTGCCTTCCAGCAGGCGATCTGCTGCGGATAGTTCCACGCGCCGATGCCGACGCAGACGCCGAGCGGCACACGTTTCGTATAGGCGAAATCGCCGCCGAGCGGGATGTAATCGCCATTCAAGGCGGAGGGGGCGATGCCGCCGAAAAATTCGAAGGCATCCGCACCCGAGGTCGGGTCCGCGACAATCGTTTCCTGAATAGGCTTGCCCGTATCCAGCGTCTCCAGCGTCGACAGCGCCTCGTTGCGTTCGCGCATGATATCGGCAGCGCGCTTGAGGATGCGGCCACGGGCCATGGGGCTCATCGCCGCCCATTCCTTCTGGGCGCGTTTTGCGGAGGCGATAGCACGCTCGACGATGGCGGGCGTTGCCGCATGCAGACGTGCAATCACCTCGCCGGTAGCCGGAAAGATGCTCTCGATGACAGTGCCGGCATTGTCCTCGACATAGTTGCCGTCGATGAAATGCGAGGCTTTCGGCTGCGCCTTAAGCGGCGTGGCGATGGTCATATCGAAGTCTCCTAAAGAGTGCGGATAGACGGCTTGGCGCGTTGTCCATCGGGAAAGGATTTGAGCTGCATGTCGAAATAGTCCTCGACAAGTGCCGGGGCGGAAGCGATGCCGAGTGGGGCGGACCGCAGGCTGTGCCTGATGTAAAGCCCGTCAATCAGCGCCGCCGCCCCTTCCGCAATGCGCGCGGCGTCGTCCGGAGGGCAGAGGCGGTTCAGGCTTGCCATGAGATTGGACCGGAGACGGCGGGAATAAATCACCAGCAGGCGGCGGGTTTCTTCCGAGCGCTGCGCCTCGACATAAAATGCAAGCCATGCCGCCACTGTCTCGGGTGTGAACTGGTCGCTCTGGAAGGAGACATGCACGATAGCACTCAGCCGCTCGCGCGGGCCGGAAGCGCGGCTCAACGCCGCCACGGCGTCGCACCTGAGGTCGCGCAAGAGGCTGCGGATGGTTTCCAGCAGGAGCTGCTGCTTGCTGCCGAAATAATGGTGCGCAAGAGCCGCCGACACGCCCGCTTCGCGGGCGATGTCAGACATTGTCACATTCAGCGAACCATGGTGGCCTATGGTGCGTAATGCCGCATCCACCAGCGCCCTGCGGCGCAGAGGCTCCATTCCGATCTTGGGCATCGTCATCTCCTAGATGAAGCGCAAATTATTCTTGATTGATCGATCAATCAATAAAAAATGCGCCATTGTATGTCGCTGATTTGCGATGGATCATTTTTTCCTCCGCCGAGAGGTGACAGTTTCACGCCAGCAGGCTGGCGGCGCGAAGCGATGTCGTCGCCCTGCTCACAGGGGAAAAACTAAACCGTGATATACCGCGAATTGGGAACAGGATGCGTTTCGTGCTATTATGGTCGCTGATACAAGTTTCGCTGGAAGCGGCGCCAGACGAAAGACGATAAAAAAGCCCGCCATAGACCACGACGGCAAGCGATCCGAAAATGGAACGACGCACCGATCGCAGTGTTTAAAGAAGGGAGTGATATGCATGCCCATGGTAACAGTATCGATTTCCCCGGAACAGGCAGCAAGAATGCGCGAAGCCGTGAACTGCGGCGCTTACGCCTCCGGCAGCGAGGTGGTTCGCGAGGCGTTGCGTCTTTGGGCGGCTTCCACCGCGCATGGCGCCGGCACCTCACGGCAGGATGCCGACGCTGACCGAGAGCGCCTGGATGTGGCCGATCTTTATGCCGCCCATAGCGCACACGCGCGCCGGGCTTGATCTTCAGCGTAGCAACCCCTTGATATAAAAGGGTTTGCAACAAAAACTTCACGAAAGCTTCACAGTGATGAAAGCTTTTGTTGACCTGTGATCTGCGATTGTTCGTCCAAAAATAATGGGCCTCGTGGCTTAAAGCCCGGGGAAGGACAGGAGCGGAGACAAAATGCAGGCCGTCACGCTGGAGAACGATGCCATCAGGCGCTTCGCTTCCGGGCACATGTTTCCTATGGCAAAGCTGGTGCTGGAAACGGCATTTCAGCCGATTGTCGAGGCAACGACAGGCACGATTTTCGGTTATGAATCGCTGATGCGCGGCCATGACCGGCTGGGTTTTCCCAATCCGCTGGCGCTTCTCGATCAGGCTGCTGCCGATGGCGAGCTGAAGGCGTTTGAGCAGATGCTCGCAAGCAGGGCGCTGGCGAAATTTTCCACCCTGCCCGACTTCTCCTCCGCCACGCTTTTCCTCAATCTCGATGTGCGGCTCATTCCGCATGGCGATGTCATTCTCGACAAGCTCGTCGGCCATCTGGCCCGGGCGGGCATTCCCGCCTCCTCCATCTGCTTTGAGCTCTCCGAACGGTTCGACAATACCAGCGTCCCTGAATTCACGTCGCTGATCGCCCGCATGCGCAAGGAAGGTTTCAAGCTGGCGATCGACGATTTCGGTGCCGGCCACGGCGAAATGAAGCTGCTCTGCGACTTCCCGCTGGATTACCTCAAGATCGACCGGCATTTCATTTCCGGTCTCGACCATCAGCCCCGCAAGCAGCACCTCGTGCGCAACATCGTCAACATCGCCCATGTTCTCGGCGTGCGCGTGATTGCCGAGGGCATCGAAACCGAAGCGGAATTTCTTACCTGCCGCGAATTCGGCGTCGATCTGGTGCAGGGCTGGCTGATCGCCAAGCCGACGGTCTTTACCAGCGAATTGCCAGAGAGTTTCCCGCATCTCAACCGCATGGGCGTGGCGCGGCGCAACAGCCAGACGCTGGACGAGATTTTGATCCGTCGCGAGATCGAGCGCCTGCCCACCGTTTTCGAACATGACAGCGTCGACAGCGTGTTCGAGCTGTTCCGCAGAAATCCGCAGCAGGCCTTCTTCCCGGTTCTCAACGCCAATGGCGAACCGCGCGGCGTCATCAACGAATATCACCTGAAGGAATATATCTACCGGCCCTTTGGCCGCGACCTGCTCAAGAACAAGATCTATGAGCGCACCATTTCCCATTTCGTCGATCCCGCGCCGATCGTCGGTCTCGATGCGGACGCGGACCAATTGATGAACATGTTCGCCAGCATGGGCGGCAGCGCCTGCATCATCCTCACCGAAAACATGCGTTATGCCGGAATCGTCTCTGCCGCTTCGCTGATCAAGGTCATCAATGAAAAGCAGCTGAAGATGGCGCAGGACCAGAACCCCCTGACCGCGCTGCCGGGCAACCGCGCGATCGGAGGCTTCATTGCCGACAGCTGCAGTGACGGCGACGAGACGCGCTTCTTCTGCTATTGCGACTTCGACAATTTCAAACCCTTCAACGACAAATACGGCTTCAACGCCGGCGACCACGCCATCACCCTGTTTTCGGCGCTGATGCGGCGTTACTTTTTTGCCGGGGACTGCTTCCTTGGCCATATTGGCGGCGACGACTTTTTCATTGGCGTGCGTGACTGGTCCGTCGAAGAACTGACGGAAATACTCGGGCGCCTGCTCAGCGATTTCCACGATGACGTCGCCGGGCTCTATTCCGACGAAGACCGGGCCGCCGGATGCATGAAGGGACAGGACCGCAACGGCAATGAGCGAGACTTTGCACTGCTGCGGTGCTCCATCGGCGTTCTGACCCTGCCGAAGGGATCGATTATCGCCAATCCCGAACGGATCGGCAGCGAGATTGCCGGCGTCAAGGCGGCGGCGAAAGAGAACGAAAGCGGCCTCGTCGTCCAGATCTTCAACGAGACAAATTGATAACAGCGACAAACGGCCTTCTTCCATCGCGCGACCATATAACCTACATCTTGAGGCATCGCTGATACGCAAGGAGGTGCCCCTGGCCATGCCCGACACGACGACCCTGCCCGAAACAATGCGCTTCATTGACCTGCCGTCCCATGGTGGCCCGGAGGTCATGACGATGTCGGAAGCGCCGCTGCCGAGGCCCGCAAAAGGCGAGGTTCTGCTGAAGGTCGAAGCGGCTGGGGTCAATCGCCCCGACGTCGCACAACGACAGGGCACCTACCCTCCGCCAAAAGATGCAAGTCCGATCCTGGGTCTCGAAGTTGCCGGAGAGGTGGTGGCGCTGGGCGAAGGGGTCACTGAATTCAAGTTGGGCGACAAGGTCTGCGCACTCGCCAATGGCGGCGGTTATGCGCAATATTGCGCCGTTCCCGCCGGCCAGGCCCTGCCCTTTCCCAAAGGCTACGATGCCGTCAAGGCCGCCGCCCTGCCGGAAACCTTCTTCACCGTCTGGGCCAATCTGTTCCAGATGGCGGGCCTGACGGAAGGTGAGACCGTGCTCATCCACGGCGGCACCAGTGGCATAGGCACGACGGCGATCCAGCTTGCGAAAGCCTTTGGCGCGGAGGTTTATACAACGGCGGGCTCGGCGGAAAAATGCGAGGCCTGCGTGAAGCTCGGCGCCAAGCGCGCAATCAATTACCGCGAGGAGGATTTCGCTGACGTCGTGAAATCCGAAACCGGCGGCAAGGGCGTCGATGTGGTTCTCGACATGATCGGCGCGTCCTATTTCGAAAAGAATCTTGCCGCACTCGCCAAGGACGGTTGCCTGTCCATCATCGCCTTCCTGGGGGGTGCCGTGGCCGAAAAGGTCGACCTACGCCCGATCATGGTCAAACGCCTGACCGTCACCGGCTCCACCATGCGGCCGCGCACTACCGACGAGAAGCGCGCCATCCGCGATGAGCTTGTCGAGCAGGTCTGGCCGCTCATCGAAAGCGGGCAGGTCGCACCTGTCATCAATCGGATCTTCACGCTTGACGAGGTCGTGGATGCGCACCGGCTAATGGAAAGCAGCAGCCATATCGGCAAGATCGTGATGCGGGTGTCGTGACGTTTGAGCAAGATCGTTGTTTTCATTGACAACACAGCAAAGTGTTGTCAAGAATAACAACATGAAGGCCGTTCTGCTCGAAAAGACGCGCAAAGTGATCAACGAGACGACCTTCTTTGAGGTTGTCCTGTGGCATCTGCCTGAGCCTGTTCCCGGAAGTCTTCACCCGTTCAAATATCGGCTGGCGCTGGTGATCAAAGGGGAATGTGTTCTGCGTTATGACAATGAACGCGGCAAAGGCGATCATCGTCACATGGACGGGCGTGAAGACACCATCGCCTTCACCACGCTCGAAGCCCTGTTCGATGCTTTTCAGGCGGATATGGAAAGGATTTTGTCATGACCGCACTCACCATCCGTCTCAGCACGATCAAGGATATCAAGAGCCGCTTTGTTGCCGCCGGTAATCTGGCCATGTCTGGAGAGCCGGTGGAGGCGAAACCGTCTGTCGAATTTTCAAGCTATGAGGACCTGCACCGCATTCTCGCGCCGCTTCGCCTTGCCATCGTCAAAGCTCTGGGCGGACAGGGACCGCTTTCTATCCGGGAGGTTGCCCGTCGGGTCGGACGGGACGTACAGGCCGTTCATCGCGATGTGACGTCGCTCCTCCATGCGGGCATAATTGAACGGAACGAGGCTGGCATCGAGTTTCCTTATGACAGCATCCACTTCGAATTCGACGTGAAGGCCGCGGATGCGGCATAGGTGTCGGGCGTCCCCCAAGAAGTAATCCCTCTTGCATTACCCACGAATCGTACTACCTTCTATTTATGTTCAACGTATCGGAAGGAGGTGATCCAATGTCTAGTGAGATTTCGGTCTCTGGTGCAGGCAATGGAAAGGGTGGTTTTGCGACGGGGCAGCCCTCGTTGTAAATCTCTTTTGCCTTCGGAACGTTGAGAAACAGTCCCGGGTCTGTAAACAGGACCAAACTCATGGAAGGGTCGCTTAGGCGGCCCTTTTCCGTTTCTGCGTATTTCTTCGAGTATTGGGGAGATCTGCGCCTCGAGTGCCGGTGCGGCAAGCTCTATGCTCGATGCTACTGGTGAAATGTCTCTTCCGTCATACCGGGCTTGACCCGGCACCCAGCCGGCGCGCGGCTGCGCGACGAGAGGAGTTCTTTCAACCCAAGGACTTGGGCTGGCTGGATACCGGATCAAGGCCGGCATGACGGAGAAGTGGGGGCAGCGACAAAATCATCGACCGCCAACTGCGGTCACCTCTCCCTACCTCTTCCCGAACACCTTCCACCGCGTCGGGCGGAACCGCAGTTCGGCACCCACCGCAACGGCGGCGTTGAGCGGCACTTCGATTTCGAGGTGATAGGGCTCATGACCGTTATTGGCGATGTCGATTTCGGCGATGCGGGTGCCGGCAAGGCGGCGACAGGTGGTGACCTTGCCGTAAAGCGCGTCCTTCTCGTCCGTCAGCACCACGTCTTCCGGCCGGAAGAACAATTCGCCCTCGCCTGCGCCGCTTTCATTTACGCCGATGCTCTCGCCCTGGAACAGCACATGGCCATCACGGATCGTGACCGGCAGGCTGGAGGATTCGCCGATGAAGGAGAAGACGAAGGGGGAGTTCGGCGTATCGTAGACATCGTCTGCTGTGCCGACCTGCTCGATCTTGCCCTGGCTCATGACGACGACGCGGTCGGCCAGTTCCAGCGCTTCTTCCTGATCGTGGGTGACGAAGACGGTGGTGTGGCCGGTGCGGTCGTGGAATTCGCGCAACCAGCGGCGCAACTCCTTGCGCACCTTGGCATCGAGCGCGCCGAAAGGCTCGTCGAGAAGCAGCACCTTCGGCTCGATGGCGACGGCGCGGGCGAGCGCCACGCGCTGGCGCTGGCCGCCGGACAGCTGCGTGGGATAACGCTTTTCAAGGCCGGAGAGATGGACCATGTCGAGAAGTTCGGACACGCGTTTGCGTATCTCCGCTTTCGGCGGGCGGCTGGCGGAGGGGCGCACTTTCAAGCCGAAAGCGATGTTGTCGGCCACCGTCATATGGCGGAACAGGGCGTAATGCTGGAACACGAAACCGACATTGCGCTCCTGCACCGTGCGGTGTGACGCGTCTTCGTCGCCGAAGAAAATCTGGCCCTGCGTTGGCTGTTCGAGGCCGGCGATGAGACGCAGCAGCGTCGTCTTGCCGGAACCGGAAGGACCAAGCAGTGCGATCAGCTCGCCGGAGCGAATGTTGAGCGACACGTCGTTCAGCGCCGGAAAGCGATCAAACTGCTTGGTGATGCCGGAAACTTTCACTTCCATGAAGATGCCTTTCAATGCTTGCCGGCTGCGTTGCCCGCGCCAAAGCGTATTTCGAGAATGGTTTTGAGAACGAGGGTCACCAGAGCCAGACCGGCGAGCAGCGTCGCGACGGCGAAGGATGCGCCGATATTGTACTCATTATAGAGTATCTCGACATGCAGCGGCATGGTGTTGGTCTCGCCGCGAATATGGCCAGATACGACGGAGACGGCCCCGAACTCGCCCATGGCGCGGGCGTTGCAGAGCAGCACGCCGTACAGCAGGCCCCATTTGATGTTCGGCAGCGTGACGTACCAGAAGGTCTGCCAGCCCGATGCACCAAGCGAAATCGCCGCCTCCTCATCGCCATTGCCTTGATCCTGCATCAGTGGGATGAGCTCACGCGCGACGAAGGGAAAGGTCACGAAGATGGTGGCGAGCACGATGCCCGGCACCGCAAAGAGGATTTCGATGCCGTAACTTTTCAGCCATGGCCCGAGCACGCTGTGAGAGGAAAACAGGATGACATAGACGAGGCCGGAGATAACCGGAGAGATCGAGAATGGCAGGTCGATCAGCGTGATCAGGAACGCCTTGCCCTTGAACTCGAATTTCGCAATCGCCCAGGCAGCCATCACTCCGAAGATCAGATTGAGCGGCACCGAAATGGCGGCGACGAGCAGCGTCAGGCGAATGGCCGAGAGCGCGTCCGGCTCGACGATCGCCTCCCAGAAGCTTTCCGTGCCCTTGCGGAAGGCTTCGAAGAAGACCGAAACCAGCGGCAGGACGAGAAAGGCGGCGAGGAAGACAAATGCAATGGCGATGAGCGCCAGTCGCGCGGCCAAGCCTTCACTGGCGGGGTCGCGGAACGGTCGCGGCGTGGCACGGGATGCGGTGTCAGACATATCCGTACCTCCTGCGGCTCCAGGCCTGAATGAGATTGATGAGGAACAGCATGGCAAAGGAGATGATCAGCATGATGGTGGCGATGCCGGTGGCCGCCGCATAATTGAACTCCTCCAGCCGGATAACGATGAGGAGCGGCGCGATTTCCGACACGTACGGAATATTGCCGGCAATGAAAATGACCGAGCCGTATTCGCCCACGCCGCGCGCAAAAGCGAGCGCGAAACCGGTGAGGATGGCGGGTGTGAGGCTCGGCAGCAGAATGCGGGTGATGGTCTGGAAACGGTTGGCGCCAAGCGTTGCCGCCACCTCCTCCACCTGCCGGTCGATCTCCTCCATGACCGGCTGCACCGTGCGCACCACGAAGGGCAGGCCGATGAAGATCAGCGCGATGACGATGCCGGTCGGCGTGAACGCGATCTTGATACCCAAAGGTTCAAACAGCGAACCGACCCAGCCGCGATTGGCGTAAAGCGCCGTCAACGCAATACCCGCGACCGCCGTTGGAAGCGCAAAGGGAAGGTCGACAATGGCATCCACGAAGCGGCGGCCGGGAAAACGGTAACGCGTGAGAACCCAGGCAACAATGACGCCGAAGACCACATTGACCAATGCGGCAAGGAACGCCGTGCCGAAGCTGACCCGCAGCGCATTCAGCGTTCGGCTATCCGTGGCGATCGCAATGAAATCTGCAAAACCGAGTTTCGCCGTGGACCAGACAAGGCCGCCCAGCGGAATAAGAATGATGAGAAACAGATAGGTGACGGTGTAACCAAACGTCAGGCCGAAGCCCGGTATGACGCTCGATTGCCGCCACTTCCACCTGCTTCTGGAAATATTGTTGCTCATCAAGGCTCCGGATAATCTTAGTTTTTGAACATTTCCGGGACCGTCAACCGAGGTCTGCCTGTCCTGGAGGTGCTCTCTGGGAGCCGGTATTCCCCCGGCGCTTATTATAAAGTATCGACCGGCATGGCTCCGGTCGATCAGGTTCTGATTTGTCTTGTCCCATGGGGCGGGGTAGCGACGCTTCACCCCATCATCCGCTTACTTCGCGGGCTTGTAAATCTGGTCGAAGATGCCGCCGTCACCAAAATGTTCCGGCTGCGCCTTAGCCCAACCGCCGAAGATCGGGTCGTCAATGGTGACGAGCTTGATATCGGGCAGCTGCTTCAGCAGGTCCTTGGAGACAACGGCCGGGTTCGACGGACGATAAAAGTGTTTCGCCGCAATATTCTGGCCCTCGTCGGAATAGAGATATTGCAGATAGGCTTCGGCCGCCTTGCGGGTGCCCTTGGCGTCGACATTGGCGTCAACCACGGCGACCGGCGGCTCGGCCAGGATAGAGATCGGCGGAACGACGATATCGAAGGCATCGGCACCGAATTCCTGCCCGGCCAAATAGGCTTCGTTTTCCCAGGCGAGCAGCACGTCGCCGATCTGGCGCTGTGCGAAGGTGACCGTGGAACCACGGGCACCGGTGTCGAGAACCGGGGCGCGCTTGTAGAGTTCGCCGACATAGGCCTTGATCTTGTCCTGGTCACCCTTGAACTCTTCATTCGCCCAGGCCCAGGCCGCCAGATAGTTCCAGCGCGCACCGCCCGAGGTCTTCGGGTTCGGCGTCACGATCTGCACGTCGCCCTTCACCAGATCGCCCCAATTATGGATGCCCTTGGGGTTGCCCTTGCGAACGAGGAAAACGATGGTGGAGGTGTAAGGCGAGGAATTATGCGGCAGGCGGCCGCGCCAGTCCTTGTTGATCTTGCCGGAGTTCTGGACGATGGCGTCGATGTCGCTCTGCAGCGCCAACGTCACGACGTCGGCTTCCAGACCGTCGATCACGGAACGCGCCTGCTTGCCGGAGCCGCCATGCGATTGCTGGATCGTGACGTCTTCGCCGGTGTCGGCCTTCCACTTCTTGGCGAAAGCCTCGTTGAAATCCTTGTAGAGTTCACGGGTGGGATCATAGGACACGTTCAGCAGCTTGGTCTGCGCGGCGGCCGAGCCAGCTGCGCCAAGTGCCAGTGAGAGGCTGAGCGCGACAACGCTCAAACCGGACAGAAGCTTGGACATCGGTATTCCCTCCTGATTGCGATGGCTTAACTCTACTGGTTGAGTAGAGTTGGTCAATGAGGCCGAATACGATCGAAAAAGTGTTTCCCTTGAGCGTTTCCACGGGCAACAAATACAGCGCAGCATAAGCGAAAGGCGCAACAAGCGTCGTGTAAAACTTTGCCGGATGCAAAAGCGTTTCACATTTTTGCCGGTTTTTTGCCGCGACGGCGAAAAATATTAGGCGGTTTTAGACGATTTTTTCGTTTGGAAGGAACAGGCAGGGGGGATCATTACAATCTCCTTCTCCGTCATTCCGGCCCTGAGCCGGAATCCAGCCAGCCCAAGTCTTTGGGCTGAAGGAGTCGTTTCGCCGCGCAGACGCGCGTCGGCTGGATTCCGGCTCAAGGCCGGATGACGGACAGTTTGAGAGCCCTCGTTGCAAACTCTCGACAGCGAAACGTGAAAAAAGACGAGTGTCAGGCTGTCAAAAGCTCGGGCACTTCCACCCCAGCCACCGCATCTGCAACGGTGGTGTTAAAAAGGATGTTACGTGTCGCATCGGCCACCCGGGCAAAGACGTGACGGATCTCGCACTGCTTCTCGCCATCGCAATCCTCGCAGCGGCGATAGGCGGTCTGTGAGAGGCAAGGCAGAGGAGCAAGGGGGCCGTCGATGAGCCGCAGCACCTCGCCGAAGGTGATATCATCCGCCGGGCGCGCCAGAAGATAACCACCCTGCTTGCCGCGCCGGCTCTCGACAAGGCGTTCCTTCTTCATTTCGAGAAGGATCTGCTCCAGAAACTTTTTCGGAATGGCCTGTTCGCGGGCAATGTCGGAAATCTGCACAGGGTAGCCGCCGTCGGCCTTGGCCAGCGAAAGAAGCGCCCTCAGCGCATATTTTGCCTTCTGCGAAATCATCGTAAAACCAGTAGATCACAAGCCCGGATACCCGGCAATCACGGCTTAGCGCAGAAGTTGTCACAATTCAAATCCAGGCTGCGAACAAGGTGAACGGGCATCTTTTGCTCATAGCACGCGCGCGAGAGGCATTTTTGCTCTGAAGTGCAGCGCACAAAGACTGTCATTTCTCGTCCAAGAGGCCGATTTCAACAATAATCGGCCATGGAAATCCCGGACGTGACAATGAACATCAATTCAGCGACCATTAATTCAGTAAATGCCTCTACCGATGCCGCTTCCCTGGACGGCACGCTTGCCGGGCTCGATCTGGCGGGTCGGCTCTCGTTTATCGCCGGCCTTGGCGGGCGCGCGGTCTTCACGACCAGCCTTGGCATCGAGGATCAGGTCATCACTGCCGCTATCGGCACCCATCGCCTGCCGATAGACGTTGTCACGCTGGAAACCGGCCGTCTTTTCAAGGAAACCGTCGATCTCATCGACGAAACCGAGGAGCGTTTCGGCATCGAAATCCGTCGTTTCCGTCCCGAGCAGGACGATATCGACGCCTATGTCGAAAAATACGGCCTTAATGGTTTTTACGAAAGCGTTGAAGCGCGCCACGCCTGCTGTCATGTCAGAAAGCTGATCCCGCTCGGAAAGGCGCTTGATAGTGCCGCCTTCTGGATCACCGGCCTCCGCCGCGGCCAGTCGGGCAACCGCGCCACGACGCCGTTTGCCGAATTCGATGCGGATCGCAATCTCATCAAGATCAACCCTTTGGCTGATTGGGATATCGATCTCATCAAGGCGCATGTCGCCGAGGAAAACATTCCCGTCAATCCGTTGCATCAGCGCGGTTACCCGTCCATCGGCTGCGAGCCGTGTACGCGCGCCATCAAGCCCGGTGAGCCTGAGCGCGCCGGACGATGGTGGTGGGAAAACGACGAGAAGCGCGAATGCGGTCTTCACGTCGCCGGTGCGGAGCAGACCTCCGCTACCTCCGCCATCCCGCAACGATAATCATTCAGTACATTCCCGGAGTTCACAATGTCCAACGCAGTCCACGAGACGGACAGCAAGAATACTGTCGCATCCAAGCCGCCGCTCGATCCCCATCTGAAGGCGCTTGAAAACGAAGCTATTCATATCTTTCGCGAAGTCGCAGCCGAATTCGACAAGCCCGTGATGCTCTATTCCATCGGCAAGGACTCGTCCGTGCTGCTGCATCTCGCGCGCAAGGCCTTCTTCCCCGGGCGCATTCCCTTCCCGCTGCTGCACGTCAATACCGGCTGGAAGTTCAAGGAAATGATCGAATTCCGCGACAATATCGTCAGGGAATACGATCTGGAGCTGATCTCCCACACCAATCCGCGCGGTGCGGCGGAGAACATCACGCCCTTCACCCATGGCTCGGCGCTTTACACCGACATCATGAAGACGGAAGCGCTGCGTCAGGCGCTGGATGCCGGCCAGTTCGACGCCGCCTTTGGCGGTGCGCGCCGTGACGAGGAGGCGAGCCGCGCCAAGGAACGCATCTATTCCTTCCGCACGCCCGACCACAAATGGGACCCGCGCAACCAGCGGCCTGAGCTGTGGAACATCTATAACGGCATGGTCCGCAAGGGTGAGAGCGTGCGCGCCTTCCCGCTCTCCAACTGGACCGAAGTCGACATCTGGCGTTACATCGAGGCGGAAAACATTCCGCTGGTGCCGCTCTATTACGCCGCCGAGCGCCCCTATATCGAGCGGGACGGCATGATGATCCTTGCCGAGGACGAGCGCCTGGAGCTTTTGCCCGGCGAAGAGGTCAAGCGTGGCTCGATCCGCTTCCGCACGCTCGGTTGCTTCCCGCTCACAGGTGCGATCCGTTCCGAGGCGGCGACGCTTCAGGATGTGATTGCAGAGCTGGAAATCGCCACCGTATCCGAACGTCAGGGCCGCGCGATTGACCGCGACCAGTCCGGTTCCATGGAGAAGAAGAAGCGCGAGGGCTATTTCTGATGACCGCTTCTGCCACCACCAACATTTCCACGGCCACCATTTTGCCCTTCGCCGAGCATTCGAAAGCAGCGCGCGACACCCGCCCGCTGCGTCTCATCACCTGCGGCAGCGTGGATGACGGCAAGTCGACCCTGATCGGCCGTCTCCTCTGGGACACCAAGGCCGTCAAGGAAGACCAGGCCGCAACGCTGCACCGCGATAGCGGCAAGCAGAACGATCTCGGCCTGCCTGATTTCGCACTGCTGCTGGATGGCCTTCAGGCGGAGCGCGAACAGGGCATCACCATCGATGTCGCCTATCGTTATTTCGCCACCGACCGGCGCGCCTTCATCGTCGCCGACACGCCCGGCCATGAACAATATACCCGCAATATGGCGACCGGCGCTTCCACCGCCGATCTGGCCGTGCTGCTCGTCGATGCCCGCACCGGCATTCTGGAGCAGACGCGCCGCCACGCTACCATCGCGGCGCTGATGGGCATCCGGCAATTCGTGCTGGCCGTCAACAAGATCGACCTGACCAATTATGACAAGGCCGGTTTTGAACTGATTGCCCACGAGTTCCGCGATTTCGCATCCGATCTCGGCATCAAGCAGATCACCGCCATTCCGATGTCGGCGCTGAAGGGTGAAAACGTCGTTCTGTCAGGCAAGGCCTCCATGCCCTGGTATGAAGGCCCGACGCTGGTGGAAACGCTGGAACTGGCGACCGTCCGCTCCGCGCAATCGGGCGGCTTCCGCTTTCCCGTGCAGCGCGTTTCGCGTCCGGGCGAGAGCTTCCGCGGTTATCAGGGCACGGTCGCCGGCGGTTCGGTGAAGCCGGGCGACAGCGTCGTCATCCTGCCTTCTGGCATGGTCGCCAACGTCAAGCAGATCGTCACTTTCGATCTGGTGCGCAATGCCGCCGTGGCAGGCGATGCCGTCACTCTCGTTCTTGATCGTCAGGTGGATGTGTCGCGCGGCGACATGATCGCTTCCATCGAGGCCCAGCCACAAACGGGCCTTGCCTTCGACGCGCAGATCGTGGCTTTGCAGCCCGGAGGCATCGAGGCAGGCAAGCGCTACTGGCTGAAAAGCGGAAGCCGTCGCCAGCGTGTCAGTGTGCAGCCCGTCAGCCAGCTGAACCTCAAGGAAGGCGAATGGCAGGCGCATGAGACGTCGTTGCCAATGAACGCCATCGGCAAGGTACGGCTTTCCTTCGATGAGACCGCCATCTTCGATTCCTACGAACAAAACCGCGCAACGGGCTCGTTCATCCTGATTGACCCCGACACCAACAACACGGTTGCGGGCGGCATGATATCGGCCAAGCGCAGCGTGGGTGCGACAGAGGAACAGGGCGACCGCGTCATTCTCTCGCTTCCCGCCGGTCTTGCGGAAAAGCTGCTGGCAAGCGAGCTGCTGGCACGCCACCGGGACGAGATCGACATCCGCCGAACCGATGCGGCGACCGCGTCGCGGCTGATCGACGATCTGAACTGACGGCGTCCTCCATAACGACAAAAGGCGACCGCCGAGCGGTCGCCTTTTTGGTTTGTATCTAGTGTCGGGTGCGGCTTAAAACACGAACATATAAAGCAGAATGATCACGAAAACCGGTACACCCATAGCCCACAGTGCGATACCCTTCAGCATGTTATCCTCCATTGTTGTCTGGTTAGATAACGGCTGAGGCGCGGTTGCGTTCCCTAGATCATGGTCTGGCTTCGGATGTGCGAAATTGCCGGCCGCGCGCACAACGATGGAAACCTTCATATCCGGTCATCCGTCCAGGTCGCGCTGAAACCGGCGATGGCCTTTGGCCGCATCCTGCCCGCTCAATAGCCATTTCCAAACGAACTTTATCTGCGACAATAAAGCAGTCAAACGCTGTAATTTGTGGGGAAAGCATCGGGAAAGCTTCAAGCTGGTCGGAGTGAGAGGATTCGAACCTCCGACCCCCACGTCCCGAACGTGGTGCGCTACCAGACTGCGCTACACTCCGTGACCAGCGGCGCTTCTATAGACCAGCCTCCGGCGTTCGACAAGCGGCTTGGCGTATTTTTTATGACAAGTTTTGTCCATCCATGAAAACCTGCGTGGCCATGACCAATGAGCCGGGGCTGGGCGGTAAAAAACGTTACAAAAAAGCAATTGTGGCAGGAAATTTTCGTCAATTCGTGCACCTCCCCTGCCCGCCGCCGTCAAATCTGCTAGGGGAACGGAATGACCGGCGGAAAGCCGGACACGGCACAAAGGACATTTCACCATGCTTTTTCGCAGCGTAACGCTTGCAGCGTTTGCCATTACGCTCTCCGCCTGCACCACATCCAACGGCAGCTCCACCACCCCCTCTTTCACCCAGAAGAGCCCTGTCGAAACCCGCTGGGTCGGCCAGTCCGCCGGCATTTTCTTTGCAAAATTCGGCCCACCGCTCAGCGACACGGAAACCGGCAGCTCCACGGTCTATAACTGGCGCGGCGGCTACAAGAAGGCCACCATTCCGGCGAAGTTCGAAGAAGGCAAGGACGGCAAGAAGGGTCGCCAGATCTCGCCCGCCCGCACCGCCTCGCTCTCCTGCACCGTACAGCTCGTCGTTTCCAGCGACTACAAGATCACCGCCGTCCGCACGGTCTCCGACCGCCCCGGCGTCAATGGCCCGAGCTACTGCGCGGAGTTCCTCGCCGCGAACTAAGCTCTCATACGAGACACATCAAAAAAAGGCTCGCCCGACCGGCGGGCCTTTTCACTTTTTTGAGATTTTTTGTCGTAGTCGCGAAAAACTGGCGCTCGACACCGGACTGAAGCGGTTCAATGCTGCTTCCTGGCTTTCGATGTCTTTTCGCCACATCCCGGCATTAGGGCGCCATTCAACCGTTTGAAACTGCCGCCTTCCCGTCGTACCAAACAAAATTTGCCCAACGGCAAGAGAACCATGCCTGCCCGATAATGGAAAACGACCTCTGATGCCGTGCAAGATCACCTGAACTGACATGGTCCAGGCCGGGTTGTGCCACTTTCCGCTTTGCTATAACGGGGCGGCCGGGAGGAGTGTTTTTGACACATAACAAGAATCAGGTACGGCCGTGACTCCCATCGAACAAGACAAATCCCAGCTCACTGATCTCTCTGCGGACAACTCCCTTTCCCAGGCATTGCCAATGAACCGCAGACAGGTTCTGGGCGGCGCGCTTGCCGGACTTGCCGTTGCAGCGCTGCCCTCTTCGCCGCTTCTCGCAAATACGACTGCCAAGAAGGTCGACGTTCTCCTCATCGGCGGCGGCATCATGAGCGCGACGCTCGGTGTGTGGCTGCGCGAACTGGAGCCCACCTGGTCGATGCAGATGCTGGAGCGGCTGGATGGCGTGGCGCTTGAAAGCTCCAACGGCTGGAACAATGCCGGCACCGGCCATTCCGCGCTTGCCGAGCTGAACTACACGCCTGAAGACGACAAGGGCAACATCAAGATTTCCCAGGCCGTCAACATCAATGAATCCTTCCAGATTTCCCGGCAGTTCTGGGCATGGCAGGTTCGCAACGGCGTTCTGAAGAACCCGCGCTCCTTTATCAACCACACGCCGCATATGAGCTTCGTCTGGGGCGACGAGAACGTCGCCTATCTGGAAAAGCGCTATCAGGCGCTGAAGGCGAGCCCGCTCTTCGCCGGCATGGAATTCTCCACCGATCCCGAGCAGATCAAGAAGTGGGTGCCGCTGATGATGGAAGGCCGCGATCCTTCCCAGAAGATCGGCGCAACCTGGTCGCCGCTCGGCACCGACATGGAATTCGGCGAAATCACCCGCCAGTTCGTCTCGCATCTGCAGAGCGACCGGAATTTCGACCTGCAGGTCAACAGCGAGGTTTCCGACATCCAGCGTAATGCCGATGGCAGCTGGCGCGTGACCTATACCAACACGAAGACCGATGCCGAACAGGTGGTGGATGCGAAATTCGTGTTCATCGGCGCCGGCGGCGGCGCGCTGCATCTGCTGCAGATGTCCGGCATTCCGGAAGCCGATGATTATGCCGGTTTCCCTGTCGGCGGCTCGTTCCTCATCAACGAAAACCCCGACGTGACGATGCAGCATCTGGCCAAGGCCTATGGCAAGGCCTCGGTCGGCTCGCCGCCCATGTCGGTTCCGCATCTGGATACCCGCGTTCTGGGTGGGAAGCGCGTCATCCTCTTCGGACCTTTCGCCACCTTCTCCACCAAGTTCCTGAAGGAAGGTTCCTATTTCGATCTCGTCTCCTCGGTAACGACCAGCAATGCCTGGCCGATGGTGCGCGTCGGCGTCGATGAATATCCGCTGGTCGAATATCTCGCCGGCCAGTTGATGATGTCGGATGACGACCGTTTTGCTGCGCTGAAGGAATATTTCCCGAATGCCAAGCAGGGCGAATGGCGTCTCTGGCAGGCAGGCCAGCGCGTGCAGATCATCAAGCGCGACGAAGAAAAAGGCGGCGTGCTCAGGCTCGGAACCGAAGTGGTTTCCGCCAAGGACGGCAGCATCGCCGGCCTGCTCGGCGCGTCTCCGGGCGCCTCCACCGCCGCACCGATCATGCTCAGCGTTCTGGAAAAGGTCTTCAAGGACAAGGTGGCAACACCGGAATGGCAGGCCAAGATCCGCCAGATCGTGCCGAGCTATGGCACCAAGCTCAATGACGACCCGGAAAAGGTACGTGAGGAATGGGCCTACACCGCCGAACACCTGCAACTGCCGACCCCGCCGCAGATCGACCTTGAGGCGCTGAAGGCAGCTGGCTCGGCCCCTGCGGGCGCGCCGGTGAAGAAGGTGCCGGATATCGCGCTTTAAGGCATCGTCGCGAGATTTAAGATTGGACGCCGCGTGTCTCTGGATGCGCGGCGTTTTTTGTTGAAGGCGAGCGCCACCCGGAAATTTTTCCACCCGCCCGCATGCTGGTTGAAGCGCTTTATATCATTCTCTACGAAACCGTGCCGGATACCGATGGCGACAATATACGATCCGTGGAAATAGTTCGCGTCAGTACGGTCGCCGGGATCTGCGGATACTGTTTTGACTTGGGGATAGATGGCTGGGGCGCCAGGATTCGAACCTGGGAATGCCGGTACCAAAAACCGGTGCCTTACCGCTTGGCGACGCCCCAACAGGGCAGTGTAAGCGAAACGCCGCTGCCCGAACCGCGCCTGATTAGCAAAGCCGGACCGGCGCGGCAATGACCCGGCGAGCAATTTTTTCACAAAATACAAGCTTTTTGGGTGCCCGGCCGCGGGCAGCATGATAGGGCTTGGCGATTGTGCGGCGGGTGTCGTCTGCACGGGCGGCATGGCATTCATTCAGGAGGTCTCGATGGCGGACCCGGCATTCGATCTCGATTTCAAGCCGGCCTATGGCGAGGCGGTCCCTGTCGCCCCGCTCGTCCAGCGTATCACCGTCAACAATCCTTCCGCCTTTACCTTCCATGGCACCAACTCCTATATCGTTGGCGACCGCTCCGTTGCCGTCATCGATCCCGGCCCGGAGGATGAGGCGCATTTTCAGGCGCTGATGGCTGCGCTCGAAGGCCGCGAAGTCACGCACATCTTCGTCAGCCACACCCATCGCGATCATTCGCCGCTTGCCCGCAGGCTGGCGCAGGCGACCGGGGCGCTGACGGTGGCGGAAGGCCCGCACCGCGCCGCCCGGCCGCTGCATGTGGGCGAGACCAACCCCTTTGCCGAAAGTTCCGATACGGCGTTCGTGCCTGACATCGCGCTTGGCGACGGGCAGAGCCTTTCCGGCGATGGCTGGACATTGACGGCGCTGCATACGCCGGGCCACACCGCCAACCACGCTGCCTTTGCGCTGGAGGGCAGCGGCATCGTCTTTTCGGCCGATCACGTCATGGCCTGGGCCACCACCATCGTCGCCCCGCCGGATGGGGCGATGAGCGACTACATGGCTTCACTGGAGCGGCTGCTTGCCCGCGACGACCGGTTGTTTCTGCCTGGCCATGGCGGCCCGGTCACCGATCCCGCCGCCTTCATGCGCGGCTTGCGCGCCCACCGCCGCATGCGGGAAAAGGCGGTGCTGAAACGTATCCGGGACGGCGACCGGCTGATCGCCGACATGGTGAAGGTGATCTATGCCAGCACCGACAAGCGTCTGCATGGCGCGGCCGCACTTTCCGTACTGGCGCATATCGAGGATCTGATCGAAAAGGGCGAAGTGCGGACGGATGGCGCGCCTTCGCTGCTGGGCGAGTATTTTCCGGCGTGACCGGGTTTTAAGGCGCGAATTCTCAAGATGCTTTCGCCGATTACGCCCTGTTCGATAGGGAACGAGCGGATGCCACCTGTTTCATCTCCCCGCCGGGAGAAGTCCGCGGCAGCGGGATGAGGGGGCGCGGGTAGAGATATACCGAGAGCCAGCCCCCTCATCCGACCCTTCGGGCCACCTTCTCCCCCTCGGGGAGAAGAAACTCGCGGCGATGCAGAGCCCAAATCTTGCCGAAGCTTAGCGCCAGCCAAGCCTTCGGCGTCTGGCCTCAATTGTCGTTCAGACCTTGCATTTCCGCATCCAGCGCATCGAGATAGGCTTCGGCAATCGCGGCGCCCATGCCAAGATCATGCGGGCCGTAGCGGGAGGCGACGCGGATGTCGACGATGGTGGTCTCGGCTTCTTCCCTGAGGCGGATGAGGATATCGAAACGCAGGCCCCAGATGCGGGTGCGGGTTTCGCCCTGCATCAGCACCACCCCGCTGCCGTTAAAGAAAGTCGGCTGCGGTGCTTCTGCCGGGCGGGCCATGGGCACGGGCACGACAGACGGCAGGTCCTCAACAGGCGCATCCTCCGCCGGCTGCGTCCGATCCTGCGGCGGCACGCCGACAGAGGGTGCATCTTCCGCTCCGATCACGCCCTTTGTATGGGTAATGTGGATGGACTGGGCGGCAGCCATTTTTTTGGCGGCGGCATAGATGCGGTCAATCGCGCCTTCATAGCGGCGGCCGGCGAGGCTGGCATAGGCCTCCATCTGCGCGTCGCGATCAGCCTTGGTGATGACGGCGGGCCGCACCAGCCATTGCTGGTTGGTGGCTGGCGTCACGAGCCACTCCGGCACGTCGCTGAGATCGGTGGAAATGTCGTAAATCTTCGGTTGCTGCCCGTAGAGAAAGGCGCCGTAGCCAACCACACCCAGCGGCAGGCCCGACAGAAGCAGCGCCGCCAGCGCCGAAAGGCCGCCGCGCGCGCCCTTGGTCCATAAGCGCTCCAGGCCGATCAGCGCCAGAACGACCGCCGCGAGCGCGATGCCCGCCGCGATGATGAGCAGGCCGACAAAATCGGGCGTCGTCAGCGGGCCGAACCGGTGGACGCCCGCCGCAATCAAAAACAGCACCAGCGCCGCAAGCCCCAGATAACGGGAAAGATAGGCGGCAATCGAAAATGGCCGGACGAAACGCACAGTCATGAAAGCGGATATCCGTTAGATCGCATTGGCTAAAGAGCGTTGCACCCGAATTATCGGCAGGGAATCACCTGCATATGATGTCATAGACCGGATTGGCGCCAAGGAAAACAAAGGAGAGGCAATAGACCCGTCAACCGCGCGACGTTCTCCTTCGTGGCGAAGCTGATCTGGCCTCCGACCGAGACCCGTCCACACCGCCGGGACGTGGTTTTTGGAAGGACTGAATCGCTGCCAGGGCGCTGCCAAATGATAGCGTTTGAGCGCCGGGCCGCGAAGGCGCCGAAAGGGTGGAATATTTTTCCGTATCTAAATCGCTCCAGAGAATGATCCCCCGGTAATGCAACAAATACGCATGTTCATTCCTTAATTGCTGAGGAAATCGGCGTATTCTCCGCCACTCCCCTCGAGAATGCGTATGAAAAGTGCAGTATTCTCGTTTTCTTGCATAAAAAAGAGACAGGCCATGTCACAGGCAACGACACCTATCCGCTCATCCGGGTCTAAACCCTTTTATCGCAATTTCGGCTTCCAGGTCCTGATCGCCATGGTTATCGGCCTTCTGCTGGGCCTTGTTGCCCGTAACATTGGGCCGGATGCCGCGGGCAATCCCAACTGGCTTTCGGTGACGCTGCAGACCATTGGCACGATTTTCGTGCAGCTCCTGCGTGCGCTCGTGCCGCCGCTCATCTTCACGGCCATCGTTGCCTCCATCGCCAATCTCAAGAACCTTTCCAATGCGGCAAAGCTCGTCTGGCAGACGCTGTTGTGGTTCGCCATCACCGCCCTGATAGCGGTCGTCATCGGCATCGTGCTCGGCCTCGTCATCCAGCCGGGCGTCAACACCGCCATTGCCAATACGGCAGCGGCAGCGCCCTCCTCCACCGGCTCGTGGCTGGACTTTCTGAAGGGTCTTGTGCCCGTTAACGTGTTCGGGCTTGAAGCCTCGACCAAGATAAACAATGGCGCTGGCAGCACCTCGCTGAACTTCAACGTCCTGCAGCTGCTCGTGGTGTCGATTGCCTTTGGCGTCGCGGCGCTGAAAGCCGGCAAGGCGGCGGAGCCGTTCCTCGCCTTCAACCAGTCGCTGCTTGCCATTGTGCGGAAAATCCTGTGGTGGGTCATCCGCCTCACCCCCGTCGGCACCATCGGTCTGCTTGGGCGCGCGGTCGACCAATATGGATGGACGACGCTGTCGCAGCTCGGCTGGTATGCGGCCGCCGTTTATATCGGTCTGGCGCTGGTGCTCTTCGTCGTTTATCCGGCGCTGCTTCTCGCCCATGGGCTGAAGCCTTCGCGGTTCTTTGCGGGCGCATGGCCGGCCATCCAGCTGGCCTTCGTGTCGCGCTCCTCGATCGGCACGCTGCCCGTCACCGAAACCGTGACGGAAAAGAGCCTCGGCGTGCCGCGTGAATATGCCGCCTTCTCCGTGCCGCTCGGTGCGACCACCAAGATGGACGGCTGCGCGGCGATCTATCCGGCAATATCGGCGATCTTCATCGCGCAGTTCTTCCAGGTGCCCCTCGGCATTCAGGACTATGTGCTGATCGTTTTCGTTTCCGTGCTCGGCTCCGCCGCAACGGCGGGCCTGACGGGTGCCGTGGTGATGCTGACGCTGACGCTGTCCACGCTCGGCCTGCCGCTCGAAGGCGTGGGCCTGCTGCTTGCCATCGACCCTATCCTCGACATGGGCCGCACGGCGGTCAACGTCGCCGGACAGGCGCTGGTGCCGACCATCGTCGCCAAGCGCGAGGGCATCCTCAACGAGGCTGTCTACAACAATGCGAAGGATATCGACGCGCTCGATGACCGGGACGTTGTGACGGCCTAACGGAGAGTTAATAAAAAGACCAGGTGCGCTTCAGTTCGAAGCGCACCTGAATTCCCTGGGGCCACCCGGCTTGCCGCCAGAATATCCACATTTTTGACAAAATAAAAAACAATACAAGCAAATATAACTGAATTTTATATCATTGATAATTCAGTTATATTTGAGATAAAACTTTGTAAACTCAAAAATTTGGAAAATAAGAACATGAAAATATTATCTTTAACATTCATGAGCATCCTGGCGCTTGGTGCCCATGTGTCGTCAGCAGCCGCCGGTTCCACGACGGTCGACGCCGTGTCTTACGCCTGTGCAAACAATGAGACGATGCGTGTGGTCTACGTTAACGGCGCAGACGGAAAAAGTTTCGCAATCCTTTTGCAGATGGACGAAATGATCCCAATGGCGGAGCAGAGGGCCGCGTCCGGCGCCGTCTATAAGGCGATCAATCGCAATTACACCTATGTTCTGCGCACCGACGGTAACAACGCCACTCTGAGCGACAGCCGGGAAACGCTGCTTTCCGGCTGCACGGAGTGACGGCGCGCACGCGCCAGGCGATTGCAGCGTCACCGGAATCTTTGCGCATGGGAGCGAGGCGCGGTGGCAACTTTCCGCGCCTGCGCGGCTTTTCCCTAAATGCAAACAGGCGTATCAATCGCGGCAATAAACGAGCCGTACGGCTGTCATATCAGGGAGAAACAAGATGCGTGTTTCCATCGTCCTCGGTTCGCTCGCCGCGCTTGTGGCGCTCACCGCCTGCCAGACGCTGACGCCGGAAGAGCGGCGGGCGCGGGATGAGGCGACATGCCGGGGGTATGGTTTCCGCCCCGGAACGGACCCGATGGCCGGTTGCCTTCTCGATCTGGAAATGGACCGCCGCGCGGATAACCGCGCCTGGCAGGCGCAGATGAACCGCGACATGTTCTACCGGCCCGTCGTCGTCGAGCGTCAGATCATCGTCCGACAGAACCCCTGACGGGAATGAAGGCAACGTTGCTGCGCGTTTCGCCCTGCTTTGCCTTTGCGGCCAAAGTCGCCTGCGCCGCTGCCAGGCGGGCAATCGGCACACGGAAGGGCGAGCAGGAGACGTAGTCGAGATCGGCATCCTCGCAGAAGTGGATCGAGGCCGGGTCGCCGCCGTGTTCCCCGCAAATGCCGAGTTTGAGCTCCGGCCGCGTCTGGCGGCCGCGTTCGGCGGCGATCCGGATCAATTCGCCGACACCGTCGAAATCGAGCGAGATAAACGGGTCGCGTTCGATGATGCCCTTGCGCTGATAGGTATTGATGAAACGGGCCGCATCGTCACGAGAGATACCGAAGGTGGTCTGCGTCAAATCGTTGGTGCCGAAGGAGAAGAACTCCGCCGCTTCAGCGATGACATGGGCACGCAGGGCCGCACGCGGCAGCTCGATCATGGTGCCGGTGAGATATTCGATCTCCATTCCTGTCTCTTTGGCGACGGCGGCGGCGACGCCATCGATGACCGCGGTCACATAATCCAACTCCGAGCGCAGACCCACCAGCGGCACCATGATCTCGGGCACGACGGGTGCGCCGGTGATGCGCGCCGCCGCAACGGCGGCTTCGAAAATGGCGCGGGCCTGCATTTCCGCGATCTCGGGATAGGAAATGGCGAGACGGCAGCCGCGATGGCCGAGCATCGGGTTAAACTCGTGCAGCGCATCGAGCCGCTGGCGGAATACCGTCTGCGGCATACCCATGGCGGCGGCGACCTCGACGATCTCGCCATCTGTCTTCGGCAGGAATTCGTGCAGCGGCGGGTCAAGCAGGCGGATCGTCACCGGCAGGCCGTGCATGATCTGGAACAGTTCGGTGAAATCCGAACGCTGCATCGGCAGAAGCTCATCGAGCGCTGCCCGCCTGCCCTTTTCGCTTTCGGCAAGGATCATCTCGCGCATCACATGAATGCGGTCGCCTTCGAAGAACATGTGTTCGGTGCGGCAGAGGCCGATGCCCTCAGCGCCAAAGGCACGGGCAGCGCGGGCGTCTGCCGGCGTGTCGGCATTGGTGCGCACGGTCATCCGGCGCAGATCGTCCGCCCATTCCATCAGCTTGCCGAAATCGCCTGACAGTTCCGGCTGCGTCATCGGCACCTCGCCCTTCAGCACGCGGCCGGAGGACCCGTCAATCGTGATGACATCGCCGCGTTTGAGCATGCAGCCGACGCCGATCAGCACCTTGTTGCGCATGTCGACGCGCATGGAGCCCGCGCCGGTGACGCAGGGAATGCCCATGCCGCGCGCGACGACGGCGGCGTGGCTTGTCATCCCACCGCGCGTCGTCAAAATGCCTTCGGCCGCATGCATGCCGTGAATATCTTCCGGGCTGGTTTCGATGCGCACCAGAATGACGCTGCGGCCTTCAGCTTCCGCCGCAACCGCCTCTTCGGCGGTAAAGACGATTTCCCCCGTCGCCGCCCCCGGAGAGGCCGGCAGACCGGAGCCGATGATCGGTCGGGATGTGCCGGGATCGATGGTCGGGTGCAGCAACTGGTCGAGTGAGGACGGCTCAATGCGGCAGACGGCTTCCTCCTGCGAAATTAGCCCTTCTTCTACCATGTCGACAGCGATTTTCATCGCGGCTCGGGTTGTGCGTTTGCCGGAGCGGGTCTGCAACATCCAGAGCTTGCCGCGCTCGATGGTGAATTCCAGGTCCTGCATGTCGCGATAATGGGTTTCCAGCCGCTTGCAGATCGCCAGGAATTCCGAAAAAGCTTCTGGCATCAGCTTTTCCATGGAAGGCTTGTCGGAACCGGAGGCGAGACGCGCGGCTTCGGTGATGGATTGTGGCGTGCGGATGCCGGCGACCACGTCTTCGCCTTGCGCGTTGACGAGGAATTCTCCGTAAAGCTCTGCCTCGCCTGTCGACGGATTACGGGTAAAGGCAACGCCGGTTGCCGATGACGATCCGAGATTGCCGAAGACCATGGCCTGCACGTTGACGGCCGTGCCCCAGTCGCCGGGAATATTGTGCAGGTGTCGATAGGTCACGGCCCGGTGGTTGGTCCAGCTGGCGAACACAGCGCCGATTGCGCCCCAGAGCTGGACATGACAGTCCTGCGGGAAGGCCTCGCCAAGCTCATCCTCGATCAGCTTCTTGTAAAGCGAAACGACGTGCTGCCACTCGACCGCAGACATGTCCGTATCATATTCGTGACCAAGCCGGCCTTTTTCATCTTCGAGGATTTCCTCGAACATTTCATGGTCGAGGCCCATGACGACATCGGCATACATCTGGATGAAGCGGCGATAGCTGTCCCAGGCGAAACGGGCATCGCCCGCATCGTGACCCAACGCCTCGACGGTGCGGTCGTTGAGACCGAGATTGAGCACCGTATCCATCATGCCGGGCATGGAGGCACGCGCGCCGGAGCGAACGGAGATGAGCAGCGGCGACTGGCTGCCGCCGAAGGTTTTGCCCGTCACGGTTTCCATGCCATGCAGGCCCGCCATGACCTGAACCTTCAGGTCATCAGGCAGATCGCGTCCGTTCTTGTGATAAAGCGCGCAGGCATCGGTGATAATGGTGAGGCCGGGAGGAACGGGTAGGCCGAGACTTGCCATTTCGGCAAGGTTTGCGCCCTTGCCGCCCAATATGGCAACGTCACCTGCCCTGCCCTCGGCGACACCGTTGCCGAAGGTATAAACCCATTTTTTCATTCCACGCTCTCCACCCAGAAGCGTTGTCATTTTTCTATCATCTACAGCATCGGCGGCATGTTGGAAACGCCACTGGGAGCAGTTTACATCGCAGTGCAGCATAATTGCGGCGGATTCCGCGCCAGAATTGCCTTAAACACGACATAACAGCAGCACTGACGCATTCGTGTAATGCGAAGTAACGGAGTGTTTCCTAAGCCATTCAAATCGCGACAAAGAGATTATTCATGCAATTTACCCGCCGCCAGACGCTTAAATTTGCCGGAATTTCCTGTGCAGCCAGTGCACTTGCCGGCGCGTTAAGGGCAGAAGGGTACAACTCCCCTGCAATTGCCGCCGTTCCCTTCGCCCTGACGACGCCCATGCATATCGGCCAAGCGGCATTGCGGGTGCGTGAGCTTGATCCGATGATCGATTATTATCGCTCGGTTCTCGGCTTCAACGAGGTGGAGCGGACGGCAAGGGGCGTGACGCTGGGGGTTGGGACAGTGCCCCTGCTCGATCTCGTGCACAAGCCGGCGGCGGATTTCGAGAGCCCGACTTCCGCCGGCCTGTTTCACATCGCCTACCTGATGCCCTCCCGCAAGGATCTGGCGCGCTGGCTGGTGCATGCGGCGCTCAAGCAGGTGCCCCTGACCGGCTTTGCCGATCATAATGTGAGCGAGGCGGTCTATCTTAGCGATCCCGAAGGCAACGGCATCGAGGTCTATAGCGACCGACCAAAGGACACATGGGTCTGGAGCGGTAACGTGGTCAAGATGGGCACGGAGCCGCTCGATGTCGATGATCTGGTGGCGCTGACCGACACGACGAAAAGCGATTTTGAGGCCGCGCCGACCGGCATACGCATCGGCCATGTTCACCTGCGTGTCGGTGAAATCGCCCCCGCCCGTGCCTTTTATGAGCAGGCGGTGGGTTTACAACCGACGCAGGATGCGCGCGCGGACGCCTCCTTCCTCTCCTCCGGCGGTTACCATCACCATCTGGCAGTGAACACCTGGAACAGCCGCGGCGCAAAGGAACGAAACGCCATGGAAACCGGCCTCGACTGGTTTTCGATCATCGTGCGCAATCCCGCCAATCTGGAGGCGCAGAAAACGCGGTTGCGAGCGGCCGGTTACGTGCTGGTGGAGATGGAGAACAATGTGGTGGAGGCAATCGACCCATGGGGCACGCGGCTGCGGCTGGTGCCGGGGGAAGCTTGAGAGGTTAAGAAGTAGACGACGTCCAATCTCATCCCCAACAGCAGCCTTATCGCCATGACTGAGTTACATGGCTTGAAAGGACGGCTAATTAACAAGCCCAGACGTGAAAAGCCGTTGTCTTATTTCTTCGTACTGTTCCTCCGTCACATAAACGAAATTGCCGTTTTTTCTTAGCCAATTCGCGGCGTGCTGACTAACCGATAGTTCTGACGGAATTGAAAATAAATCGTCATCCAGAGACTCAAGCAACGGTTGTTTTATATAATCGTCGGCACTCAACATACGATACACTTCCTTGGGATTGGCCTTCGTCCAGCGAATCATTTCGCGAAGAATGTTCACCTGTCTTTCAGCACCTAAGAGAGTAAGGCCATCAAGCGCGATCGCCATCTCGGCCTGATCTCCATCAAGGTTATTTATATATTGGTAGTGACCACCATTATTAACTTCACCTTCATATCGCAATGCTCGAGCTATTTCCACCTCTGCGCAACGTATACTCGAAATGGATTCGTTACTGTTATAAGTCATCCTTTGAATATATATGTCCATATAGTCGAAAAAAGTTTCAACGAAAATTCTATTATCGTCCACGTAAGCAGAATTCATATAAATTTTCATCAACAACCTTTATAAGCCCAGCAATTAAAGATATCGTCCCATTGAGTATAAAGATGCAAACGTCGAGCACGACGCAGATGGCATTTGGAAAAGAAATGCCTTGCGAGGCTGTTGCAGCAACCTCGCAAGGCAACCCATCCGGTACAGGAAACCGGATGGAGGGGTTCTGGGAGAGCACCCTGAGGCTCGCGATGATGATAGCAAGGGAGCGCGGGTCTTTGCCCACCCGAATGGGTGATATCGGCTGAAAAATTCGCGTTTTAAGAGAATTTTGCGGTCGGGCTCAGACGGCTTCGCGGAGCTGCTCGGCGGTCTGCAGATCGACCGACACGAGTTGAGATACACCCTGTTCGGCCATGGTGACACCGAAGAGGCGGTTCATGCGGGCCATGGTGATGGGGTTGTGGGTGATGATGACGAAGCGGGTTTCGGTGGAGGCCACCATTTCGTCCATCAGGTTGCAATAGCGCTCGACATTATGGTCGTCGAGCGGCGCGTCCACCTCGTCCAGCACGCAGATTGGCGCGGGGTTGGTCAGGAAGACCGCGAAGATCAGCGCCATGGCCGTCAGCGCCTGCTCGCCGCCTGACAGCAGCGTCATGGTCTGCGGTTTTTTGCCCGGCGGACGGGCGAGGATTTCGAGGCCGGCTTCGAGCGGATCATCGGATTCGATCAGCTGCAATTCCGCCGTGCCGCCGCCGAAGAGATGGGTGAACAGTCGCTGGAACTGTGAATTGACCACGTCGAAGGCGGCAATCAGCCGCTCGCGACCTTCGCGATTGAGGCTCTGGATGCCGGCGCGCAGCTTGCGTACGGCATCGATGATATCGTCCCGCTCCTTGATCAGCGCCGCGAGCTTGGCGGAGAGCTCGGCCTGTTCTTCCTCGGCGCGCAGATTGACGGCGCCAAGCCTCTCGCGCTCGATCTTCAGCCGGTCCAGATCGCGCTCGACATCGCGTATATCCGGCTTTGGCTGGTCAGGGCCAAGGCCGGTCAGGCGAAACGCCATATGCGGCTCGGTATTCAACGTTTCGCGGATGCGATGTTCCGCCTCCTGCCGTTTTTCGCGGGCGGAAACCAGCCGCTCTTCGGCGCGGCCGCGCTTTTCGCGGGCTTCTGCCAGTTCGGAAAGCGCCGTTGCCGCCACCCGGTCGGCGGCGCGCTGCAGGTTTTCGGCCTCGACCAGCCGGTCGGCGGCGGCGCGGCGGGCGTCTTCGGTCTTTTGCAATTCGTCGAGGAGGTTGCGGCGTTTTTCGTCGAATTCCTCGGGCGCGATGTCCAGCTCGGCGATTTCCTCGCGCGCTTCTTCCTCACGTTCGCGCAGCCTGGCGATATGGTCGGCGGCACTTGCCGCCCGCGATGCCCAAGTGGAACGTTCCTGCCCGATTGCCTGAATTCTGCGCTGACGGCTTTCCGCCTCGCGGCTCACGCCCTCATGGCGGGCGCGCGCTTCCGCGAGAAGGCCGCGATCGGTCGCGACTTCCAGCTGGCTTTCACGCAGCTTGAAATCGAGCAGGGAAAGATCAGGCGCGTCTTCCATTTCGATGCGGGCATTTTCCTCCTGAACGGCGATCTCATCGATCTGTGCGCCAATCTGGTTCAATGCTTCGGAGACGATATCGCGGCGGCGCAAAAGATCGCCCGAGGCGCGTTCGGCCGATGTCAGCGCCTCGCGTGCCTCGGCAAGCTGACGGGTCGCGAGCCGGTTCCGGTCGCGCACGTCCGAAAGCCGCAATTCGCTGCTTCTGATCTCCTCGGTTTTCGCGGCAAGCTGGTCTTCCGCCTCTTCCAGAATGGAGCGGGCCTCATCCAGTTCGGCTTCGATTTCGGCAAGGCGGTTCTTCTGCGACAGGCGAAGTGCTGCGGCACCCGGCGCATCGGCGCTGGCGACATGGCCGTCCCAGCGGAACAGCGCGCCTTCGCGCGTCACCAGCCGCTGGCCGGCTTTCAGGGACGGTAGAAGGCGTCGGGCCTCCGATACGTCTGCAACGACACCGATCTGCGCAAGGGCGCGCCGGAGGGCATCCGGTGCCTGCACATAGTCCAGAAGCGGTTTGGCACCCTGCGGCAGGCCGGGATCATCCGCACCGTTTCCATTGCCGCCCCAATAGGCGGGGGCGCTCGCATCAAGCGGGCTTTCGAGATCGTCGCCGAGCGCCGCCCCAAGTGCTGCTTCATAACCGCGCTCGACCGTCATTTCTTCCGCCACCGGCGTGAAGCTGCCATTGGCGGCGGCGCTGGAGGCAAGGATTTTGGTGATGGTGCGCGCTTCGGTGTCCAGCGCGTTCAGCCGGTTCCGCGCCGTTTCCAGCGGCGCGCGCGCCAGCGCTTCGGCCGAACGTGCCTCGGCAACGGCAGCCTCGGCCTCCTCCACCACGATCATCGCGTCTTCGACGGCGATCTCAGCCGCCTCGACGGCTTCGCGCCGTTCCGCGGGGTCCGGAAGGCCGGAGAGTTTCTCGTCAATGGCCCCGATCTCGGCCGTTGCTTCCTGCGACTGCCGCTCCAGCCTCAGCTTGCGGTCGGAAAGATCGCGGATCGCCCGCTCCAGCTGCTGACGGCCGGCAGCCGCCTCGGCGCGCTCGGCGGTGATGGCCGTGAATATGGCTTCGCTTTCCGCCAGCTTGACGGCGGCGGCTTCGAAGGCCTCGCGCATCTCGTCCGCGTGGCGACCGGAATCGGAGAGGATGTCGAGGAGCTCGGCCTCTTCTTCGTCCAGCCGCGCGAGTATCCGGGCATTGTCGGAGACAAGCCTTTCCTCGCGGACGATATCCTCGCCAAGCTGCGACAGACGGCGCGCCAGCTCGTCACGACGGCGCAGCAGGCGGTTGGCCTCATCATCCAGCTGAGTGCGGGCGATTTGCAGGCGTTGCAGGGCGGCGGCGACTTTCGCCTCGTCCTCGCGCAGCTCCGGCAGTTTCAGGCTGGCGATGCCCTGCTGCTTGGCTGCTTCCATCTGGGCTTGAGCCTTTTCGGCAACGATGTTCGTTGCCTGGTTGAGCGCGCTTTCCGCCTCGCCTTCGGCTTCCTTCGCCTCCACCCAGCGAATGTGCAACAGCGTCGCCTCGCGGGCGCGGATATCGGCGGACAGCATCTTGAAGCGGTTGGCCTGGCGCGCCTGCCGTTTCAGACTCTCGATCTGGCTTTCCAGTTGGGCGGTCACATCTTCCAGCCGCTCCAGATTGGTCTCGGCGGCGCGCAGTCGAAGTTCCGCCTCGTGGCGGCGGGAATGCAGGCCGGAAATGCCAGCCGCTTCTTCCAGCAGCTGGCGGCGGGCCTGCGGCTTGGCGTTGATGAGTTCGCCGATGCGTCCCTGCCCCACCATGGAGGGCGAGCGTGCGCCGGTGGAGGCATCGGCGAAGAGAAGCTGCACATCCTTGGCGCGCGCTTCCTTGCCGTTGATGCGGTAGACGGAGCCGTTTTCGCGCTCGATGCGGCGCGTCACCTGAATTTCATCGGCGTCGTTAAAGGCGGCGGGCGCGGTGCGGTCGGAATTGTCAAGATAAAGGCCGACTTCAGCGGTATTGCGGGCGGGACGGTTGCCGGAACCGGAGAAGATGACGTCATCCATGCCGGAGGCGCGCATGTTCTTGTAGGAATTCTCGCCCATCACCCAGCGCAGCGCTTCGACGAGGTTGGACTTGCCGCAGCCGTTCGGGCCGACGACGCCGGTCAAACCGGGCTCGATGATGAATTCGGATGGTTCAACGAAGGACTTGAAACCGACGAGACGGAGCTTGTTGAACTTCATGCCGCCACGCTCCAGGTGGAGTAACGGCAATAAAAAACGGGCGTGCGGAAATATCCGCCGCCCGCTTTCTGAAGGCTTCGGTGATCAGAGCAGCTTGTCGATGACAGCCGACATGGTTTCAACCGACATGTCTCCCGCGTATTTCTTGCCGTTGATGATGAAAGTCGGCGTGGAGTTGACGCCGAATTCCGTCGCACCGCGTTGCATGGTGGCGTTCACATCATCCAGAAGTTTCTGGTTCGTCAAGCAGGCCTCGAAAGACTCCTGTGAGAAACCGGCCATTTTCGACATTTGCAGCAGGGCGGCACGCGCATCCTGAGCGGTTGCCCAGCTCTGCTGCTGCTTGAACAGCATGGAAACGAAGGGGAAATACTGACCTTCCGGTGCGCAGCGCGCCAGCATGAAGGCGGCAGCGGCGCGCGGATCGAACGGGAATTCGCGCAGCACGAAATAGACCTTGCCGGTATCGATGTACTTCTTCTTGATTTCTTCAAAGGTCTTGTTGTGGAAGTTGGCGCAGTGCGGGCAGGTCATCGACATATATTCGACGATCTTGACGGGTGCGTTGGCGTCGCCGAGCGCTGCTTCCGGCAGCGGGCCGGGCTTCATGACAGCAGCCATGTCCACATCACCGGTGGATTCAGGCAATTCCTGCGCCTGGGCAATACCGGGCGTGAAGGCAAACGGCAGGGCCGTGGCGATGGCGGCAAGAGCAACGCCGCCGAGAAGGCTGCGACGGGAAATGGTCAGTTCGGGAAAATGCATGAAAGCACCTGTTGGTAATAGACTCGATTGTCTGTTGATTCCGATATAGCGACGGCCGGTTCATCACAAGCGGGGTTCTGAACTCTTCTTGTCAAAGAATTGTGACCAGTCAAGGACGGCGCCTTCATCAAATCGTTTTGCGCCCTGGCTTCTTCTGCAAGACCGCCGTGCCAAGCCGTTCCACCGCCTTGCGCAATGCCTCGCTCTCGATGCCGTTCATCATGTCATCGAGACGTTTTGCCGCATCGCCGCGCAGGGGCTGCGGTTTGCGTCGGCGGGTGATGGCCTGCGACACCGGTTTCTGCACGATCCTGATCTGGCGCACCGCCGGGAAACCGAAAAAGCCGTTGATGCGGGCGATGAGTTCGCCCTGCGCGTGGGTGAGAAATAGCGCGCGTGCGCCTTCGCAGGCGATCGTCAGCACGCCGGGCTGATAACCGCCGCGATCCGGCCCCTCGTCACGGCGCGGCCAGGTGATTTTTTCCGGGCGGGTGCAATCGGCAAAGTCATCACCGGCGATCTCGTCCCAGGAGCCGAGCAGCGCGGTGTTGATGCCTGCGCGTTTCGATAGGACCGGGTCCATGATGCCATTGGCGACTTCGGCGATCTGGACGACGCCCTTTTTTTTGCCGGCACCGCTCTGGGGATAACGCATGTTTCACTCGCGATTTTGGAGGGGGCGATCCACATTTTCTTGATCGCCCGCTACGGATGTCCCAACTATAGGCCAAACCGAACAGAAACGGCAAACCATGCTTCAAAAAACCGCCCCGTCGTCTTATGCGCAGATGCTGCTCGTATGGTACGACCGGCATCATCGCGAATTGCCATGGCGCACGTCTCCCGCCATGGCAGCGAAGGGAAAACGCGCCGATCCCTATCATGTCTGGCTTTCCGAAGTGATGCTGCAGCAGACGACGGTGCAGGCGGTAAAACCTTATTTCCTCAAGTTTCTCGCGACGTGGCCAAGCGTCAACGATCTGGCAGCGGCACCGGTCGAGGACGTCATGGCCGCCTGGGCGGGGCTCGGTTATTACGCCCGCGCCCGCAACCTGAAGAAATGCGCGGAAGCCGTGGCGAATGAGCATGGCGGCATCTTTCCGGACACGGAAGAGGGTTTGAAGCAATTGCCCGGTATCGGCGACTATACGTCCGCCGCCGTCGCTGCCATCGCATTCAATCGTCAGGCGGCCGTGATGGATGGCAATGTCGAACGCGTGATTTCGCGGCTCTTTTCCATCGATGCGCCCCTGCCCGGCTCCAAGCCTGCGATGAAAGCAAAGGTGGCGGAACTGACGCCCGCCGACCGACCGGGGGATTTTGCCCAGGCGATGATGGACCTTGGCGCAACGATCTGCACGCCGAAACGGCCGGCCTGCGCGCTCTGTCCGTTCAATGGCGTCTGTCGGGCGCTTGCGGAAGACGAGCCCGAACGCTTTCCGGTGAAAGCCGCAAAGAAGGCAAAGCCGGTGCGGCTCGGTGCTGCATTTGTAGTAGTAAATGCCGCGGGTAACATCCTGCTGCGGCGGCGGATCGAAAGCGGCCTTCTGGGCGGCATGACCGAGGTGCCGACAACGGCATGGACCGCGCGCATGGATGGCGGCACGGAGATGAGCCACGCGCCCTTTTCCGCCGAATGGCAGGCGGCGGGCGTTATCGTGCATGTCTTCACCCATTTCGAACTGCGGCTGACAGTCTATCGCGCGCAGGTGCCGGACAGGCTTCAGACCCGCCCGGATGACGGATGGTGGGAGCCGGTTACAAATCTTGACGCGCAGGCACTGCCAACGGTGATGAAAAAAGTCATCGCGCAGGCTATTCCATCCGCATTCAATGAAAGCAGGAAATTTCGATGACCAAGATTGAGCATATCGTATTCGACATCGGCAAGGTGCTGATCCACTACGATCCGCATATTCCCTATAGCCGCCTCATCCCTGATGCCGATGAGCGCCAATGGTTCTTCGAGAATGTCTGCACCCATGACTGGAACCTCGAACAGGATCGCGGTCGCCGCTGGGAAGACGCCGAGGCCTTGCTGGTTGAGAAGTTCCCGGACCGGGAAGAGCATATCCGCTCCTTCCGCAAGTTCTGGCATGAGATGGTCTCGCATTCCTATGATGACAGCGTCGCCATCATGACAGGCCTGATCGACAGCGGCCATGACGTGACGATGCTCACCAACTTCGCTTCCGACACGTTTCGCGAGGCGCAGAAAATGTTCCCCTTCCTCACCTTACCGCGCGGCGTCACCGTTTCCGGCGATGTGAAGCTTTTGAAGCCGGATGTGGCGATCTATGATCTCCACGCGCAAGAATTCGGCCTCAATCCGGCCACCAGTCTCTTCATCGACGATACGCTCGCCAATGTCGAAGGCGCCCAGGCCGCCGGCTGGCAGGCGGTGCATTTTACCGGCGCGGAAAAGCTGAAGCAGGATTTGCGGGCGTTTGGGGTGGCGGTTTAGGTTCCGCCCTTAAGTCATCTCGAGGCACGCGTTAAGGCTCATTGCCCCAGTCCTCGTGCCCATGGCGAACGCGGACGATGAGAACGTCGTCGTCCGCCTCAACGAGATAGACCACGAGATGTGCCTTGAACGGATGAATGCGCACCGGCGGCGACAACTCGCTACGCTCGCGTGCGATCCTCGGATTCCGTGATAACAGGTCGAAGACTGCAAAAAGTTCGCGATGATATTGTCGCGCTTGCTGACGTCCAAACAGGTCGATGCCTTCTTGCGCTATGCGGATGACGTCTTCTTCCGCAGGCAGAGAAAGGCGAAACCCCATGGTCAGCCAATGTTACGTTTCATGGAGCGGGCTTCGGCCTCAGCAAACATGGCATCTTCAGAACGATGTCCGGAGGGGGCGTGCAATCCTTCATCCAGCAGGCCCTGCATGGCGGCGATTTTTTCGCTCCGCGCCTGATCCTTGCGGATGAGATCTCGCACATAGTCGCTGGCATTAGAGTAACGGCCCGTTCTGGACTGCGCTTCGACCCATTCCTTCATCTGGCCGGGCAGCGAAATATTCATTGTCGCCATCTTCATCTCCTATGAAGACAGAGTGCGAAATTTCGCAAGATTTGTCAAAAAATGATCGGGAAAAGAAATTGGCGCAGGCGGAAATGGCGGTCTCCGGCCTGCGCCAGTCCTGCCGCAAGCGGCATTGGACGCAATGTTTTTGTGAGTTGTCCAGACCGGATTTTCACAACCACTGCTTTGACTAGTACAGTAGTTGTCGTCTCTTGCGCGAAACTTGTCTAGCTAAAATTCTATATTCGAAAATACCAACGCCCGACACTGATGTGCCGAGCGTTGGTCGTTCTCCATCCGGGACTGAAGGTACGAAACCGGGTGGAGACGTATGCTGACAAGGGCGGGCGGTGGATCGTCCGTCGTGGGCCTTTTGGGCTTTCGACTATTCGGCCTTTGCCATTTCACTGCGGATGATGGCTCTGAGATCATCGATCGGCTTCAGCGCGTCGCCGTCTTCGAAGTGCCAGAACGTCCATCCGTTGCATGCGTCGAGACCCTGCACCTTCGCGCCGAGGCGGTGGATGGAGCCGGCGGTTCCGGCGGATGCGAGCGTACCATCCGCACGAATAATGGCGCTATAACGGCGCTTTGCGTCCGTCAGCACCTGTCCAGGGCGCACGAGGCCGCTTTCTACCAAGGTGTTGAAGGCTACCCGGGGTTCCGCCTTCTTGCCGGTCATGACCGTCAGTTCGGCCTTGCCGAGCGGCTCGACGGCGGCGATGCGTGCCGACGCCGCATCGATATAATCCTGCTCGCGCTCAATGCCGACGAAGTGGCGGCCGAGGCGTTTTGCGACAGCGCCCGTGGTGCCGGAGCCGAAGAACGGGTCGAGCACGACATCACCCGGCTTGGTAGAGGCCATGATGATGCGGGCGAGCAGCGCTTCCGGCTTCTGCGTCGGATGCACCTTCTTGCCGTCCTCGCCCTTCAGGCGTTCATGGCCGCTGCAGATGGGGAACAGCCAGTCGGAGCGCATCTGGACGTCATCATTGGAGGCCTTCAACGCATCGTAGTTGAAGGTGTAGTTCTTGGCTTTCGGATCGCGGCTCGCCCAGATCATCGTCTCATGCGCGTTCTGGAAACGACGGCCCTTGAAGTTGGGCATGGGATTGGTCTTGCGCCAGACGATGTCGTTCAGGATCCAGAAATCGAGGTTCTGGAGCATGGCGCCAACGCGGAAGATATTGTGATAGGAGCCGATGACCCAGATGGTGCCGTTCGGCTTCAGCACGCGGCGGCAGGCAAGCAGCCATGCGCGGGTGAAGGCATCATAGGCCTCGAAGGAGGCAAACTGGTCCCATTCGTCGTCGACGGCGTCGACCAGCGACTGATCCGGCCGGTGCAGCGTGCCGCCAAGCTGAAGATTATACGGCGGATCGGCAAAAATCGCGTCCACCGACTGGCTCGGGAGGGCATCCAAGGCAGCGACACAATCACCCTTGATGATGCTGTCTTTCCAGGCGTCACTCTCGCCCGCACGATCAAAACCGGCACGCCGAAAATCGGCCAGCGGAAAAACTGCTGCCATTGGTACTCGCTCCATACGCTTACTCTTTACTGACGCTTATGGTTACCGAAGATGGTTATCAAAGCCTGAACAAGTCACGGAAAATGCGAAATAAATGGCAGGTGGCGGAAGGCGGCCGGCTTTTGGCGGGGCAGCGACGGGAACCCGATGGTACCTAAAACGTTGTGCACAATGGGTTAGACCGCCGCAGACGTTTGCGGGTGGTGACAGTTGTCAGTCGATGGGGGTGGGTGCCATGGGATCCAGAAAAAAAACGGCCGGGTTGTTGAATGGACTTGCGCTTGGCGTCGCGTGGACGGCCATGCAGGCGTCCCCCCTCTTTGCGCAGGAGCCGAGCCCCCAATATAACGTCGTCACCGATGCGGTGCTTGCAGATGGCGGCCCTTCACTTGGCAACACCGACAAAGTGCGCTGGGATTTCTACAAGGCTGATCGCACCGGTGTGCGCACCGACGTCAACGCTGGCGGATCCTACGACGCCACCTTTGAGGCAAAGCTGCCGGCGGGCAAATATGTCGGCGTTGCCGCACTTGGCAATGTCACCCGCGAAGTGCCGTTTGAAGTGAAGGACGGCAGCGTGGCCAGGCCAAAAGTGAATTTCGACGCCGCCGAGTTGACGGTCGTGCCGAAACGGAAACCCGATGGCGACGTCGAAACCCAGGCGAAAACGGAAATCACCAAGGACGACTTCAAGGACAGCGTCTATGGCCGCAACAGCGTTTTTGTCCCGGCAGGCGAGATCGTCCTGACCGGCAGCATCGGCCCGGCGAAAGCGCAGGAAACATTATCCGTCAAGGCGGGCGACAGGATCAGCCATGATGTCATCATCCCGAGCGGCGTAGTGGTTGCCAAGGCGGTTTATGCCGAGGGCGGCCGCGCGGTGGAGACCGACGACATCAGGTTTGAAGCCATGTCGGCGGAACAGACGCTGGATGGCACCCGCCAGACCATCAACGGCACCTACGGCACCGGGAAAATGATGGAGATGCCTGCGGGCGACTTCGTCATGCACGCCCGTCTCGGCAAGGTGATGGTCGACAAGGCCTTTACCGTCAAGGCCGGCGAGCGCACGGAAGTCACGCTCAATCTCGATGCAGGCGTTCTTGCCATCAACGCTCCTGGCGCCGAACGGATCGATATCGTCGAAACCACCAAAGACCTTCAGGGCACGCAGAAGGAGATTTCGGGTCGATACGGCACGAAACATCAGGAGACGCTGCACCCCGGCGATTATGCGGTCAAGGTGAGCTACGACAAGAAGTCCGGCCGCGACCCGAAGGAGATGACCGTCACCGTCAAGGCCGCTGAGAGAACCGAGACGACCGTGGCGGAATAGGCGCCAGCGGTTCAGCCCTGCCGCCGTCTGGCGCCGGACTGATCTTCACGCCGCCGAAGCCAGAGGCGGCGATGCGGTCACACAGCCTGATCCACTGGCAGCCGCGACAGGCCTGCCTGATATCGCCTGACGCAAAGGCCAGACGCATCCTGCCAAGAAAATCAGGTGTGGCCGGCAATCGCTTGCCGGCAGGGAGAGGCTCGCCCAGGAAGGCCGAAACGGACTGGCGGGCGGTTTCATCCCGTTGCACCACGCCGTGATTAAAACAATGCGCATGGCTTTCGCAGAGCAAGCCTTCGCAGATATCGTCGGGACCATCCACCAGTTCGACATCCTCGCCCGCATTCAATCGCGCGGCCACGCCATCGTAATTCTCGACAAAACCGGACGTGTAGCCTTTTCCGACATAGGTCAGCATGCACAGGAGATGATGGGGCCGCAGGCGGACTGTCACAGCCCGCCCTATCCAACGATGGCGAAGGCGTCGCGCACCGAACCGGACGAGGTGCGGATCGCCTTGCGGCCGATCCATTGCACATGTCCGTCGAGAATGCGCACCGCCTCCTCGCCCCGGCCGCCGCGCAACGCGTCAATGATGGCGCGATGGTCGGTATCGGTGCGGCGTTCCCAGCCGGCCCGCCAGGCGGAAAACAGGAAGCGGGCGCTGGCTGCATGGAGGCCGTCGATCGCTTCCATCAGGCGCGGCATGTTGCAGGGCGCGGTGATGAGGCGGTGGAAACGGCGATTGGCCTCTTCCCAATGCTGCACATCGACGGCGCTGTCACCTTCGAGCGTCGCGGCCTCCGCTTGGTCCAGAATGGCTGGTGTCATATTGGGGATGGCGTGGCGCAGAGCGAGAACCTCAAGAGCAGCACGCATTTCGGCCACCTCGCGCACATCCTCGAGCCCGAAATCAGCCACCCTCACTCCACGCCGCGGGATACTTGCCGCCAGCCCCTGGGCTTCAAGGCGGCGGAAGGCCTCGCGCACGGGCACATGCGACGCGCCGAATTCGGCGGCGATGTGGTCCTGCCTCAGGCGTTCGCCGGGCGACAGCTCGCCGCGCACGATACGGTCGGCAAGCGTGCGGCTGATGCGTGCGGCGATAGTGTCTTCAGGCGTCGTTTTCTCTGGCTTGGGCATACCACCCCATATCGCATATGGCGCGGCGCTGTGTAGCATTTTTTAGCCCGCTCAAGCTAATGTACGCTCCCACCGCCGCCGATCCTCTAATCTATCAAGCTGTGAGCCTGATGGGACCGACCCTTGCGGGTGAGCCGGTTGAGCTTGAAGCGGACTTGGTCTAAAAGCCCGCCATCACTTCCTCCAGGCAAATTCGATACAGGGAGCGCCCCATGAGCGGCTTCGACCTCATTATTTTCGACTGCGACGGCGTTCTGGTCGATTCCGAAATCATCGCGGCGCAGGTGGAATCCCGCCTTCTGACCGAGGCGGGTTATCCGATCTCAGTGGAAGAAATGGGCGAGCGTTTCGCCGGCATGACATGGAAGAACATTCTTCTACAGGTGGAAAGCGAAGCCAGCATTCCGCTCTCAGCCTCGCTGCTCGATAAATCGGAAAAACTGCTCGACATGCGGCTGGAGCGCGACGTGAAGATTATCGAGGGCGTGAAGTTCGCGCTGTCGCGCCTGACGACGCCGCGCTGCATTTGCTCGAATTCTTCCAGCCACCGCCTAGATATGATGCTCACGAAAGTGGGCCTGAAGCCCTACTTCGCACCGCATATCTATTCCGCCAAGGACCTCGGCGCCGACCGCGTGAAGCCGAAGCCCGATATTTTTCTGCATGGCGCAGCACAATTCGGCGTCTCGCCCGACCGCGTGGTGGTGGTCGAAGATTCCGTGCACGGCATCCATGGCGCAAGAGCGGCCGGCATGCGCGTGATCGGCTTTACCGGCGCATCCCACACCTATCCGAGCCACGCCGACCGGCTGACCGATGCGGGCGCCGAAACCGTGATTTCGCGCATGCAGGACCTGCCCGCCGTGATTGCGGCGATGGCGGAGTGGGAAGGCGCTTTTTAATTTCCGGCTTTGTCACAAGCGCCACTACGTCATGCTCGGGCTTGTCCCGAGCGTCTGCAACAGTTTGACTTTACAATAAGTGGCTGGATCCTCGGGATAAGCCCGAGGATGACGTCGCGCGTTAGGAGCGCTTTATCCGCGATCTGACCGGAGACCGCAAAGCAGCCTCCGGTTTCTACCTCATGTACGACGCTTGGTCTTGGCCTTCGCGCCTTGCTCGGCAAAGCCGACATAGACGCTGACGGACCTCGGTGCGCCGCCCGGGGCATTGGGGATGGCGACGTGGTCGTTGTTGAAGATGAACTGGGTGCCCGCGCCACCTGCCGCGACATCGATGGCGTAATTGGTCGTTTCGCTGAAAATCTCACCATCGCCATCCTTCACCGTCACGCGAATCGGCACGGTCACGCGGCCCGGCTTGGCCATCGGGCCGGGAACGAGGCGGCCCTGGGCCAGCACATTGACGGTGAGCGTCGATTCATTGGCGGTGCAGGAGCGCGTCGTGTCTGACAGCGAAACCTGATAGGCGAGCTTCTGCGGGTCGTCCTTCGCACCGCCGACATAGACGCGGTGGACGGCAGTCGCGTCGAGAATGGTGACCGTCGGGCAGTTGGCCTGAACGACCGGCGTAACGGCATTGGCCTGCGCGGCCGGCGGATTGACGGCGAGCGAGTCCGACGGGTTGGAGGAATTGCAACCGGCAACAACGGCCAGAAGCGACATCGCAGCGGACAAACGCAAGAAATTCCCTGACACTCTTCTAATTCCCTCTCCATTGTCCCGGAACCGAACCGCAGACGCTGTTTATTGACCTTTCACGCAGGTTGGCGATGGTCTATAGCAGCGACGCCGGAAAAAATCGATTGGCATGTTCGGTTTTGCTTGAATTTTCAAAAAAGCCCTTCATTACCTCCCCAATCGCCTCATTTCGGTGAGACGCTGCTGGAAAGATGCCGGCGATCGGCGACGGACAGGTTAGGACAGGGGACTATCTCGTGAAATATGTATCGACCCGGGGTGCCGCCCCTTCGCTTGGTTTCTGCGACGCGCTGCTGGCGGGCCTTGGCCGCGACGGCGGGCTTTATGTTCCGAGCGAGTGGCCGTCCATGTCGAAGAAGGAAATCCGCAATCTGCGCGGCAAATCCTATCAGGACGTCGCCTTCGAGGTTCTCTACCGTTTCACCGGCGGCGAAATTCCGGCCGACAAATTCAAGGCGATGATCGATGACGCCTATGCGACCTTCCGCCATCCGGCCGTCGTACCGCTGACCCAGACCGGCCCAAACACGTTCGTGCTGGAACTTTTCCACGGCACCACGCTCGCCTTCAAGGATGTGGCGATGCAGCTCCTTGCCCGCCTGATGGACTACACGCTGACGGAGCGCGGCGAACGCGCGACGATCGTTGGCGCGACCTCGGGCGACACCGGCGGTGCGGCGATCGACGCCTTTGCCGGGCGAGAGCGCACCGACATTTTCATCCTTTTCCCGAACGGCAAGGTCTCTCCGGTGCAGCAGCGCCAGATGACGACCTCCACCGCGTCCAACGTGCATGCGCTGGCGATCAACGGCAATTTCGACGATTGCCAGACGCTGGTGAAAGAAATGTTCAACGACGTGAAGTTCCGCGACAGCGTGAAGCTTTCCGGCGTCAACTCCATCAACTGGGCGCGCATCATGGCGCAGGTGGTCTATTATTTCACCGCGTCGCTCTCGCTCGGCGGCCCGGACCGAAAGGTGTCCTTCACGGTTCCAACAGGCAATTTCGGCGATATATTTGCGGGTTACGTCGCCAAGAAGATGGGCCTGCCGATCGACAAGCTGGTGATTGCCACCAATGACAACGACATTCTGGCACGCACGCTGAAGACCGGCCGTTACGAGATGCGCGGCGTCAGGCCCACCACCTCGCCTTCGATGGACATCCAGATTTCGTCCAACTTCGAGCGCCTGCTGTTTGAAGCCTATGACCGCGATTCCGCCGCCGTAAAGTCATCGATGGACGGCCTCAAGCAGTCGGGCGCGTTTGAAATCCCGGCCAAGGCGCTGAAGTTCATCAAAAAGGACTTCCGTGCCGGACGCGCCACCGAAAAACAGGTGGCAGCGACCATCAGAAATACGCTTGATAAGACCGGCTACCTCATCGACCCGCATACGGCGACAGGCGTTTTCGTGGCTGAGAAACACGAAAAAGCATCCTCCCCGATGGTTATCCTATCGACCGCGCACCCCGCAAAATTTCCGGCCGCTGTAAAATCCGCTTGCGCAATCGAGCCTGCGCTTCCAGTATGGCTAGCTGACATCATGAACCGGGAGGAGCGTTTCGACATTCTGGAGGCGGAGCTTAAAGCCGTGGAAAGCTTCATCGGCAAACATGCACGCGCCGGCAAATAGAAACGCGGAAAGACGTTGAGTATGAGAGTAAATTTGACCCGGCTGTCGTCCGGGTTGACCGTTGTCACGGAAAGAATGCCACATCTCGAAAGCGTCGCTCTTGGGGTGTGGATCAAATCCGGCTCCCGCAACGAGACGAATGCCGAGCACGGCATCGCCCATCTTCTCGAACATATGGCCTTCAAGGGCACCGCGCGCCGCACGGCCCGGCAGATCGCTGAAGAGATCGAAAATGTCGGTGGTGAAGTCAACGCCGCGACATCGACGGAAACCACATCTTATTATGCCCGCGTCCTCAAGGACCATGTGCCGCTCGCCGTCGATATCCTTGCCGATATCCTGACGGAATCGCTGTTCGACGAAGACGAACTGGAGCGCGAGAAAAACGTCATCCTCCAGGAAATCGGCGCTGCGACCGATACGCCTGACGACGTGATCTTCGACAATTTCTCCGGCGTCGCCTATCGCGACCAGACGATCGGCCGCCCGATCCTCGGCACGCCCGATACCGTGCAATCTTTCACGAGCGGCCAGATCAGGCACTATCTCGCGCGCAACTATACGACGGACCGCATCTTCGTCGTCGCGGCAGGCGCTGTCGATCATGAAAGCTTCGTGAAGCAGGTCGAGGAGCGCTTTGCGTCGCTGCCGCTGGTGCCTGCGGCACCGCCCGTGATGGAAAAGGCGATCTATACCGGCGGGGAAATCCGCGAGACCCGCGACCTCATGGATGCGCAGGTCCTGCTCGGTTTCGAGGGCAAGGCCTACCACGCCCGCGATTTCTACTGTTCGCAGATCCTCGCCAATATTCTCGGTGGCGGCATGTCTTCGCGCCTGTTTCAGGAAGTGCGCGAGTCCCGGGGCCTGTGCTACTCGGTCTATGCTTTTCATTGGGGCTTTTCCGATACAGGCATCTTCGGCGTGCATGCCGCGACCGGCGGCAACGATCTGCCTGAGCTGATGCCTGTCATCGTCGATGAATTGCGCAAGTCGTCCCAGATTATCCATCAGGAAGAAATCAACCGTGCCCGCGCACAGATCCGGGCACAGTTGCTGATGGGACAGGAAAGCCCCGCCGCCCGCGCCGGCCAGATCGCCCGGCAGATGATGCTGTATGGTCGCCCCATTCCCAATGAGGAGATGATGACGCGTCTGGAGGACATCACCCGGGAGCGTCTGACCGATCTTGCAGGACGCCTGTTTTTCGATACAGTTCCGACACTGTCCGCCATTGGCCCGCTCGAACATCTGCCGCCGCTCTCAGACATGACCGCCGCGCTTTCCGCGCAGCAGCCCGCAAGGATAAAGGCGAACGGATAAACCGACATGAGGGCGGGATTTAAAGGCGGAGACCGCTCATCTCTTTCGCCATCCCGCTTGCGGATGGCGATGTTTGCCGCACAGGGATCGTGAATGCTGCGTTTTCTTTCCCGACATAGCGACACGCCCGAATTGCGCAGTGCCGATCATCTCCTCAGATTGCCCCGCTACAGCGATTTCAAGCAATGGCATGTCCTGCGCTCTGAAAGCCGCCAGTTTCTGCAGCCATGGGAGCCGACCTGGCGCTCCGACGAATTGACCGAAGGCGCCTTCCGCATGCGTGTGGTACGCAACGGCCAGGAATTTTCCTCCGGCACGGCCGTTTCCTTCCTGCTCTTTCAGAAGGAAGCGCTGCTCGTCGGTGGCATCACCATCGGTTATATCAGACGCGGTGCGGCGCAGAGCTGCATGGTCGGATATTGGGTGGGCGAACGCTACGCGGCACAAGGCCATATGTCTGCCGCATTAAAATTGGTAATACCCTACATCTTCAACGGACTTCAGTTGCACCGTATCGAGGCAGCCTGTATTCCGGAAAACTTCAAAAGCATCCGGCTTCTCGAAAATGCCGGGTTCCAGCGGGAAGGTCTCTTGCGGGAATATCTGAAAATCAATGGCCAATGGCGGGATCATATGATGTTTTCCCTTCTTGCCGACAAGCAAAGCTCCGGCGGAACGAAGTACGATACATGACCTACAATCACTCTGCGCCGTGCCTGTCGAAACGTCTGGCGGCATTCGCACTGGCTGTGCCGTTTTTCCTGCTTTTCGTGCTTTTCGCCTCTCATTCCTACGCTTTCGAACCGGTGAAGATTTCCCGTGACGACACGGCGCTCGATCTTACCGCGACCACCGACATCTATGCCAATCAGGGCGAAGCCTTTCAGGTGTCTACAGCGCCCGGCCCTGACGGCATCCGCCGCCGTATCGAAGTGCGCGCCAGTTCCGACGATCACCAGGGCGACTGGGCGGTCTTTGCACTCGCCAACGTCTCCGAAGAGCAGCTGGAGCGCGTGATCGTCGCGCCGCATTTCCGTCTCGTCAATTCCAAGCTGTTCTGGCCCGATCTCGGCTCGCAGCGCATTATCGCCATTACGCCGAGTGAAGGTTTTGCGCTGGATCGCCAGCCAAGCCCGGATGCGGACGTGTTCCGCATTACGCTCAATCCCGGCTCGGTCATCACCTTTGTCGCCGAGCTTTCCACACCGCAGCTGCCGCAGATTTATCTTTGGGAACCGGAAGCCTACAAGGACACGATCAACGCGTTCACGCTCTATCGCGGCATCGTGCTGGGCATCGCCGGCCTGCTCGCCGTGCTTCTGACCATTCTTTTCGTGGTCAAGGGAACGTCCGTGCTTCCCGCGTCAGCCGCCCTCGCCTGGGCCGTGCTTGCCTATATCTGCGTCGATTTTGGCTTTCTCGAAAAACTCATCACCGTCACCTCAAGCGATCAGCGAATATGGAGGGCGGGCGCGGAAGTGGCGCTCGCCTCCAGCTTCGTCGTCTTCCTCTTCACCTATCTCAATCTCAACCGATGGCACGCGCATCTAGGTTATGCGACCTTTGCCTGGGTGGTGGGACTGGCGCTGCTGTTCGGCGTGGCGATCTACGACCCCTCGGTGGCATCGGGTATTGCGCGCGTTTCCTTCGCGCTGACGGCAACGGCGGGTATCGCGCTCATCATCTATCTCGGTTTCAACAAATACGACCGGGCGATCCTGCTCGTTCCATCCTGGGCGCTGATCCTCGTCTGGCTATTCGGCAGCTGGCTGACGGTGACGGGTCAGCTCGACAATGACATCGTGCAGCCTGCCCTTGGCGGCGGGCTGGTTCTGATCGTGCTTCTGATCGGCTTTACCGTCATCCAGCACGCCTTTGCGGGCAGCGCCTATCAGCAGGGACTGTTCTCCGATCTCGAACGCCAGTCGCTGGCGCTGACCGGCAGCGGCGATACGGTCTGGGACTGGGATGTGACGCGCGACCGCATCGTTACCACGCCTGACATCTCCAATCGGCTCGGGCTGGAGCCCGGCACCATGCATGGTGCTGCGCGCAACTGGCTGCCGCGTCTGCATCCTGATGACCGCGACCGCTTCAAGGCGACGCTCGATGTGTTGCTCGACCATCGCAAGGGCCGCCTCAACCACGAATTCCGCATTCGCGCCGAGGATGGTCATTTCCACTGGCTGCAAATCCGCGCGCGCCCGGTTCTTGGCTCCAACGGCGAAATCATCCGCTGCGTCGGCACCATCACCGACATTACCGAGCAGAGAAACTCGGTCGAGCGGCTGTTGCAGGACGCGATGAACGACAATCTGACCGGGCTTCCGAACCGGCAGGTTTTCCTCGACCGTCTGCAATCGATCCTCAACCTGTCCCCCGACAGCGAGGGCGTGCGCCCGACCGTGATGGCGATCGATATCGACCGTTACAAATTGGTCAACGATACGCTTGGCATCGCCGCCGGTGACAATATCCTGATTGCGCTGACGCGGCGTCTGCGCCGGCTGCTGAAACCGCAGGATACGCTCGCGCGTCTTGGCGGCGATGAATTCGGCCTGATCCTGACCTCGGAGCGCGATCCGCAGCGGGTTGCCGATTTCGCCGATGCGGTGAACAAGGCGATCATGGTGCCGATCAATTTCGCCAATCGCGAAATCATTCTCACCGCTTCTATCGGCCTCGTTTCTTGGATTGACCAGCAGGAAAGTGCGGCGGGGCTGCTGAGCGACGCGGAACTGGCCATGTATCGCGCCAAGCGCGCTGGTGGCAATCGGGTCGAGCCTTTCCGTCCCGCCTTCCGCACCTCGGGCACCGACCGGCTGCAGATGGAGAGCGACCTTCGCCGCGCCATCGAGCGCAAGGAGCTGTCGCTTGCCTATCAGCCGATCGTCAAACTCGACGATGGCGAGCTTGCCGGTTTTGAGGCGCTGATGCGCTGGGAGCACCCCAAGCGCGGCAATATTCCGCCAAGCGAGTTCATTCCGATTGCCGAGGCCTCCGGCCTCATCGAGCCGCTCGGCATGTTTGCGCTTGAGCGCGCGGCGACCGACCTGATGGACTGGCAACATGCCATCGACAAGATGCCGATCTTCATCTCCGTCAATATTTCCAGCGCGCAGCTGCTGAACAACGAACTCTATAACGACGTTCGTGGCATGCTGACCCGCACGCGCTGCAACCCGCAGCAGCTGAAGCTGGAACTGACGGAATCCGTCGTCATGGAAAACCCGGAACAGGCGCGGCTTGTGCTTTCCAAGCTAAAGGAAACGGGTTTAAGCCTCGCCATGGACGATTTCGGCACCGGCTATTCGTCGCTTGCCTATCTTACCCGCTTCCCCTTCGACACGATCAAGCTCGATAAGGCGCTGGTGGCCAATACCAGCGACAAGCGCAACGTGCTGCTACGCTCCGTCATCGCCATGGCGCGCGCGCTTGACATGCAGGTGGTGGCGGAAGGCATCGAAACGCCTGAGGATGCGGCCGAACTGGCGCGCATGAACTGCCATTTCGGCCAGAGCTTCCTGTTCGGCACTCCGGTTTCGGGCGATGCGGCGCTGAAGCTTCTGCGGGAACGGTTCCAGCCGACGAAGCGGGCTTCGTAAGCGGAGTATTGGAACGCGAGGTAGGCTACCTCCGTCATTCCGGCCTTGAGCAGGAACCCAGCCGCCGCGCGTCGGCGCGGCGAGAAAGTCCTTTCAGCCCAAGGACTTGGGCTGGCTGGATGCCGGATCAAGTCCGGCATGGCGGGAGGAGGAAACAGCGCGTTTGCCGACTGTTGCTCCTAGCTTGTCGACTGTTCACTGAACCAGCGCAGCCTGCACCTGTGTTGACTCATCCGCGGCCACCTTGCCGTGCAGGAGGTCGTGAATGAACTCCATCTTCGCCACCACCGGCGGCGTCAGCACGAAGGGATAGAGGTCCGCCTCCCCCATGCTGCGCTGGATGGAATTGATGGCGACACTCAACGGGATCCAAGCCTTGACCAGCTGTTCGGCGCTGCGGGCCTTATAGGGATCGAACGTCACCTCAGCGGCCATTTCTTCATGCCCATCAGGGTCAATCGCCACCCCAAAGGCGCGCGCAGTCTCCAGCGTATCGACGATATGCAGGTAGTGAGCGAAACATTCGGCGAAATCTTCCCACGGGTGGACCGAGGCATAGGAGCTGATGAAATTCTGCTGCCAGTCCGGGTTGGGGCCGGAATCGTAATTGCGTTGCAAGGCCTCACCATAATCGGCGCGCTCGTCCCCAAACACGGCACGGCAAGCCTCGAGCCGATTGGCGTCGCGCACGAGCTTGTTCCAGATGAAGTGGCCGACCTCGTGACGAAAATGGCCGAGCATGGTGCGGTATGGCTCGTTCATGTTGGCGCGGACCTGCTCGCGCGTCACGTCGTCCGCCTCGGCGGCGCGAATGGCGATCAGGCCCTCGTCGTGACCGGTCATGGCCGGAATAACGGAGCCATCGGGGGCAACCTCATCCACCAGAAAGTCAAAAACCAGTCCGCCTGCCGGGTCCGCGTCACGGTTGGGGTGCGGCAGGCCAAGACGCAAAATCGAATAGAACAGGTGTCTCTGCGCCTGGCTGATGCGCCGCCATTGCTCGATCCCCTGCTCGGTCGCGATATCCGGGACGAGCCGATTGTGGCTGCAGGCGGGGCAAAAAGCGCTCTCACTCTCAGCCGGCACCGACCAGTTGCAGATGTCGTTCACCTCATTGGCGCAAAACCGGATCTGTTTTTCCGGCGCTGCCACCAACTGCCAGTTTGGTTCCCCCGCCGGTGTCAGCGCTTCCATGGAAAGGCGCTCCGGCACGAAGGCCAGACGGTGGCCGCAGGCGACGCAGAATCGATTGTCGAAATGAACGGGCTGGCCGCAGGACGCGCAGGAAAAAAGCTTCATCGGTGAAATCCCGGAATGGACGGATAAGGCAGATGTAAGGGTTGAACGTGCCGATCTGGTGACGGACCACCGTTCCCCGCATACGACAAGAGCGCATGTGCGGTAACACATGCGCTCCGAGCGCCACGTTTTGGGAGGGGCGCTATGCGTCGAAACGTCTACATGCGGTCAACGGCGCCCTTGACGGAATCCTTGGCCTTGCCGACGGACGACTGAACCTTGCCCTTGGTTTCCTGGGCGGCACCCTTCGCGCGAAGCTCGTTATTGCCTGTGGCTTCGCCGACGTTTTTCTTCACCTTGCCAGCAACTTCGTTGGCTTTACCGGCGATCTTGTCAGATGTGCTACCCATGTTACTACTCCCTAGTTTAGCCGTACTCTCTGTCCGACTTTCGGCATAGTAACGTCAGGGCTGCAATTTTGGTTCCAACTGGAAAAGCCGAATATAAAGCTTCAGGCGTGGCCCGCATCCGCCGACAGCATGCGGGCGTCGACACCCATGAGCGCCAGAGCGCGCTCGTATTTATTATCCAGCCCACGGTCGAAAATCAGCTCTTCCGAAGCGGGGCAGTTCAGCCAGCCATTGTTGGCGATCTCGTTTTCCAGCTGGCCCGGCCCCCAGCCGGCATAGCCCAGCATCATGGTTGCCCTTTGCGGGCCGCGGCCGTTGGAAATGGCGCGGACAATATCGAGCGTTGCCGTCAAGGAAATATCATCGCTGACGGGAATACTGGATTCGCTCAAGTAGTCATCGGAATGCAGCACGAAGCCGCGCCCGGACTCGACCGGCCCGCCACACTGGATCGGAAATTCGCGCGTGCGGTTCGGCAGCATGATGGCATCGTTGCTGTCCACAAGTTTCAGATGCAGAAGGATATCGGTAAAGGTGATCTGCTGCGGCCGGTTGATGATGAAGCCCATGGCGCCCGCATCCGAATGAGCGCAGATATAGATCACCGAGCGGGCAAAATTGCCGTCATCCAGTCCGGGCATCGCGATGAGGAACTGACCATCGAGAAAGCCACGTTCGCGTTTGTCCATCAGGGTTGAAAAGCTCACCGGCGCCTCCAGCAGGCCGAATTCCGCTGCATGGCGGAAACGGCGTTCGCACTTCGACAAAGGACAGGATGCGGCATCCCGCCCGATCAATCAACCGAAAATGATGAATCCCACGAATTCGTAACTGGCCCGCAGCGCCGTGTTGGGTTAGACGGGAAAGCATGAACGTCACATTATTTTCCCGATTTTCGCATCTTCGCCTCGCGGCCGCGCTGGTCGCCTCCCTCGGCGGCACGCAAGTCGCCAGGGCCGAAATAACCGACTGGGCCAGAAGCGAAGGTGGCCAGATGCGCGTGGCAAGCCTTGCCGCGGACGCCAACGGCGTCATACGCGGCGTGCTGCAAATCGAACCGAAAGATGGCTGGATCACCTATTGGCGCGAACCGGGTGAAGCCGGCATTCCCCCGAAGATCACGCTTGATCCGGCAAGCGGCGCAACGCTGACCAGCATGGCCTACCCTGTTCCCAAGCTGATTGAAAATGGTGAACTCACCGATATCGGTTACGACCACGCCGTCAGCCTGCCTTTTCAGTTGAAAGTCGTCGATCCGGCCGCTGGCGCAAAAATAGATCTCACCGCCTTCATCGGCGTCTGCCAGAATATCTGCATCCCTTTCGAGGCGAAGTTTTCGATCGATCGCGGCAAGCCTGGCGACGATGACAGTGAGGAACGGCGGCTTCTGGAGGAGGCGCGGGAAACTCTGCCCGAAGCGGCATCCGATGATTTCAAGGTCGTCGATTTCCACATTACGCCTGATAAGACCATGCTCGGCGTGCAGTTGCAGCTTCCGGAAAATGCGCCAAAGGGCACTGAAATCTTCATCGCCGGCCCCTCCGGCTTTGCCTATTACGAGCCGCAAAACCTTGTTCGCGACAAGCGCAAGCTCTCCTTTTACATGAACATAAAGGGGCTTCCGAAGACCTATCAGGTGCAGGGCAACAGCTGGCCCATCCTTGTGAAATCCGGCGATCGGGCAATGGAAACCGTGCTGAATTTTCCAAAACCTTAAGGGGCGTTCAAGCGGTGGAATTTACCTTGAAAACCGCATGACAGGCTTCATTTCCTTGCTCTATAGTCGCGTGAACCGAACCGCCACAGGAGCACGGACATGACCATCAAGATCGGCGACAAACTGCCTTCCGCCACCTTCAAGGAAAAGACGGCCGACGGCCCGGTTGACACCACGACGGACGAACTTTTCGGCGGCAAGAGAGTGGTCCTGTTCGCCGTGCCCGGCGCTTTCACGCCCACCTGCTCGCTGAACCACCTGCCGGGTTACCTCGAAAACCGCGACGCCATTCTTTCAAAGGGCGTGGACGATATCGCTGTCGTCTCGGTCAATGACTGGCATGTGATGGGCGCCTGGGCGCAATCATCGGGCGGCCAGGGCAAAATCCACTTCCTTGCCGACTGGGACGCTTCCTTCACCAAGGCGCTCGGCCTCGATGCCGATCTTTCCGGCGGCGGCCTCGGCGTTCGCTCCAAGCGTTATTCGATGCTGGTGGAAGACGGCGTGGTAAAGTCGCTGAACGTCGAAGAAAACCCCGGCCAGGCGACCGTCTCGGCCGCCGCGGCGATGATCGATCAGCTTTAAGAAGCTTATTCTTAAATACACAACTTCATACATCAAATATTAAGCAGGCCCGCGAAGTTACCCTTCGCGGGCCTTGACGAATCACGCTCTAATGGTGAAAATTATACTTGCAAAAATGACGAATATTTACATGCCTATCTTTAGTTAATTCTAGTATTTCTTGATTATTGTATTCAAATATCCAAATTGATGCGCATTGAAATTACTTCAATACACACTCGCATCACGTCGATAAAAATCCTCAGAGGTATTGATGCGAAGGATTACAGCGCTGGCGCCGTGGATCACCCATGCCTAAAAGACGGCACAGACCGACCCCTTTTTTCAGCGGCACACTTGGCTACCTGGCCCGAAGAAATCGCTTTTTTGTACATCAACGCATAATGGCTGGCAAAAATAGCGGTCATGATGGTGTCCGCCTGAGGAGATTCGGACAAAGTGGCCCCCAGTCCCTTTCGACCAGTACCATCGCTTCTTTCGGATATTTTTCCAGTCTGATTGCAACGGTGATGACAGCTGGATGGAGCGAGGCGGCAAATGCGGCGGATCCCGAGGATTATCCCTATGTGCGCCGACTGAGTGAAACCGGAAGCTTCACGGTCAGCGACATCAGCGCCAATGGGTCCATTGCGGTTGGATACTCCAGTACCAGCAGCGGGCCACGCTCTTTCCGCTGGGATACCGCGAGCGGCCGCCTTTTCTATGTCAACGACATGACCGGTACAAGCCGAGGCCGCGCCGAGAAGGTGAATGCCGATGGCTCGGTCTTTGTCGGCACCTTGAGCAGCGGCCAGGCTTTTCGCTGGAGCGCGTCAACGGGGGCGTGGAACCTCGGCGCACTCGGTGAGGACCGCCAATCCATCGCGACGGACGTCAGTAACGATGGTACCGTCGTTGTCGGCGGGTCGGGGGCAATCGAGACTCAGAAAGCGTTTCGCTGGTCGGCGGCGACAGGAATGACCGCGCTCGCTATGCCCTCTGACACAGTTTCATCTGTTGCCCATGCCGTCAATGCTGACGGTTCGGTCATCGTCGGCGAATATCAGACGGCCATTAGCACCAATGCTTTTCGCTGGACTGCGACAGCCGGAATCTCATACGATATCGGAACCCTTCCCGGCTCATCCGATGCCCGCGGGGTGGCCGTGAGCGCCGATGGCTCAGTTATAGCAGCAGAGTCGAGATTCGTCGTTTATACCCCTTTCGATGAATTGGAGGACAGGATCAGCGACGGCAATACCTCATCGTCTTTCCCGACATTCCAGAACGATATTCCGTTCGGAGGTGATGGGATGATTGCCGTTGACGAATGGCGCGGCTTCCGTTGGAACGCAACCACAGGCGTGATGCAGCCGCTCGGCGCGATTGGCGGTAGCGGCAGCTCCAGACCATATGCGATGAACGCCGATGGTTCCGTCATCGTCGGCGCAGCGCATTCCGGAAGCAGGCAGCGTGGCTTCCGCTGGACGGAGGCGACGGGCATGGTTTCCGTCGAGCACTGGCTGCGCAGCAATGGCGTCACCGTCCTTACCGATTTCACCCATACCGCCACGGGCGTCAGTGCCGATGGCAATATCATTGTAGGCCAGACGAAAAACAACACCCCCTATATTGCCCGCATCGTTCTTGCGGATACCGGGACATCCGGCCCAAGCACCACATTGGACGACGTGGATGCTGCGGCATCCGGAGTTACGGGTAACGGCGGCAGGCAGCCACGAGGAATCGACCTTACCAACGGATCAGGCACCTCAACTTCTACTCCTACATCCTCGGGTAGTTCTGCTTCGTCTACTTCATCGTCTACGTCATCTACCTCCTCAACGTCTGCCTCGCCCTCGGGCTCCTCCAGTGCTTCGACATCTCCCGCCACCACGACATCTTCGCCAGCGCCAGCGGCTGATAACTCTCATGTGGCTTCTACCCCGCCACCCGCTTCGGCAGCGCCAGCGGCTGGTGCATCTCCTGTGGCTTCCGCCCTGGCACCCTCTTCGGCAGCGCCAGCGGCTGGTGCATCTCATGCGGCTTTTGCCCCTCCAGTCACTTCGGCTGTCACGACTGGCCAATCCGTCCTTCCCGCGCGGTCCGGCATCATCGACCTCCATCAATATGCCAGCACGTTAACGGCGAGGCCGAATGCGGGTGTCGGACTTGCCATCGCCAATACCGTGGTGGATGGCGCCCACGGCGCGCCGATGCGGAGCCTGCTGGAGCCGGGTCGGCAATCTTTTTCCATCGTCAGCGATATCGGCGACAATGACGGCCGCGGCGCGGCTGGTGGCTTCGGCATTGCCGATATCGGCTATGGCATAGGGCTCGAAGGTGGCGCGACGGCGCGTATCTCCTTCGGCGGCCTTTACCACCATCGCGATATCGATACCGGAGGCGACTTCACAGAAAAGGGCTTCTACATCGCTTCGGAAATCAGCCTTCCGGTCGCTAGCGCTCTCCATGCCACCATCGGTGGATATTACGCACCCGGCAGGATGTCGATCGAGCGTGGTTACCTCAATGGCGGTGCGATGAATTATTCGCGAGGCGAAACCGATCTCGATGTCTGGGCGGCGAAACTGCGCTTCGACTGGCTGGACACATTCTCAATCGGCGAATGGAACCTGACGCCCTATGCGGGGGTGACTTATGCCAAAGCCAAGATGGGCGCTTATTCGGAGACAGGTGGCGCGTTCCCAGCGCATTTTGACGCAAGCGGCGAGCAGTCCACCATCATTCGCGCCGGTCTCGATGGGGTGACCGACCTCAGCGACTCAATCCGCATCCTGGCACGAGCCGAGGCGGTCTATCGGCTCGAAAAAAAGACGGCAACGACCACGGGCGTCATTGACGGGCTCATGGGGTTTTCCTTCGCCGGACAAGACATCGACCACTTCTGGCTGCGCGGCGGCCTTGGCGCGGAATTCGATGTAGCGGGCGGCACGGCGTCGCTGAACCTCAACGTCACCAGCGAGGGCGGCGATCCCGACCTATGGGTTCGCACCGGCTGGAAAATCGCTTTCTGAGCGGCTGCTTGCGTCTAGACATTCATGTCGAACACCAGAAGCCCGGCAAGGCCACCATCGGTCAGCGACACCAAACGTTCACCCACTTCGACATGCTGGGGATGGGCGAGATAGTCGTCGCGGGCTTCCGGGCTTTCGAGTGTCACGATGAAACCATCGACAAAGCCGCCATTCAGCCCTTCGGGTGAGACATTCTGACCGTATTTCACATCGATAATGCCGGGTATGACGTCTTTGAGGGCGGCGATCGCCTCGAAAATCGCATGTTTTTCAGAAGCGGCCGTGGCGGCCTTGAAGCGTAGAAAGACACAATGCAGGATCATCCGGATTCCTCTCCTCCGTTGGGCACCACGCAAGCACCCTTGTCGACAAGATAGGTCGGGTTTCGGTTTTCACAACCCCTGGAATGGCGACCGGATTAAGCGGCTCCATTTTCGCGGTCCAGAGCAGGCAGATTTCCGTTATCGCCGTTTAAAGGGCTCCATGCCCTTGCGCGCCAATTCATCGGCGCGCTCGTTTTCAGGATGACCGGCATGGCCCTTCACCCAATGCAGCGTAACCTTATGGCGCTGCTGTGCGGCCTCCAGCGCCTGCCAAAGCTCGACATTCTTGACCGGCTTGTTGTCGGCGGTTTTCCAGCCCTTCTTTTTCCAGCCGAATATCCACTTGGTGATGCCGTCCTTCACATAGGCGCTATCCGTGTAAAGATCGACCTCGCAGGGGCTTTTCAGCGCATTCAGCGCTGAAATCGCGGCGAGCAATTCCATGCGGTTGTTGGTGGTTTCGGCTTCGCCGCCGGAGAGTTCCTTTTCCACCTCACCGTAACGCAACACCGCGCCCCAGCCGCCCGGGCCGGGGTTGCCCGAGCAGGCACCATCGGTGAAGATATCGACATGCTTCATTCGCCTGCCAGCCCGTATTCGGCGACAGTGGCGATGGAACGATGGAACCGCAACTTGCGCAGATATTCCAGCGGGTCTTTCTTCACCACCAGCGCGCCTTCCGGCGTCGTCAGCCAGTCATAAAGGCGCGTCAGGAAGAAACGCAACGCCGAACCGCGCGCCAGAAGCGGCAGCGCTTCGAGCTCCGCTCCGCCGAGCGGCCGTACCGACTGATAACCTTCCAGCAACGCCTTACCCTTGGTGACGTTGTAAGCGCCGTCCTTTTCGAAGCACCAGGCGTTGAGGCAGATCGACACGTCATAAGCGAGCAGATCGTTGCAGGCGAAATAAAAATCGATCAGCCCGGAGAGGTCGTCGCCAAGAAAAAAGACATTGTCCTGAAACAGATCCGCATGGATGACGCCAGCCGGCAAATCCTTCGGCCAATGGGCCGCGAGATAATCGATTTCGGGGCGAATTTCATCTTTCAGGCCCTTTTCCACCTCGTCGGCGCGGGCCTCCGCCTTGTCCCACAGCACCTTCCAGCCTTCGACGGACAGCGCATTCGGGCGCTTGATCTCAAAACCCTCACCGGCCAGATGCATGGCGGCCAGCGCCTTGCCGACTTCGCGGCAGTGTTTCGCTTCCGGTTTTCTCAGCCACATGCCTTCAAGGAAGGAAATAAGTGCGGCGGGGCGGCCCGACAGCTCTCCCAGCAACGCGCCATCCTTGCGCGGCAGCGGCAAGGGGCAGGACAGGCCCTTGGCGGCCAGATGCTGCATGAGGCCGAGGAAGAAGGGCAGGTCATTTTTCTCCACCCGCTTTTCATAAAGCGTCAGGATCAGCGGATCCCTGGTGGTGTGCAGCAGAAAATTGGAGTTTTCTACACCCTCGGCAATACCCTTATACGAGGTGAGGCTGCCGACGTCATATTGCGTGAGGAAATTCCTCAGATCATCTTCGGTGATGTCAGTATAAACTGCCAATTTAAAATCTCGTCATGAAGGATGGATCGGAAATTTCGGGCGTGACGCGGGCGGACAGGACCACGTTGAGCGCTGCAGCGCCTAAAGACCGGCAGCAGCTTTCGGCGGCAGCGCGTTGCTGGCGTTGCCGTTGACGAAGGCCATGTCGTCCGTCGTGAGTTCGATGGTGCGCAGCTCGCGATTGACGAGGAAATGCTCCGTTTCCTCAACCGTGACGGCAAGATCAAGCGTCGTGTCAAAACGCGCCTTGAAGGCTTCGATGATTTCATCAACGATAACTTCAGGTGCCGAAGCGCCGGCGGAAAGGCCAACGGTGCTGATATCGCCAATTTCATTCCAGTCGATTTCCGAGGCCCGCTGCACGAGAACGGAGCGCTTCGCGCCGGCGCGCAGCGCGACTTCTACCAGCCGCTTGGAATTGGAGGAATTTGGCGCGCCAACGACGATGAAGAGGTCGCAGCCGGGGGCCGCCTGCTTTACCGCATCCTGACGGTTGGTTGTCGCGTAGCAGATGCTGTCGGCGGCGGGGGCCTGAATGGCCGGGAACCGCGCCTGCAGCCTGGCGATCACGCCTGCCGTGTCGTCAACCGACAGCGTCGTCTGCGTAACGAAGCCGAGGTTCTCGCGATCGACTGGTTCGTAACGGTCGACATCCTCGACCGTTTCGATCAGCGAAACCGTGCCTTCGGGAAGCTGCCCCATGGTGCCGATGACCTCCGGGTGGCCGGCATGGCCGATCAGGATGACATGGCGCCCGAGGCGCTGATGGCGCATGGCCTGCTTGTGGACCTTGGAAACAAGCGGGCACGTGGCGTCGAGATAGAAGAGGTTACGCGCCTGTGCGTCCTCCGGCACGGATTTCGGCACGCCATGCGCAGAGAAGACAACCGGCTGCTCGCGATGCTCGGCGGGAATTTCGTGCAGTTCTTCGACGAAAACCGCGCCCTTGGCCTCCAGCCCTTCCACGACATAACGGTTATGCACGATTTCGTGGCGAACATAGACGGGTGCGCCATAGGCCTTGAGCGCCAGCACCACGATCTGGATTGCCCGGTCCACGCCCGCGCAAAAGCCGCGCGGTCCGCACAGCCTTATCGTCAAAGGGGGTTTGGAAACGGCGATGTTCATTCCAGCTCCTTGGCCAACTCCTTGGCCAGTTCCGTGGTCTTGCCCGAGAACGACCCTACAGGGCCTGCGCGTCATTCGTCCTGCGTCTTGCCGTTCCGGAAATAGGCAAAACCGACGACGATGACAAGGGCCGCCGCCAGCCCATACCACGTTATCGCGTATTGAAGGTGATTGTTGGGCAAATCTATCAGCGTTACCCCACCCATCGGCCAGCCGCCGAGATTGGGCGTGGCATCGGCGTCGACAAACAGGTTCACCAGCCGGCCTGCCGGCACCTGCGCGCTTTCGGCCATGGCCGCCAGATCTTTCCAATAGAAGATGTTCTTGGCGATATCATTGTCCGGCAGCAGGGAGGACGGTTTCGCGATGAGCGGCGCGCGCGCCAGACCGGTCAGCGTCACCTCGCCCGCAACCTGGCCGTCCGGCCGTTTGGCCGGGTCCTTCATTTCGAAGGGCACGAAGCCGCGATTGACGAAGAGAATTCGGCCATCGGGCAGAGTGAGCGGCGTAAAGACGTAATAGCCTGTCTGGCCCTGATGGGTGGCGAAGAAATGTCGTTCGCGCGTGTGATCAAATGTGCCCGATAGCCTGACCTTGCGGTATTCTATGTCCCCGCCGCTTCTCGCGATCGCCTCGATCTCTTCAAGTGTCGCCGGATCTGCGCTACGCCGCTGCTCGATATCGGCCATCAGCGCTTCTTTCCAATAAAGGCGCTTCACCTGCCATGTGCCAAGCCCAAGGAGAATGGCAAGCGCCAGAAGCACCAGCGGCGCTGCAAACCAGACCCGCCGCTGCGCGGCCTTCATGTGGGACATGTCATTCACGATCAAGCCTGCCTTCGCTTGCATTGTTGCGGTATTGCAGCGCAATCATGATCCCCTTCAGCTTGCGCAGCAGCAGCAGGGAGACAAACACCGTAAACGGCAACCACAGCAGGATATGCACCCAAACGGGGGGCGCAAAATGCTGATCGACCCAGAGCGCCAGTCCGACCACCAGAAATCCGACGATCAGCATGACGAAGACCGCCGGTCCATCCCCTGCATCGGCGAAGCCATAATCCAGCCCGCAGGCGCTACAGGCGGGTTTTATCGTCAGGAAACCATCGAAAAGACGGCCATTGCCGCATCGCGGGCAGCAGCCTTTCAGACCGACCTTGATGGGATCGACCGGGGCGAAATTTCCGTTTGATGGTTCAGACATCGAGAGACCTTCCGCGAAGTTGGCCAAAGCCCGAGGGTGACGTCGAACCTCTTGGAAGCTTGCCTCAAAACCCGGGCGCCTGTCTGTGCTCGACGGCGCCTCGTATTTCTTCACCCCCCGGGGAGAATGTGGCCCGAAGGGCCGGATGAGGGGGCAACGTCGCCGAATACCTCCACCCTTGCCCCTCATCCCTGCCGCGGACTTCTCCCCGGCGGGGAGAAGAAACACGTGGCAACGACTCGCTTCAAAAGCACCCTGGTGGGCTAACCGGCGTAATTTACCCGTGGATCGGCGCGCCCCAGCCACCCCAGATATAGATGGCAAAGAACAGGAACAGCCAGACGACGTCAACGAAGTGCCAGTACCAGGCAGCGGCCTCAAAGCCAAAATGCTGCTTTGGCGTAAACCCGCCGGCAATGGCGCGGAACAGGCAGACCAGCAGGAAGACCGTGCCGACGAAGACGTGGAAACCGTGGAAACCGGTCGCCATGAAGAAGGTCGCGCCATAGATCGAATTTTTGAAGTCGAACGGCGCATGCATGTATTCGTAAATCTGCACGGCAGAGAACAGCACGCCAAGCGCCACGGTGAGTGCCAGACCGGAAATCAGGCCCTTGCGGTCGTTGTGCAGCAGGGCGTGGTGGGCCCAGGTCACGCAGGTGCCCGACAGCAACAGGATAACGGTGTTGTAGAGCGGCAGATGCCAGGGATCGATGACCTCGATCCCCTTGGGCGGCCATTGACCGCCGGTATATTCGAGGCGGGATGCCTGGATGGCCTCATGCGGGAAGAGACTGGCGTCGAAATAGGCCCAGAACCAGGCCACGAAGAACATCACCTCTGAGGCGATGAACATGATCATGCCGTAGCGCAGATGCAGCGAGACGACCGGCGTGTGGCTGCCCTCATTGGCTTCCTTGATCGTATCCGCCCACCAGGCATACATCACGTAAAGCACGATCACGAGACCGATATAGAACAGCCATGGGTTGGCCAGTTCCGCACCGAACAGCTTGAATGAGCCGCCCGAGAGGTAACGCATGTAGCAGACGCCGCCGAATGTCATGACGAAGGCGCCGATCGAGGCCAGAAGCGGCCAGGGGCTCGGGTCTATGATGTGGTAGTCGTGGTTCTTCTGATGCGTGTCTGCCATGACGACAATCCCCTGCTATCTCTTCCCTGATCCGGCCCCCTCAAAAGACCCGGATCTCCTCATTACAATTTGCTGTCGCCAGATTCTGTCTTTACCGGCAAGGACGCAACCGGTTTTTCGGTTTTGGCCGGATAAAACGTATAGGACAGCGTTAAAGTGTGGACGCTCTTGGTTTCGCGCGCCGTGGCGATGTCAGGATCGACAAAGAAAACCACTGGCATTTCCAGCGTCTCGCCCGGCTGCAACGTCGTTTCGGTGAAGCAGAAACATTCCACCTTGTTGAAATAGGCGCCGGCTTCCATCGGCGTGACGTTGAAGACTGCGGTGCCCGTTGTCGCGACTGGCGAACGGTTCGTTGCCTTGAAAGTGACCTGCACGGTTTCGCCGATCTTCGGCGTGACCTTCTTGTCGACGGGGCGGAAATCCCAGTTCAGGCCGTTCGACGTGTTGGCGTCGAAGGTGACGTTGATGGTCTTGTCGAGGATGACGTCGGAATATTGCTCGACGCGCTGGGTCGTGCCGTTATAGCCGGTGACTCGGCAGAACAGGCTGTAGAGCGGCACGGCGGCATAGGCCATGCCGATCATGGCGCAGAAAAACACGAGACACAGCACGAGAATGGAGCGATTGCTCACCTTCTGCCTGCCGGTCGCTGCCGCCTGCGTTTCCATATTTGCCATCTCCTCCTCCTCTCCCCGTAATCAGCGCGTCAATGCGAGCCGATCTTGATGATGGTGATGATGTAGAACAGCACCACCAGGCTGGCCAACAGGAGGCCGAGCGCGATGTTGCGCCCGCGTCTCGATTTTTTCTGAGCCGCGCTCAGTTCCACCGTTTCCATCACAGGACTCCCGACATGACGGCCTTAAGAGCCGGCGCGAAGTGATCGGCCAGCAGGCCAGAGAAAATCGCGAAGAGATAAAAAACCGAATAGGCAAACATCTTCTTGGCCGGCAGCATTTTCTCGTCACCGTCAGGCATGCGCCGGACAATGAGCGAACAGTAGACGAAGATTGCGCTCAGCACGGCGGCGAAGATGCCGTAACCGGGGCTCGTAAGGCCGGTGAAATAAGGTGCGACGGCGGCAGCGGCCGTGAGCACCGCATAAACGATCATCTGGTTTTTGGTCGAACGCTCGCCGGCGACATTCGGCATCATCGGAATGCCGACCGAGCCGTAATCGCGCATCTTGAAGAGCGCCAGCGCCCAGAAATGGGCAGGTGTCCACAGGAAGATGATGAGGAACAGGATGATGCTATCAAGCGAAACGCCGCCCGTGACGCAGGCCCAGCCGAGCATGGGCGGAAAAGCGCCGGCAGCGCCGCCGATGACGATATTCTGCGGCGTCGAGCGCTTCAGCCACATTGTATAAACGACGGCATAAAAGAAAATGGTGAACGCAAGCAGGCCGGCCGAGAACCAGTTGACCGCAAGACCGAGAATGACCACCGAAAAAGCGGACAATGTCAGCCCGAAGGAGAGCGCCTCGCGCGGCGCGATGCGACCCGAGGGAATCGGCCGTCTAGCGGTGCGGCTCATCACCGCGTCGATATCGGCATCGTACCACATGTTGAGCGCGCCGGATGCACCGGCGCCAACGGCGATGCAGAGAACGGCGATGACGCCCAAAATCGGATTGATGTGACCAGGCGCCAGCACGAGGCCGGCAAAGGCCGTGAAGACGACGAGCGACATGACGCGCGGCTTCAGCAATTCGAAATAATCGCGTGCGCCGGCTTCCGAAAGTCCGGAGCTTTGTGCGCCCAGTATGTCGCGATCGTCGATAACGGTCATGTCCTGTCCTGTTTCCTTCAGATGCCGCCAGAAACGACATCCCTTGCACCGGCCCGAAAAACGAATGGGATTTCCGGCATGCGCGATGCTTCAATTCATGGGTCCCGAACCTGCCCGCAGGACCGGTACCGGGGAAAACCGATACCAGCATGTGCCAGCCATTCGCCGCACCCTGCCGCCATTCGTCTGCGCTTGCATTTCATAAAGGCCAGATTTGGCTTTTATCACGTCCGGAGCATGTATCACGTCGGAGTGTTGGCATCGCTTGGACAAAATGTCACGCGGCAGGAGCCCTGCCCGTTCGGCAAACGGCACGGATCAAACCGCGCCGTCCCTGTCTGTCAGCAGCCGGACTGCGCAAGCCAAGCCTGCGCCTTCCGGCCCGCGCATCAGCGAATGCGCGGCAGCTGTTCCCACTGGTGATATGGCGGCGGCGAAGACAACTGCCATTCAAGCGTCGTCGCACCTTCACCCCATGGATTGTTACCGGCGATCCGCTTCTTGGCGAAGGCTTCCCAGACGCCGAAGAGGAAGATGCCGACGGCAACCGCCGAGATATAGGAACCGTAGGACGAAACCATGTTCCAGCCGGCGTATGCATCGGGATAATCGATGTAGCGGCGCGGCATGCCGGCGAGACCGAGGAAGTGCTGCGGGAAGAAGATCAGGTTCACGCCGACGAACATGACCCAGAAATGCAGCTTGCCGATGAACTCGCTGTACATATAGCCGGTGATCTTCGGGAACCAGTAGTACCAGCCAGCGAAGATCGCAAAGACGGCGCCGAGCGACAGAACGTAATGGAAGTGAGCCACAACGTAGTAGGTATCATGCAGCGAACGGTCGAGACCGGCATTGGCGAGCTGCACGCCGGTGACGCCGCCCACCGTGAACAGGAAGATGAAGCCGATTGCCCAGACCATCGGTGTCGAGAAGGTGAGCGAGCCGCCCCACATCGTCGCGATCCACGAGAAAATCTTGATGCCTGTCGGCACCGCGATGACCATGGTTGCGAAGACGAAATAACGCTGCGCTTCGAGCGACAGGCCGACCGTATACATGTGGTGCGCCCAGACGATGAAGCCGACCGCGCCGATGGCGACCATGGCGTAAGCCATGCCGAGGTAACCGAAGACCGGCTTTTTCGAGAAGGTGGACACGATGTGGCTGATGATGCCGAAACCGGGCAGGATCAGGATGTACACTTCCGGGTGACCGAAGAACCAGAACAGGTGCTGATAAAGGATCGGATCACCGCCGCCTTCCGGCGAGAAGAATGCCGTGCCGAAGTTGCGGTCGGTCAGAAGCATGGTGATGCCACCCGCCAGAACCGGCAGCGAAAGCAGCAGCAGGAATGCGGTGACCAGAACAGACCAGGCAAAGAGCGGCATCTTGTGCAGCGTCATGCCCGGGGCGCGCATGTTCAGGATCGTGGTGATGAAGTTGATCGCACCGAGGATCGAGGATGCGCCGGCGACGTGCAGCGAGAAGATCGCAAGATCCACCGCCGGTCCGGGCATGCCGCTTGTCGATAGCGGCGGATACATGGTCCAGCCGCCACCCACGCCATAAGCGCCCGCCGGGCCTTCCACGAAGAGCGAAAGCAGCAGCAGGATAAAAGCGGGGACGATCAGCCAGAAGGAAATATTGTTGAGGCGCGGGAAAGCCATGTCTGGCGCGCCGATCATGATCGGGATCATCCAGTTGGCAAAACCGCCGATCATGGCCGGCATGACCATGAAGAAGATCATGATGAGCGCATGCGCCGTGGTGAACACGTTGAACATGTGCTTGCCGCCATCGATGGCAGCGTCGCCCTCGAAGCCGTAGACCATGGATGCCAGACCGTGGAAGATCTGGATGCCCGGCTCCTGCAGCTCCATGCGCATGACGACAGACAGGCCGCCACCGATGATGCCCGCCATGATGGCGAAGATCAGGTAGAGCGTGCCGATGTCCTTATGGTTGGTGGACAGGAACCAGCGGGCGAAGAAGCCCGGCGTGTGGGAATGATGCGCGTCATGCGAATGATCGTCATGAGCGGGATGACCATGCGAGTGATGATCGTCGTGTGCGGAAGGTCCAGCCATTGTCGTCACTCCAGTCAGTTGGTTTCGTTGGCGGCAACGTCGACCGTGCGCGGAGCGCCATCGACGGAGGCCATCAGCGCCCGGTTTGCCGCATTCAGGTCGGAAGCGGCGGCGGCGTGCCAGGCAGTGTATTGCTGTTCGGAAACCACCCGAATGGCGATCGGCATGAAGGCGTGGTCCTTGCCGCAAAGCTCGGAACACTGGCCATAATAAAGGCCTTCCTTTTCCGGCTTGAACCAGGTTTCGTTGAGGCGGCCCGGCACGGCATCGATCTTGACGCCGAAAGCGGGCATGGCGAAGGCGTGAATCACATCCGTCGGAGCTGCCGTTACCAGAAGGCGAACAGTCTTGCCGACGGGAACGACCATTTCATTATCGACAGCGAGAAGACGCGGATAGCGGGCCTTGTCTTCCTTGCCCGCAGCGGCGCGGTCCTGGTCCTTCAGCAGATAGCTGTCGAAGGAGAGCGGCTCGGCGCCTTCGGCTGCGGCATATTCATAACTCCACAGCCATTGCGTGGCGGTCGCCTTCAGCGTCAGGTCTGGGTTTTCCGGTTGCGTCAGCTGTGCGTTCAGAAGATTGAACGAGGGGAAAGCGAGAAACAGAAGAATGAGAACCGGCGCCAGCGTCCAGACAACCTCGATCGCCGTGTTATGGCTGGTCTTGGACGCCACCGGATTTTTCGCGGCGCGGAATTTCAAGGCGACGATGATGAGCAGCGCAAGAACGAAAAGCGTAACCGGAACAATGAACCAAAGCGTATATTGTTCGAACCAGCGTATTTCGTGCATGATCGGCGTGGCTGCCTCCTGCATGCCCATTTGCCAATGCACCGGCTGATCGGCGTGGGCGCCGACAGCCGTGAGCAGACAGGTCATCCCCGCCAATGCTGCGTAAATCCTATTCCTCACGGTACCCTCTCCCTCACGCGCCTGATCCAGATCAATCACAAGCGCAGAATCCATGCTAATGGTAATAACTTCAAACCACAGTTTGCCCTCTGCCGCAATATGCGTCGGGACACGGAAGCGCCCCAATTTTGCCATTGAGCATTCCGCAGGCGACTTTCCCGCACCCTTTATGGGAGCTGCCCCGCCAGGCACGATTTCTAACGGCTCAGATGCGACAAAGCCGCGCTCGCCAGCCGGTTTGATCGCCAGATAAAGAATGACGAACCGGGAAAATCGCGGGCCCGCCCGGGCCGACAGGTCCTATTTCCGCCCAACTCGGCTGGAATTGAAGGCTCCAGGCTTTTTTTTCCGGATTATGGCGTCAAAATAGCCGCACTGATTCGAATCCCAGAGGTATCCATGCGTCTTTCCCCGCTCGCGCGCACTTTTCTTGCCGCCGCCGGTCTTGCCATCATCGCCCCCGCTGCAGCGGCGCTGGCGCAACAGCAGCCGCCCGGCACGCCAAAGTCGACGCATGGTGCGTGGTCCGTCATCTGCGACAAGCCGGCCGGCGCCTCTGAAGAGCAATGCGCGCTGATGCAGAATGTCATTGCCGACGACCGCCCGGAAGTGGGACTTTCGGTTGTCGTTCTGAAGACGGCCGATCGCAAGTCGCGCATCCTGCGCATCCTCGCGCCGCTCGGCGTGCTGTTGAAGGATGGCATGGAGCTCTATATCGACAATAATAATATCGGCCGCGCCTATTTCACCCGCTGCTTCTCCGAAGGCTGCTATGTGGAAGTCGATATTGACGACGAACTGCTGAAGGTTTTGCGCGCCGGCAAGAACGCGGTTTTCGCGCTGCGCGAAGCCGTGGATCAGGACCGCGTCGGCATTCCGATCGAGCTTTCCGGTTTTGCCGAAGGTTACGACGCGCTTCCTTGAGTGGAGCGCCTTGCTTTTCGACAGGAAAACTGTACTTTCAAAGTATAGTTTTAGCAATTACTGAAAAGCATGAGAGAAAACAAGCTCGCCAGCTATCGCTTCATATGCGGCGTTGCCTTTTTTTACGTCGCACTTGCCTTTATTGCGGGTTACGCTCGCAAAGTCGGGATTTTGCTTGGTTCTCCTAGGGACTGGCGGATGATTGAGCTTGCGCTGTCGGTTACATCTGGCAACCAGCTTGCTTACCTTCATTGGCAACGCATCGTGCCGGACTCGAGCAAACATTGGTCACGGCTGACATTCCCGATGATCCTGCATCAACTAGTGGTCTGCGTTGTTGCTTTCATCGTCATTCATTTCGTTTTAAGCTGAACTGAGCTTGATGACGCTTTGGCTTGCCACCAGCGGCGCACGACCCTACATGCTTGCCAGACACTATTCAGTTTGGAGCCTCCCATGACCGACGACCTTGTAAAACTCTTCGATTGCGATGAAACGCAATTGCGCAAGCTCGTTGGAGAGGCGCTTGCGGGCGCCGACGATGGCGAGTTGTTCATCGAACATGCGCAGGCGGAGTCGCTCACCTTCGACAATGGCCGTCTCAAGGGCGGCTCCTTTAACACCGACCAGGGTTTTGGCCTTCGCGCCGTCGCTGGCGAGACGGTCGGTTATGCCCATGCCGGCGAGCTTTCGCAAAGCGCGCTGAAGCGTGCTTCCGACGCGGTGGGTGCTGTTACCAAAGGATATTCCGGCTCCTATGCCGCTGCACCGCAACGCACCAATAAAAAGCTTTATGGCGACGAAAACCCGATCGGCAGCCCCAGCTTCGAGGAGAAGGTGAAGCTCCTCACCGATATCGATGCCTATCTGCGTGATAAGGATCCGAATGTCCGGCAGGTGACGGCGACGATTTCCGCCAGCTGGCAGGTGGTGGATATTCTGCGCGCCGATGGCCATCGTGTCAGTGACGTCAGGCCGATGACCCGTATCAACATTTCCGTGGTCGCGGGCGAAGGCGACCGACAGGAAAGCGGCTCCTACGGGATCGGCGGCCGGGTTGGTTTCGGCGATTTCATTACCACGGAAAACTGGCAGCGCGGCGCGGATGAAGCGCTGCGGCAGGCGCTCGTCAACCTCACGGCCATCGATGCGCCAGCGGGCACCATGGATGTGGTGCTCGGTTCCGGCTGGCCGGGTGTGATGCTGCATGAGGCCGTGGGTCATGGTCTGGAGGGCGATTTCAACCGCAAGAAGACATCCGCATTCGCTGGTCTGATGGGCGAGATGGTCGCCGCACCCGGTGTCACTGTCGTCGACGACGGCACGATCGACAGCCGGCGTGGTTCGCTTACCATCGACGACGAAGGCACGCCTTCAGGATATAATGTCTTGATCGAGAACGGCAGGCTCGTCGGCTACATGCAGGACCGGCAGAACGCCCGGCTGATGGGTGCGAGGCCCACCGGCAACGGCCGCCGCCAGGGTTATGCCTATGTGCCGATGCCGCGCATGACCAATACCTACATGCTCTCCGGGGACAAAACGCCAGAAGAGATTATTGCATCCGTCAAAAAGGGCATCTACGCCGTCTCCTTTGGTGGCGGTCAGGTGGATATTACCTCGGGCAAATTCGTGTTCGGCTGCACCGAGGCCTATCTCATCGAGAACGGCAAGATCGGTGCGCCGGTGAAGGGCGCGATGCTGATCGGCAACGGCCCGGATGCGATGAAGCGCGTCTCGATGATCGGCAATGACTCAAAGCTCGATACCGGCATCGGCAATTGCGGCAAGGCCGGGCAATGGGTGCCGGTTGGCGTCGGCCAGCCGCATCTGCGCATGGACCAGATCACTGTGGGCGGCACGAAGGCGTAGGCCGTGGCTTTCGGGTGATTGCACTCGGTTGTCTCAATAGCGCGGACAAAACTACGTCGCATTCTACCCCGCCCGGCCCGTCATCCCGGCGTTGAGCCGGAATGACGGGAGAAAGAGTTGCAGCCACACTGAGCCTGCCGGTGCCTTGCCAGCCCATGACCCCACACATGGCAGCCATGATGCTGTTTTTTCTGGCGCGCTGGCGCGAACGCGATAATATCAAGACTTATGGCGGGCCCCTCCTCCCATCCGGGGCCTGCGTGGCGAAGGAGACAACGACCATCATACGAAATGCCCTCGTTCCTGAACTTGCCGTCAGCGACTGGCAGAAGAGCCGCGCTTTTTATTGCGACCTGATTGGCTTCCATGTGGTTTACGAGCGCCCCGAAGAGGGCTTCACCTATCTGGCGCTGGGCGACGCAGAGCTGATGATTGACCAGATCGGCGCGACCCGGACCTTTGTGGCGGGCAATGCCTCGCTCGATGCGCCGTTGGGCCGCGGCATGAACCTGCAGATCGCCGTTCCCTCCCTGCAGCCCATTCTATTCCGGCTGGAGCGGTCTGCCATCGATCTCGTCATGCCGCTTGAGGAGAAGTGGTACAGACGCGGCACGGTCGAAGTGGGTAACCGGCAATTCATCGTCGCCGATCCCGACGGGTATCTGATCCGCCCCTTCGAGAGCCTCGGCGAACGCCCCTTCCGGTTCGGTTGAGCCATGTTGCCCTTTCTGCCGCGGGCGGTGGTGTTCGACATGGACGGATTGTTGATCGAGAGCGAGAGGCTTTATCGCGATTCATTTCTGGCGGCCTCGGATGAAGGCGGCCATGGCATGAAGGTGGAGACCTATCAGAAGGTCTGCGGCAGCCCGTGGGACGTCATCACCGGCACCATCTTTGCCGATTATGGCGCGGATTTTCCCATCGACAGTTTTCGAGACGCCTGGCTCCGGCATCTTGGCGTGATGATGGCTGATGGCGTGGCGTTGAAGCCGGGCGTCGTCGAAATCCTCGATCTGCTCGACAGCCTCGACATCCGCCGCGCCATCGCCACCTCATCGCGGCACGATTCGGTGACGCGCCATCTTGGGCCCCACGATCTTCTCGGACGTTTCGACACCATTGTCGCGCGCGGCGACTATACGGAGCCGAAACCGGCGCCCATGCCCTATCTGACGGCGGCGCGACGACTGTCCCTCGATCCCGGGCGCTGTCTTGCCTTGGAGGATTCCTACTCAGGTGTACGCTCGGCGACATCGGCGGGCATGATGACCATCATGGTGCCTGACGTTGCACCGCCGACGGAGGAAATGCGGGAGAAATGCGTGGCCGTCGCCAGCGACCTTAACGCCGTGGCGGCCATGTTGGAAAAGCTGGAGCCTTCAGGGTTTTGACGGCGTAAAGCACCACTTACGCTCAATCGCTCCTTCAATATCGAGACCGTTATAATGGGCCAGTAACAGCACATGGCCGAGGAGATCGGCGGTTTCGTCGGCCAGATCCCGCTTCGTCTCCTCTTTGCTCCTACCCTTAACGCGCGCCCTTCCTGTCAGCCGGTTCCAGGCCTGTGTGACCTCGCCAACCTCTTCCTGAAGCTTCAGCATGTACCAGTCCGGATCGCGGAATATCCCGTTTTCAGCGGCATATTTTTGCGACGCCTCTTCAAACCGACGCATCATGTCAGCAAACATTTGTTCATCCTTTGTTCACTCGCTGAAACTCTAATCATGATTCTCTGACGGCGTCGACCCGTCAGGGCGTCATGCAGCCATGAACAGAAATTTCCGGGACATGCGCATGCAAGCGCGATAGAGAAAAGATATTCAAACAATCATGCCGTCACCCATGTCCCATCTCGACTTCCTGGCGTCATTCGTCGCCGCACACAGCCCGGTGCTGCTCGCCATGTTTGCCGGCGCAGCCTTTCTTGCCGGCCTTGCCCGCGGCTTTTCCGGCTTCGGTGCAGCGCTCATATTCATCCCGCTTGCGAGCGCCATCGTGGGGCCACGTGTGGCTTCGGCGGTTCTGCTGGTGGTGGACGCCGTGCTAACTGTCGGCATGATACCGCCCGCCTTCCGCATGGCGGACCGGCGGGACGTGTTCACCATGGCGACCGGCGCCCTTGTCGGCGTGCCCGTCGGCACGATGTTGCTCGCCAAGGGTGATCCCTTGACGCTGCGCTGGCTCATTTCAGGTGTCGTCGTGGTGCTGCTCGTGTTCCTGCTGTCCGGCTGGCGTTACAGCGGCCGGCCGAAGACGCCGCTCACCCTTCTCACGGGACTCGTGGCTGGCCTGTTTTCAGGCGCCGCGCAGCTGGGTGGCCCGCCCGTCGTCGCCTATTGGCTGGGCGGCGCGCTGAAGGGCGCTTTCGTGCGCGCCAATGTCATTCTTTATTTTGCGATATCGACGATATTTTCCCTGGCCAGCTATTTTTTGGGCGGCCTGTTCAGCTTCGATGTCTTTGTGTTTTTCCTGCTGGCGTTGCCCTTTTACGGTGCGGGCCTTTACGCAGGGTCGCGATTACATGGGTTTGCCGATGAGGCATCCTTCAGGCGCATCTGCTACGGGCTGATCGCCATGTCTGCCGTCATCGGCCTGCCCTTGTTCGATTCGCTGCTGAAATAGGCGGGCCACGACGACCCGCCGACTTGCCTTTACGGGTACATGCGGACTTTCGACCAGGCACCGTCAGGCGTCTCGCGGCGGAATTCGATGCGGTCATGCAGGCGGAACTTGCGATCATGCCAGAATTCGATGCTCACGGGGCGAATGCGGAAACCGGACCAGTGGGATGGGCGCGGAATATCGCCGATCGCATATTTGGCGGTATATTCGGCCACCGCCTTTTCCAGCGCGAAACGACCCTCCAGCGGCCGCGACTGCTTGGAGGCCCAGGCGCCGATGCGGCTGCCGCGCGGGCGGGAGGCATAATAGGCATCCGCCTCCGCGTCGCTCACGATCTCCACCTCGCCCCGCAGGCGCACCTGTCGCCGCAGGCTCTTCCAGTGGAAACACATGGCCGCTTTTTTCTGGCCGAGGATCTCCCGGCCCTTCTGGCTTTCGAAATTCGTGTAGAACACGAAGCCGCGGTCATCGACACCTTTCAGCAGCACCATGCGCACGTTCGGCAGGCCATTTTCGTCCACGGTGGCGAGTGCCACTGCGTTCGGATCGTTGATTTCGGAAGCCGTCGCGTCCTTCAGCCACTCGGCAAAAAGCGTGAAAGGTTCATTTTCTTCCGTGAAGTCACTGGATGTTAACCCCGTTTCCGACATATTGACTAAAATGCTCCCGAGCTGATTTGGACCCCAGAGATGATCTCTGGTGAAAGATGGTGACCGTCATAGCAAAGTCGAACAGTCGAACAAAGAGCCTCCTTTCGTCGGTAGCGGAAGTTTCCGCCGTCGTGTCGATGCTTGTGGTGCTGAGCGGATGTGTCAGCCTCGATCTGTTCGGCGGCGATAAGGTCGACCGCTCGCTTTCCACGGCCTCCGTGCCCAACCAGCAGAATGGCAGCGCCCAGACCGACGACGTAACCATTCGCAATGCGGTCACATCGGCCGATCTCGCCAAGCTTGCAGATCAGCCGCTGCCCTGGGCGAACGCCGCCACCGGCAGCGCAGGCGTCGTCACGGCCATTCGCGAAGACAAATCAAGCGGTTTCGTCTGCCGTCAATTCAAGACCACCCGTCACTCCTTCGAGGGTGTGGCAGCTTATTCCGGGCAGGCCTGCCTGTCGGAAACCGGCGAATGGTTGATGACCCGCTTCGAGCAGAAATAATCTGTTTACCCTCCCGCAGGGAATAAAGCCGGCCCGCGCGCGGCCCGCATCCTCCGTAAAGGAGTGATTAGCAACTTATTGCAACAGTCGACGTTGATTAAACCGAGGGCGCGCAGGCGAATGAACGCAGGCACCCCTTATCGGAGAGGTTCGTTTCAGGATTGCGCCATGAAGGGCGGCAGCGCCTGAGCCAACGTAGCTGGTGCTTCGCATGCGCGATCCATATTCTATCCTCGGCGTAAAACGTGACGCCCGCCACGACGAGATCAAGGCCGCCTGGCGCACGAAGGCGAAAACCGTTCACCCGGACGCCAATCGCGACGATCCCGATGCGTCGGCGCGCTTTGCCGAGATCGGTCAGGCCTACGACCTTCTGAAAGACCCGAAAAAGCGCGATCTCTACGATCAGGCCCGCAAGGCAGCGGAAAAGAAAAAGGCCGGCGAAACCATCATGCAGCAGCGGGAAGCCGCGCGCGAGGCTGCCGAACGTGCCAAGGCCGCCGAAAAGCTGATGGAGGAACTGGCCCGCGCGGACGCCCGCAACCGGGCGCAGACCGGCCACAAAGCCGATAGCAAACCGGAAAGCGCCGAAGACATCGTCGAGCGCATCTTCGGCGCAGACGCCCAGAATGATCCCAAGGTGCAGCAGGCAGCGGAAGCCGCAAAGGCGGCCGCGAGCGCTGCGAAAGGCGACATGCCCGCAGCCACAGCCACTGGCGATGACAAGACTGCGCCCGCCTCGCTCGCTGCCAATCTTTTCAGCGCGCTGGTGCGGCGATTCCGTGCGCCGCAGCCGGCTCCGGAAAAAGTGCCTGATATCACCGCAGAAGCCATCGTTACGGTCGCCGATCTGCTCGAGAAGAAGTGGATTACCGTTTCTCTTGCCGACGAGCGGGACGTCCGGTTCCAGCTCGAGCCCGGGATGACCGATGGCCATGTTGTGCGGCTGAAGGGACAGGGGCTGAAGCTCCCCAACATGGCGCGCGGCGATCTTGCAGTCACGTTGCTTGCCGCGCGCGACGATGTGTTTTCGCTGCGTGGCTTCGATATTCACACCACGCTTGCCATTTCGCTCAGCGATGCGGTTCTGGGTTGCGACGCGAAGGTCGTGACGCCGCTCGGCGAAGAAACCATCACCATTCCGGCCTGGTCAGGCTCGGACCGCGCCCTCCGGCTTGCCGGCAAGGGCCTTGCCGACGGCAAGGGTGGCTCGGGCGATCTCGTCATCGAATTGCGCATCGTCCTGCACGAGAAACCGGATGAAAAGGTGACCGACCTGATGCGCCACATGCGCGAAGGCCTTTATTTGTGAAAGTTTTGCGAATAGCCGGGACAACGCACCCTTTGTTACGCTCCCTAACAGTTGATGATCTTTGGCAATCTTGAACAGGATTGCAGCCTATGCCATAGGCAGGATCAATCGAAAGTATCAGGGAGCATAAAATGGCTCAGGCATCCGGCCTTATGGCTGGCAAACGCGGCCTCATCATGGGTGTCGCCAATAACCGCTCAATCGCTTGGGGCATTGCCAAGGCATGTGCGGACGCTGGCGCGGAACTCGCACTCACCTGGCAGGGCGATGCGCTCAAGAAGCGCGTCGAGCCGCTGGCGCAGGAACTCGGCGCCTTCATGGCCGGCCATTGCGATGTGACCGATCTCGAGACGATTGATGCCGTTTTTGCCGCGCTGGAAAAGCATTGGGGCAAGATCGACTTCGTCGTGCACGCGATTGCTTTTTCCGACAAGGACGAGCTGACCGGCCGTTACCTCGATACCAGCCGCGACAACTTCAACCGCACCATGGACATCTCCGTCTTCTCGCTGGCCGCCGTTGCCAAGCGGGCGGAGCCCGTCATGAATGACGGTGGCTCGATCGTGACGCTCACCTATTACGGTGCCGAAAAGGTCATGCCGAACTACAACGTCATGGGCGTGGCCAAGGCTGCACTCGAGGCGAGCGTGCGTTACCTCGCGGTCGACCTCGGCAATCGCGGCATTCGCGTCAACGCCGTTTCCGCCGGCCCGATCAAGACGCTTGCAGCGTCCGGCATCGGCGATTTCCGTTACATTCTGAAGTGGAACGAATATAATGCGCCGCTGAAGCGCACCGTCTCCATCGAAGAAGTCGGCAAGTCGGCGCTTTATCTGCTGTCCGACCTTTCGACCGGCGTGACCGGCGAAATCCACCATGTCGATTCGGGTTATCACACGATCGGCATGAAGGCGGTGGACGCGCCTGATATTTCCGTGGTCAAGGACTGACCATTTCGGGAACGGCTTGAAACAGGGGTATCGCCTTGCTCGTCTATGTGATCCGGCACGGACAAACGGACTGGAATGCGATACGCCGGCTTCAGGGTCAGAAAGACATTCCGCTCAATGATTTCGGCCGCCAGCAGGCGGTCGGCAACGGCCTCATCCTTTCCCGCCTTCTCGGCGAGACGGCAAAAGACTTCGACTACGTGGCAAGCCCGCTCGGGCGCACGCGCGAGACAATGGAGTTGATGCGCGGCGCGATGGGCCTCGATCCCACGGGATACCGCACCGATGATCGCCTGATCGAGGTTTCCTTTGGCGACTGGGAGGGGCAGACCCTGCCCGAGCTCAAGAAGGAATTCCCCGACCGTGTAAAGGCGCGCAAGGCCAACAAGTGGGACTTCATCCCCCCTGGCCAGGATGCCGAAAGCTACGAAATCCTCTCCTGGCGCATCGGCGCATGGCTCTCCTCCGTGGACAGGCAGACAATCTGCGTCTGCCACGGCGGCGTCATCCGCTCGATCTTCCGGCTGGTATCCGGCATGGACAAGGACGAGGCATCGAGAACGCAAATTCCGCAGGACCGGATTTTGAAGGTCGAGATCGACAGGAATAGTGCGGAGTGGATTTTGTGAGAGATCACGGGGCATAACCCTCTGCATCGTCCTACTCGAGCAGCCCGTATATTTGGCGCAAAGGCCGCCGCTTAATTCTTCTCCGCGCCGGGGAGAAGGTGGCCCGAAGGGTCGGATGAGGGGGCAACGATAGCTATAGACAGCACCCTCGCCCCCTCATGCCGCTACCGCGACCTTCTCCCCGGCGGGGAGAAGAAACAAGAGGCATCCGCTCATTTCCCAACGAAGGTTTTGGCGTGAGGGGCTGGTGCTTACTCAACAACCTGCAGATCGTCGACCACGCGCTTCCCATCCACTTCCGTGTAGAAAACCACGACCTTCACGCCCGCTTTCAGCCCTTCGAAATTGAATTCTTCCGGCACGCGGTAGGTCTTGCCGTCGCTCAGCGTAATGCTCAGGCCATTCGCATCGATCTTGCTGATCGTGCCTTCCACGTCGACGCTCTGGGCGAAACTGTTGATCGGCATCAGGAGGTTGGCGGTGGCCAGAAGGGCGGCAATCATCATACGCATCGATCTAGCTTTCGTGGATTTGCGTGAAAACTTTACATGCATGAAGAATTGCCTTTCGAATGTGGCGGAAATTGCCCGCAACCATGACATTTTCAGCCCAATTGATGAACGGATTTCAAATCCTGTTCAAGCCGTTAGTGATTTCTACACCGCATTTTCCGGCAATGCTGGAAAACCATTGATTGCGGTGGAAAACAGCCGCGACTTTACAAAATCGTCATTTCCGGAACCCGCAGACGAGCTCGAATCAAGCTGCATGTCTTCCCGTCAAGGCTGTCGCATCTCGCCTCTGGTGAAGTCGTGGCCCGCGCCGCGCCTTGTTATCCCGCGGGCTATGAAAGAAAGGCTTTTGTCTTGACCGGATTTTCCACTAAGACAAATCCGCTTGTTTCAAACGGCGCCGTCCACAGGTGCCCCGCTTTCCGGTTTGAGAATTATGTCGCATAACAGTTTCGGTCATCTTTTTCGCGTTACCACCTGGGGAGAAAGCCACGGGCCGGCGCTTGGCTGTGTGGTGGATGGATGCCCGCCCGGCATCCGCTTCACCCTTTCCGAGGTGCAGCACTGGATGGACAAGCGCAAACCGGGGCAAAGCCGTTTCGTGACCCAGCGCCGTGAGGACGACATCGTCAAGGTGCTTTCCGGCGTGATGCTGGATGAGGACCGCGAAACGATGATCACGACAGGCACGCCGATCTCGATGCTGATCGAAAATACCGACCAGCGCTCCAAGGATTATGGCGAGATCGCCAAGCGCTTCCGCCCCGGCCATGCGGATTTCACCTATGACCTGAAATACGGCATTCGCGATTATCGTGGCGGCGGCCGCTCGTCGGCGCGTGAAACGGCAGCGCGTGTCGCTGCGGGCGCAATTGCCCGCAAGGTGGTGCCCAGTCTCAATGTGCGCGGCGCGCTGGTGCAGATCGGCAAGCACAAAATCAACCGCGAAAACTGGGATTGGGATCAGGTCGACCAGAACCCGTTCTTCTGCCCGGACCCCGAAATGGTGCCGGTCTGGGAAGAATACCTCGACAGCATCCGCAAGGCCGGCTCCTCCATCGGCGCCGTGGTCGAAGTGGTTGCGGAAGGCGTTTCCGCCGGCATCGGCGCGCCAATCTATGCCAAGCTCGACCAGGATATCGCCTCCAACCTGATGTCGATTAACGCCGTCAAGGGCGTGGAGATAGGCGAAGGTTTTGCCTCGGCCGAGCTCTCAGGCGAAGAAAATGCCGACGAGATGCGCATGGGCAATGACGGCAAGCCGATCTTTCTGTCCAACCATGCGGGCGGCATTCTGGGCGGGATTGCGACCGGCGAACCTGTTATCGCCCGCTTCGCCATCAAGCCCACATCCTCTATCCTGACGGAGCGCCTGTCGATCGATACCGACGGCAATAATGTCGATGTTCGCACCAAGGGTCGCCACGACCCCTGCGTTGGCATCCGGGCCGTTCCGATCGGTGAAGCGATGATCGCCTGCACCGTTGCCGACCATTACCTGAGGGACCGCGGCCAGACCGGCCGACTGAAATAAAGGGGACCACCATGGCCTATGATCAGAAACGCGTCGTCGACGCCATCCGCGCTTTCGAAGCCGGCGAAATCGTCGTCGTGACCGATGATGACGACCGCGAGAACGAAGGCGACCTGATCATTTCAGCGCTTCACTGCACGCCCGAGAAAATGGCGCTGATCGTGCGCCACACGTCAGGCATCGTTTGCGCCCCCATGCCGCGCGAGGAGGCCAAGCGGCTGAACCTCAACGCCATGGTGGCGGAAAATGACAGCGCCCATACCACAGCCTTCACCGTCAGCGTCGATTTCAAGCATGGCACCACGACAGGCATTTCCGCCGATGACCGCACGCTGACCGTTCGCAATCTTGCAAATCCCAATGTCGGCGCATCTGATTTTACCCGGCCGGGCCATATTTTTCCGCTGATTTCCCGCGAGGGCGGCGTCCTGATGCGCTCCGGTCACACCGAAGCCGCGGTTGATCTTTGCCGGCTCGCAGGCCTGCCGCCTATCGGCGTCATCAGCGAACTGGTGAATGACGACGGTACGGTGATGCGCGGCCCCCAGGTTCTGGATTTCGCCGAAAAACACGGCATGAAACACGTGTCGGTCGCCGATCTCATCGCTTATCGCCAGCGCAAGGAAACGCTGGTGGAGATGGAATCCTCCTTCACCATCGAAACGCCCTTCGGGCCTGCCAAGGCGCAGACCTATTCCCTGCCCTGGGACCCGATGCAGCATATGGCTGTTATTTTCGGTGACATCAGGGATGGCATCGACATTCCCGTTCGCCTTCACCCGGAAAACGTCGCCGACGACGTGTTCGGCGATCGCCAGCCGGTGCGGCATTACATGCAGAAAATAGCCGAGGAAGGCCGCGGCGTCATCGTTTACCTGCGTGAAGGCTCCGTTGGCGTTGGCCAGGTCGCCGGACGGCGCAAGGCACGCGACCCCGATGAAGCGCACGCCCAGGCCCGTTCGCGCGAGAATGAGTGGCTTGAAATCGGCCTCGGCGCGCAAATCCTGAAAGATCTCGGTATCAGCTCCATCAAACTGATGACAACGCGTGAGCGCCACTATGTCGGGCTGGAAGGTTTCGGCATCCAGATTTCGGCGACGGATATAGGGTGAGCTTTGGGTTTTTGCCTAGTCCCATCGCGTAATCGTGAGGCGAGCGGGTGCGGCATTCTCCCCGCCGGGGAGAAGAAACATGCCGCAACGCCGCGACTCCTCAAGAGCGAGAGTAAGGTGTCCGGACCCGCGCCTCTCACAATATCCTGGGCGACCGACCTACTCCTCCCGCCACCCCTCCAGATAATTCACGCGCTCCACGCCAGTAAACTTTGCCAGCCGCGATAGTTCCGCGTCGAGCTTTTCCAGCCGTCCGGCGGAGGCGCGCACGCCGGGCTCGAGCCACAGGCGACGCACATCCAGCGTGCTGCCTTTTCGCTCCGCCTTCATGTCGATGCGGCCGATCAGACGGTCGCCTTCCAGAAGCGGGAAAACATAATAGCCATATTGCCGTTTCGGCTCCGGCACGAAGACTTCGATCCGGTAATAAAAGCCAAAGAGCCGTTCGGTGCGGTTGCGGTCGCGCAGCAGCGGATCGAACGGGCTCAGGACACGGACGCGGGACGACGGTTCGGGCACGTCCGTCAGGTCAGCCGTGAAATCGGCAAAAGCGTAGGACGGGCGGGCCGTTTCGCCGTCAACGGACAGAAGCGAAACCTCGCAGAGTTCGTCACGATGGCCTTTGACCCAGTCCCTCGCCTCCTGCGGCGTCACAAGATCGAAAAACGCGGCGATTTCGCCATGGGTGGCGAACCCCAGCCGTTTCAGTGCCTCGCGGCAGGCCCAGTCGATGAATTGGTCGTGCGCCACTTCGGTTTCGTGATGTTCGCCCGGAATGACACGTTCGGCCAGGTCATAGACCTTCTGGAAGTTCACACGGCCTGATATTGCGAGCTTGCCAGTGTGCCAGAGATATTCCAGTGCGGTCTTGGAGGGATGCCAGTTCCACCAGCCGCCGGACTGGTGCCCCTCCTCCTTCAGTTCACGCGCCAAAACCGGACCGGCGGCGGCGATTCGCTCCAGCGTTTCGCCGAAAGCCGCATCGAAGCCCTCGCCGTGCCATTTGCGCCAGCGCTCCTGAATGATCGGTTCGCGGCGGCGGAAGCGGTGTTTCCAATAGGGGTAAAATTCCGTCGGCACAATGGAGGCGTCATGCGTCCAGTGTTCGAAAAGCGCCCGGTCCTTTTCCAGCAGCGTCGTCAGATGACCGCGCCTGTAGGTCTGGTTACGGGAGAAGATGATCTGGTGGTGGGCGCGCTCCACCGTGCCGATGCTGTCCACCTGTACGAAACCCAGATCGGTGATGAGCTGCAGCAGCCCTTCTTTGGAAAGCGCCTTGCCGGGCGGAGAGGAAAGCCCCTGCCGCGCCAGAAAAATCCGCCTTGCCGCCTCGTTCGAAACCTTGACCATCATGCGACCGAAGGTAGAACGGCTTTTTTGCGATTGCAATGTTCTTTTTTTGTTCCTTGTTTTACTTCTGTTGATGAAGCGGTATAGAACCGGCAACGAGCGCGAGGATAGAGACTTGGAAATCCGTTTTAACGCCGCCAGTGTCGTTTTCGAAGACCGGCAGGTGCTGCAGCCGCTGTCATTGACATTGTCGGAGCGGCGAATCGGCGTGATTGGCCTTAACGGATCGGGCAAAACGACGTTCGCGCGGCTGATCAACGGGCTGAACAAGCCGGACGCGGGCAAAGTGACGGTCAACGGCCTGGACACCGTGACCGATGCCAGGGCTGTCTTGCAGATGGTCGGTTTCATCTTCCAGAACCCGCAGAACCAGATCATCCTGCCCATCGTCCGTGACGATGTCGCCTTCGGCCTGAAACGGCTCGGCCTGAGCAAGACCGAGACGGAAAGCAGAGTGAAGGCCGTTCTATCCCGGCTCGGCATTGCGCATCTGGAGGAAAGGCGCGCGCATGAGCTTTCCGGCGGCGAATTGCAGCTTTCGGCGCTCGCAGCGCTTCTCATCACCCAACCGCAAATCCTCATTCTCGACGAGCCGACCAATCAGCTCGATCTCAAGAACCGGGCCATCGTGGAGAAAACCATGGCGGCGCTGCCGCAGGCGCTTGTTGTCATCACCCACGATCTGCCGCTCCTTACCGGCTTCGATCGCGTGCTGGTGTTTCACGAGGGGGCCTTGATCGCTGACGCCCCGCCCGAAGAAGCGGTCGCGCACTATCTGGAGGTGGCATTGCAATGAAATCGCTGCATGTCGACGGAACCGGTTGGCTCTACCGCGTCTCACCGCGCCTCAAACTCCTGACGCTCATGGGCTTCAGCATCGCGCTCTTTCTCACCCGCGATCTGGCGGCGCTTGTTGCCGCGACCGTTCTGGCTGCCGGCGTTCTCAGCGCGACGCGCCTGCCCCTGCGCGACATCGCCCTGCGGCTGCGGCCGGTGATGCTGACGATCTTCCTCGTTGCCGCCTTCAGCTATCTCCTGCTTCCCGTCAATGATGCGAGTGTCAATCTTTTGCGCCTCACGGCACTCGCGCTGCTTGCGACCGCCGTCACCATCACCGTCAGCATCTCGCAGTTCATGGACGAAATCACGCTCGCTGCTGGGCCTCTGGAAAGGTTGGGGCTGCTCAAGGCCGCCGATATCGGGCTTGCCGTCGGGCTGGTGGTGCGCTTCGTGCCTGAAATCGTCAACCGTTACCACGCGGTGCGTGATGCACATCGCGCCCGTGGCCTGCCCGTGCGGATGGCGACGATCGTCGTGCCGCTCGTCATTATGACGTTGAAGGATGCCGATGCCATTGCCGACGCCATTGACGCCCGCGGTTTCAGAGGCCAAAGCTGACAGGCATATAATCTTCAGGAGTTTTTAGTGTCATGACGACCCGCGATCTTGTTTTGATTTCTCTTTTTTCCGCCATCATCATTGCGCTCGGTCTTTTGCCGCCCATCACGCTTGGCTTCATTCCCGTGCCGATCACCGCGCAGTCGCTCGGCGTGATGCTGGCCGGTGTGGTGCTGGGCGCGAAGCGCGGCACGCTTGCGGTTCTGCTGACGATCCTGATCGCTGCCATCGGCCTGCCGGTGCTCTCGGGCGGACGCGGCGGCCTTTCGATCTTTACGACACCGACAACGGGCTTCCTGATCGGCTGGATCGCAGCCGCTTTCGTCACCGGTTTCCTCTCGGAAAAATTCGTCCATCGTGGCCAGTCGGCTTTGGCACAGGGCGTCGGTTTCTTCATCGCCAGCCTGATCGGCGGCGTGGTGGTGCTTTATGCTTTCGGCATCTCCTATCTGGCTGTCGTCGTGGGACTCGGTTTTGAAAAGGCTTTCATGGGTTCGCTCGCCTTCATTCCCGGCGATGCGCTGAAAGCCGTTCTTGCCGCCCTTGCCGGCCGTGCGGTGATGGCCGGTTATCCGCTTCTGCCGCAGCGCGCCTGATTGAAGTCTCAGGGAGGAAAGAATGGCGACCCGACTTTACGAACATCCGATCTTCCTTGAGCATATCACGCCTTCCGGCCATCCCGAGCGGCCAGACCGCCTGCGGTCGCTGAACATCGCGCTTGAACATCCGAATTTCGAGCGGCTGGACCGGAAGGAAGCGCCGCAGGCGAATGAAGACGCGGTGCTGCTGGCCCATCCGGAAGAGCATCTTCTTGCCGTGATGCGGCAGGTTCCCGAAGAGGACGGTGAGATCAACCGGATCGAGTCCGACACCTATCTCTCCCCCAAAAGCCTTCAGGCTGCGCTGACCGGCATCGGCGCCGCCATGGCGGCCGTGGATGACGTGTTTACCGGTGCCGCCGACAACGTCTTCGTCGCATCCCGCCCGCCCGGCCACCATGCCGAGACCGCCAAGGCCATGGGTTTCTGTCTGTTCAACAATGTGGCGATTGCCGCCCGCCATGCGCAGAAGGCGCACGGCGCGGAGCGTATCGCCATCATCGACTGGGACGTGCATCACGGCAACGGTACGCAGGATATCTTCTGGAACGACACATCCGTGCTGTTCTGCTCCACCCACCAGATGCCGCTTTACCCGTGGAGCGGTGACAAGAACGAAACCGGCGTGAAGAACAACATCGTCAACGCGCCGCTTTCGCCCAATACCGGTAGCGAGCATTTTCGCGAGGCCTTCAAATCGCGCGTGCTGCCGGCGATTGCGGATTTTTCGCCTGATCTCATTCTCATCTCTGCCGGTTTCGACGCGCATCACCGCGATCCGCTCGCGCAGATCAATCTGGTGGGAGAGGATTTCGACTGGGCGACGGGCCGGCTTCTGGAGATGGCGGATAAATACACATCGAACCGGGTCGTCAGCCTGCTGGAAGGCGGTTATGATCTGGAAGGGCTGGCGGAATCGGCAGCCATGCATATCTTGAGAATGATGAAGGGTTGAACATGACGGAAAATGCCAACACAGCCGATGTCAGCGGTTATTCGTTCGAAAAAGCCGTCGCCGAGCTGGAAAGCATTGTCGCACGCCTGGAACGCGGAGACGTGGCGCTGGACGAATCCATCGCCATCTATGAGCGCGGCGAAGCCCTGAAGAAGCATTGCGAAACGCTGCTGAACGCTGCCGAAAAGCGCATCGAGAAGATCCGTCTCGACCGCGCAGGCAAGCCGCAGGGTGTGGAGCCGCTCGACGGGGAATAAACACGTCCTGTTGAACGGTGTGACGCTGCGTTCATCATTACAGCGCTCCCGTCCCGTTCCATTCGTGTTAAGCTTCCGCGTAACAATACGAGGAGCTGACCATGTCCTTCTTTCCCGGCAACGACCCCGTCGCGGGCGATGCCTTTGCCTGCGACGCCATCGAGAACCTCATCATTCCGCGCACCAGCGACATTGGCGGTTTTGCCGTGCGCCGGGCGCTGCCGACCCGGCAGCGGCGGCTTGTCGGCCCGTTCATCTTTTTTGACCGCATGGGGCCGGCGATCCTGAAGGCGGGTGAGGCGCTCGACGTCAAGCCGCACCCGCATATCGGGCTTTCCACGGTGACCTATCTGTTCGACGGCGAAATCAAGCATCGCGACAGTCTCGGCACCGAGCTTGTCATTCGCCCCGGCGACATCAACCTGATGACGGCCGGGCGCGGCATCGTGCATTCGGAACGCACGCCGGAAAACCTGCGCGGCCATCCGCTGTCCATGTCCGGCCTGCAGACCTGGCTTGCCCTGCCCGATCATATGGAGGAAATCGACCCGGCTTTTGCGCACACCGCGAAAGAAGAGATGCCGCTGATCGATATCAAGGGCGCATCCGGCCGGGTGGTGATCGGCGAATTCGAAGGCCTCACCTCCCCCGTTTCGGCCTTTACCGACACGCTGTATGTCGACCTGACCCTGGAGCCGGGCATAAAGTTCCCCTTCTCCGCCGATCATGAAGAGCGGGCGATCTATATTCTGTCCGGTTCGCTGGATGTGGCCGGCGATATCTTCGCCGCCGACCAGCTGCTCGTTTTCCGGCCCGGCGACGACATCACACTGCAGGCCGGCAGCAATGGCTGTCACATCATGATCTTTGGCGGGGCAGCACTGAATGAGCGCCGTTACATCTGGTGGAACTTCGTTTCGTCATCAAAAGAACGCATAGAGCAGGCCAAACAGGAGTGGAGAACAGGTCGCTTCGACATCGTTCCCGGTGACGAAGAAGAGTTTGTCCCTTTGCCGGAAGGTTGAAATTCTATAGAAGTATACGACATGCATGGCTCACCCGACGGCTTTCGCGACGAAGGACGTTCTCACGCGCCGCCCGGGGACCACCAGAAAAGGCCGAACGATTGACCGGAATGCCACAGACACCATTGCTTGACCGGGTGAATTTTCCCTCCGATCTCAAGGAGATCGACGATCGCGACCTGCCGGAATTGGCCAGGGAACTGCGCGACGAGATGATTGACGCCGTGTCGAAGACCGGCGGCCATCTGGGTGCCGGCCTTGGCGTCGTGGAACTGACGATTGCCATCCACAAAGTATTCAATACGCCGGAAGACCGGCTGATCTTCGATGTTGGCCATCAATGTTATCCGCACAAGATCCTGACCGGCCGGCGTGATCGCATCCGCACGCTGCGCCAGGAAAACGGGCTTTCCGGTTTCACCCGGCGGGCCGAAAGCGAATATGATGATTTCGGCGCCGGTCACTCTTCCACCTCCATTTCCGCCGGTCTCGGCATGGCGGTGGCGGCGGGTCTCGATGGCAGCGACCGCAAGGTGATCGCTGTCATCGGTGACGGTTCCATGTCTGCCGGCATGGCGTTTGAGGCGCTCAACAATGCCGGCGCGCTCGATGCGCGGCTGATCGTCATCTTGAACGACAACGACATGTCGATTGCACCGCCGACCGGCGCTATGAGTGCCTATCTGGCACGTCTTGCCTCCGGCCGCACCTATATGGGCTTCCGTGATTTCGGCAAGAAACTGACGGCCTATCTCGGCAAGACCATCGACCGCGCCATTACCCGCGCCGTAACCCATGCGCGCGGTTATGTGACCGGCGGCACCCTGTTCGAGGAGCTCGGCTTTTATCACATCGGGCCTATCGACGGTCATTCCTTCGATCACCTGCTGCCGGTGCTGCGCAATGTGCGCGACAACCAGAAAGGCCCCGTCCTCATCCATGTGGTGACGCAGAAGGGCAAGGGTTACGCCCCGGCGGAAGCGGCAGCGGACAAATATCACGGCGTCAACAAGTTCGACGTCATCACCGGCGCGCAGGCGAAAGCCAAGCCGAATGCGCCGAGCTACACCAGCGTCTTTGCCGAGGCCCTGATCCAGGAAGCGACCCTCGACGACAAGATCATCGGTGTAACGGCGGCCATGCCCAACGGCACCGGCCTCGACAAGATGGCCGAGCTTTTCCCGGCCCGCACCTTCGATGTCGGCATTGCCGAACAGCACGCCGTCACCTTTGCGGCCGGACTTGCGGCTGACGGGTACAAGCCGTTCTGCGCGCTTTATTCCACTTTCCTGCAACGCGGTTACGACCAGTTGGTGCATGACGTGGCGATCCAGAGCCTGCCCGTGCGTTTCCCCATCGACCGCGCCGGGTTCGTCGGTGCCGATGGCCCGACCCATGCCGGCTCCTTCGACACCACTTTCCTTGCCACCCTGCCCGGCATGGTGGTGATGGCGGCGTCTGACGAGGCCGAACTGAAACATATGGTCCGCACGGCAGCGGCCTATGACGAAGGCCCGATTTCCTTCCGTTATCCGCGCGGAGAAGGTGTTGGCGTCGAGATGCCCGCGCGCGGCGAGATTCTCCAGATCGGCAAGGGCCGCATCATCAAGGAAGGCACCAAGGTTGCGCTGCTCTCCTTCGGCACCCGGTTGGCGGAATGCCTCGCGGCCGCCGAAGACCTCGATGCCGCCGGACTTTCGACCACGGTTGCCGATGCGCGCTTTGCCAAGCCGCTCGATCTCGACCTCATCCGCCAGCTTGCCGCCCATCACGAGGTTCTTGTCACCATCGAGGAAGGTTCCGTTGGCGGCTTTGGAGCACATGTGCTGCATTTCATGGCGAGCGCGGGCCTGCTCGACCATGGCCCGAAGGTCCGCACCCTAACCCTGCCCGATCAATGGGTGGAACAGGCCAAGCCCGAGACCATGTATGCCAATGCCGGCCTCGACCGCGCCGGCATCGTTTCCACCGTGTTCAATGCACTCGGCCAGCGTCAGGCCGGTGTAGGATTTGCAGGCTGAAGCACGCTGTCCGAGGAGAAGGAGGCGGGCATTTGGTCCCGCCCCTCGTCACTGGTTTTATGCTGCCGTGGCATCAAGAAAACCGACGACACTGTTTATCTGGCCGTCGGCATCGCGGCTGACGATATCGGTACCGCCAGCGACGTCGTCGCCGTCAGGCGAAATCAGGCGCCATGAGAAACGGGTGAAATCGCCGTGTCCGTCAGGGGTGCCGGTCAGCACGAAGCGATATCCGGGAAATTTCTGCCGCGCCGCCTCGATCATTGCGGCTATCCCCTTCTGGCCCTCGCCCTGCATCAGGGGGTCGATATAACGGGCTGTTTCGGCCCATGCTTTGTTTACCATCTGCTTGCGGCGTTCGCCGTCTTCCTCATTCCAGACCGCGAGATAGGTTTCGGCGATTGCGAGATGCTGTGTCATGAGTGTGCTCCTCTGGGTTGACGGCCTTGAGCATGCCGGGGTCCGGGAAGCGGAACAATTACCTGCGAGGTAATCGCATTGGCGATATCTTCTGCTAGGCTGCGGGGCATGACACATCATCGAGAACATGTCGGCCAGGTGCTGAAGGAATGGCGAGCCCGCCGCAGATTGAGCCAGCTCGATCTGGCCGTGAAGGCTGAAATATCCACGCGTCACCTGAGTTTTGTGGAAAGCGGGCGCTCCTCCCCCAGTCGCGAGATGCTCGTGAAACTGGCGGAGCAGCTTTCCATGCCCGCCCGCGCCGCCAACCGGCTGATGCTGGCGGCGGGTTACGCACCCGTTCATTCCGAACGGCCGATGGATGCACCTGACATGGCGGCAGCCCGGCAAGCTGTCGAAACCGTGGTACATGGGCACATGCCCTTCCCCGCCCTTGCCGTTGATCGGCACTGGAACGTCGTTCTCGCCAATGGCGCGATCACGTCGCTTCTGGCCGGCGTTTCAGAAGAGCTGCTTCGCCCGCCGCTCAACGCCTTGAGGGTGAGCCTGCATCCGCAGGGCCTGGGTTCGCGCATCGTCAATCTTGCCGAATGGCGTCATCATCTGCTGGAACGCCTGCGCCGTCAGGTCGAAGAGACGGGGGACGAGGTGCTTTCCCGGCTACATGCGGAGCTTGCGGCCTATCCCGCGCCAAAGGCCTCGCCCCATGCGACCGGGGCCGACCCTCTGGCCATACCGCTCCAGCTTCGTGATCCGTCTTCGGGCGCTATCCTGAGCTTCATTTCCACCACCACGGTATTCGGAACGGCGACGGACGTCACGCTGTCCGAACTCGTGCTGGAGTGTTTCTACCCTGCCGACGCGGCGACCCGCGCGGCACTGCTGCAAAGTCCCGGGGAGTAAGAACCGTGCACACCACCTATCTCATCGGCTTTCAGGTGCGCCCCAGCCAGCGCGAGCGTTTTCTCGAATTGCTGAACGCGCTGCTCGACGCCATGAGGCACGAAAAGACCTTTGTGAACGCAACCCTGCACCGGGATGGCACAAACCAGAACCGGTTCCTGCTGCATGAGACCTGGGGTGACCATCAGGACGTCATCGACGTTCAGATCCACCGGCCCTATCGGCAGGTATGGCACGATGCCCTGCCCGCTCTGTTGGAAGCGCCGCGCGATATTTCCGTCTGGCACCCAATGCGGTCGGATCATCAAACGATCGAATGACCTGCATTCGCCAGCAGTTCAAACGTCTTCTCCAGATCTTTCGATTTCACCAGCAGGTGATCGCCGTCGAAAGTCGAAACAACGAATATCCCGATGTCATTGGTCGATAGCGGTTCGATCACCGAAAGCACGATGCCGGTCTCATCAAAGGCGAACGGGCCCTGAAGTTTGAGGCAATTCCAGCCGGTGTCGGCCTTGACATCCTGAGGGATACGCTCCTGGCAGCAGACGACGGAAAGCTCATCATCAGTCCGGCTGATACTGAGAAAACCTGTACCATCGGCCCAGGCTGGAATGGATGCATCGGCAGGAAGCCGGGCCACCCCGTAGGCGCCCTCCAAGAGCCTTAACTTAACGCGAGCCGCCATCTCATATCCCTTCGGTTCCTTGAAATTAAAAGACATTCCCCGCTGTATGCCACCGGTTTCAAATCCTGATGGCTGTTTCCTCTTTCGCCGTCTTGATAACGACCATCGTAAAAAAGCGCGCTACATTATTCTGGTCGCGGAACAACCGGTCACAGAGGGCGTCATATTCTTCCATATCGCGCAGCCGCAGCATCAGCACCACGTCTGTTTCGCCGGTCACCGCGTAGGCATGCGAGACCGCTTCCTCAGCGCTCGCAAGGTCCAGAAAGCGGCGCATCTGCTGCTCTCCGTGCTGTTTCAGCTCCACGGTCACCAGCGCCTTGAGGACGCGTCCCGCCTTTGCCGGGTTGAGAATGGCCACGATACGATCAATGATACCCAATTTATGCAGCCGCTGGACGCGCCGCAGGCAACTCGACGCGGACAGGCCCACCGCATCGGCCATCTCCACATTGGTACGTGATGCATCACTCTGCAAAAGATTGAGCAATTTTCGGTCGATCCGATCCATGAACGGCATCCTATCGTCCAACATCATCTTTGCAATAAAATTGCATAAAGCTGCAATCTTTGACCGCAAATGCGAATGGGCTGCGGTTAGTGAATGGAAACAGGTCTCGGAGAGGTTCACATGTCACTAATGCCGCTGCTTTGGAAGACAATGCGGGAAACGTTTGTCATCTACTGGCTCCTCTTGCGCATCACCGTTCCGATTGCGATTGCGACCGAAGTGCTGTCGCGGATGGGAGCGATCGAAGCCGTGGCGCCCGCTTTTGCGCCGGTCATGAGCCTCATCGGCCTGCCGCCGGAACTTGGTCTCGCATGGCTGACCGCGATGCTGATCGGTATCTGGGGGGCCGTACCGCTTATCTTCACGCTTGTCCCCGTATCTTCGCTAACCTCTGCGGATATCACCGTTTTTTCTGCGCTCATCCTGTTCGCCCATGGTCTGCCCATCGAACAGAAGATCATCGAAAGGGCCGGCCCGGGCGTGCTGATCACCACGACGCTGCGTGTCGGTGGCGGGTTGATCTATGCCTTTCTCCTGCACCAGCTTCTGCAAGGGACAGGCTGGTTATCAGGTCCGGTAAGTCCTGTCTGGATTGCGATGAGTGCTTCGCCCGATTGGCCCGCCTATTTGCTTGGTCTCGGTGAAACAATGCTCTGGATGCTCGTCATCCTTCTCGCCCTTTCTTTTTGGCTTGAACTCCTGAGGCTCACCGGCCTTCTGGCATTGATGATGAAAGCTCTGTCGCCCCTCCTGCGTCTTGCGGGCATTCGCGGCGAGGCCGAACATCTCACGGCTATCGGATTGTTCCTCGGCATTTCCTATGGTGCGGGTTTCCTGATCCGCGAGGCGCAATCGGGGGCGATATCACCCCGGCAGGTGTTTTTGTCCTGCGTCCTCATGGGGTTTGCCCATAGCGTGATTGAGGACACGCTCGTCGTGATGTCGCTCGGCGCGGATGTCTATGGCGTGCTTCTCGGGCGCCTCGTTTTCGCTGTCGCCGCCACCGCAGTCATCTCTGCCCTGCTTCATCGCCTGTCGGATGAGATTTTCTTTGCACGGATGTTCCGGCAACAGCGCGCCTAATGACCTTCAATTTGAAAATGCCGACACAAAACGGGGGCCTTTCGGCCCCCGATCCGTCGGTTCAATCTGAAGCCGCGCTCAAAACTCCGTCCAGTCCTGCTCCTTGGCAGCCGGCGCTTCTGAGCCGCCGCCGAAGGCGCGGGCGAGGCTTTGGCCGAGTGCGCGGGCGGGTGATGCGACGGGCCTTGCGGTTGCGGAGGCGGACTTAACCGGAGCCTTGCGGACCGGCGCGGCAGACGCAGGCTGGAAGGCAGGCTTGGCCGAAGTCTGGCGCGGAGCGGAATATCCGCCGGCACCGTTACCGGCACTTGCAACGGCCATCCGGGCGCCGCCCATGTTGAACTGGCCAAGCAGGCTGTTCAGCGCCTGCGCTTCGCGGGCCAGCGAATGGCTGGCAGCGGTCTGCTGTTCCACCATGGCCGCATTCTGCTGCGTGCCCTGATCCATTGTATTGACGGCCGTATTGATCTCCTGAAGGCCCGTCGCCTGTTCGCGGGCGGCAACGACAATTGCGCTCACATGGGCGTTGATCTCTTCGACTTCCGACACGATGAGCTCGAGAGCCTTGCCGGTTTCGTCAACGAGATTGACGCCGTTTTCCACCTGCTGGCTGGAGGCGCCGATCAGTGTCTTGATTTCCTTGGCGGCATTGGCCGAGCGCTGCGCCAGTTCGCGAACTTCCTGCGCAACCACCGCAAAACCCTTGCCGGCATCACCGGCGCGGGCCGCTTCCACACCAGCGTTCAGCGCGAGCAGATTTGTCTGGAAGGCGATGTCATCGATAACGCCGATGATATTGCCGATTTCGCCAGACGATTTTTCGATTTCGCGCATGGCGGCGACGGCCTTGCGAACGACAACACCCGACTTTTCAGCACCTGCACGGGCGCGCTGGACCAGATTGCCGGCATCTTCCGCACCGCGTGCACTATCACGAACGGTGGTGGTGACTTCTTCGAGCGCCGCGGCGGTCTCTTCGATGGAGGCCGCCTGCTGTTCGGTGCGGCGCGACAAATCGTCGGCGGCGGAGAGCATTTCGGCGGCGCCGGCATTGATGGCGGCGGCGTTTTCACCGACCGTGCGCAGTGCCTGTTGCAACTTTTCGACCGCGCTGTTGAAGTTTACGCGCACCGGATCGATCGCAGGCGCAAATGGTGTTTCGATGCGATAGGAAAGATCGCCATCCGCCAGTGCGGCGAGACCCTTGCCGAGCTCGGCGCTGGCAAAGGCGCTGGCGGCCTCGTCGCGCGCCTTTTCTTCCTCGTTGCGGCGGCGTTCCGCCTCGGTTGCGGAGCGCATGCGATCCGTCTCGCCGGCAAGGCGGGCTTTCTCAAGTCCGGCTTCCTTGAAGACCATCACGGCCTTTGCCATCTTGCCGACTTCGTCTCCGCGATCCGTTGCGGGAACTTCCGTGGTGAGATCGCCATCGGCAAGCCGGCTCATGGCCGCCGTCATGCCGACGATCGGCGTCACGATGGAACGCGACAGCGCCCAGATCAGGATCACAGCAAGAAGGCCGGCAACGGCACCGCCGCCCAGAAGCGCATATTCCAGATTGCGCGCGGCAGCCTGCTGTTCGACCGCATAACCGGTGGAGAGGGTGTTCAGCTGTTCCTTGATTTTGGCAGCGGCCGCGCGGAAGCCGTCAAGCTGGCCTTTCGCCTGGTTGCGACCGATTTCGATGATCTCGGAAATCGGTGCTTCAGTGGTCTTGCGGGCAGCGAGCTGGGGTTCCGCCAGTTCCTTGAAGAAGACGGTTGCGGATTTCTCCATATCGTCGATGGATTTCAGAATTTCGGGCTCGCCGGCGGCCAGGGCGCGCGCTTCATTGAGCTTCTTCAGCATAATGTCGCGCTGGGCGAAGACATCATTATAGGTGCTGTCACTGCGAAACAGCAGGAAGCCGCGCTGGTTGACCGCCTGCTCCAGCATCGCGGCGGTGGCGCCATCCACGGCATGCATGATGGTGTTGGTGCGGTTGCTCTCGATCGCGACACGCTCGCTCCCCAGCGTTTGCCAGTACACGACCGCGGACGCGAGCAGACACACGCCCATCAAGGCACAGAAGGTGGCTATGAGCTTCAGGTTAATGGGGAGATTTTTCAGCGACATCGCAAACTCTCTCGGCGACCCGATGCCTTCGAGCAAGAGGCTGCGCGGCAAAGGTCGCAATTTCAGGAATGGGAGAAGATGCCATCATGGCGGGTTCCGAAGGGCCGCACGGGCCTGGCCACACCCTGCAATACAAGCCTTTATATTGGATTAATCTGATATGCGGATTTTGCGGCGCAAAAGCCGCATAGGGCGGTCGCGCAGGCGCTGAAGGCGCCTGGGCGTGATAAATCGCTTGCATCGGCGAAGTTTGGCGGTCATTGACACGGGACCATGTCCAAAACACCTGAAAATGAACGGCTTGACCAGCTTCTCGTCTCGCTCGGCCACTTTGCCAGCCGCTCGCGCGCGCGCGACGCGGTGTCGCGCGGCACCGTGAGCGTCAACGGCAAGATCGTTACAAAACCCAGCCAGGCTGTCGCCGGAAATGCCGAAATCGCCATCAGCGACCCGGCGCAGGCCTATGTGTCGCGCGCCGCGCTCAAGCTTGTTGCAGCGCTCGATCATTTCGGCCTCGATCCCTCCGGCCGCGACTGTCTCGATGTCGGCGCATCCACGGGCGGCTTTACCGAGGTGCTGCTGGAGCGCGGGGCAGACCATGTCGTCGCCATCGATGTCGGCCACGGCCAAATCCACCCAAGGATCGAAAACAATCCACGTGTCACCAGTCTCGAAGGGTTGAACGCCCGGTTTCTGACGGCCGAGGATATCGATGAAAGGCCGGTCGGCTTCATTGTTTCGGACGTGTCCTTCATTTCGCTGAAGCTTGCTCTTGCCCCGGCACTCGAACTTGCCGAGCCGGGTGCACTCGCCGTCCTGCTGGTCAAGCCGCAATTCGAGGCCGGACGGGACGCCATCAGCAAGGCCGGGCTTCTGAAAGAACCGGAAACCGCGCCCGCCGTGGCGGCGGAGCTGGAACGCTGGCTTATCGAGGACATGAGGTGGAAAAGCCTCGGCCTCATTCCGTCGCCGATTGCCGGTGGCGATGGCAATGTCGAATTTCTTCTCGGAGGCGAAAAGCCATGAGCACGCAGACCGTTACCATCAAGAGCCTCGGCGCGCAGGGCGATGGCATCGCCCACTGTCCCGAAGGGCCGGTCTACGTGCCCTTCACGCTGCCGGGTGAAACCGTCGCGATCGCGAAGGTAAAGGACCAGGGCGCCGTCATGTCGGTTACGCAAGCCTCCGCGGACCGGCGCGAGCCTGCCTGCCGCCACTTCGGCCCCGATGGCAAGAACGGCACCTGCGGCGGCTGCTCCCTGCAACACTTCGCAGACCAGCCTTACCATGCCTTTAAGCGGGAACTGGTCGTTTCGGCGCTAAAATCGAAGGGCTTGACGCCCGATGTCGGGGATCTCGTCATCTGTCGTCCCGGCGAGCGCCGCCGCGCGGTGTTTGCCGCCCGCAAGACCGAGAAGGGCCTGCTGCTTGGTTTCAGCCAGGCGAACAGCCATCACATCGTCGCCATTGAGGAATGTCCCGTCACATCGCCGGGCATCGTCTCCCGGCTGGATGCTATCAAAGCCATCGGTCTTTCCATAGTTGCGAACGCCGAACCGTTCCGCATCACGGTTCTCGAAACGCTTTCAGGCCTCGATATCGCTGTCGAGGGCATCAAGTCGGTCAGTGACAAGCAGCGCCGGACGCTCACGGAGACGGTTCTTGCAATGCGCGGCATTGCCCGCGTTTCGCTCTCAGGGGAAATCCTGATCGAACCGCAAAAACCGATTATCGAGTTCGGTGGCGTGTCGGTATCGCCGCCCGCCGGCAGCTTCACGCAGGCGACCAAACAGGCCGAAGACGCCATGGCCGAACTCGTGCTTGCCCATGTCGGCAAGTCCAAACGCATTGCCGATCTCTTCTGCGGTTCCGGCACCTTTGCGCTGCGGCTCGCGCGCATCGGCAGGGTGCATGCCGTGGAGGCTGAAGACAAGCCGTTAAAGGCGCTGGATTTCGCCGCCCGCAACACGCAGGGTCTGAAACCCGTCAGCGTCGAGAAGCGCGATCTTTTCCGCCGGCCGCTGATGACAAGCGAACTCAAGAATTATGACGCCGTCGTGTTCGATCCGCCGCGCGCCGGCGCGGAGTTCCAGTGCAAGGAACTGGCGCGCAGCACAGTCAAGAAGATCGTTGCCGTCAGCTGCAATCCGCTGACGCTGGCGCGCGACCTCGCCATCCTCACGGAGGGCGGCTATCGCATCACGCGCGTGACCCCGGTCGACCAGTTTCTGTGGTCGCCGCATGTGGAAGCGGTGGCGACGCTGGAGAAATAATCACCAGGCCGTATCGACCGTGCCGCTGCCGACCACACCGGAGCAGCGGCAGGCGCCGCCAACGCGCCCGCGCTCCAGCGGGCACACATAGGGCCGACGGCGATTGGCGCTATCGGGCGGGGTGATGACGCAGACAAATTGTGCGCGGCGCTGGGGGTCGCGAGTGTTGCGGGAATAGAAATTCGGGCTGTCCTCGTCCGAAGACTGCGCCAGAATGACGTTGTTACTCGCAACCGGCAACGGCGTGATCGCTGCTGCCCCTGCGGCAGTCGCGGCGGAAAAAAACACGGACAGGGCGAAAACGACGTGACGCATGCGAGAAGCCTTCGGACGGAGGTTGTGATCCGGCTTTGCTGGACCGGTTGCACCGACCATACATAATAGGCGTGCGCAAAGACAGCGGCTTCAAACACTCGACGATGCCGACTGTTTCTTCTCCCCGGCGGGGAGAAGAAACCTGCGGCGCGCTCCCAGCAGAGAGCGACTTATCGTCTTCTAGTGGCTTAACGCCGCATGAAGGCCTCGAAGGCAGCGCGTGCTTCGGCGCTTTGCAGCTGCGCGACGAAATGGCGACCTTCTTCTTCGATGCGTGCCATGATCTCGTCCCGGTTGCCGCGCACGAGATCGCGGGCGATCTTCAGCGCTTGCTGTGGTTTGGCGGCAAGCCGGGTGGCGAGCGCCAGCGTTTCCGCTTCGACGTGTTCGGGCGCGACGACCTTCCAAATCAGCCCCGCCTGCAACGCCTGCTCGGCGGAAAAGCCCTCGCCCATCGCAAGCAGGGCGAAGGCGCGCTGGTGTCCGATGAGTTTCGGCACAAGCAGGCTGGAGGCCGCTTCCGGAACGAGCGCGAGATCGACGAAGGGCGTCCTGAACAGGCTGCGGCCGGAGGCGACCGTGAGGTCGCAATGCAGGTTCAGCGTCGTGCCGATGCCGATGGCGAGCCCGTCCACGCCGGAAACCAGCGGCTTTTCGAAGGCAACCAGCGCCTTCAGAAGGTCGAGCGCCGCGAGTTTGCCCTTCCCGCCCGACATAGCGAAGGCGAGGAAATCAGCCATGTCGTTGCCGGCAGAAAAGCAGCCTTCCGTGCCGAGAAAGGCAACGACGCGGATGTCGGGATTGGCATTGGCGGCGTTGAGCGCCTCAGCCATGCGCAAATACATGGCATCGGTAATGGCGTTTTTCTTCTCGGGCCGGTTGAAGCGGATGGTCAGAACCTCGGGCGCATGGCCAACCGGCTCGATAAGAATGTGATCGTCCGACATCTGAAACTCCTTACGCCAAGAGGGAGCGCGCAGCGGCAAGGCTTCCAGCCCCTGAGACTACACGGTCCTTCAGCGCTGCGGTTTCCGCCAGCAGGTTTTCCGCCGCGAAACGGCATAGCGCGGCACGATGTGCGCCCCTGCCATCATCGACGGCGGCCAAAGCCCCCTTGGCAAGATAGGCACCAGTGAGCGCCAGCCCGAAGAGACGTTGATAGGCCGTCGCGCCCGCAAGTGCGGTTTCGGTTTCGCCCGCCTTCATGCGATCGAGAAGCCAGTCGGTCGTCGATTCAAGATCGGTCAGGCTTGTTTCGAGATAGCGGGCCGTTTCGCCGAGATCGTCGCGGTTCGAAGCGGCCGTCCGGGCAGCGATCTCGTGCAGTTCGGCGATGAAGCCGCGCACCTGCGCGCCATCGGAGAGCGGCAGCTTGCGCAGCACCAGATCGATGGCCTGAATGCCGTTGGTGCCTTCGTAGATCGGCGCGATGCGGGCATCCCGCAGATACCGCGCAGCACCCGTCTCCTCGATGAAGCCCATGCCGCCATGCACCTGAATGCCCATGGACGCGACATCGACGCCGGCATCTGTCGAGAAGGACTTCGCAATCGGGGTAAGAAGGGCAGCGCGCTCCTGCCAGTGAGCGCGCTGCCGGGCGTCTTCGCTGGCATGTGCCATGTCAATGGCGTGTGCGCAGCTGAAAGAAATCGCCCGTGATCCCTGTGTCAGTGCCTTCATCGTCAGAAGGGTTCTGGCGATATCGGGATGTTCGATGATCGGGCTCATGCCGGAACCCTGCCAGCCGGGCGCCTTGCCCTGCGTGCGCTCTTTTGCGTATTGGACCGCCTTCTGCGTCGCCGCTTCGCAGATCGCCACGCCCTGCATGCCAACGGCAAGGCGGGCGTTGTTCATCATGGTGAACATACAGGCAAGACCCTTGTTCTCCTCGCCGACCAGCCAGCCGAGCGCGCCTTTTTGATCACCAAATTTGCCATCGCCGAAAATCATCGTGCAGGTGGGCGAGCCGTGAATGCCAAGCTTGTGTTCCAGCGAGTGGCAGAACAGGTCATTGCGGCCGCCCGGCGCGCCGTTTTCATCGGGCAGAAACTTCGGCACCAGGAAAAGCGAAATGCCGCGCGTGCCCGCCGGTGCATCCGGCAGGCGGGCGAGAACGAGGTGGATGATATTATCGGCCGCGTCGTGTTCGCCCCAGGTGATGAAGATTTTCTGGCCAAAGATACGGTAGGTACCGTCGCTGTTTCTTTCCGCCCGCGTCTTCAACCCGCCAAGGTCCGATCCCGCATGCGGTTCGGTAAGGTTCATGGTGCCGGTCCACTCGCCGGACACGAGTTTTGGCAGATAGGTGCGCTTGAGATCATTGCTGCCGTGGGCGATGAGGGCCTCCACCGCGCCCATTGTCAGCGTCGGCGCCAGCGCAAAGGCCATCGAGCCGGAATTCCACATTTCAAGCGCTGCGACGTTGAGCATATGCGGCAGGTTCTGGCCGCCGAATTCTTCCGGCGCGGTCAAGCTGTTCCAGCCCGCTTCTGCCCAGCGGCGATAAAGATCAGCCCAACCGTCAGCCGTTGTGACCTTGCCGTCTGCAAGCGTCGCGCCCTGACGGTCACCGATATCCGCAAGCGGTGCAACTTCTCCCGTGGCAAAACGACCGGCTTCCTGAAGAATGGCATCGACGAGATCTTCACTGAGGTCTCCCAGCACACCCTGCGAGAGCGCGTCTTCAAGACCCGCTACATGCTTGAGTGTAAAGGCGATATCATCCACCGGCGCGCTGTACATGCTGCGTCCTCCCGAAGCTCTTGTATCCTGCTACTGACTTCGGGCTAAATGATTTTTACGTAAACGTCAATTTGAAAATTCCCGCGACTTCGAGGGGATTGTTATAAAACTGTCATGTGAATTTGCTCAGCATGCGCAGACAAGCGCCTCGCCGCTGCCGCCCCACGACCGGAACGACGACGCCTCCCCTCTTTCCATTCAGCCGGTCAGGACTGTCACGATGGACCTCATAACACCTGCCATTCCCGGCCTTGTCTGGGCCTATCATTTCCATCCAGGCAACGCCCCGTGCCGGCGGATGGCGCCCGATGCCGGTTTCGAGGAGATGGCTGGATATGAGGGGTTCTACTGGCTGCATCTCAACCTCGCCGACCAGCGCGTTGCGGGCTTTCTTGAAACCATCGTCGGCCTCGACCCAGCCGCAAGGGCGAGCCTCACCACCCATGAGACACATCCCTCCATCGTCGTGGAGGAGAAATCTCTCTATGGCACGCTGGTCGACTTCCAGCGGGAGTTCGACCAGGAAACGCGCAATTTCGGCTGGCTACATTTTGCCGTGAGCGATCGCTTCATCATCACCACCCGCCTGCAGCCGCTGCATTCGGTAGACCGGTTGAAGGCAGCAATCGACAAAAACTCCAATCGTTACCTGACACCCTCGCATGTGTTTGAAGGTCTCGTCGCCGAATTCCAGCGCTCGCTCATCAATCTGGTGATGGAGACGACGGAAGAGCTGAACGCCATCGAAGATCTTGTTTATGACAGCGAGACCCGAGACGAGCGCCGCCGGCTTGCGCCGCTACGCCGTACGGTGGTTCGTCTGCACCGCCATTTGCGCACCGTGCTGACTTTGATGCGGCGTGCCTCCGCCGCTGACGTGGACGAAATGCCCGCTGGTTTCGAGGACGTCGCCTCCCGCCTGATGGGAAGGCTGGAAGCTGTCGACCACGACGTTTACGCGCTGCAGGACCGGGCACGACTATTGCACGAAGAAATCGATTCCAAACTCTCGTCAGAAACCAATCGACATCTCTATATATTGTCGCTGATGACCGCATTTCTGCTGCCGCCGTCGCTGGTAACAGGCTTTTTCGGGATGAACACGGATGAACTGCCGTTCACGGTCGGCACGGGCGGCACCATGCCGGCCAGTATCTTCATCGTCATTTCAGTGGCGCTGGCATGGTTTGCGTTGAAGCGCGCGCGCATCCTCTGACAGCAAAAAGCCGCCCGGGGACGACCGAGCGGCTTCTTCAATTCTGGTTCGCCAGTCTATCAGCCGTAAGGCGAATAGCAGGTCTGGCGTGGGCCATGATAGGGCTGGAACGTGTTGCTATAGGCATCGTAGGACCGATAGCGGCCATAGCACCAGTTGACGTGCGCCTGATTGAGACCGCCGCGACGGACCGGGCGATATTCGCGATACACCGGACGCGGACGGTATTCGGGCACCGGGCGATATACCTCGCGCGGCTGCGAAATAGCGCCGCCAATGATGGCGCCCGTTGCAAAGGCTGCAAGCGGGAACCAGTAACCGTCGTGGTGACGATAACCCGGACGGTAATCCCGGTAACCACGATGGCCGCGGTACCAGCCACGTCGATCACCCCAGCCATCGCGATCGCGCCAGTATTGGACGTTGACGATATTCTTGCTGGCGTCATTGCCGGTGGTTTCGACTGCCTTCGGCGCCGCCGGCAGCGGCATGGCCGCTTCTGCCGGCACAATCGCCCCTGCAACCACGATTGCAGAAAGACCGACAGCCAGTATATTCCTCACATAGCTTTTCATCTGACTTCCTCCATTCACGACGGTCGACAGGCCGTAAGACGTGAATTTCTGTTGTTCTGTTTTCCGCCTTTGTACGGGCGGCGTCGTATACCTCTACAGCCTAGGGACGTATGGCTGAACCTACGATTAACGGCCCGATCACGCTTCGTTTATCAAAAACCCGGCGTTTGCGGGCGCAGACAAAAGCCCGGTGAAAACCGGGCTTTTGCTTTTGCAATTAGCGGCTGTAGGGCGAGACGCAGACCCGACGCGGACCGCTGTTCGGCTGGTACGTGTTGTCATAGGCGCGGTAAGAGCGCCAGCGGTTCTGACACCACGACACATGGCTGCCGCCATAGGCCGGCCGCGGCTGCTGCATCGCGCCGCCGATAATGGCGCCTGTAGCGAAAGCAGCAAGCGGGAACCAGTAGCCATTGTGGTAACGGTAGCCCGGGCGACGGTCGCGATAGCCGCGGTGGCCATTATAGAAGCCGTCGCGGTGCGGAGGCGGGCGACGCATATGGCGGCCATCCCAATGGCGGCGGCGATCCCATTCACGATATTGGACCGGCACGACGTTTTCAGTCGCGACAGCCGGCTTGGTCATCGGAACCGGTACCTGGAACGCCTGCGATGGCGTGAAGCTAGTGAAGAACACGACTATCGCGGTAGCGACGCTCGTTGTCCGGAAATTCAGCATGATCTTCCTCCATTTGCTTTGACGCCTTTGTCAGCGCCTTTCACCGTGCTCTAGTCGGAGATCAGGGAGCCCCCCGCCCGAAAAGAATTCGATGACGTGCAAACGAGTTTCGGAAAATTTGGTTCCAGCTAACTATCCGGGTACAAGAGGATGGAGCGAGACGCCGGTGGCGTCAGGCCTCCACCTTGACGTCGGTCAACGGCCGCGAGCAGCAGGCAAGAATGTAGCCTTCCTCGATTTCCTCATCGAGAATGCCGCCATTATGGTTCATCTCCACTTCGCCGGAGAGCTTCAGCACCCGGCAGGTGCCGCAGATGCCGGATTCGCAGGCAGCGCCGATGCGCACGCCAGCGGCGCGCGCCGTCATCAGCACCGTCTGCCCTGGCTGGCAGGCCAGCTCCTTTCCGGAAAGCGTGAAACCCACCATCGACACAGCTTCGCCATCAGCACCGGTGAGAACTGTTTCTCCGACCGACACCGGAGCGGCCGGTGCAAAGCTCTCCTGATGGAACCGGCTCATATCGAAGCCGGAGGCGTCGAGCATCGAGCGGACGGCGGCCATGAACGGTTCCGGCCCGCAACAGAAGACGGTCCTATCCATGAAATCGGGCGCCAGAAGCGCGATCTTGGCCTTGTCGACCATGCCTTTGAGGCCGGACCAGAGGTCGGTGCGGCCACATTTTTCGACAATGAAGCCGAGCGACAGGTTCGGCATGAAGCGGGCGAGATATTCCAGCTCATGCCGGAAGACGATATCGCCGGGGGTACGCGAACAGTTGATGAAGGCGATGTCGCTCTGTGGGGCGCGGTCGCTCATATCGCGCACCATCGACATCATCGGCGTGACGCCGGAACCGGCCGAGATGAAGAGATATTTGTCGCCGGGGTGCTTAACGTAGGAGAAGTCGCCAAGCGGTCCGAGCGCCCGGATTTTCATGCCGGGCTTCAGATTGTCGAACATCCAGCGCGTGCCAATGCTGGTGGCCTGCGCCTTGACCGTGACCGAGAGCGCATAGGGCCGCGACGGGCTGGAAGACAGGGTGTAGGTGCGGTAAAGCGGCTCCGCACCCACGGGCAATTCCAGTGTGACGAACTGGCCCGGCAGATAACGGAACCAGTTCTGATCCTCGGAGCGGAACAGAAACGTCATAACGTCGGGTGTTTCCGGCGTCACTGAAATGCATTCCAGCAGCTGGAGCTTGTCGCTCCACGGCTTCATCTCGTCTATGTGCTTGTACGTCACAACCATATTCATCTTCACATTACGCTACAGCCGAGAGCCGGGCCTTGTCGCCGGACAGCCGGTCGACCATGAAATCGGCATACCAGTTGACGAACTGCATCACCCCGCCTTCGTCTTCCATGGAATATGGTCCGGGCTCGTAGGCAGGCGAGCGAATGCCGAAGGCGTTTTCCTCGACGATGCGGCGGTCCTGGTCGTTGGTCTCGTTCCAGACGTGGGTCAGGTCTTCGAGATCGTAATCCACGCCTTCAACGGCATCCTTGTGCACCAGCCATTTGGTGGTGACCATCGTTTCCGTGGCGCTCAGCGGCAGCACGCGGAAGGAAATGGTGTGATCGCCGAGGAAGTGGTTCCACGTCGTCGGGTAATGGAACAGCAGCAGAGCCCCGATGTGGCTTATGCTGACATCGTCAGACAGCGGCCGACGCACGGCACGCTTGCCGGACATGGTGTAGCTTTCGGCCTCACCGATCAGCGGCATCCGTGCAACGCGGAACTGGCCCTTGGGGTCGATCTTGAAACGGCTCGGCAGGCCGGCGGCCTCGCAGCGAGCCCAGTGACCACCGATTTCGGGGTCGCTGGCGCCGCCATCCGTTCCCGTCACGCTGGGGTTTTCAGGATAGGTGCGGCAGAGTTCCGGGTGGTTTGCAGCGCAATGGTAGCACTCGCGGTTGTTTTCCCAGACGAGCTTCCAGTTGCCCTTTTCGATGATGGTGCTCTCATGGGCAACCTTCGCCTCCCAGATGCGGTGCGGCGCCATGTAGCTTTCGACTTCCTTGCGCATCGGCTCGAAATCCGCCGGCTGATCGGCAAGGCAGATGAAGACGTAACCGGCAACCGTCTCGCAGGCGACCGGCTTCAGGCCGAAATCGCCCTTGTCGAATTCCTCGCCCATGTGACGCGCGAAGAGGAGCTTGCCGTCGAGATCGTAGGTCCACTGGTGGTAAGGACAGACCAGACGGGCCGACTGACCCTTCTGCGTGGTGCAGACACGGGACCCGCGATGGCGGCAGGAATTGTGAAAAGCGCGGATCTGGCCATCGCGACCACGAACGATCACGACGGAATAGGCGCCGACCTGCACGGTGAAATAGCTGCCGGACTTCTGCACTTCGCAGTCATGGCCGACAAACAGCCAGTCGCGATACCAGATCGTCTCCATATCGAGCTTGAAGTAATCCGGGTCCGTGTAGAAGGGCTGTTCCAGGCTGAAGCCTTCGCGGCGGTTTTTCAGCTGGCGCAATACGGTATCACGCAATTCCATGGCCAAATCCTCGATCAAACCGCTTTGCCCGGCACCATTTGCGGGGTTGCGGAACCATGTCCTCATCTAAACACCGGCGGTCATTTGCGGCAGCACAAACAGCGACATTACCTTCCGCATTGGCGACAAATTGCGACATGCGCAATTCCCCGTCTGAAGCCTGTTCCGCCGGGAAATCCGGCGGCTATTCAATGCCGCAGATAACGTCGCAATATGACGCATCATGTCGCGCTCGTTGCCGTTCACCCGACAGAAAACGGGAGGCGGCGCGCAACGGAGTATTAACGCGCCCTAAACTATCTTGTCGCATCGACAGCAACGGGGACGCTTCCGGTGGAGAAGGCGACACGCATACGCTATTTCGATGCGAGCAGGCATTCGATCACACCCATTCGATCGAAAACGGCGCATTCAGACTTTCTGCGCACCGGCCGTATAAGCCGTTACGAGGAACGCTGGCTGCCGCGCGAACGCGTCTATTACAGCCACGAGGAAGTGGCTGCACTGACCGGTCGCAAGCTCGAGGCGGCGGCCGATGCCACACACAGCCGCCTCAACGCCTTTCACGACTCCATCCGTTTCCCCAAAATGGTCTTCCACCATCTTTTGAACGACCGTCCGCATCTTGGCTATTGTCACGTCACGGCGGCGAAGACCAGTTTCGATGCGGAGCGCCATGTCCTCTGGTCCTTCTATTTCGCGAATTTCTTTGCCGAATTGAGCGGCAACGACAACTTCTTCGAAAACATCGATGCGCGGTATTCCCGCATGTATTTCGCCGTTGCGATCAACACGCTTCCGGACCGGCCGGTGGCGGTCGATACCTCCTTCCATCGCGGCGGCCTGCTATTCCAGACCCACGACCCGCGGGTAGCGCTGAAAAACGTGCTGATGCTCGGGGCGCGGTCCGAAGAGATGCGCAAGATCATCAGGGCGATATAAGGCAGGATTGCGCTTTCCATTCCGGCCCGAAATACGCTATTGAGCGGCCTGAAAGGCAGCATCATGGCGCGTCATATCAACATTGAAACCGAGCGGGACACCGCCCTGCAGGCATCTGTTGCCGAGCTTTCCGCCGGGCGACCCATCGCCCTGCCGACGGAAACGGTCTACGGCCTTGCCGCCGATGCTACGAACCCGGCGGCAATTGCCAGCATATACGAGACAAAGGGCCGGCCGCAGTTCAATCCGCTGATCTGCCACATGGCCGATCTCGCCATGGCAGAACGTTACGCGGTTTTCGACCCGGTATCGCGGACGCTCGCGGAGGCCTTCTGGCCCGGCCCGCTGACGCTGGTGCTGCCGCTGAAAGCCGGCAGCGGCATTCATTCGCTGGCGACGGCCGGGCTCGATACCGTCGGCATCCGCGTTCCCCAGGGTTTTGCCGGCGATCTGATCCGCCGCTTCGACAGGCCGCTCGCGGCCCCGAGCGCCAATAGTTCCGGCAAGATCAGCCCGACGAGTGCTGCCCATGTGGAAGCCGACCTCGGCCAGAAGATCAATCTCATTCTCGACGGCGGGGCCGCCTCCGTTGGTGTTGAATCCACCATCGTCAAGGTGGAAGCGGATGGCCGGGTGCGGCTGCTGCGCCCCGGCGGCATCGTCACCGCGGAGATTGAGCGTGTTGCCGGTCTCAGGCTGGAACGGCCGGAAAAAGCCTCGGCCGCCATCGAGGCCCCGGGAATGCTTGCTTCGCATTACGCGCCGGGCGCCACTGTGCGCCTCAATGCCACCTCGGTTCTGCCCGGTGAAGCGCTGATCCGCTTCGGCGGCATCGCCATATCGGGCGAGGAGCGCGCGCATGCCGTTCTCGATCTCAGCCCCGCTGGCGATCTTGCGGAGGCTGCGGCCAATCTGTTCGATTATCTGAAGGCCGCCGATGCGAGCGGTGCGGACACGATCGCCATCACCACCATTCCCACCCATGGCCTCGGAGAGGCGATCAACGACCGCCTATCCCGCGCCGCCGCGCCGCGAGGCTGACGTCGCTTACCCGCTTCGCCCCCGTTTTAAAGACAGCGAGATGCCCATGACGACCACCGCCATCCCCTCCTCCGAACTCCTCGACCGCTTCACCGCCATTGTCGGCGAAAAGAACGCGGTGCGCGACCCGGCGGAAATGGCGCCGCGCCTTGTCGAAAACCGCGGGCTATATCGCGGCGCTTCGCCGCTGCTGCTGAAGCCCGGTTCCGTCGAAGAGGTCTCGGCCATCCTGAAACTCGCCAGCGAGACCGGCACGCCCATCGTGCCGCAAACCGGCAATACCGGCCTTGTGGGCGGCCAGACGCCGCGCGCCGATGGGGGCGATATCATCCTATCGCTGGAGCGCATGAACCGCGTCCGTGACACCGACCCCGTCGCCAATATCATCGTCGCCGATGCCGGCTGCATTCTTGACGACATTCACAAGGCCGCGGATTCAGTGGAACGCATGTTTCCGCTGTCGCTCGGCTCTCAGGGTTCCTGCCGCATCGGCGGCAATCTCGCCACCAATGCCGGCGGCACGGCGGTGCTGGCCTATGGCAACATGCGCCAGCTCTGCCTCGGGCTCGAGGTGGTGCTGCCGACAGGCGAAATCTGGAACGGGCTGCGCCGGCTGAAAAAGGACAATACGGGCTACGATCTGCGCGATCTCTTCATCGGTTCGGAAGGCACGCTCGGCATCATCACCGGCGCGGTGCTGAAGCTTTTCCCCAAACCGCTCGGCCATCAGGTCGCTTTTGCCGGACTTGCCTCAACCGGGGACGCCCTGAAACTGTTCGAGATGGCCTCCAATCTCTGCGGCACGGCGCTGACCGGTTTCGAGCTTATGCCGCGAATCGGCGTCGAATTTACCGCCAGAAACATTCCCGGCGTGCGTGATCCTCTGGAACAGCGCCATGACTGGTACGCGCTGATCGACATCTCTACCTCCGATTCGGCCGAAACGGCCGATACGATGATGCAGTCGCTGCTGGAGCGCGGATTTGAGGCGGGGCTGGTTCAGGACGCGGTCATCGCCGCATCTGAGGCGCAGAGACAGGCGCTTTGGCACATGCGCGAGAGTATATCGGATGCACAGAAGCCAGAGGGCGGCTCAATCAAGCACGATGTTTCCGTTCCTGTGTCAAAAATACCGGAATTCATGGCGACGGCGGAAAAGGCCGTGCTTGCCGCCATTCCCGGCGCCCGCATCTGCGCATTCGGCCATCTCGGTGACGGCAACATCCATTACAACATCTCCCAGCCCGTCGGTGCCGACAAGGCAGAATTCATCGGCCGCTGGCGGGAGATGAACGAAATCGTGCATGGCATCGTGCTGTCGCTCGGCGGCTCGATTTCGGCCGAGCATGGCATCGGCCAGCTGAAGCGCGACGAACTCGCCGCCATCCGGCCCGGTATCGAAATGGAGCTGATGCGGCGCATCAAGCACGCCTTCGATCCTGTTGGTATCATGAACCCCGGCAAGGTTCTGGCGGGGTTACCACTCGCGCTAAGCCAGCGTCCGTAGCGCCCAGGCGGGCGCCAGTTCCGCATTCAGGCGGCGCGACTTCGTCCCGGCTACCAGTTGCGTCAGCCCCATGCCCGGCTTTGCGATGGACAGCGCTTGTTTTTTGGGGAGGAGATAGCCGTTCTCCAGTGGTGGCGTGCGGCGCAGCATGCGGCTGAAGATATTCCGCCGATGGTATCGCGACGGCGAAAACCGGGCAGGCTCAGCGCAGATCGCGACATACTCCAGAATTTCGTCGATCCAGCCCGCCTGCGGGCGCGCACCGGGCTCGATCAGCAACAGCCACCCGCCACGCGCCGACTGCACGATCTCCTCAATATTCCATTGCCCATAAAAGCGGCAGCCGGCCGCATCCGCGACGCGCGATGATCCATCGCGCGACCCGTGATCGAGGATAACGACGTCGCTTACAAGGCCTTCCACGGCTCCGGTAACAAGCGCAGATAGCGTGTGCGCCAGCTCCGGTTCCTGATCCCGGCATTCCATGATGACTGTCAACATAGGCATAGCTCTAACGCATCGCACAATAAATTGCCACTGGGCCAACAAGGGGAAAATCCGCGTCTCGTTACACCGGTTCAGGCCGGTCATTAATAGCGTTTAATGAACCAACGGGTGGGGCGACCCATCCAGGAACGGCCTTTTCTTGATTTTTGTTCTTGTATTGTTCTCTTTGATGATGTAGGAATTTAATCATTGGAAGAGCGACTGACTGTCGCTTCCGAAGGACACGGTTTAGGGCGTTGAGCGTGCCTTTTGCGGCGCGTGGCGCTCTGGGAGCATCCAGATGAGAAACCATACGCTTGACGGGCAGGCTGCCTTTCAGCCAGGCCATATGCCTGACATGGCCAATGCGATCGCCGATGCATCCGGCCTGCGCATCGAGATCGATCGCCGCCGCGGTCGGGGCGCCGGACTGAACCCCGAGGGGCGCTTCGAAGCCTTGCAGCGCGAGGTTTTCGACGACGGATGGCAGACGCTCGAGGATATGCCGGAGTTCCGCACGGAAGTGCAGGTGGAAAAACCGCGCAGCATCATCACCCGCAACGAGTCGCCAGACATCCCCTTCGACCGTTCCATCAACCCCTATCGCGGCTGCGAACATGGTTGCATCTATTGTTTCGCTCGGCCGACGCACAGCTATATGGGGCTTTCCGCCGGGCTCGATTTCGAATCGAAGCTCTTCGCCAAACCGGATGCCGCGAAACTTCTGGAACGCGAACTGGCAAAGCCGGGTTACAAGCCGCGTGTGATCGCCATCGGCACCAACACCGACCCCTACCAGCCGATCGAGCGCGAATGGCGCATCATGCGGCAGATACTGGAAGTGCTGGCAGAGGCCGATCACCCCGTCGCTATCGTCACAAAATCAGCGCTCATCAAACGGGATATCGATATTCTCGGGCCGATGGCCAAGAAGGGGCTCGCCAAGGTCGGCATGTCCGTGACAACGCTGGACCGCAAGTTGTCACGCAACATGGAGCCGCGCGCCGCGACACCTGAAAAGCGGCTGGAGGCCGTGAAGGCTCTGACAGAGGCCGGCATTCCCGTGGCCGTGATGATGGCGCCTGTCATTCCAGCCCTTAACGATCACGAAATCGAGCGCATTCTCGAGGCTGGCAAGGCCGCCGGCGCGACGGAGGCCTCCTACGTGCTGTTGCGCCTGCCGCTGGAAGTGAGCCCGCTGTTTCGCGACTGGCTGCTGCGCACCTATCCCGACCGGTACCGCCATGTCATGTCGCTGGTACGATCCATGCGGGACGGTAAGGATTACGACGCGGAGTTTGGCAAGCGCATGAAAGGCGAAGGCCCCTATGCCTGGCAGATCGGTCGTCGTTTCGAAATGGCGACGAAGCGGCTTGGACTTGTCCGACGGGCCATTCACCTGCGCGACGATCTCTTCGTGCCACCCGGTGGTTCGGGCGTGCAATTGTCGTTGCTTTGAGAGCCGGACGCTGAAAGTGACTGGGGGTAATCGATGCACGGAAGAATTCAACCTCCCCTTTGGTTTCAGCCGAGGATCTTATTCGAGCGCGATAGCGACTCCCGGCTCCAGCCCGAAGAGGCTGTCGAACAGGATGGTAACTCGCCGACAACAGGAGGCTTTTTGAGCCTCTCATAAACGGAATTCCAAAAGATGAGCAGCAACCTTTTCACCTGTTGCTCTCGATGACATGCCCGGCTGGTTTCCCTGGCCCGCCGGACACAGCCCCCGGATCCGCCGCCTCGCGTGCGATCGTTTTCCTCCGCCGCCCCATTGGAGGATCGAGGTCATGACGACCTTAAGGGCACGGTGAGCCACGCCCCTTGACCCCGGCTCCCCGCGCCTGTCATCGCCCGCTTCCGGGGGCTTGCAGGAGATCGGGTGTGTATGCGAGTTTCGCCGCATGAAACGCACGGCCACACCCGATTCTCCTGCCCTTTTCGATCTCGCCGAAACCGGCCCGGATTTCTCGTTCGAACTGGAGGCAAAAAAGAAAGGTCTCTGGCCCGTCGCGGGTACGGACGAGGCCGGCCGGGGACCGCTTGCCGGCCCTGTGGTTGCGGCCGCCGTCATTCTCGATCCCGATAATATCCCCAAGGGTCTGGACGATTCCAAAAAGCTGACAAAGCAGAAACGAGAGAGCCTGTTCGTCCAGATCATGGAAAGCTCGATTGTTTCCGTCGCCTCCTCCGGCCCAGGCCTGATCGACACGATGAATATCCTGCGCGCCAGCCTCGACGCCATGCGCCGCGCCGTGCTCGGCCTCGAAATCCCTCCTGCCCTCGTGCTGGCCGACGGTCGCGACCGGCCACCTGGCATTACTTGCGAATCCAGGGCCGTCATCAAGGGCGACTCCCGCTCCCTTTCCATCGCCGCCGCCTCGATCATCGCCAAGGTGACCCGCGACCGGATGATGGAACGCGCTGGCGTGGTGCACACATCCTATGGCTTCGAAGGCCACGCCGGCTACGGCACGCCCGCCCATCTACGCGCCATCGAAAGCCACGGGCCTTGCGCGCTGCACCGCATGAGCTTTCGGCCGCTGAAGCGGGAATTATAGTGGCCGGGTGATGCGGCTCCACCTAAAACTTCCGCCATCGACGCAGACAAGTCATGGACCCGTCTCGGCAACACCATTGGTTTTCAACCAACTGATCACCGCGTCTGCATTCTTTTCCGGCGGGTGCACGGGATAAAAGACATGCCTGATAACACCGGCCTGGATGATCATCGTAAGCCTTCGTAACAGGATCAGGCCACCGGCGTGGAACCTTGGTAAGCCAAGGGCCGATGCAAGGAGAAGCGAATGATCGGAAAGAAGTGGGAACGGAAGGTGGAGCCGTTCCGCGGCTTCGCGTTGATACTCCGTGGTTTGGGTCGACAGGCCGAATAGATGACTGACACCCAATTCTTTTAATTCAACGAAATGGTCTCGGAACGCGCAGGACTGCGGTGTGCAACCTCTCGCCCCGGGGATCGCGTCCCACCCGTCAAGTGCTCTCCCTCCCGGAGGGCTCGTCCGAGGATAGGCATAGACCACGGAAAGCCCCGGACTGCAAAGATCCACGGTAGTTCCATCTGTCGCCTGCAAAGCGATGCGTGGCACTTCCATGCCAAGCAGGTGATCCGCGCTTCCATCGTCTTGGGGCCACAGTTCGGTACTATCATTCTCCGTCACATTCATTGCGGCCTCATCGTCGTTACTGGGCGCGAGGATAAACGCGGTGTCTTCTATCCTGCCGGGGTGGGTATAATAGCCAAAGTCCCCATCTCCATTCTCGGATGATCAACAACATTCTTCAGACACACAGCATCCCCATACAAGGTACCGTCGGCCTGTATAATTGGGTGACACAGCGATATTGTCGAGAAGAGGCATGACGAACCTTTCAGATTGATCGCCAACCACGTCTGATAGGATTGAGAATTGCTAAGATTTGCACGCGATCGGCCACGACGAGACTAATTTCGCCTTGGACAGAAACCCATCGTGTTCGGACTATCGCTCCGATGAAGATTCTTGATATGGAAGCGCCTGTATAGGCCGCACGCCGTAGGTCTCATAAGCGCTTTGCATTCTTTCACTCTCACTGCGTTCGGGAAAGAGCTTGTAGCTGGGCGCCCAAATTCGGGAAACGCGGTCGATTTTGACCGCGATGACATTCCGGATTGGAAAATCATCGCCTGCCGTACGGCGCAGATCGACACTAAACGCGTCAAAATCGGCGTCACTGGGAGCCAGAATCGTGGCATGGCCGGTGAGTTTGAAGCCTTTCTGACGAAACACGTCAATGAAGCTAACGCACACTTTTGGTCGGGCTAGAGCGTTGTGAACGCTATGCGACGACGCGATATCGGCGATGACGATGTGGTCGTCACCGTAGCTGGTGAATATCTCCTTTGGCGTTACACTGGGCGTACCATCGTCGTCGATGGTTGCCAGCCAGCAGAGCACTGAGTTCTGCAGGTCAACTTTGATCGCATCGTTGATTTTCATGGCTTTCCTCCCGTTTTTGCGCGATGGCCCCGAGCATGATGGGTCATATCATCCGGCCTGCCCGCTTATGGTCGAGAAGATGGTGCTCGCTTCAATCGATATGAGCAGCGCAAGCGCGAGCGCCACGAAACTCGCCGCAACAAAGGCAGCGGCGAAAATCAGGCCCGACTTGATGAGGCCAATGCGGAGTTCGCCGCGCAGCCAGCGAATTTCCGCCTGGGCGTACCAGAGGGCGGCAAGTGCAACGATCATGAGACCGAAAGTCATTCCCTGTCCACCCGGCATGGTGACCACATCCAACCCGAGGACCAGGATCAGCGTAAAGGGTGCTGTTACGTAGCATTGACTGAAGAATGGAGGTCGCAACGAGTTGCGTGTCAAGCGCATCTTTCTCAAACGCAGCGCAGCGACCGCCATGCACAGAGGATAGACGCTGAATATGACCCCTCGCGCAATAAGCAGGTTCGACCCGGAGCCCAGTTGCCTGGCCGCGAGGTTGGCATCGAATATCGAGGGGAGCGATGCGGTGAGCGCTTGGGACAGAAGCAACGTTATCAGCAGAAAGAGCGGCGGGCTGAGCGTATCGTCATATTGATCTTCAAGCCGGTCATCGAGTTCCGTATCGGCATAACGCATCATACTGAGTGGACTGACGACGGATCGCCACATGGTCATCGGATAAAACACAAGCCACGAAACCAGCTCATAAAGCAGCTCTTCGAGGGATTTCAGTACCTTCATGAAATCCAAACTTCGACCTCCGTCACTCGTGCATCCACCACCTGACGATGCTAGCAGCGCAAACGAGGGCAGTCACCATCGTCAACATGCGTGAGGCAGATGATCAAAAGAAAACCCCTCACAGCGGACTGGAGGGGTTTCCAATTTCAAGACCATCCAAGGCCTTATGGTCGCGTGTTAGTTCAGCTTCGACTTCACTTCGCCGATCGTGGCGGTGAAAAGCTTGGCCTTTGCGGCGGCCGTCGTCTTCTCCGCCAGCAGCTTCTCGGAAGCGGCGATGGCAATGTCGACGGCGGCGGCGCGGACGGCGCCGATGGCGTCTTCTTCGGCCTGCTTGATCTTCTGTTCCGAAAGAGCCGTGCGGCGGGCGACGAATTCTTCCGTCTTCTGCCTGGCTTCTTCGGTCAGTGCTGCTGCTTCGCGCTCTGCGGCGGCGACGATGCCGGCGGCTTCAGCTTCAGCTTCCTTGCGCTTGCGCTGATATTCAGCCAGCAGGTGCTGGGCTTCTTCACGCAGGCGCTTGGCTTCGGCCAGCTCGTCCTGGATGTTCTGCGCGCGCTCGTCCAGAGACTTGGAGAGCATGCCCGGAACCTTGAGGTAAGCGATCAGGACGAAGAAGAGAACGAGACCGACGAGAGCGAAAAATGATGCATCAAATGCCATGTCAGGCTCCCTTCACGTTCGAAGCGGCGGCAATCGCTGCCTTCACGTCCGTGTCCTTGACCTTGGCGCCAACCAGCTGGTTGACGATTGCGGTCGCGGTTTCCTCGGCGATTGCGCCGACATCAGCGAATGCCTGTTCCTTGATGCCTGCAATGCGCTTTTCAGCGGCGGCAAGCTTTTCCGCCAGACCGGCTTCGATAGCGGCGCGGTCGGCATCGGCCTTGGCTTTAGCGGCGTCACGGGCCGCGGCGCCGATCGAGCTTGCCTTGGCGCGGGCTGCCGCGAGTTCTTTTTCATAGGTTTCGACGGCTGCGTCGGCTTCGGCCTTCAGCCGTGCCGCTTCGTCGAGATCCTGTGCAATGCGTCCGTGACGGTTTTCGAGAATGCCGCCAACGCGCGGAACGATGACCTTCTGCATGAGCAGGTAGAAAAGGCCAAACGTAATCGCCAGCCAAAGGACCTGCGATGCATAAGTAGACTGGTCGAACGGCGGGAAAACGCCGGAAGAACCGTGCTCGGCGCCATGCGCTACACCGGTTTCCGTGTGCGTGGCTTCCGGTTGCGGCTGGCCAACGGCCGGAGTTTCCGTATGCGTTTCACCTACGGTCGGTGCTGACTGGGCATAAGCCTCGGTCACGAACATGCTCACCTCCAGGGGGACTGCAAATGCGAAGGATCACGGCACGCTATCGTTGCGGGCCGTGATCCAGACCTGATGCCGTTATCAGACAGCGAACAGGAGAAGGAGAGCAACGAGCAGCGAGAAGATGCCCAGAGCTTCCGTAACGGCGAAGCCGAATACCAGACGGCCGAACTGGCTGTCGGCAGCAGAGGGGTTGCGCAGTGCGCCGGACAGGTAATCACCGAAGATACGGCCGAGTGCGAGGGACGTACCAGCCATGCCGAGGCATGCGAGACCTGCGCCGATGTACTTTGCTGCTTCCGCTTCCATGTGAGACTCCTTGAGATATAGGTTGTTGCGGCTGTTTTTGACGCCCGTTTCCGGGGCCAGCGACTTTACTTCTCAGTGACCGCCATGCACGGCGTCGTTCAGGTACATGCAAGTCAGTACCGCGAAGACATAAGCCTGCAGGAAGGCAACGAGAAATTCGAGAGCGGTCATGGCGACCGTCATGATGAGAGGCAGGACTGCGCCGCCGACGCCGAGCGCGCCGAGCGCGCTCATGGAGGCGACGAAGCCTGCGAAAACCTTAAGCGTGATGTGGCCGGCCAGCATGTTCGCGAAAAGACGGACGGAAAGACTGATCGGACGCGACAGGAAGGAGATCATTTCAATCGACGCCACAAGCGGCAGAAGCGCCTTGGGCACGCCCGAGGGGGCAAAGATGCCGAAGAAATGCAGGCCGTGCTTGTAGAAACCGTAAACGACGACCGTGCCGATAACGAGGCAGGCAAGCGCGAAGGTAACGATGATCTGGCTGGTGACCGTGAAGAAATACGGGAACATGCCGAGCAGGTTTGCCGTCAGCACGAACATGAACAGCGAGAAAACGAAGGGGAAGAACACCATGCCTTTTTTGCCGGCGCCCTCACGCAGCATGGAGGCGATGAACTCATAGGACATTTCGGCAACGGACTGCATGCGGGTCGGGATAAGACCGCGGTTCGACGTTGCGAAATAAAGGAAACCCGAAGCAGCAGCCACGGTCGCGACCATGAAGAGCGACGCATTGGTGAAGGAAAAATCGACGCCGCCAATTTCGATCGGAATGATCGGCTGCACCAAGAACTGATGGGTCGGATCGTTTGCCACCGGCTGCCCTCTTTACCTGTCGCCGCCTGTCGCGGCATCTCAACTGTAAGGAAAAACAGCCTTAAAGGCCGCGTTTTCCACCCTCGTCCTGTCTGTCCGCTTTCTCCAGCAGCGGCGGCTTGGCCACCGCTCCGGTCGAGCGCAACACATTCAATACGCCTGCGCAAAAACCGAGAAGAAGAAGAACGATCATCCCCCACGGCGACGTGCCGGCAAAATAGTCCAGAAGATAACCCAGCATAGCGCCGACCACGATGGCCGAAATGAACTCCGATGAGAGCTTTACCGCCATCGCAAAGCCTTTCCGGCTTTCCGCAGCATTTGTCTCCGCCCTCACTTCCGCCTCATCATCCGCCTTCACCTTTGCCAACTCGTCGGCTAGGCGCTTGCGGCGCTCGTCCAGACTATCGTCACGGTTGCCAGTCATCTTAGAATCCCACCCATTTTCTCCGTTCCAGCCATGCCAGAACCCTTTGGAGTTGTAAACGGTGACGGATTAAGCCTGTTCCAGCCCGCTCTGAAGTCGCGCGCAACATAGTTTTAGGGGCTTCTCTAGTCAAGGCACAGATGACGGTTGTTTCAGCACAAATTAATGACGCAAAAACAATGGCTTGACTCAAAATCCCAGTTTAAGGGCGATGTTTCGCGGGGGAATCGGCATTTTTGACACGCAAAATGCGACAAATTGCCGGTGGTATCAGCTCCAGCCGCCACCATAGGTACGGTAAAAGACATGCAGGCCGATTCTGCCGACCTTCTTCATGGTCTTGCCCCAGGCCGGACGCACATAGACGGCGTGATAATGGGTGGCGGAGCCAACTTCCTTCAGCCAGATCTTGCCAGCGGTGGTCGCCATCGCCACTTCGCGCGCCATCTTCCAATGGCGCTCGGAATTCACGCGGTCCTTGATGTTATCGCAGGCGAAGGAGAACTGGCAGCGGTTGCGCCAGTCCTTGTTCTGGTAAACCACGCCGCAGATGGTTTTTGGATAAGCGGGATTGCGCACGCGGTTGAGGATGACCTGGGCCACCGCCGCCTGACCTTTAACGGACTCACCGCGCGCCTCGAAATAGATGCCCGACGCGAGGCATTGCTGTTCGGCCGGAGAGAACACGGCTGCCGGCAACGGCGTTGCGGCCCAGGCGTGGTCATCAGGGTTGATCTGCGGCACGAAGCGGCCGGTCTCCGGCTTTTTAAGAATGGCGTCGAATGGGGATTCGCGGGCGAAGTCCGGTTCGGCCGGCGCATAGGCGGTGGCGAGAATGTCCGGTGTGCGGTTGGTAATGAGTTCGGCCAGCATCGGCGAGACGCTCTTATCCGCCTTCTTCTCGTCGCGGCGGAAATAGAAGGAGGCGAGCTCTATATCCTTGCCGCGCTTCGGTTTGACGAAGGCGGTGCGATCCTTGCGCTTCAGCGGCTCTATATCCAGCATCGAGGTGCGCTGCAGCACCGAACCCGCGGTGAAGGCCTTCGGCGGCTGCATGATTTCGGTGGCGACGATGCGGCCCTTCTTGGCGGCACGGTTGACGCGTTCGCTGTCAGGCGTTGTCGTCTCTCCCTTCTTGTTGGTGACGAAAGCAACCTTGCTGCCATCCGGCAGGGTCATGCCACCACCATGCAGCGCCTCGTCGCCCTGCGCATCGTTGAATGTGAGGGAGGCATTGTGCGTGGAGCCGGCCGGAGAGGCGGTCAGCACCATGCGCCATTGTTCGCCGCCTTTATCCAGGCCTGCCAGTAGCGAGGCAAGATCCGCCCGCGCGGCAAGCGAAGGAAAGACAAGCCAGGCCGCGAGGCCGAAGACGACGGGTGACGTCCAGCTGGACGCCCATCCCGGGAAGGACACGGGGGACCGACGACGCATGACTTTTTTCGAACGCAAAACCAGCACTCCGAACACCGACAACCGAATTTTCTACAGGTGTTCGAGAATCTCTTATTAACCTTGATGGATGGTTAACGCCGAAAGGGAAGATGTCTTCACGTTAATGTGTGAGGATATTCTGATGCCGAGGTCTGAAGTCTATTTCGCATGTGCCGATCTTAACTGCCAAGCAGGACATCTCCACATCCGTCATTCCGGCCTCGAGCCGCAATCCAGCGGAGACGCGTCGGCGCGCGTAAAGACCCCTTTCAGCCCAAAGACTTGGGCTGGCTGGATACCGGCTCAAGGCCGGCATGACGGAGAGACCGAGATCGCCCAGCTACATCGAGGAGATGCCTGCCCCGTCACACGACGACGTGTGAACCGAGTTCCACCACGCGGTTGGCGGGCAGGCGGAAATAGTCCGAGGGATCGGCGGCGGTTTCGGCGAGCGCGATGAACAGGCGGTTCTGCCAGCCCGGCATGCCGGACTTCGGGTCCGGCACCAGCTTGCGGCGACCGAGATAAAACGAGGTCGACATGATGTCGAACTTGTACCCGGTGCGGCGCAGATAGCCCAGCGCCTGTGTGACGTTCTGGGTTTCCATAAAGCCGAAATGCAGTTCGACCACAGCAAACCGGTCACTGAGTTTCGTCAGCGTGTAGCGATCTTCAGGATGAACGCGCGGCTGATCCTCGGTGCGGATCGTCAGGATGACGTTCTTGTCATGCAGCACGTGGTTGTGCTTGAGATTGTGCAGCAAGGCGGCTGGGGCTGCGTCCGGATCGCCGGTGAGGAAAATCGCGGTGCCAGGCACACGCACCGGCGCATGAGCGCTTTCCTTTTCAACCGAAGCAACGAAAGCCTTCAATGGCACGTCACCACGACGGGTTTTTGCGAACAGGATTTTCGAGCCGCGCTGCCAGGTCGTCATGATGATGGTGAAGGCGATCGCCAGGAGCACAGGCACATAGCCGCCATCGTGGATTTTCAGCAGGTTTGCCCCAAGGAAAATCAGTTCCAGCACCAGAAGCGGCGTCAGCACCGCAAGGGCAAGCCAGATCGACCATTGCCAGCGCTTGCGCACGAATTCGAAGAACATCAGGCTGGTGACGACCATCGCGCCGGTGACCGAAATACCGTAAGCGGTCGCCAGCGCATCGGAACTCTTGAAGGTCAGCACCAGCGCGACAACGCCGAACAGCAGGATCGTGTTGACGGCCGGCAGGTAGATCTGCCCGGTGTTGGTCTCCGAGGTGAAGAGGATTTCCATGCGCGGCAGGTAGCCGAGGTGGATCGCCTGACGAACCAGCGAGAACGCGCCCGTTATCACTGCCTGGCTGGCAATGATGGTGGCGGCGGTGGCCAGAATGACGGCGGGCAGGATCGCCCATTGCGGGAACATCAGATAGAAGGGATTGGACATCGCCGCCGGGTCCTTCAGAACCAGCGCGCCCTGCCCGAGATAATTCAGCGTCAGCGCGGGAAACACCAGACAGAACCAGGCCCACTGGATGGGGCGGCGGCCGAAATGGCCGAGGTCTGCATAAAGCGCTTCCGCACCCGTGATCGTCAGGAACACCGCACCGAGAACGACGATGCCGTAAAAACCTTCATTGGCCAGAAACTCCACCGCATGCCAGGGGTTGAAGGCAAAGAGAATGCCAAAATCGTCTGCGATATGGATGAGGCCGGCACCGCCCATCACAAGGAACCAGACCGCGGTGATCGGCCCGAAGAATTTCGCGACCGTTCCGGTGCCGTGCGACTGAATCGCGAAGAGGCCAATCAGGATGCCGACCGAAATCGGAATGATGAAGGCGTCCATTTCCGGCGTGACGAGTTTCAGGCCTTCCACCGCCGAAAGGACTGAAAGCGCCGGGGTAATCATGGCATCGCCGAGGAACAGCGCTGCACCGATGAGTCCAAGCACGATGAGGACGCTGCGATGCGTGCCGGCGGTCTTCATCAACAGCGCCAGCAGCGACAGCGTACCGCCTTCGCCGTCATTGTCGGCGCGCAGCAAAAGCGTGATGTATTTAAAGGTGACGATGATCGTCAGAGACCAGATCATCAGCGATGTGAGGCCGATGACTTCCTCCTGCGTCACGCCGTCATAGGCGATGGGGCGCAAAGCTTCGCGAAAGGCGTAGAGCGGGCTGGTGCCGATATCGCCATAAACGACGCCGATGGAACCAAGGATGGCGGCATAGAGCCCCTTGTTCTTGTGCGCGTCATCCGCATCCGGCTTCTCGGCAACATCCTTGTCAGCGATCTGGGACATGATGATCCTGGCTCCTCAGAGCCAGCCCTTCCAACGAAAAAAGAGAAACGGGATGATTGCGGACAGCACCATGACGATCAGCGCAAGTGGATAACCAAATGTCCAGTTCAACTCCGGCATGAGCTGAAAGTTCATTCCGTAGATGGAGGCCACCAGCGTTGGCGGCAGGAACACGACCGAAGCGATCGAGAAAATCTTGATGATGCCGTTCTGCTCGATATTGATGATGCCAAGCGAGGCGTCGAGCAGGAACGTCAGATTGCCCGAAACGAAGGAGGCATGTTCGTTCAGCGACTGGATATCGCGCCCGATGGACTTGCCCTGCTCCCTTGCGCCCTTGTCCGCGCTCGCCTGAGCGCTGGTGGAAAAGAACGTTTGCAGCCGCGCCAGCGATGCAAGACTGACGCGGACCTTCGAAATCAGCCGATGATAGGCAGCAATATTGGTAAGACGATCCTCGAGATACCGCGGTGCCTTGCGCTTGGAACGGGCCTGGCTACCGAGAATATCCGCAGCGAGATTATCGATCCCGGCGACCGAATTTTCGAGAATTTCCGCCGTGCGGTCGACAATGGTTTCGAGCAGCTTCAATAGCAGCGCCGTGCCGCTGCGCATCTCATGGGGCGCGCGGGTAATGGCAGCGATAAAAAGATGGAAGGATTTCGGCTCTGCATAGCGGATCGTCACCAAACGGTTGCCGGCCAGAACAAAGGCAACGTCGGTCAGGCGCGGATCGTCCGAATCCGCCTTCCACACCAGAGACGCTGTCATGAAGACATTGGCGTCTTCCATATAGAGTCGGCTGGAGGGCTCGATATCCTTCAGGTCTTCGCGTGTGGGCAGCTCGACGCCCAGCAGCTTTTCCACATGCTGCTCTTCCGCCCTGTCCGGATTGACGAGATCGATCCAGACGATGTCGTCGGGAATCGGTCCGGAGCCGTCGTGTGCCGACAGGCTGATCGCCTCGCAATTGGCGCGATAGGCTTTTATCAATCCGTTTCTCCGCTCCGCATCGCAGGCTTACCGCAATGCTGCTTAACATATCCTGTTTGCGGTCGGCAAACCTTTGGACGACACTTCAGGGAACGACGGAACGAGCGGGATCACCCAATCCCGAAAGCCCGATGGACCAAGAGCCAAACGGCGCAGGCGTATGCGCCCAAAGCGGAATGCAATCAAGCAATATTTTTTCGCAACAGCATTGCAGGCGAAGCATTTCTTGCGCTCGAATCCAGAAAAGCTATCGCGTACCTCCGGATAACCTTCTGTTTTCGAACATCTATTTAAAGAAGGCAGATGCGTCGCCGAGTATGAGCCATGCCCGGCGCGTTATTCGAAAACGATCTTCGGCGCGGCTTTTCGCTCGCTCGTCCCGATGCGCGCCCAGACTTTTTCAGCGATATCGCGATAGATCGCAGCCTGCGGACCGTTGGGATCGGCGACGACAACAGGCGTTCCCGCGTCCGACAATTCGCGTATGGCGATGGTGAGCGGCACCTCGCCGAGAAAGGGAACCCCGATCCTTTCAGCTTCCGCCTTCGCGCCGCCATGGCCGAAAATATCGTAGCGCGCGCCGGTGTCCGGGGCGATGAAGTAGCTCATATTCTCCACGACGCCGAGGAGCGGCACCTCTACCTTCTGGAACATGGTGATGCCCTTGCGCGCATCGGCGAGCGCCAGATCCTGCGGCGTGGAGACGATGACGGCCCCGGCGAGCGGCACCTGCTGGGCGATGGTCAGCTGTGCATCGCCGGTGCCGGGCGGCATGTCGAGCACCAACACGTCCAGGTCACCCCAAGCCACTTCGCGCAGCATCTGCATCAGGGCGGACTGCACCATGGGTCCGCGCCAGATCATCGCTGCTTCCTCATCCACCAGAAAGCCCATGGACATGACCTTCAGCCCATAATTCTCCATGGGAAGAATGATGCGGTCTTCCTGTTGTTTTGGGCGACCGGAAATTTTAAGCAATCGCGGCAGCGATGGGCCGTAAATATCGGCGTCGAGCATACCGACCTTGAGGCCGAGCGATTGCAGGCCAAGCGCGAGATTGACCGATGTCGTCGACTTGCCCACTCCGCCCTTGCCCGAAGCTACGGCGATAATGGACTTAACACCCGGAACGCCAACCTTCGACGAGCCGGGCTGCGTGGCGGGCCGACCGGGCGCGGCGGCGGGCCGACCGGGTCCGGCGGCGGGCCGACCGGGTGCGGCGGCCGGGCGCGGTGGGGCGGGTTGCTGCTGGCCGGGTTTGCGATCGGCCGTCAACGCCACAACCGCGCCGACAATGCCTTCCACACCCTTGGCAGCCCGTTCGGCTGCAAGCCTGAGCGGTTCCATTTCCGACGCCTTGTCGGCAGGCACAGTGATCGAAAAATACGCCTTGCCATCAGCGATGAAGATTTCCGAGACCATGCCAAGCGCGACGATGTTCTTATCGCTGCCAGGATAAATGACGGCCTCGAGCGCCTTTTCAACCTGACTTCTGCTGACCTCTGCCATAATCCTGCTCCCGCTACTTCATCCGATCGCTATTGCGTGCCATCCATAGACAAGCCTTGGCGCTTCGCCAATGGCAAAGCGTCATGGCGACGCATTCGTGACGACTTACCGCTGCGGTTTCAGATTTCGTCGTCCATCGCCAGCCTTTCAGGATCAAAGACGCGGCCGTCAAAAAAACAGTCGGGGCCGAGGACAAGGCCCGTGCGGGATGCGCCGACGTGAACGGGTTCCTTCAGGGTTCCCTCCAGCTTCAGATTGGCGCCGGGCACCGGCACGAAGAGCGGCTTCATGGCCTTGCGGAAAATATCCGGCCGGTAGGCGTTGCGGGCTGCCTCGACCATGGCTGCATCTTTACGGTAGTCGGCCGAGACCTCGCCCCAACGCACCATCTGACTGAAGAACCAGAGGGCCTGGCTTTGCCAGGGGAAATTGGCAGCCTTGGCGCTGGTGACGAAAAACTCCTGAAAACGCTGCATGTCCTTGAGCGAGGTGGAAATATAGCCCGTCAGTGCCGGCAGCAGATATTCGCCATTTTCATCGAGATATTGCGGGGCGGCCAGAATGCCGGCGAGTTCCTCGATATTCGTCGTATTCGCACACCATTCCCCGGCGCGGTAAAGCGCGCGCAGCAGCGCTTCCAGAACAGCAGCGTTGTTTTCCGCCCATGGCGTTTTCACCGCCAGTATCTTTTCGGGGGCGTTGTGCCAGACCAGCGCCCCCGTCGTAACAATGCGGCCGTTCCCGCCCAGCACCACGGCGCTGCCTGCCGGCTCTGCCGCGCAGAGAGCATCGACCTCGCCACTTTCCAGCAGTCCCGGCATGGCCTTGGGCAAGGCTTCAACGATTTCCATATCGCGGCCGAGCAGCACGCCATAGCTGCCAAGCAGATATCGAAGGGTGTAAAGCGGTGTCGAAACAAAGTCTTCGACGGCAAAAACCGGGGGCTTTCTACCCTCCGTGCGTCGCGCCGCACAGACGCGGGCCATGGCCCGTCCGAAGGCGCCGGGATCGGGCAGCTTCAACCCCTCGCGATACAGCTCGTCGTAAAAATCATGGGAAACGGTCGTTGCCGATCCGCCAAGGGAGAGCGTGAAAACGCCGACGATATTGGCCGGCAGATCATCGAGGCCAACGGCGGAGCCGACGGGCACCGGTGCGGGAAGGTGGGCAACATGGATATCGTCGTTGCCGAGTGCCGACAGCACAGTGGAGGCGGAGGGCTGTCTGTAGAGATCAAGATCGATGCCTTCATCGGCAGCAAAGCCTTTTTCGGCAGCGGCTATCAGCACGGCGCAATCGATAGTCGGAGAAAATCCCGCTTTAATCCTATGCCGTTCCGGCAACGATTTCTCCTTTCCGGTGATTCGGAAGGAGGATCGCCCAGGATGCGCTTTATCACAATGAAAAAATTACGGTTTCGCTACTTTATGATGCCGACGCGCAGGGCCTTCGCAACGGCCTGGGTGCGGTTGACCGTATCGAGTTTTTTCGTGGCTCGATTGAGATAGTGATTGATGGTGTGTTCCGACAACATCATGATCTCTGCGATCTCCGCACTGGTCTTGCCGGCGGCGGTCCAGTTCAGGCAGTCAATCTCGCGCTCGCTCAATGTTTCGGGAACACGCAGATCAAGACGGCGGATCTCGGATAGGCGGGCAAAGACATGCGCGGAGATGTAAAAAAGCTCGGCCAGCCGCGCCTCGGGCAGCACCGTCTTGTTGCCGGAAAAGGAGACGGCACCGCGTGTGAGCGTGACATCATGCACCGGAAACCAGACGGAATTGATCATCTCGAAGCGTTCGAAAAGCGCGACCACGCTTTTCTTCAGCACGTGCCCCTCGCCTTCGACCAGAAATTCCAGCGAGACGGAAAAGGGCACGGTGGATTTTCTGAGCTGCGCCATGACCCGGCTGTGCTGCAACTCCCCTTCTTCATCATAACGTTGCAGCAGTTCGGCCGGCCAGCTTGTGATGACAGTGTATTGCGACAATTCGCTCGAGACCTCGGTGGAGAGGTCAAGCACCATGAAAGCCTTGAATTCCCACGCTTCGGTCAGCCGCTTCAAAAAGCGGAAAATATCGAACTGCGTGTTAAGGCCAGCGATCTCGCGAACGCAATCAACACCAATCGACTTTAAGGCTGCCGCCTCTGTTTTCTGCATGAAAGCTGTTCTTCGAGAAAGAGAAATGCCGCTGCAAAGGCTGCCTTTGCGCGGAAATTGTTGCGGATGTTACTCAACAAAACGATTCACGCAAACGAAAGTTGAAAATAAATTTCGAATAGTCGGAAATAGTATTGGAAGATGGTCAGTGAAGCGCGTTGCGGCCTGCTCCACCAGCGAAGTCTGCCGATTGACCGGCTTGTTTTCTTCAATTTCCTGCAACCGGGGATAATCTGCAGGCAAGATCAGCGGAAATATTATCGGCGGTTTGACGCAACAGGGGAGCCCACCGTCGAAGCTGGGCGATATCCACACGATAGGCGGGACCAGTGACAGATATCGCCGCCCGGAAGTTGCGGCCCGGCGCGCGGACAGGCGCGGCTATGCAGTGAATTCCGAGCTCATGCTCCTGAAGGTCGAAACCGTAACCGTTCTGGAAAATCGCTTCCACATCGGCAACGAGCGCTTCGGCCGTCACAATCGTATTGTCGGTGAAGCGGTGATACTCCAGTTCCGCCGCCAGTCGGGTCAGCTCTTCAACGGGCAGCAGCGACAGCGCTGCCTTGCCCACCCCGGTGCAATAGACCGGTGAGGTTTTGCCGACCTGCGAGTGCATGCGCAATGTATGCTGACCTTCCATCTTGTCGAGATAAGTGACCTGATTACCATTCAACACGGCGAGATGGACGGATTCCTGCGTCGCCTGCTGCAAGGCAGACAGATGCGGACCCGCGACGCTGCGCAGGTCGTTGCCGCTCCATGCCTTTGCGGCCAATTGCAACAGCCTCAGCCCAACCGCGTAGGTCTGGTCGGCCGCATGATCGACAAGCCCTTCGGCAACAAGATGGGAGAGCTGGCGATGGACCGTGCCGCGCGGCTGGCCGCAAGCGTCGACCACATCGGTAAAGCGCATGGGTTTTTCGGCAAAGGCGATCAATTCAAGCAACGAGACGGCCTTGCCGAGCGTGCCGGTATCCGTCCCGCGTTTCTGCCGCGGGGTTGGAACCGCTTCAGGCTCCTGCCCATTGGGGTTTTTATGATCGGACATGACAATCCACCGCCATTTGCCTTGACATGACGGTCACGCCAAGAGAATAATTCCATTTATTAAAATCTAGTTCCGAATATTGGAACAATCAAGCGTTCTTGGATGAGATGATGCCGATGACACAAGCCCGATTTCCAGACCTTAAGGATGCGGGCGTGCTGGTCACGGGCGGCGGGTCCGGCATCGGGGCAAGTCTGGTGGAAGCCTTTGCCATGCAGGGCGCGAAGGTCTCGTTCATTGACATCGCCGAAGAGCCGAGCGTTGCACTCGTCAAGCGGCTTGCGGCGACGGCCGAGCATCCGGTCCATTTTTTCAAAGCCGATCTGCGGGATATAGCGGCGATCGGGAAGACGGTGGAGGCAGCGGCCTCCGCCACCGATGGCATCAAGGTCCTGGTCAACAATGCCGCCTGGGACGATCGTCATGACATAGACGCCGTGACGGAAGCCTATTGGGATGCCAATCAGGCCGTCAATCTCAAGCAGATGTTCTTTACCGTCCAGGCCGCCCTGCCCTATCTCAGACAGGCGGCGGATGCATCCATCGTCAATTTCTCGTCGATCTCGTTTTTGCTGAACATGGGCGAACTGCCGTCCTATGCAGCGGCGAAGGCCGGAATCATCGGGTTGACGAAAAGCCTTGCCGGCCGGCTGGGGCCGGAGAATATCCGCGTCAACACGCTGCTGCCCGGCATGATCGTGACGGAGCGACAGAAGGAACTGTGGCTCACGGATGAGGGCATTGCCGCCACCACCGCGCGGCAATGCCTGAAGCGCACGCTCGTCGCCGCCGATCTCTCGGGCCCGTGCCTGTTTCTCGCATCATCGGCATCAGGCGCCATCACGGCGCAATCCATAATCGTAGACGGAGGCCTCCTATAATGTCCGAACCCGCTTTCATCGCCGTCGACTGGGGCACGACCAGTTTCCGGCTCTGGCTCCTGAGCCGGTCGGGCGCGGTGCTGGCAGAACGCAGAAGTTCGGAGGGCATGACCACGGCCATGCGGACCGGTTTTGCCGAGGTCCTGCAATCGCATCTCGACGCCATCGGCGCGCCTGAAGGCTTGCCGGTTCTTGTCTGCGGCATGGCGGGCGCGCGACAGGGCTGGGTTGAAGCGGGCTATATCGACGTGCCGGCATCGCTTTCGCGGGTGCTTGATGGCGCGGTTCGCGTCCCTGAGCAGGTGCGGGATGTTCGCATTCTGCCGGGGCTGGCGCAACGGGATAAAGATGCGCCCGACGTGATGCGCGGCGAGGAAACGCAATTGCTCGGCGCCCTCGCCTCCTCCGGGGCGGGTGAAGCGCTGGTCTGCATGCCGGGCACCCATTCCAAATGGGTTACCGTCCGGGATGACGGCGTGACGGAATTTGCCACCTTCATGACCGGCGAACTCTTCGACGTCATTTCGAAGCAGACCATCCTTTCCCATGCGGTGGCAGACGCCGACGCCTTTACCGGCGAGCATGCCGCCTTCACGGCAGCGGTCCGCGACATCTACGCCACGCCGCAGCTTGCGACCAATCGCCTTTTCACCCTGCGCTCCGGCCAATTGCTGCACGGCCTCACCGCCACGGACGCCAAAGCCAAGCTCTCCGGCATCATGATCGGACTGGAAATCGCTGGCGCTCATTCGGCTGCAACACGAGACACGCCGGTGGTTCTGATCGGTTCCGGTGCGCTTGGCGCGCTTTACGAAGCCGCCTTCACCGCGCTTGATATCCACTATACGGTCATTGACGCCGACGACGCCGTGCGGCGCGGATTGCTGGCCGCTGCCAGTGCCATCTGGCCATAAGAAGAAAGATCGACCATGCGTATTCCCTTTCCGTCCATCAAATATCCGCTGATCGCCATTCTGCGCGGCCTGAAACCCGAGGAAACCGAAGGCGTCGTCGGCGCGCTGATAGAGACCGGCTTCCGCGCCATCGAGATCCCTCTCAACTCACCCGACCCCTTCCAGTCCATCGAAATCGCCGCAAAGATGGCGCCGGCGGATTGCCTGATCGGGGCTGGCACGGTCCTCAGCGTCGACGACGTCGCTTCTCTCGACGCCGCCGGCGGCAAGCTGATGGTAAGCCCCAATGCGGATGCTGAGGTCATTACCGCAGCGCGTGAAAAGGGAATGGTGACCATGCCGGGTGTTCTCACCCCAACTGAAGCGCTGGTGGCCGCGAAGGCAGGTGCCACCGGACTCAAATTTTTCCCCGCCAGCATCATCGGCCCGGCGGGTATCAACGCGATCAGGACCATCCTGCCCAAGGATCTGGTGATTGCCGCTGTCGGCGGCGTTTCCGACAGGAATTTTTCGGAATACACGTCGGCCGGCATTACTGCCTTCGGGCTCGGCACCAGCCTTTACAAGCCCGGCATGACGGCTGCCGACGTGCGTGAACGCGCAACCGTCACCCTGTCAGCCTATGATGCAGCCATTGGAGGATAACAGCGTGGCAACAGTTTTTCCGTTCACCGGACGTGTTCTTGACGATACCCCCATGCTGCTCGGCGAGGGGCCGACCTTCGATCCGGCGACGGGAACCGCCTGGTGGTTCAACATTATAGGCCGCGAATTGCATGAGTTGCACCTCGCCTCCGGCCGCAAGACCGTGCACACCCTGCCCTTCATGGGAAGCGCGCTTGCGAAGGTGAGCGACAGCAAGCAACTGATCGCCTCCGACGATGGCCTGTTCCTGCGGGATACGGCAACAGGCGTGCTGAGCCTGCATGCAGAACTTGAAAGCGACATGCCCGGCAACCGCTCCAATGATGGACGCGTCCACCCCTCCGGCGCATTCTGGATCGGCACCATGGGCCGCAAGGCGGAGACCGGCGCCGGCAGCATCTATCATGTCGCCAAAGGCACGGTGACAACGCTGTTTTCGGATATCAGCATTCCGAATTCGATCTGCTTCTCGCCTGATGGCGCGACGGGTTATTTCGTCGATACCGACGTCAACAGGCTGATGCGCGTGCCGCTCGATGCCGCGACCGGTCTGCCGACCGGCAAGGCGGAGCTCTTTAACGATTCCAGCGAGGCCGATGGTGGCGTCGACGGATCGGTCTGCGATGCCGAGGGGCACATCTGGAATGCACGCTGGGGCGAAGGCGCGGTCGATCGCTATGATGCCAACGGCAACCATATTGCCCGATATGAAGTGCCTGCCGGACAGACCACCTGCCCCGCCTTTATCGGCCCTTATGCCTCGCGCCTGCTCGTCACATCAGCGCGTGAGAATCTCGATGAGGACGCGATTGCCGATAATCCGCAGCACGGCTTGACCTTCGAACTCGGTGTCGACGTCAAGGGCAGGTTCGAGCCGCTCTACAAACTCTGACGGAAGATCGGGCATTGCGCATCCCAGCGAATGCCCGATGCAAACCATCTCAGGAGATATCCGACAATATTTCCCGATAGTTTTCGTGCAGGTATCGCTGGGTGGCAGCGGCATCGGCAGGGCGACCGTAAAAATAGCCCTGCCCCATAGCGCAGCCAAGCGCGCGCAGTTTTTCCTCTTCCGCCCGCTCTTCTATCCCTTCCGCCACCACTTCGAGATCAAGCCCTTCGCACATCGCAACGATGGCCTTGATGATATGTTCGGAAGGACGGTCACTGCTGATGCGGGACACGAAGGCGCGGTCGATCTTGACCTTGTCGAAGGTAAAGTCACGCAGCCGGCCAAGACTCGACTGGCCGGTGCCGAAATCGTCGAGCGAGATGCGCACGCCCGCCCCCTGTAGCTCGCTGATGATGCGCTGGGCGGTATCGGCCGAGGTCATGACGGCCGTTTCGGTGATTTCCAGCTCCAGCCGGTGCGGATCGAGCCCCACACGCGCGAGAATGGACAGGATATTGTCCGCCGTGCTGGGGTCCATCAACTGCGCCGAAGACAGGTTGAAGGAGAGAAAAAGCTCACGCGGCCAGAACAGCGCCGCTTCGGCCGCCTTCCTGAGCAGCGTCTCGGAAAGTGCATCGATGAAACCGCGTTCTTCGGCGAGCGGAACGAAAACGGCAGGCGATACGAAACCGAGGTCCGGATCGTTCCAGCGGGCGAGCGCCTCGAACCCGATAACCTTCGCTTCTTCCAGCCGGACGATGGGCTGGAAATGCACGTCGATCGCATCGGTGATGATGGCGTTTCTGAGCGCCTGCTCCAGCTGCGTGGCGCGCTTCATTTCCTGCGCGATTTCCCGCGAATAGACGGTGATCTGGCCACGGCCGCGCCGTTTCGAGCGGTAGAGCGCGGTCTCGGCGCTTTTCAGCAGATCCTCGAATTCATCGCCGGCGAAGGGATAGATGGCAAAACCGAAAGACGATGACAGGCGGACATTGCGGTCGCCGAGATCGTAAGGGGCCGACAGCACGTCCTTGATCATGTTGCCGATGCGCTCCGCGCCGGTGCGCTCGAAAACCAGCGGCAGCACGAAGGCAAACTCGTCGCCGTCATGGCGCGTTACGATGGCACCATCGGGAATGCAGGCCTTTAGCCGGTGCGCCACCTGGCAAAGGATTTCATCGCCCGCCTGAACGCCGAAAAGATCGTTGATGGGTTTGAAACCGTCGATATTGGCAATACCGACCGTAAAGGGCGCAGGATCGCTGGACCGTTCGCTCGCAAGCATGCGGATCTTGTCCCGCAGGCGGTAGCGATTGCCGAGCCCCGTCAGCGGATCGCTATAGGCCATGGCCTGCAGCTCATTCTGGCTGACCTGCAACGCCTGCGGCTCTGCCCGTTTCATTCCTGCATCTCGTGAATCCTGTGTCGACGCGCACACAATGCAGGGCAAGTATTAAAAAAGCCATAGCCTTGAAAGAACGGAATTCTCAGGCGTGCAGCCGCAGGGCGTCCTCGCCGATCAGCTTCAGGAAAATGGCTTCAACCATGTCCGGGCTCACGGGTTTCAGCAGCATGTCGTCCATGCCCGCGGCGAGACATTTATCGAGATCTCCGTCGAAGGCGTGGGTGATGACGCCAACGATGGGAATATGCCTGTCGCCGCCCAGTCCGCGCATCCGCCGGGCAGCTTCAAAGCCGTCGATATCGGCAAGCGTCGTGTCCAGCAGCACGATGGATGGCGGTTGTTCTGCAAAAAGCCGCAGGGCCTCTTCGCCCGTGGTCGCCAGCCGCCAGGAGAGCCCGAGACCTTCCAGGATCTGGGAAAAAACGATCTGGTTGACCCTGTTGTCCTCAACGAGAAGAACGTCGCCCACCCGACCTGCGCCTGCAAAGTCGGGAAGGTCGTCGGTCGTGATCTCCCAATCCTGTTCGGCGTCCTTCGTTTTCGGCAGGGCCTTGAAAGCGGCGGCGAGGTCACGCAGGAGAGACCCGTCGATGTCTTCCTGCTCGATCGTGACGACGGACAGACCATGCGCTTCAGCAATATCGAGGCACGCGACACTCATTTGAGCGTCAACGACGACCACATCGATGGTGACACCGGCAGAGGCCGCAACATCGATAAAGGCGCGTTGCTCATCCTCGCTTCTCACCGCCGCGTGATCCATGCCGCCCGCAGCGAGCTGCCGTCCGGCCTCTTCGGCAAAGCCCACGCTTTCAGAGACGATCAGGACAGCCTTGCTCTTTAAAAGCTCGCTTCGGCTGTCGACATCGCCGTCCTTGCCGTAAACGGACGACACAAAGGGGACATGTTCCAGCGATGGGATGATGGGTGTACCGGTCTCATCGACCGTCGCGAGAGCGGTCACATCCTCCATGGTCGTGACGAGGAAATACCGGCCGGCCCGGCCCACACGGTGCTTGCGGGTGATGGCCAGGACTTCTTCGCCGTTCAGGCGCCGCACCCTTTCCGGGATCAGCGCCGGGATGCCGCTATCCAGCACCTTGCGATCCGCTGCGTCGATCCGGCGGGCAACCTTGCGCGAGTGAAGATCGAAAACCGTGCGGCCGAGAATGCTTTCCGCGCTCGTCTCCACCAGCGCACAGGCGGATTTGTTAACGGCGGCATAGGCGAGATTACGATCCTTGACGAAGACGGGAAAAGGGAGGTTGTCGAGGATGTCTTCGATCAGCTGGACGCGCTCGAGATCGATGCGCCACTGCTCCTCCCGCTTCTTCTGCTCGGAAATATCGGCGATAACGCTGATGCCAAGGCCGGATGGCAGGCGGTTCATGACGAAGCGTAAGAACCGCTCCCCCTTCAGCCGTTCCGTCTTTTCCGACCGTTCTTTCCAGTGCAGCGCCAGTCGTTCGCCGATCCACTCCTCACGTCCCAGCTGGCGGGCATTGGCATGGAGGCTGTCGGCCTCGACAAGATAACAATCGTAAAGGGCGTTCAGATAGTCGCGCAGACGTGCGCCCGGACCGATGACGGCCTCTTCGAGCGGAAAGAAACTGAGAAGCTTCCGGCTGGCAAACAGGATGTGATCATTGCGGTCGCAAACGACGACCGCCGCGCCAAGCGCGTCGCAAAGGGCATCAAGCATCAACGTATGAACGCCCGCGCCAGAGGACGCCAAATCACTCAACTGCAAACTCCCGCCTGTTTTTCAGGGGTCAGGCCTATGTTTCTGGAGGAATCGCCAGGAGCGATTGCCGGGATGAACCGAAAAAGAGGACATCAGGGTTTGCCACTTGAAGCAGTCTTGAGGGGAAGATGACGCTCACCCAAAGTCGACGTCACACACCGCCAGATGAAGGCGGCCCCGTTCCTGCGGTCATTTCAAGCCGGCTCACCATAATCGAGGCCGATTAAAGGCGGATTAACGCTTAAGCCCTCCCGACTATAAGAATGAGATGCCGCAAAACAGGTGAAAACCTGTCCCGGTCCGGTTTTCCCCTTTCGAAGCTGTGGCGAATCCGCGAAAATGATGATCATGGCCATCAAGCAGCTCTCAGAAACTCTCATCAACCAGATCGCCGCCGGAGAGGTCATCGAACGACCGTCCAGCGCCACGAAGGAACTTGTCGAAAACGCTATTGACGCGGGCGCCACCCGCATCGAGATTGCAACGGCTGGCGGCGGCAAGGGCCTCGTGCGGATCACCGACAATGGCTGTGGCATGTCGCCGGCCGATCTGGAGCTTGCGGTCAGGCGGCACTGCACCTCGAAAATATCCGACAATCTCGACGATATCCGCACCCTCGGTTTTCGTGGCGAGGCCCTGCCCTCCATCGGTTCGGTCGCCAAGCTGACGATCACGAGCCGGCAGCAGGGCGCGCAGCAGGGCTCGGTGATTTCGGTTACCGGCGGCAAGGTTTCGGATGTACGGCCGGCCGCCTCCAATGCAGGCACCATCGTTGAGGTGCGCGATCTGTTTTTCGCCACCCCTGCCCGGCTGAAATTCCTAAAGACCGAACGCGCCGAGGCCGCGGCCATCACGGAAGTCGTCAAGCGCATGGCGATCGCCTTCCCGCATATTCGTTTCGTGCTGTCAGGTACGGATCGGTCGACGCTCGAAATCCCCTCGACGGGAGACGACCACCTCGCCCGCATGGCGCAGATTCTCGGTGCCGACTTCAAGGATAATGCGATTGAAATCGATGCGGGCCGTGAGGATGTGACGTTGACCGGTTATGCCGGCGTTCCCACGTTCAACCGCGGCAACTCCGCGCATCAATATGTCTTTGTCAACGGACGCCCGGTTCAGGACAAGCTGCTTTTATCCGCCATTCGCGGCGCCTACGCCGAAACCGTGCCGCATGGGCGCTACCCGGTCGCGGTGCTGTCGATCACGCTCGATCCCGCTTTTGTGGATGTGAACGTGCATCCGGCGAAATCTGACGTGCGGTTTCGCGATCCAGGCCTCATACGGGGGCTGATCGTCGGCGCGATCCGCCAGGCGCTGACGCGCGATGGCGACAGGGCTGCAACGACGGGGGCGAGCCAGATGATGAATGCCTTCCGCCCGGGCTACAGTCCCTCGGGCCTGCGACCCTCCCCCGCCATGGCCGCAACCGCATCATGGTCCGCGACCACATCGCCCTCAAGGCCGCTTCCCGTTTCCGGCAACATGCAGTTTGCGGAAGCGGGCAAGTCGCGCTTTTACGACATGACCATGCCCACCGCGCGGGCGGAGCCACAGGAAATGTACGAGGCTGCGGCCACAGCTCCTGAGCCGGCGCGCTTCCCGCTTGGGGCCGCGCGGGCGCAGCTGCACGAAAACTACATCATCGCGCAGACGGAGAGCGGCCTTGTCATCGTCGATCAGCACGCCGCCCACGAGCGGCTTGTGTTCGAGCAGATGCGCACGGCGCTGCACGCGAAACGACCGGCTTCCCAGGTGTTGCTCATTCCAGAAATCATCGACCTGCCCGAGGAAGATTGCGACCGGCTGATGGAGCATGCGGCCGGTTTCGATGCACTGGGCCTCGTCATCGATCGTTTCGGCCCGGGCGCTGTTGCTGTCAGGGAAACGCCCGCCATGCTGGGAGAGGTCAATGTGCAAGGGCTGGTGCGCCAGCTTGCCGATGAGATCGCCGAATGGGATGCCGCTTCCACGCTTGCGAACAAGCTGGAATATGTCGCGGCCACCATGGCCTGCCACGGCTCCGTCCGCTCCGGCCGGCGCATGCGGCCGGAGGAGATGAACGCCCTGCTGCGGCAAATGGAAAACACGCCAGGTTCCGGCCAGTGCAATCATGGCCGGCCGACCTATATCGAATTGAAACTTTCCGATATAGAACGGCTCTTCGGTCGAAGCTGACGCCTTCTCAAATGCAAGGGCGTCAGGGCTGGCCTTGAGCCGCCCCGGCCTATATAAATTCAGATATTGGAGCATCCGGATTGTTCAGGAGAACGCTGCGCCGTTTCGGACTGGGTGCCCTGACAGGACAGAGCAGGAGACGAAAACGGATGAATAGATTTGAAGGAGGCGGAAACCGCCCTGCCGTCATCGAATATCTCGACGGTGACTTCCGCATCGTCCAGACCGGCTCGCATGTCATCTGCGCCGTGACAGGCAAAACCATCCCGCTCGACGAGCTGCGCTACTGGAGCGTCGCCCGGCAGGAGGCATATCTGGATGCGGCGGCTTCGCTGGAGGCTGAAAAGAAAGACCGGGGTCTTCCGGCATAGGTCGAAACCGGCGTGCTGACGCGTTTCCGTCTTTAAAGCGGCGTTCTCAGGTGCAGTTTCAAAGGCGGCCGGCACCCTCACTTGATGTCATCCCCGGCCGTGTGCCGAAGAGCTGCCGATGTCGTATAAATCGATAGGGTGCAGATGCTCGGGACAGGCCCGAGCACGACGCAGAAGCGGTTTCCGGACCTTCGACAATCTCTTAAAACGACGTCCGCGCATTTTCCCGCAGCAGCCGGGCGCGACAGTGTGCCACCGCCGTTTCGATGATCGTGCCAGCCGCATGGGGATCATCGAACACCATGTCGATTTCGATCACCTGGCTGTTCCACAGAAGCTCCTCGGCCCGGCCGTGGTGTCCGCGCAGCCGCACCGCGTCCTTTGCGGTCGTGACCAGTTGCAAATGCTGTTTTTCGGAATCCTTCAGAAGATCGTCAATTTCATCATCGCTGAAATGATGATGATCGGGGAAGGAGCGGCTCTGCACGATCTCCCCGCCGAGCGCCTCGACCGTGCGATAGAATTTGCCGGGATCGGCAATACCGGCAAAAGCCAACACGCGCTTGCCCCGGAAATCTTCCGGCTCCTGCGGCGTAATTGCGGCCACAAAAACGGGTTTGGCGGCCTTTGCCGCCTGCCGCACCAGCGGATCGGCGGCATGGCCCTTGCCCACTTTGAGCAGTCCGGTCATCTGCCGCATCTGCTCGGCAAGCGGCGCTCTCACCGGACCGCCCGGCACAAGATGGCCATTGCCTATGCCGCGCACCGTATCGATCACCACAAGCGCATAATCGAGCGTGAGCCGTGCACTTTGGAAACCATCGTCCATGATGATAAGATCGACGCCTTCCTTCACAAGCCTGCGGGCACCTTCCACGCGTCTGCGTGAAATGACCGTCACCGCCTCGCGCGCCAGAAGAAGCGGCTCATCGCCGACATCGGCGGCGCGGTGGTGCTGCGCATCGACAAGCGTGGTCACATCAAGCGTGCCGCCATAACCGCGGCTCAGGAAACCAGGCTTCATTCCCCTCGCGAGCGCGGCCCGCGCCACGGCGATCGCCGTCGGCGTTTTCCCCGCCCCGCCAACCGTGAAATTGCCGATGCAGATGACCGGGACGGGAACGCTTGCCCGTTTTGCCGTCCGCATGCGCCGGCCGGCGACCTTGCCATAAAGAAGCGAAAAAGGTGACAGGAGCCATGCCTGCCAGCCTGCTTTCTGCCACCAGAAGGGCGGCGCTTCAGAAACCATCTATTCCCGCTCCCGGCCGCATCGCCCACGGCATTCCGTTCGCCATTCCACGTCTGGGAGGTTGTTTGCCAGAAAAAACCGTAAATTGCAAAAAGCTCTCCGTCACTCCGCCCCTGAGCCGCAATCCATCCGGGCGCGTCTGCGCGGCGGGAAGAGTCTTTTCAGCCCAAGGACTTAATCTCGCTGGGTTCCGGCTGAAGGCCGGAATGACGGAAGAGACGGGCGGTTCCCGTCTTAAACAGCCCGTTCAGGCAGCAGCGCTTCAAGCCCGGTGATGTCATCGAAACAATAATGGGCATCCGCCCCCAGGCTTTCGCGCGAGCCGGTGCCGGTGAGAACGGCGACCCTGAGACCCGCGCCGGCGTTTTTTGCCATATGGAGATCGTGGTTATTGTCGCCGACAACGGCCACGCGGTCGGGAGCGATACCGATCGCCTTACAGAAGCCGAGGACCATGCCGGGCTGCGGCTTGGTGCCGTAACCGCTGTCATAACCCGCCACGAAATCGATATCGCTTTCAAAACCAAAGCGAATGGCGGTCTGTCGAATGGAATTTTCATTGTCGCTGGAGGCGATGCCGAGCTTGTAACCTCGCGCCTTCAGCCGTGCAAAAAACGCCTTGAGATCGGTGACGGGCACCGATTTATCCGCCGCCTCCGTGAACAACCGGTCGAGACGAGCCGTCAGTTCCACGACATCGCAAGGCGAGCCGGCGGCAACGAGACCGGCGGCGATTTCGGCGGTATTGCCGGCGGCGAGGAGGCTGTCAGGCACGACATGGCCAGTCACGGGGTCCATGCCGCAGGCGACAAGAAGCCTGTCGGCTAACGCGGGATCGCCCCTGGCTGCAATCGCCGCCAGTTCCCGGTTCACCGGACCCCAGCTCGCATCATAACCTAGAAGCGTGCCGTCCTTGTCGAAGAGCACAGCGGCAATCGATTGTGCCGGGTCAAGTTGGATATCCGCTACCATGAACCGATGGCACTCCGTGGCTGCAACTTGGCCGAGACCGTCAGCGGATTGATATAGGGCTCAAGAGCCTTGACGGTCAGGGAAAGCGCACCGCGCATATCCTGAATGACGCGGTTGCCAGCATCGATCATCTTGTAACGCTCATTGTCGTTGACCAGCAGGTAATGCACCGCCTTGGCCAGCATTTCGACATCCCGGATGATGCGCGCGCCACCGGCCCGGATGAGCTTCTGATAGGCCTCGCGGAAATTCTGAACATGCGCGCCGGAAAGAACGGCACAGCCGAGCATGGCTGGCTCCAGCGGGTTCTGCCCGCCCTCCGCCGTCAGGGAGCGGCCGACAAAGGCAAGTTCGGTCAAACGCAGGTAAAGCCCCATTTCGCCGATGGAATCGCCAAGGAAAACATCGGTTTCAGGGGTGATGGCGTCATTCCGGCTGCGGCGGGCGACCGACAGGTTCATCGCCTTCAACATCGCTTCCACCTCATCGCCACGCTCGGGATGGCGTGGCACGATGATGGTCAATTGGCCGTTTCGGGACTTGATAGCCGCATGCACGGTGGCCGCCGCCTTCTCCTCGCCGTCAAAGGTCGAGATCGCCGCCCATGTCTTGCGACTACCGATCTGTTTTCGATAGGTCTCCAGAAGCGCGTCATCGCAGGGCGGCGGGTCCGTGTCGCCCTTAAGGTTTCCCGAAATCACCACCGGCCAGGAGCCGAGATCGCGGAAACGTTCGGCATCGAGATCGGATTGCGCCACCACGAGCGCCAACTTGGAAAACAGCGATTCAGCAATATCGTGACGGTTGTTCCAGCGGTCGAAGGACCGGTCCGAGAGACGCGCGTTCACTCGGATCTGCGGAATGTGGCGACGCTCCAGTTCCATCATCGTCACCGGCCAGATTTCGGACTCAGCCGTGATGGCAGCATCGGGTGCCCAGTAGGTCAGGAAACGGTTGACGGCAATCTTGATATCGAGCGGCACATATTGGTGGATCACATCGTCCCCCAGCCGGGTCCGTGTAAGTTCCGCCGACGTCACCGTGCCCGTGGTGAGGAGAACGAAAATATCGCGCTTGCGGATTTCGCGGATCAGCGGGATGAGGGCGAGCGTTTCGCCGACACTTGCGGCGTGGAACCAGACGAGCGGTCCGCGCGGGCGCTCGGCGCTGGCGTAACCGAAACGCTCAAGCCGGCGGCGCTTGTCTTCCTTGCCCTTGGCGGCACGGTAGGAAAGATAGGGTTTGGCGAATGGGTAAGCGGCGATACCGGCAATACGGTAACCGGAGAGAGCAAAACGTGCGATACGGCTGCTCATGACATTCTGTCCTTGATCATTCCGCGCAATGCCCTGCCCCTGTGCTGTTGTTATCGCCGCCTACTTCTTCTCAAATTGCGTCATTTTTTGTCATCGGAAAGGAAAGCGCGATCACATTTTCTCGTGTCGCAATACCGTGTCCTGCCGTCTCAAGCAGGAATCACAGGTAGGCCCGCCTTCACCCAATAGTATTACAACGCAAGGGCAAAAGGACTCAAATTTTATCGTCGGGATTGAGAAGACGGTGCATATGCACGATAAAATAACGCATATGGGCGTTATCGACGGTCATCTGCGCCTTGGACTTCCAGGCGGTCAGCGCCGAAGCGTAATCCGGATAGATGCCGACGATGTCGAGCGCATTCAAATCCCGGAACTGAACATCCTGAAGGTTTTCCAGTTCGCCGCCGAAAACGAGGTGCAGCAGCTGTTTCGGTTTGCCAGTTTCCGTCATATCTTTATCTCTTTCTTGAATTCTGAGAGAGGCCTTCATCTGCGGGATTTCCCGCCAAACGTCAACCGTCAGACGGATGTGAAAACGCTTTCAAAAGTGCTGGCAGCGCATAATTTGCTGCGGCGCACAAGGCGGGGTGGTTCACCTGGCGGCGATTATACATCAGAGGTTTGCCATCGAGCCCCGCAAGCTGGCCGCCGGCGCGTTCGAGGATCAGATCGGCGGCGGCCAGATCCCACTCGTGCGAGTTCGGCAGGACCAGCGTTCCGTCGATGCGGCCATCCGCCACCATGGCCAGTCGGTAGGCCAGTGAAGGCACATGCGGGACGCGCTCGACGTTGTTGCGCATCGCTTCCGGCAGCCGCGTGATCGTTTCTGCGGCGGCGGCGAGGTGAAACGGGCCGGCATTGCCAAGGCTCGCGGTGATGGGGCTGCCGTTTTTCATCGCCAAACCGCCTTCTATCGCGGCGAACTCCTCCGACAGCGCCGGTGCGACGAGCACGCCCACCACCGGTCGCCCTTCATGCACCACGGCAACGCTGATGCACCACGTATCCCTGCCGTTAATGAAGGCGCGCGTGCCATCAATGGGATCGACGACGAAGACCGTCGTACGCGCCAGCCTGTCCGTATCGTCATCCGTCTCTTCGGAAAGCCAGCCGTAATCAGGCCGGGCGGCGCGCAGAATGGTTTCGAGAATCTCATTGGCGGCATAGTCCGCCGCGCTGACGGGCGAAAGCCCGCCATTCTTCCACCAAACCTCGGGGTCCTTGCGGAAAAAACCCAGCGCCGTCTCGCCCGCCTTGCGGGCGGCTTCAAGCACCAATCTCAGATCGGAGGCCCAGCGGGCCTCAGCCATAGTGTTCATCTTGCCGTCTTTTCCGCGCGCCTCAAACGGCGCGCCCGTTTTTCCCTTCGCACTTGCACATAAAGTGCCGGCGAAAACAACCCGCAGGCCGCGTCACTTGCCCGCGATCGTCATGCCTTCAATGGCAAGCGTCGGGGCCGCTACGCCATATTTGCGGTCGATATCATTGGCCGGCGTGACCCGCATGAACATGTCTTTCAGGTTCGAGGCGATGGTGACTTCGGAGACCGGGAAGGTCTTTTCGCCATTCTCGATCCAGAAGCCGCTTGCGCCGCAGCTATATTCGCCGGTGATCATATTGGCGCCGTGGCCAATGAGTTCTGTGACGTAAAAGCCTGATCCGACCTGGCTCAGCAAATCCTCCGGCGACAAGTCGCCCGGTTCGAGCGCGAGATTGGTCGAGGCGGGCGAGACCGATGTGCCGCCGCGCACGCCGCGACCGTTTGTTTCAAGGCCGAGTTCGCGCGCGGTCGAGGTGGAGAGGAACCAGTGCTTCAAAACGCCGTCCTCGATCATCGTCATTTTTTCGCCGCGCACACCTTCGCCGTCGAAAGGACGGGATGAAGGACCACGTACGATCTGAGGATCGTCGGTGAGATAAAGACCTTTTTTCAGCACCTGCTGGCCCATCTTGTCGCGCAGGAAGCTGGTCTTGCGGGCAACCGAAGCGCCGTTGATGGCACCGGCGATTGCGCCGACAAAACCGCGCGCGATCCGCGGATCGAAGACCACCGTGATGTTGCTGCCGGTATCGACCTGCCGCGGGCCGACGCGACGCACGACTTTTTCACCGGCGCGGCGGCCGATCTCTTCGGCTGCATCGAGATCGGCATAATAAAGGCGACTGTCGAAATCGTAGTCGCGCTCCATCTTTGTGCCTTCGCCAGCGATGACGCTGACCGAACGGCTGAAGCGGCTGCCCATGTAGCTGCCGGCAAAGCCATGCGAGGTGACGAGTACGAGACCGCCCATACCGCTCGATGCACCCGCGCCCGAAGAATTGCTGACGCCCTTGACCGAGAGGGCCGCCTCTTCCGCAGCAAGGGCCGCTTCCCGAAGCTGATCCGCCGAAACGTCCGTCGCGTCGAAAAGCTGGAGATCGTCATAGGATGTCGCCAGCCGTTCCTTGTCCGCAAGGCAGGCAAAGGGGTCTTCCGGCGAAACCTTCGCCATGGCGACAGCCCGCTCGGCCAGCGTTTTCAGGTCAAAGCCCGGATTGGCCGAAACGCTGGCCACCCGGCGCCCAACGAAAACACGCAGCGAAAAATCGTCGCTTTCGGAGGATTCGGTGCTTTCCACCTTGCCCAGCCGCACGCCGACCGATTGCGAGCGGGAGCGGACGACAACTGCATCGGCCTCATCGGCGCCGGCGGCGCGGGCGAGGTCTACAAGTTCGCTGGCGCGATCGAGAAGTTTGGAAGAATCTATTTCTGAGGACATGAGTTGGCCTTTCATTCCTGTTCCATTTATTGTGCCAGCAACCCCGCATCAAGGGCGAAACGCCGCTTTCTCCTTCAGCACCGCGTTGTCGCCGCCTTATTCGAAAGTCCGCCACCATGACCGAGCACGACGCTCTCTTTTCCGAACCCCTGCTGCTTCTGGCCGGTGCGGTCATTGCGGCGTCTGTTTTCCGCAAGCTGGGCCTTGGGACTGTGCTCGGCTATCTCGTGGCCGGCATCATCATCGGACCGTTCCTGCATCTGGTCACGGATGCGAAGGACATCTTCAACGTCTCCGAACTCGGCGTGGTTTTCCTGCTCTTCATCATCGGGCTGGAACTCAAGCCATCGCGCATCTGGCAGATGCGGCGCGACATTCTGGGGCTGGGGCTGGCGCAGGTGCTGGTGACCGGCAGCGCGCTGGCGGCAATCGCGTGGTGGGCAGGGCTGATCGACTGGCGCGGAAGCGTGGTGGCCGGGTTCGGTCTTGCGCTTTCCTCCACGGCCTTTGCGCTGCAGATTCTCGAAGATGACGGCGACATGAACACGCGGCACGGCAACCGCTCCTTTTCGATCCTGCTGTTTCAGGATCTTGCCATCGTGCCGCTGCTGGCGCTCGTCACCATTCTTTCCAACCGGCCCGATGTGCCGACGGATTCGATGGTGTCCGATCTCATTGCCTCCGTCGTCGCGGTGGCCGGGATGATCCTTGCCGGGCGGTATCTTCTCACCCCCATGTTCCAGATCATCGCCCGCACCGGCGCACGCGAGGTCATGATTGCGGCGGCCCTTTTTGTCGTCATCGGTGCAGCGGCCATCATGGAAATGGTCGGCCTGTCGATGGGCATGGGCGCGCTGTTGGCGGGGCTGATGCTGTCAGAATCATCCTATCGCCACGAGTTGGAAGCGGATATCGAGCCATTTCGTGGCCTGTTTCTGGCGCTGTTCTTCATGGCTGTCGGCATGTCGCTGCATATCCATATCGTCTGGGAGCATCTGGTCCTCATCCTGATCGCCGTGCCTGCCATGATGGCGGTCAAGGGCGCGCTGATCTATGGGGTATGTCGGATCGCCGGCTCGTCGCGCTATGCGTCGAGCCGCATTGCCCTGCTGCTTGCGCAGGGCGGCGAGTTCGGTTTCGTGCTTTTCACGACGGCTGCCGCGTCGGGTTTATTCCCGCAGGCAACCGCCTCGATCCTTGTCGCCGTGGTCACGCTTTCCATGGCCCTAACACCGCTTCTGGCGGTGATTTCCAGGCGTCTGACGGCGGAGGACGCGGAGGAAGACAAGCTTGAGGAGGATTTCGATGGCGCGGGCGCGGATGTGCTGATGATCGGCTTTTCCCGTTTCGGCCAGATTGCTTCACAGATCCTGCTTGCCGGCGGTCGCGACGTGACCGTCATCGACAGTTCGGCCGACCGCGTACGTCAGGCCTCGCGGTTCGGCTTCCGTATCTTTTTCGGCGATGGCACCCGCAAGGACGTGTTGATCGCCGCGGGGATCGAACGGGCCGATCTCGTGGCGGTCTGCACCCATAAAAAGGACGTGACCGACCGTATCATCGACATGATCCAGTCGGAATTTCCAAGCGTGCGCATCTATGTCCGCTCCTATGATCGCATTCATTCCATCGACCTCAGGAAAAAGGGTGTGGAATATGAAATTCGCGAGACGCTGGAATCCGGCCTGCTGTTCGGCAGGCGCATTCTGGAGGGGCTGGATATGGATGGTGAAAGGGCGCTCGCCATCTCCGATGACATTCGCGAACGCGATGAACAGCGGCTGGAACTGCAAGCCGTCGAAGGCCTCGCCGCCGGCCGGCAGATGCTGCACAACAAGCCGGTTCGCGAGGTGAAGCCGGAGCCGCTGATGAAGCCGAAGAACAAGGCGGAAAAGCGGGAGGAGGAAGAGGATATGGAAGACAACGAGACGGAAGTTTCGGTGTAATTTTAAGGGATGCAGGGATCAAGCGGCTTGTTTCTTCTCCCCCCGGGGGAGAAGTCCGCGGCATCGGGATGAGGGGGCAAGGGTGCTGTCAATTGCTGGCGTTGCCCCCTCATCCGACCCTTCGGGCCACCTTCTCCCCGGCGGGGAGAAGAAACCAGTGGCAACCGCTTGTTCCTAGCAAATACTCAGGGATTGCTGCTTAGGCCTCCACACCCTGCCCGCGATGAAATAGCTCTACCTGTATTTCAATCTGCCGCTTCAGATCATCCTTGATGCTGGACGACGCATTCAGCACCTCTTCCGACTTCAAGAAATCCAGCACGCCGAAACGGTGCACCGGCGGGCGCAGGAAGATGTGCGGCGGGCGCAGCCTGAGTTTCAGCGCAATCGCCGCCTGCATCATCAACTGGCTGGCGCCGAACAGGCTTTCCAATCGGCTGGGCATGGTGGTTCCATCCCCTTCCGGGCCACCGACGACATCAACGCCGATCACGATATCGGCGTGGTCAAGCAGATGCTCATAGGGGACCGGATTGAAGATGCCGCCATCGATCATGATGCGACCGTCGATACGAACCGGCATGAACAGCGCCGGAATGGCGGCTGAGGCCGCCAGCGCCTCAATGATCTCACCGCTTTCGACCACCACTTCGGTCTGGGCGTAATAATCGGTTGTTATGACTTTCAGCGGAATGGCGAGTTCGGAGAACTCCTTCGGCAACGCCTGTGGCATCAAGGCGTGAAGAATAAGTTCGAGATTGAACTGTCCGAAGCGAAAGCCATGGGCTGCGTGGCGCATCGAAGCGGGACCCAGGCTCCAGAGCCGGTTGGCGACGGAGCCCTTGCGTCCCATGAGTTCGAGCGTGTACTCGCGGATGCCGCGGCCTGACATGCCGGCAGCCATGCCCGCGCCGATGATGGACCCGATGGAAGAACCGGAGATTGCGACCGGCCGGATGCCGAGTTCGTCAAGCGCCTCGACGACATTGATATGGCAGATGCCGCGCGCGCCGCCGCCGCCGAGCGCCAGTCCGAATGTCGGCTCATGGCCTTTTTGACCGTCGCGCCCGGGAACCTCTTCTCCGGCGCTGACGATCGTGATCCCCTCGTTGCCAGCCTGCTCCATGCAAAACACCCCAGAAGTTTACCACGGTAAGGGTTCTGCCTATTGCGCAAACAAGACAAGACCGTGACTGACGGGACGTGTCCCGTCAGGGCTCGTAGCGGTAGAAATGCATTTTCGTGTCGCCGAAGATGCGGCTTTCGAGCAGCCTGAACGCCGGATCGACATTGACTGCCACATCGCCGCGCTCTTCCAGGATGGCAAGCGCGCCGGGGTTCAGCCAACCGCCGGTATGGGCCGCCGCAAACGCCTTTTCGCCGTGGCCGTGACCATAGGGCGGATCGGCGAAAAGAAGATCGAAGGGCTCGATGTTGTTGACGCCGCCGAGCTTGGTGGCGTCACGCCGCAAGATACGGGCGCGACCATGCAGGCCGAGCGCATCGATGTTTTCCCACAGAAGGCCCCTGCCCTCGACGCCGTTCTCGACGAACAGCGCCACGCGACAGCCGCGCGACAGCGCCTCCAGCCCAACCGCACCCGTTCCGGCGAAAACGTCCAGAACGCGCGTGCCGTCAAGACTTTCCGGATAGGCGTGGCTCAGAATGTTGAAGAGGCTTTCCCTTGTCCTGTCGATAGTCGGACGAATGGAATTCGATTTCGGCGCGGCCAATGTGCGGCCGCGAAACTCACCGCCTACGATCCGCATTACGTGTCATTCCCCTGCCTCCAGAAGGTTTGCCACCCGGGCCTTTGCCGCCCGGCTTGCCGCCACCGGGACCACCGGGGCCTTTGCTCTTGCCTGAGAAAACAGAACGCTCGCCACGCTCGCCCGACTTGGCGAAAGACGGCTTGCCGAAGCCTGGCTTGCCCCCCGGCTTGCCACCGCGGGGCTTGTCGCCGGCCGGGCGCGCGCCGCGCGGGCGATCGCCGTCTTCACGGGGCCTGTCGCGGAAGGGGCGGTCACCGGCAGGTCTTTCACCACGGGCGGTGCGGTCACCAAAGCTCTTTTCGCCACGGGGGCGATCACGGTCGCCGTCCTCACGCGGGCGGTCACGGAACGGCCGGTCGCCAAAGGGCTTGTCACCGCGAGCCGGACGGTCGCCGAAGCTCTTTTGACCGCGCGGGCGGTCGCCATCCTCGCGTGGCCGGTCACGGAAGGGACGGTCGCCAAAAGACTTTCCGCCGCGTCCACCACGATCACCAAAACTCTTTTCGCCGCGCGGACGGTCGCCGCGTCCACGGCCACCTTCTTCTTCGCGCGGGGAGTCGGAGCGGATCCACTCGCCTTCGGCATCCGCATGTCGCACGACGTTGCGGCGGGCTTCATCCTGCGCAGATGGTTTCTTGAACAGGCTTTCGGCCTCCGCGCGGGCGGAAGACTTGCGCTCCTTGCCATCACGCGTCGGCCTTGCACCGGGCGCCATCCAGACATTCGCCGTGCGGCTCGTGCCAGCGGGCTGGCGTGGGCGGCGGTCGTCACCCTCATCCTCGCTGCGGCCCTTCGCGCCGAACTTACCCGCAGGTTTCGCGGCAAATTTTCCGGCGGGCTTGTCGCCGCGCTTGGTATCGAGGCGGCCGAGCGCCTTTTCGCGACGATCCTCGGACTTGCCGCCCTTGTCGGACCGCTCCCTGCCAGCAGGCGCGTCGCTCTTTGCCCATTCGGACTTCACGGGCCGCTTCGGCGCACTGTCGTCCTCATCTTCGGTGACATTATTGTAGATCGGCGCGTCGAAATTGGCGCCAGCCTGTTCTATCAGGCGTGGGCCCAGCTGGTCGCGCAGCATGCGGCCGCGCACTTCGAGCACCTTGCCTTCGGGCAGATCGCCGAGCTGGAACGGGCCGTAGGATACGCGGATCAGGCGGTTCACCTCAAGACCAAGCGCGCCGAGCACGTTCTTGATCTCGCGGTTCTTGCCTTCGCGCAGGCCCATGCTGATCCACACATTGTGACCCTGCGTGCGATCGAGCGTGGCATCGATTGCGCCGTAGAGCACGCCATCGACGGCAATGCCTTCCTTCAGCTTGTCGAGCGCTGCCTGATCCACTTCGCCATGGGCCCGCACGCGGTACCGGCGCAACCAGCCGGTGGTCGGCAGTTCCAGCACGCGGGAAAGACCGCCATCATTGGTCAGCAGCAGCAGGCCTTCGGTGTTGATATCGAGGCGGCCGATGGAGAGGACGCGCGGCAGCTCTGCGGGAAGATTATCGAAGACGGTCGGGCGGCCTTCCGGGTCGGAATTGGTGGTCACCAGACCGGCGGGCTTGTGGTAGAGCCACAGCCGCGTGCGCTCGGCACCACGGATAGGCATGCCGTCCACTTCGATCTTGTCCGACAGCGTGGCGTTGACGACGGGCGTGTCCAGCTTAACGCCGTTCAGCGACACACGGCCTTCCATGATCATGCGCTCGACGTCGCGGCGCGAGGCTACGCCGGCGCGCGCCATGATTTTGGAGATACGCTCGGGTTTGGAGCCACCAACGGTTTCCGGCAGCGGCGCTGCCTTTGCCTCGGCGGGCTTGGCGTCGCGCTGTGCGGCCGGCTTGCCTGGGCCTTTGGGCTTCTTGTCGCGGCTAAATGTCTTGCCGCCGTCACGCTTCGGCTTGTCTTTAAATGTCATTTGCTGTTTGCCTGTTGTTTGGGCTGTCCTATCAGGTCCAAGCACAAGGGTTAAGAGGAAATTGAAACGCAATGGCCGAAAGGACGCATTTCATGGAACTGGCGCTGGCGGAAGCCCGTGCCGCGGCTGAGCGGAATGAGGTTCCGATCGGCGCGGTCGTGGTTCTGAACGGGCGCGTCATCGCCAAATCCGGCAATCGTACCCGGGAATTGCATGATGTGACGGCGCACGCCGAAATCGCCGCGATCCGCATGGCCTGCGAGGCATTGGGACAGGAACGCCTGACCGATGCCGATCTCTACGTGACGCTGGAGCCCTGCACCATGTGCGCGGCGGCGATCTCGTTTGCCCGTATCCGCAGACTTTATTACGGCGCACGGGACCCGAAGGGCGGCGCCGTGGAGAGCGGCGTTCGCTTCTTCAGCCAACCCACCTGCCACCATGCGCCCGATGTCTATTCAGGAATGGCGGAAAGCGAAAGCGCAGACATCCTGCGGCAGTTTTTTCGCGAGAAACGTCTCGACGACTAAGCAGCCTCCGGGAGGATCAAATCTCCCGCAGGCCGCCATTGTCTTTATTGGAAGGGGTTCCACCAGCTCTTGCCGGTGCCCGCAACAGCCGCTTCTTTCTTGCGGCGCTTTTCCTTCTTCTGCTCGGGTTCGCCGAGATCGGTCAGCTGATCCTGCGGAACGCTGCGATATTCAGCCGGCGGATCGGTCAGGAACTTGCGCTGTGCGTTGACGACGGAACCGCCCTGTGCTTCGGCCTTGGCCTTGCGGAAGGCTTCCCACTTCTGGCTTTCGGTCATCTGACCGGCCGTACCGTTACCTGCGAGCAGCGGCGAGCGGTAATGCGGGTTGTTCTTGTTGGCATCCGCCTCGTCGCGCAGACGTTCGCGGGTTTCTTCCGGCGATTCGACCCACTGCGGGTTGTTTTCGCGGTTGGCCATGTTCTGCTGCGGTGTGGTCAGCTGTTCGGCGCGGGCCTGGGCGGGAACAACGAGCCCGGGGCGCGGGCCATATTTCAGGTTGCGCTTGCTCTGGTCGCCGGTGATCGAGGTTGCGTTGCCCAGGTCGTCGACGAGCTGTTCGGCCGCCGTCTTGCCCGTTCCGTAGGTCGGGCTGGTGCAGGCGCCCAGCAGCACGCCTATCGTCGTGACGCCAACAACCGTGCGAAACATGCCCAAACCCTGCGCATTACCCTGCATCGTCTTCATTGAAACCCTTCCAGCCGTCCGTCCCACTTCGCCAGACATCGTCTTTCGGCAGGCGGCAGCCCGCATTGCCGTGCAAATCCGGCCATTTTCAGGCAGGTGTACCGGATGAAGAGGCAAAGCGCAATTCATCCGGTCATTTTCATTACGAGAGTGCGGCAAGCTCACGCAGGGCCGCCGCATCGCGGGCAGAAACGTCAGGATAATCCGGATCGGACCCGACATCGGTGGTGATGCGCCACGAACGGGCGCATTTCACGCCCTCCGCCAGCTTCTGCTCGACCACAACCTTCGGCACTTCCGGCAGGCGGAAACCGTCAGCAGGGCCTTCGTCACCCACAACCGTGATGGCTGAGGTGATGCAGATTTCGGCAAAGTCCTGATCCTTCAGCGCGGCCAGCAGATCGGCGTCGGCGATGTGGACGACAGGTGCTGCCTCCAGCGAGGAGCCGATGCGCTTTTCACGGCGCTCGACTTCAAGCGCACCCGTCACGACGGTGCGGACCTTGCGGATTTTCTCCCACTTCGCTTCCAGCGCATCATTCTTCCAGTTTGCCGGGATTTCCGGGAACTGGGCGAGATGCACCGACTCCGCATCCGGGTAGCGCGACAGCCACGCTTCTTCCGTGGTGAAGGGCAGCATGGGGGCAAGCCACGTCACCAGGCAATCGAACAGCTTGGCGATGACCGACAGGGCTGCGCGACGCTTCAGTGACGAGGGCGCGTCGCAATAAAGCGTGTCCTTGCGGACGTCGAAATAGAAGGCCGAAAGCTCGACATTGGCAAAGTCGATCAGCGCGCGGGTGATCTTCTTGAACTCGAAGCCGTCATAACCTTCGCGAACAACGCCATCCAGTTCGGACAGGCGGTGCAGCACCAGCTTTTCCAGCTCTGGCAGATCGTCATAGGCGATCTCCTCGCCCTTGTAATGGGCGAGTGTGCCGAGCATCCAGCGGATGGTGTTGCGCAGCTTGCGATAGGCATCGACATTGGTCTGGATGATGGCCTTGCCGAGGCGCTGGTCTTCCCAGTAATCCGTTGTCATCACCCAGAGGCGCAGGATATCGGCACCCGACTGGCTCATGACTTCCTGCGGGGCGACCACGTTGCCGAGCGACTTCGACTGCTTGCGCCCCTGCTCGTCCATGGTGAAACCGTGGGTCACAACGGCATTGTAGGGCGCACGGCCACGCGTCGCGCAGCTTTCCAGCAGGGACGAATGGAACCAGCCGCGATGCTGGTCGGAGCCTTCCAGATAGACATCCGCCGGCCATTTCAAATCTGGCCGGTCTTCCAGCGTGAAGGTGTGGGTGCAGCCGCTGTCGAACCAGACGTCGAGGATATCCATGACCTGCTGCCACTTGGCGTGGTCGTGGTCATTGCCGAGGAAGCGTTCCTTGGCGCCTTCGGCGAACCAGGCGTCCGCGCCTTCGGCCTCGAAGGCCTCGAGGATGCGGGCGTTGACGGCTTCGTCGACCAGAACTTCACCTTTCTCGTCGGCGAATACGGCGATCGGCACGCCCCAGCTGCGCTGGCGCGATAGAACCCAGTCTGGACGGCCTTCGATCATGGCGCGCAGGCGGTTCTGGCCGGAAGCCGGCACGAAGCGGGTCTGGTCGATGGCGGAAAGCGAACGGGAGCGCAGCGTTGTGCCGTCGCCCAGTTCCTTGTCCATATAGACGAACCATTGCGGCGTGTTGCGGAAGATGACAGGCTTCTTGGAGCGCCAGCTATGCGGATAGCTGTGCTTCAGACGGCCGCGGGCAAACAGGTTGTTTTCCGTGATCAGCGCCTTGATGACGCGATCATTGGCGTCACCCTTCTTGCCGTTATCGTCCATGACGCGGGCAGCACCGCCTTCGGCCGACGGGCCGAAACCGGGGGCGTCTTCGGTGTAGAAACCGTCGTCGCCGACCGTGAACGGTATCTTGGAGGAGATGCCGCGCGCTTCCAGATCGCGCGCCTGCGCCATCCACGCGTCAAAGTCCTCGCGGCCATGGCCGGGGGCCGTGTGCACAAAGCCGGTACCGGCATCGTCGGTGACGTGATCGCCATCGAGAACCGGAACAGGGAAGGTGTAACCCAGCGAAGCCAGCGGGTGGGCGCAGGTGACAGCCGCGAGTTCTTCCGCTTTCACATCGCGCAGGCGTGTGAATTCGAGCTTTGCCTTGGCAAAGCACTCGGCAGCCAGCTTGTCTGCGAAAACGAGTTTTTCGCCCGGCTGCGGCCCGAAATCATTCGTCGCTGCCGTGACCTCGTAAAGGCCATAGGCGATGCGCGAGGAAAACGAGACGGCGCGGTTGCCCGGGATCGTCCAAGGCGTGGTCGTCCAGATGACGATCGAAGCGCCATTGAGCTCGGCAGAGCCCTCAACGACCGGGAACTTCACCCAGATCGTGTCGCTCTCGACGTCATGATATTCGACTTCCGCTTCCGCCAGCGCCGTACGTTCCACGACCGACCACATGATCGGCTTGGAACCGCGGTAGAGTTGGCCGCTCTTGGCGATCTTCAAAAGTTCGCCGGCGATACGGGCTTCGGCGTGGAAGTTCATCGTCGTGTAGGGGTTTTCGAAGTCGCCCTCGATGCCGAGGCGCTTGAACTCTTCCGACTGGACCTTGATCCAGCCGGCCGCGAACTCACGGCACTCCTTGCGGAATTCGTTGACCGGAACCTCGTCCTTGTTCTTGCCCTTGGCGCGGTAGGCTTCCTCGATCTTCCATTCGATCGGCAGGCCGTGGCAATCCCAGCCCGGCACGTAATTGGCATCGTAACCGCGCATCTGGAACGAGCGGGTGATGACGTCCTTCAGGATCTTGTTCAGCGCATGGCCGATATGGATGTTGCCGTTGGCATAGGGCGGGCCGTCATGCAGCACGAATTTCTCGCGGCCGGCGGCCGAGGCGCGCAGCTTCTTGTAAAGGCCCATCTCCTGCCAGCGTTTTACCGTTTCCGGTTCCTTCTGCGGCAAGCCGGCGCGCATCGGAAAATCCGTCTGCGGCAGATAGAGGGTGGTGGAGTAGTCCAGTTTTTCTGCGGTGTCGCTCATAATCGTACCGTTGTTGCGCGCCGTATCGGTCGCGCGATCTCAATTGCAAAGAGGGCAAATTCGGAAAGCGCCATGTCATTCCACATGTCCTAAAAACCACATGTGATGGAAGCGCCAAAATCCCGGACCTTCCGGCTCTCTCAGAGCGGGCGGAAGGCCGGGCCAATAATTCGGCCAATCTGAACTGCAAATTTCAACCGGTATTGGGACATGGACGGTTGTTTATGCGGTTTCCCGGCAAAAAGGAAGTGAAAAGCGACGGTAATGGGAGAGGCGACGACTGAGGGTCAGAATGCGATCTTCGCATCCAGTTCGCTGAGCGGACGCACGCCCGAAAGTATCGCCCTCGCCTCCTCTTCATCGCGCCTGATCTGGGCAACCAGCGGATCGAGCCCGTCGAACTTCAATTCATCGCGCAGGTGGCCGAAGAAGGAGACCGAGCAGACCTCGCCATAGAGATCGCCCGAAAAATCAAAAACGAATGTTTCGAGCAGCGCTGCGCCGTTGTCAGTGACGGTCGGGCGATAACCGAAGCTCGCCACGCCGTCGCGGATCGAGCCATCAGGCCGTCGGAAGCGGACGGCATAGATGCCGGCCTTCAGCTCCGTTTCCGGCGCCAGGGCCATGTTGGCGGTGGGGTAACCGAGCGTGCGGCCGAGCTTCTGGCCGCCGATGACTTCGCTTTCCACCGTGAAACGGTAACCGAGCAGGCCCGCGGCGCCCGCCACATCGCCCTCGCGCAGAAGCGAACGTATCCGACTGGAAGAGACGACATCCGCGCCCTCGTCGCGGAAGGCATCCACCAGAGTCACGTCGAAACCATGGCGTTTGCCTGCTTCCATCAGGAATGCCGGCCCACCTTCCCGACCCTTGCCGAAATGGAAATCGAAGCCTGTGACGACGGCGTTGGCATGCAGCCAGTCAATCAGGATGGACTGGACGAATTCTTCCGCCGAGCGCTGCGAAAACTCGCGGTCGAACGGATATTCGATGACGGAGCGGAAACCGATAGCTTCGAGGATGCGCGCTTTCAAAGGGGCGGGTGTGAGGCGGAACACGGGCGTGTCGGGCCTGAACACGGAACGGGGATGCGGCTCGAAGGTCAGCACCAGCGCGGGGACGCCGCGGGCTTCCGCCAGTTCAAGCGCACGATCGAGCACGGCCCGGTGGCCGCGATGCACGCCATCGAAATTGCCGATGGCGACGACGCCGCCACGAAGAGCTTCGGGCAGCGGCTCCTTTTGTTCATTGCGGTGAAAGACGGTCATGACAGTCGATCCATTCCAGCGCCAGCTGTTGATGAGGCGAGACGCCCTCAGGCCAGTCTAGGCATCCACCAGCCGGGAGAAGCACCTTGCCCCTTGAGATAGGCATTCAGAAGCGCCTCGTCCGTCTGGCCGTTCAGCGTATATTCGGCGACGTGAATACCGCCGCTGATATAAAGAAGGTTGAGGCCGCTCGCAATCGCACCCTTCACATCCGTCGGCATGCCATCGCCGATGGCGAGAACGCGATCCTTGGCGAAAGCACCGCGCACCTCCTTGGCCGCAGCCAGGCAGGCCTCATAGATCGGTGCATGCGGCTTCCCGGCGATGCGGACTTCGCCGCCGAGCTGTTCGTAATAAGCGGCCATGGCGCCGGCACAGGGAATGATGCGCTCGCCGCGCTCGACCACCAGATCCGGGTTGGCGCAAATCATCGGGACCTTGCGGGCGACGAAGCTCTTGAGCATGTCGGTATAATCTTCCGGCGTTTCGGTCTCGTCGTCGAAAAAGCCGGTGCAGACGACAGAGTCAGCCTCCGCTTCGCCAACCACCTCGACATCGAGGCCTTCGAGCAGCGGCATGTCTCGCTCGGGACCAAGCAGGAAGACCTTTCTGGGGCCTTCCGCTATCAGGCCGCGCGTGACGTCGCCTGAGGTGATGATGCGGTCATAGGCCTCGTCGGGCACGCCGAGCACACGAAGCTGCGCGATGACGCCGGGGGCAGGACGCGGAGAATTGGTGATGAGCACGACCGTCTTGCCGGCCTCGCGCGCGGTCCGCAGCGCAATCGCCGCATCCGGAAAAGCGCTGACACCATTGTGCAATACGCCCCAGACATCCGAAAGAATGACATCGAACCCATCAGTGATGTCGCCGAGAGTATGAATGCGGTGGGCCATGAGATGCTTTCCGGATGCGAGAAGAGGGTGTGCGTCACATCGCAAAGCGGAAGGCCGATGGCAAGGAAAAAAGCGCCGGCGCGCCGGGCTAGCAGCCGGCTGGCACAGTCCGGACACAAATGTCGCGTGGCTTCCAAACCTTCGCAACAGGCCGAAGGAATGCCGCCACAGCCTTCGCTCGGGAAGGGAAAAATTCCGTCGCGGAACGCTGATAACCATAGGCCGTAAAATTTTTCAGGCAGGGCGTTCTTGACTCCGGGAGAAGCCCTCCTTATCTCGGTTGCGCTGGCACTCGACAAACGAGAGTGCTAACACCCATCAGGCGAGCTGCAAAAGCTCGCGCAGTCATTTGATCGAGGGATTAGACAATGACAAGCACCAATTTCCGCCCGCTTCACGATCGCGTCGTCGTTCGTCGCGTTGAGTCCGAAGAAAAGACCAAGGGTGGCATCATCATTCCCGATACCGCCAAGGAAAAGCCGCAGGAAGGCGAAATCGTCGCCGTCGGTTCCGGCGCGCGCGATGAGTCCGGCAAGGTCGTCGCTCTCGACGTCAAGGCTGGTGACCGCGTTCTGTTCGGCAAGTGGTCCGGCACCGAAGTCAAGATCAACGGCGAAGACCTTCTGATCATGAAGGAAGCCGACATCATGGGCATCATCGGCTGATTTCGGCCAACCCATCCTTCCTTAAATTTCAAGCCGGACCCGGTCCGGCCATTCGAAACCAGGAGTTTTGAACATGGCAGCCAAAGAAGTAAAATTCGGCCGCACAGCGCGCGAAAAGATGCTCAAGGGCGTCGACGTTCTTGCTGATGCAGTGAAGGTAACCCTCGGCCCGAAGGGTCGTAACGTCGTTATCGACAAGTCCTTCGGCGCTCCGCGCATCACCAAGGACGGCGTTTCGGTCGCCAAGGAAATCGAACTGGAAGACAAGTTCGAGAACATGGGCGCACAGCTCGTTCGCGAAGTTGCGTCCAAGACCAACGATATCGCCGGTGACGGCACCACCACCGCGACCGTTCTGGCCCAGGCCATCGTTCGCGAAGGTTCCAAGGCAGTTGCTGCCGGCATGAACCCGATGGACCTGAAGCGCGGTATCGATCTGGCCGTTGCTGAAGTCGTCAAGGACCTTCAGGCCAAGGCCAAGAAGATCAACACGTCTGAAGAAGTTGCACAGGTCGGCACGATCTCTGCAAACGGCGAGCGTCAGATCGGTCTCGACATTGCTGAAGCAATGCAGAAGGTTGGCAACGAAGGCGTCATCACCGTTGAAGAAGCCAAGACCGCTGAAACCGAACTCGAAGTCGTTGAAGGCATGCAGTTCGACCGCGGCTACCTGTCGCCCTACTTCGTGACCAACCCTGAAAAGATGGTTGCGGACCTCGAAGACGCCTACATTCTTCTGCACGAAAAGAAGCTCTCGAACCTCCAGGCCATGCTCCCGGTTCTCGAAGCTGTCGTTCAGACCGGCAAGCCGCTCGTCATCATCGCTGAAGACGTCGAAGGCGAAGCCCTTGCAACGCTCGTCGTCAACAAGCTGCGTGGCGGCCTCAAGATCGCTGCCGTCAAGGCTCCTGGCTTCGGCGACCGCCGCAAGGCCATGCTGGAAGACATCGCCATCCTGACCGGTGGTACCGTCATTTCCGAAGACCTCGGCATCAAGCTCGAAAACGTTACCCTCGACATGCTCGGCAAGTCGAAGAAGGTTTCGATCTCCAAGGAAAACACCACGATCGTTGACGGCGCCGGCCAGAAGTCCGACATCGAAGGTCGTGTTGCCCAGATCAAGGCCCAGATCGAAGAAACCACCTCCGACTACGACCGCGAAAAGCTGCAGGAACGTCTTGCCAAGCTCGCTGGCGGCGTTGCCGTCATCCGCGTCGGCGGTTCGACGGAAGTCGAAGTGAAGGAAAAGAAGGACCGCATCGACGACGCTCTCAACGCGACGCGCGCTGCCGTTCAGGAAGGCATCGTGCCTGGTGGTGGCGTGGCTCTGCTGCGTTCGTCCACGAAGATCACCGCCAAGGGTGAAAACGACGATCAGGAAGCCGGTATCAACATCATCCGCCGCGCGCTGCAGGCTCTGGTTCGCCAGATTGCAGACAATGCAGGTGACGAAGCTTCCATCGTTGTCGGCAAGATCCTCGAGAAGAACGAAGACAACTACGGCTACAACGCCCAGACCGGCGAATATGGCGACCTGATCCAGCTCGGCATCGTCGACCCGGTCAAGGTTGTTCGCACGGCTCTGCAGAACGCAGCTTCGGTTGCTTCCCTGCTGATCACCACCGAAGCCATGATCGCCGAGCTTCCGAAGAAGGACGCTCCGATGCCGGCAATGCCGGGCGGCGGCATGGGCGGCATGGACTTCTAATCAGTCCTGTCACCGGAATAAGGAAAGGGCGGTCTTCGGATCGCCCTTTTTCGTTTGCTGCCGGTGGATATTGGTCGCTTTTGAGACAGACCCAATGGCGCGCTGCAATCAGCCGCAAATTGGAAGATTACTGACGGTTATGCGGGCGGGATGACTATTTATCGAACGTCCGCGCAAGCGGTTTCCACCTTTCTGAGGGCCGTTGTCTAGTTGCACCGACCGGCCGCTTCGGGTTTGATGTCCGGCAGGCACGTTCGCCTGCGGCTGGCGGAAAAACTTGCGCCTTCCGGCTTTCAGGATCAGGAGCAAGGTCGGGTCACCGGGCTTTTCCTGTTTCCGCGCCTGGAGCGACGTTGCTTCTATTCTTGAGCCCGTCCAACGCGGAGGACTTGACCGTTCACAAAATGAAGACAAATTGTCTCCTATTGTTCATCTTTCTGGGCGAATGATTTTCCGTCATTGATATCTCCAGACATTGCCCCAAACCGGCGACACGCCGATCAATTACCGGAGATTTCCATGTCCAGCAGCCAGAACGTTCTCGTTCTTATTGCCCGTATCCTGCTTTCCTTCATCTTCATCTATTCCGGCTTTGGCAAGCTGACTGATCCGGCCGGTACGGCTGGCATGATCGCCGGCGCCGGCATGCCTGCCGCAACCGCGCTCGCCTATCTGGCAGGTCTTTTCGAACTCGTGACCGGTCTTGCCATTCTCGCCGGTTTCCAGACGAAGATCGCCGCCTGGGCTCTGGCCGTCTTCTGCGTCTTCACCGGCCTCGTCTTCCACAGCGGCACCGTTGCCGTTCCCGGCTGGCCTGACCCGGCTCTCGGCTGGATCAATGCGCTGAACGGCATCATGCTGATGAAGAACATTACCCTCGCCGGCGCTTACATCCTGCTCGCTGCCTTCGGCCCCGGCGCCTATTCCGTCGATGCGAAGCGCGGTGTTGCTCTGGCCCACGCCTGATCCGAATAGACCATCAACAAAAAGGCCGCCGGAGCGATCCGGCGGCTTTTTTTGTTTAGTTCTCAGACCGCCGCTTTGATGCGGGACGCGATCTCTTGCACCGCCGCATTACCTTCATGCTCCGGCTTGCGGGCGCGGACAAAACAGGCTTCCGAACGAACGATGATGCCGTCGGAGAGAATTTTCAGGTGATTAGCTTTCAGGGTCGAACCCGTAGAGGTGATATCGACGATGATATCCGCCTGCCCCGCCGCCGGCGCGCCTTCGGTGGCGCCGAGGCTTTCGACGATCCTGTAAAGCTGAATGCCATGCTGGCGCGAAAAGAACTGCTGCGTCAGCCGCCAGTATTTGGTTGCGATGGCCAGCCTTCTGCCATGGCGGGCGCGGAATTCCGAAGCGACATCACCGAGATCGGCCATGCTGTCTACATCCAGCCAGATTTCCGGCACAGCGACCACGACATCGGCATGGCCGAAACCGAGACGGGCGCAAAATTCCACCTGCGCATCGGCATTGGTCAGGCCCTCACGCACCAGATCTTCCCCGGTCACGCCGAAATCCACCGTGCCGGCACCGATCTCGCGGGCGATCTCGGAGGCCGACAGGTAGGCGATCTCGATATCGTCGCGACCTTCGACGCGGCCGCGATAGGAACGATCATTGCCGACGGCCGCGACTTTCAGCCCGGCGCGTTCGAGAACAGCGGAGGAGTCTTCCTTCATCCGGCCCTTGGAGGGCAATGCGATGGTGATCATGGCTTACTCCCGCGCACCGTTTCGATGCGATCCAGCCAGAGCGAGAAGCCCACGGCCGGTATTTTTTCCTGTGCGCCGAGCAGCGTCAACAGCCGGTCGAAACGGCCGCCACCCGCGAGAACACTGTCTCCACCCGCTTCCATCACCTCGAAAACAAGGCCGGTATAATAGTCCAGCGGGCGACCGAAGGCCGCGCCATAGGTGACGGTTTCGAGGTCAACGCCAGCGTTCGAAAGAGCCGCGACACGTTTGTCGAAAGCGGAAAGCGCCCCATCCAGTTTCAGCTTCGCCTTTGTGGCAAAATCCGCCAGAACCTGCGAGGCCTGCGGTAGAGGCGCCTTCAGAGCGAGGAACTGCTTCAGCAGCGCAAAACTGTCATCCGGCAGACGTGTCGCCGCAAGGGCCAGTTTTTCCCTGAGGCGGCGGGCGATTTCCTGTGGCGAGCGGCTTGCATTGGTGGAATAGCCGGTCTCCTGCATCACCGTGTCGAGATAATCGACCAGCACCGCCTCATCCCCGGTCGCCAATAGTCCGGCGACGCGGGCGTCCAGCCCGGTCATCGGCTTCGGATGCACAAGGCTTTCCAGCAGCGCATCGAGCTGCGCCATATCGCCGAAGGCCTGCACCAGCCGCTTCTGCCAGCCGAGCGGCAGGCCGAGGGCCGCCACCACCGCCTCGAACACCTGCTGGTCGCCCAGCGTGACGGCAAGCGCCCGACCCGGCAGCAGACGCCGCAGTATCCCGGTGGCATCGATGACCGCACGCGCATCGGCGGCGGCGATATCGGTGTCACCGAGATCCTCGATACCAGCCTGATAAAACTCATTCGCGCCCTCACGGCGCTGACGGAAGACTTCACCGAGATAGGAATAACGCTTCGGCGTGCCGGTGGCGGTCTCGATATGGCGCAGACAGACGGGGATGGTGAATTCGGGTCGCAGGCAGAGGCTTGTCCCCGTCTCGCTCTCGGTCATGAAGATACGGCGGCGCAGATCCTCGCCTGCCATATCCAGAAACGGTTCAGCGGGCTGGATCACAGGCGTGTTCACGCGGCTCGTACGGCGCGCAGCGAATTCTTCCAGTAGCTCTCCGGCAAATTCCGGCATGTCGATCAGGGGCATGGAACGGTACTTTTCGTCACGGTTCGAGCGGCTGCATCATTTCGATGCGGTTTCCGAAGGGATCATGGACATAAAACCGGTGATACCCTTCCAGCGGCTCATCCTCAACCACATGGCAGCCCGCTGTTTCAAGTGTTTTTCGCAAGGTTGCGAGATCATCGACCAGAAACGCCGGATGGGCTTTTTTCGCCGGTCGGAAATCCTGCTCGACGCCCAGGTGCAGTTTTGTCGAACCCCGGCTGAACCAACAGCCGCCGCGCGCACCCAGATTGACAGGTTTTGCCTGCTCCGCAAAGCCGAGCAGGCTGCCGTAAAAAGCCCGCGCCTCTTCTTCGCGGCCGGCTGGCATCGCCAGTTGAACATGGTCGAGCGCAAGGATTCCCATGGCTTCAGCGCCCTTCGGTGGCGCGGCGAACGTCCTCTGCCTGATGCTCCAGAATCTCGCGGACCTTTGCCACCAGCTCGGCCTCCGGCACGCTGACCTGGGCCACACGCGCCTCGCGCCAGCTGGCATTGTCCTCGATCTCGCCGGAGAGGCGCTTGCCCTCGATCAGGTCCTTGATCTGCACCACGCCTTCGGCGCGCTCGTCACCGCCCTGAATAATGGCGATGGGGGAGCCGAGGCGGTCGGCATATTTCAGCTGGTTGCCGAATTTCTTCCAGTTGCCCTGGTACATTTCGGCGCGGATGCCTTCAGCGCGCAACGCCTGCGTGAAGCGCTGGTAACGGCCCATGCTCTCCACATCACCATCCATGACGGTGATGAGAACAGGAGCGAGCGGCTTGACCTGTCCGAGCTTGCCGAGGTTCTTGAGCGCCGTCATCAGCCGAGAAACGCCAATGGAGAAGCCCGTGGCCGGAACCGGCTGGCCCATGAAGCGCGAAACGAGGCCGTCGTAACGACCGCCGCCGCCGACGGATCCGAACACGACCTTTTCGCCCTTTTCATTGGTGACGTCGAAGGTGAGCTCGGCCTCATAGACCGGGCCGGTGTAATATTCGAGGCCGCGCACGACTGAGGGGTCGATCTTGATGCGATCAGCGCCGTATCCGGCACTGGTGACCAGAGCGCCGATGGTGTTCAGCTCATCAACGCCTTCCTCACCTTTCGAGGTGCCCGCAACCAGTTTCGCAAGATCATCGGCGCTCGCCGTATAATCCTTGATGCCAACGAAAAACAGGACCTTTTCGATCTGCTCGTCACCGAGACCGGCACCCTTGGTAAAGTCACCGGACTCGTCCTTGCGGCCGGGACCGAGCAGCAGCTTCACGCCTTCCGGGCCGAACTTGTCGAGCTTGTCGATGGCGCGCAGCACGTTCAGACGACGACCGGCATTCTCCTCGCCGCCGAGACCGATGGCTTCCATGACGCCGTCGAGCACTTTGCGGTTGTTGACTCGGATGACATAGTCGCCGCGCTTGATGCCAAGCGCTTCCAGCGTATCTGACATCATCATGCACATTTCGGCATCGGCCTGCACGCCGGCTGCACCCACCGTATCAGCATCGAACTGCATGAACTGCCGGAAGCGGCCAGGGCCGGGCTTTTCGTTGCGGAAGACGTAACCGGCGCGATAGGTGCGGTATGGCAGCTGGATTTCGTTGAAGTTCTCAGCGACATGACGGGCGAGCGGTGCGGTCAGATCGTAGCGCAGGCTCATCCACTGGTCGTCGTCATCCTGCAGCGAAAACACACCTTCGTTCGGGCGGTCGCTATCGGGCAGGAACTTGCCGAGCGCATCGGTATATTCGAACTGCGGCGTTTCAATCGGGTCGAAGCCATAGAGCTCATAAACCCTGCGGATCTTGTCGATCATCTCGTTGGTGGCATGGATATCGGCAGCCGAGCGGTCCACGAAGCCACGCGGCAGGCGGGCTTTCAGTTTCTGAGGCTTTTTTGCTTTTTCGCTCATGATGCCGATCCGATATTTTCCTGGAATTATGCCGGTGTTAAAGCGCGCCGCGCTTTAAATTCTGTTTTTTACGCATGTCTTTGTCCCAAAACCGCTGCGCACTTTTGGGAGAAATGCTTTAGAGGATGAAGCCCGGTGCGGCAAGCCGCAAAGGCTCCGGTTTTACTGGCTTCTGAAAGCAAGCGATGCTATGTGGGATGCGTGTATCCCGCTTCAGTCGGAAAGGACGCGAGCAATGAGCAAACAGACGGCCATCCGCCTGCCGGACGAGACCTATGAGCGGCTGAAAGCGCTGTCTGAGCGCACCGGCCGCACATCCGCCTATTATATCCGCGAGGCGATCGAGAAACATATTGAGGATATGGAAGACCTCTATCTTGCCGAAGAGGCAACGCGGCGCATCCAGCGCGGAGAATCGAAGGTTATAAGCGCCGAGGAGTTCTGGCGTGATCTGGACAATTGAATATCACACGCTTGTCCAGAAAGAGATGCGTAAGATAAATCCGGAAGTGCGCCGGCGTATCCGCAGCTTTCTCCATGAAAGGCTGGCGGCGCTGGACGACCCGCGCCAAACCGGCGCGGCCCTTCAGGGTTCCGAACTCGGGAATTTCTGGCGCTACCGGGTGGGAGACTACCGCATCATCTGCGATATACAGGACCACAAGCTGGTCGTGCTGGTGGTCGAAATCGGCCATCGTCGCGAAATTTACCGTTAGGCATTCATGATCCTCGAAGCCCTGCAATATGCCGCCACCCGCGCGGTTACGCCGAAAGAATTCCGGCCGCATATCCGCTATTCCGTCAATCTCTGGGCACGCGCCAACCGCTGCGCCGCCGCCTGGGCGGAGCATGAAAACAACAGCCGGCAATTCCTGCTGCAATCGGCGCGAAGGCTGAAGCAGAGGCGGACGGCCGTGGTGCTGGGGTCCGGCCTGCTGCGGGATGTGCCCTATGATGCGCTGGTAGCGATGTTCGATACCGTCGTTCTGGTCGATCTGGTGCATCTGGCCAGCGTGCAGGCGAAGCTACGTTTCAATGCCAAGAAAAACGTCCGAATCGCCAATCGCGATCTCTCCGGATTCGATGATCTCATGGCCGGACGACCGGCGGAACCGCTCGATTTCCTGCGGCGCGTGCCCTATCTCGATTTTGTCGTCTCGGCCAACCTGCTGTCGCAGATCGGCACCGGTGCGCGGCACCGGCTGGAGCGGGAGACATTTACGAACGCGCCTGATGATCTCATGCCAAGGCTCATTCACACGCATCTCGATGCGCTGGCCGGTCTGCCCTGCAAGGTCTGTCTGGTGACGGACACGGCCTTCGACGTCATCGGCAAGGATGAAAGCGTTCAGCAGCACGAAGATTTGATGCATGGCGTCGAGATTAACGCACCTGCTGTCGCGTGGGACTGGCCGCTCGCGCCCTTCGGGGAGGAAAGTCGGGATTATCGCATCGTGCATCATGTCATTGCGCGGGAAATGACATGATCGTCACCCGCCTTGCCTCTGCGTTCTACAACCCCGCAAGACCGGCCTTGTAGTCCTCCGACGCCGCCCGGCTGAGGCGCTCCAATTCCATCGCCGCCCGGCTGGTGTGGCGTTCCTTGTGGCGCAACAAAGCGAAATTGCGGGCGGGTAGATCGATACCTGAGCGGACCAGCAGTCCCTGCCGCAGGAACAGGGATGCGACGGAGGACGAGACGGCGGTTGCCGCACCGCCGGAACGCGCCGCCATCACCACCGCCTCATTGGATGGCAATTCCAGCATGACGGACAACTCCGCGGGGTCCACCCCCATCTGCCGCACCGCCGCCTCAAAGGCGGAGCGCGTGCCGGAGCCCTGCTCACGCAACACCCATGACGTGCCATGGAGCATGTCCAGCGCGGTGAGATACCGACCGTCGGCAAAGGGATGGGCCGAACCGGTGACGACCAGCAGTTTGTCCGACACAACGGGCTGCACCATCAGAGCGGGCTCGTCGATCTTCCCTTCGATGAAACCGACCTCCGCCAGCCCCTCCAGCACGGCCTGCGTTACCGTCCTGGTATTGCCGATATCCAGCCGGACCGTGACGCCGGGATAGAGTTTTTTGAACTGCATCAGGATCGGCGGCAGCCAGTAGCTCGCGATGGTCTGGCTGGCGCAGACGGTGATTTCGCCCCGCGTCAGCCCGCCCATTTCCGAGAGGATCAATTCGGCATTGCGCACACGCGCCAGCGTGGCCCTGGCTTCGCCTAGAAACGCACGGCCACTTTCGGTCAGCTCGATATTGCGGCCGACGCGGTGGAACAACTCGACATTATAAAAGGCTTCAAGATTTTTGATGGCGGAGCTGACGGCGGAGGCTGTCAAACCGATGGCTTCGGCGGCCCTTGTCAGATGCTCGCGTTCGGCAACAGCGATGAAGATGCGGAGTTGTTCAAAGGTCATCGTCATTCATTCGATTTTATCGAACGATATATGCCATATTATTTGATGGAATAAAACAGGCAGCTGCGGCATGGTTTGCCCATGGCACACCATCGCACCCTCGCCCATCCCGTCCAATTTTCGCTTCGCTGGCTAACCCCGCTTTTGCCGGGAATTGTCATCTGCGGAGCGGTCAGCTGTGCCGCCATTCTGGCAGAGCGCTTTCAGGTGCAGCTTGCGGGCCACGCATGGCTTGGCGATCTGGTGCTTGCCATTCTGATCGGCACGCTTGTGCGTTCACTGGTGTCGCTGCCTTCAGTCGCTTCGGCCGGCATTAAATTCAGCGCAAAGACACTGCTTGAAATCGCGGTGGCGCTTCTTGGCGCGTCTCTCAGCCTCTCCATCCTCAAGGGCGCCGGCGGTCTGCTGATTGGCGGCATTGCGCTGATCGTGGCGCTGTCGCTTGTCGTCAGCTATGCCGCCGGGCGGATGCTGGGCCTGCCGCCCAGGCTCGCGACGCTGATTGCCTGCGGTAATTCCATCTGCGGCAATTCCGCCATAGCAGCTGCGGCGCCCGCCATCGGCGCGAAACCAGAAGACGTCGCCGCCTCGATCGCCTTCACTGCCGTTCTCGGTGTCGTCGCCGTGCTTTTGATGCCGTTCCTGCCACAGCTGCTCGGGCTTGATGCCACCCAATACGGCATTTTCGCCGGGCTCACGGTTTATGCCGTGCCGCAGGTGCTGGCCGCGACCGCACCGCTTGGAGCCGTGGCCGTGCAGACGGGCACCATCGTCAAGCTCATCCGCGTGCTGATGCTGGGACCTGTGATTGCCGCCCTTTCCGTTATCCACGGCCGGTCGGACACGGGAGGCCTCAAGCTTCAGCAGATGGTTCCGTGGTTCATCGTCGGTTTCATTCTGATGATCATGGCCCGCTCCTTCGGCCTTATCCCCGGGGTCCTGCTCTCTCCTATCGCCTCGGTCTCCAACATCCTCACCATCATGTCGATGGCAGCTCTGGGTCTGTCGGTCGATATTCGTAGCCTGCGCCATGCCGGCGGCAAGGTCATCATCGCGGCAAGCCTGTCGCTGCTGCTGCTGGGAATTCTGAGCTTCGGTCTGATCGTGTTGACCCAGACGGCCTGACTTGAGGTCGACCGTTATTTCCCCGCGCTGACCGTTAGAGTGTAATGCGCCCCCAGCCCGCGGCGCGGCGAACCCAGAATGAGCGTCGGGCGGATGAGCCACTCCGTGTCAGCTTTCGGCGTCAAAGTCGCAATCTTGCCCTGGGAATCGCTGAAGAAGATCGCATCCTCATCCGGCGTCGAAAAATCGAATATCGCCATCAGAACGAATTCGCTGGAGGCGGCAAGCTCGATCTTCACCGTCTCACCCGCCTTCACCTTCAGGCGATAGACATCGCCGCGTCCGCGCCGGGTCCAGCCATCGAGCTTCAGCGGTCCGGCAGGCGGCAGCGCCACTTCTTTCAGCCTTTCGCCATCGTCGAGCCAGATGCCGTCGACATTGCGTGCTTCGGCAAAGGATGGATGTGGCAGCACGGCGACAGACATCGTGAGCGCCAGGAGAAGGGCGGTTACCTTCATGGACGTACAAACTCCCGCCGCATGACCTCTATCGGCTGGCGGCAATGACAGCCTTCGATATGATCGTTGACCATACCCATGGCCTGCATGAATGCATAGACGGTTGTCGGGCCGACGAAGGTCCAGCCCCGCTTTTTCAGATCCTTGGAAAGACGGATGGATGCGGCGCTGGTGGGGTTGGCCCTTAACGTCGCATAGTCCAGCCTTTGCGGCCTTTCTGCGGCGGAGGGTTCGAAGCCCCAGAAATATCGGGCGAGCGAGCCGAACTCATCGCGCAATAGCACGGCGCGGCGGGCATTGTTGATGGTCGAAACGATCTTGCCGCGATGGCGGATGATGCCCTTGTCAGCAAGGCAACGCTCGATATCGGCCTCCTTGAACTCCGCCACTTTTTCGAACTCGAAATTGGCGAAGGCACGACGAAAGGCCTCGCGCTTGCGCAGGACCGTCAGCCAGGAAAGGCCGGATTGAAACCCTTCGAGGCAAATCTTCTCGAACAGGCGGCGATCATCGGTGACGGGATAGCCCCATTCCTCGTCGTGATAACGGCTGTAATCGTCCAGCCCCTGTTGCCAGAAGCACCGGACAAGGCCGTCAGCCCCCGTTTCAAGTCCCGCTTCAACCATTCCTGAAACCACCCTTTTTCACCACCGTCCGCAGGCGCGCAACGAGCTCACTTACCACTCATTCACCACGTTTCAAAACCGCCTGCTAACCCTAGAATCAGCTTTCTTTAATCAAGCGCTTTTTAATGAACAGCCATTTACGATTCGCTGGCGTCAAGGTGCGAACGTGTCCGGCAAAGCGGGAGAATTCCCGCAGGTGCATAGTTGCGAAATCCCGCAGAGAGAGTCCACCCGATGACGATGAAGTCCGTTTTTCTGGCGCTGAGCCTCGTTTCCACCCTCGCCGTACCGGCGGCGATCGCCAATGAACGGTATCGCGAGCGTCCGCCGGTCGTCGTCAGCCCGGACCTCTCCGCGCCCTGGGTCACTCAGCTCGGTGGCCGCGGCAACGTTCGCCCCGTCGTCTATCCGCGCGCACCTGCCGCACGCCAGCCGTTCTTCCAGCAGCGTCAAACGGCCATGCCGCAGCGCCCCAGTTCCGGCGTCACATCACAACGCCCGGCGCGGGTGCAGAATGCAGCGGTCCGTCCCAATGCACCGGTGCGCACCCAGATCGCGCCGCAATTCCTGCCGCAGATCGTGACCTACCAGACCACACAAAAGCCCGGCACCATTGTCATCGATACGCCGAACCGCTTCCTTTATCTCGTGCTTGCCGATGGCAAGGCTCGGCGTTACGGCGTCGGCGTCGGCAAGCCCGGTTTCGAATGGGCCGGAACACACAAGGTGACCCGCAAGGCGGAATGGCCGAGCTGGACACCGCCGAAGGAAATGATCACCCGCGAGGCCGCCAAGGGCCATTACCTGCCGGCGTTCATGGAGGGCGGCCCGGCCAACCCGATGGGCGCGCGCGCCATGTATCTCGGCTCGACGCTTTACCGCATCCACGGCACAAACCAGCCCTGGACAATCGGCAGCAACAATTCTTCCGGTTGCATCCGCATGCGCAATGAGGATGTCACCGATCTTTACGAGCGCGTGAACGTCGGAACCACCGTCATAGTGATATGATGGCAACGGTGGCGTTAATATGCCTGCCTGCAGCCGCCATGGCAGCGCGTCACGCTTGAATTGTCGTCCCGGAGCGATACAATCGCTACTAGATTGATTTTGCGAGACTTGGCGGGGGACGCCAGGCGCCGGACCTCTCTTAAGGGATGATGGAACGGCCTTGAAACGGGTGGTCAACTGACCGCCCGTTTTTCGTTTTAGGCCAAAGTTTTCCAGTAGATAGCGAAGCCCGGCTCGCAGAAGAGACAAAGGGAAACGCAGGGCTAAAGGGCCGAAAGCCTCGCCGGCTTCGGACCGCCATAGGCCCAGTCCAGCAGCTCTACCGTGTGCAAGATGGGCATATCCGTGCCGGTTCCGATCTGCGTGATGCAGCCGATATTCCCTGTCGCGATGACATCCGCCCGCGTGGCCTCAATATTTTTCACCTTGCGCGCCTTCAGCTTTGCCGAAATCTCCGGCTGCAGGATGTTGTAAGTTCCAGCCGAGCCGCAGCACAGGTGCCCTTCCGCCGGATCACGCACGGTGAAACCCGCAGCCTTCAGCAATTGCTTCGGCGCCATCGTGATTTTCTGGCCATGCTGCATGGAACAGGCGGAGTGATAGGCGATCGTCAGGCCCTGGTTCTGCCTTTGGGGCAGATCAAGCGAGGCGAGGTATTCGGTAACGTCCTTCGCAAGCGCGGAGACTCGTGCGGCCTTTTCGGCATAGGCCGGATCGAGCCGCAGCATGTGGCCGTAATCCTTGATGGTGGTGCCGCAGCCGGAAGCGGTGATGATGATGGCGTCCAAGCCGCCATGCTCCATCTCCCGTGTCCAGACATCCACATTGCGCCGCGCCGAAGCCAGCGCCTGCTCCTCCCGGCCCATGTGGTGCACCAGCGAGCCGCAGCAGCCCTCACCCTTCGGCACTACGACCTCAACACCAAGCCGCGCGAGCAGGCGCAGGGTCGCCTCGTTGATGCCGGGGTCGAGCACGGGCTGGGCGCAACCGGTGAGTATGGCGACGCGCCCGCGCTTTTCACCGTCGGCTGGTCTCACGCCCGGGCTTGCGGATGCGGAAGTCGCCGGAATGGAGGCAGGTGCAAGGGCGAGCATGGATTGCAGAGGCTTTAGCGCCGGTGCTTTGGCGAACAATCCGGCAAAAGGCCGCGCCATGCGAGCGAGATGCAGGGCAAGGCGGAAACGGGTGGGGTGCGGCAGGATGGCAACCAGCAGATTCCGGATCAACCGATCCCAAAAGGGGCGCTTGTATGTCTGTTCGATATGGGTGCGGGCATGATCGATCAGATGCATGTAGTCCACGCCGGAGGGACAGGTGGTGGTGCAGGCAAGGCAGGAAAGACAGCGGTCGATATGGGTGACGACCTCCCGGTCAGCCGGACGGCTGTTTTCCAGCATGTCCTTGATGAGGTAGATGCGGCCGCGCGGGCTGTCCAGCTCGTTGCCAAGCGTGACATAGGTGGGACAGGTGGCGGTGCAGAAGCCGCAATGCACACATTTGCGCAGGATTTTTTCGGATTCCGCCACATGCGGATCGGCCAGTTGCTCAGGCGTGAAGGATGTTTGCATGGTTCAGACGGCCCTTTCCGTCGTCACGGCCATCTTGCCGGGATTGAAGATGCTCACGGGATCGAGCTTCTCCTTGATACGCGCGGAAAGCAGCGCCTCCGCCGCCGGGCGCGGTTCGAAGGCCGCGACTTTGGCGCGCACAGCATCGCTCGCCCTAACCAGCGTGGCATGGCCGCCGCCGAGCGCACGGATGGCGCCGCGCAGCAGATCGGCTTCGGGATCCGCCTCCATCTGCATCCAGACCAGGCCGCCCTGCCAGTCATAGAAGGCGTCGATGCCCGCCTCCAGGCGCAGCGCAGCAACAAGCTGGTGACCCATCGAAGGCGCTACCGAGACTTTCCACAGCGGCTTGGCGGCTTGACCGGCATAGGGCGCGACGTCCCGGACCTGCCGCCACAAAAGGCCGCTTTCCTCGCCCTCCAGCAGCGCCCAGGGTCCGACACGATCCATGACCGACAGGAGTTTCGCCGTGCGGGCCTCCACCGAAGCGGCAAGGCCTTCCAGACGCAGAATGGTAGCCGGCCCTTCCGGCAAGGCGCCATCGATAAAGCGGGAACGCACGCTTTCAGGCAGATGCGCGGCACCGGAGACCTCGACGCTCATGGCCATTGCCGCCGCCATGATGCGTGTCGCCGCCTCGTCATCAAGACCGGATACGACAACGGTTTTTTCGACGGGCGGTTTCGGCAATATGCGGAACGTGACTTCGATGAGGAAACCCAGCGTGCCGAAAGAGCCCGCGAGAAACTTCGACAGATCGAGACCGGTGACATTCTTCATCACCCGGCCGCCGGCCTTGATGATCTCGCCGTTACCATTGACGAAACGGACGCCCAAAAGGCTGTCGCGCGCCGCGCCCGCCACATACCGGCGCGGACCGGAAACATTGGCGGCGAAGACGCCGCCGATGGTCGGTTCGCCATGGGTGCCCATGATCGGGCGATGGTCCATCGGCTCGAAGGCCATCATCTGGCGGTTTTCCGCCAGGGCCGCTTCGACCGTTGCGAGCGGGGTGCCGGCCCTGACGGTCATGACCATTTCGGCTGGTACATAGGAAACGATACCGTTCATAGCACGGGAGGTCAGCGCGGTCTCCGCCGCCACCGTATTGCCGAAACCGGAGCGAGTGTTGCCGCCGAAAATTTTCAGCGGGGTCTTGCGGACGGCATGATCGCGGACGATGTCCGCGACCTGGGTTTCTGCATAGGGGGTCAGCATGGGGTGCGCTCCGAGCAAGAGATAGCGAGGTTTGCGCAAGCGATACCCCCCTCTGCCCTGCCGGGCATCTCCCCCACAGGTGGGGAGATCGACTCGCGGCGACGCCGCGCGTTTCTCTGCGGTCGAGATAGAGCGACGCGAGCGCATCTTGCCGATTTCCCTCCTTGTGGGGGAGATGCCCGACAGGGCAGAGGGCGGTAAGCCACACCCACCATCGTCACAAAACTCACACCCATCATCCCCTCCCCTCCAGCGGAAACACCTTGGATGGGTTCATCAGCCAGCCCTCGTCAAAAGCCGCGCGCACAGCCATCTGTTGGGCAAGATCGGTCTCGCCATATTGGTGGCGCATCAAATCCCGTTTTTCGATGCCGACACCATGCTCACCGGTGAGACAGCCGCCCGCATCGACGCAGAGCTTCAAAATCTCGTTGCCTGCTTCTTCCGCACGGGCCGCATCGTCAGGGTCGTTGGCGTTGAACAGGATCAGCGGGTGCATGTTGCCGTCCCCGGCATGGAAGACATTGGCGACGCGCAGGCCGAGGCGATCGGTGATTTCACTCGTCTTTTTCAAGACGTAAGAAAGCTGGGAAAGCGGCACCGTTCCGTCCATGCAGATGTAATCCGCAATGCGGCCCGTTGCTCCGAAAGCGGATTTCCGGCCTTTCCAGATCGCCGCCGCCTCCATGGCCGACTGGCACTCCTTCACCGTCTTCACGCCGTGTTTTCTGGCGATAGTGACGATATCGGAGAGCATGGCGTCCATTTCCGCCTCGGAGCCTTCGACTTCGACGATCAGAAGCGCGCCGACGTCAAGCGGGTAGCCTGCCTTGGCGAAGGCCTCGCAGATTTCGATCGCCGGTTTGTCCATGAACTCGATGGCAACAGGGATGATGCCTGCACCAATGATATCCGCAACGCAGGAGCCCGCTTCCTCGGAGGTTTCGAAGCCAAACAGCACCGGGCGTGCGCCCTCCGGCTTGGCGATAAGGCGCACCGTCGCCTCCGTCACGATACCGAGCTGGCCTTCCGAGCCGCAGACAAGCGCGAGCAGGTCGTAACCTGCAGCATCCAGATGCTTGCCGCCCAGCTCCAGCACCGTGCCATCCACCAGCACCATCTTGACGCCAAGCAGATTATTGGTGGTGACACCGTATTTCAGGCAATGCGCGCCACCGGAATTCATGCCGATATTGCCGCCGATGGTGCAGGCAAGCTGCGAGCTGGGGTCGGGTGCATAAAAGAACCCCTCCGCGCCGGCGGCATCGGAGATGGAGAGATTGGTGACGCCCGCCTGCATCCGCGCCGTGCGGTTATAAAAATCAAGCTCAAGGATCGCGCTCATCTTTGAAAGCCCGATCACCACGGCGTCTTCTTGCGGGATTGCGCCGCCGGAAAGCGAGGTGCCGGCGCCGCGCGGCACCACCGGAATGCCCGAGCGATAGCAATATGTCATGACCGCCGCCACCTCCTCCGTCGTTCTCGGCAAAGCGACGGCGAGCGGCAGACGGCGATAGGAAACGAAAGCATCGGTTTCGAAAGGCACGAGTTCGCGGGCCTCATGCACAAGACAGTCGTCTAGCAGGATGGCCTTGAGGTCGGCAATGATGCGGTCGCGTTGCGCGACGACCTGAGCGCGCGGCTCCAGAAACTTAATAGGCTGCGTCACCGCCGCTCCTCCGTGCCGATAACTGGTATTGTTTCTTTACCACTTTGAGGCCGCGCAATCAAATGGTATGGATTTTTTCTATTCTGGAAACAATCGGGGGCAACTATGACAAATCTGGGTGACCTGGAAGTCTTCGCAAGCGTCGCCGCCTCCGGCAGCATGTCGCTCGCCGCCAAGGAACTGGGCTATTCGCCCGCCGTCATTTCCAAACGCGTTAAACGGCTGGAGGAAAAGCTCGGCGCCCGACTGTTCCAGCGCACCACCCGACAAATCTCTCTGACTGAAGCGGGACAAGGCTTTTACGAGCGGGTGCTGGCTGTTCTCGAAGGCCTTGAAGAGGCCGAGGATTTTGTGTCCGGCCGGGCCAATACCGTCAACGGCACGCTGAAGGTTTCCGCCCCTACCTCCTTCGGGCGCATGCATATCGCGCCACATTTGAAGGGCTTCATGGAGCGGCATCCTGATCTCTCGGTCAATCTGGTGCTCAGCGACGAGTTCATCGATATCATCGAAGGCGGTTACGATCTGGCGATCCGCATTGCCGATCTCAATTCCTCGAGCCTTGTCGCTCGCAGGCTGGCGCCAGTGCGACGTGTGCTCTGTGCCTCGGCTGATTATGTTGCCGCGCACGGCATGCCCCTGACAATCGAGGATCTGAAGAAACACCGCTGCCTGCCCGCGCATAATAACGACGTCTGGCGGCTGGAGGGGCCGGGCGGCGCGCTCAGCATTCGCCCGGAGGGCATGCTGGTCACCAATTCGAGCGAGGTGATCCGCGAAGCCGTTATATCAGGGCTTGGCATCGCGCTGCGTTCGACATGGGATATCGGCCATGAGTTGCGCAGCGGAAAGCTGGTGCAGGTTCTGCCTGAATATGAGGGCTCGCGCAACGTGACGCTGTCTGCGGTCTACCCCAGCCGGCAGTTTCTGCCGGCAAAGGTGCGGCTGTTCATCGATTATCTCGCCGGACTCTACGGGCCTTCACCCTATTGGGAGCAGGGTTGATACCGTCCTAATGGCCGCCCTCGGCATGGGAGCGGCGGATGCGGCGCACGACCCACCAGACGCCCAGCACCGCGAAGGGAACGGAAATACCGGTGACGACGGCGGGATCGACCGGCAGCACGTCATGGCTGATCGCCTTGGTAAGATAGCCGATGAGCCCGACGACATAATAGGAGATCGCGGCGACGGACAGACCTTCCACCGTCTGTTGCAGGCGAAGCTGCATGGCGGCGCGCTTGTTCATGGTATTGAGCAGCACGGTGTTCTGCCGTTCCAGTTCCACATCGATCCAGCTTCGAACCAGAGCCGTGGCGCGATAGAGCTTGCGCGACAGGTTGGCCTGTCTTTCTTCCACCGACTGGCAGGTGCGCATGGCTGGCGCCATGCGCCGTTCCAGAAAGCTGCCCATGGTTTCATGGCCCTGCACCGGCGTTTCCGCGAGCGCCCGGATGCGTTCGCGCACGATGCCGTCATAGGCGCGACTGGCGCCGAAACGGTAAAGGCTGAGCGCTGCATTGGCCTCCAGTTCCGCAGCCAGCCGGGTCATTTCGGCCAGCAATGCATCAGCCTCGTCGCGGGCGTCGCTCTTCATGCGCTGGGTGATGCCGGTCAAGCCATCTTCGATACGGCGGATTTCCGGCGACAGCGTCTGCGCCATCGGCAGTCCGAGCATGGCGAGCGTGCGATAGGTCTCGATGTCGAGCAGGCGCTGCACCAGCGCGCCGCGGCTGTAATCGCTGAGGCCTCGGTCGATCACCAATATCTGCGTCAGCCCGTCGCGATCCTGGCGGAAATCGGTGAGGATCGCCGCCTGACCGTCGCGCACGTCGCTATGACAGAGGCTGGTGGGCTCGAAGATTGCTTCCGCCTGCGAGGTAGAACCATTCTCCGGGCGAATTTCCAGCCGCACGCCCGAGATCAGCGAACCGGGCGGCGAAAAGCCGTCGCCGAAAGGATCGCCGGCAATCTCGCCGCCGAACTTTTCCGGCGCTGGACCGTCCCAGAACCAGGTCGAGAATTCGGTATGTCGCTCCCAGCGCAATGTTCCCTGCCCCCACGGCATGGCGTGGTGACGCGCATCGCGTTCCGGCGGGGCAACACCGCGGCTGCGCGACATTTCCGCGATAACCGAATGGTGCACGGACGAGCCGCCATCCATCATGAAGGCAAGCTGGATGATGATGCGCGACGGGGCAAGCAGCACCGTCGGCCGCGCATGCACCTCGCCCAATGCCAGCGACCGTTCCGGCGCGCTTGCGAATGCAAATCTACCCTTTGCCATTGCGATACCGTCCCCGCTTTTATGGCTGATGTCTAAGGCATCGATTGTGATGACAACACCACGATCGGCACCGATGTCACTGTTTTGATCCACCTGACGGAAAAATCCGCCGCCATGACCCAGTCGGCGACCGCTTTAACAAAAGCCAGTTCAAAAAGGCAGATGCTGTGTTGCCGCAGGCATTGATACAGCGCGAGACAGAACTGGACAGAATATTTGACCAGTGCGAGATTTGCCTGATACCTTACACGATATCAAACACGGGCGGATTTCGCCGGGGACTTCTGCGATGGACGAAATGCTTTTTGCGCGCATCGAGCACAGCCGCACATCGCAGGAGGTGATCTTACGTGTCGAAGAACTGATCCTCGACGGGATTTTGCGCGATGGCGACCGACTGCCCGGCGAGCGCGAACTGGCGCAACGCCTCGACGTCTCGCGGCCCATCCTGCGGGAAGCGTTAAAGGAACTCGAAAGCCGGGGCCTTCTTGTGAGTCGGCATGGCGGCGGCACCTATGTGGCCGATATCGTTGGCCCGGTATTCTCCGATCCATTGAGTGCGCTGATCACCCGCCATAGCCGGGCGACGCGGGATTTTCTCGAATACCGACGCACCATCGAAGGCATGGCCGCCGAACTTGCCGCACAGCGGGCAACAGAACCGGACAGGCGCAACCTTGCCGCGATTGTTAACAGGATGCGCGAAGCCCATGAGGAGGGTCGCTTTGACGACGAGCTCTCCGGCGACGTCGAGTTCCATAATGCGGTTGGGGAAGCCGCGCATAACATCGTGCTGATGCATACGTTGCGCTCCTGCTACCGGCTCCTCAGCGACGACATTTTCTACAACCGTCACCTCATCTTTTCCATCGCCGGTGCGCATGACGAGGTTTTACGGCAACATGTCGCCATTCATGATGCCATCGCCGCGGCTGATCCGGTCGCGGCAAGGATGGCGGCGGAAGGGCATATCGACTTCATTGTGGAAACGACGGCGAAGGCCCATCAGGCCCGCGAATGGGACCGGATTTCCCGCCTCCGACAGCAGCAGCGCAGCGGCTGAAACCGCTTCACGGCGAAACGCGCGATCCATTTTGTTCCGTTTTTGATGGAACCTTTTGTGCCCTTTGGACTTTTTACCGGGTTAATTGGAAAAATTTACCAAGATGGGACCCATGACAACCACGAGCGAAACTGAACGCTATCCGCGGATAGCTCTCATATCGACGCATGGCTATGTCGCCGCGCATCCGCCACTGGGCGCGGCTGATACCGGGGGGCAGGTGGTTTATGTGCTTGAGCTTGCACGCAAACTCGGCCAACTCGGTTACACCGTCGATCTTTATACCCGCCGCTTCGAAGACCAGCCGGAATTCGACGAGGTTGATGAGCGCGTCCGTGTGGTGCGCATCCCCTGCGGCGGACGTGACTTCATTCCCAAGGAATATCTGCACCGCCACCTGATGGAATGGTGTGAAAACGCACTGCGTTTCATCAAGAAAAACGACCTCAACTACTCCTTCATCAACAGCCACTACTGGGACGCCGGCGTTGCCGGTCAGCGGCTTTCGGAAGCGCTGAAAATCCCGCATCTGCATACGCCGCATTCGCTGGGGATCTGGAAAAAACGCCAGATGGAAACGGACTATCCCGAGAAGTCCGATACGTTCGAACTCGAGTTCAACTTCAAGGAGCGGATCCAGCACGAACTCATCATCTACCGCAGCTGCGACATGGTCATCGCTACCACGCCGGTGCAGCTCGACGTGCTGATCGAGGATTACGGCCAGAAGCGCAAGCATATCCACATGATCCCACCGGGATATGACGACAACCGTTTCTTCCCGGTTTCGGATGCGACACGCCAGATGATCCGCCAGCGTTTCGGCTTCGAGGGCAAGGTGGTGCTGGCGCTTGGGCGACTGGCCACCAACAAAGGCTACGATCTACTGATCGACGGTTTTTCGGTTCTGGCCGAACGCGAGCCGGAAGCCCGCTTGCACCTCGCCGTCGGCGGTGAGAATATGGATGAGCAGGAAACCACGATCCTCAATCAGCTGAAGGAGCGGGTAAAATCGCTCGGGCTGGAAGATAAGGTGGCCTTTTCAGGTTATGTCGCCGATGAGGATTTGCCGGATATCTATCGCGCCGCCGATCTGTTCGTGCTTTCCAGCCGCTACGAGCCTTTCGGCATGACGGCCATCGAGGCGATGGCGAGTGGTACGCCGACCGTCGTGACTATCCATGGCGGGCTGTTCCGCGCTGTCAGTTATGGTCGTCATGCGCTGTTTGCCGATCCTTTCGACAAGGAAGATCTCGGCATCACCATGATGAAGCCGTTCAAGCACGAGCGGCTTTACGGGCGTCTTTCCCGCATGGGGGCGCATAAGGCACGCAGCCTGTTCACCTGGACGGGAATTGCCCAGCAGCTTCTGGCCGTCGTGGAAGGCAGAACGATGATGCCGGTTCTGGAAGAAGCGGACTGGGCCGAACCATGGAATGACGGCGATTGAAACAGGTTCGCCTTTTCTCCACCGATCTGGACGGAACCGTCGTTGGCGATAACGACGCCACGCGGCGGTTCCGCGACTTCTGGCACGCGCTGCCCCAAGACGATCGTCCGCTTCTTGTCTTCAACAGCGGACGATTGGTCGACGACCAGCGTGCCCTTCTGGAAGAGGTGCCGCTGCCGCAGCCCGATTACATCATCGGCGGCGTCGGCACGATGCTGCATGCAAGACAACACGAAGCGCTTGAAACTGCCTACACCAGGTCTCTCGGCAACGGGTTCGATCCTGGCCGAATAGCTGAGGTGATAGCTGTAATTCCGGGCGTGACGATGCAGGAAGAGCGCTACCAGCATGGCTTGAAATCCAGCTGGTTCCTGCATGACGCCGATGAAACGGCCCTGAGTGAGATCGAGACGGCACTCGCGGAGGCCGAGATCGACGCCCGCATTGTCTATTCCAGCGGACGCGACCTCGATATTCTCCCGAAAGCGGCCGACAAGGGCGCTGCCCTTGCCTGGCTGTGCGGGCAACTCGGAATCGGCGTCGATGAAGCGGTCGTTGCGGGCGATACGGGCAACGACAAGGCGATGTTCGACTTGCCGACCGTGCGCGGCGTGATTGTCGGCAATGCCCTGCCGGAACTCGCTTCCCTCGCCGATCACGACGACAGATTTTTCCGCGCTGCCGCGACAGAAGCAGACGGCGTGATCGAGGGCCTGAGGCACTGGGGCCTCAACCCCGCCTGAAACAACGCCTGCAAAGCGTCATCACAGGGTTGCAGTCGCGTGGCATGAATGTGGGCCAGAAGCACCTTACTGCTCCGATTGATCGACCGGGAACCACCCGGTCGAAACTTTGTTCGCCAATTGACCCTGACAATCTGCCAAAAAGCTCCATTAGCATGAAGACAGCAGTGGGTTATGGGGAAAGGGGATTGGCCGAATCTAAGGCCTCCCTATATTATCTGTTATCACCGCACGACAGAGAGGACCTATTCGGGTTGAAAATCTTGAATCGATTGGCGACAGACGTTGGCTTGATGTTGCGCAGACCGCCGCGACAGCAATATGCGGCGCTATGTTATCGATTGTCCGAGACCAATGCGGAGCCCGAAGTCCTGCTGCTGACCAGTCGCGACACCGGGCGGTGGGTCATTCCCAAGGGATGGCCGATGGCCCACAAGAAGGCGCATGCGGTGGCCGAGCAGGAAGCCTATGAGGAAGCCGGCGTCAAGGGCACGGTCGAGAAGGCCCCCTTCGGCTATTACGGCTACGAGAAAAAGCTGAACAGCGGCATCAACGTGCCGTGCAGGGTTCAGGTGCATCTGCTCAAGGTTTCCGAGATGCAGGACAGCTTTCCCGAAAAGGAATCCCGACGGCTGGAATGGGTCAGCCCCCGGGAAGCTGGCAAACGGGTGAACGAGCCGGAACTGAAAGCACTCATGCTCGCTTTCGACAAACGGATGGCGCATTCGAAATAGCGTTTCGAGCGAAGCAGTGCCATGATGGAGTTTGATCTCCGACATCGCACTTACCGTCTTTCCTTTTGGAAAGATGTGCGAGATGTAACAGTCTTTCTGTAAATTGCCTTCAACCTGCGACGCTGCCGGACGAAAGGGAATGCTGGCAAACGAGGTGTGAATGGCAACGAAGCCGCCATCGAACATGAAGCCGACGCTCGACAAGGATCTCGACAAGCTGACCCGTGTCGAAGAGGCGACGCTGCATGTCACACAGCAGCTTGCCGGCATTGGCGCAGGCTTCATGTTTGTCGTTCTTGCGGCGCTCTTTGCCGGCGCTTTCGTGACGGGCACAGCCGGTTCGATCATCATCATCGTTGCTGCGGCCATCGGCGCTTATATGGCGATCAACATCGGTGCGAACGATGTGACGAACAATGTCGGCCCTGCGGTCGGCGCCAAGGCCATGCCGCTTGCCGTCGCCCTCATCGTTGCCGCTATCTGCGAGATTGCCGGCGCGTTGATCACGGGCGGCAACGTCGTCGAGACCATTTCAAGCGGCATCATCAATGTCGGGACCATCCCCGACAGGACCGCCTTTTCCTGGGCCATGCTATCGGCGCTTCTCGCCGCCGGTCTGCTCGTTAACATTTCGACCTGGACCAGAGCACCAATCTCGACCACCCACACGGTCGTCGGCGGCGTTGCAGGCGCCGGCATGGCAGCCTATGGCGCAAAGGCGGTCGAGTGGTATTCACTGGCCAGCATCGCGTTTGCCTGGGTGCTCGCCCCCTTTATCAGTGCCGTGATCGCAATTGCCATCCTTGCCTTCATCAAGGAATTCATCATCTACCGCGAGGACAAGATTGGCTCGGCGCGGCTGTGGGTTCCCGTTCTCATCGGCCTGATGGCAGGTGTTTTCATGGCCTACCTTATCTGGGTCGGATTGCGGCAGCTTACGCATGTGTCCCTTGGTCACGCAAGCCTCATAGGACTGGTGACAGGCATTCTTGCCTGGCGGCTCTGCGTGCCGATCATCCGCAAGCAGTCGCAGGGACTGGAAAACCGCAACCAGTCGCTCAGGATATTGTTCCAGTGGCCGCTGGTTCTCGCCGCCGCGCTCATGTCTTTCGCACATGGCGCAAACGACGTCTCGAACGCCATCGGCCCCGTGGTCGCCATCGTGCGGGCGCTGCATGATGAAGCTGTCAGCACATCGGCCCGCGCACCACTGTGGGTGATGCTGGTCGGCGCCTTCGGGCTATCCTGCGGTATTCTTCTTTATGGCCCACGTCTCATCCGCCTCGTCGGCGAGCAGATCACCAAGCTCAATCCGATGCGCGCTTTCTGTGTTTCGGTTGCGACCGCGCTGACCGTCCTCGTTGCATCGCGCTTCGGCCTGCCTGTCAGTACCACCCATACGGCGATCGGCGCGGTGTTCGGTGTCGGCTTCTTCCGCGAGTGGTACACGCAATCGTCACGGCGGCGGCAGGAGCTGGTCCAGACGGGAGCCAGCCAGCCAACCCGCCGGGCTCATAAATATGCGGACAATCCATCCGAAGTGCGCCGGCGCTATCTTGTCCGCCGCTCGCACTTCATGACGATCATTGCTGCCTGGCTGGTCACTGTGCCGGCAAGTGCAACGCTTGCGGCGCTGCTCTATTGGCTCATGTCCTTCCTCTTCCTCTGAATACAGAAAATCCCATGCGCGCCAATTTCCGGATGCAACGTCTCTATATCGAAAACACTCTTGCCGAAGGGGTCGGGCAGGAAGCGACAGCCGAGCAATTCAACTATCTCGCCAATGTTCTGCGCCTGGCCGATGGCGCGGAAATCCTCTTGTTCAACGGCCGCGATGGCGAGTGGAAGGCCCGGCTTTCCTTCCCCAGCCGCAAGAAGATCGTGCTCATTCCTGTCGAACAGACACGTCGGCAGCCAGAGGCGCCTGACCTGCACTATCTCTTTGCTCCGCTCAAGGTCGGCCGGATGGACTATCTCATCCAGAAGGCGGTCGAAATGGGAGCGGGCGTGCTGCAACCGGTGATGACGCAGCACGTTCAGGGCAAAATCCACAGCACAGAGAAGCTGCGCGCCAATGCCATCGAGGCCGCCGAACAATGCGGCATCCTGTCTCTTCCCGAAGTGGCAGAGCCGGTGAAGCTGAAAGAGATGCTGGAGACCTGGCCGGAGGACCGGCGCATCATCTATTGCGACGAAGGGGATGCGGGGCAAAATCCGCTACCGGTCCTGCAAGCCGTGAAGGAACGTAAACTTGCGCTGCTGGTTGGGCCGGAAGGCGGCTTTTCCGAGGAGGAACGCGCGCTTCTGCGCAGCCTTGCCTTTGTGACCCCTATACCGCTCGGGCCACGCATTCTGCGCGCCGATACCGCCGCCGTCGCCGCCCTTGCCGTCATTCAGGCCTGCATCGGGGACTGGAACTGAGGGAAGCCATTGCGCTTCATGCATCTTTAAAAGAAATTCATTTGCCAGCGGATATGATCCGGCCCTATCTGCCAATCATATGCCTCGCCGCAACAGAGACGTCATAACAAGGTAAGCCATGGCACGCGACACGACCGACCAGACCCCCCTCTCCTCCGTGACGGAGCTTACAGATTATCTGGCGGGCGGTAACAAAGCTGAAGCCGATTTCCGCATCGGCACCGAGCACGAAAAATTCGCCTTTTTCCGCGAGGATAACAGCCCGGTTCCCTATTTCGGCGAGGCCAGCATTTCAGCCCTTTTGAAGGGCATGCAGGAAAAGCTCGGCTGGGAGCCGATCATGGACGGTGAAAACATCATCGGCCTTGGCGAACAGCACGGCATGGGCGCCATCTCCATCGAACCGGGCGGCCAGTTCGAACTATCGGGCGCACCGCTCGAAAACCTGCACCAGACCTGCAAGGAATCCAACCAGCATCTTGCGACGTTGCGTGAAGTGGCAGAGCCGATGGGCATTCGTTTCCTCGGCATCGGCGGCAGCCCGCTGTGGACCTATGACGAGACGCCGCGCATGCCGAAATCGCGCTACGCGATCATGACGCGCTACATGCCCAAGGTCGGGACCAAGGGTCTCGACATGATGTACCGCACCTGTACCATCCAGGTTAATCTCGACTTCTCATCCGAAGCCGACATGCGCCAGAAGATGCGGGTTTCGATGAAGCTGCAGTCGCTGGCGACGGCGCTCTTCGCCTCCTCGCCCTTCACCGAGGGCAAGCCGAACGGTCTTCTCTCCTGGCGCGGCGATATCTGGCGCGATACCGACAATCGCCGCTCGGGCGTGCTGCCCTTCACCTTCAACGACGATTTCGGCTTCAAGGATTATGTCGAATGGGCGCTCGACGTGCCGATGTATTTCATCGTGCGCGACGGCAAATATCACGATTGCACCCATGTCACCTTCCGCCAGTTCATGAACGGTGCGCTGAAGGGCGAAATCCCCGCATGGGAACCGACCATGGGTGACTGGACGAACCATCTCTCGACGCTGTTCCCCGATGTGCGCCTGAAGCGTTTCCTTGAGATGCGCGGTGCCGACGGTGGGCCGTGGAGGCGCATCTGCGCCCTGCCCGCTTTCTGGGTCGGCCTTCTCTATGACAGGCAAGCGCTGGACGCTGCCGATGCGCTGACCGCCGATTGGAGTTTCGACGAGGTGATCGCGCTTCGCAACGCCGTACCGGCCAAGGGGCTCAATGCAGAGATTGCCGGCAAGTCGCTTCTTGGTATCGCCCGCGAGGTTCTCGACATTTCCCGCACCGGCCTGAAAAACCGCAAACGGCTGAATGGCGAAGGCCAGGACGAGACCGTGTTCCTGTCTTCGCTCGACGAGGTTCTGGCCAAGAAGACCACGCTCGCCGAAGACCTGCTGGCGCTTTATCACGGCCGCTGGGGCGGTTCGGTGCTGCCGGTGTTCGAAGAGTATCAATATTGAGGTTTTGCCGGAAAAACGGGCAGTCAGTTCAGGCCAGGCGATAAAAAAGCCCGGTGCGGCCGAGGGGCCTGACACCGGGCAAAGGCAGGGCTATTGGCAAATCACCCTGCGGGGAAAACCTTGCGGCTGGAGGCCGGGTCCGGCAGCTGGAGGTCTGCCGGAGGCGGAATTTCAAAGCGTCTTGAAACGCGTGACGGCGCGGTCGCGCGCGGCCCGGGTGAGATGGGTTGTCGGATCTTCCAACAGGCCGGTATTGAGAGCATCGCTGACATCCGACCGCACAAGCCCGATATCGGCAAGAAGACGGTCATCAAGGTCCGTGAGACCATTCGCCACGATACGGTTGTAGATGCGCTTGGCGACGGTTTTAACGCCGGAAACACCGAACACAGCGGCGCGACGCCAAACGTCTCCCGGCCGTGCGGTTACGAGTTCCAGTTCCATTCTCCGTTCTGCCGTGCGCATGATACATATCCTTTCGTAACGGCACGATGCGGCACCGCCCCCGACGCACCACGCGCGAGAAGCTGCCTTGAGTTGGGGGGCTGACGCCAGGCCGGCCCGGGTTGATACTGATTTGCTTGGTGTCAAAATGTCGCAGGACTATTGATCAGTCCAACGAATGTTTCTAATGTGAGGCATCAATCATTCTGATGGATGAACTTCCATGTCCGCACCTCTCGACATAGACCAGCTGCATACCTTTGTCGCGATCGTTGACACCGGTAGTTTCACCAAGGCTGCGGACCGCGTTTTCAAGACGCAATCGGCCGTCTCCATGCAGATGCGGCGGCTGGAAGAGCGCATCGGCAAACAGCTGTTCGCCAAGGATGGGCGTGGTAACCGCCTGACGGCGGAGGGTGAAAAGCTGATGAACTACGCCCGCCGCATCATCCGCCTCAACAACGAGGCAATAGCCGCTTTCGATGATAACAGGCTGGAAGGCACGCTGCGCATCGGCACGCCCGATGACTATGCCGACCGTTACATGCCCGAGATCATCGGCCGTTTCGCCAAGACCCATCCGAATGTCGAGCTTTATATCGTCTGTGAACCGTCGGTCAGCCTTGCGGAAAAAATGGCGCGCGGCGAACTGGATATCGCCCTTGTCACTCATAATCCGCGCGCACGCTCCTCCGATGTGGTGCGCACCGAGCCGCTCTGCTGGGTCGGCTCCGCCAATCATCCGCTGAAGGATGATGCGCCCGTGCCGCTCGCTGTCGGGCGACGGGATTGCCACTGGCGCCAGCTTGCCTGCTCGGCGCTCGACGCTGACGGGCGGGATTATCAGGTGCTGTTTACCAGCTGGTCATCGACCGTCGTCGCCGCCGCTGTGCTCGCCGGCATGGCCGTCTCGGTTCTGCCGGAATCGGCACTGCGCACCGGCATGAAAGTCCTGACGGCTGCCGATGGATTTCCGCCCCTTCCGCCGGTGCAAATCGGTCTGATGAAACGGCCGGGCCTATCACCCTCGCTGGTAAATGCGATCACCGACCACATCACCGCCTGCCTCGACAACATCTCGCCGACGACCGTCGTGGACGAAATGGACAGTGACGTGAAGACATTTCCAAAAATGCCGCGCCTGCGCGCCGGGCATATGTTGCCGGGGTGGTAAGGGTGGCGAAGGCCGGACTTTCCCGGCCTTCGTGTCAGCCTATCGTGCCCGTAGCGTCGCGACGGCAAGCAGCGTATCGCCGCTGATGCCTGCCGAGCCGCTGCCGTTAAACAGCGTCATGATCGGGTCCGTCACGTTCTGCTGGTTATCATACATGATGGTGAAACGGGCGATCAGCTTCTTGACCTTCTCCGGATCCTGAAAATCCTTGATGTCGAAGTACTTTTTCATCATCCCCACCTGGGTGTCGACGCTCGCGTTGCCGAGTTCGTCGGGGATGCCGAAGGTGGTCTTGATGAAATTCTGGATCGCCGTATCGGCCAGGATCGAATAGTAGGATGTCGTGCCAGCTGCCATACGCTTGAAATACAGCGCCAGACGCACGCCCGCATTTTCTTCGCCCGCCTGCGTCTCCAGCGTCTGTGTCAGATAATTGTCCAGCGTTTCGTAGAGGCCGCGCCGGGTCTGGATCACGCTTCGGTCTTCACGCAAAAGCTTGCCGTCCGTATCGAAATTGAACGCCGTGACGAGGCGGCGGAAGACCGGATCCATGTCTTTGTTCACGTAGCTGTTATTGTCGTCGAGCTTGGACGTGAATATTTTCTGCAACTGGTCCTTCGTGACGCTCTTGGGGTCGATGCCGAGCGATTCCATTGCGAACTTCGTCAGCCGGTCGTTGGCCAGGAATTCACTCAGCGTCTTGACCTTCTGCATCTCGCTTGCGAAGTATTTTGCCTCAGCCTTTGCGGCTTCCTTATCCTTCTCGGTGCCGAAAGCAGACTTCTTCTTGATGTAATCGGCCGACATCGTCTGCAATTCGATTTCCGACTGTGCCAGCGTGGGTGAACCAATCGCGCCGTCCTTCGTGAAATTGAAAAGTTCGGCAAGCTTCACATAGCGATCGTCCTTCAGCGTGTAGACGAAGCTGTTTTTGTCCTGAAGGTCGCTGGTGAGAACCCTGCGAATATCGGAAATATTGACACTCGCCGGGTCCAGCCCGACAGCCTTCAGCGCATAATTATAGACGGCGTTGGTTCCGAGGAAATCCTTGACGCTGGTTACCTTGCCGATGCTGCTCTTGAAGAGTGAAAGCGCTTTCGCGTCGGCTGCTTCGTCGGCATCGTTGTAATAGGTCATGTAACCGCTGGTCGTGGTCGCGGTCTGCGCCGTGGTCTGCGGCGTCGTGCCGGCCGCAAGCGTCCCGTCGGGCAGGAAATTGAACGCATTTTTGAGTGCCAGGTAACGCTTGTCGTTCCTCCCCACCGTAGCGATGTAATTGTTGGGATCGCTAAGATCGGTGGTGAGGATGTTTTTGATCGTTGCTGGCACGATCGTTGGGCCATTGAGGTCGAAGGCTGTTCTGATGTAATTGAGCAACCGTGCATCCGACATGAGTTCGTCAACGGTCGTGATCGAGCCGATCTTCGATTCAAAATAATCCCGGTTCAGCGTCGCGACGGTCGGCGTCACGCGCGGGGCGCTGCCGATATAGGAGTCCGTGACGGCTTTCAGATTGTCGGCCGTCATTGCCCCGCCGGCGACAACCGTGCCGTCATTCTTGAATTCGAAAGCTTTGGCCAGCTGCGCCATCTTGTTATATTGGTTGACGGTGTTCGACAGCGTCGTCTGTTCTGCCTTAATGGCCGCGAGCTTTGCCTCCCACTCATCTTTTGGTGGCAGCACCGCTTCCAGCTGTGTCAACTGATCCTGCCGGGTCGCCTTTTCGGCTTCCAGCTTGGAACGCTCATCGGCGGTGAGGCCTGAGCCGGCAAGCTGGGCGTCGATCACGGCGATCCGGTCCGTGACCTGCGCATGCAGTTCGATATTGCCCTTCGTCGTCAGTTTTTCGACCGCCTCATTATAAGCCGCACCGTATTTCTGGTTGATGTAGCTGTCCGGATCGGAAACATCGCTCGTCATCAAGCCCTTGATGTGGGCGTAGGAATAAGTCTTCTCATCGACGCCGAAAACCTGGAAGATGTAGGCGCGCGTGCGGTCGTTGCGCAGCAACTGATCGACATTGGTGACCGTGCCGATGATCGCCTTGTAATACCGCGTCTCTTCGGCGAGACTATCGTTCAGATTGGTGATCGAGGCATCATAAAGGCCGATCATCTTGTCGAGTTGCGCTTCCGTCTGCACGGTCTTCGTCGACGAGGTGAAATTGAAGGCGGCGGCAAATTTGCGGTAACGCTCATCGGTCAGCTTGTTGGCGAAGCTGTTCTGATCGTTGAGATCGCTGTCGAGCACCTTTTTCATGAAGGCCTTTGCATAGGTCATCTCACCAAGACCGAAGGCATCCATGGCATAGGAATAAAGCTGGTAGTTATTCAGGAACTCATCGACGCTTTTCACATTGCCGATGTTCTCCTTGTAATATTTCGTCTGGCGCTCCACGAGCCCCTGCTGCGACACGCGCGAAATGCTCGCCTTCATATCGCGGTTGATCAGGTCGTAGCTGAGAAAAGTCGATACCATCCGAAGCCCCCTGGAGCACTGCGCATCCTTTCTGGGACGCCAAGCTCCGGTTTTGAAAATCACCGCTTGCGCGCCCAAGCGGGCGCACGGCAAGCCTTGGCATGACTATGCATGACGCGCCTTGCCCGTAGCTTGAAAGAGCACATTTTTGGCAGCGATAAAAATCGCATTGTCCCAATTGGCTTTACCGAAGTGAAACCATGCCACGGTGGGTTTTGCTAACCATCTGGGAACGCAAAGTTTTCTTAACCGCGATTTTTAAGCAGTCTCGAACATGCGGCGGATAATCTCCTGACATCAGAGGACGAAAAGTCCCGATGAGAAGACCGGAAACCGGCTCTCAGGTAAAACAAGGGTAGATTAAACATGACCAAGACCGTTCTGAAGCCCGATTGGGCCGTTGCCACACTCAGGTTAGACCCGGCACGTTTTCCGCAACAGGTCACCTATGGAAAAGGCAATGGCGCGCCCGATGTCGCCGTCACTCTCGATGAACGCGGTGCCGTTCTGAGAAAGGTTCTGTCCTCTTCCGGCCTGCCTCTGTCCTTCGCCCTGCCTGCCCGCGCTTTCAAGGGGGTTGCCGCCCGTGCCATCGACCATGGCGATGGACAGGTTACCGTGACGCTGGAACTGCACCATGACGATCCGGATCTCTGCGTTCCCCTTCTCGTGGCCCACGATCTCTGCGATATCGCCGCCGATTGGCGCAGCTGGTCCGAAGCCTATCGCATTCCCATGCTGATGGTGGAAGCCGATGGCGTTGCCCGTCCGCTGGAAGAACATCTCGGCAAGGTGCGCACCAAGAACAGCCGCCCACGCCGCCGCCACTCCTATTTCGCGGATCGTCGCCCGCGCTTCCTCGTGCGTCGCTCCACGGGATCGCTCGGCATGAGCATGAAAATCGAGGGCAAGGAAATCATCGCCCGTAACTGATCTTGACCGATCAAGAACACAAAAGCCCGGCGCGGAAAACGCAGCCGGGCTTTTTTCATGCTCAAGATTCCCGCCGCTTACGCCAGCAGGAGCGGCAATATGAGACCGGCGAAAATCAGAATCCCAACCCTGTTGTTGGATTTGAACAGCCTGAGGCATTGGTCGACGTCATCGATATCGAGCACCCAGACCTGCCGGAACAGCATGAGGGCGGCAGCGACAAGGCCACCATAGGCTATGATGTTAACGCCCGCCGTCCAGAACGACAGGACCATCATGACAAGGGCTGTGCCATAAAGCAAAACCAGCCAGCGATGTGTGTTTTCTCCGAACAAGAGCGCAGTCGAACCGATGCCCACGGCCGTGTCGTCTTCCTTGTCCTGATGGGCGTAGATTGTATCATAACCGATCGTCCAGGCGATCGCGCCGACATAAAGCAGGACAGGCGGCCAGGCGAGTGAAGCGAATTGCCCGGCCCAGCCCATCAGCGCCCCCCATGAGAAGGCAAGGCCGAGGAAAAACTGCGGCCAATGCGTGAAGCGCTTGGCAAAAGGATAGACCGCCACGAACACCAGGGAAAAAATGCCCGTCGCGATTGCGAAGCTGTTGAACTGTAGAAGCACAACAAGCCCGGCAAGCGCCTGCAGCACGATAAAGAGCTTGGCCTGTCCGCGGCTCACGCGGCCGGAAGGCAGAGGCCGCGAGCGTGTGCGCGCCACGGCCATGTCGATCTTGTGGTCGGCGAGATCATTATAGGTGCAGCCGGCACCGCGCATCGCCACCGATCCCACGAAAAACAGAACCAGGTGCCAGATCAGCACACCCCAGGAAAAGCCGCCCGTCGCCAATGCTGCATTGGCGGCCAGGGCCGCCGACCAGAAACACGGCCACATCAGCAATTGCCAGCCGATGGGGCGGTCCCACCGCGCCAATTGCGCATAGGGCCAGAGAGCCCTCGGCAATATCCGATAGACCCAGTTGTTGGATGGCGCGTCGGAAACGCGGTCTGACAAATCGCTGTGGTGAACCATGGGTTGGTTCTACAGCATCGGGGAAAAAAGCGGAATGGATTTCAGCACCCCGCCGCGCATGCAAAAAAGCCCCGCTGCGGTTTCGCAACGGCGCTTTTCATGCGCTTATCGGCTGTTCACTCAGGGTAGCGAGAAATTGAACTTGTAGCTCGCCTGAACGCCGACGATGAACTGGTTCTTGGAACCGCGCTCGCGCACCAGCGAACTGTCGGCGGCATCACCCGTCAAACGGCGATATTCGGCAAACGAGCCGACTTCGGCATTGTCGGTGACCTTCCAGGTGATGGCTGCGCCGACGCCAGCGGAATGCAGGCCGCCGCCCGGGCTGTATGGCGATGGCGCGCCGGCCGCCGTCTGTGCTGCGCTGACGCCATAATAGCGCTCGTTATATTTGCTGCTGACCCACGTGGCACGCGGACCGGCCGACACCTGAATGCCGGGCGCGATATCGGTAAAGACGTCGACATTGAGATCGGCGACCACACCGCTGTGGCTGCGGATGCCTTGACGCGCTTCGCCGCGAATGCGCAACCAGTCGGTCGGGTAGGCTTCGGCAAAACCGCCAAGCTCGCCGCCGCGCTTGATACGCGTCATGCCCTTCAGATCGGCGGAATCGCCTTCGTCACGCGGGGAAACCAGCTTGCCGGCGAGACCCATGCTGATCGGGCCATTGTCCAGAAGCGAAATCGAGGCGCTGTCGTTGCGCGAGGTGAACCGCGCGCCCTGCCCCTGACGGCCCATGGAAATGATCGGTGCGAAGCGGAATTCGTTCTTGTTATCGCCTTGGTACTTCGGCGCGCTAAAACCGGCGCCGCCGAGTTTCAGATACCAGTCGCCCGAAAACCAGCCATCCGCATGGGCATTGCTCACGGCTAGAAGCGATACGACACAGGCGGCAACGGCCGCTGATGGCTTGAACATGAAAGAACCCCAGAAACGCAATACAGACAGGTGTCCGTAGAAATAGAGGGATTGTCTTTCCATTCGATTAACCAGCCCTGGAAGAAAGCTGGCGATTACCTCTTCCGTCATTCCGGCCTTGAGCCGACATCCGGCCGACGCGCGTCGGCGCGGCAGAAGACTCTTTTCAGCCCAAGGACTTGGACTGGCTGAATGCCGGATCGGGTCCGGCATGACGATTGAGAATACCCAGCCTCTAGAACGTCACCTTTTCCAGCGGCGCGCGGGTCTTTTCAAACTCCAGCAGTTTCGCCTCGGTCTGCGCGATGTAGTCGCGATTATGCGGTACGGCATCGCGGTCCTTGGCGATCTGGATCTGGAAGATGTGGAAGTTCTCGTGCGTGAAGGCCATTTCCGAGCCCGCGAGATAAAACTCCCACATGCGGAAAAACCGCTCGTCATAAAGTGCTATCGCTTCTGCCTTGCGTGCGACGAAACGTTCCCGCCAGTGTCGAAGCGTATGAGCATAATGCATGGGCAGGATTTCGATATCCTTCACCAGCAGCCGGGCTTTTTCCAGCGCTGGCAACACTTCCGCCAGCGACGGAATATAGCCGCCGGGGAAGATGTATTTTTCGATGAAGGGGTTGGTCGCCAGTGCCGGATAGGGCTGGCCGATGGAGTGCAGCACCATGATGCCTTTATCATCCAGCACCTCCGCGACCTTGTCGAAATAGTCGCGATAATGGGTCGGCCCGACATGTTCGAACATGCCGACGGAGACGATGCGGTCATATTTTTTTGATGCCGGCAGGTAGCGATAATCCTGCAATTCGAAGCGGACGTTGCCAGCAAGACCGCGCTTTGCAGCCCGATCACGGGAAACGCGCAGCTGTTCCTCGCTAAGCGTGATGCCGGTAACGTCGGCACCGGCGCTTTCGGCGATGTACATAGCCATGCCGCCCCAGCCGGAGCCGATTTCCAACACGCTCTGGCCCGGCTCGGTCATCAGCTTGGCGGCGATGTGGCGTTTCTTGGCGACCTGCGCCTCATAAAGGCTGATGCCGGGCGGGTTGAAATAAGCGCAGGAATATTGCCAGTCCTCATCGAGGAAGAGATCGAACAGCTTGGCGCTCAGATCGTAGTGATGGGCGACGTTGCTCTTGTTGTGGTTGACCGGCAAATGCATCTTGATGCGGGCGGCGATGATGCGGGCCATGCCGCGCCAGATCATGCCGAAGGACAGCGCTTCGCTGAGCGTATTGCTTTTGACCAGCGCCAGGAAATCGTAAATGTCACCCTCCGCGACCTTCACGCGGCCTTCCATATACATTTCAGCAAGCTTTAGCGCCGGGTCAGCGGCGATTTCGTCCATGGCGGCTTCGTCGGTGAAGTTGAGAACCACCTTTTTTCCAGCACCATTTCCGAAAGTGCGGCTTCCGGCCGGGCTATTGACGGTGAGATCACCGTTCTTGATTATCTTTCCGAGAAGAACATGCAGAGACGACGCCATGGCACCCCCAATTGCTAAGTCTCACTTATCAATTTTGCTGACCGTATTCCTTTCAGCATAAGTTGCAAGATAGTCTTATCTCAAAAAAATTGAACGATTTCATCACGCAAAAAGCCCCGCCGCAGGTACGGCAGGGCTTAAGTCGAAAAAATCAGTGCAACCGCAGGTCAGCGCCGCTTCATCGCTTCAGCCAAAGCAGCGGCCAATGCGCCCCCGGATTGCGACCCCTCGTTGCGATCTTTGGGCTTGGCTGTCGCGTGGCGCATGGCGTTTGCATTGCCCCTCTCCCGCATCGGCTGAGGCGCGGCCTCGCCGCCATCCTTGCGCATGGTCAGCCCGATGCGCTTGCGCTTCACATCCACCTCGACGACTCGCACCTTGACGACATCGCCCGCCTTGACGACCTCATGCGGGTCTTTGACGAAACGGTCTGCGAGTTGCGAGACATGCACCAGCCCGTCCTGATGCACGCCGATATCCACGAAAGCGCCGAAAGCCGCGACATTGGTGACGGTGCCCTCCAGCAACATACCTGGTTTCAAATCGGTGATTTCGTCCACACCCTCGGCAAAGGTCGCGGTCTTGAAGCTCGGGCGCGGGTCACGGCCGGGCTTTTCCAGTTCGGCAATAATGTCCTTGACGGTCGGCAGACCGAACTGCTCATCGATAAACTTCTTCGGGTCGAGCGATTTCAAGGTGGCGCTGTCGCCCATTAGCGAGCGCAGATCGCGGCCGCAGGCAGCGACGATCTTCTTCGCCACGCCATAGGCTTCCGGGTGAACGGACGAAGCATCCAGCGGCTCCTTGCCGTTTGGAATGCGCAGGAAGCCCGCGCATTGTTCGAAAGTGCGCTGGCCAAGGCGCGGCACTTTGAGCAATTCCTTGCGGCTGGCGAAGGGACCGGTCTGGTCGCGATGGGCAACGATGGCATCGGCGATCGAGGCACCGAGGCCGGAGACGCGCGCCAGAAGCGGCGACGAGGCCGTGTTGAGATCGACGCCGACGGCATTCACCGCATCTTCCACGACAGCATCGAGCGAACGGCTGAGGCGGCCCTGATCGACATCGTGCTGGTATTGACCGACGCCGATGGATTTCGGCTCGATCTTCACCAGTTCCGCCAGCGGGTCCTGAAGACGGCGCGCAATCGAAACCGCGCCGCGCAGCGACACATCGAGATTGGGGAATTCGGCCGCCGCCCGCTCCGAAGCGGAATAGACGGATGCGCCGGCTTCCGACACGATGACCTTGGTGGGTTTTGCGCCGGAAGCGGAAGCTGGCAGCTGCGCCAGAAGATCGGCGACCAGCTTTTCCGTCTCGCGGCTGCCCGTGCCGTTGCCGATGGCAATCAGCTCAACATTATGCTTGCGGATAAGCAAGGCGAGTTCCGCCTGCGCGCCGCGCACGTCGTTCTTCGGCTGGAAGGGGTAAACCGTCGAGGTATCCAGCAGCTTGCCGGTGCCATCGACCACGGCCACCTTGACGCCGGTGCGGATGCCGGGATCGAGCCCCATGGTGGCGCGCGATCCAGCCGGGGCGGCCAGCAGGAGATCCTTCAGGTTTCGGGCAAAGACGTTGATCGCCTCTTCTTCCGCCCGCTCACGCAATTCACGCATCAGGTCGAGCGATAGCGACATGGAGAGCTTTACGCGCCAGGTCCAGCCCGCAACATCCATAAGCCATTGATCGGCAGGCCCGACGTTGCGGATATCGAAGGCGGCGGCGATGGTGCGCTGCGCCGGCTTCACCGGCGAGGGGTCATCCGCATCGACATCGATCGTCAATGTCAGGATTTCTTCGTTCCAGCCGCGCAGCATGGCGAGCGCGCGGTGACCAGGCACCGTTGCCCAGCGTTCGGAATGGTCGAAATAATCGGAAAATTTCTCGCCCGTCGCCTGTTTGCCATCCACGACCTTGGCGCGGAAGGTGGCGTTCTGGCGCATGTAATCGCGCAGGCGGCCGAGAAGATCGGCATTTTCCGTCATGGTTTCGGCAACGATGTCGCGCGCGCCCTCGAGCGCCGCCTTCACATCAGCCACCTCATCCTTGATGTAGTCCTCCGCCAGCTTCGCCGGATCGGCAGCGCGGTTTTCCCAGATGGCTTCGGCAAGCGGGCCGAGACCCTTTTCGCGGGCGATTTCCGCGCGGGTGCGGCGCTTGGGCTTGTATGGCAGATAGAGGTCTTCCAGCTCCGCCTTCGTGCCCGCCTGCATGATCTTGACCATCAGCGCGTCTGTCATTTTGCCCTGACCGCTGATGGAATCGACGATGGAAGCCCGGCGCGCATTGAGTTCGCGGAGATAAACGAGGCGTTCGGAAAGCGTGCGCAGCTGGGTGTCGTCAAGCCCTCCCGTCACTTCCTTCCGGTAACGGGCGATGAAGGGCACGGTCGCGCCTTCGTCCAGCAAGGCCACCGCCGCCTTTACCTGATCGGCGCGGGCATTGATTTCGGAGGCTATGAGCGAGGCGAGGCGGGCATTATCTGCGGTCATGTGGGTCTCTGATGTCATATCTGGAGCGGCGACCATAATGTCTGATTGTGGCGTGACAACAAGAGGCATTCACGATTCCACAGGAAAGGCGGCGATCAAGGGAAAGACGGGCATTCGTGGCGCTTTCTCCTTGACCTTTCGCCCCCCTGCCCTTAACGCCCCTGACACAAGGTTACTGGCGAATTTGCAGGGGTATTGACCATGAAAGTTCTGTTGATCGGTTCCGGCGGACGCGAACATGCGCTGGCGTGGAAAATCACCCAGTCCCCCCTGCTCGATCAAATCTACGCCGCCCCCGGCAATCCCGGCATCGCCGAGCACGCGACGCTCGTGGAGTTGAACGTGGAGGACCATGCGGCGGTCATCGCCTTTGCGAAAGAAAAGGCAATCGACTTCGTCGTCGTCGGTCCGGAAGCGCCGCTGGTCGCTGGCCTTGCAGATGATCTCCGCGCCGCCGGCATCGCCACTTTCGGACCCTCGAAAGCGGCAGCCCAGCTGGAGGGTTCCAAGGGTTTCACCAAGGATCTCTGTGCCCGTTACGATATTCCGACCGGCGCTTACCAGCGTTTCAAATCCGCCGAACCGGCGAAGCAATATGTTCGTGAACAGGGCGCACCCATCGTCATCAAGGCCGACGGGCTTGCCGCTGGCAAGGGCGTAACCGTTGCCATGAGCGAGGCCGAAGCGCTTGCCGCCATTGACGACTGTTTCGACGGCGCTTTTGGCGCTGCCGGCGCCGAGGTGGTGGTTGAAGCCTTTCTCGACGGTGAAGAGGCAAGCTTCTTCTGCCTTTCCGACGGCAAGACAGCACTGGCGCTTGCCACCGCGCAGGATCACAAACGCGTCGGCGATGGGGACACTGGCCCGAACACCGGCGGCATGGGCGCCTATTCGCCCGCTCCTGTCATGACGCCCGCCATGGTGGAGCGCACCATGAAGGAAATCATCGAGCCGACGATCTCAGGCATGGCAAAGGATGGAAACCCCTTCTCCGGCGTATTCTTCGCTGGCCTGATGATAACGACCAAGGGTCCCGAGCTCATCGAATACAATGTTCGCTTCGGCGATCCCGAATGCCAGGTGCTGATGATGCGCCTCAAGAGCGACCTTTTGCCGATCCTCTACGCCACGGCCACCGGCACGCTGGACAAGGTGCAGGCGGAATGGCGCGACGATGCAGCCCTGACCGTCGTTCTCGCTTCCAAGGGTTATCCCGGCGCCTACCAGAAGAACACCCCTATCGCCCATGTTCCCACGGCGAGCGAAGAGGCGAAAGTGTTCCATGCCGGCACGGCGCTGAAGGACGGCAAACTCGTCGCAACAGGCGGCCGCGTGCTGAATGTCACCGCCTTCGGCAAAAATGTGACGGAAGCCCAGGCGCGCGCCTACGCGCTGGCCGACAGGGTGGAATGGGCAAACGGCTTCTGCCGTCGGGACATCGGCTGGCAGGCCATTGCGCGCGAGAAGGCCTGAGCCGACATCATCGATCACGCCGACTGACGGTTTCGTTCAATTTTTACCAAGTTTGCTGACCCGATGGAAACGAAAGCCACGTAATACTTCCCGCAATACTGGATGGAAATTGGTGTCTCGGGTCCGAGGCCGCGCCATCGTCTTCGGGGGCTTTTCGATGCGTCGTTTTTTTCTGACAGCTGTTGTCGCGCTGGCAAGCGGGTCTGCGATGGCATCGTCGATCGAATACATCAAGGGCGTACATGTGGCGAATGGCAGCTTCGTTCGCCTCAATTGCGCCGGCTGCCAACCGATGAAGACAAAGACCGTCGCGGATGGCTATGCCGTACCTTCGATCGAACCCGGCACGCAGCACACGGAAATGCGTGAAGTCGATGGCAGACGCGTGCTGGTTCGCACCGAAGCCTGGCTTGGCGGCGCACCCGTCACCTTTGTCAGCACCAATCCTGCCTGGATGACACAGACCCCCGGCACAGCCGTCGCCACCTACGACCAGGCACCGCCAGAAGCGCATCCTGCCGAAACGGCGGCGACATCGCCCGGCATCGATGAGACAGCGACGACCGCCGCCGTCAATCGAATCTCCAACGACCAGAAGGTAGCGCCCGTCAGCGCATCGGTACGCGGCGCACCGCAGTTTCCGGATTTCCAGTTGCGCGGCAACTAAAAACGCGTCAGACGTGTCTCGTCGTTTGTTTTGCCCTCTCCCGGCATGACCCCGTTACGCGCTTTCGCAGAATTGATCTAACGTCTCGCCTCCGGCGAACGGCTGAGACCAGGCTCCTACTGTCGCTGGTCCACAGCAATACTGCAACCATGTGGAGAAGTTCTGTATTCTACCACTTCTCTTGCGAATGCGCCGAGAAAGCGACAGCTAATTAAATATTTATTCAAATTTTTAGCTGCTAAATAAATCCATTGTGCGATGCAGCACATGATGTGTGCTTGTGGCGATGACACGCCTTCTCAAGCCCTTTTTTCGCGCATCAGGCGCCTCTCCTTTTCTGAAACACCGGCACCGCGCGCTCCTACGCGCGATCCCAAACGCTTGTGAGCACCCATGAAGAACCTTTCCATTTCTCGTCAACTGATCGTTCTCGTGGTGGCCCTGATGGCCGCCTTTTCCGTGGCGACCTTTTACCAGCTGAGATCCGCAACCGACGCGATCTATGAGGAACGCTACGGCATGCTGCGCACACAGGTGCAATCGGCAATCGCCATCCTGCAATCGTTTTACGATAAGGAAAAAGCCGGAACGCTTTCGCACGAGGAGGCCATGAAACAGGCTTATGCCACCGTCAGCGCCATGCGGTTCACGCCTGACGGTTACCTCTTCGGTTATGACTACGACGTGACGATGAAGTTCCATCCTGATCCGAAACGGGTCGGTGAAAATTTCAAGGGCAAGCCTGACAGCAAGGGGTTTGCCTATCGTGACGAACTGGTGCGGCTCGGCCGCAATGGCGGTGGGCAGACGGATTTCTACGGCCCGAAGCCCGGTATGGAAGGCAACGACTACGCCAAAAGCTCCTACGCCCTTGCTTTCGAGCCATGGCAGGTTGTGGTCGTGACCGGCGTCTATATTGACGATCTGAACGCGCAGGTTCGAGGCGACGTGATGAAAGCGCTCTCCATCGGCGCATTGATCTTCGTGCTGGCGCTTGCCGCCGCCTTCTATGTCATCCGTGGCATTTCGAAGCCGCTTGGCGATATTCATCGGGCCCTCGGCGAAGTGGCAAACGAGAATGTCGCGCTTAAAATTCCCCACACGAACCTCACCAATGAAGTGGGCATGATGGCGAAGGCCACGGCCTCGCTTCAGGACAAGGTGCGCGAGCGTCATGCCATGCAGCGCCGTGAGGAAGAACAGCAACGACAGCTGAATGCCGAACGACAGAACAATCTCGACATGCAGCGAGACGAGGCGGAATTGCAGGCGCGTGTCGTTACGACGATCGGCGAAGCACTGGAAAAGCTGGCAAGCGGCGACCTCACTGTCCGCTGCGGCGATCTCGGCAACCGCTACGCAACGTTGCGCGACAATTTCAACGAAGCCCTGACGCATCTTGACGCCGCCATGGCCAAGGTCAATGCCAAGAGCATCGACATTGGCGGTTCCAAGGAAGAAATCCGCAAGGCCTCGAACGAGCTGTCGCAGCGCACCGAACGGCAGGCTGCCAATCTGGAAGAAACCTCCGCAGCGCTTGACGAACTGACCGTTGCGGTGCGCCAGACCGCGGAAGGCGCAGCCGACGCCGCCAAGCGCGTCACCACCGTCAGCTCTGAAGCCATGCGCAGCGACCGGGTGGTGGAAGAGGCAATCTCCGCGATGAGCGGCATCGAACAGTCGTCCGACCAGATTTCCAACATTATCGGTGTCATTGACGACATCGCTTTCCAGACCAACCTCCTGGCACTGAATGCTGGCGTCGAAGCGGCGCGTGCCGGGGAAGCCGGCAAGGGCTTTGCGGTGGTGGCGCAGGAAGTGCGCGAACTGGCGCAGAAATCCGCCGCTGCGGCGAAGGAAATTAAGGACCAGATCGCCCGCTCCTCCTCGCAGGTGGAAAACGGCGTGCGGCTTGTCGGCGAGGCTGGCGATGCGCTGAAGCGCATCTCCGACCAGATCAAATCCGCCAACGAGATCGTCAGCAAGATCGCGCACTCGGCGGCCGAGCAGGATACGACGCTGCGCTCGATCTCCTCGTCGCTGAACCAGCTCGATGTCGCCACCCAGCACAATGCGGCGATGGCGGAAGAAACGACGGCTTCGGCGGAAGCTCTCGCCGTGGACACCGAGGAGCTGCTGAATCTCATCCGCGGCTTCCGCGTCTCCTCCGGCCATCAGCTGCATGCCATGGCGCACGAGATGCGCATGGCGGGGTAATATAGTCCGAGGCTATCGATCACGAACAGCGCCGGGGGAAACTCCGGCGCTTTTGTTTTCAAGAGGTCAGCGCATCGAGCCGGTCGATATCGGCCGGGGAAAAGACCGCAATCCCGGCTTTTTCGAGCAGCGCCGCGGTCACGCCATTGCCGGCATGTTTAATGCCGGAGAACGAACCGTCATAGATCGCGACTGATCCGCATGACGGACTGCCGTCGATCAGCAGCGCGTATCGGCAGCCATTGGCCCTGGCGAAGGCCAATGCCTTTTCCGCACCGGCGATAAATTGGGCCGTGACATCGCCGCCGGTTACTTCCAGCACGCGGGCGCGGCCTTCCAGCACATCGAGACCGGAAGCGCCGTTTTCAATTTCCGCCGGCGGACGCGGCACGGGCATGCCGCCCGCCATTTCCGGACAGATCGGAACCAGCCTGCCCTCCTCGCGCCAGCGGTCTATCGCCGGGTGGGCGAAGGGTTTGCCTCTGCCGTCATAGCGGACCGGTTGGCCTAGGAGGCAGGCGCTAATGAGGATTTTGTGGGGCGTTTGGGTCATTCTAAAACAAGCCGGGCAAGCGTGGAAGCAGAATACCCCCCTCTGCCCTGCCGGGCATCTCCCCCACAAGGGGGGAGATCGGCAAGCGGGACACTCCCCGCCAAATCCTTAACGTTGAAGATGATTGAACGGTCACAACGATTCGATCTCCCCCCTTGTGGGGGAGATGTCCGGCAGGACAGAGGGGGTGAAACCCAGCATTCTGCAATGCCCGTTTACCCCCATGTTCTCACCCCGTAATCTTCGAGAAATCCGCGACCGTTCCGGTGGCCTCGCGAATAGCCTTCAGCAACGCCAGACGGTTGGCGCGGATGGCCGCATCTTCGTCGTTGACCAGCACATCCTCGAAGAACTTGTCCACGGGCGCACGAAGCGTCGAGAGCGCCTGCATGGCAGAGCGGAAATCTTCGCCCGCCACTGCCTTTGCGGCATCTGCAGAGGCGGTCTTGATTGCCGCATAAAGCGCTTTTTCGGCATCGAGCTTCAACAACTCTTCCGAAACGCCATCGGCAACCACGGTGCCCTTCTTTTCCTCAGCGGCCAGAAGCTGGGTTGCACGCTTGGCACCGGCCAGAAGGTTCCGGCCATCCTCTCCGGTGATGAAGGCGGTGAGCGCTTCGACACGACGGGCGATCATCAGCAGGTCGTCGGATTCAGGTGTCAGGACAGCATCAATCAAATCGTAACGCGCGCCGAGATCGCGAAGATAGACCTTCAGGCGATCATGGAAGAAGGAGAGAAGGTCCGGGTCCTTCGCCACGCTCAAGAGTGGCAAGCGGACATTCTTTTCCAGAAGAATACGCACCACGCCCAGCGCCGCACGACGCAGCGCGAAGGGGTCCTTCGAGCCCGTTGGCTTCTCATCGATGGCCCAGAAGCCGAGGAGGGTGTCCAGCTTGTCGGCAAGAGCGACCGTGATGGCCACCTTGTCAGCGGGCAGACGGTCAGAGGGACCCTGCGGCTTGTAGTGGTCTTCGATGGCGGCCGCGACGCTTTCGTTTTCGCCCTGAAGCGCCGCATATTTACGGCCCATCAGGCCCTGAAGCTCAGGGAATTCGCCGACGGCTTCAGTGCGCAGGTCGGCCTTGGCCAGCACCACGGCGCGGTCTACCAGCGCGGCATCGGCACCGACGACGGGAGCCAGTGCCTTGGCCAGTTCGCGGATGCGGGCTACGCGCTCACCCTGAGTGCCAAGCTTGGCATGGAAGGTGACGTTGAGCGCATCGAGCTTCGCCATACGCTGGTCGAGCGGCTTTTTGAGATCGAGACTGAATTTCGCAGCCGAGTCTTTCAGCGTTTCGAGATCGGGCAGATCGCCCTGGTCGCGGGTCCAGAAATGGCGGGCATCCGACAGGCGGGCCCGCACGACCTTGCCGTTGCCATGGATGATTTCCTTGCCGCCGTCGCTTGCCTCGATATTCGAGACCAGGATGAAGCGGTTAGAAAGGCCCTCTTCCGCACCCTGGTTGCGGGTGACGAAACACTTCTGGTTGGTCTTGATGGTCAACCGGATGATTTCCGCCGGAATCTGCAGATAATCCTCCTCGAAGGTGCCCATCAGCACCTGCGGCCATTCGACGAGACCGGAGACTTCTTCCAGCAGGCCTTCGTCTTCCACCAGATCAAGGCCGTTGGCGAAGGCAAGATCCTTGGCGTCATGTAGGATGATGTCCTTGCGGCGCTCGGCATCCAGCACGACCTTTGCCTTTTCGAGGCTCGAGACATAATCCTCGAAACGTCGCACGGTGATGGGGCCGGGCGCGTGGAAACGATGGCCATAGGTGACGTTGCCCGCGACGATGCCGTCGATGGCGAAAGGTATAACCTGGGTTTCGTCATGCTCGGGGCCGAACAGGCAGACGATGGATTGCAGCGGGCGCACCCAGCGCAGGCTTTCCGAGCCCTTGCCTTCAATGCCGGCATAGGTGGAACCCTTCGGCATGGAGGCCGGGCCGGAACGCATTGATTTTGGCCACGGGAAAGAGCGGATGATGCCGGGCATCACCTCGGCGATGATCTCTTCTGCCGGGCGGCCGGGCTTGTTGATGATAGCGATGTAAAAATCGCCCTTCTTCGGATCGGAAACGACCTGCGCTTCCGAGATATCATTGAGACCAGCGCCGCGCAGAAAGCCCTCGATGGCCTTTTCATTTGCATCGGTGCGCGGGCCTTTCTTTTCCTCACGCACATCGGCGGAGCGGGCGTTGAGACCGCGAATATCCAGCGTCAGGCGCCGCGGCGTCCAATATTCGCGCGCACCCTCATAGGTCAGCCCTCTCTCCACCAAGGCGTCGGTGACGAGTTTCTTCAGATCTCCCGCCGCCTTGCGCTGCATGCGGGCAGGGATTTCCTCGGAGCGAAGTTCAAGCAGAAGATCGGGCATAGGATAAGGACTTTAATTTGTTGCAAAAGAGTGTTGCGGACTTAGCAAGACCAGCGGCAAAAGTCACCAAGGCAATCGGTTAAATTACCGCCGGCGGGCGCTACCACCCGCCCCCGCCGCCGCCACCGCCGCCGGAGCCCGAAAAACCGCCGCCCCCACCACCGCCACCGCTTGAAAAGCTGGAGTTTGACGAACTGACGGGTTGAGGAATCGTGGAGGCGATCGTGCTTGCCATTGAGGTCGAGAACCCGCCGATACGGCCGCCAAAACTGCCGTAATTGCTGCCAACGTACCAACCAGGCACATAAGTTGAAGCAGCGGCACCGGCAGCGGCCGTCTTCAGCCATTTCTCGAACGTCTGGCTCCACGGTTTTTCGACACCGAGCGCCACGGCATAAGGCAACAGCTTTTCGAAATGCTGCGGCGACATGGTGGGTGCATCCGCCATGTTCATCCGGTCCTTTTCCGCGAGCGTCAGATAGGTCCTCAACCCCTCAATGCCATCCGTCAGCTTGCGTCCGAGCGGCGTCGGCGCGCCCATCAGAAAGAGAAAGAGCGTATTGGTGAGGACAATGCCGCCGATGGCGGCCAGCGCCAGCGACTTCGTGCCATGTGTCACGTCGAGAAAGATCTGCGTTGCAAAGCCGCCGACCGCGGAAAAGGCAATGAAGCCGGCAAAGGCAAGCATGATGATACCGCCGATCCGCTTGCGCAGCGACGCGCCGCGCGAGAACTGGCGACCGATGCCAATGGAGAGGATACCGAAGAAGAAAGAAAAAAAGCCGAGGACCATCACGGCCGCGATGGAGTTTTCGTCCAGATCGCCGAAGACGAGCGTCGCGATGATGATGGCGATGCTGAACAGGATGCCAAACACCGTGTAACCGGCATTGCTGCGGTAATATTTCCCCCGATGTTCCTTCTCGATGGCTGTACGAAACTGTCGCCCGACCTTTTCGACCTCAGCCCCATGGGCCTTGTCGATCGTCAGTGACTCGCCACGTCCGCCGATGGAGGCAAGCAGCGTCTTTTGGCCGGTCGGCAAATCGGTGGCAGTCGGCTTATCCGTGCGGCGGATGACAATGGCATTCTTCAGGTCTTCCAGAACGACATAACCTTTGACCGCAAGATCAAGAGCAGACGCGGAAAGCGCCGTCCAGCCCGCGCCGGAGAAGCCCCTGTTGTCGACGTAGTTGACCAGCGCCGGCGATAACCCTTCAGGCGCATCCCAGCGCGGCACGACCACGCCTTTGGCCGGATCACGGCCGACCGCGGACCATGCCCGGAGGTAATAGACGAGAACGGCCAGAAGCCCGCCGCCCGAGATCAGGATGGCGAGATGATCCCGCAGCCACCAGCTTGTCTCCTGCGAACTCGCGGGCGCGGCGATGGCGCCCTTGGGCAGCTTCACCGCAACCGTCATGCCCTCGCCCACCGAATATGGCCGGGTGGACGCAAAAAATACCTCGTTTCCTTCATTGAGGATGCGGGCATCCTTGCCCTTCGCGCCCAACGGACCCGTGAAAACCGCCGTATCCGTCGCCTTTACACCCTCCGGCAGCGTGATCGTGGCGGAAATCTCGCCCATCGGAAACTGCCAGCCATTGCCTGTCACGTTCCAGGTCAGCTCGTCATAATCGCTGAAATAACGGATCTGCCGGGCGGTGGTGTAGGTGATCTGGAAGATATGGTCGCCGGTCGACAGGAAACGATCGGCGCTGCCGGTATAGATGCGGATGCCGCCATCGATGGTTTCGGTGCGCCAGTTCTCGGGCGCCCCGTCGCGCTCGACCGAAACGACGTTGAAATCCACCCTGGTGCGGCGGTTATTCGCATCCAGCGCGTAAAGCGGGAAGTCGCGGAAGATGCCGCGCTTGATGTTCTGGCCTTCGGCGCGGGCGGTGATGGTTTCCGTCACCGTCAGTTTTCCATCTTGCGCGACCTCGATGACGGAATGATACGAACGGATGAACTCTTCCGCGAAAGCCGGGAAGGCCGCGCCCAGGAAAACGAACAGCGCGAGAAGTCTTGCGGCGATGGTCTTCACGGGCGATCCTCCTTGAGGGGTCAGAGCGTTTCCGGTTTCAACTGATGCACGTACAGTCATTTCCGTCATAGCGGGCTAGACCCGGTATCCAGCAGCCGCGCGTCGGCGTGGCTTGAAGAGTCTTTCGCGATCAAGGACTTGATCGCGTTGGTTTCCGGCTCAAGGCCGGAATGACGGCATTGAACCGTACTTCTAATGCTGCGGCTCGGCAGCGCTTTCCTTTTCGGTATAGTCGACGCCGAGCGAGGCGAGCGCCTTCCAGTAGTTCGGATAGGTCTTGCCCACGCAGGCAGGGTTCTGGATGGCGATGCCACCGATCTTCAGCGCCGCGAGCGCAAAGCTCATGGCGATGCGGTGATCGGCAAAGGTATCAATGGAAGCACTCACCGTCTGGCCCGCGAGCGAGGGATCGGAATGCACGATCAGGTCGTCGCCTTCCTCATGCGCCAGACCGTTGCGGATTTCGTTGAGGCCCAGCGAGACGGCGCGGATGCGGTCGCATTCCTTGACCCGCAGATTGGCGATGCCGACGAAACGCACCGGCGTTTCGTTGAAGGCGGCGAGAACCGCGATCGTGGGGATGGCATCCTGCATCTGAGAACCATCGATTTCGGCGGGCAGGTGCGGAAACTGCGCCATGACCTCATGGGCCTTGGCATCCGGCTGGGTGAATTTATCGGCGGGCGTGCCGATATCGATTGCACCGCCGGTCAGAAGTTCGGCACCCCAGAGATAGGTAGCGGCGGAGGCATCCGGCTCAATATGGAAATCGGTCGCCGCGTAACCGGTCGGGTGCACGCGCCAGATGGCATTGCTGACCCGCTCCACCTTCCCGCCGAAAGCCTCCATCGCGGATGTCGTGAGGTCGATATAGCCCTTCGCACCGATTTCCTCGCCCTTGAGGATGATATCGACTGGCTTATCACCGCAGGCGGCCGCCATCAGAAGTGCCGAGACATATTGGCTCGACAGGTTGGCGTCGATGGTAACGCTGCCCTTCGGAAAACCCGTACCCTTGCCGCAGACGGTGACGGGCGGGCAACCGGTCGGCGCATCCGCCTCGACTCCGAGGGAGCGGAGCGCTTCTACCAGCGGCATAATGGGACGTTTGCGCATATGCTCGTCGCCATCGATGATGACGGCCCCGTCGACAAGCGCGGCGGCGGCGGTGAGGAAGCGTGTTGCCGTGCCAGCATTGCCAAGGAAAAGCGGCTTTTGTGGCTGCTGCAGCAGACCTGAACTTTCGACCACGAAAGTGGTGGCATCAGGCTCGGTTACCTTCACACCCATCTCACGCAGGGCATCCGCCATATAGAGCGTATCGTCGCTCTTCAGCGCACCGGTGAGGCGGCTTTTGCCCTTGGCAAGGCCCGCCAGCAGCAGCGCGCGGTTGGTGATGGACTTGGAACCGGGTGGCTCCACCTTGCCGGAAAGCGGGTGACCGGGCGGGGTGATGGTCAGTTCGATCATGATCGTCGTCTTGTCAAAATAGGCGGCATAAGCCGGAATGTCATCGGGCGTCTATGGGCAGCTTTGGCCGACCTTAGAATTTGACGGTTGGCACCGCACGGTCAGCGGGATTGTCGATCTCGAAATAGGGCGCCTTGGCAAACCCAAACTGGCCTGCCACGAGGTTCGACGGGAAGCTTTCCACCTTGACGTTGAGATCGCGTGCGGCGCCATTGTAATAACGGCGCGACATCTGGATCTCGTTTTCGATGGTTTCGAGCGAGCGCTGCAATTCAAGAAAATTGGTGTTGGCCTTGAGATCCGGATAGGCTTCGGCGAGAGCGAACAGCTTGCCTAGCGCCTGCGACAGCAGCCCTTCCGCCTGGGCGCGACCTTCGACATCACCCGCCGGCACCGCCTGCGCCCGGTTGCGCAGACTAATCACCTCCTCGAAGGTGCTCTTTTCATGTGCCGCATAACCCTTGACCGTCTCGATCAGGTTCGGAATGAGATCGGCGCGGCGCTTCAGCTGCACGTCGATGCCCGACCAAGCCTCTTCCTTCATCTGCCGAGACTTGACGAGGCCGTTATAGATGAAGACGACATAAAGCGCGATTGCAGCAATGATTGCCAGCGTGATGAACATGCCCGACCCCTCCTCAAGAGGCGCGGACGCCAACGGCGGCATCCGCAGTTTAGAGTGTTTTCCGCCTTACATATTTGTTCAGGCGGCCCTGTTCCAGTTCAGCCCGCCAGCATCCGTCAGCAGGAAGGCCTCGCCGCAGGCTTTCGCAAGCGTGCGCACGCGCAGGATATAGCTCTGGCGCTCCGTCACCGAGATGACACCGCGCGCATCCAGAAGATTGAAGACGTGGCTCGCCTTGATGCACTGGTCATAGGCCGGAAACACACATTTGTGCAGGCGCTGGTTGTCGTTGTCACCGGGCGCACCGGCAGCGAGAAGCGCCTGGCATTCCTTTTCCGCGTCGATGAAATGGCGATGCAGCATGGCGGTGTCGGCAAATTCGAAGTTATGGCGGGAATATTCCTGCTCGGCCTGCAAAAACACGTCGCCGTAGGAAATCTTCTCTTCGCCCTCGCGGCCGTTGAAGTTCAGGTCGTAGACGTTGTCGACGCCCTGAACATACATGGCCAGACGCTCCAGACCATAGGTCAGCTCGCCCGCGACCGGCGAACATTCGATGCCGCAGACCTGCTGGAAGTAGGTGAACTGCGACACTTCCATGCCATCGCACCAGCATTCCCAGCCAAGACCCCACGCGCCGAGCGTCGGGCTTTCCCAATCGTCCTCAACGAAGCGCACATCGTGCAGCAACGGGTCGAGGCCGATCGCCTTCAACGAACCGAGATAGAGCTCCTGCAGGTTGGAAGGGTTGGGCTTCAGGATGACCTGATACTGGTAATAATGCTGCAGGCGGTTGGGGTTTTCCCCATAACGTCCATCGGACGGGCGGCGCGATGGCTGCACGTAAGCGGCCTTCCACGGCTTTGGCCCAAGCGCGCGCAGCGTCGTTGCCGGATGGAACGTCCCCGCGCCCACTTCCATATCGTAAGGCTGCAACACCGCGCAGCCCTTGTCGGCCCAGTAATTGTGCAGCGTCAGGATCAGCGCCTGAAAGGAACGCTTCGGGTTCATATGGTCGGGAACATCGGTCATTGCAGTCATCGCGGCGTTAGGAGGACAAGTAAGCATTGACTTACTTCGGATGCGGACTGGTGCCACGGCGTGGCGTGGGGGTCAAGGTTTTATGCGCGGCTACGCCGCCTAAGCCTCGTCCTCGCGCTTCACGCGGTACTCACCGGTTTGCGGGTCCTTGATCAGGGTGCCGATCGCGCCGGTCTCACGTTCCTTCTCGCGCCGTTTCGATTTTGCCGAAAGCTTTTCGGCAGCGCGGACGAAGCGGCGGTAGAGGATGATGGCACCCACCACCAGGAGGATGATTGTAATAAGCTGAGCCATAAGGCTTTATTCCTGAGACATCATAGACCGAAACGCGACCACAATGCCTTTTCTTCGGCGACCTCTGCAAGTCCCGAAACCGCACCTGCGGCGAGCCTCTCGGCGTCAAGACCAAGCGCTGCGTTCACACCGGGCACTTTTTTGCCGAACAGAGTGCGCCCGCCGCTGACGAGTTGCAGCTTCACCTTGGTACCGTATCGGCGGCGGAGCACGTCCCGCATGTCGCCCAGTCCATCGATCAGGCCGAGATCGAGGCCGCGCATGCCGGTCCAGAACAGACCTGAGAAGATCGTGTCGTCGCCCTTCAGTTTCGAGCCGCGGCGCATTTTGACCATATCGATGAAAACATTGTGGATTTCGACCTGAAGCGACTTCAGGTATTCGATATCGCCTTCCTTTTCCGGCTGGAAGGGGTCGAGGATGACCTTGTTTTCGCCGGCCGTGTAGACGCGGCGCTCCACACCGATCTTCCGCAGCATTTCCGGAAAACCGAAACCGCCGGAGACCACGCCGATCGAACCGACAATGGATGTCGGGTCGGCGATGATCTCGTCGCCGGCAAGCGCGATCATGTAGCCGCCGGAGGCCGCGACGTCCTCCACGAAGACCAGAACCTTCTTGTCCTTTTCCTCGGCCAATTGGCGGATGCGGTTGTAGATCATGCGGGCCTGGACGGGCGAACCGCCGGGAGAGTTGATCGAGATCGCGACGGCCGGGGCATCCTTGATAGCGAAGGCCTTTTCGAGCAACGGCGCATAGGAGGCGAGGTTGAGCGCGGGGCGGAACTGGTTACCGCCCGCCATGATGGCGCCATTCATGCGCACGACGGGAATGACAAACTCTTTCTTACGAAAGCGTTTCGGCACAAGATGCTTCAGCAAACCCACCAATCAATCCTCACAGCAATGACTTCAACGACACGGATGTATGTATCGCCGGGCAAAACACAATGGCATGCGGCTGGCGTCACGCTGATTTTATAAGCCGGATCTGATTGCCCTTACATTACGGGAATAGGCGGCGCGGCCATTGTTGAGGTCATCTACGAAAGAGGTAAAGGCGTGGCTGCCGGTCTCGTGCATGATAAGGGGGGCGCGGAAGGAGAGCCGTGCGCGCGATCCCTTGATGGCGGTTACGAGCATGCGTACGGCATCTTCACCGGGGCGTGGATGGATGAGGGTGATTTCGAGGCCGCCAAAACGGCTGCCGCAGGCGGCAATGATCTCCGCCACCGATTGCGGCCGTGCGATCAGGGAAAGCTGCCCGCCCGGGATCATGATGGCGCCCGCGGTCCTGATCCAGTCCTCGAACAGGCCATCCGTCATGGCGTGCGCTTCCGCCTTCAGGGCATCCGGCGTGCGGCGGTCGCCGGCGTCATTATAGGGCGGGTTCATGATGACGTGATGGAAATGATCATCAGGCAATCCGGCCTCGGTCCGGGCTTTCGCCCGCAGAGTCACGTCGGCTTCGAGAACCGCGACGCGGGCGGAAAAAACGGCATTGTCAGGCAGTTCGAGACTGCGGCGGGCAAATTCCGCCATTTCCGGGGAGCGCTCATAGAGTGTCACCTGCGCCTTTTCGAGCCGCGCTGCCACAGCCATGCCGGCGGCACCGGCACCCGCGCCGAGATCGGCAACACGACAGGCGCGGTCATCCGCGACGAGCGAGGCAAGCAGCATGGCGTCCATGCCTGCCCGATGCCCCCTGCCCTTTGGCTGGATGATGTGAAAGCGCCCGCGATGAAAGGCGTCGATCGTTTCGGAAATGCCGTCGCTCACCGCCGGTCAAGCCTCCTGATTGCGCAATTCGTCGCCCAGCCCCGCATCGATGAGAATGCGGCGGGCCTGATCGGCGCGGTCGTCTTCCACCAGAAACCGTCGCGGCAAAAGGCCGAGCGATCCCTCCAGAATGCTCATCGCCTGATCGGCAATCAGGCAGTGAATGCCGGCATCCTTCATCAGGCTTTCGGCGAAGGAAAGAAGCACGGCATCGTTGGTACGGATCAGTTCACGCATGGATAGACCTAAATTCCCATCTTTTTGAATGGCGAGCGGCAATTCGCCCCTTGCCGCGCAAGGCGTCAGTTTTTATTGTCGAATTCAAATTCGAACTGGAGTCCTGTCCCTTGGGCGTCGTCATACCGCTTGAAGAAAGCAAAAACAAACTCGCATCCGTCAAGCCGCTTGTCGACCTGACCCGCCCCGACATGGAACGGGTGAACCAGCTTATCCTTTCCAAGGCCGGCTCCGATGTCCAGATGATCCCCGAGGTGGCCAACCATCTCATCTCGTCAGGCGGCAAGCGCCTTCGGCCGATGCTGACGCTCGCCTCGGCCTCGATGTTCGGTTACGAGGGCGACAACCACATCAAGCTCGCCACCAGTGTGGAATTCATGCACACGGCGACGCTTCTGCATGACGATGTTGTGGACGAAAGCGATCTGCGTCGCGGCAAATCCACCGCCCGTACCATCTGGGGCAACCAGGCAAGCGTTCTTGTCGGTGACTTCCTGCTTGGCCAGGCTTTCCGCATGATGGTGGATGTCGGCTCGCTGGATGCGCTCGACGTGCTCTCGACCGCCGCTTCGGTCATTGCCGAAGGCGAGGTTCTGCAGCTTTCGGTCGCCAAGAACATGGAAACGACCGAGGACGATTACCTGCAGGTGATTCGCGCGAAGACGGCCGCCCTTTTTGCCGCAGCGGCCGAAGTCGGCCCGATCGTCGCCAAGACGGACAAGGCCACCCGCAGTGCGCTGAAATCCTATGGTATGAATCTCGGCCTCGCCTTCCAGCTGGTCGACGACGTGCTGGATTACGGTGGCAAGTCCGCCGATCTCGGCAAGAATACCGGCGACGATTTCCGCGAAGGCAAGATCACGCTGCCGGTCATCCTTTCCTATCGCCGCGGCACCCAGGATGAGCGCGCATTCTGGCGCAATGCCATCGAAAAGGGTGAAAGCAGCGACGAGAACCTGGAAAAAGCGCTCGGTCTCATCACCAAATACAACGGTCTCGGTGACACGATCGGCCGCGCCACGCATTACGGCACCATAGCCCGTGACGCACTTGCGCCATTGCCGCAGAGTCCATGGAAAGACGCGCTTCTCGAAGTCATCGACTTCTGCATCGAGCGTCTGAACTGACGCTGGACGGCCGGAATATCGGCGGATGGTCTGCCCGTCCGCCGCACCTCTCACGGCGATTTTCTCCTCAAGGCGTGATTGTGGCCCCGCCGTAATTTCTTGCGGCGTTGCTTCAAAAAAGCCATTCTATCGTGACCAAACAATGGAAACTGATTTTTCCGTGCTTCGGCACAAAGGCAAGGGTTCCCTCATGCGGCGTAAACCAGCACTCCGTCTTCTCTGCAGCGCGGCTCTCGCCGCTGCTCTCGCAATCGGCGCGGGTGCGAGCCCCGGTTTTGCGGAGACGAAGGCAAAACCGGAAGACAAGGCCGTTACCTTCGATCCGGCGAAGGTGAATACCTTCTCCGGCGCCTTCCTCGCCGGTCGTAACGCCGATGTCGACCAGGACTACCCGACCGCGATTTCGCTCTACAAGAAAGCGCTGGAATTCGATCCTGCCAACTCGGAAATCCGCCAGCGTCTGATGATCGCCGAACTGCTGAGCGGCAATTTCGAGGCCGGTGCGAAGATCGCCGATTCGATGAAGGACGACACGACCGTCGAGCGTGTGACGACCATTATTCGCGGTCTGGACGCGATCAAAGACAAGGAATTCGCCAAGGCCGAGAAGATCCTGAAGTACACGGGTCCGAACGATCTCGACCGCATGGTCAATACGCTTCTGACTGCCTGGGCGCGCGCCGGTGCCGGCAAGCCGAAGGAAGCGCTGGCGCTCGTCAACAACATGAAGGGCCCGGGCTGGATCTCCATCTTCCAGAAATACAACGCGGCCTCCATCGCCCTGATTTCCGGCAACACCGAAGCGGCGCGCAAAAGCCTCAACGAAGCCGTGACAGACCGCGAAGGCGGTGCCACCGCCTCCGATACCTATATGCGCGCGGTCATGGCGCTGGCGCGGCTGGAAGCGTCCGCCGGTAACAAGCAGAAGGCGCTGGACGCCATTGCGGTTGGCGACACCTTCGCGCCGAATTACGCGCCGCTGAAGGCGCTGCGCGAGGCGATCGAAAAGGGTGAAAAACCGGAACAGCAGATTACCAACGCGGTAGAAGGTGCCGCCAGCGTGATGTTCTCCATCGCTGGCGCCTTGAACCGCGAAGGCGCCGAAGAGATCGTGACGCTTTATCTTCAGACGTCGCGCGCACTCGACCCGAAGAGCCCCGACACCTTGATCCTCCTCGGCGGCCTTTCAGAAGCACTGAAGCAGCCGGACCGCGCCATCGCCTTCTACCGTGAGGTGCCGAAGGACTCGCCGATGTATCGCATTTCCGAGCTCCAGCTCGGATTGACGCTGGCGCAGACAGGCAAGGTCGAGGAGGCGCGCAAGCACCTGAAATCGCTCCTCGAGTCCGACCCGAAGGACATCCGTTCGTATCTGGCCTATGGCAGCGTGCTGTCCGATGCCAAGGATTACCGGGCGATGGCTGAAAACTACGACAAGGCGGTCGAGGTCATCGGCGCTGTGCCGCAGAAATCCGACTGGACGATCTTCTTCCAGCGCGCCATCGCCTATGAGCGCCTGAAGGAATGGGACAAGGCCGAGCCGAACTTCAAGCGGGCGCTCGAGTTGAACCCGGAGCAGCCGCAGGTTCTGAACTATCTGGGTTATTCCTGGGTGGATAAAGGCATGAATCTCGAAGAAGGCATGAAGATGATCAGCCGCGCTGTCGAGCTTCGGCCGAATGACGGTTACATCGTCGACTCCCTCGGCTGGGCGCACTTCCGGTTGGGTGACTTCGATCAGGCCGTGACGGAACTGGAACGCGCCATAGAACTCAGAGCCGGTGACCCCGCCATCAACGACCATTTGGGCGATGCTTACTGGCGCGTTGGTCGCAAAATCGAGGCGGTTTATCAGTGGAACCGTGCGCTGATCGGCGACAATGACGATGTCGACAAGGCCAAGGTGAAGGAAAAAATTGCCAACGGCCTGCCGCCGCTCGAAAAGGACGCTGAGAACACCGCCAAGAAGGAGGTCGCACCTCAGCCACCGGCTCCTCCAGCGCCGGCCGCCCCTGCTCCGGACAAGAAATCCTGACGCCGCATGCAGCTGCATGACGCTTCCGGGGCCACCGAAACAATCGAGGCGGCCCCGGCCAAGATCAATCTGGCGCTCCATGTGACCGGCCAGCGAGCGGATGGGTATCATCTGCTCGAAACGCTCGTAACCTTCACCGAAGCCGGCGACGTGATCCGCATACGCGACGCCGCCACAGACAATTTTTCCATTTCCGGCCCCTTCGGCGATCTTCTAAACGTGGGTCAGACCGGCGAGAATCTTGTCATCCGCGCTCGAGACCTGCTGCGCGAGGCGCTTGCGTCTGCTGGCCAACCCACGCCACCGGTCGCTATTCATCTTGAAAAGAACCTGCCCGTTGCGTCAGGCATCGGCGGCGGCTCGGCGGATGCTGCGGCAACGCTGCGGGGGCTCCTGCGGCACTGGGGTGCCACGATTGGACCGGAAAATCTCGCCTCTCTCGCACTGAAACTCGGTGCAGACGTGCCGATGTGCCTTGCAAGCCGGCCACTGATCGCGCGTGGCATAGGCGAGGACATCGAAGTCCTTACGGACCTGCCGAAACTCGCCATGGTTCTGGCGAATCCGCTGAAGGCCGTTTGGACACCGGATATTTTCCGGCGACTGCAGAACAAGGCCAATCCCCACCTGCCCGCCCATTCGACGTTGGGATGGTTGGATTTTCTCGCGCATGGCCGTAACGATCTGCAACCACCGGCGCAGACGCTTCTGCCTGAGATCGGGGAGATCATCAAATTGCTGTCAGATGAAGATGCGGCGCTTGTGCGTATGTCTGGTTCGGGGGCCACCTGTTTCGGCATTTTTCATTCACTTGAAGCGGCCCGGGCCGCGGAAATATTGCTTCGGAAGAAACGTCCCGGCTGGTATTTTCAGGCAACGCGGACCATCTGAAGAACGGACAGACTAAGGATAAGGCCATGGCAGGCGAAAGACCATTCATTCCCCTTGGGATTGCGGTTCTGACCGTTTCGGACACCCGCACGCTGGAAAACGACAAATCTGGCGATACGCTCGTCGCAAGGCTCGAAGAAGCGGGCCACAGGCTTGCCGCCCGCGCCATCGTGCCTGATGACAAGGCGGTGATCGCAGACACCGTGCGCGAATGGACGCTGTCTGACGGCGTGGATGTTGTCATCACGACAGGCGGCACCGGCTTTACCGGTCGCGATGTGACGCCGGAGGCGCTGGAGCCGCTGTTCGAAAAGCGCATGGACGGATTCTCCGCCCTTTTCCACCGCATCTCCTACGACAAGATCGGCACCGCCACCATCCAGTCACGCGCGACAGGCGGGGTGGCGAACGCGACTTTCATTTTCGTGCTACCCGGCTCTCCCGGCGCCTGCAAGGATGCGTGGGACGGCATTCTCAAAGCGCAGCTCGATTATCGCCACCTGCCCTGCAATTTCGTGGAGATCATGCCGCGGCTGGACGAGCATTTGAAGCGTGGCAAGAGCCAGCCGTCGCATTAAGCCCGGCGGTCATCTACCGCCGGGCGCGTCGAGGTCACAGCGGTTAGCGGCGGTTTCTATCGCGGAGCACGGCCGTCGGATCGATGTAGGTTGTCGTGTCGAAACGGCTGTTTTTCCGTTCGACCATACCGTTTTCCAAGACACGGTAGGTAACCTCCGGGTTGGAGACGGAGACAGCCTTGTCGCCTGGCTTGGCATGGTTCTCGATCATCTTGGTGATGGGCGTAGCGGAGTCGCTGAGAAGGCCGTTCGCGGAAGCGGCAGCGGTTGCGGCGATGAGGGCGAATGCGGCGATGGCGATATTTTTGATCATTGTCTTGATCCTCGAAACGGGTAACACTGCGACTTGCAGCACGGTGAAAGTAAAACGCCGATTTTTCAGCCGCCTGTCGCCGACTATACAATTTTGTAAACCCGCCAATGCCTTAACTGCCGCAAGAAAGCCCGATTTGCGGCGTGATCAAAAGCGGTGAGATTTCTTTAAAGCTGTATTTAAGACAACGTCATCGCCATGAAGATACTTCTTGTAGAAGACGACAACACAACGGGAAACTATATTATCAAGGGACTGGCCTCTGCCGGCCACACGGTCGACTGGGTGAAGGACGGGCGCGAGGCGCTGGCGGCCGGCCTCGACGGCGGATACGACGTCGCCGTCGTGGACCGCATGATCCCCGGCCTCGACGGCCTCAATCTGGTCAAGAGCATGCGCGCGGCCTCGATACGCGTCCCCATCCTTTTTCTCACCGCAATGAGCGGTGTTGACGACCGTGTCGAAGGGCTGGAAGCGGGGGGCGACGATTATCTGGTCAAGCCCTTCGCTTTTTCGGAACTGACGGCGCGAATCAATGCGCTCGTTCGGCGCCCGCCTATTGCCACGGAGAAGACGCGCCTGCGCGTCGGCGACCTGGAGATGGACCTCGTCACCAGAACGATATCGCGTGCAGGGCAGCGGATCGACCTGCTGCCACGTGAATTTTCGCTTCTCGAACTGCTCATGCGCAACGAGGGCAGAATCCTGACGAAAACGATGTTTCTCGAAAAAATCTGGAATTTCAATTTCGATCCGCAAAGCTCGGTCGTGGAAACGCATATCAGCCGGCTGAGGGCGAAAATCGACAAACCCTTCGATCAGCCGCTTCTGCATACGGTCAAAAACACGGGCTATACGCTTCATGCCCGGCGCTAGTTTCCTGAAGAGTACCGCCGTCAGGCTGGCGCTTCTCTATATCGCCCTTTTCGTCACGGCCTCGCTCGGTGCGAATATCGCGGCCTATCGAATGGTCGTCGGCTTTCTCGATGAGCGCCTGAACGCCAATGTGATGGAGCGGTATCGGGAAATCGCGTCCGCCTTCGACACGCGCGGACTTCAGGGCGCGGTAGAGATGGTCGACAATCACGGGCCGGCCATCCGGGGTCAGGAAACCATCTATTCTCTACGCAGTCCGCTGGGGCAGCTTCTTGCCGGTAGTGATCGGTTCTCGAATGTCCCACCCGGTTACTCGACTCTCGAACCGAACGACCAGCACGATAATGCGTCCCACTACAAGCTTTACAGCGCAACGCTCGGACCCAACAATCTCGTTGTCGGGATCAGCTATGGCGATACGGATGAACTGGCCCGGATTGTTCTCATAAGTTTCTGCTGGGCGACAACGATCGTGCTTTGCGTCGGCATGACTGGGGCGGCCATACTGGCATACCGGACGCGTCGTCGCATCGCGTCACTGACACACAGCGCTCACGCTATCGGCAATGGCGAGCTGTCGAAACGGCTTCCGGTCTCCTCGCGCAGGGATGAAATCGACATATTGTCGGCCGAAATCAATGTCGCTCTGGCAAGACTGGAATCCAGCGTCGCAGCATTGAAGCAGGTGACCACGGATGTCGCACACGATTTGAAGACACCGATAGGCCGTGCATTTCTCGTTCTGGAAGATGCGTTGAATGCACATGGGATTGACGAGATGAGGACGGGCATTGAGACCGCCCTCGAAGACCTGCTGTCGATCGCCAACACCTTCGACGCGCTTCTGCGGATTGCGCAGATCGAAGCGCGAAACAGAACCGCGCGCTTTAAAGTATTCGATCTATGTGACGTCGTCAGCGACATACACGAGACCTATGAGGTGATCGCAGCCGAGGAAGGTTATGAGCTGCGCATGCGCATGGATGCCGGGGAATGCCGGATCGAGGGAGATCCCGACCTCATCCGCCAGCTGTTGGTGAATCTTCTGTCCAACGCCATGCGGCATACACCCGCCGGATCCAGAATCGCGCTCGATCTTTCACACAACGGGGCGCGGGCGCAGTTGGTGATCGCCGATAACGGGCCGGGCATTTCAGAGGAAGACCGAGCCCAGGTTTTCGACCGCTTTTATCGCGTCGAAAAAAGTCGAACCACATCAGGGTCGGGGCTTGGCCTCAGCCTTGTCAAGGCGGTAGCGGAATTACACGGCGCCGCCGTGACACTTTCGGACAATCACCCCGGCCTGCGCGTGACCGTTCAGTTTCCGCCGAGCGGTTAGACAAGCGGAGCGGAGCGCGCCTTGGCGCGCACCGCTTTCGTTCTCCACATCAGGCGGCGAGGTCTACGACGATACGGCCGTCGATCTTGCCCTCTTCCATGCGGTGGAAGATATCGTTGATGTTTTCGAGCTTGTCCCACGAGAAGTGGGCTGCGACCTTGCCTTCCCCAGCGAAGGTCAGCGCTTCCTCGAGATCCTGTCTGGTGCCGACGATGGAGCCGCGCACCGTGATCCGCTTCAGCACCGTGTCGAACACCGGAATGGAGATAAAGCCCGGCGGCAGGCCGACAAGCGCCATGGTGCCCTTGGAGCGGAGGAAGCCATAAGCCTGTTCCATGGCCTTTGGCGACACCGCCGTCACCAGCGCGCCGTGGACGCCGCCTGTCGCCTTCTGCACCTGTTCAACGGCGTCGGGCGCACGGCCGTTGACGATGACATCGGCACCAAGCTTCTTCGCCAGCGCGAGCTTGTCATCAAAAATGTCGGCAGCCACGACATGCATGCCCATGGCCTTGGCATATTGCACTGCCATATGGCCAAGCCCGCCAATGCCTGAAATGACCACCCATTCGCCCGGCCGGACTTCGGTCTCCTTGAGGCCCTTATAGACGGTGACACCGGCGCAAAGCACCGGGGCCGCGGGGCCGAAATCGAGATTATCAGGCAGCCGGCCCACGAATTTCGGATCGGCAAGGCCATATTCGGCAAAGCTGCCATTGACGGAGTAGCCCGAGTTCTTCTGGCTCGGGCAAAGCGTCTCCCAACCGGTGCGGCAGGGAATGCAGCAACCGCAGGCGGTGTAGAGCCACGGCGTGCCGGCACGGTCACCCTCCTTGATGCCGGTAACGCCGGCGCCGATCTTGGCCACGTAGCCTGCACCTTCATGGCCTGGAATGAAGGGCGGGTTGGGCTTCACCGGCCAGTCACCCGTCGCGGCGTGCAGATCAGTGTGGCACACGCCAGTCGCCTTGTAGTTGATGAGAATTTCACCGGGCCCGGGATCCGGTATCGCGACTTCCTCGATCGTCAGCGGTTTCCCAAACGCGCGGACCACCGCTGCCTTCATTGTTTTAGCCATGACTTGCTCCCTATCTCCAAACACCTCGAAAACTTTCGACGGCAGGTTGAGATTAACGAGCTTCAGGCGTCATGGAATTGACCCATCGCAAACCGGAACGTTTTGCGAGGCGGGAGTGTCTCAACTTTGAAGCAACCCCATGGTGCTGTTTTATTCAAGCGCCAACCATATGGCGAGCCAGGCCCAGAGGCAGACCAGCAGTGCAAAGCCGATACCGAACAGGGGCGCGCGGTACCGCAGCCTGTTGCTGGTGACGTGCACATAGGAATGCGCATAGCGGGAGATCACGAACAGCCAGGCAAGCACCACGGTCACCACATTGTCTGCATCGGTGATGTAAAGCAGCAGGCAGATGGCGTGAAAGAGAACAGGAAGCTCGAACTGATTGGCGATGTTTCTGTTCACCAGCGCGCTCGCCTGCCCCTCCTCGCCTCTCTCGCGATACTGTGCCACCGCCTCCCTGCTGGTGAGCGTGTGGTTCTTGCGCCGGTACAACAGCAATGCATAAAGAATGAAGACCAGCGAGGCATGGGCTATCATCGGCCAGAACATTGCGGTTGTCGGGGACATGTTTTCTACTCCAATCATGAAAACGCTCCCCGATCCGGCGTGAATCGGGGAGCGCCAAATAGTTGGTATCCTTTTAAGGATTTGGCCTGAAAGATCAAACCGCGCCGGGGTAGTTCGGGCTTTCGCGGGTGATCGTCACGTCGTGGGCGTGGCTTTCCCGCAGGCCGGCGCTGGAAATGCGCACGAAGGTGGCGCGCTCCTGGAATTCCTTGATGTTGCTGCCGCCGACGTAACCCATGGCAGCCTTCAGGCCGCCAGCCAGCTGATGCAGAACGCCGGAAACCGGGCCCTTATAGGGAACCTGCCCCTCGATACCCTCAGGCACGAGCTTCAGCGTGTCGCGCACTTCCGCCTGGAAATAACGGTCGGCAGAACCACGGGCCATGGCGCCAACGGAGCCCATGCCGCGATAGGCCTTGAAGGAACGGCCCTGATACAGGAACACTTCGCCCGGGCTTTCATCCGTGCCGGCGAGCAACGAGCCGATCATGACGGCGGAAGCGCCGGCGGCGATAGCCTTGGCCAGATCGCCCGAGAACTTGATGCCGCCATCGGCGATGACGGGAATGTCAGCCGCATTGGCGGCTTCCACCGATGCCATGACGGCCGCGAGTTGCGGAACGCCCACGCCGGCAACGATGCGGGTCGTGCAGATGGAGCCGGGACCGATACCAACCTTGACCGCATCCGCACCGGCATCGATGAGAGCCTTGGTGCCGTCGGCGGTGGCGACATTGCCGGCGATGATGCGAACCGAGTTTGACATCTTCTTGACGACTGAAACGGCGTCGAGCACGCGCTGCGAATGGCCATGCGCGGTATCGACGACGAGAAGGTCGACGCCGGCATCGATGAGGCGCTCCGCACGCTCGATGGCGTCCGCACCCACGCTGATGGCAGCGGCAGCGCGAAGACGGCCCTGCGCATCCTTGGTGGCGTTGGGGTTCAACTGCGACTTCTCGATGTCCTTGACGGTGATGAGGCCGACGCAGTTGCCCTTTCCATCAACCACCAGCAACTTTTCGATGCGGTGCTTGTGCAGAAGACGGCGCGCTTCCTGCTGGTCGACGCTGCTTTCCTTGACCGTGACCAGATTTTCGCGGGTCATCAGCTCGTAGATCTTCTGCTGCGGATCGGAGGCAAAACGCACGTCGCGGTTGGTCAGGATGCCAACGAGGCGGCCGCTCTTGTGGCCACCCGTACCGCCATTTTCCACAACCGGAATACCGGAAATGCCATGCGCTTTCATCAGCGCCTGGGCTTCGGCAAGGGTCGCATCCGGGCCGATGGTCACAGGGTTAACGACCATGCCGCTTTCGAACTTCTTCACCTGCCGAACTTCTTCGGCCTGTTCGATGGGGGTCAGGTTGCGGTGGATAACGCCGATGCCGCCGGCCTGGGCCATGGCGATGGCGAGGCGGCCCTCGGTGACCGTGTCCATGGCGGAGGAGAGGATAGGCAGGTTCAGATCGATATCGCGGGCGATGCGGGTGGCGATATTCGTCTGTCCCGGCATGACTTCGGAATGTCCGGGTTGCAGCAACACATCGTCAAATGTGAGAGCGTCCAAACCAGTGGGTGTTTGAATGATGCGTGCCATGACCAAATTCCTTCATACTGAAAATGCGTGGCCGTTCCGGAACGAAAAGTTCACCCCGGCGCCCTGCAAGGATTGCTTGGAAGTTGGCGAGGGCTGGTAACACGTTCATGACAGGAAGGGAATAGAAAAAACCCGGAACCGCGTTCCGGGCTTTGCCTGTTGCTGCATTGCAGCAGATATCAGATATCAAACTGATAGGATTTGGGTACGAAACGGTATCCCACATCCAGCTTTTCGGCATAGCCAACGGCCGGGAATGGCATGTGATATCCGAGGAAGGGCAGCCTATCGGTAGCGATCATGTCAAAGACCTTCTTACGGCTCGCAGCCGCCGCTGCCTTGTCCATGTCGAACTTGACTTCCCAGTCCGGTTTCTGCAGCGAGAGGACGAAGTGGTTCGCGGTATCGGCTGTCAGGATAAGTTGTTTGCCTTCCGATTCGACGCGGAAGATCATGTGGCCCGGCGAATGGCCGAAGGCGGCGATGCCCGTGATGCCGGAGACCACATCGGCGCCATCGCCAATGAAAGTGGCCTTTTCCGCCAGCGGTTTGACGTTGGCAAGAACACCCTTGTGGCCGCCCTCGGCAGGCGTGCCGACGCGTTTGTCATCCGTCCAGAAGTCATATTCCGCCTGGCCGAAGACATAACGGGCCTTGGGGAAGGCGGGCGCACCCTTCTCCATCAGGCCGCCAATATGGTCGCCATGCATATGGGTCAGCACCACCACGGTCACATCCTCGGGCGTGTAACCGGCGGCAGCCATGCCTTCGATCAGGCGGCCGTTGCCCGCCCCGCGACCGGCTTCACCGAAGCCTGTATCGAACAGGACGAGATCAGACCCGGTGTTGACGAGAACCGGCGAGAAGGAATTGACGAACTGGTCCTTCGGCAGAAAATTCTCCTCGAGCAATTTACCGACTGTTTCCGGCGATTGGTCGGTGCCGAAGGTCTCTCCCGGATTGGGCGCAGCGCGGGCGCCATCCTTCACGACAAGCACTTCAAAATTACCGAGCTTGAAACGGTTTGTTTCCGGTGGCATCGCGTGTTTGATCTCCATGGAGGTTTGCGGCTGGTTGGCCTGGGCACTGGCGCTGCGCGTCATCAACAGAGGCGCGCCGAGGACGGTTGCGCCTGCCGCACCAATGAGGCCACGTCTGCTCATGTTCAAGGATTTGGTCATCGTCTTGTCTCCCATATCGCCACCTGGCTGTTTTCCAGCTTAACTTTGCCCAACGGACAATAGAGCCAGAAAGTTGCAAGAAAACCGCCCTCACGCAGGTTTGATCGGAACTTGAGAAATCGCCGATTAACGTGTTGGCAAGGACGTTCATCAGGCGTAGGAGGAAGGCCAACGTCTTGTTGCAGCGAAAGCCGCAGGCATTCCCATGAACCGCATCATTCCGCTCATCCTGGCAGTCGCCCTTTTCATGGAGCAGATGGACTCCACCGTCATCGCCACCTCTCTTCCGGCGATTGCAAGGGACCTCAATGTCGGGCCGATCACGCTGAAACTCGCACTGACCGCCTATATGGTGGCCTTGGCGATCTTCATTCCGATCAGCGGCTGGATGGCCGACAAATATGGCGCAAAGAAAATCTTCCGTTTTGCCATTGGCGTCTTTGTCGTGGGCTCCATCTGCTGCGCCGTCTCGTCGTCGGTTCTTGAATTCGTCCTGTCGCGCTTCCTGCAGGGCATGGGCGGGGCAATGATGACCCCGGTCGGCCGTCTTGTGCTTTTGCGGACGACCAAGCGTAGCGATCTCGTCTCCGCCATGGCGCTTCTGACGATCCCCGGTCTTGTCGGACCTCTGACCGGCCCGCCGATCGGCGGCTTCATCACCACCTATTTTTCATGGCACTGGATTTTCCTGATCAACGTGCCGATCGGCATCGTCGGCATCTGGCTGTCGACGATCTTCCTGCCGGAAATTGAAACCACCAACCCGCCGCCGATGGACGGCAAGGGTTTTGTGCTATCCGGCATCGCCGCCTCTGGCGTCGTTTTCGGCCTTTCCGTCGTCAGCCTGCCAGCCCTGCCGCCCGCGATCGGCATTGCCTCGACCATTATTGGTTTCATCTGCGGTTTTCTTTATCTGCGCCATGCCGCGCGCCACCCTGCCCCCATTCTGGATTTCCGGATTTTCCAGAACGCGACATTCCGGGCAGCGTCCATCGGCGGCACTGTTTTCCGCATTTCCACAGGCGCCATTCCCTTCCTGATGCCGCTGATGTTGCAGATCGGCTTCGGGCTCAATCCGTTCCAGTCAGGCATGATAACTTTTGCTGGTGCAATCGGCGCGATCACCACCAAATTCATGGCCAAGCGGGTGTTTGCGGCGACCGGATTCCGCTCGACGCTGATCGGGGCCGGCATCGTCGGCGCGTTCACCACACTCGCCAACAGCTTCTTCACGCCTGAGACGCCCTATCCGCTGATCATGATCTTTCTGGTGACGGCAGGGTTTGCCCGGTCCTTCTTCTTTACCGGATCAAACGCGCTCAGCTACTCCGATATCGAAGACAGCCAGGCCAGTCAGGCGACGTCGATGGCCTCCGTCCTGCAGCAGATCAGCCTGGCGCTTGGTGTTGCCTTCGCTGCCTCGATTCTGGAAGTCAGCAGCATGATGTCAGGCACTCACCTACAACTTGCCGATTTCCACATCGCTTTCATGATCGTCGCACTGGTGTCGCTTTTCGCAATCGTGCCCATCATCCGCATGGATGCGCGCGCCGGCGCGGCCGTTTCCGGCCACCGCGCCAAGGTCTCCCAACCGGCGGAGTGATCAGTCTTCAGAAGCCTCGTCGGCTTCCGCATCAATCTGTGGCGCGTTCTTGCGGCCCTTGAAGTGCTTGGCAAGCAGGAACATCTCCACCGATTCCGAGCGTGACGACGCCGGCTTGATGTGCAGGACCTGCTTGAAATTCTTCTTCAGCATATCCAGCAACGCCTTTTCCGTGCCGCCCTGGAAGGTCTTGGCAAGGAAATGGCCGCCTTCCGCCAGAACCTGCACCGCAAAATCTGCCGCGACTTCGCACAGATGCATGGTGCGGATATGGTCGGTTTTCTGGTGACCCGTGGTTGGCGCAGCCATATCCGACAAGACAAGATCGGGCGTGCCGCCAACGGCCTCCATCAGCTTTTCCGGCGCGGTCGGATCAAGGAAGTCGAGTTGCAGGATCTTCACGCCGGGGATCGGGTCGATCTCGAGAAAGTCGATGGCCGCGACGCGTATATCGTCCTCGGTCGAATCCGTGACCTTGGAAGCGATCTGCGACCAGCTGCCGGGCGCGGCGCCCAGGTCGATGATGCGGGTCGCGCCCTTCAGAATCTGATGCTTGTCGTTGATTTCCAAGAGCTTGAAGGCAGCGCGGGCGCGATAACCTTCCAGCTTGGCGCGCTGCACATAGGGGTCGTTGATATGACGTTCCAGCCAGCGGCGCGACGAGGCCTTCAGCTTGGTCTTCTTGACCTTCTGGCCGATCTTGCGGCCGGTGCGATTGGTGCTTGTCGGCGCCTTGCTCATGTCAAACCTTCCGTTCTGTCCTGCCGTACCATCTGCATGCGCCTCATGCGGTTGCGCCGCCACGCGCCGTCATCCGCCATCATGTCCGTCAGGAGGCCTTCGCGCAAACCGCGATCCGCCACCCGCATGCGGCGTGCCGGCCAGCGGCGCCGGATGGCCTCAAGGATGGCGCAGCCGGCCAGAACCAGATCGGCCCTGTCAGGCCCGATGCAGGCATTGGCGGCACGGCCGGCGAAATCCCAGGCCAGCAGCTTGTCCTGCATGGCCGTCACCTCGGCGTCAGACAACCACAGGCCATCCACCTTGCGACGATCGTACCGCGGCAGATCGAGATGCACGCCTGCAAGTGTCGTGACCGTGCCTGACGTGCCAATCAGGTGAAAATCCTCGTGATGCGCCTGCGGCGCGAGCGGCGGGCAATGGAAGGCGTCGAGCAGTCCTTCGACTTCGCGCACCATGGCGGCGAACACGTCGGGCGTCACATCGCGACCGCCATGGCGTTCCGACAAGGTGACGACGCCGACCGGCAGCGAGGTCCAGTGGGTAATATGGTTGGCGAGCCGGTTCGAGCGGTTTTCGCCGACCTTGATCACGGCAATTTCCGAAGATCCGCCACCGATATCGAACAGCACGACGGAACGGGCTTCGCGACCGACAAGAGAGGCACAACCGGAGACCGCAAGGCGCGCTTCCGTCTCGCGGCTGATGATTTCAAGCTTCAGCCCGGTCTCCCGCGTCACGCGCGCCAAAAATTCTTCGCCATTCGATGCCGCACGGCACGCTTCGGTGGCGATGAGCCGCATGCGCCTGATGGGGCGTCCGGCAAGTTTTGCGGCGCAGACTTTCAGCGCTTCGACCGCGCGGTCCATCGCATCATCAGAAAGACGTCCGCTCGACACGAGGCCCTCGCCCAGCCTGACAATACGCGAGAAGGCATCCACGACCCGGAACTGGCCCGGACGCGTCGGCTGCGCGATCAGAAGACGGCAATTATTGGTGCCGAGATCGAGCGCGGCGTACATATCCGCGGGCGCGTCAGGACCATGCCCGTGCTGGCGAGCCTGATGACGCGCAGAGGTTTCAGATTGCGGCCGATGCTGTTCCTGGGAAGCGCCGTTGGCACGACCGTTCTGCTTGCCGACATGCTTGGGGGCATGGCTGGGGACCAGCGGACGGCCCTGCGGATCCCGCCCACGCGGATCACGATGTCCGCGCTTACGGTGACGCGACTTTTTCCCCACGCCAGGCGGCATGGTTGAGGGCGTTGCACCGTCGCTTGCAGAGGGGGGCTGAACCTGCCCGCTGATGGCCACCGCAGCCTGCTGCGATGCGCCTTTTCCGCGAGAGCGCCGGCGGCGCTTTCTCTTGCGCGGCTCGGCATCCGGCTCGAGAGCCGATACGTAGGAGGAACCGGCCGGAACATCCGCGGGAACATCATGCGACAGCACAACGGCGTCACGGGGCTTGCCGTCACGCTTGTGTTTCTTGCCGCGACGGGATCGCTTCGCGTTCCCTTTGTTCGCCACCGACGCCCCTTGTTCCGACGGCTTTGGGCCGTTTCCGGGGTCGATCACTGTCTTGTCCATTTCGCCGCGCACAAGCGTAGACGCTATGCTGCTGGCTTTCATAAGGTTTCGTTGGGTGGACAATACCAGCGCATGGAGTTTTAGCCAAATGATTTTTGGAGGCGGGCAATTGCATGGGAGGGAGGGGAAAGGTGCCGATCCGGACTGCCGCCCGCCCCGCCATGCACACCGTCAACGACGGTTGCTGGAGACCGGCAACAAGCATCGCGGGAAAGGTGCCTTCAATTTCAGTGAAAGCAGCCCAGTATGCCCGCCGAGTTCGACATAAAATTGCATCTTGTACAGGCAGGATTAATGCGACATTTATACCATGCCTGGCTATCGTTAATGGCGACGCCGTACACGAAACCGTTATTCCGCTGTCAGCACTATTTGCTTAGTAACTCAGATAATATTTTCAAACGCCCTTATTATTCTTGACGTCGACAAGACTACCGTTTCAGAAGCAAAAATTTAAAGCAAATTATTTATCTCGGAAGCCTTCCTGGTGCTATTACGACAGACATTCAGATATCTTCCTGCCCAGGTGATGTCGCCGCTTATCCAGATGGCGACTATTCTCGTGTGGGCGCATCTTCTACCCCTGGGCGACGTCGGCGTTCTCACGCTGGTTGTGGCGATCCAGGAAATAAGCTTCGGTTTTTTTTACATGTGGTGGACGCAATACACGCTGCGCCGCTTCACCGCTATCCGACGCGCTGGTAGCGGTGATGCCTATCTGCGGACGGAAACGGCGATCTCCGCGTTTCTGATCCTAGCGCAGTTGGTAATCCTGTTTCCGGTGATGTCACTGTATTTCGGTGATCAGATTGACGCCTACACGCAGATATCGGTCGTCTTCATGATAATATCCAGATCGCTCACCATATTCCTGAGCGAGCGTTACAGAGCGGAATCGAAGGTACTGCCCTATACGGCTATCCAGATTTTCGTACCCGCTTTTGCCATCATTTCCGGCACGCTTCTCTGCTTGGTTTGGGAGAAAAGCGTCTTCGCGATGGCGCTCGCATTCACGACCGCGCAATTTGGTGGCGTTGCCATCTCCCTCATAACGGGAAAGCTTTTTAGGCAACCTGGCTGGCCGGACAGGCGAATGCTGGCCGAAGCGTTGAAATTTGGCGTTCCCATCATGCTCGCGTCTCTTTTGGCAATTGTCGCGAATAACGGCCCGCGATTTATTGTCGACCGTTACCTCGGCCTGGAAGCAGCCGGCATGTTTGCCATAGCCTATGGGCTTGGATTGCGGGTCGCGAGCTTCGCTTCGATGATGGTGACCGCGGGGGCTTATCCTCTTGTCGTCGCCAGGATGGAAAAGGAAGGCCTAGAGGCAGCTTACCTGCAACTGCGGCAGAACACGGTCCTTCTGCTGCTTGTTCTGATACCAGCCGGGATCGGCCTGATCACGATTAACCGGTCGGTCGTGGAAATTCTGCTTCCCGCACATTTTGCAGCGATAGCTTTCCTCGTCCTGCCGTTGTCCGCACTGACGGGGATCATGCGCGACGTGAGGAACCACACGACAAATCAGGTTTTCTTACTGCAGGCAAAGACAGTCTATGCCACAGGCCTTTCAGCTGTCGACATCACACTCTCACTGCTCTTCGCGGTCATAGGCATTATGACGTGGGGCGCGGCAGGCGCGGTCGCAGGTCCGCTCGTCGCTACCTGCGTGACACTCGCAATCAGCGTTACGATAACGCGCGTGAAATTCGCGTTTAAATTCCCCGTTTTTGATTTGATCAAAATAACATGCGCCGCGGCGCTGATGTCTGGCGTGGTTTCCATATTCCCCGTCACATCAAACCCGATGCATCTGGGTGCACAGATCCTGCTCGGCGGACTTACCTATGGCGCGGTGGTGATGATGGCATTCCGAAAAGACTTAAGCCTCAGGAGGCGCTCCATGTCTTCCGGCAATTTGCCGACGACGGCCGAGTGACCTCGATACTGAATTTTTCCCCGCTCGACACAAGCTGCACGCTGTCAAGAAGAAGCCAGCAGTAAATCGGACCCTCAGAGAAAAACTGGCAACACCAAGAGTTAAATTTAATTAAATATCTTCAGTTTCCGTTTTTTTGATGGTATTTACTTCACCGTCCATGCTTTATAGCAGCGAACCACTTTTTATTATTGAATCTACATATCCTAATTTAAGCAAGTGACTTTTTTAAAATGATCTTTTCAAGGGATAACCATGCCCATATTTTCTAATATACGTAATTCTGCACAGATAATGGTTATTGGTGCCCGGGGTATCCCGAATGTTGAAGGAGGCGCGGAGAAGAATGCAGAAGCGCTTTTTCCCCGTGTCGTCAAAGCTGGCTACATGGTTGATCTTTTAGGGCTAGCCAGCCATTTGCGCGGAAAAGAATATGAGGGCGTTCGCCTTCACCCGGCACCGCACCTGACATTTTGGAACACAGATAAGCTTCTTTATTACGTCTTCGCCTTGCGCAAGGCTCTTGGTCTGCGGCCGGATATCGTGCACCTTCAAGGGCTAGGTGCTGCGATATTTCTTATTTTTTACAAGGTCCTTGGGTTCAAGGTCGTGGTTCGTTATGGCTCGGCAGACTATATACTGGGCAAATGGGGTGTGCTGGGACGTCTGGGATTTCGTTTCAGTGAGTGGCAGCTTCGCTTCGCTGACGCCATCATATCGGTGACGCCGGCGCTATCGAGAAGGCTGGCCCAAAGGGGCATCGTTTCGAACGTCCACACGATCCCCAACGCCCTGGACGACGCCGCTTTCGTTGCCAGTTCTCATAATGGGGTCGCACCATATATCCTTGTTGTCGGGCGCGTGACCTCCCAAAAGAATATTCTGACCCTGATCGACGCTTTCAATCTCTTCGCTGCCAGCCATCCCGACTATGAATTGCACATCGCCGGCGGCCTCGATGACAGACCCTATTGCGCCGTCGTGGCCGAGAAACTGAACGACAAAATCCGACTGCTGGGGAAAGTGCCAAGAAACGAAGTTCCTTCGCTGTTGTCATCGGCCAAGTTCTTCGTGAACATATCGTTGCACGAGGGAAGCTCGAACGCCTCGCTGGAAGCAATCAGTCATGGCCTGCCTATCGTCTTGAGTGACATCCCTGAAAACCGAGACATTGGCCTGGCGGACACGATTTATGTTTCGCCCAACGATCCCGAAGCGATCGCAGCCAAGTTTCATGCCGTTACTGAGGATCCCACGTCCTACATCGTTGACAAGCAGCGCTTCCTGTCCTGGGAGCAGGTCGCCGAAAAAACGCTCGACGTCTACGGGGCCGTCCTTCGCAAGACTTCGAAAGAGGCGGGCGCTTGACGCAGCGGGTTGTCTTCCTGATCAATTCGCTGGCGGGCGGCGGTGCCGAGCGGGCAATCTGCAACCTGCTTGCGAACTCCGAGCAGCAGCGCCGGGACGCCGCCGTTTCGCTCGTATTGCTCGACAGGGAAGCACAAGCGTACAGCCCGCCATCGGGCATGCAGTTAACGTCATTGGACAGCAACCGTTCGCTTCTCCGGTCTGTAATACAGCTGTATATTTCGCTGCGTCGGAGCCGGCCTGACGTGGTGGTAAGCTCGCTTACCCGCTCGAATCTGGCCAACATTGCAGTTTCGCGATTTCTTGGCCATCGCACCATTATCTGCGAACATGCGCATACATCAGGCCACCATAAGGGTCTGCCCGGAAGGATGGCGCAGCTTCTGATCCGTCGACTGTATAAACACGCGGACCGTGTCATTTGCGTTTCACACGGCATCAAGGCCGACCTCGTCCAGAATTTCGGCGTTAAGGATCAACGGGCGGCGGTTGTCGCAAACCCCATCGATATTGACGAGATCAGACACTTGGGCAACAGCGCCTCAACGAACGTCCAATCAGGTCGTTACATTCTGGGAATGGGACGCTTTGTTGAAAGCAAGAACTTTCCGCTGCTGATCAATGCCTTTGCCCACTCCTCCTACACGGGCAGACTTTTGCTCCTCGGGAGGGGACCTCTGGAAGAGGCGTTGAAGGCCCAGTGCCACAATTTGGGGATTGCCGATCGCGTCGATTTCCTGGGATTTCACCGCAACCCCTTCCCGATCATCAAAGGCGCGGACGCATTTGTTTTGGCGTCTAATGGTGAGGGCCTGCCAACGTCCATTATTGAAGCTCTCGCTCTCGGAACGCCTGTCATCTCGACCGATTGCCATTCCGGCCCCGCGGAAATACTTGACGATGCCGAGGATGGGCTCACGCGACACCTCCGTCATGGCAAATATGGGATACTCGTGCCGCCGAACGATGTTGCAGCCCTGTCCAACGCCATTTCTCTTCTTGAACGGCCTGAAGACGTTCAAGGTCTGCGCACTGTCGCGGCCCTGGGGGCTGAGAGATATGGTCTGATGAAGGCCGTGGCACGATATTGGGAGGAAATAGCCGCCGTAATCGAAGAAGGCAGGCGGAGCCGATGATGGGTCGCCCGGTACAGCATCTTCTCCTTCTCGGCATCGTCATGCTTTTTACGTTGTCATCCAATATGTTATACGTATTGGGAATCAACTATTCGGCGTCCAACGCCAGCTATCTTCTGAAAATACATCCCTCGTCCTACGTCTTCTTTTTCCTGATCCTTATCTCACCCTCCATAACGAGTTCCCCACGCCGGCCTGAGCTGAAGAGATGCGGATTGCTGCTGATTATGGTGTCGACGGCTTCTTTGCTCCTGTATCAGTTTTTTTCCGTGGAGGCGGGCGGCGGGGAGAGCTCCCTTTTGATCGTAACCTATGCCGCGACCGGCGCCCTCGCGGTCGCGCTGTCATATGCCGACACCATCACGTTGCGGCAGATGAAGCGTTTTGTTTCCCTGTTTCTGCTCTGCAATTCGTTGATCGGTATTGCGGAAACCTCAGGTTTTCCGCGGATCCTTCCCTACGTCGTCGGGGAGACGATTATCGGCTTCGATAATCGTCCGACAGCACTCCTCGGGCACCCTCTCAACAACGCGCTGATTACCGGTGCGTGGTGCCTGGTCATCCTTCTATCGAATTTTCGCACTCCGTTGAATTTCTGGCGGCTCACCGTGCTTGGTGTTCACATGATAGCACTGCTCGCTTTCGGCGGACGCGCGGCGGTGGTTGTGGCCGCTCTCAGCTACACGTGCTTCGTCGCCTATCAGGCCACGACAACGTTTCTTAAAGGAGACAGCCGCGACATTATACGCTTGGCCAAGCTCTGCATTATCGCTGGCGCCGGGGTTCCCATTCTCGTCTACAGCGGTGCGGCAGATACCGTCATCGAGAGATTTTTGGACAGTCGCGGCAGTGACGAAACACGCTCGGCCGCATTGGTGATGCTTGATCTGCTTTCGCCGGGCCAGTGGCTATTTGGCGTTCCGGTTTCCGTACGGACATCGATTCAGGCCCTCCTCGGATCAACGAGGGGGATCGAAATATCGTGGATCGCCCTTGTCTATTCATTTGGTCTTCCCATCACCGCCATCGTGTTGGTAGCGACCTACCTTACTCTGCGCGCCACCACCGAAGAACACGATATGGGACGAGCCGCTTTATTGTTTTATTTCTTCCTGACGACTTTATTGTCGCTTTCGATCGGATCAAAATCGCTGCTTGTCGCCCAATTTCTCGTCATATTGGCTTGCTTCGCCAAGCCCTTAGAGGCGCCCCCGCTAATTCACGCCGGGCCAAAGTCTCGTCGGCCCAACTTTTACGACGCACGATCCATAGGGATTTAACGCCGCCACTCCCATCGAGGGCGACACACGATGGAACGCCGGTCATGTTTTCACGACGACAGTTGCTCTCGGGTTTCATCGCGGCCGCGGGCATCGGTCCCAACTCTTCGCCACTCCGCGCAGATCCCATCGGCCGCCCCGCCGCCGAGCCGGGTAATGGAAACGTTATTGCGCGCATTCGCGACGCGGCAGAGGCCGCCGGCTTTCAGTATGGCATTGCCGTGCAGGCCATCGACCGGATATCTAAACCTGGTCCTGACGGCTGCGGCACGCTTGCCGATTTCATCAGGGATCAAGCGATGATCTATGTTCCCGGAATTGCGTTTCTGCCCGAGCACATTCAACCTCAAAAGGACTATTTCACACTCGAGCAGGCGAGATTGTTCATTGCGCGAGCGCGCCGGGATGCGAAAGACTTCCGCATCCATTGCCTGCTCTATCCCAGCCATGAGCCGGAGTGGGTAGCCGCTGATGTCAACGAGTCAAACTGGCAGTCGAGAATGGATGCTCATTTTGAGGCCATAGCATCGGTCCCAGGCGTAGGCTCCGCCTTGAACATCGACGTCACGAATGAATTGATCTCGGCGCGTTATGATTCCAACGACGGCTATCGCCCGAATACATGGTATCGTGCCGCCGGCGGCCCAGCCTACATTCCCTATGCCTTTGGGAAGGCCCGCGCCCTGTTTCCGGATTGTCCGCTGTTTTGGTGTCACGATCATACGGAGCAGATCACCGACGACTTCCACCGGAGCCAGACAAGGTTCGTCCTGAACGCCCTTGAGCGCGCGCTCAAGGCCGGAGCACCGATAGACGGGTATAATATGCAGGGTCATCTTCAACTTCGATTGGGCTTCGACCGCCTCCGCCTCAGATCTTTCCTGAATGATTTGAAATCCAATCTCGGCCTCATGATCATAATCGGCGAACTCGACTGCCGCACCGGTTATCTAACAGACAGGCAGACCGACACCTTGCCGCCGAAGGAATACAAGCGGAGACAATACGACCAGGACAGCGCCCATCTGGTCGAAGCATTTCTGGATACAGCGCTTCCATTCGTCAAATCGAGTGGAGGCAGGCAGGTTCTGACCTGGGGTATTTCCGACATCGACAACAGCTGGGAGGAGAACCCTAGGACGGGCACCCCAGCGGGGGAACGGCCCCTTCCCTTCGATACCGACTATCGCCCAAAACTCATGAATGCGGCCATTATTCGGTCTTTCGAGCGAATGAACTAGGCCTCGCGGATATCGATGTGCCTATCGTCACTCTTTTGTACGATAATTCTACGTCGACAGTAATGATATTGTATGGCGACACAACAAATCGCACCTTCTATATTGTGCCCTGCAAAAAATTATGAGATATAGTTTATAGTTATTTTATTTTAGGAGATTTCAGTGACGTCTCGTATTTCTCTCGGCGCAGTTTTAGCATTTGCAGTGGTTGCCGCATCTACATCCGCTTACGGGCAGGAGAGCTTAACACCGGAGCAGCAAGCGGTTGTTGATTCCTGTAAGGCAACCTGTGACGTTGACGCCGTGGCTGCAGTCATCGCGGAAGCGGGCTCCCTTGGTCCCGCCATGATTGCCAAGATCATTCCTAATCTTCCGGTTGAGCTCGCCAAGTCCCTCGTATCGGCTGCCGTCAGTTCGGCGCCCGCAACTGTTGCCACCCAGATTGCGAAAGCAGCGGTCTCCGCAGCCGAAACGAGCGTTAAAAATTCGCTCGCGACGGCGGCCGTCGCAGCAGTGCCAGCTGAACAGAAACAGGCGATGGGCGTGGCAATGGCGGAGGCCGGAGCAGAAACGCAGACCGGTGAGATTAGCAACAACTCTGGAAGCCCAGCGTAAGTTTTACAAGGGGAACGGGACCAGGCCGAGATCGGCCAAGTCCTTACCGTACCCAACGGAGAGGATTGGCCGACGCGACTTTGATAAAGGCGTAGCCGGTTCTCTCTTTTGAGACGATCGTTTTGCGGAGATTGTCGAGCACGAGATCGCCTTTGTTCGTTTTCACGAGCAATACGGCGTGTCCTGTGCCTTCTTTCGTTATTACGACCGCCATTCGAAGCGAGCCTGCAGGAACTCCCGCCCGGATAAGTCGGCTACGCTTTGTGAGCGCAAAGTCTTCGCAGTCGCCTTTCGAGCCATTGACCGACCAGACGTCATCGGAATCGCGCGTTGCGCGCATGCTGGAATTGACGGCAGAGTTTACGGTTGAGAGCAGCCCTCGTAATGCCGGGGTATCGGCAGCAACGGATACACTGCTTGAGCGGCATTCCGTCGGATTGCTTTTGCAAAAGGCAACATATTGCGCCGGCGTCTCGACGGCCGCGCGGATGCGGCCCGACATGTTTCCGAGGTTAAGCGCATAAGCAGGCATGCTTGCGGAAAGTACTGCGGCGGCGCCTACGACAACTGAGACAATGCTAATCTTTTTCATATCCCTGTCCTTTGTTCCATATTTGGATTTACTGGCGCTCCTACCGGAGGCAGCTGAAAGTTCTTGTTGCTTCCAATGCCACAAGACTAGCCCAGGGCGTTTTCGGCGCGCTTAAGTGAAAAGATGCAATTTTAATGAAACGTCGATTCTTGGCACATCTGCGCAGTAATGTGCCTGTCAGTGGACTGTCCGTGACCAGAACAGCGAAAATAATCTGAACAAATATTGAAAATACGCTCAAAAATTGATGTCGCGCTTGCCCCGTCCGTGAATTCAGTATTAGATGCAGCGAATAATTTTCGAAGATACTAATGCGCCGTTTTTTTCCAGTTATATTTTGCGTCCTTTGCGCCACGGTCAGCACGAGCATATTCGTCTTGGAGATGCGTCCGTTTTTGCGACCATCGCCGCGTGATTTGCCGTTCTACTGGTTTCTCTCATCAAGGGACAATACCTACGCCCTTTCGGAATATTCTAAAACGCGAATTCTGAAGGACTGTAATCTGGGCTTATCTTCGCCGATAGGCAGAGCGTTGCCTTCCGATACTTACAGGCAGATCGCCCTTCGATGCGCGGAACTGTCTGAATTGATCATAAAAACCATGCCGACCTACGGTTTTCCCTGGCACATGCTGGCAAAAACCAAACTGGTCCTGGGCGACAGGCTGGCGTTCGAATCCGCGTTCCTGCAATCATGGATTGTCAGCCCTCACGAGCGGTGGCTGGCACAGGAGCGGCTGATGCTCGTTGCAAGCAACGGTTCAGAAAACGACGATACTATCCGGCCAGCAATAAAGAGCGATATTCGCGCGCTTCTGCAAACAAACAGCGGCTTCCTTTTTGTTTTGGACCTCTACCGGCGAGACGTTAGATTTCGCGATGGTGTTACCGAAGTCCTGGAAGCAATGCCGGGTGATATTCAGCGGCGATTTCTGTTCAGGCTTCAGTCGCCCTCTCCAGCAGACAGCTCAGGTCGCGTGCCTGACGGCACACCAAGCACCCAAGGGAAGACGGTCACAAGCTCATGAATTTGATGTCGTCGAAAGCAACGCGATATTCGGCCAATCAGGCAATGTTCGTCGTTGTCACAGTCCTTGTGGCGGTCGTGCCGTTCATGCTCGGCGGAAACCGCCCGGCGGCCTGGGCGGCTTCCGCAGCAATGTTGTATATTTCCCTTGCGATTTACTTTGCCGTTCTTGCCGCGGCTGGAATAGATACACGCAAGCGCTTACCGGACGAGAAGCTACTGAGCACGCTTTTCGTCCTGTTTCTCGGCTATGTCGTCGCCCAGACCCTTCCCGTCGCTACCTGGCTTCCACCGTCACTGGTCCGGCTCCCGGTGCCAGTCGCGACACCGACAATATCCCTGACGCCGGCCGACACCTTCTTTGCCTTCCTTCGATGGATCACCTACGCAGCGCTCTTCTTCATCACAATGCAGATTGGCGCGCGCCGCCCCCGCGCAGCGGCATTCATCTTGACGCTCTATTTCGTTACGGTTTTTCACGCGCTTTATGCCGCCGTGCTGTTTTTTGAATTCGGCGACACCATTCTCCTGTTTATTCCGAAATGGGCATATCAGGGTTACATGACCGGCGGCTTTGTGAATCGCAATTCCTTCGCGACGTTCCTGGCGATCGGTTGCTCGATCGGAACGGCATTGATCTGCGAACACGTCTTCTCCCAGTCTGCAGATAGATCAACAGCCAGGCGACCGCAGGGCATGCCGAAGCTCATCCTCATTATCGCAGGCCTCTTCATTCTGGTCTCCTGTCTCATCGGGACAGGCTCACGCATGGGATTTTTCGCCGGCATTTGCGGCATGCTGAGCATCATTGCACTCAGCGTCGCCAAAGCGAGGTTTCGTTGGAAGAAACGCGCCATCGCTGGCTCGGGCTTACTGGTGCTTGGATCCATCGCCCTACTGCTGGAGCTTTATGGAGCACAGCTTTTCGAACGCCTTCTTGAAGCCAACGAGGACGCTCACGTCCGACTGCGCTTTTATGAACAGGTACTCGGAATGGTAGCCTATCGCCCCTTTACGGGTTACGGCGGATCGAGTTTTGAATTTGCCTATCCGCTTTTTCACGGCATGCAGGTGAACTCCGACACCGTCTGGGAAAAAACGCACAACAGCTATTTTGCCCTCTGGACCGATTATGGCATCATCTTCGGATCCCTGCCAATCGCACTCCTCGTCATTCTGGCCCATCGCCTCATCAGCAAATATGCGCAATCGGCCAGGGTCGATGCGCCGGTAGCTGCCTCCATCGGCACTCTGATCGTCGCCTCGCTGCATTCCTTGGTCGACTTCAGCCTCGAGATTCAGGGCGTCGCCCTGATTTTTGTCGCTGTCGTCGGGGCAGGCATCGCTTTTCCTAACAATGCAGATCCAAAAGGGGAGAGCGACAATGGTGCTTGATCGATTGCGCTCCTTCGTTCGCTCGAGGACCGAACTCCCTCAAAGCCCGCGGGCAAAGTTGATCTATGATCACGCCCCGGCGGCAATCTATGCGATTGGCGACGTCCATGGCCGACTGGACCTTCTCCAAGCCATCGAAGATCAGATCCTTTCCGACGCGGCTGAATTCGCGGGTGAGAAATGGATCGTGATGCTGGGCGACTATGTCGATCGCGGGCCAAAGTCTGCCGGCGTCATTGATCACCTTCTCCGCGCGCCGCCTGCGGGCTTCCTAAGAATATGTCTGGCTGGAAATCACGAAGAACTCATGGCTTCGTTTCTGGAAAACCCGGGCAGCAAGCACCCATGGCTGGATTTGGGAGGCTTCGACACGCTGAGGTCTTACGGTATCTCCCCTGGTCAAAGACATTCACGCAGCGTCCTTGATGCAAGCATTCCATCCGAGCATCGCGAGTTCATAACAGGCCTTCCGTCACTCGTCTCGATACCTGGCTACATCTTTGTGCACGCCGGCGTGAAAAGAGGGGTCCCGCTTCAGCAGCAACTCGACCGCGATCTGCTTTGGATGCGGCCTACCTCCGCCGGTGGCATTGGTTTTGCGGACGCAATTGTCGTTCACGGTCACACACCGGTGCAAGACATCGAAATTACCAATGGCCGCATCAATGTTGATACTGGCGCATATGCGACGAACAAACTCTCAGCGATCAGAATATCAAATGGAACGGCTGCTTGTCTTTCCGTCATCAAATAAAATCCCCAATTTGTTCGTCGTAATTTTACAAAATAATACAGATAAGAATTTCTCCAAAGACGCAGGCAAATATGTCCAGTGAAATCGACGTAAAAGGCATGCTCGGCACCATCCGCCGGCAATTTTGGCTCATACTGACAACGGTTGTTTTAATTTCATTACTTAGCTGCATTTTCGCCTACGGACTTACTTCAAAGTTCACGGCCACAGCTTTGGTTTTGATCGATGCAAGCCCGCAAACGCTGCTCGACCCACAAACGCGCGCTCCGACAACAACGACCGACAATGGCAAGATTGAGAGCGAAGCGACGATTCTTGCCTCTGACAGTGTCATGATCGGTGCGATGCGTTCTCAAAACCTCGTCGCTGACCCGGAATTCGGCGTCAAACTTGGATTGAGAGATAAGCTTGCCGGCTTCTTTGGGATCAATGCCCCCGGTAGCACTGCTGAGGCCGCGCTGGGGAGTGTCCTGCGATCGTTCAAGCGGGCGGTTTCCATCAAACGGGCTGGATTGACGTCCGTTATCGAAGTTTCGGTAACGTCGGCCAATCCGGCGAAAGCAGCGGCTTTGGCGAACGCCCTTACCAGTTCCTACGTCAACCAGCAGGTCGAGGCAAAGATTGCCTCGATTGTGGCGGCGCGCAATATTCTGCAAGCCCGCGTTGAGTCCGCCAGTGCTGCCATTGCGCAAAATGAAACCAGCTTCGACCAATACCTGTCGCAAAATGTCCGCCAGCTCGAGGCGAATGGTGGTGGCACGATTACGGCGCTGCAAGAGCAGCTTGCGACCATTGAGAATACACGTATTCGCGAGCTCGCGCGTATGGATCTCGCGAACCAAAGTCTTCAGCAAGGCAATTTCCAATCGGCCGTCGCCGCCCTCGGTTCTGAAGCACTCGCAGAGCTCGGGAAGAAACAGGCATCCTTGCAGGCGCAGCTTGCGGGAAATGCCACGGGCGCCGCGCAATTGACGGATATCCGGCAAAGGCTGGATGAGGTCAATGCATCGATCAGACAAAAGGTGCCAGTGGCGATAGAGGATTCTCGCAGTGCCATTCTCAAGAAAGCGCAAGAGGACTCGACGAAGGTGCGGGAAGAGCTCCGGACCGCAATTCTCAGCAGTACCGATGATCTACCGCCCGAGAAGCTTACGGAGATTTACGCACTCCAGCGAGCAAGTGACATTGCAAGGAAGCAGTATGACGCGCTTTTGACGCGCCTGAAAGATCTGGATACGCAATCCAATCTCCAGCTTGCAGATAGCCGGGTCGTTTCACCGGCCCTGGTGCCGTCCATCCCCTCGTCACCCCATCGCCCGCTCATCATTGGACTGGCGGCGATCGGATCGGTTCTGCTGGGTCTCGGCATGGCAATTGTCCGGGAGCACTTTATTGGCGGATTTGTCGATGAAAATCAGGTCGAGGATGTGTTGCGGATACCGCTGGCATCGGTCGCGCCCAGCTATGCGCCGCCGACACAGGCGCTCAGTGTGTCGGATGGCGTCGTGTCTTCACCCCTGTCCATTTATTCCGAGTCGATTAGACGGCTTCGGGCAAACCTCGATCACGCGTTTCGTGGAGCAGATATTGGCGGCAAGGTCATCATGATTTCATCTGCGGTTCCCGCGGAGGGAAAATCGACCCTCTCCCTCTCTCTCGCGCGCATCTACGCCTTATCCGGAAAGAAGACACTTCTGATAGATTGCGATCTGCGGAAACCAAGCATTCATCGTCATCTTGGGCTTCCGTCCGACATGGGCCTCATCGATTACCTCGGTGCCCCATTGAGCGAGGGTGTACCGCTTTCAAAGCTGCTTGTGTCCGACCCCAAAACCGACCTGAACGTCCTTTTAGGAGGCCAGCGGAGCGACGTTCCCACGGATGCCTTCTTCACGGACGCCAGAATGACGCGGCTGATAGCCAGTGCACGAAAGCACTTCGATTATGTCATCATGGATACGCCGCCAATCGACCCCGTGGTCGATGGACTCTATATTGCCCCGCAAGCCGATGCCTTGGCATTTGTGATCAAATGGGCGTCAACGTCACAAACCGTGGCAAAGCGTTCACTTGCGGCACTCGCGGAAAACAAGCAGCCGGCGGCTCCTATCCTCGCAGTTCTCAGCCAGCAGGACCAGACGAAAATGGGCGGGAATTCGCGCTATTCCGATTATTACTCGGAATAAGCGCGACGTCGCGTCGCGGATCACCTGCACAAAGCGGTCCTGCAAGGTTACGGCAGCGCGCCGCCATTCAACGCCGAGCTGCCATCCTCTCCAGGATGGCCATGTATAATGGAGCAATGCGATCAATGGTGAAGTCCTGACCGCGCCGCTGCAAATCCTGCGGGACCTCCACTTCCAAAGTGGCAAGAATTGCTTTGGCCAGTGCCTTATCATCCGCGACCGGCACCAGCGAGCCGTAACGTCCACTAGCCAATATCTCGGCAGGACCACTCTCGCAATCGGTGCTGACAACCGGCGTTCCAAGTGCCAACGCTTCCGCGATCACGTTCCCAAACCCCTCATAGATCGAGGACAGCGCCAATAACTCTGCATGCGCGATAAGGGGATAAGGATTGGCGACGAAACCGGCGAGCTTTACCCGATCGGCGATTCCAAGAGACATCGCCTCGGACTGGAGCAGCTGCCTCAAGGGACCATCACCCAGTATCAGAAGATTGACATCCTTCGTCAGCGAAATGGCTCTCAGGAGCGTTGAAAAATCTTTCTGTGGAACAAGCCGTCCGATCGCGAGAACGTAAGGCCGCCCACCGGTCACATCGACAGGCAGAGGCTCAGAGGCGAGAGCTTGAATATCGTCTGGCACCGCGGGGTTGTGGATGACTGTAATCCTGGCCCGATCAATTTTGATCGCTTTCGCAAGGTCGTCCGCGACGCCGGCGGAAACGGCAACAACCGCATCCGCAAATTTGAGTGCCAGCGGGTAGATGTACGGGAGTATCCGGAATGACAGCTTCTTTTTATGGTCCGTGAGCTGCCGGGAGAAGTGGTTGTGCTCGACCGCCATGACCTTCAGCTGAAAACCGGACAGGATCTTCGCAGCGACTGCGACGATGTTTGAATGCGGCATATTCGCAACCAGCACCGCCGGCTTGTGCTGGCGGATGTATTGCGCCATGGGGAGGATGGAGCGCCCCGTGCTTTTTGAGCCGAGTTCATGTATTCTCGCGCCGGCAGGCACATGCTCGAGATGAGGTCCTTCAGCCTTGTGCACGACAAAGGTAACGTCATATCCATAATGGAGAAGAGCTTTCCCCAAGCTCATCGATTGTCTTTGAACGCCACCAGACGCAAAGTTCGAAAAATAAAACGCCACAGAAGTCATCGGTCTGGATCTCTATCTATTATCAATTGCTTTAATAAATTCTGCTGAAATTACTTAGTTCGAAAATTTTAGAATTTGCTATCCGCCGAGCTGGCGAAGAAAATCTCAAAAAACTTATCATTATTTCGAAATTCTTCTACACCAAACGGACTCAGTTCTCTTGGGAAACACACTCAACGCAATAACCCTCACCATCGGAATGCTGGTCAGTGACGGGACAGCGACGCATAAAGACTGGAAAGACTACCGGTGGGCCGTGGTTCCCGCCACATCCTGTTCCGCCGGACCGATCTGCATTTCAGCGAGAGCAAAGTGGGACTGGAAGAGGCCGCAATGGGTCGAGTTCTCAGCCGTGCCATCCTCGAAAGGACTAGAGGCCAAAATTCGGCTCATCAACGAGGACCGGAAGGATGATGACAATGTCTGCATCACCGTCCTTTTCCTGTCCAGCGACGGCTCTGCACTCTCAATTCTCCACAAAAACCTGCATTCCCTTCCGCAAGCAGTTCGCTCTGAAACGGTCGACATTGCATTGCGAGCTTCGCTCCTGCGCAGGATCACATCCATCGCGCTCGGCACGAAACAATGCCGCAGAGGCCCGCACGAAGATGACGACGTCTATCGTCGTGCAAAGGCTCGATTGAAGATGCGGTGAACTTCGTGACTGAGATCGGTACCGTTTAACGCTCGTCTACCCCCCCGGGTGTCTTTCGAGCTTGCATGGTCGACAGCGGAAAGAAACTCCCCTCTCCCGGTAAGTCTTTGTGACGTATAAACTTACTGGGAGAGGGGAATGGTACGGTTGAGTGGGGTCGAACCACCGACCTCAGGTGCCACAAACCTGCGCTCTAACCAACTGAGCTACAACCGCACATGAAACGCCGAAGCGGCGTCACGGGGGGTGACATAAAAGGTGTTTCCCCCATTTGCAAGTGCCTGTTCGAATTTTGCGAAAAAAGGCTGCGAAAGGCAAGCGGTTTTCAGCGGCGCCGGCTGACACATGAAGACGAAAGCGGCCTGTTGATGTTAACTCTATTTGGCAATTCCTGCGCCCGGCGGTGGACCCAATCGCGCTGGGAAGTTATTTAAAATTCTGTTAACGTGATGCCTTGGCGGGTTTACGTTTTGCGTTTCATGAGGAAGCCAAAAGCCCGTCAGGTCCGGTAGTGCCAGAATAGGTTTCGACATGCCCGCCGTCCAGTATCCCTTTATCGATATCGCAGTGCATGAACGGGTGCGTGAAGGTTTTGGGCGCGGCGAGGCCATGGCGTTGTTTTCGCTCGACCTTAAAAGTGCGCTGTGGGCCAATGGCCGCGGTGCGGCGCTGTTCGGCACGCCGATGGTCTATGATTTTCTGGAACAGGGCCCGAAACCGCAGGATGTGACGTTCCGGCAACTGGCGGCCACGGCGGCGCGCCTTTCAAGGACCGGCGACAGCCTGCCATTTACCATTCGCATCACCTCCGGCTTTCGCAGCCTTGCCGTCACCGCACGCGTGGAAATCATCGAGGCTGAGCCCGGCCAGTCGGCCATTCTTTTTTCCGCCCTCACCGACGAGATCGCCCCCGATACGGCGGAATGCGCCCGCCGCATGATCGAAGGTTTCGATGACCCCGATATTCACATGGCGGTTCTGAATGGCGAGAACGAGGTCATTGCCGCCTCGGCAGGTTTTTCGTCGCTCGGCATCACCCCGCAAACGGCGCGGACTTTGGTGAGGATGGCAGCGGGACAATCCGGCCATCTCGTCAAACGTCCGGTGCCATCAGGCAAGGGCTATATGCCTGCCGCCACCGGCCAGATCACGACCTCACCCGAACTGAACCTGATGTTCGTGGTGGAGACTGCGCTTGGGACGCTCGACCCCGTTAATGGCTTTACCGACGATAGGCAGCAAGAAACGCTGGCCACCGCCACAGAGCTCACGGCGGCGGTTGAGCAGGCTGAGCCAACAGCTGCTGCCACCGTCTCTTTCGAGGCCGCGCTCGATGCCGTGGCTCACATCGAGGAGGTGGAAGAACCGGAGGAACTGCCTGTCGATGCGGAACAGGGGCGCGCATCGTCCGACAAGGACGACGTTGACCCTCTGCTGATCGATGGCGGTGACACCGCGCCTGAGGCGACCCCGCAGGATGAGGACATCACTGCTGACATGGCGATGACTGACGACATTGCCGATCTTTTCGAACTTGATGAGGATGACGCGAAGGCGCCGTCTAGCGAGCGTCATGCCGACAATCAGGACCTCGTTGAGGTTGTGGATACCGTGAGCAATTCTGCCGGCGATGAGATAGCTGAAACCACGATTTCGGCAGCCGCGCCTGCCATCAGTGAGAATGCAGCAAGCGAGACAGACGCCGAGCCAGAGCCTGCTGCGACGCGCTCGGACCGCATCGCTGATGAGGCATCGCGGGCTTTCGTCTTTAACGCCGGTGCCCGTGCGTCCCGCTTCGTCTGGAAAATCGATGCTGAAGGGCGCTTCAGCTCCATTTCGCATGAATTTGCCGAGGCCGTGGGCGCGAAGGCGGCTGCCGTGGAAGGCATGGGCTTTGCCGATGTCGCAGCCCTTTTTAATCTCGACCCCGACGGTAAGATCCGGGAACTTCTCGGCCGGCGCGATACCTGGTCGGGCAAGACGATCTACTGGCCGGTCGAGGGCACATCACTGATGGTGCCGATCGATCTCGCAGCTCTTCCCACTTACACGCGTTCGCGCGAATTCGACGGTTTTCGCGGTTTTGGCATCGTTCGGCTTGCTGATGCCATCGAAGACCCCAATGCCACCGGCCTGACCTTCCTCGAAGACCGCAAGGCCGACCGCGCAAAAGCGCCCTCGGCATCGTCCGCCATGGATGAAAGCCACGAGTTGCTGGCCTTTATCGATGAGGATGACGAGGACGAGACGAACGGCGCTGCCGAACCGGAAGCTGAAGATGCGGCAGGTGCACAGGATGCTGCTTTGGCTGAAGAGTTGAGCCATGATGAGGCGCCCGCCGAGCCAGAAACATCTGTTGTCGTGCCATCGGAGCCACCCGTTTTCGAGAATATCGTGCATCTGGAGGAGCGCCGTTCGCGCTCGCGTGAGGGCCTGACGGCCGGCGAACAGGCCGCCTTCCGCGAAATCGGCCGCGCGCTTGCGCCGGAGGGCATCGTTTCGGAGGAAAAGCCGGACACGAATGCGCAGTCCGTGTCCGCCGAGCCTGTCGGAGAGACTATCCAGCATGAACTTGCTGATGATGCGACCTTCGCAAACGAGAGCGAAGAAACGACGACGGAACCGACGGACGAAGACGATCTTTTCGCCGACTATGTTCGGGGCGAGCAGGCCCCGGCCATAAATGCCGCCGCAAATGAAAGTCGCGCCGAGGAATTTGAGGAGGCTGCGGCTGACGGGGTGCGTGCCGCCGATCTTGCCGCCCCCGTGGCCCATCCGTCCTCTCGTCCCGCAAATGCGTTGACGGCTGAAACGCTGGACCAGATGCCTGTTGCTCTGCTTGTGCATGCCGGCGACCGGCTGATCCACGCCAATCCGGATTTCCTGCGCCTGACGGGCTATTCATCTCTGGCCGAACTGGAAGAGGTTGGCGGGCTGGAAGCGTTGCTGCAGCGGCAGGATCTGGAAGACATGCCTGACAATGAGGGCGGCATGGTCGTCGTCAGCGCCGAAAACGATATCATTCCGGTCAAGGCACGTTTGCAGTCCGTTCGTTGGGAAGACGGCAAGGCGTTGATGCTGTCGCTGGTACCGCTTGAGGAAAAGCAGGCGCCGGTTGCAGCGGCCAACGAAAACATCGCTGCCGGGGACATCGAAAGTGCCGACGCGGACAGCCTCTCCCTTCTGCAGGGCGAAGTGGAGGAACTGCATTCCATCCTGGAAACCGCCACCGATGGCGTGGTGCTTCTTGGCGATGAAGGCGAGATACGCTCGCTCAACCGTTCCGCCAGCGCGCTGTTCAATTATGACAACGGCGAAATCGCCGGCAAACCGTTCGTGACGCTCTTTGCCCATGAGAGCCAGCGCGCCGTGCTGGATTATCTCTCCGGTCTTGCCAATAATGGTGTCGCCAGCGTGCTGAACGATGGCCGAGAGGTGATCGGCCGCGAGGCATCGGGCGGCTTCCTGCCATTGTTCATGACGATCGGTCGGCTGAAGTCGTCGCACGGCTATTGCGCCGTTATCCGTGACATTACCCAGTGGAAGCGCACGGAAGAGGAACTGCGCAACGCCAAGCGGGCGGCGGAAACTGCGAACGCCCACAAGACCGATTTCCTAGCGCGTGTCAGCCACGAAATCCGCACGCCGCTCAACGCCATCATCGGCTTTGCCGACATGATGGCGACGGAACGCTTCGGGCCGATCGGGCATCCGCGTTATGTGGAATATGCCAATGATATCGGCCGTTCCGGTCGGCATGTGCTCGATATCGTCAATGATCTCCTCGATATCTCCAAGATCGAGGCAGGGCAGATGGACGTCGATTTTGTCGCCGTACCGCTCAATGAAACGGTGGCCGAGGCCGTATCGCTGGTGCAGCCGCAGGCCAACAACCAGCGCGTGATCATCCGCACGGCGCTCGCACAATCCGTTCCGCAGATCGTCGCCGACCTGCGCTCGATCAAGCAGATCGTGTTGAACATCCTGTCGAACGCGATCCGCTTCACGCCGTCCGGCGGGCAGATCGTCGTCTCCACCGCCTATGAGGCGAATGGCAGCGTCTCGCTGCGCATCCGCGACACCGGCATCGGGATGACACGGGCGGAGCTGGAACAGGCGATGAAGCCGTTCCGCCAGGTTGCTTCGTCGGGCAAGCGCGTGCGCGGCGACGGTACCGGGCTTGGCCTGCCGCTGACCAAGGCGATGGTGGATGCCAACCGGGCGAATTTCTCCATCACCTCGACGCCGAATGAAGGCACACTGGTGGAAATCACCTTTCCATCGCAGCGGGTTCTTGCCAACTGAGGTCATGCGGGCGTAGCAATGCGGAAGCCGGCGGCTGAAGGACCAGCCGTGCCGGCTTTTGCAGGACAGCAGGCTCGCATGACCATGATGGTGCCCATTTCCGCGACGAGACGCGTATCGCTACTGCCGATTGCGGCCATCATTGTTTCGGCCATCGCCGCCATGCCCGTTCTGGCAATCTTCTGGCTGGCGCTGACCGGCAGCACGGAGGGGTGGCAGCATCTTCTCGCCAATGTTCTACCGCGTGCCGGGTTCCGCACCTTCATGTTGCTTGGTCTGACGGCCGCCACCACGGCATTTTTTGGGATAGTCTGCGCCTGGCTGGTCACCACCTTCGAGTTTCCGCTGCGGCGGCTCCTGTCCGCGGGTCTTGTGCTGCCGCTCGCCATTCCCTCTTATCTGGCGGCTTATGCGTTCGGCGAGTTTCTCGATTTCACAGGGCCAGTACAGAGCGCCCTTCGCGCCACCTTCGGTTACCACAGCATCCGTGACTACTGGTTTCCCGATATCCGCTCGCTCGGTGGAGCGGTGATCGTTTTGAGTTCGGTGCTCTATCCTTATGTCTATCTCTCGGCACGTGCCGCCTTTTCCATGCAGGGGCGGTTTGCGGCCGAAGCGGCCCGCACACTCGGCGCAAAACCGATGAGTGTGTTTTTCTCCGTGCAATTGCCCATGGCGCGGCCCGCCATCGCCATCGGGCTCTCGCTGGTGTTGATGGAGACGCTGAACGATATTGGCGCGGTCGAATATCTCGGCGTCCAGACGCTGACCTTCACCATTTACGAGACCTGGCTCAACCGCGGCAATCTCGCCAATGCAACCCAGATCGCCGCCATGATCCTCATCATCGTCGGTGCGTTGATCGTCATCGAGCGCAATGCAAGGGAGAAACAGCGCTTTGGCGCACCCAAGGCCACAAGCATGGCCCAGCGACACCCGTTGAAGACGCTGACCGGCTGGCGGCGCTGGTGTGCCGGGCTGTTCTGTTTCCTGCCGGTGGCGAGCGGATTTTTCATTCCTGTCATCGTGCTCGGCGGTTACGCGGCAAAAAGGCTCGACGCCCTTTTTGCCCCGAAGCTTCTGAAATCCCTGGGGCATAGCCTCGAAGTGTCGCTGACCGCTGCCTTCGTGACACTGATTGCCGCCTTCGTGTTCTCTTACGCCATCCGCACAGAACGCTCCGGCATCTCGAAAGTGGCGGCGCGTTTCGGCTCCATGGGTTATGGGGTGCCCGGCACCGTTCTTGCCATCGGCGTCCTCATTCCGCTGGCGGGCCTCGATAACGGCGTCGATGGATTTTTCCGTACGCATTTCGGTTTCTCCAGCGGGCTGCTGCTCTCTGGTACGGCGTTTGCCATCATCTATGCCCATGCCGTGCGTTTCATGACCATGGCGGAAGGCACGCTAGATGCCGGTTTCCAGAAGCTTTCGCCGCATATCGATATGGCCGCGCGCACGCTCGGGCGCAACCGGGCGCAGACGCTGTTCAGGGTGCTGCTGCCGAATATGCGGCCAGCGGCGCTGACCGCCTTCCTTCTGGTCCTTATTGAATCCATGAAGGAATTGCCGGCCACCATCCTGCTGCGGCCTTTCGGGTTCAACACCCTGGCCACGCTTGTTTATGAGGATGCGTCCCGTTCACGGGTGCAGGATGCCGCCGTGCCGGCGATCATCATCATTATCGCCGGGCTTATTCCGGTTCTCCTCGTCTCAAAATCGATGGATCATCCGGAAAGCCGGTGACAGCAGACATGATGTGGCAAAAAGAAAGGCGGCCTTACGACCGCCTTGGATAAGTTGTGCTTTTCAACGAGAGAAAGGGGACAATCTCGCTCTATGGAAATTATCAATCCCGGCCATCAACACATATGACGGCCCTGCGTTGGATTTACTTTCCGCCAGCCCGTATTAACAGGGGGTTAAAACCAAAACAGAGCAATTACCGACGATAATTCCTATTCCGAGACCGTAGAGCCGTAAAACTACACTGTCGGCCTTTGAGTTTCTGCATGATCCATTATCAAAGCGAAGACGCAGGACGGGTCTTTGGATCAGTTGCGCGCGGCCGCATGTTCGTCGCGCATCCGCTGCAGCTCCGTGCGCTTGGAGGCGATTGACGCGACGATAACACCGATAGTCACGAGCCCGATCAGGATGGTGCAGATGGCATTGATTTCCGGCGTCACGCCCAAGCGAACCTGCGAATAAATCTTGATCGGCAGCGTGGTTGCACCCGGTCCGGTGGCGAAGCTTGCGATCACGAGATCGTCGAGCGACAGGGTGAAGGCCAGCATCCAGCCGGCGATGACGGCGGGGAAGATCAGCGGCAGTGTAATGCGGAAGAAAGTCTTGACCGGCGGGCAGCCGAGATCGAGGGCGGCTTCCTCAAGGCTTCGGTCAAAGGTCAGCAGGCGCGACTGCACGACGATCGCCACATAACACATGGTGAAGGTGGTGTGGGCGATGACGACAGTCCAGAAACCGCGATCCACCCCGACAGCCACGAAGAGCAGCAGAAGCGACAGGCCGGTGATGACCTCCGGCATGACGAGCGGGGCATAAATCATGCCGGAAAACAGCACCCGGCCCGGGAAGCGGGCAAAGCGTGTGAGCGACAGAGCCGCCAAGGTTCCCAGAATGGTGCCGATGGTGGCGCTGAGGATACCCACGCGCAGCGTCACCCATGCCGCATCCATCAGGCTCTGGTTCGACCACATGGATTTGTACCACTGCAGCGAGAAGCCGCCCCAGACTGTCACCAGCTTGGAGGCATTGAAGGAATAAATGATCAGAATGATGATCGGGATATAGAGGAAGGCAAAACCGAGGGTGAGGACGGTAATGTCGAATTTTCCGCGCTTCATGGCCTCACCCCACCTTCTTCTGCTGGTTCTGGAAGATGGCGATAGGCACCACCAGCAGGATCAGCAGGAGGACAGCGACCGCGGATGCCAAGGGCCAGTCGCGATTGCCGAAAAATTCCGTCCACAACGTCTTGCCGATCATCAACGTCTGCGCGCCACCGAGTAGATCGGGGATCACGAATTCGCCCGTGATCGGAATGAAGCAGATCATCGAGCCGGCCACGACACCTGGCAGGGACAATGGGAAGGTGATCTTCCAGAAGGCCTTCCAGGGCGGGCAGCCCAGATCGGCCGCGGCTTCCAGCAGCGTATTGTCGAGCTTTTCCAGCGCCGAATAAAGCGGCAGCACCATGAAAGGCAGATAAGAATAAACGATGCCGATGAAGATCGCCGTTTCGGTGCGGAAGATATTGACCTGCTGGTCGGGTCCGAGAAACCCGAGCCACTGGAACAGCACCGTCAGCAGACCTTCCGGCTTCAGAATGCCAATCCAGGCGTAAACGCGGATCAGGAACGAGGTCCAGAACGGGAGGATCACCAGCATGACAAGCGTCGGCCGCACGGCTGAAGGCGCGCGGGCCATGGCAAGCGCCATCGGATAACCGATCAGCAGCAGCAGGAATGTGGAAATGAAGGCGATACGCAGCGACGACAGATAGGCTTCAATGTAGAGCGGGTCTTCCGTGAGGAAGAGATAATTCTCGAAATCCAGCTGCGAGAAAAATTCGCCGAGCTTCGAAAATCCTTCGAAGACCGGCGTGTAGGGCGGCATGGAAATTGCGGTATCTGACAGGGAGATTTTAAGGATGATGAAGAAGGGTGCGGCGAAAAACAGCAGCAGCCAGAAATAGGGGACCGCAACAACCAGCCAGCGCCAGGGGCTTTGCCGGTTTTCGGGAGTGGTGATTGCCATCGAAGCCTCCCTCAGCGTGTCAGGACGAGCCCTGAATCCGGTTTCCAGCTCAGCCACACCATGTCACCGAAGGTAATCGGGCGATCCACGAGACGCGATACATTGGCCTGCGCGGCGCGCATGACGCGGCCATCGGCGAGCTTGACGATGAAGACCGAGAAGTCACCGAGATAACCGATATCCCAGACTTCGCCATAGGCGGAATTGATGCTGCTATCGGCGGGCTGGTCGAGCGAAATGCGGACCTTTTCCGGGCGGATGGCGAAAGCCACCTGGCTGCCGGTGGCAGCCGCACATTCCTGTTCCACCGACACCTTCAATCCGTCGCAATCGAGCGTCACCAGACCGGGCTTGCCGATATCGGAGGCATTGGCGACGACCGTGGCGTCGAAAATGTTGATGTCGCCAATGAAGTCGGCCACGTAGCGGCTGTTCGGCGCTTCATAGATTTCGGCTGGCGTTGCCACCTGCACGACGTTGCCCTTGTCCATGACGGCAATGCGGTCCGACACCGTCATCGCCTCTTCCTGATCATGGGTGACGATAAGGAAGGTGAGACCGAGATTGGTCTGAATATCCATCAGCTCGAATTGGGTTTCCTCGCGCAGCTTCTTGTCGAGCGCGCCGAGCGGTTCATCCAGAAGAAGCACCTTCGGCCGTTTGGCGAGCGACCGGGCAAGCGCCACGCGCTGGCGCTGGCCGCCGGAAAGCTGGCTTGGCTTGCGCTTGGCAAATTCCGTCAGCTTGACGAGCCGCAGCATTTCCTCGACGCGGCCGGCGATCTCCGCCTTCGGCAGCCCGTCCTGCTCAAGGCCGAAGGCCACGTTCTTTTCTACCGACATATGCGGGAAAAGCGCGTAGGACTGGAACATCATGTTGGTTGGGCGCTTGTAGGGCGGTACGCCGGAAATATCCTTGCCCTGCAGGAGGATGCGGCCCTCGGTCGGCTCCTCGAAACCGGCCAGCATGCGCATCAGCGTGGTCTTGCCGCAGCCCGAGGGACCCAGCAGCGAGAAAAACTCGCGCTCGTAGATATCGAGAGTCAGATTGTTGACAGCGACAAAATCGCCAAACCGTTTGGTGACGTTTTCAAAACGGATGAAGGGCACCGCGTCTGGATTATCCCAAGGGCTGAATTTGCGTTTGACCGGTCCGAGTGTCTTTGCCATGCCCGCCCCATTTCACCCAAGATTTCATCGACACCTGATAGGGCAGAGAGGGTGGACGGCGCCACCCTCACCCAAGTCCGGTTAGCTGCCGGTCTTGATCTGCGTCCAGACGCGGTTCAGGACACGTTGTTCCTTTGGCCCGTAGGGCGAAATCGTGAAGAGCTTCTTCATCGTTTCCGGGCTCGGATAAACAGACGGGTTCTTGGCGACAGCCGGATCCATCAGCGCCTGCGAGGCGAGGTTGCCGTTGGCGTATTGCACGTAGTCAGAGGCCTTGGCGGCGACTTCAGGCTTCATCATGTAGTTGATGAAAGCATGGGCCTCCTCGACATTCTTGGCGTCTGCCGGAATGGCGAAGCTGTCCATCCAGATATAGGTGCCTTCCTTCGGAATGACGTAATTCACCTCGACCCCGTTCTTGGCCTCTTCGGCGCGGGTTTTGGCCTGGAGAATATCGCCGGACCAGCCGATGGAAATGCAGATGTCGCCATTGGCGAGGTCATTGATATAAGGAGAGGAATTGAAGGTTTTCGCGAAAGGACGAATCTTGGAATAGACCTCGCCGCCCGCTTCCAGGTCGGCCGTCTCCTTGCTGTCGGGGTTCTTGCCGATGTAATTCATGGCAATCGCGAAAGTCTCGTCGGAGGCATCGAGAATGTTGATGCCGCAGGCCTTCAGCTTCTCGGCATTTTCGGGTTTGAACAGCACGTCCCAGCTATCGACAGGCACATCGCCAAGCGCCGCCTTTACCTTGGCGACATTGTACCCGATGCCTGTGGTGCCCCACATGTAATTGACGGCATATTCGTTGCCGGGGTCGTATTGCGCCAGGCGTTCCGTGATTTCCGGCCACATGTTCTTGAGGTTCGGCAGCTTGGACTTGTCCAGCTTCTGATAAACGCCGGCCTTGATCTGCCTTGCAAGGAAGGGCGACGTGGGCGCCACGACATCATAACCCGAACTGCCGGCCAGAAGCTTGGTCTCCAGCACTTCGTTGCCGTCATAGACGTCATAAACTACCTTGATACCGGTTTCCTTGGTGAAATCCTCAAGGATGGCGGGATCAATATAATCAGACCAGTTGTAGACGTGGACGACCTTTTCCTGGGCCATTGCCGAACCTGCTGCAACAAGCACTGTGGTGAGAGCCAAGGTCAGACGGAGAGAACGGTTTTTCATGATGTCTCCTGTTAACGCATCCTTACGGTGGGAGCGTGATCCCCTTTTTTAGCGAGACTAGAAAGGAAAACAAAAGGGAGCAAGCGGGAAATGTGCAGCACAGCATTTTCAACCACATGTGTTTCACACGCGGAAAATTGCGTGGAAAAGCTTACTGGAAGTCGAAAACACTGAGGCCAGTGACCATTTCATCCAACCCGAGCGGGCGCGTAAGCGGCGCTTCCGCCCGCGACAGGCAGCCCTGCCTTTCGCACAGCCGGCATGAGGGACCAATGGCAACGGGGGCGGCCCCCGAAGCAGCCGGGCCATAGACGGTGTCCCCTGCCTGCGTGAAATCGCAGCCCAAGAGCAGAGCCGTACGCCGCACTCTTTCGCCGAAACCGGCCTGCGGGCCTTCCAGCGTGCGCGACACCGTGAGGAAGGCGTCACCATCAGGCATCTCAACCGCCTCCACCAGGACCTGTCCCGGCTGGGCGAAGGCGGCGTGAATATTGAGCCGCGGACAGAGGCCACCGAACCGCGCCCTCGGGAAACCAGTGGCGCCCGAAAGGCGGAAGCGGTTTCCGGCGTTGTCGATTTCCATCAGGAAAAACGAGATTGCCGGAGCCGACGGCCGTTGCAGGGTGACCAACCGGTTGGCTGCGTGCTCGAATGACACGTTAAAGCGCGACCGCAGAACGTCGACGTCGTATTTCGCCCGCTGCGCGGCGGCGAGGAATGAACCATAGGGCATCATCAGCGCATGGGCCGCATAGCGCGCCAGTTCAAACCGAGCAATACGCCGTGCCTCCTCACCTTTCAGGCCCAGCGCCTCCAGTTCCGCGCCTATCTCTTCGCGAAGCGCCAGGAGACACGTTTCCATCGCCATTTCACGGAGCTGATCTGGCTGCGACAGACGCTCTGACAAAAACAGCCGCATGGAATGGCGGTCATAGCGCCGTCTCAGGTTCGGCATGGCATGAACCGGTAAGGTCCTGACGACGATGCCATGGTTCTTCTGAAGCCATGCCCTCAATCCAGAGGCAAGATCATCTCCCATCACCAATTGCTTATGAAGGTCTTCCGCGGCCGCATCGATGGCATGGAGATAGGCCGGGCGGTTTTCAAAGACGTGGCGCACCTCGTCGATCGGCAGGCGGGTGGAAGACAGCGCCGTCTCATGTCCTTCCCGCGCCAGAAGATCGGAGAGGTCGGACAGGCGCTGCGCCTGCTCCCGGTAAGCCCGGTAAAGCTTGAGGACGCCGCTTGCCGCATTCGGCGCAGCATCGGCCACCTCGATCAATTCTTGCGGCGATGGCACCTCGCCCGCCAGCAGCGGGTCTGCGAAGACCTCTCGCAGCTGCCCGGCGGAACCGGCACTTTCGCCCTGCAAGTCGTCCAGATCGACCTTGTAGACTGAGGCGAGCTTCAAAAGCAGCTGCACCGTCAGCGGCCGCTGGTTGCGCTCGATGAGATTGAGATAGGACGGCGAAATCGCCAGCGCCTCGGCCATGGCCGTCTGCGTCAGCCCCAGCCCATTGCGAATGCGGCGTACCCGCGGGCCTGCAAAAATCTTGTTTTCCGACACCGCCCTCACCCCTCCGTCCTCGTCGACTCATACAAGCCTGTTACAAACTCGACAGATCACGCTATTTTACAAAATTTACATTTTTACAGCGCCACTCTGTCACGCATCCTACAGCATGACCTCTTTCAAGTCACTGTTTTTATGTTTGTTCTGGCGCTCAAATCTAGGAAAATGTAAATGTAGTCACATCAAACGGCGGCGCATGCAACTCACCGTCCTCCGTTCTTGAAACTGTATTTATCTTGGGAGAGAGAAGTATGACGGATTTTTACAAGCTTGTTCCGGGTGCACCGCAGGGGCGTTTCGATGGCATCGAGCGGACCTATACCGCCGGCGATGTGGAGCGGCTGCGCGGCTCCGTCGAAATCCGCCATTCGCTGGCCGAAATGGGCGCGAACCGGCTGTGGAAGCTGATCAACGAGGAGAATTTCGTCAATGCGCTGGGCGCGCTCTCGGGCAACCAGGCCATGCAGATGGTCCGCGCCGGGCTGAAGGCGATTTATCTCTCGGGGTGGCAGGTTGCAGCGGACGCCAATACGGCGTCGGCCATGTATCCGGACCAGTCACTTTATCCGGCCAATGCCGCGCCGGAGCTGGCGAAGCGCATCAACCGCACCTTGCAGCGCGCCGACCAGATCGAGACGGCAGAGGGCAAGGGCCTGTCGGTCGACACCTGGTTCGCGCCAATCGTTGCCGACGCAGAAGCCGGTTTCGGCGGGCCGCTCAACGCCTTCGAGATCATGAAGGCGTTCATCGAGGCGGGTGCGGCGGGTGTTCACTATGAAGACCAGCTGGCTTCGGAAAAGAAATGCGGCCATCTCGGCGGCAAGGTTCTGATCCCGACGGCGGCGCATATTCGCAACCTGACGGCGGCGCGGCTTGCGGCTGATGTCATGGGTGTACCAACGCTGGTCATCGCCCGCACCGATGCGGAGGCTGCCAAGCTTCTGACCTCCGATATCGATGAGCGCGACCGTCCCTTCGTGGATTACGATGCCGGCCGCACTGTCGAGGGCTTCTATCAGGTCAAGAACGGGCTGGAGCCCTGCATTGCCCGCGCGGTCGCCTATGCTCCCTATTGCGACCTGATCTGGTGCGAGACGTCGAAGCCGGATCTCGAGCAGGCGCGCAGGTTTGCCGAGGGCGTGCACAAGGTCCATCCCGGCAAGAAGCTCGCTTACAATTGCTCGCCATCGTTCAACTGGAAAAAACACCTCGATGACGCGACGATTGCAAAGTTCCAGCGCGAGCTAGGCGCGATGGGCTACAAGTTCCAGTTCATCACGCTCGCTGGCTTCCACCAGCTCAACTACGGCATGTTCGAACTGGCGCGCGGTTACAAGGATCGGCAGATGGCGGCTTATTCCGAGCTTCAGCAAGCGGAATTTGCAGCGGAAGCGAATGGTTACACCGCCACCAAGCACCAGCGCGAAGTCGGCACCGGCTATTTTGACGCCGTGTCCCTGGCGATTTCGGGCGGTACGTCTTCCACGACAGCCATGAAGGAATCCACCGAGCACGACCAGTTCCGCCCGGCGGCGGAATAAATCGAAAAAACCGCCCTTCCCATTACAGGGAAGGGCTTGCAAACCGGATCAAAAACCCCCGACAATAATGAGAGGAGAAATGCCATGAACGCCCACAACCCGATCAAGACCCATGTCAAGGAACGCGCCGAGGAGCAGTCCTCCGCCATGACGCAGGATCAGCAGGCCGCCATCCGCATGCTGGCCAACGACCTGCACCGCCTCAACCAGGCCGTCATGAAAGCCGTCGAGGCCGGTGTTTCCGTCGAGCTGGTCCGCTCGGCCCGCCACCATGGTGGCGGCGGCAACTGGGGCGATCTGCTGATCCCCGTCATCGTCGCGCAGGGAAGCGCTGCGGCCTGATCCGCAGAACGGTTATGCCGGGCGGCTTTTGCGCCCGGCATAAAGATCGGAATGCCCCTTGATGAGACGGGTCATCCGGTCCGCCACCGTCCTGATATCGCGGCGGTGGCGATCGTCGTTGTTCATGACGATCCACTGATTGTGGCGAAGCGCCCCGAGCTCTTCGCCCTCACGCGTCAGCCGCGTATCGGCATCGCCGACGAAACAGGGAAGCACCGCAATCCCCGCCCCTGAGAGGACAAGATCGAGAAGCGCCGTTGGCCGGTTCACCGTCACCACGATCTGATTGCGACGGTTTTCGTGCGGCCACCGCAGGTAGGTTGAAATCGCATTTTCCTCGGCCACCGCCAGCCAGCGATCGGCAACAGAAACGGCAGCGTTTCGCAGTCTGTAACGGGCGTAGGCAACCTCCCCCGTCTTGATGGCAGCGAGATTACGCTCCTGCGGCTCGAAAGCGCGGATACCGATATCGTTTTCGCGATGGGCCAGAGACGCCCTCTGCTCGGCAATGAAAAGGTCGATGCGGAAATCATCGCGATCCGTGCAGATGGCGGAGAAGTTGCTGGTCAAGAGCCAGGCATTCCAGGTGCCCACGGCAATCCGCACGATGGACGAGGCCGATGACGCCTTCTGCCATCCCTCGATATCTCGCGCCGCATTCTCCATGGCCTGAAGTCTATCGAACAGCACACGACCGTCCATCGTGAGGGCGTATCCCGTCTGACTGCGCTGGAACAGCGCCTTGCCGATCCGCTCCTCCAGTTCGACCATGCGCCGACCTATGGTCGCGGGGCTTAAACCCGTCAGGCTGGCAGCGCCCGTCAAGCCGCCACTGCGTGACACATCAAGGAAAAGCTGATAGGAATCCCAGGTGACGTTTTTCATCATTGAAAAACGTAGCGCATTTTCTTGCGCAGATAAATCAAAAAACGGCGTGCATCATGGCCCTCCGCATTAGAAGGAGAGCGACATGCACGCGATTTTTGCAGCACGGGCCATCATCGACAACCAGCGGCCGCGCACACGGCGTGAGGCCATTCTGTTGGAAGAAAAGTTTTACAGGGATATGGCCGAGGCGTCTCGGCCATGGCGGCTTTTTAGCGCGCTAATCAGCTTGATAAGAGCGAAGGGCCGCCGATCAGTAAAAGAGCGCTATCAGGGCTGCGAGAGCACCGGCGGCGATGAGGCTCAGGCGAAAGGCCAGCTGACGGCTCTCGTTGTCAGTGCGGGCGATAGCAATGGCGCGAGGGCGGCGATGTGCAGATCTGTTCATGCGCGGGCTCCAGACGAAAAACTCAACCGACCCATGCCCTGTTAAGGGCGTCCAGCATGACATCATGTGCAGCGGGATCGAGATGTGATCCCGCTTTGCTGGCATTTGGTCAGGATGACTCCGGGCCCGTTAACAGGTTGTTAAAAAGGGCGAAGAGGGACAATAAACTCAGCCAGCAAGTTTGGCGAACAGGCCTCATCATACGCCGTCACTCCGGACTAGATCCGGGGTCCAGCCGACGCACGTCTGTGCGGCGAGAATAGTCTTTTCAGCCCAAAGACTTGGGCTGACTGGATACCGGCTCAAGGCCGGTATGACGGAGGAGAAAGTTGCGAACCTACTCCAAGGCCAGAGACAGTCACGCGAATTCGCCCGCCGCCTGACCAGACGCCCAGGCCCACTGGAAGTTATAACCGCCGAGCCAGCCGGTCACATCGACACATTCACCGATGAAATAGAGGCCGGGCACGGCCTTTGCCGCCATGCTGCGGGAATCGAGGCCGGTCGTGTCCACCCCGCCGAGCGTAACCTCTGCGGTGCGATAACCTTCAGACCCGGCGGGCTTGATCTGCCAGTCCTGCACGTCTGCCGCCAGCTTTATCAGCACCTTGTCGGACATGTCGGCGAGATGGCCTGTGAGGCCGGATTGGTCGACGACATGCTGGGCAAGCCGTTTCGGCAGGATTTCCGACAGGGCCGTCTGGGGCGATTGACGACCGTTCTTCTGTTTTGCCTGTTTTAACAGTCCGGCGATATCACGATGCGGCTCGAGCTTCAGGCGGATCACATCACCCTCACGCCAGTAGGAGGAGATTTGCAGGATCGAAGGACCGCTCAAACCGCGATGGGTAAACAGCAGCGCTTCCTCGAACGCGGTTTTGCCATGGGAAACCTCGGCCGGAACCGCGACGCCGGCAAGAGGGCTGAGCTTTTCCAACGAAGCGGGATCGAGCGTCAGAGGTACGAGGCCGGGGCGGGTTTCAATGAGCTTGAGGCCGAACTGTTCGGCGATCTGGTAGGCAAAACCGGTCGCGCCCATTTTCGGGATGGACTTGCCGCCCGTCGCGACGACAAGGCTTTCCGCCTCGATGACGCCGCCTGAGGTCGTCACGCGAAAACGGTCACCGTCATGGCTGACGGCCGAGACTGATGTTTCGAGCCGCAGTTTCGCATTCACCGCCTGCATTTCGCCGAGCAGCATGCGGATGATATCCTTGGCGCTGTCGTCGCAGAAAAGCTGGCCAAGTGTCTTTTCGTGCCAGGAAATGCGGTGTTTTTCGACAAGGGCGATGAAATCGCGCGGCGTATAACGGGCGAGCGCGGATTTGGCGAAATGCGGATTGGCAGAGAGATAATTCTTCGGCCCGGCATGGATATTGGTGAAATTGCAGCGACCACCGCCGGAGATGCGGATCTTTTCGCCCGGCGCTTTCGCATGGTCGAGAATGACGACGGAACGGCCGCGCTGGCCAGCGCGGATGGCGCACATCATGCCGGCGGCGCCCGCCCCCAAAATCAGCACGTCACATTTCTCTGCCATCATTCCATTCGATCCGTTTCCTTCCTCTTTTTCCAAGTCCCGGCGCTTGTCAATGGCGCTTTCCCCCTCGCCAATTGCCAAACTACGGTTATGATGGCGCCACCAGAAACACAGACCCGGTGATACATGCCCGCGAAGAAAACCATGCTCCGCCCGAAGAAACAGGCAACCATGGCAAAGAAGTCCCCTCCCCTCGACCTTTCCTCCACCCGTGGCGTTTCCTCCTGGCGCGAAGCCGCGCAATGGCTGCGCGCACGCGGCATCGAGGACATCGAGTGCATCACGCCCGACCTTGCCGGCGTTCCCCGTGGCAAGATGATGCCGACGGCGAAATTCACCGGCGACACTTCGCTCGCCCTCCCCTCGGCACTTTATCGCCACACGATATCAGGTGAATATCCCGATGAGACGGCGAATTTCCGCTACGAACCGCGCGACAGCGACCTGAAGCTGGTGCCTGATCTTTCCACGCTTTCCGTCGTGCCTTGGGAAACCGACCCCACCGCGCAGGTGATCTGCGACGTGGTGGATGCGGAAGGCAATTTCGTGCCCTACACGCCGCGCAACGTTTTGAAGAACGTGCTGTCGCTCTACACAGAAAAGGGCTGGAAGCCTGTCGTGGCGCCGGAGATCGAATTTTATCTCGTCGCCATGAATGACGACCCCGACTATCCGTTGCATCCGCCGAAGGGCCGGTCCGGACGCTCCATCGTTGGCGGCCAGAGCTACTCCATCGCCGGTATCAACGAATTCGACGAGTTGATCGACGACATCTATCACTTCTCCGAAAAGCAGGGTCTGGAGATCGACACACTCATCCATGAGGAAGGTCCGGCGCAGCTGGAAATCAACCTGCGCCATGGCGATCCGATCGAGCTTGCCGACCAGGTGTTCCTGTTCAAGCGCACCATTCGCGAAGCGGCGCTGAAGCATGGCATCTACGCCACCTTCATGGCCAAGCCGATGCAGGGCCAGCCGGGTTCAGCCATGCATATCCACCAGTCGGTGGTGGAGATCGACAGCGGACGCAATATCTTCTCCAATGCGGATGGCAGCCCCTCGAAAGAGTTCTTCTCCTTCGTCGGCGGCATGCAGCGTTACGTGCCGAATGCGCTGGTCATGCTGGCGCCCTATGTCAATTCCTACCGCCGCCTGACGCCCGACATGGCCTGCCCGGTCAACAATGCCTGGGGTTATGACAACCGCACGACGGCCTTCCGCGTGCCGATTTCCGGCCCGCAGGCGCGGCGCGTCGAAAATCGCCTGCCGAGTTCGGATGCCAACCCTTATCTCGCACTTGCCGCTTCGCTCGGCTGCGGCTGGCTCGGTATCGTCAACAGCATCGAACCGACAGAACCCACCGCCGATACGGCCAATGAAGGCTCGATCGACCTGCCGCGCGGCCTGCTTGAAGCCGTGGCCCTGCTCGAGGGAGAAGCGCAGTTCGACCGGATTTTCGGCCACGAATTCGTAGGCCTTTATGCCGGCCTGAAACGCGGGGAATTCGAGACCTTCATGCAGGTCATCAGCCCCTGGGAGCGCGAGTTCCTGCTTCTCAACGTGTGAGGAACCACGAGCATGACATGGCAGAGCCCGATTGCGCCGGGACTATCCTGGTATCAGGCAACCGTTGGCGAGCGGCCGGACTACCCCGCCCTCGACGGGCCGAAGCAGGTCGATGTCGCGATCATCGGCGGCGGTTATACCGGCCTGCAGGCGGCGTGTAACCTTGCGGAAAACGGCGTGTCGGTCGCCCTCATCGAGGCGCATCGTTTTGGCGATGGTGCTTCCGGCCGCAATGGCGGCCAGTTCGGCACCGGTCAGCGCTCATTTCCCGACGAGATGGAACAGGAAATCGGCTTCGAGCAATCGAAGCTGCTGTTCGACATCGCCGAAGATGCCAAAAACTACGTGCGTGACTTCGCCAGCAGCCGCGGCATCGACATGGAGTATCTACCCGGGCAGCTTTATGTGGCGCACAAGGCGGGCTACGAGGACGACTATCGCCGCAGCGTCGATGCGATGAACAATCGCTACGGCTATCCGCATATTTCCTACATGGAGCGTGGCGAAGCGCGCAAACGTGTCGGCTCCACCCATTATTTCGGCGGTACGCGCGATACCGGCACCGGCCATATACACCCGTTGAAGCTGCTCGTCGGGCTTGCAAAAGCGGCAAAGGATGCCGGCGCTCAGATTTACGAGATGACGCCGGCGAAATCGATCCGGCAGGTGGGCGGAAAGTCAATCATCGAAACGCCCTTCGGCACGATTACCGCGCCGCGGGTGCTGATTGCCACCAATGCCTATATCGGTAATCTGGAGCCGGTGACGGCGGCCCATATCATGCCGATCCGCTCCTTCATCGGCGCGACCGCACCGCTCGACGCCTATCCAGACATCATCCCCGGCAAGGAGGCTGTGGCAGACTCTCGTTTCGTGGTGCGCTATTTTCGCAAGACTGCCGATAATCGCCTGCTGTTCGGCGGACGCGAGGCCTATACGGCAGATACGCCGCGCGATATCTCAACCCATATCCGCCGGCAGATCGCGGAAATTTATCCCGAACTGAAAGCTGTCGAAATCACCCATTCCTGGGGCGGCTCCGTTGGCATCACCCTCCCGCGCACGGTGTTCGTGCGCGAGGTCATGCCCGGCGTCACCTCCATCGGCGGTTATTCCGGTCACGGCGTGATGTTGTCGAATTATTGCGGCAAGCTTTATGCCGATCTGGTGCTCGGCAAAAAGGACATGCTGGCGCCCTTCGCGCGGCTGAAAGTCCCTGCCTTCCCCGGCGGCACGTCGCTCCGTGCGCCGTTGCTCTTTCTGGCGCTGTCGTGGTTCGCGTTGCGAGACAGGTTTTGATCCTTCAGAATAAACAGGGGGTTCAAACAGGGGGTTCGATGGAAAAAGCGGATGACCGGCTTGTTACTATTGCCACGGGCTACGGGCTCGCTGAGACGGCAGTGACGGCGTCTTTCCTGCGGGCATATGGAGTTCAAACCGTTGCGCTGCCGAGCCAATTCGCCTCGATCTTCTGGCATTACGCTGTTGCGCTCGGCGGAATAGAGATCCGGATTGCTGGGCGGCAATTCGAAGAAGCGCAGATGTTGTTGGATAGCATCGAGCAAAGCCAGGATACCGGACGTACTTGCGCCATCCACCTGTTCTGGCGGGGTATCGCCGCAGTCATGGTATTGTTCCTGTTTTCCGTGCCCCCACCGGCAAAAGGTCTGTTCCGAAACGCAACCCATTCTACATACGGCCTAAGGCCAAACCAAAATTCATAATTTCACCCAACTGAGTCTGGCATTTTTAAATCGATTAGATTATGGATGCCCCAACCCTTGAAGATCGAGAGAATCGATATGAGCAGTCAGATCATTCCTGTTGAACCTTTTGATTGTGTCGTTTTTGGCGGCACGGGCGACCTTGCCGAGCGCAAGCTTCTGCCGGCCCTTTATCACCGGCAGATCGAAGGGCAGTTCACGGAGCCGACCCGCATCATCGGCGCGTCGCGTTCGGTCATGACCCATGAGGAATATCGCAAATTCGCGCAGGACGCGCTGAAGGAGCATCTGAAGGCCGGCGAATATGACGACGCCCAGGTTGCAGTGTTCCTGAACAGGCTATTTTACGTGCCCGTTGACGCCAAGGGCAGCAATGGCTGGGATGTGCTGAAGAAGCTGCTGGACGAGGGTAAAGAGCGCGTGCGCGCCTTTTATCTGGCCGTGGCGCCGGGTATTTTCGGCGATATCGCCGACAAGATCCGCGAACACAAGCTGATTACCCGCTCGACCCGCATCGTTGTCGAAAAGCCGATCGGCCGCGATCTCGCTTCGGCGCAGGAGCTGAACGACACCATCGGCCATGTCTTCAAGGAAGAGCAGATCTTCCGCATCGACCACTATCTCGGCAAGGAGACGGTGCAGAACCTGATGGCGCTGCGTTTCGCCAACGCGCTTTACGAGCCGCTGTGGAATTCCGCCCATATCGACCACGTGCAGATCACCGTTGCCGAAGCGGTCGGTCTTGAAGGCCGCGCCGGTTATTACGACAAGGCCGGTGCGCTGCGCGACATGGTGCAGAACCATATCCTGCAGCTGCTTTGCCTTGTCGCCATGGAACCGCCTGCTTCCATGAATGCCGAAGCCGTGCGTGACGAAAAGCTCAAGGTTCTGCGCTCGCTGAAGCCAATCGACACCAGCAACGTCGAAAAGCTGACGGTTCGCGGGCAGTACCGCGCCGGCGCTTCCGCCGGTGGCCCGGTCAAAGGTTATCTGGAAGAGCTGGAAGGCGGCGTTTCCAACACCGAGACCTTCGTCGCCATCAAGGCCGAAATCGCCAACTGGCGCTGGGCCGGCGTTCCCTTCTACATCCGCACCGGCAAACGCCTCGCGACCCGCGTTTCGGAAATCGTCGTCACCTTCAAGCAGATCCCGCATTCGATCTTCGACGATGCGGCCGGCAAGATCGAGGCCAACAAGCTGGTCATTCGCCTGCAGCCGGACGAGGGCGTCAAGCAGTCTCTGCTCATCAAGGACCCAGGCCCGGGCGGCATGCGCCTGCGTCAGGTGTCGCTGGACATGAGCTTTGCCGAAGCCTTCAACGTGCGCAGCCCCGACGCCTATGAACGCCTGCTGATGGACACGATCCGCTCCAACCAGACGCTGTTCATGCGGCGCGACGAAGTTGAGGCCGCCTGGGACTGGGTCGACCCGATCCTGAAGAGCTGGGAAGAGCTGGGCCAGGGCGTGCAGGGCTACACGGCTGGCACCTGGGGTCCAAGCGGTTCCATCGCGCTGATCGAGCGTGACGGTCGCACCTGGCATGATGCCGACTGAGGGCCTTCAATGAGCGAAACAATCCACGTCTTCGACACCCCTGCAGCGCTGGCGACAGCGCTCGCGGCGGAAGTTGCCAAACGCCTTGATGAAGCAACCAAGGAACGGGGGACCGCAAGCATTGCGGTTTCCGGCGGCTCGACACCGAAGCTGTTCTTTCAGGCGCTTTCCCATCACGAACTCGACTGGCCCAATATCAGCGTGACGCTGGTGGACGAGCGTTTCGTGCCACCGGAAAGCGACCGGTCGAACCACCGTCTCGTCGCCGAGAACCTGTTGCAGGACAAGGCGAAGGCGGCTTATTTCGTGCCGCTATTCCAGCCTGCCGCTTCCCCGGAAGACGCGGCAACCCTTGCGACCGTCAAGACCGAAGCGATCTGCGATCCGTTCGATGTCGTCATTCTCGGCATGGGAACGGATGGCCATACGGCATCGTTCTTCCCCGGTGGAGACAATCTCTACGAAGCGCTTGACCTCGATGAGCCGCGCGGCGTCCTGACCATGGCGGCGGAAACTGCCGGCGAGGAGCGGTTGACCTTCAACTTCTCCAGCCTGCACGATGCCGGTTTTCTGGTGCTCCACATCGAAGGTGCGGCCAAGAAGGCAACGCTGGAGAAAGCGCAGTCCGGTGAGGATGAGGATGAAATGCCTATTCGTGCCGTGCTGAACCGGGCGGAGACGCCTGTGGATATATACTGGGCGCCATAACCCACCGCGGCTGCCGCCTCTGCGGCCCGCGACAAGCGCCCCGAAGACATGAAGACTGAACCACGACAACCGGCCGCTCACCTCCCGGAACGCCGGTTGCCGACCAACGAACAGGATGAACGCCCATGTCCGCCGATTCCCGCATTCAGGCCATTACCGCCCGCATCGTCGAACGTTCCAAGCCATACCGCGAGACCTATCTCGAGCGGCTGCGGCTGCAGGTTTCCAAGGGCGTTCATCGTTCCGTGCTTTCCTGCGGCAATCTCGCGCACGGGTTTGCGGTCTGTTCCCCCGCCGACAAGGACATCCTTGCCGGCGACCGGGTTCCCAATCTCGGCATCATCACCGCCTATAACGACATGCTTTCGGCGCACCAGCCCTATGAGACCTTCCCCGCGATCATCCGCGATGCGGCGAAGGAAGCGGGCGGCATCGCGCAGGTTGCGGGCGCCGTTCCCGCCATGTGCGACGGCGTGACCCAGGGGCAGCCGGGCATGGAGCTTTCGCTGTTTTCCCGCGACGCCATCGCCATGGCTGCCGGCATCGGCCTCTCGCACAACATGTTCGACGCCGCTCTCTATCTCGGCGTCTGCGACAAGATCGTGCCCGGCCTCGTGATCGCTGCCCTTGCCTTCGGTCACCTGCCCGCGGTCTTCATTCCCGCCGGCCCGATGACATCAGGCCTGCCGAATGACGAGAAGTCGCGCATTCGCCAGCTTTATGCCGAAGGCAAGGTCGGTCGTGCGGAGCTGCTCGAAGCGGAATCCAAATCCTACCACGGCCCCGGGACCTGCACCTTCTACGGCACCGCCAATTCCAACCAGATGCTGATGGAAATCATGGGCTTTCACATGCCCGGTTCCTCCTTCATCAATCCGGGCACGCCGCTGCGTGACGCGCTGACGCGCGAGGCCACAAAGCGCGCGCTCGCCATCACCGCACAGGGCAATGAATTCACGCCGGCAGGCGAGATGATCGACGAGCGATCCGTCGTCAACGGCGTCGTCGGCCTGCATGCGACAGGCGGTTCCACCAACCACACCATGCACCTGATCGCCATGGCGCGTGCGGCGGGTATCATCCTCACCTGGCAGGATATTTCCGATCTCTCGGACATCGTGCCGCTGCTCGCCCGCGTTTATCCCAACGGTCTTGCCGATGTGAACCATTTCCACGCCGCCGGCGGCATGGGTTTCCTCATCAAGCAGCTCCTGAAGCAGGGCTTCGTGCATGACGACGTCCGTACGGTCTTCGGACAGGGGCTTGCGGCCTACACAGTGGATGCAATGCTTGACGAGAAGGGGGCCGTCACCCGCCAGCCCTCCCCGGAACAGAGCCACGATCCGAAGGTGCTTTCCAGCATCGAAGCCCCGTTCCAGCCGACCGGTGGCCTGAAGATGCTGACGGGCAATCTCGGCAAATCGGTCATCAAGATTTCCGCCGTCAAGCCGGAACGCCATATCATCGAAGCGCCGGCCATCGTTTTCCACGACCAGCAGGAGCTTCAGGACGCCTTCAAGGACGGCAAGCTCAATCGCGACTTCATCGCCGTTGTCCGCTTCCAGGGGCCGAAGGCTAACGGCATGCCGGAACTGCACCGTCTGACGCCGCCGCTTGGCGTGCTGCAGGATCGTGGTTTCAAGGTGGCGCTGGTGACCGACGGGCGCATGTCCGGTGCGTCCGGTAAGGTGCCGGCCGCCATCCATGTGACGCCGGAGGCTTCCGATTGCGGTCCGATCTCGCTCATCCGCGACGGCGATATCATCCGTCTCGACGCGATTTCCGGCTCGCTCGAGGTGCTGGTGTCCGCCGCTGAACTGTCAAAGCGCGAACCGGCGCGTGCCGATCTCTCAGGCAATGAGTGGGGTATGGGCCGCGAACTTTTCGCCCCCTTCCGCCGCAATGCCGGCCCCGCCGATCAGGGCGCCAGCGTCCTGTTCCATTGATATTCGGGGATGGATGTTCGGATGAACAAGACGGGTCAGGGCGGGCTTTAAGAGCTTCGCCCTGATAACTCAGAACGACCTGATATCCAGCTTCCGGTCACGATGCGCCGGATGCGTGCTGAACACGAAGATGCGGTCCAGTTCCTTCTGCGTCAGCATGCGCAGGAAGCGGACGTGGATGGTGTTGTTGGCGTTGACGCGCAGCATGACGCAGCCGATCTTGCTGATGCGGGCGTCGGGAATATCGAGATAGAACTGGTTCGGCAGGTTATATTTCGTTATCAGCGCCAGCACTGCCTCGGTCTGCGAAATGCGGATGACATCGCAGCGGCGCGCCGCCATGTGCATCACAGCCTTTTCAGTATATTCGATGCGTGCGGCATTCATTGTATCTTCCATGCGGAACCGGCTTTCGCGGTCATACATGAAAGATTCTTCCTTGCTCAGGTAATGGTTCCTGATCACACCGGTACCGCTTTGCACGCCCAGACTCCATGCTCGATCAATGGAGCAAGACTAGGCCATAGTCTTTAACAATTCATATCAGCGCCGTCTTAAACAGACCGGAAGTGGGACATTCGCGGCGTTTTTCCACAGGCGAAAAACCTGAGAAAACCCCGAAACGAGTGGCGTTCCGGGGCTTCAGCCTAAAGCGTCAGACGCGGTAGGTCTTGCCTTCGGCGTTGAAGAGGTGGAGTTTTTCCTGCGGCGCGGCGAAACGCAGGGTCTGGCCCTTCGCAGCCGAAACGATGCCTGGTGCCTTGACGATGATCGGCTCCTGCCCTTTCGGTGCTTCAAGATAAAGCAGGGTAACTTCGCCAAGCGCCTCGACAATCGATACTTTCCCTTCGAAGAGATAGTCGTCGCCAGTGACGATGCTCAGATCTTCCGGCCGCACGCCGAAGCTTGCGGCCTTGCCCTGTTCGCTCCCCGGCGTGGAAACGTTGACGACGAGCGTCTTGCCGCCGGCAAGCTCGATCGATGTCCGCTCTCCGGTCCCGACGATCTTGCCAGCGATGATGTTCATGGCTGGCGAGCCGATGAATTTCGCAACGAAGAGATTGGCCGGGTTCTCATAAAGTTCGAGCGGCGCACCGACCTGCTCCACGCGCCCGGCATTCAGAACGACGATGCGGTCGGCGAGCGTCATCGCCTCCACCTGATCGTGAGTGACGTAGATCATCGTCGTCTCGGCCATCTGCTCGTTGAGCTTGGCGATCTCGATGCGCGTGGCGACACGCAGCGCCGCATCGAGGTTGGACAATGGCTCGTCGAACAGGAAGACCTTCGGGTTGCGGCAGATCGCGCGGCCGATGGCAACACGCTGGCGCTGGCCGCCCGAGAGAGCCTTGGGCAGACGCTCCAGATATTGCGTCAGCTGCAGGATTTCTGCAGCGGCGCGGACGCGGCGGTCGATTTCCTGCTTGTTTTCCTTGGCGATCTTCATGCCGAAGGCCATGTTGTCATAGACCGTCATATGCGGATAAAGCGCGTAGGACTGGAACACCATGGCGATGCCGCGGCGCGAAGGTGGGATCTCGTTGACGAGCTGTCCGTCAATATACATCTCGCCTCCGGTGATCTCCTCCAGACCCGCGATCATGCGCAGCAGCGTCGACTTTCCGCAGCCGGAGGGGCCGACGAAGACGATGAATTCGCCCTGTTCGATCGAAAGATCGATGCCGTGCAGCACCTTCACCTGTCCGTAGGATTTGCGGATATCCTTGAGAACGAGACTTGTCATGGGTGGTCCTCCCTGTTCTGTCAGGCGTAACGGGCGAAGAACGCGCCCCACGCCGGAAGTTCTACGTTTCTGCCTTCGAGCGCGGCTGTAAAGCCGTGGCCCTCCAGAACCTCCCAGTTCCCATCCGGCAGCGATGCCTTTGCCGGCGTCGCCGACAGATTGAAGAGGCAGAGAATGGTTTCGTTTCCGAGCGTCCTTGTGTAGCTCGACACCTCGCCCTGAACGGGCTGGAACTCGATGCCACCTTTCGCGAAAGCCGGGTGCTGCCTGCGGAAAGTGAGGAAGCGACGGTAATGTTCCAGCACGGATGCCTCATTGCCCTGCTGGGCGCTGACGGCGCGCTGCTTGTGCTCCGCCGGAATTGGCAGCCACGTTTTGTCGGCTGTCGAGAAACCCGCCTGCGCATGGCCGGCATCCCACACCATCGGCGTGCGGCACCCATCGCGGCCCTTGAATTCCGGCCAGAACTGGATGCCGTAGGGGTCCTGCAAATCCTCGAACGCGATGTCGGCTTCGGTGAGGCCAAGTTCTTCGCCCTCATAGATGCAGACGGACCCGCGCTGTGTCATCAGCAGTGCCGAAAGGACCTTGGCAAAAGCGTCCTTGTCCTCGACATGCTCGCCCCAGCGGCTGACATGACGCACGACATCATGGTTGGAGAATGCCCAGCAGGCCCAGCCTTCCGGCGCAGCTCTCGCAAAATCCGCCTGCACATCGGCGACGCGCTGCGGGGTCAGCGCGTCGGGCGCCAAGAATTCGAAGGCGTAGCACATCTGCATCTTGTCATCGCCCGACGTATACTCACCGACGATCTCCAGACCGCGTTGGCTGTCGCCCACTTCACCGACGGCGGCGATATCCGGAAACTCGTCCAGCACCGCGCGGAAGCGCTTCAGGAAGGCAATGTTTTCCGGGCGGTTCTTGTCGTAGAGATGTTCCTGGAAGTTATAGGGATTGACCGCAGGCGCGGTGGAAGCATTGCGGCGCTCCGGAGCCAGCGCCGGGTTGTCGCGCAGCTCGAGGTCATGGAAATAGAAGTTGATGGTATCGAGGCGGAAACCATCGACGCCGCGCTTCAGCCAGAAACGTGTGATGTTCAACAACTCTTCCTGCACTTCCGGGTTATGTAGATTGAGGTCCGGTTGCGAGGTCAGGAAGTTGTGCATGTAATATTGCATGCGGGTCGGATCCCACTGCCAGCCCGAGCCGCCGAAGATCGACAGCCAGTTGTTGGGCGGCGTGCCATCCGGTTTGGCGTCCGACCACACATACCAGTCCGCTTTCGGATTGTTGCGGCTGGCGCGGCTTTCCACGAACCAGGGATGCTGGTCCGAGGTATGCGACAAAACAAGATCGATCATGACGCGGATGCCAAGGCGATGGGCCTCCGCAATCAACCCGTCGAAATCGGCCAGCGTACCGAACATCGGATCGACATCGACATAATTCGAGACGTCGTAACCAAAATCCTTCATCGGCGAGGTGAAGAAGGGCGAAATCCAGATTGCATCGGCACCCAGATTGGCGATGTGATGGAGGCGGTCGGTAATGCCCTTGAGGTCACCGATGCCGTCGCCATTGGAGTCCTGATAGGAGCGCGGATAGATCTGATAGATAACAGCGCCGCGCCACCAGTCCTTGTTGGGCGTCAAAGCGGAAGTCACCGAAGCGGTCATTGATTTGTCCTGTCTGGTATGGGCGTCCATGGTCTGTCAGCCTCCCTTGACGGAGCCGGCGAGCAAGCCACGCACGAGATAACGTTGAAGCGCGAAGAAAACGCCAAGCGGCACGACGATGGTGACGAAGGCCGAGGCGGTAAGGATTTCCCAGTTGCCGCCGCGCGAACCGAGCAGCGCGTTGAGCGCACCCGTCAGCACGAGTTCGTTCTTCTGCGTTCCGAGGAAGACCATGGCGACGAGCAGGTCATTCCAGGTCCAGAGAAACTGGAAGATGGCGAAGGAAGCGAGCGCCGGGAAAGAGAGCGGCAGGATGATCTTGACGAAAATTTCGAAATCGCTTGCGCCATCGACACGGGCGCTTTCGATAATTTCCTTGGGCAGCCCGGAAATATAGTTGCGCAGCAGATAGATGGCGAGCGGCAGTCCAAAGGCGGTGTGTGCCAGCCAGATGCCGGCATAGCCTTTGGAAGAGACGCCGAAAATATTGCCGATTTCTGTGTACATGCGAAGCAGGGGAATGAGCGACATTTGCAGCGGCACGACAATCAGCCCCACCACCATCGCAATCAGCAGATTGCGGCCGGAAAAGCTCATCCACGACAGGGCATAGGCTGCAAAGGCGGCAATCAGGATCGGGATGATCGTTGCAGGCACAGCAACCGTCAGCGAATTGACGAAGGACTGGCCGATGCCCTCAGAGGTCAGGACCGTGCGGTAATTATCGAGCGTGAAGACAGGCGGGGTGGCGACGGAAATATAGACGCGCTTGGCGCGCGAACCCTCGAAACTTGAGGCTTTGCTATATTCGTAACCGCCGTCCTCCTTGACCAGCAACGTCTCGCCATCGCCAATGTCAGCGGCTTCGCCTGCCTTGAATGCTGTCGGCTCCTGCACGCGCACGCCGAAGGCCGCGACCTTGCCGCCCTGGCCGTTTTCGAAGACATTGCCTGATATGACATAGCGGCTGCCGTCCTGCTTCTGCACGGAAGCATCGGCGAGACGAACCGCCGAGGTCTGTTCGGAACTGGAAAATGCTGTCCACCAGCCGGAAACGGTGATCTGGTCCTTGTCGCGCAACGAACTCACGAGAATGCCGAGCGTGGGCAGGAGCCAGAGAAGCACGACGATCAGAACGCTGGCATGGACGATGAGGCGCGGCAGGCCGACGCGGCGGAGGCGTTTGACGATATCCATCTCAGCGGCCCTCCATCTCACGATTTGCCTGGCGGATGTTCCAGATCATGATCGGTGTGACGGCGGCCATGATCACCAGCGCGATGACAGCGCTTCTGCCGCTATCGCCGCCGCCTCGAAACATCCAGTCGAACATGAGGTTCGCGAGAACCATGGTGTTCCATTGGCCGTTGGTCATGGTCAGCACGATATCGAAGACCTTGAGCACGAGAATGGTGATCGTCGTCCAGACGACGGCGATGGTGCCCCAGATCTGCGGAACCATGATCTTCCAGAAGATTTGCCAGCCATTGGCACCATCGATGACGGCCGCCTCGATGGTTTCTTCCGGTATGCCGCGCAGCGCTGCGGACAGGATGACCATGGCAAAACCGGTCTGGATCCAGATGAGGATGATCATCAGGAAGAAATTGTTCCAGAAGGGCATGGAAATCCACACCTGCGGATTACCGCCGAAAAACTCGACGACAGCATTGAGAAGACCGATCTGCACCTGGCCCTCTGCCCGATATTCATAGATGAACTTCCAGATGACGGAGGCGCCGACGAAGGAGATCGCCATCGGCATGAAGACGATGGATTTGGCGATGTTGCCCCACCAGATGCGGTCGGTCATGACGGCGATCACAAGGCCGAAGAAGGTACAAGCAGCCGGCACGACGGCCAGCCAGAGGATATTGTTGAAGATCGACTGGCGGAATCCGGCATCGAAGAATGCCCAGCGATAATTGGCGAGGCCGACGAACTCATTGCCGGACCGGTCGTAAAACGACAGGATCAGCGTGGCGATGACGGGATAGACCAGATAGACGAGAAGCAGGATCAGCGCCGGGCCGATAAACAGCCAGGGGCGGACGGCGGCGCGGCGGTTCAGATTTCGGGATGCATGAATGACGTCTCCCGAGCGCACCGGGAAGATCACCTGGAGCGCCTTGTCCGATAACCAGTAATAGGCGGCACAGGCGAAAACGCCAGCCACCATGACGCCGATGGCAGACACGAGTTGTTGAGCCATGGTCCCTCCCTTGATCCTCTCCGCGCCGCGCTGCTTATCCAGTCGGCCGCTCATGCGGAAGAAGCCCGGCGGCGAACCACCGGGCCTCGTCTCGTCAGGTGTTATTTCAGGCCGTCCCAGGCCTTCTGGATATCGGCCGCGACCTGATCGGCGGATTTGCCGCCGACGAAATCGATCATGCCGGTCCAGAATGCACCGGCGCCGATCTTGCCCGGCATCAGGTCGGACCCGTCAAAACCGAAGGTCGTCGCCGTGGTCAGGATTTCACCCTGGCGCTTCATCTGCTCATTGGCATAGGTTTCGACATTCACGCCCTTGTACGGGGTGAGAAAGCTGGACTGTGCCATCCAGACCTCATGGGCGATCGGTGTCTGCAGGAAGTTGACGAACGCCTTTGCGGCGGGCGATTCCTTGGTGATGGTGACAAGCGTGCCCGCGCCCAGAACCGGCTTGCCGAGCTCAGGCTTGGAGGCGTAGGTCGGCATGTAGAAGAAATCAACGTCCGTCCCCACCTTGGTACCCGCCGGGAAGAAGGAGGGAACGAAGGACGCCTGATGGTGCAGATAGCACTTCGGCGGAATGTCGAAGAGGCCCTTGGGGCTGTCACGGAAATCCGTGGAGGCAACGGCTGCAACGCCACCGCTCACATATTTTTCGTTCTTGGCAATCTTGCCGAATTCATTGATCGCCGCCACAACCGCCGGATCGGTGAACTTCACCTCATTCGTCGTCCATTTCTGGTAGACGTCGAGTGGCTGCGTGCGCAACATCAGGTCTTCCACCCAGTCGGTGGCCGGCCAGCCGGTCGCGCCGCCGGAACCGAGGCCAATGCACCAGGGCGTGCCGCCATCGGCGACGATCTGGTCGGTCAGCTTGAACAGGTCTTCCATGCTTTCGGGCACTTTATAGCCCGCTTCTTCGAAATTCTCAGGCACGTACCAGACGAGCGACTTCACATCCGCCTTGAAGGGGAACGCGAAATAGGCCTTGTTGCCGTCCTTGCCCTTGTAGCTGCCGAGATCGACCCAGGATTTGCCCGCGCCATAATTCTCCTCGACCCATTTGGCCGTGTCGTCGCCGAGCGGCACGAGGAAGCCTTTGGCAGCCAGATCGGCCAGCAGACCCGGTTGCGGGAGAATGGCGATATTGGGTGGCGAACCAGCCTGCGTATCGATGACGATCTGCTGCTCGTAGTTTTCCGACGAGGAGTATCGAACGTTAACGCCCGTCGCATCGGCGAAATAGGCAAGCACGGTCTGGAAAAGGGCCTCGTCCTCACCGCGCCAGGGTCCGAAAATCGTCAATGTCTGGCCCTTCAGGTCGGCATGGGCCGTCTTGAAGTCCTCATAGCTTTTCCAGTTGAATTTGGTGTCCTGGCCCGGCGCGAATTTCAGATCGGCAGAAAAGGCCGAACCCGACAGCAGCACGATCGAAGCAGCCGTCGCCAATAGAGTCTTCCGCATGTGATTTACCTCCCATCACATAAAAGGCTCAAAGCGCAGCTCTTCCAATCAAAGCGCTTTGGCTACCTATTCATCTCATTGTCGCCGAGACGGAGTCAAGAGGGAGTTTGCGTAGAAACCGCGCATATCCTTATCAATAGTCATATTAATTCAGAGAGATTGACGTCATTTTCGATTGAGAAAAGCGGAAGGGGCTGTTAAAAATCTAAAGCGCTTTGGGAATGTGAGGAGTGGCTTTTGGCTGATTCCCTGAGCGCGCATGGAGGAATTCGCAGACATGAACCTTAAACAGTTGTCGCAACTGCTGGGTATTTCGCAGACGACCATCAGCCGCGCGCTCAATGGCTACCCTGAGGTGAGTGCGGAGACCCGGCGCCGCGTCATGGAGGCAGCCGAAAAGACCGGCTACCGGCCGAATGCGGCAGCGCAGCGGCTGGCAACGGGCAAGGTGGGCTCCATCGGCCTTGTCATGCCGATCGGCGAATATCACCGTTCAGACGTGCATTTCGGCGAGTTTCTGAGCGGGCTGGGTGAAGAGGCATCGCGCAGCGGCTTCCATCTGGTCATCATGCCGACAGAACCCGAAAAAGAGCGGGACGCCCTTCGAGGGCTTGCCGCCAGCGGCAGTGTCGATGGCATCTATCTCGCCTACATGAAGAATAACGACCCGCGCATCGCCATGATGCAGTCGCTCTCCCTGCCCTTCCTCGTGCACGGTCGTTCGGTTGGCGTTGAGGAGACATATCCCTATCTCGACGTTGACAACGAGGGCGCCTTTCGCGATGCGACGCAGCTTCTGCTACAGCTTGGTCACCAGCGGATCGGGCTGCTGAATGGCCCCGAGGGTTATGACTTCACCTTCAGGCGCTGTCTCGGCGTGGAAAAGGCGCTGGCAGCCAATGGTCTTTCGCTCGATCCCGCCAACACGCGTCATAGCAGCATGACGGATGAAGAAGGGTTTCTCGGCATGGAGGCATTGCTGTCACGCCCGCAAAAGCCGACCGCCATTCTCTGCGCCAGTACCGCGCTGGCGCTCGGCGCGATTCGCTCGCTCAATCAACGGGGCCTGAAACCAGGCAAGGATATTTCGCTCATCGCTCACGACGACGTGCTGCCGCTTCTCAAGCCCGATAATTTTTCCGTTCCGCTGACCACCACGCGCTCGTCGCTGAGGGCAGCGGGGGTGCGTGTGGGTCAGCGTTTGATCAATCACATCAAGAACGACCACAAAGACCCACATCAGGAACTCTGGAAGGCGGAACTTGTGGTGCGCGCCTCGACGGGACCGGCTCCGAGAACGTAAAGTCTGGCCTCCATCCCCCCGGCCGTCATACCGGTCTTGAGCCGGTATCCAGCCAGCCCTAGTCCTTGGGCTGAAAAGAGTCGCCTTGCCGCGCAGACGCGCGTCGGCTGCATTCCGGCTCAAGGCCGGAATGACGGAAGTGAGTGGCAGCGCACAAAAATTCCTGTGCCGTATCGTTCGATTGAACGCGACAGGCTTAAAACTTTGGCGCGGTCAGACCCAGCGCGCGATAGGCAGCGATAACCGTATTCGCCATCAACATGGCAATCGTCATCGGACCGACACCGCCGGGGACAGGCGTGATCGCGGCGGCGACGGCGCTCGCCTCGTCAAAGGCGACATCGCCCACGAGCTTGGATTTGCCTTCGCCCTTTTCCGGGGCCGGTATGCGGTTGATGCCGACATCGATGACGGTCGCGCCCGGTTTCACCCAGTCTCCCTTCACCATTGCCGCACGTCCGACAGCGGCGACCAGAATATCCGCCGTCTTGCAGATGCTGGCGAGGTCCTTGGTGCGTGAATGCGCCATGGTCACGGTGGCGTTGGCATTCAGAAGCAGCTGGCCCATCGGCTTGCCGAACAGGTTGGAGCGGCCGATGACAACGGCGTTGAGACCGGAAAGATCGTCGCCATGAATGCCGCGCACCAGAAGCATGGCGCCAGCCGGCGTGCAAGAGATGAGGCCGGTGGCGAGATCGCCGGTCGCGAGCTTGCCGGCATTCAAGACGCTGAGACCATCGACGTCTTTCTCCGGCAGGATCGACTGGATGATCTCATCCGAATTGAAATGTTTCGGCAGCGGCAGCTGCACGAGAATGCCGTGGATGGAAGTATCGGCGTTCAGTTCGCCGACCAGCTTAAGTAGCTCACCTTGCGTCGTTTCTTCCGGCAGCGTGTGCTGGATGGAGTTGAAACCGCATTGCTTGGCCATCTTGCTCTTGGAGTTCACGTAGGCATGGCTTGCCGGATCATTCCCGACGATGACAACCGCGAGACCGGGCTTCACGCCCATGTCCGTCTCAAGCGCTTCTGCCGATTTGCGGACCGCCTCCGTTACCGAAGCCGCCTTCGCCTTCCCGTCAATCACAACTGCCATGCGTCCTGCTCCTGCTGGGTTACGTAGGCTCCGTATGGTGCCCCCGTCGCAGGAATGCAAGCTAAAATGCGGCGTTTTCAGGCTGTTTTGCGGTAGCCTTCACGGCGGTCGGCGTAATCGGTAAGGCACTCCTTCAGGAACGCCAATTCCCGTCGCAATTCCATCAGCTCCTCGGCTTCGGCCTGAGCATGATCGAAGTCCCCGGAGAGGGCTTCTGCCAGAAGCGGCGGCAACCCTGGTGATGCGGGATCCGCCGTTCTGACGGTTCGGTTGCCCATCAGTACCTGACGCACGCGTTCGTCCAGCGGCATATCGTCCGCGTCGTTTGCGGCCTCGCCGTAATACTCGGCAAAACTTTCCTCGTCAGCGTTCGCATCCGCTTCTGCGGGAAGAGGCTGCAGGTCGTCGAATACGGCGGGCTCGATCGGCTCGAAATCGGAAAATTGCGGCGCGGCAACGAAGGAAACTGGCTGCTCACCGGTTTCGGCAGTCGGAAGAACATCGTCTTCTTCGTCATGGCGTCGATAGCTGAGGAGATAAAGGCTGCCCAGCAGGCCGATCAAGGCCCCGCCCCCCGCAAGCATCGCAGCCTGCGTGAGGTCCCGGGACAATTCTCCCGGACCAGCTTTTGTCGTCAGGCGCGTTTCGATGGCGGGCGTTGCGGAAGCCGTCAGGTCCCGGCGTTCGCTTGCTTCCAGATAGGTATTGCGCGCCGCTTCCAGTTCATTCTGCAACCTGGAGAATTCACCGGGCGCGACACCCAGCGCATTCAGACGATCAAGATATGTCTTCTGCCCGGCGGTATCTGTGGCGATCTCCTGGCTGATGCGCTTCTCGTCCGCCCGCAGCCCGTCGAGCACTTGCCGCAATGCTGGAGCCGCAAGCGCCTGCACGGCATCCACCGCGTTCTGGGCGGCGATGCGGCGGGGATGTTTCGGACCATAGTCGACAGAAACGGTGGCAAGCGCCATGCTGGCGCTCGCGTGCTTTTGCCTGATATCCTCAAGTGCAGAAAAAGCCGCACCGGCGGGTAAGGGTTTGGAAAACACATCATTCGGCTTCAGAGCGGCAGCTGCCGTGAGATCGGCCTTGACCAGCTGCTGCTCGCGACCGGACCGCGCCAGCCCCTCATTCACGTCACGCAACTGCTGCTCGAGTTGCTGCACTTCCGTCAGCACCGCATCGCCATGGCGCATCTGAAAACCGTTGACGGCAGCTTCCGCCTCATCCAGTTTTTTACGTGCGTTTTCCATTATCCGCATGGCGGGCGTCATGGTGCCGGCTTTGCCATCCGCCATCACGCGCATGGAGAGATAATCCGTCAGCCGCATGGCGGTCTCAGGCGTGGCGGCCTTGGCGGTCACGACGAGCGTGTTTTCATCCGGGGTGAGCTCCAGGCGGATGGCCTCGCCCACGGCGCCGTTCAATGCCTCCCGCGGAGACACCACCCGGCCCTGACCGCCGGTCAAAAGGTCGAAAAGCAGGCCGAGCTCGCCCTGATTGCGAACGCCGACCATATCGGCTGGCGTCAGCTTCAGATCGGCGGTGACGCGCTCAAGCCCGGAGGGCGAAAGCAGGGTGCGGCGTGCCATTGCCAGAAAACGTGAGGCGTCGGGAGCATCATAGGCGGTCTGCGTTACCTCGATGCGAGCCTGCGAGACATAACCGCGAAAACCGGAATCGACGAGGAAAAGTGGAAGGGCAGCGCCAGCCATTGTTGCTGCTGCCACACAACCGGCCGTCAGGAGCCGGCGACAATGTCTGCGCCACTCAGAAGACGGCGCGGCGACAGCATCCTCGTCAGGGCGAATCGCCATCATGTCCGGATTGTCATCAACCATCTGAACTCGTCTGCCACCCTCGGCGCCGCCCGCAACGGGCGACTGTCAAAACCTTACGAGAGGTTAAAGGATCGTGGCAAACAAATGGTTAACGCGGGCGGCCCTTCAGCATTCAGCCCTTACCAAGCGCGATGTGCCAGGGCTCGGCGCAGAGGCTGTAAAGCCAGCTCATGTGGAGCTTGCGGAAAATCTCCGGCATGCCGGCGACCTCAGAGATCAGGACCTTGAACAGCGGGCCAACGGCGATCGTCAGCCGCGCATCCTCGTGGCTGACGGTGCGGTGCAGCCATGTTTCCTGTTCTTCCTTCAGCATTCCCGCCAGCAACACATCCACCTTAACACCCGTCGCATCCCGGTTCAGCATGACGAAATCGTGCCAGGGCGCGTGGGCGCGCAACCTCGCGAGAACCTCACCGACCTGCGCCCCATCGTCGCCTGCAACACCGATGCGCTTCGGCACCGCCATGTAGGTCAACAACGCCATGGTGAAGGCGACGCCGTCGATGGGGGCGGACAGAGGCTCACCCTCGTCGCGACGCGCAGCAGCCCTTGTTGCCTTGCCTTGCGGCAGAAGCATGCAGCTTTCCAGAACCTGCCGATACGCACTGTTTTTCAGCGAAAGCTTCGCCTTATCGATTGTCAGAAAGGAAAGCATCGTATGGCCGTTTGCGGCCGACGCCCTGCTGCTGACCAGCTCCAGAGCGCCATTCCAGTCGAGGTCACAGACCCGCAAGCCGTGAACAGTCCGCTGCGATACCGGTTGCGCGAAATCCGACGCGAAACTCATTGCTACCCCCAATTTCAGACCCATCCCCGCCGACGCGGCCGGATGGCCTGCGGGTCGGTGGCTGATGGGTTCGTTATAGAGGCTCGGCTTGAATTTAGCCTGAAAGCAATCGCTCGAATATCGTGGGCTGCCGCAAGAGACCGTTAACCGGACGAATGCCTTTTTTGCCGCATCGAAAGGCGGACGGCCATCACGCCGTCGCCCTCAATGGCTCGGAGCAGCTTCTTTTGCGGCTTCTGCTTTTTCGCCTTCGACGAGCTTGACCGAGCGTGGCGTGCCGTTGCCGTTCTGCTCGCGGATGTCGGCTTTCGACAGATAGTCGAGCTGCTCGATCAGCACGTCTTCGACCACCTCGTCATCAAGCTTCTTGTTTAACCCCTCACGGATGCGCTGCTTGAAGGCCTCGGGGTCGAACGTCGAGATGTTGCCGATATTGACCATGGAAGAACCGGCCAGCAGCGTGAAAAGCTCGTCGGTCATCAGCTGCGTTGCCGGCAGCTCAATCTTGGCCATCTTGGCCTTGTCGACGCGCAGCGAAATCCGGCTCAGAAAATAGCCGTTCACCCCGCCATCATTGATGACGGGAATGGTGATGCTTTCGCCTTTCACCAACTGCAGATTGGCCTTTTTCGCCTCCGCCTCATCCGGCGCGGGCGCCGACGCCAACTGGACGGAGAAATACACCGCGCCGAGCGTGACGGCGCAAACCCAGACGCCGGTGAGAAGAAGCTTCAACATCAGGAGGCGGCACCGTACATGAACTGTTCCTGCGAGTAGGTGCCGTCCGTGTCGGCTTCCTGGATCGCGTTCTTGAGCAGATCCGCGACCGCGCGGACCGCGTTGAGATGTGCTTCGACGCGGCTCGCATTGGTCGCAAGCTTGGACTTGATGCCCTTCACCTGCTCCATGTAGCCGGCAGCGATTTCCTCGTGCGGCGTGTCACGAACCAGCATCGTCAGCTCATAGAGGCAACGGCTTTTATGGGCATTGGAGACCTTAAAATCGAACCTGGGGTCCTTACCGATATTTTCATTCTCGTTGTCGATGATCATCTCAAGGCGGCCGAGAACGGATTGGATACGGTGGTCGTTCGACATAAGGTCCATGCTTGTCTCCTCGTTTGGGGTTATCATTCTCAAGCCTCGTCCGTTTTGTCATTTGAAACGCCGAGGACCTGCCGCTCGAACTCCGCCACCATCCGAATTGCAGCATTATGGTCTTTTTCATTCATCGATACGTCGGTGATGCCTTTGCTTTCAGCCTTCCGAAGCGCATCCTTGTATGCCTGCTCCGCAATGCCGACACCGCCATTTCTGGAAATCGTGTCGGCAAACTGTTCGGCCATCATGCTCTTCCAGATTTCGCCGGCGTTACCCTTGCCGTAAACCTCTTCGCTGTCTTTCGGCAGCATGTTGGCGACGAAGGTTTGGAGAACCGAAGCCTCATATTTGCGATATGTTTCGGGAATTTCGGTGCGCGCGGAACGAATATTGGTATTGCCGAGGCCAGCCTTAGAGGAGGCGCCATCCAGCATATCGACGGCGGCACCAAAACCCTTGCCGGAATCGGCGAGGCTGGTCGCGGCAAACGCCGCCTTGTTCGCCTTCAATTTTTCTTGGGCGACCTGTACTTCCAGAGGGTCCGCCGCGCGAACCACATCCATCACCAGATCGCTTATAACCGATATCGCCACGTCCCGAACTCCCGAGCCGATGAACGAGCCGACGCAAAACGGCGCGTTCACTCAATCAAGAAACATCGCGGGCAGTGTGTTCAAGAACGCCGCGATGCAACAACGGGGAGACTATGAATCGCCAACCTTGCTGGAGGCTGGTGTTGAACGGGCAACATTCGTAATTTCTAACAAATCGTAAATCGCATTATCGTCTGCTTCGCGGTCTTCGAGATCGCGGGCGACGTGCATTCTGTCCTCAAGCCTGTCGGCCTTGGTCTTTTCCTTCAGAACCTTGTTTTCCTGAAAATGCTGGACGCCTTCAAGCTGCCGGTCCTGCACGACGAGACGGCCGTAGCGACCCTGATAATGCCGGGAAAACGTCTGGTGCACCGGCTCCAGGGAATTCATCGCTTCCAGCGTGCTTTCCATGGATTGCGCCACTTCGGTGCGTGCCCGCGTGGTGTCGGCCAGTTCGACCTCGGCCATTTTTTCCATGTGGCGCTGGACCGTCACCAGACGTTTGAGCTTGTCCGAGCGTTTGTCAGAAGCCATGGCGTTTCCCCCGATCAGAAACCGATGAAGACGGGACCGAACCCATCCACGAATTGCCGGATGAGAGCTGCGACCGAAAGGTAGAGCATGAACATGCCGCCCGCGAGAATGAAGGGCGTCGATATGAAAAAGACCGGGATTTGCGGCGCGAGCTTGTTGATGAGGCCGACGGCAACGTTGAACATCAAACCGTAGATCACAAACGGGCTCGCAAGCCGCAGCATGATGGAAAATGAAGCCCTCAGCGTGTCGGTCAGCGTGATCAGCATCTTCTGGCCGCTGATAAGCGCACCGACAGGGGTAACATTGTACGAATCCACCAGCGCCTTAAGGACGATGTGATGGAAGTCCATCATGAAGAGAATGAGCAGGCCGCCGAAGGTGATGAAGTTGGCGATCTGGTTTTCCTGCGCATCTTCAATGGGATCGGAACCGCCGGGTGCGCTGAGACCGATTGAGGCGCCGATGAGCGCCCCCGTGAACTGGAAACCGAGGGTGTAGAAGCGCGCGATCAGGCCGTACATCGCACCGATGAGGATTTCCGTCGCTATAAGCCCGACAACGGTGCCCTGGCTCGCACCGGAGATTTTGGGGTAAATCGTGTCCCACAGCACCGGCAACAGCGCCATGGACACGGCCACACAGAGCAGCATGCGTATCTGCGGCGAAATGCGCGAGCTTGAAAAACCCGGCATGGTCATGAAGCATGCGCCGATACGGCAGATGGCAAGGAACAATGCAATGATTGTTCCCTGCGGGTCGGTTATCATGAAATGGCGCCCAGAATCTTGATCTCGAGACCCTTGGCCAGTTCCACATGGGAGAGGACCGGCAGGGTCGCAAAGAGTCGCTCGATAATCATGCGCACATAGGACCGCGTTTCCGGCGAGGTTACAAGGACAAAGGGCAGGCCGCGATCCATGAATTCACGGATAACTTTCGACGCTTCCTCGGAAAACTCCTCGAGATGGCGGGGATCGATGTCGAACTCGACGATTTCACCCTTCTGATCGCGCTTCAGCGCCTGATGGAAGACCATGTCCCACTTGTTGCCGAGTCGCAGCACCCGCAGCACGCCGTTGTCGGCGAGGTCGCCACAGAGCTGCTGCGACATGCGCACCCGCACATGTTCGACGATCTGCTCCGTCTTGCGCACATGCGGCGCAAGTTCGGCGACGGCTTCAAGGATGAGGTGCAGGTTGCGGATCGACACCCGCTCGGCAAGCAGCAGTTTCAGCACCGCCTGCAGGCCGGAATAGGACATGTGCGAGGAGCAGATTTCGTCGGCCAGCTTCTTGTATTCGGGATCCAGCCTGTCGATGAGGATTTTGACGTCCTTGTAGGACAGAAGCTGCGGCAGATTGTTGCGGATGACTTCGCTCAGATGCGTCAGCACCACGGAGACGTTGTCGATCGGATGGAAGCCTTCGCGCTTCAGATCTTCGGTGAAGGTTTCGAGGATCGAGACGGCCGGCATGCCGAAGGCGGGTTCGCGAATTTCGTCGCCTGGAATGCTTGGCTTGCGCCCTGCCCCCGTCACCACGAGAACATCGCCGACACGCAGGTTGCTGGAAGCGATGGTCGTGCCGTGGACACGGATCTGGTAGGCTTTTTCCTGGATCATGATGTCGTCGGACACCTTGATCTCCGGTACGACGAAGCCATACTGGCTCGCGAATTTCTTGCGCATCTTGCCGACGCGGAATGCCAGTTCCTGATGGGCACCGAGGAGGCGCGTCGACACCTGCTTGCCGAGCGCCAGTTCGATCTCGGCGGTCTTCAGCACCTGTTTGACGGAATCTTTCTCCGCCTCGGTGTTCTGGAGAACCTTGTTCTCCTCTTCCTGCCGGCGAAGCGCACTTTCGGCTTCCGCCTGGCGCGGAATATACCAGCTGCCGAAAGCCATGATGCCGCCGAGGAAGATGAAGGGCAGGAACGGCAGGCCCGGAATGATGGCCAGCAGTCCCATCAGCATGGCCGAGACCATCAGGGCGCGCGGATAACCGCTCAGCTGGTTGACGACGGCCTGGTCGGTCGATCCAGCCGTACCACCGCGGGAGACAAGGAGGCCGGCTGCCAGCGAGACGATCAGGGCCGGAATTTGCGAGACGATACCGTCACCGACCGAGAGCTTGACGAAAACGTCAGCCGCTTCGCCAATCGGCATGCCGTGGCGGAAATACCCGATGATGATACCGCCGAAGACGTTAATGGCGGTGATGATAAGACCGGCGATGGCATCGCCACGAACGAATTTGGAGGCACCGTCCATCGAGCCGAAGAAGGAGCTTTCCTCTTCCAGTTCACGACGGCGGCGCTGGGCTTCCTTTTCGTCGATGATGCCGGCCGACAAATCCGCGTCGATCGACATCTGCTTGCCGGGGATGGCGTCGAGGGTGAAGCGCGCGCCGACTTCCGCGATACGCGTCGCACCCTTGGTGATGACGATGAAGTTGACGGTGATCAGGATCAGGAAGACGATCAAACCGATCACGAAATCGCCGGACATGACAAGGCTCGAGAAGCCCGCAATCACGCCGCCGGCCGCCGTTGGGCCCTCATTGCCGTGGGACAGGATGACGCGCGTCGTCGCAATATTCAGCGACAGACGTATCATCGTCGCGATCAGCAACACGGTCGGAAAAGACGAGAAATCCAGCGGCCGTTGAATCCAGAGCGCGACCATCAGGATCAGAACCGAGAGCGCGATGGAGAAGGCGAGGCCGATGTCCACCAGCATGACCGGAATGGGAAGGAAGAGGACGCAGAGGATCGCCACAATGCCCAGCGCGAATCCGATGTCGCGCGTGCTCGGACTGACCTTGGGCAGGGATATGACTGGTGGTTGCGCCATGAATTCGTCCTGTCTCTTCATGAGAAGGGCGACGGAAAAGCCGCCGCACGGTTCCGCGGCACCGGTTTTCGAAAAGCGAACGCCGTTCGGCCCGATGCTTCAGGCCTATCCCTAGCCGCTGAAGCTTGCGCGAAGGTGGCAGCCACGGCGGCCGGGCATCAGAAGCCGGACTGGATGCGCGAAAAGACGAGATTGGAGAACAGCGATATTTGCGCACCCACGAACGGGGCCGCGACGCCCAGCACAAGCATGATCGTGACGATCTTGGGAACGAAGGTCAGCGTCATTTCCTGAACCTGGGTCAGGGCCTGAATAAAGGCAATGACGACGCCGACGATCATGGCGGCGAGAACCGCCGGACCGGCCGCGACGAGAACCGTCCAGACTGCCGCCTGCATGATATCAAGCGCATCGGCCTCGTTCATCGTCGCATCCTTGTTTCATGGAAGCGGCATCATGCCGCCTCGATATCAGGAACCGGCCGAATTGTTCGAATCGGTGGTTGTCCCTGTAGATTTAGTCGTGATCGGGCCGTTGGAGAAGACCACGCCGGCCTGCACCAGCACTTTATCACCGGCTTCGGTGACCGCGACGATACCATCGGAATAGACCTGCACTTCCTTGACCACGCCGGTAACATTGTCGTCAGCGCTCTTGACGGTCTTGCCAACCAGGTCGGAGGCGCGCGTCAGGGCTTCCGCCTGCAGCATGCTCTTCAGATGCGTGTTGGTCTTGATCGTCTGCTCGACCTGCGAGAAGCTTGCGAGCTGCGACATCTGCTGGCCCGCATCCATTGGGCTGGTCGGGTCCTGGTTCTTCATCTGTGCGATGAGGAGCTTCAGGAAGCTGTCATAGTTCAGCGAGGCCGCATTCTTATCGCTGCTGCTGGCACCGGCATTCGCCCAGGGGTTTGCCGCTGCCGCATTGACTGCATCTACCGCCATGGTGCGATCTCCTTGCGAATCTGTTCGATGGTTGCCGGGGTCATTTCCTGATTGTTGAGGATTTTCTCCTCGATCGGGTAGAGACCGCGAATGGCTTTGAGCGCTTCGAAAGCCTTGCCGGATGCCACAAGCCCGTCGATCCGCTTCAGTTCCGCCAGAACCTCGTCATGCTGGAAGCAGTTCAGCAGCATGCTGACCGACTTGCGGAACATATTGGTGGATTGGTCGCGCCCTTCCGGGTTGATGAGGATCATCTGCGCGATGAAATAAAGCTGCCGAAGCGGCGTGGTCGCCTGCTCGGGCTGAAGCACGTGGTTTTCGAGCAGAAACGTGACATCGTTCAGGAATTCAAGCGCGACCTTGCGATCGACGCGCAGAACTGCGCCGTTGATGAAGATCTTTTCGCCCGATTTCAGCGAAATCCGAAGTGTACTTTTCATTTCAGTCCATCCCTGATGATGGTTGTCACGTCAATTATGCCCTGGAAATTCGTCGACTGACGTTTCCGGATCAGTTCGCACTCTTTCAAAATCCAGATCGCGATGGAGATCAGATTGGCTCTGAGTTCGATTGCAAGCTGATTGTCCGGCTGCTTAAGATCCTCAATGAAGCGGATCCAGACCCGTCGAGTGTAAAAAAGTGCTTCGATCGTCGGTCGCTGGGAGGAGGAGTCCCTCGCCTCCACCAGAAGTTCGATCGATTTGGTCAACGCCTGCCGCTCGCGATCTTTTGCGTTGGCGACACCATCCTCCATGATTTCGGCGTAGGAAAACTGGTACATTCATGTATCCTTTATCTGCCGCCACCCCTGTTCATCAGAGGTAGTTCACCAGACTCATTTTTTGCAGACGCGACGTGAGGCTGTATGCGATTTCAAGTTGCTGCTGCAGCAGATCGAGACGGGTCTTCGCCTCGTAGGTATCGATCCCCTCGATATCCAAGAGATGCGTTTCGATGATCTTCTTCTGCGCCTCCAGCGATTCATTGGCTTTCGAGACACGGCTTTCGGAAAGGCCGAGCTGGCTCTGCTGCTGGTTCAGACCGTTGATGGCCGAGCCGATATTCGTCACCGACTTCATCGCGACCATTTCGCGGATACCGCTGTCGACTTTCGGATCGAGGAAAGTCATCGACGTCATTGCGGTCAGTGCGAAATAGCGCATGCCCTGCGAATTGCTGTTGGTGGATGTTTCGACGATCTCGTTCTGGCTGATACGGCTTGTCATGTTGGTGTCGCTCGCCTTCGAGCCGAATGTCGTCCAGAAATCATAGTTCTGGCCGGCCGTCAGGCTGGTGTGCGGCGGGTTTGTGACCGTCGTCGTGCCTTTGAAGACGCCTTCGATATGCGTCATGAAGCCTTCGACCTGCGCTTTCGACAGGCTGGCAAAATCGCCGACCGGTGGCGTCTGCGCCGCCATATAGGCATTCAGTTCCGTTTCATAGGCTGCCTTCAGCGGAGAGCCGGGTGCAAAATAGTCGTCAACCGGCTTCACATCCGTATTGATGCCGGAAAACAGATATTCACCGTTGACAGCCGTATTGGCGAAGCTGGTGAAGTTGTTGAAGGCATTCGAGATCGTCTGGGCAACCGTCGTCAGCGTCGGCGCTTCACTGCTCGTATTGGGGACGAGAACCTTCTGGATCTCCTGCGCAGCTTTCGCCATGCCATCCAGCGCGGTCTGCGAGGATTTGAGGCGCTGCGTCGCAATCGAGTTGACGCTGACCAGCGAGGAAATGCGGTCGACATCACGGTTGAGATCGAGGCTGCGGGCCGTATTTGCGCCCAGCGTCAGGCCGAGATCGGCATGCTTGCCCGTCGTCAGCTCGGTGTTGAGACCGGTCATCTCAACCTGAGCCTTGAGGATGGTGCTGCGCATGCTGTTCTGCATTGCCAGCGATGAAATGAATGACGTTTTCATCGTTTACCTCACCATGTCCATCAGCGACTTGAGCATTTCGTCGACTGTGGTCACGAGTTTCGTGGCGGCCTTGTAGGATTGCTCGATGTCCATGAGCAACGAGAGCTCCTCATCCAGGCTGACCGCCGTATTGTTCGAGTAGGAGGTGGCGGAGCGCTCATAAAGCGCGCTTTTTGCTTCGTTTGCCGAAGTTGCGCCGGAACGCTCCTGCTCCAGCCACCCCATCGAGTTGGTGCCGTATTTCAGGATGCTGGTATTCGTATCGATACGTGTCGACGCGGCAAAATTCATGGGCGCGTCGAAAGCAGTGACATAGCTGCGGATCAGCGTGGAGAAACCGGTTCCACCCGACGTTGCTGTATTGATCACATAATCGGTACCGTTGATGCCGCCGTCACGCAACAATTCCGGATTGCCACCTTTGGAGATAATTAACGCCGGGTTGACGGTAATGCTGGCTGCGAGCCCGGGAGAGACAATTCCGTCTGCCGGAATGGTCGTCGCCAGAGGCGAGCCATAGGTGAAGAGGCCGGGCATGTTCGGCAGGCCGCTCGTCGCATCCGCCGGCTTTTCAGCGAACATGGTGATGAGACCGCGGGCGATTTCGTCAAGCTGGCTCTGCATTGTCGGCGCCAGATCGTCACGGACCTGCATCAGGCCCTGAAGCGAGCCGGCGGCCGTGGTGTTGGCACCGGTGGCGGCCTTGAGCGCAACGCCATCGACGTAAATGGCATTGCCGGTGGTCGTCGCGTCGTAGCCCGGCTGGACGTTGAACGTCACCTTGCGCGGCACGATTTCGAAGAGCGTCGCCCCATCGGTCGTGTAAAGCGCCACATCATTGTTGGGCCGGTTCACGACATTGATGCCGATGATCGAGGAAATGTCCTTGAGAAGCGTCTCGCGCTGGTCGAGAGCGTCGCTTGGGTCGCCGCCGATCGCGGTCTGTGCCTTGACCTCGTTATTGGCTTCCTCGAATTTTGCGAGCAAACCGTTCAGCTTGTCGACCTGAAGGGCCATTTCCTTATCGGCGCGCAGACGCATCGCCTGCAATTCGCTTGAGGCCTTGTTCAGGGAGCTGGCGACATCCGTCGCGGAGGTGACGGCCGTTGCGGCCAAAGCGGCATCACTCGGCTTCGCGGCATAACCGTCGAGGCTTTTGAGCAATTCCTTCATGTAGTTGGCTGGCGAACTCTCGTAATTGTTGCCGCCGAAAACGCTCTTCATCTCCTCCAGGCCGCTCAGCACGGCGCTCTGCCCGGTGGCGAGAGAGGAACTGGAAATCGTCTGCCTGAGAAGACTTTCATTCTGGGCACGACCGTTGGAGACGATACTCGCTCCAGCCATGGTCGTGCCGAGAATGGCGGTACGCTTGACGTAGTTCGCATTACCGACATTGGCAATGTTTTTCGAAGTAACGTCGGTCTGCTTACCTGTGTTATTGAAAATCGACTGCGCAGTATTCATTGCTGACGTGAGCGACATTCATCTGTCCCCGTAGGAATTACTATCTCTTCAGATTGATCAGGACGTCCATCAAATCCGATCCGGTCTGGAAGACCTTCGAATTCGCTGTGTAGATGCGCTGGGATTCAATCATGTCGGTGAGTTCGCTGGCGATATCGACGTTCGAGCCTTCGAGCGCGCCCTTCTGGATGTAGCCGAAGCTACCCGTCTGGGCAAAACCGATGGTGACGACACCCGACTCGTTGCTCGGCAGATAGACGTTGCCGTTCTGCGGGCTCAGATTGTCGACGCTCGGCACGGTTGCCAGCGCCAGCTGGTAGATGTTGCGGCGACCGCCATCCTGATAGACCGCCGTCACGACACCGTCCTTACCGATTTCGACGTCCTTGATCTGGCTCGGGCCGTTACCATTCAGAACGGCTGTGCCGGGCGTGAACTTCGCCGAAAACTGCGTCATCTGCGACAGGTCGATATTGACCGCCTGCGGCACACCGCTCACCTGATCGTTGATGACGATCGATTTCGGAGACGCGGTGGTCAGCTTATTGGTGACAGGATCGAATTCCAGATCCACCTTTGTCTGGACAAGGTTAGCGGCAGGCGTTGCCGTATACGGGAAACCGCCATTCGTCGACTGATCCTGACGATAAACCGCTACTTCCCAGGTGTTGTCGCCTGTCTTGGTATAGTAGAAATCGTAAAGCACCTTTGCGCCGCCGCTGTCGAATGCCGTCAACGACGTCTTGTTGCCGAATGCCGCAGTCGCAGTGTTGCCGCTTGGAAGCGGTGCCGTCGCGGCCTTGTCATCGCGATTAAGATTGGCCGGGAAGCTGCCCTGCGTCGAGGGCGATGCCGTCAGGCCGAAATTGTTGACATTGATGGCTTCAAGACCCGTGAAACCGTTTACGACGGCAGCAGGGGGGTTGGAACCGTAGGGGTAACCCATCAGCTGGAAGCCCGCAGCGTTTTCCAGGTAGCCTTCCGAGTTCTTCTGGAAGGAGCCGGCGCGCGTCAGATAAGGCGTGCCCGATCCATCCTGAACCACGAAGAAGCCGTTGCCCTGAATGGCAAGGTCCGTGCTCGACGTGGTGTAGGAGAGGTTGCCCTGCTCCGAAATGCTGTAGCGAACGTTGGACTGCACACCGCCGGAAGCGTAGCTGCCCGACGAGGAGGGCAGAACGAGCGAGGAGAACGACGTCGATGCGCGCTTGTAGCCGGTGGTGCTTGCGTTGGCGATGTTGTCGCCCACGGTGCCCAGCTTGTTCGCCTGTGCATTCATGCCGGACACGCCGGTTCGCATAGTGCCGAAAATACTCATTCAAAAACCCTCGTGGTCATCTTTCAAGAAGAAGGTAAAGCGTTTGGCTTGCGTGAAGCTGTCTGAAATACCGCGTTTGAAAAAGGACCACGCGGGTCAATGAAAATCATTGCCAATCAATGCTGTAGCCGAGGAAGCGCTTGGAATCGACCGGATCGTAGCCGAGTTTCTTGCGCAGCTTCTTGCGAAGCTTGCTGATGTGGCTTTCCACGACGTTTTCTTCGACGTCGTCATCGAAGATGCCGTAGATGGCATTGAAAATCTGCGCCTTGGAAACGCGGCGTCCGCGATTGGCGATCAAATATTCAAGGATGCGGCGCTCGCGGCGCGGCAGGGGAAAAACTTCGCCGCCGACTTCCGGGTCACGTCCATCGGAGAAGACCCGGATCGGTCCGGCGTCGGTGAAATTCGAGATAACCTGCAGCCGGCGGCGGATAGCCGCCGCACGTGCGAGGATTTCACGGGGGTGGACAGGCTTGCGCACGACATCGTCGACGCCGCTGTCGAATAATGCGAGCGTCGCCTCCAGCGATGGCTGGTCGCTCACCGCAATCACCGGTGCCGTCGTGCGATCCCTGATCGCCTTCGGCAATGAGAAGCTCCGGTCGCCCTGGCCGATCAGGAAGGCTTCCACAGCTGCCAAATCGCTTTCCGCCGCCGTCGTGACCCATTCCCCGAATTCGACCGGATCAAACCCGGTCGAGGGAATGCCCTCACGCCCAAATAGAGATGTATAGCCGTCTTTAACGAGCTCGCGCTCATCAACCACTACGATCATTCGTCCGCCTCCGAATCAGTGTGGTGTTTTCCAATGAGGCATTGGTACGAATCGGCGAATTCCGTCACAACTGTAGGAAATCATCGATAGTTATTAATAATTGATTAACTATTATGTGCCGATTTGATCTACATATAGTGGTTGTTAACCATATATGGTACAAAATTTTTGTGCAAAAATTTTCGAAAATGCGAAAAACGCTTGATCCGCCTTTTTTCGGGCTCTCTCTCGCCACATTTCCGTTTGCGAGTCTTTGACTTCAAAGAAGCAATTTCAGGTTGTTATGCGTCGCAGAAATTTTTCGCGTTCGAGGTCCATTTTCCGTAACCGGTCGCCACGAGATTGGCGATGACACGGCAGACATATTTCTTCTGTGCCGGGTCGTTGTTCGGGCCCGCGTGATAGCGCGCGACGGCCATCGTCCAGGTTTCATGCCTGTTGTGGAGGTTGCGCAGGAACATGGCGGCATATTCCACATTGCGGCGCGGATCGAACATTTCCCGCGCGGAAGTGAAATTTTCGCCGTGGAAATAGTGATTTATCTGCATGCAACCGAGGTCGATGAGCTTGGCGCCGCTGCGTTTTGCCGCCTCAAAAGTCATCAAAGCTTCCTCGGTCGAGGCGGCAAATACCGGTTTTCCTTCGATATTCATCGCATTTGGGTCAAGCCGGCCCTTGCGGCCGGTCTCTGTGAGCCCCACCGAATAGAGAATTCCCTCCGGCACGCCATATTTGCGCGCCGCCGACTGGATCTCTCTTTCACATACGCCTGAGGTTGCCGAAGCCGATGCCTTCTCAGAGGTAGACGCCATTGTCAGCAGAAGAGCGGGCAGAGCCAAGAGCGCCATCCATGCCTTCATTATGCACCCCCAAATTATTGCCATTGCCCTGCCGGCCGTCGCGTGCGCCGGACTCGTCACGGTTGCGCCCGGCCGCTGCTTGCTGGCCTTGTTGCTGCGCCTGCTGATTTTGCTGATTGTTGCCCTGTGTGCCCGTTTGGTCACTCTTGTCAGAAGAAGCGATGCTGATCGTGATGGTATCGACGGTCAAACCCTGCGCCTTGAGGCCCTCGAGGATGCTCTTGCTGTCGTCCTGGAGCTTTTTATAGGCTGCGACACTCTCCACCGTCATGTGTACGGCAAGCTCGTCGCCGGCAAGGCGCAAGGACATCGTCACCGATCCTAGCTCGATCGGCGTCATATGCAGCTTCAGGGTATGAACCACCTGGCCGGTGCTGCTCTGGGCCGCGGCGTTGGAGAGCGACGAACCCGGATGCATCGCGCTCACCCATTCGGGATCATTGGCGATCAGGCCGGTCAGGGCCGAGGCATTTGTTGAGGGCGCAAGGCCAATGAAACGCCGTGAATCGAGGACCGTTATCGTATCGGCGGCCTTGCCGCCGCTTTCCCGCGCATCGAATTCGACGCGGCCTTCACGCTGCACCGTGCCCATATCAAGCGCGCGGGGCGCGCCGGAGCGTGGTGATGAGAAACGGAATGCCGAGGAATTGCCTTCGTTTTCCGATGCCGATCCTGCATCTTTAGCGGTCGGATCAATCCGGCTCGGCATGTCCTTGACCGAATGTTCCACCTTGCTGCGCACGGGTTCGGCCTTGTCGGCCTTGACCGTATCGGCCTTTCCGGCAATCGCCTGGGCGATTTCCTCAAGCGGCGTCTTGGCTGTCGCCACATCGGCCGCATTGGCCGCGACCAGTTGCAGGGCAGCTAGCTTCGGATCGATCACATCGGCCGTTTTCTCGGCGTCCTTGTGCTCATCGTCGCGGATTTTCTTACCGGGTTTAGTGTTCTCGGGTTTCCCCAGCGTCTTCACGGCGCTTTGGAACTCGGCCAATGTCTCATTGGCACGCCCTTCGCCAACATGATCGTTGACGAGCGCATTCAGGAACGTCGAGGGCCGTTTCACCGGAACATCCATCTTCTCCGCCTCCCCTTCAGGCTGTGCCTGCTGCTCTTCAGCCGGGTTTTCATCCTGCTGGTGGCGCGAATGCAGTGCCTGTGGCTGGCGGTCGTCACGGACGTTGGAAAGAGCATCGCCAAAGCTGCCGCCATTTGCGTCATCCCGGACGTTGCCCGCGCGCGGATCGGATGGTGGTGGCGCATTCACTACCGCGTTGATGGCTGCGTCGATCATGGTGCCCCCTCGCCTTTCTTCAACAGGCTGTCGATTTCATCGAGCTTGCTGCGACCGCTCGTCACGAGCTGCCGGACATCCTCGCTGTGATCGTCAACCTTCTGGGTTTCGACCCGCCATATGCTTTTGGTCTCGGCAGCGGTCGCCTTGTTTTCGGGCGCATTGCGCCCTGTGTCTTTAACGGTGGCGCTGTCTCCGCCTGTCCCGGAGTGGGGCGAAGGCGGGCGTACCACCTGTTCTGCAATGGCCCTTGCGGCCTCCCGCAATGCCCTGTCCCGATCCGAAAGCTGCTCGTCCGGAATTTGTCCTATTGTCTCTATCGCGCTCACCACGTCGGGTGTTCCGATATTCGACAGGCTTTCATAGAGATTTGCCTGCACTTCCGGCTCACCCGGCTGCGTGGGGGACAGCGCCTTGGCTTTGAGGGCCGCCATCCGCGCCAGGGAATCCTTACCGCTGATTGCCGCGAGACGGGAAAGGCGCAGGTAAGCTTCCTTCTGTCTTTCGGTATCCATCATGGCGAAGGTATCCTGGATCGCCTCCTCGCCAATGGCATCGGCGCGCTTGACGACAAGCGAGACCAGAAGATCTGCAAACTGGCTGGCATAAGGCGAATGCAGGAACCGTCGGGCATAACGCTGGGCATAATTGACGCCACGCGCAGCATCGCCGTCTTCCACCGCAATGGCGAGCGAACGACGCAATGCCGCTTCTTCGACGATCGTGCCCGGCGCTTCCAGCCGGGCGATATCATAAAAGCCGAGTGCAGCCAGCGGATCGCGCGGGATCGTGACGTTGCCGCCGATCAGGGCCAGATAAGCACCGATCCGCTTGCCGCGATATTCAGGCACCATGGCCGCGATGCTCTGCGCGACAAGTGTTCCCTTGCCGGAGAGATATTTACGCAGAATGTCGGCCACGCGGCTGTCGAAATTGCCGTCCACGTCACGCGCGACCAGCAATTCCAGCGTGGCCGGATTGCCACCGCTCATCGCATAGATCAGCGCCGCATCCACATTGCGTGGATCCTTGAAGATGGCCGAGGGGGCGCTTCTCAGCCGCTCATCGATGGTCTGCAGCAGGAACCGCTGCATTTCGGATGCAGAATGGTCACCCATCGCCACCGAGTCCTGCACGAATTGCAGGGAGCGCAGCATGGCATAGGGCATGAGATTGTCCTGCGACTGCGAAAACGCCTTGCTCGGCTCGGAACCGAGACCGCAAAGCGTCGCCGCAAGAAGAAGCCAGCGTTTCGAGGTTTTCGTCACACTCACCCCCGATCAGCCTCAAGCAGAATTTCGATGCGGCGGTTTGCATCCGCCAGCGGGTCTGCCGGCACCTGCAATCTGCGGTCAGCGAAACCTGAGACCTGCTTCACCCGCTCTTCCGAAAGCCCGCCGCGCACCAGCATGTAATAGGCGCTGTGCGCGCGATCCATCGAGAGGCGCCAATTGTCGTTGGCCTCGCCCTTGAACTGCCGCCCGTCGGTATGGCCCCGGATCACGACGCTGCCACCGCGCTCCTGCAGCAGCTTGCCGATTTTCTCCATGGCCAGAACCATTTCCCGCCGGGGAACGGCCGACCCAATATTGAACATCGGCGTTTCCGTCTGGTCGGAAATGGTCAGCAGCAATCCACCTTCGGACGGCGTCACCACCAGACCTTCGGAAAGCTTGCCGGTGATGCCCGATATCTGCTTCTCGATTTCTTCGCGCAGCTTGTCGGCCTTGTCCCATTCGGCATCGCTGGCCTTGCTCGGCTCGTCCGGAGCGGGTCTGGCAAGGGCTGCCTGCTCGGTGGCGTCCGGTCGTTGCTGGGGCACCACGGCCGCGATCTCGGCAGGCTTGCTGTCATCCGTCTTGCCAGTCGCAGGCTTGTCGCTCGCCGCCTTGTCGACAGCGGTATCGGCCTGCGCCAGCGCGACCGTCTCAACGCTCTTTTCATCGTTCCTGGCCGCCACATCCTGCTGTTTTGCCTCTGCAGCCTGGGTGGTTTCCACCGGAACCTGCTTCTGGTCGGAGCGGGTGATCTTCACCTGCTGGGTCCAGAAATCCGGGTCGAAAGGATCACGATAGGCTTCGCCGCCGCTTGCGCCCGTCGCCGGGCCGGAATCGGCAGCGCCGCCCTCGCCCTTGGCGCTGACATTGGCCTGCTGGCCCACCTGCTGGGCGATTTCCGCCAGCACGGAATAGGGGTTCTGAAAAAAGTCAGCCTCGGAAAAATTCGACTGCTCGCCCGTCTGTGACGTCAGGTCTTCGCCAGTCGCGGCGGCAGAGCCCTTGGTGACATTCTCCGCCTTGATATTCGACTTGTCCTTTTTCTCGACGCCCTCTTCCTTATCGACAGGCTTTTCGAGCCCCTTGGACGAGGGTTTTTCGTCGGAAAGCTTGATAGGGTTGAAGTAGCTCGCGACCGAGGCCTTGGTTTCCTCGTTGGCGGCGTTAACCAGCCACATGACGAGGAAGAACGCCATCATCGCCGTCATGAAGTCGGCATAGGCGATCTTCCAGGCACCCCCATGGGCGCCGTCGTGCCCGCCCTTGTGGCGCTTGACGATGATGATCTCGTTCTTGCCGTGGTGGTGATTTTCGCCTTCACTCATTTCATCACCTTGCGAAGACTGGACGCCCAGGCGGACATGCGCGTCACGAACACGCTTTCATCCAACTCGACGGAAAGATCGATATCGGTCGTTTCGGTAAATTTCATCGTTTCTTCTTCAAAGCCCGGCTGGGTCTTCAACTGGTCGAACAGAGTTTTCGGACCCTTCACGACGAGTGTGACGGCCTTGCCATCGGGCATGGCGGCGCGCACGACATCTGCAAGCGCGGAAACCGCCTTTAGCGAGAGTTTTTCCGTCAAAAGCGGGGCGAGAATGGCGGCGGCCTGGTCGCTCAGATTGGCGGCGATCGCATCGATGCCCTCACGCAGGCCGCGAGACAGAAAAATAGCCGTCTCTTCGAGATAGACAGTGCGCAGGTCTTCCAACTCTGCCGCATGCGCGGCAAGCAGCTCCTCGCGCTCGGCCTGCATCTTTTCGGTGAGCTCGCGCGTCGCGTCGGCGCGGCCGCGCTCATACGCTGCCTGTTTCTCGCTCTCGATGTCGACGGGGCCAAGATCGGCAAAACCGGAAGAACTATCGGCAAAGCCCGACATCAGGTCTGTGTCGGTGAACACGTCGCCGAAGGCAGGTGCCGGCAGCTGCGGTTTTGTTTCGCCGAAATCTTTCAAAAACCGTGCAATGGACGCGCTCATGCCTGCCCCCCAACAAAAAGGGAAATGCGAGCAGAGCTGGTTTCCTGGTAACGCGAATCGCTGAGGCCTCGCGGCCTTCCCGGAGGGAAAACCGCGATCTCCGTCGTCTGGAAATGCTCTAAGCCGTTTGGCGGCATTACCGTCATCCTTGCTACCCTGCCCGTCTCGTCCACGTTTCCGGCAGATCGCGCCATGCGATCCGCTCATATCGACCGACGTTAGGTGTTCAAACTTGTGCGAGGATGAAGGCGGGCTTGAACGGCAAGCCTGTGCCGATCATCCCGGCGAACCAACGCCGGCCGAAGCCGTTACTTGAAGAGCTGGAGGATATTTTCCGCGTTGGCATTGGCGATGGAGAGCGCCTGGATGCCGAGCTGCTGCTGCGTCTGCAACGCTTTCAGCCTCGTCGATTCCTCGTTCATGTCAGCATCGACAAGACGGCCAATGCCCTTGTCGATTACATCCATCAGGCTGGACACAAAATTGTCCTGCATGCTGATGCGGCTCTGCAACGAACCGAGGCTGGAGGCCGTACTCGTCATCGCCTCGAGCTGTCCATCAACAAAAGACATCATCATGTCGATCGCGTCGGCATCGGTATAGGTCGTACCGCCGCCGGCAAAACCACCCATCGCCGCGGCGACCACATCAAGCTTGCCGAGATCGAGCGTGGATACAGAAAAGGCGAGTGAGCGGCTGGCGGCCGTCGGCGCGCCCGCGAGGTCATAAAACCAGTCGGTGGCGCTGGTATCACGATAGGCGGGAGAAACGGTGGTGGCACCGGCAGACGGGTTGGTCGCCGTCACCTTCACCCAGGCGTTCTCGGCGAGACGAAGATAATTGACGCCCCCGGCGCTGTAGACATTCGGATCGGTGTTGGTATCGGCCGCCCCGGCGTTGAGCGCGCCGATCTGTGCGTCGCTGAGCTTCTCGACGACATAGCCGGCATTCGTCGCCTTGCCCGCGGTGGTCGAAGTCTGGGTAACTTCGCTCTCCGTCTTGCTGACGAAAACCGCGTTCTTGTCGAGAATGCCAAGCTTTCCGCCGCTGAGATCGAACAGCACGGTGCTGCCGTCGAGCACATAATCAACCGTGGTGACGCCGACATTGCCTGCGCCCGTGCGGGTGAAGGAGGCGACGACTTTTTTCGTGATCGATTCTTCCACCGGCGGCGTGCCGCCATTGCTGATGCTGGCCTGCAGCCAGTTTTCACCGGAGAAGGAGGCTGACTCGGACGTACTCTTCAGCTGTTCCTGCAACTGCTTGATTTCGTCCTGGATTTTGCTGCGGTCAGCGCCCACACCGTAGGCAGCGACCAGCTTGGCCTTGATCTTCTTAACGACCTCGATCGTGCTCTCCAGCGCGTCATAGGCGGTATCGACCTTGGCGGCGCCAAGACCCAAGGCGTCCTGCACGGCGGAGAGGGCCGTATTGTCTGACCGCATCGTCGTTGAAATGGACCAGTAGGCGGCGTTATCGGCCGCGGTTTCGACGCGGTAGCCGGATGAAACGCGCGCCTGCGTTGTCTCGAGGTTCTTGTCGATCATGCGCAATGTCTGCAGCGCGGCCATCGCCGCCGCATTGGTCAAAATGCTGGTCATGGGGTCCACCCAACTGAAAATTTCAGAAAAAATCCGGCGCGGTGCCGACAACGAGCAGAAGCATCATGCGCATCGGCGATGACGAAAGGGCCATCGCGACCTGCCGTTCGTTAACAAATCGTTAACGCGATTGGTAACAAACATCAGGGTTGATTTGCAAGGCGTTCGTCCCTCCCGCAGCCAGCTTTCGCACAAACCGGCAGGCTTGGGGCAAGCTCGGCTTCATTCGCAACGGAAAAACCGCTGCGCCCCTGATTCAAAGGGCACAACGGAGATGAAGGGGTGCTTTAAGTGTGGGGCCGTTTACGCCGCTTCGTCCTGCTGAGCAGACACGAATCGGGCGGCCGTCAGGCTTCTGCGGAGAAACTCGGTGTTTTCATCCGGGTTTTCCGAAGGGTTCTGAAACGAGACATGATTGATCTCGATCGCCGCGTGCTGATTGGCCAGCGTCAACTGCGCATAAACCGTCGCGCCCTTCGGCTTCAGCTCAAGATCGAGAACGATCTCCGGGGCACCTTCCCATTCAAGCTTATATTCGCCGCCAGCACCGAAATTGATTGTGCCGGGATGATAATAAAGCTCGGCAGCGGAAGAAACGAGGTCGGCGATACTGCCGTAGCACTCGAATCGGAGCAGTGAGATCAGGTCGGCCGGGTCTAGCAATCGAAGTTCGGTGGCGATCGGGTTGATCGCCTCTGCGACGATCATTTCCCGCTGTTCGGAATAGGCGGATTTTTTCATTGGTTTTATTGAACCCGTATTTTCGATGACTTCATGGCGTAAACCCGGTGAACGAGCTCAGCCACAGCCTTGTAAAAGACTGGTGGAATCACACTATCTACCGAGACTTGCGCAAACATGGAGCGTGCAAGCGGAGGGTCCTCAAAAACGGGGATATTGTTCTCTTCCGCAATCTCGCGGATTTTCAATGCAATAAGGTCCTGACCCTTGGCGACAACGACAGGGGCGTCACCTTCTTCACGAACATAACGAAGCGCCACCGCGAAGTGAGTGGGGTTGGCAATGACCAGCGTTGCGCGCGGCACATTGTTGATCATACGGCGGCGCGCACGGTCGCGGGCAATCGAACGCTGGCGTGATTTCACCACGGGGTCGCCCTGCGACTGCTTATATTCTTCCTTCACCTCATGCTTCGTCATTTTCAGCTGGCTAAACCAGTGATGGCGCGTCCACAGAACGTCGACGGCGGCGAGCAAGGCGGTTGAAAGCAGGATGACGACCATCATCTTCTTGACGATCTCGATCACTCTTACGAAAATAACCTGCGGATCGGAAAACATCAGATCGATGAGGCTGTAAAAGTCACCCCGCAAGGCGAAGAACATGATGACCGCAACGATCATGATCTTGAAAATGGATTTTCCGAATTCGACGAAACCCTGCTTGCTGTAGATACGCGTGAAGCCTTTCGCGGGCGAGACGCGCGACCACTGCGGCCGCACCCTTTCCAGCACGGGCGACGGCAGGTTCTGGAGAAACGACGATGCCAGCCCGAAGACGATGAACATTAGCATCGCCGGCATCAGCAGATAGGCCATCGACGTTCCGAGAAAATAAAGCAGCGACAGCGCATCCGGCCTGGTGCTGAGGTTCCACTGCTCAGGCTGGCCGAAAAGGTCTTTGAGCGTGACGCCGAGACGGCCGGCGCCGTCCGGCAGGAAAAAAACAAGATAACAGTAGAAGGCAAGTGACGAGGCGAAAATCGGCACCTCGCGTGAAAAGGGCAGATTGCCCTTTTCCGCCGCATCACGGAGTTTTTTCTCCGTCGGGTCTTCTGTTTTACTGTCCTTGTCCTGATCGTCTGCCAAGGCACGTTCCCGAAATAAAAAAGGCCCGCCGCTCCCGGCAGGCCGTCATCCCGAAACTAGCGCCCTGGACCGGCCATCGCAATGGCCGGCTCCGCGGTTAAGCCCGGTTATCAACCGGCTTCCGCTCACGCTGCGGCCGACTGCTCCTCGGTCGCTGCTTCTTTCAGCTGGATCTGGCCGGAATTTGCCAGCCGGATTGCTTCCTGCGCCACCGCGCGGCGGGCGATGGCCACTTCGCGGGTGTTGAGCGAGGCCTGCGGAACCGCGAGGTCCGATTCGATCATGCGGCGTTGGCGCGGGCTGATGCTGGAGAGCACACATTCCTTGATTTCCATCGTGGCGCCACGCAGTGCCATCGTCAGAACATCGGCCGAAACATCGTTGAGCAGCAGGACGCGGCTGCGCTGCGGCATGAACATGAGATCGTCGAACAGGAAGATCTTTGGCTTGACCTTGTTGGCCGCTTCCTTGCTGAGCGTCTCGAGCGAGCTCAGCAATGTATCCACCTGCGGCTTCTCCAGTTCGTTCATCAGATCCGCAACCTTGGTGGAACCGCCGGCATTCCGTTCGGCCTCGATTTCAGTGATGAGATTGACCACACGCTTCTCGATGATCTGCGCAGCCGTCGGGCTGACTTCCTTCATGTTGACGGTGCGGTTCATGATATCGGCGCGCTGTTCTTCCGGAATGGTCAGGAGAACCTTGGCGCCGAAGGATGAGGGCAGCATGGAAAGAATATAGGCGATGGTCTGCGGATGCTCGCGCAACAGGAACTTGCTGACGAATTCTGGCTCGGCTTCCTGGAGGCGGTCCCAGATCGATGCTTCATAGGCCTGGAACGCCGCGCGGCGACCGAGAAGGCTGTCCACCTCTTCAGGGGTCAGGCCCTCTTCGAGAATGCTCTCGATTGCCTTGGCATTGTCCATCAGGCCCGTGCCTTCGGTGAACAAGTCTTCAAACTCCGCCACGATCTGCGCAAGTTCGTCCGGCGGAATGACCCGGAGCGTCTGCGCCGAGGAAATGATCATCTGCAATTCGTGCTGCGTGAAAAATTTCAGCAGCTTGCCGGCGACACCCTTGCCCATGGCAAGCAGCACCGCGGCCGCCTTGTCGGCCTGAGACAACGGCTTGCCCGCAAGGGGATTACCGAAATCCTCGAAGTCCATCATGGTCTTTCCTCTCCGTCCCCACAGGGATCAGGCTTTTCTCGTACTTAATACTTCAATCAATTTTACGCCGAAGCGCGTATCGTCGTCTTCCAAAACCGTTATTTCACCGCGCGCAATACGGCGGCCATTCACCATGATTTCGACCGGCTCGCCAATCTTGCGGTCAAGCGCGATCGTTGCGCCCTCCTCAAGGCTCATCAGCCCCGAAACGAGCATTCTGCTGGTGCCGAGAACGATCTGGACATCAATCGGAATGTCCATGATCATTTCCATGTTTTCCGACAGGCCGCTGCCAAGCGGTGCCTTGACGCCCGCAACCTGCGGGGCGGCAGCAAAATCGTCCATCGCAAAATCGGCCGCTCCGCCACCGAAGGCGGAAAGGTCCGTGTCCGTCGAAACCTCGTCCGTGCCCCCGAAATCGCCAAAGTCGCCGAAATCGGAGAGCGAACCTTCCGCATCCGTCTTGAGGACGCCACGCAGATCGCCGATAGCCTGGTCGAGGTCGCCGCCGTCTTCGAACGACGGCAACGCCGCATCATCGGTCAGGGGTGTTTTCTTCGTAGCCATGCGCTGATTATTCCCTTTGAAACTTGCGTCAGCCTGCCCAAACCCCGAAAGGTCGGTCAGGATTTTAACCCATCAAATGTCGTAATATCTCGTCGTCCGTGCTGACATTGTTCTTGACCCGAACCATGTAGCGGTCGCCAGACTTGCCGAATTCGCAATTATAGAGCTTGGAGCCGTTGGCGCTGACCTCAACACCGATATCGTCCTGGGTCATGGCCTGAAACGGAATGACATCGCCGGCCACCAGTTTCGAGATCGTGCGCAGTGTCAGCGTCTCGAGCTTGATGCGTGCCTCCAGCGTGACCTGCGATCGCTTGACCTGTTCAGAGATCATCTCCATCCATTCTTCCTGCTTCTTCAAGGCCTGAGCAGAAGCTTTGGGAGCGACGATGGAGGTCTTGAGCAGGGGACGCTGCGGTACGATCAGCGAGAATTCCGACGACACCTTGCCGATATCGATTTTCATGCGGATGGTCACGCCATAAACGCCGGCGATCATCTCATCGAAGGCGCTTTTGCCGTTGGAATTGAAAGGCGGATCGATGGTTGCCTCAAATCCGCCCGGGGCGTTGACACCGGACCGTAGCACACCCCCGATGCGGCCAAGGACCATGGCCGCCAGATCGAGCTCGATATGGGAAAGGCTGCGCTCATCCGGCTCGCCGATACTGTCAGGAGCCGCGCCGAGCATGCGCTCCATGAGTGCAATGACGAAGCCATTGCCAACAGTCATCATGAAATTGGGGCACCAGTTGCGCAACGAACAATCGGCAACCGCAACATTATCCCCGACATTGGCGATGAGATCCGTCATCAAGCCCGATTCGGACCCGATATACTCGACTTCGATCGCTATGCCCGTTTCGCTGTGGAAGATATCGGGCAGGAATTCGCTGTAGAGATGGCCGATATCATGCCCGATCTTGGCGATCGTCTTGCGGTCGGTGAGCCCGCCCGTGAGTTTTGCAAGCAAGGCCGTGTCGATGGCGGGAGCTTTCTGCGCTGCAGCTTTTGCCATGGTCATGCCGCCTTGTTTTCGCCGCCGGGGTTCATCATCTCCTGCTCGACGGCGTCAATTGACGGCCGTTCGTAGTTGGAGATGGTCTTGCGACCGTATTCCAACGCAACCTGCGGCACCGAGCCGTTCATGTAGGCGATCAGCGTCTGCTTGACGATGATATAGAGGCGGTGCTGCTTGGTGCGCACGATCTTCACCTGCGATGCCAGCGGGTTGCAGATCGAATAGGACAGGATGATGCCGAGCATGGTGCCGACGAGGGCCGCGCCAATCAGGCCGCCGAGAACCTCCGGCGATTCGTTGATCTTGCCCATGGCTTTGATGACGCCGAGAACCGCCGCGACGATACCGATGGCGGGGAAGGAGTCGCCCATGGTCGTAATAGCGTGGTAAGGCTTCAGCTTGTCGTGAAGGATGGTCTCGATTTCCTCGTCCATCAGCGCCTCGATTTCGTGGCTGCGGGCATTGCCGATGATGATGAGGCGGACATAATCACAGATGAACGACGTCAGTTCCTTGTTCTTCAGGACCGACGGCGCGCTCTGGAAGATGGAGGACTCATCGGGATTGTCGATATGCGCTTCGATCTCGTTGCGCGACTTTGTGCGCAGGTCGCGCATCAGCGAATACAGCACGCCGAGCACGTCGAGATAGTTGCGCTCCTTCGGGACCGAGTGCTTGAACGCCTCGCCGAGCGCCTTGCCTGAGTCCTTCACGACCTTCATGGGGTTTGCCATGATGAAGCCGCCAAGGCCGGCGCCGCCGATGATCATCAATTCGAACGGCTGAACCAGCACGTTGAGATGACCGCCCATCGCCATATAGCCGCCGATGATGCAGCCGAAGGTGATTATAAGTCCAATTACAATATTCATTGATCGACCACGCTCGAACAGTGTTCCATGGCGCTCTGTCTAGAAAATGTGGCTTGCGTGAACCTGTCGGCCAGCCCCGAGCCCCTCTCCTTCTGCAGCCAGTTTCGCACAAGCAAACCGATGCATGATGTCGACAAAGGCGGACGTGCGCCTTGAGAACGGGATCAAACCAGAGCGGCGGTTCAGTGACTTCCACCTACACCAGTTACAGACTGATCAGTCAGGATATCGGCAAATCGCTGGAGCGGGTGTCGACGCAGCCAGACGTGGCGCGCGAGACCGAGTATTACCGCTCAAAGATCGGCAACGTGAAATCCATCGACGATTTCATGGCCGATACACGTCTTTACAATTATGCGCTGAAAGCCCACGGCCTTGAAGATATGGCCTACGCGAAGGCCTTTATCCGCAAGGTGCTGACCGAAGGCACGAGCGACAAGAACGCCTTCGCCAACAAGCTGTCCGACAGCCGTTACGCCGATCTTGCAAAATCACTGGATTTCGCGGGCCTCGGTGCGGCGGCCACCTCCATGGAAGCCGCAAAATCGGGCGTTATCAGCAAATACGCACGCCAGACGTTGGAACAGGAAGCGGGCGACGAAAATAACGGCGTCCGTCTCGCTCTCTATTTCGAGCGCAAGGCGCCAACGATCAAATCGGGGTTCGATTTCCTTGCCGATGATGCGCTGGCGCAGGTGTTCCGCACGACGTTCAACCTGCCCGACGCCGTTGCCGCGTCCGATATCGAAAAACAGGCGGCGCTGATCGAAAAAAGTATCAACATCAAGGATCTGCAGGATCCTGAAAAGGTGGGCAAGTTGCTCGAGCGCTTCACCATCATGTGGGAAATGCAAAATCCCTCGACGACCTACGACCCATTGGCCGTTTTCGGCTCCTCCAGCGGCTACGGCATTTCTCCCGACCTGCTGATCTCCATCAACTCCCTGAAACTCGGAGGCAAATGATATGCAATCCGGACTATACGTCGCCCTGTCCTCGCAGATCGCGCTGGAGCGCCGTCTCACCACCATTTCCGACAATATGGCGAATGTGAACACGGTCGGCTTTCGCGGCTCCGAAGTTAAATTCGACGAGATGATCGCCAAGAACCACAATGACATGAACGCCAAGGTCGCTTTCGTATCGCAGGGCAACGACTATCTCTCCACCCGTCAGGGCGCTTTCGAGCAGACCGGCAATTCCTTCGATTTCGCGATCAAGGGCGACGCCTGGTTCTCGCTGGATACGCCCGATGGCCAGATCCTCACCCGTGACGGCCGCTTCACCATGCGTCCAGATGGTGCGCTGATCTCGTCCAGCGGTTATCCCGTCCTCGACGCCGGCGGCGGTCCGATCCGCCTTAATCCGAATGGCGGCCCGATCACCGTCGGCCTTGATGGAGCAATCCGACAGAATGACGCTACCGTCGCTTCGCTTGGCATTTTCCAGGCGGATTTTTCTCAAGGTTTCCTGCGGCACCCCAATAGTGGTGTGAAGCCGGTCGCCCAACCGGTTCCGGTGGTCAACAATCATGAAGTCGGCGTCGTTCAGGGCTATCTTGAGCAGTCCAACGTCAACGGCATTTCTCAGATGACGCAGCTCATCCAGGTCAACCGAGCCTTTGAAAGCATTTCCTCGCTGATGCGCGATACGGAATCGACCTTCGGTGAGGGCATCAAGACGCTCGGCGGCGCGCGTTAAGGAACTGACGAATGACAATGCCGGAATCCATGCTCTCGGCTGACGCCATTTCGCCGAAGCTCGCGCAGCTGGCGGGACTGGCGGCACATTATGCCGATCCGGAATTTTCGGTGGCGCATGGTGGCCATGTCCGCACCATCGCCGCCGGGCACTACACGGTTTCGGGCCTTTCACGGCATGTGCGGCTTGGAGAATTTGTCGCCCACCGCAGCGCGACCGGCATTCACCTCGGCGAAGTCGTGCGCGTGGAGCCGGATATCTGTTACGTCTGCCCCATCGAGCCTGGCGAACCGATCGGCATTCACGACACCGTCATCCGCAAGGGCGCTTTCCGCGTCGCGCCCGACGACAGCTGGTGCGGCCGCACCATCAACGCGCTCGGCGAGCCGATCGACGGCCAGGGACCGCTCGCGCCCGGCATCGAACGCCGTTCGATCTCCAACAACGCACCCCCTTCGATGACGCGCAAGCGCGTTGAGACGCCATTCAAGACGGGTGTCCGCGCTATCGATATTTTCTCGCCGCTGTGCCTCGGCCAGCGCCTGGGCATCTTTGCCGGCTCGGGCGTCGGCAAATCCACCCTGCTTTCCATGCTTGCAAAGGCCGATGCCTTCGACAAGGTGGTGATCGCGCTGGTCGGCGAGCGCGGACGCGAGGTGCGTGAGTTCATCGAAGATACGATGGGCGAGAACATGAGCAAGTCGATTGCCGTTGTCGCAACGAGCGATGAAAGCCCGATGCTGCGCAAGATGGCGCCCCTTTCCGCGGTGACCATCGCCGAGCATTTCCGCGATCAGGGCGACAACGTTCTTCTCATCATCGACAGCGTGACGCGCTTTGCCCACGCCATCCGCGAAGTGGCGGTCGCTTCCGGCGAGCCGCCGGTGGCGCGCGGTTATCCCGCTTCTGTTTTCACCGAGCTGCCGCGTCTTCTGGAGCGGGCAGGCCCGGGCGCCGAAGGCACCGGCACCATCACCGCCATCGTTTCCATTCTGGTCGATGGTGACAATCACAATGATCCGATTGCCGATTCGACCCGCGGTATTCTCGATGGCCATATCGTGCTCGACCGCAGCCTCGCCGAGGAAGGCCGTTATCCGCCGATCAATCCGCTCGCCTCTATTTCGCGTCTCGCCAAAAAAGCCTGGACGCCGGATCAGGAGAAGCTGGTCTCGCGCCTCAAGGCGCTGGTCCATCGCTTCGAGGAGACCCGCGACCTGCGCCTCATCGGCGGATACCGGCCGGGCACCGATCCCGATCTCGACATGGCCGTGAAGCAGGTTCCGATCATCTACGAAACACTGAAGCAGCTGCCGAGCGAACCGGCGGCACAGGATGCCTATGCTGATCTCGCCACCGCCCTGCGGAACGGCGCGCAGAACGGTCAGCCGCAGGTAACCCCGAGAATGAGAGGCTGACGCCGTGACGAAAAAACGGAACAAGGATGGCCGCGACGACGGCGCGATCACGAAGCCCGCCTTCTTCACGCCGGACCGCCTTCTCGCCTGGACCGGCATCACGCTCGCCGCCGCAGCAGCCTTCTTTCCCTGGTATGTCTTCTTCAACGAGGAAAAGTTTGGGCTGAAGGTGGCAGGCGGCGACCGCACCCGCGATCTGCCCCATACCGGCCCGCGGGAAGTCTTCAGCGTCTCGCCCATGGCCATGACCAACCGCAACAAGGAAGACACCCCGCCGCCGGCGGAGCTGCCCGACATGCTGACGACGGCGACCGTCAATGCGGGCGGCAAGGAAAAGCAGAACGATCTGGCTGCCGGGGTCGAGGAGCAGCCCTTCCCCGGCCAGACGTCCTTCCGCCTGTTGCACGTTTCCAATGGCCGGGCGCTGATCGAGGACGGATCCGGCATGTATATGGTCAGGGTCGGATCGACACTGCCGGACAACGCCTTACTGACGAAGATCGAGCAGCGCGACGGCGAGTGGCTGATAGAAACGTCTTCCGGGAAGACTTATCGTCCGGAAAAATAGCCGTCGTCTACCGGGCTTACAGACGTCTTCGGGCGCGCACTCAAGGCTTGGCGAAAACTCTTGGCCCAAGTCGGTCATCCTCGGGCTTATCTCGAAGATACATTAATTTCAGTGGCTTATGGATCCTCTGGTCCGGAGATGACTTCGGCATGGTTTTCATCTGTTGCAATGCTTCAGGGCGTGTCTGGTATCGGACACGCCTTTTGATATTTCAATCGACTTCAATCAGCGCTTTTCGGCTTCTCGCCCCGCCTCATCTCTCCTCGCAAGTCTGACGCAAGATTAGCCCCGTAGGTTCGGGCCATACGAGATGGAGAAGTATATGCAACCGATTCAACTGTTCGAACTGGCATCCCGCCAAGCGGAATGGCTGAGCGTGCGCCAGGAAGTCGTGGCGACCAACATCGCCAATGCCAATACGCCCAAGTTCCGCGCCAAGGACGTCAGCCCCTTCGAGGCGGTGATGCAGGCCACCAGCCAGCAGGTCGGCATGGCGAGAACCAATCCGGCCCACTTCGGCGAAAGCACGCTCAGCGACAACATCGCCGTGCGCGACAACCCGGTCAACAACGAGATCGGCATGCAGGAATCCGGCAATTCGGTCGCTCTTGCGGAAGAAATGACCAAGACGGGCGAGATCAAGCGGCAGTACGACCTGAACGCCAATCTCGTCAAATCCTTCCATCGCATGATGCTGATGACGGTTAAGAGGTAAACCATGGATCCCTTGAGTGCGGCGAGCAAGATCGCGGGCAGCGGCCTGGAAGTTCAGTCCACCCGACTGCGCATCGTCTCCGAAAACATCGCCAACGCAAGATCGACTGGAGATACCCCCGGCGCAGACCCTTATCGCCGCAAGACCGTCACTTTCGGTTCAGAGCTCGACCGCGTGAGCGGCGTGGAGCGCGTGACCGTGAAGAAGCTCGGCGTCGACCGCGGTGATTTCGCCCATGAATACGATCCCGGCAACCCGGCCGCCGACAGCAACGGCATGGTGAAGATGCCGAACGTCAACATCCTGATCGAAATGGCCGATATGCGCGAGGCAAACCGCACATACGACGCCAATCTTCAGGTCATCCGCCAGACACGCGACCTCGTCGCTTCCACCATCGACCTTCTGAAGGCATCGCAATGATCGACGGCATCAAACAACTCGGCTCCCTTTCGCTGACGCGCGGCGCCGGCAGCGTTTCCTCGCTCACCGACAATATTTTCGGCAGCGAGCAGACGACGCCAGCCCAGCAGACCGGCCAGAGCTTCGCAAGCGTTCTCAGCAACATCTCCGTCGACGCGATGAACAACCTCAAAAAGGCCGAAGTGGCTTCGTTCGAAGGCATTCAGGGCAAGGCGAATACGCGTGAAGTCGTCGATGCCATGCTGTCGGCAGAACAATCGCTACAGACCGCCATCGCGCTCCGAGACAAGATCGTGTCGGCCTATCTCGACATTACCAAGATGCAGATCTAGCCCAGCAGGAATATTGACATGAGAGCTCTTGCCATCGCTGCCACCGGTATGGACGCCCAGCAGACCAATCTGGAAGTCATCGCCAACAACATCGCCAACATCAACACCACTGGTTACAAGCGCGCGCGGGCGGAGTTCACCGATCTTCTCTACCAGACCGAGCGCATGCAGGGCGTGCCCAACCGCGCCAACCAGGCGATCGTACCTGAGGGCGCGAATATCGGCCTCGGCGTTCAGACTTCTGCGGTGCGCAACATCCACACCCAGGGCAATCTGATCGAAACCGGCAACAAGCTCGATGTCGCGATCATCGGACAGGGCTGGTTTCAGATCGAGGCGGCGGACGGTTCGACGCTCTACAGCCGCGCCGGCTCCTTCAACAAGAATGCCAACGGCAATCTGGTGACGGTCGACGGCTATAACGTCATCCCGAACATCAACATCCCGACCGACGCACAGGATATTACCGTAACCCGCACGGGTCAGGTGACGGCTCGCATCGGCAACGCTACCGACTTCACCGAACTCGGCCAGCTCACCATCGCCAATTTCGCCAACGAAGCCGGCCTGAAGCCGCTCGGCGACAACCTCTTCGCCCAGACGCCGGCGTCGGGCGATGCGGTCGTCGGCGTGCCCGACGATCCGAGCTACGGCTACATCAAGCAGTCCTATCTCGAAGGCTCGAACGTCGATGCCGTCAAGGAAATCACCGACCTCATCACGGCGCAGCGCGCCTATGAGATGAATTCCAAGGTCATCACCACAGCTGACGAAATGGCTTCGATTGTCAGCAAGAACCTGAAGTAAGAACGGAAAGGCAGGCGAACATGAGGTTTGGCCGGAACAAAAACAGTTACAGAACGGCGCTCGTCCGTATGTGTCTGGCGTCTGCCTTTTCGCTGGGGGCCCTGGCCCCTGCCCTCGCACAGGCGCCGATGGCCCTAGTTCCAACGCGGACCATCTATCCGGGCGAGACAATCTCGTCCGATCAGGTGAAGCCAGTTGAAGTGACCAATCCCAATATTTCCTCAGGTTACGCGAGCGACATCAGCGAAGTCGAGGGCATGATCTCCAAGCAGACCCTGCTTCCCGGACGCACGATTCCCGTTGCCGCCCTGCGCGAACCCTCGCTGGTTACGCGCGGCACCAGCGTCAAACTCGTCTTCACCATCGGCAACATGACGCTGATGGCCTCGGGAACGCCGATGACAGACGGCTCGCTCGGCGAAGTCGTCAGGGTACGCAACATCGATTCCGGCGTGATGGTCAGCGGCACGGTCATGAAGGACGGAACCATTCAGGTGATGGCGAAATGAAAGTGCTTCGTATCCTCGCTGCGGCCATCCTGTTTTCGGCACAGCCATTCCTCTCGACGCCGCCCGCCCAGGCCGACACCTCCCGCATCAAGGATATCGCATCGCTGCAGGCGGGGCGTGACAACCAGCTGATCGGCTATGGTCTCGTGGTCGGCCTGCAGGGCACCGGCGACAGCCTGCGCTCCTCGCCGTTTACCGAACAGTCCATGCGCGCGATGCTGCAAAATCTCGGCATCACGACACAGGGCGGGCAGTCGAACGCAAAGAACATCGCAGCCGTAATGGTGACGGCCAATCTGCCACCCTTCGCCAGCCCAGGCAGCCGCGTCGACGTGACAGTGAGTTCGCTCGGCGACGCCTCTTCGTTGCGTGGCGGCAACCTCATCATGACGTCGCTTTCCGGCGCGGACGGGCAGATTTACGCGGTCGCGCAGGGAGCGCTGATCGTCAACGGCTTTTCAGCCCAGGGCGATGCAGCAACGCTGACGCAGGGTGTGACCACCTCCGCCCGCGTGCCGAATGGCGCGATCATCGAGCGCGAGCTGCCATCGAAGTTCAAGGATTCGGTCAATCTGGTCCTGCAGCTGCGCAACCCGGATTTTTCAACGGCAGTGCGGGTGGCCGATGTCGTTAACGCCTTTGCCCGCGCCCGTTACGGCGATGGCATTGCCGAACCGCGGGATTCGCAGGAAATCGCGGTGCAGAAGCCGCGCACCGCCGACCTGACGCGACTGATGGCGGAAATCGAAAATCTGACGGTAGAGACCGATACGCCCGCCAAGGTCGTGATCAACGAACGCACCGGCACCATCGTTATCGGCGCGGATGTGCGCATCTCCCGTGTCGCCGTCAGTTATGGAACGCTGACTGTCCAGGTGACGGAATCGCCGCAGGTCATTCAGCCCGCGCCCTTCTCGCGCGGCCAGACCGCCGTTCAGCCCCAGACGGATATCATGGCCATGCAGGAAGGCAGCAAGGTCGCCATCGTCGAAGGTCCCGATCTTCGCACGCTGGTTGCCGGTCTCAACAGCATCGGGCTCAAGGCGGACGGTATCATCGCCATCCTGCAAGGCATCAAATCCGCCGGCGCCCTTCAGGCGGAGCTCGTGCTGCAATGATGGACGCTCAGAAGAGAAACGTATTTTCGAATGGCCTCGTCCGCTTTGCAGCGGTGGCGTCGCTGCTTTTCCTGCTGCCTGCTGCCGGTGCCGAGAGCCAGCAGAATGTGGTCTCGGAACTCAGCACGCAGGACGAAATCCAGAAATTCTGCACCAACATCGCCGATGCGGCCCGCGACCAGCGTTACCTGATGCAGAAGCAGGAGCTTGAAAAGCTTCAGTCCGACGTCAACGAGCGCATCGCCGTGCTGGAAAACCGTAAGGCCGAATATGAGGACTGGCTGGCGCGTCGCGAGCACTTCCTCAACCAGGCAAAAAGCAATCTCGTCGACATTTATAAGACGATGAAGGCGGACGCCGCAGCACCGCAGCTCGAAAAGATGCATGTGGAAATTGCGGCCGCCATCATCATGCAGCTGCCGCCGCGTCAGTCCGGTCTCATCCTCAGCGAGATGGACGCACAGAAGGCCGCCACCGTCGCTGGCATCATGTCGCAGGCGATCGATAAAAACACTTCGAAGGATCCCTCATGAGCACGCGTCGTCTTCCGGCCCTCCTCCTGCCGCTTGCCCTGCTCGCCGGCTGCCAGAACAACCAGACCCTGAAAGAAATCGGTAACGCACCCGCGATGAGTCCGATCGGCAGCGGCCTGCAATTCAGCCAGACTCCGCAGATGGGCATGTATCCCAAGCAGCCGAAGCACATGGCGAGCGGCTATTCGCTTTGGAGCGACAGCCAGGGCGCGCTCTTCAAGGACCTGCGTGCGCTGAACATCGGCGACATCCTGACCGTCAACATCCAGATCAACGACAAGGCCGATTTCGACAACGAAACCGAGCGCAACCGCACCAATGCGAGTGGTCTGAACTGGAAGGCAAAGGCGGAAATATTCGGCTGGAACCCGCAGGCTGATTCCAGCATCAAGTACGGTTCAGACACCGACACGCAAGCCAAGGGCAAGACCAAGCGCTCCGAAAAGCTGACGCTGCTCGTCGCTGCCGTCGTGACAGGCATTCTTGAAAACGGCAACCTCATCATCAGCGGCTCTCAGGAAGTGCGTGTGAACCACGAAATCCGCATCCTGAACGTGGGCGGTATCGTGCGGCCGCAGGATGTCGATGCGCAGAACATGATCTCCTACGAGCGTATCGCCGAAGCGCGCATCTCCTACGGCGGCCGTGGCCGTCTGACGGAAGTGCAGCAGCCTCCGGTCGGGCAGCAGGTCGTCGACCTGTTCTCGCCACTCTGACGCCGGCACACGGGAACGGGACTGACGCATGGAAAACGAACAGGCAGAGGGTAAGAAAAAATCCTCCTCGATGGTCATGACCATCGCTGGCCTTGCGATCCTCACCGTTCTGGGTGCGGGCGGCGGCTGGGTTGTGGGCGGGATGATTGCCCCGAAGACTGCGGGCGCGCAGGCGCATGCGTCTGCCACCGCCGGCGGCCACGGGGAGACGAAGGGCGAAGGGATCGAGAAAATCGCCGCCGAGGCGAACGGCATTGTCCAGCTCGATCCCATCACCACCAACCTTGCCTATCCCGCGACCAACTGGGTGCGGCTGGAAGTGGCGCTGATGTTCAAGGGGCCGGTGGAAGTAGCGCTGGCGGAGGATATCCATCAGGATATCCTGGCCTATGTGCGCACCGTTTCCCTTCAGCAGCTGGAAGGCCCGCGCGGCTTTCAATATCTTAAGGATGACATCCAGGAACGAGTTGACCTGCGCTCTCAAGGGCGCGTATCCAAGGTCATGTTCCGGACCTTTGTCATCGAATGATTCGATTTCTTGTAACCATCGCCGTCCTCCTCGCCTTGCCGGGCCTTGCCAGTGCCCAGCAATTTCCGTCCGAGCTGTTTAATACACAGGTGGACGGTTCGGTCGCGGCATGGATTATCCGCACCTTCGGCCTTCTGACGGTTCTGTCGATTGCTCCGGGCATCCTGATCATGGTCACGAGCTTTCCGCGCTTCGTGATCGCCTTCTCGATCCTGCGCTCCGGCATGGGGCTGGCATCGACCCCGTCAAACATGATTCTGCTGTCGATGGCGATGTTCATGACCTTCTACGTCATGTCCCCCACCTTCGATAAAGCATGGACTGATGGCGTGCAGCCGCTGTTGCAGAACCAGATCAACGAGCAGCAGGCCGTGCAGCGCATTGCCGAGCCCTTCCGTACCTTCATGAACGCCAACACGCGTGACAAGGATTTGAAGCTCTTCGTCGATATCGCGCGCGAACGCGGTCAGGACGTGATGACCGACAACGTCGTCGATTATCGCGTGCTGGTTCCGGCCTTCATGCTGTCGGAGATCAGGCGCGGTTTCGAGATCGGTTTCCTCATCATCCTGCCATTCCTGGTCATTGACCTCATCGTCGCGACCATCACCATGGCCATGGGTATGATGATGCTGCCGCCCACCTCCATCTCCCTGCCGTTCAAGATTCTTTTCTTCGTGCTGATCGACGGCTGGAACCTGCTTGTCGGCAGTCTCGTCAGATCGTTCAACTGACGACGCCTGTGCCGGTTTGACACCCGTTAACCCTGTTTTTTAACCCCGCGTGCCCACGGCCGCGGGGTTTTCGCGTTTTGAGCTTTTGTTTACCATTTTTGCTAAGCGAGTGGTAACTATATATCTGGATTAAAAATTTACCAATTCAATAAATCCAGTAGTAACCATAAGTACACTCCACTATTTCTGGACGTTCAAATTAATAATTGGGCAATTTTTCGCTGCGAAATTCCAATCACACGCAGCGGGTTTGGTTTCTGAAACTGAGTATTTCTGAACCGAGTGGCATGAAGCCGAAACGTTGCGACCGGTAATACAAAGCCCGGTATGTCCCCACTCCAGTATCTCGTAAAAACAAAGGGACACATTTATTATGGCAAGCATTCTCACTAACGCTTCGGCGATGTCCGCTCTCCAGACGCTGCGCTCCATCTCCAGCGACATGTCCACGACGCAGGATCGCATTTCCACGGGCATGCGCGTCGGCGCCGCCAAGGACAACGCCGCTTACTGGTCCATCGCAACGACCATGCGTTCGGATAAGGGCGCTATCAGCGCTGCCCAGGACGCTCTCGGGCTCGGCGCCGCGAAGGTCGATACGGCTTATGCCGGCATGGATGCCGCAATCAAGGTCGTCACCGAAATCAAGAGCAAGCTCGTTACCGCCACCGAACAGGGCGTTGACAAGGCAAAGGTTCAGGAAGAACTGAACCAGTTGAACCTTCAGCTGGCAAGCGTTGCCAACGGCGCTTCCTTCAACGGCGAAAACTGGCTGGTCGGCACCGCGGGCGCCAAGACCGTCGTTTCGGGCTTCGTCCGTGATACGGCCGGCGTCAAGGTTACGACCGCATCCTACACCACCGCTCCGCTTTTCGACAGCGTCGACCCGGCAACGGGTGCCGGCACGGGTGGCCTGCTGGCAAACACCATCGCGATCAACGTTACGACGTCCACCGACCTTGCCGCCGACCTGACCACCGTGGAAACGGCTCTCAAGGCAATGCAGACATCTGCATCCAACCTTGGTTCGATCTCTGCTCGCATCGACCTGCAGCAGAGCTTCGCCGACAAGCTGGGTGATGCTCTCGAAAAGGGCATTGGTCGTCTGGTCGACGCCGACATGAACGAAGAGTCCACCAAGCTGAAGGCTCTGCAGACGCAGCAGCAGCTGGCAATCCAGGCTCTCTCGATCGCCAATAGCGACTCGCAGAGCATCCTGTCGCTCTTCCGTTAAGAGCCGCGCTTCTCATAGCCCTTGGGGGCTGGGGGACAGATTTCTTCTCAGAGGCAATCGGGGGCTGACCGAACGCAGATGAGATAGAAGGCATAAAGGTCCGGAAGGCTGAACCGGACCCGATGCATGCATGAGGCCGCATCCTGAAACGGGTGCGGCCTTATCTTTTTTTTAAACATTTGAGGTTACGCGCGTGCGCGCGCAAGGGTTGCATTTTAAATATTGCTGCTGCTGAATTTCTTTTGCCGTTTATCGATTCATTAACCAAACCCGCGTTACCTAATGCTCATCGAAACGGTGAGCTAACGTTAAAAATCAGCCAGTTAGCAAGCATGATGCTGCGCACCGTTCCCGGTGAAACCGGAATGTCCCTTCTTTAATCAGCCATTCAAGGGGCACACTACTATGACGAGCATTATCACGAATGTCGCAGCAATGTCTGCGCTCCAGACCCTGCGCTCTATCGGCCAGAACATGGAAACCACCCAGGCACACGTTTCCTCCGGCCTTCGCGTTGGCGACGCTTCTGACAACGCTGCCTACTGGTCCATCGCGACCACCATGCGCTCCGACAACATGGCGCTTTCCGCTGTTTCCGACGCGCTCGGCCTCGGCGCCGCCAAGGTTGACACCGCTTCTGCCGGCATGAACGCTGCAATCGACGTCGTCAAGGAAATCAAGGCAAAGCTGGTTACGGCGACCGAAGAAGGCGTCGACCGCTCCAAGGTCCAGGAAGAAATCAGCCAGCTGCAGAAGCAGTTGGTATCGATTGCGCAAGGCGCTTCCTTCTACGGTGAAAATTGGCTGGTCGGCGTAGCGACCGGTACAGCGGCCGCCCCGGATAAGTCTGTTGTTTCTGGATTCGTACGCGCTACCGGTGGCGCTGTAAGCGTCACCACGACGAAGTACGCTCTTGACACCGCTAATACCGGCAACGTTCTGTTTGATTCAATCGATCCCGCTACCGGAGTGCCTGGTACTCTTGGTATCTTGGGCACAACCTCCACTCTCACTGGCGCAGCCGGCGCCCAGTCCGTCTACACTCTGGACCTCAACACGTTCGCAGTAGCTGACCGTGCCACCAATATGGCTGAAGCTCTGACGATGGTTGAAACTGCGTTGAAAGCAATGACAAGCGCCGAAGCAAAGCTCGGCTCGCTCTCCATGCGTATCGGCCTGCAGGAAGATTTTGCTTCCAAGCTGTCCGACTCGGTCACCAAGGGCATTGGCCGCCTCGTCGACGCCGACATGAACGAAGAGTCCACCCGCCTCAAGGCTCTGCAGACGCAGCAGCAGCTCGGCGTTCAGGCCCTGTCTATCGCCAACAGCGACTCGCAGAGCATCCTGACGCTCTTCCGTTAATCGGTAGCATACAATCGGAACCATCAACCGCGCCGAAAGGCGCGGTTTTTGTTTATACGCTCACCTGCGCAATTGAAAAAATTTTCGATTAAGAGATCATTAACCAAATCACGGCTAAATCGACGCATCGAAACGACTCGTTAACCAAGACGAAAAAGAGGTTAACAGGCATCACGCCGCGCTGTCGTTTCCGGCGATCCCGGAATGTCCCTTCCTTTTAGCCAGCTCAGAGGGGCAATTATGACAAGTATTCTCACAAACATCGCCGCCATGTCGGCTCTTCAGACGTTGCGCGGCATCAGCAGCCAGCTCGAGGAAACCCAATCCAGAGTGTCTTCCGGCCTGCGGGTAAAGTCGGCCTCCGATAACGCCGCCTATTGGTCGATCGCAACAACCATGCGTTCCGACAACATGGCGCTCTCCGCCGTTCAGGACGCGCTCGGACTTGGCGCCGCCAAGGTCGATGTTGCCTATTCTGCAATGGAAAGCACCGTCGAAGTCGTCAAGGAGATCAAGTCCAAGATCGTCGCGGCAACCGAAGAAGGTGTCGACAAGACGAAGATCCAGGAAGAAATCGATCAGCTGAAGAAGCAGCTCGAATCGATTGCGCAGGGCGCATCCTTCAGCGGCGAAAACTGGTTGCTGGGCACTGGCGCAAAGACCGTCGTTTCCGGCTTCGTGCGCACCGCGGGCGGCACCGTCAGCGTGACGAAAACCGACTACACGCTGGTCGACACCACCGCCGGTACGACGACCGCCAATGTGCTTTTCGGCCTGACAGGCACTCCCGCGACGCTTGATACGACGAAGGGCATCATCGGCCAGCCCGGCACGGCCTCCGGCATTTCCGTTTGGGATATCGATCTCAAGCTGTTCAACGCGGCAACACCACCGACTTACACCATCGGTAATCTTCTGACCGATGTTGAAACCGCATTTCAGTCGATCAGCAGCGCGTCCGCCGCCCTCGGCTCGATCAAAATGCGCATTGGCCTTCAGGAAGACTTCGTCTCGAAGCTGACCGACTCCATCGACAAGGGCATTGGCCGTCTCGTTGATGCTGACATGAACGAAGAATCCACAAAGCTCAAGGCTCTTCAGACACAGCAGCAGCTGGGCATCCAGTCGCTCTCCATTGCCAACACCAGCTCCGAAAATATTCTGTCGCTATTCCGTCAGTAAGCGGCGCCCGATGGCTACGGGCGGTTTCGTCCCGCTCTGGCAGCAACAGAATATTCGGATATGGAAACCGCGCTTCGCAAGGGGCGCGGTTTTCCTTTTGCTGACGATCGACCGATGCTCGCATGTGTCCACGATTTGGCCGATCAGCTTAACAACCAATGTAAATATTTGATTTTTGGGAAAGAATGGTGCTGCTAGAGAGATTTGAACTCTCGGCCTCTCCCTTACCAAGGGAGTGCTCTACCCCTGAGCTATAGCAGCATCCGGTGCCGAAGCATTTGCTTCAGCATCAAGCGTGGCGGCCTATTGCCATAGGTTTTTGACGAGCGCAAGTCGCAAAACGATATTCTTCATCCAGCAGGGCAAAAAAGCGTGCCCCCTGTTGAAAAATGCATTTTTCAGATATTGCTCACTCTATGAACGACCATCATGACAAACAGGCAATGGCCACCGTTTCCCGTGGCGCTTCTGACGACGCCTCTGCAGCGCCGAGCGATGGCAAGGCCCAGGCGGGGCCCGGCGAAAAGGCGCGGCAACGGGAGGCGGAGCGGAAGGCGCGGGCGGCGAAGAAGCTGCGGGAAAATCTCCTGAAGCGCAAACAGCAGGTTCGCGCGCGCCGCGCGGGCGAGGAAGACCACACGGTCGGCCTGCCTGCCGCAAAAACGGACGAATCATCTTCATAGACAATTCAACCAGCATAAATTGAAACGCCGTGGAAACTGGTCTATGGACACGCCTTTCCACAAGGCAGGATAAGAAAGGCGGGCAAAGGCCCGTAGGGACGCATGGATCGCATCAGAATTACGGGTGGCAATACGCTCAACGGCATCATTCCCATCTCCGGCGCCAAGAACGCGGCCCTGCCGTTGATGATAGCATCGCTTCTGACAAGCGATACGTTGACGCTCGAAAACGTCCCGCATCTGGCGGACGTGGAGCAGCTCATCCGCATTCTCGGTAATCACGGCGTCGACATCTCGGTTAACGGCCGCCGCGAAAGCCAGGGCGAAGCCTATTCCCGCACCGTACATTTCACCTGCCGCACCATTGTCGATACGACAGCTCCCTATGAGCTGGTCTCCAAGATGCGCGCAAGCTTCTGGGTCATCGGCCCGCTGCTGGCGCGTGAAGGCCGCGCCCGTGTTTCGCTGCCCGGCGGCTGCGCCATCGGCACGCGACCGGTGGATCTGTTCATCGAGGGGCTGCAGGCGCTCGGCGCGACGATGGAGATCGATGGCGGCTATATCAACGCCTCCGCACCCAAGGGTGGCCTGATCGGTGCCGTCTATACTTTCCCGAAGGTTTCCGTTGGCGCAACGCATGTTATGCTGATGGCGGCAAGCCTTGCCCGCGGCACCACCGTCATCCACAACGCCGCCCGCGAGCCCGAGGTCGTCGATCTCGCCAATTGCCTTATCGCGATGGGCGCGAAGATCGAAGGCGCCGGCACCTCCACCATCACCATCGAAGGTGTCACCTCGCTTTCCGGCGCGCGCCACCGTGTTCTGCCAGACCGCATCGAAACGGGCACCTACGCCATGGCGGTCGCGATGACCGGGGGTGACGTGGTGCTGGAAGGAACGCGGGCATCGCTGCTGGACAACGCGCTCGACACACTCAAGCTTGCAGGCGCCACGATCAGTGAGACGGAGACCGGCCTGCGCGTCGTGCGCAACGGCAAAGGCATCCAGCCGGTCGACATCGTCACCGAGCCCTTCCCCGGCTTCCCGACCGACCTGCAGGCGCAGTTCATGGCGCTGATGACGCGCTCTCAGGGCGTCTCGCACATTACAGAGACGATTTTTGAGAACCGTTTCATGCATGTGCAGGAACTCGCCCGTCTTGGTGCCAGGATTTCGCTCTCCGGCCAGATGGCCCGCATCGAGGGTGTGTCCCGCCTCAAGGGTGCGCCTGTGATGGCGACCGATTTGCGCGCTTCCGTGTCGCTGGTGATTGCCGGCCTCGTAGCGGAAGGCGAGACCATGGTGTCACGCGTCTATCACCTCGACCGCGGTTTCGAGCGTCTTGAAGAAAAGCTCACCCGCTGCGGCGCGCTGGTTGAGCGTGTCAGCGACTGATCATCTCAACGCCGCTCATCCGCTTGCCCGTTGCAGACCGGGCCGTGACTGCCTATTTCAACTATCAGAAATAGACAGGGCGGCTCGTGGCCGCAGAAAAGGACGATAACGATGAGCGGCCTCAAATTGCTGGCGCTGGATACCGAAGATCTCTCGATCATCTCGACACATTTGCAGGACAGCGTCTTCAAGCTGAAGGATGTTGCCTTCGAGCCGAAGCACAGGCAGTTCACACTCTCCGCCAACCGTTTCGTCTGGGAGAGCACCACCAAAAAGAATACGCCGCCGGAACGCTGCCGCAGTGTGATTTTTCTGAAGCGCGTCTTGGCCGTGCGCTCGCAATCCATCAATCTCGCCGACAGGGAACAGGTGCTTTCGCTTCTGGCCGTGCGCTTCATCCCCAATGGCGAGGGACCCGATGGTGTCGTCGAACTGGCGCTTTCCGGCGGGGGAACCATCGCCCTGGATGTCGAATGCATCGAGGCGCAGCTGACCGATGTCAGCGGCGCGTGGGAAACAACCACAAAACCGCATCATCCCGACAGCGAATAACTGTCGCCAGCCGTCGCGACGGTTGCCTTTCCTTGCCGTTTCGATTTATGCCACTTACCAGAGCCGCATTTTAAGCGGGCAAGTTCGTGCACCTCGCGGGTTCACCCGCGGGGACTATGAAAGGGTAATGGCGTGGCAATCTGGCTGGAGCGGGCATCGGCTGATTTCGAACAGAAATTTGCGGCCTTCCTGACAACCAAGAGAGAAGTTTCCGAAGACGTCAACGCGATCGTTCGCGACATCATCACTGATGTCCGTGATCGCGGCGATGCGGCCCTTGCCCATTATTCCCATAAATTCGACGGCATTGATTTTACCAAGGTTTCCATGCGGGTGACGGCGGATGAAATCGACGCCGCGTTCTCGATGGTCGATACAAACGTCATCGAGGCGCTCGAACTCGCGGCGCGTCGCATCGAAAAACACCACGCGCGACAGATGCCGAAGGATGACATCTACGAGGACGATATCGGCGTCGGCCTCGGTTCGCGCTGGACGGCCATCGAGGCAGTTGGCCTTTATGTGCCCGGCGGTACCGCCAGCTATCCAAGCTCCGTGCTGATGAATGCCGTGCCAGCCAAGGTCGCCGGTGTGGAGCGCGTCGTCATGGTCGTCCCCGCCAATGGCGGCGCGGTCAATCCCGCCGTGCTCGCGGCGGCGCGTATCGCCGGCGTTGAGGAAATCTACCGCATCGGCGGAGCGCAGGCCGTGGCCGCGCTCGCCTACGGCACCGAGACCATAGCGCCGGTTGCCAAGATCGTCGGTCCAGGCAATGCCTATGTAGCGGCAGCCAAGCGGCAGGTCTTCGGCACCGTCGGCATCGACATGATCGCCGGTCCCTCTGAAGTGCTTGTCATTGCTGACAGGGACAATAATCCCGATTGGCTCGCGGCCGATCTTCTGGCGCAGGCGGAGCATGATCGCGGCGCGCAATCGATTCTCATCACTGACAATGCCGAGCTCGGTAAAGCGGTTGAAGCTGCTGTCGAGCGGCAGCTGAAACGCCTCTCTCGTTCCGAAACGGCAGCGGCCAGCTGGGCGGATTTCGGCGCGATCATTCTGGTCGACAAGCTAACCGACGCCATTCCGCTTGCCAACCGCATTGCCGCCGAGCATCTGGAGCTTGCCGTCGATGATCCGGATAGCCTGATGGCGCATATCCGCAACGCGGGCGCAATCTTCGTTGGACGTCACACCCCTGAAGTTATCGGCGATTATGTCGGCGGTTCAAATCACGTTCTGCCGACTGCGCGCTCGGCCCGCTTTTCCTCCGGCCTTTCCGTGCTGGACTTCGTCAAGCGCACGTCCATCCTGCGCCTAGGCCCTGATCAGCTGCGCCAGCTCGCGCCGGCAGCGATCACGCTCGCCCACTCGGAGGGGCTGGACGCGCATGCGCGCTCAGTCTCCATCCGCCTCAACCCGGAAAGCTAAGCGATGGCGTCAGGCGACTTCCGGCTCTGCGACGTGGTACTGGACGATAGCATCGGCCGGTCCACGCCCGACGTGGAGCACGAACGTGCCGTCGCGATTTTCGACCTGATCGAAGAAAACACCTTTGAGCCTGCCGGGCATGACGGCGGGCCATACAGGCTGCATATATCGCTCGTCGATTCCAAACTGGTCTTCTCGATCAAGACCGAAGACGACAAGGATGTCTCCACCCATATCCTGTCGCTGACGCCGTTCCGCCGCATCATCAAGGATTATTTTCTGATCTGCGAAAGCTATTACGAGGCGATCCGCTCCTCTACGCCAAGCCAGATCGAGGCGATCGACATGGGCAGGCGCGGCATCCACAATGATGGTTCGCAGACGCTGATGGACCGGCTGTCCGGCAAGATCAAGGTGGATTTCGATACTGCGCGCCGGCTCTTCACCCTGGTCTGTGTCCTTTATTGGCGGGGTTAGAGATGAGCGATCCTGCCGCAGCGCCGAATGAAGGACGAGCGCCGAAATCGGTCCTTTTCATGTGCGGCATGAATTCCATTCGCTCACCCATGGCGGAGGTCATCGCCAAACGGCTGGTGGCGCCCGGCATCTACATTCAGTCGGCGGGCGTTCGGGCGGGAGAGCGCGACCCCTTCGTGGATGCGGTGCTGGAGGAGCAGGGTTTTTCGCTCGGCAAACATAAACCGCGCACTTTGGACGAGATCGAGGATGATTTTTTCGATCTGATCATTACATTAACCCCAGAAGCGCATCACGCCGCACTGGAACTGACGCGCTCGAACTCTCTCGATGTCGTCTATTGGCCCACCATGGATCCGACGGTGACCACAGGCACGCGCGAGCAGATTCTCGACGCCTACCGCGAGGTGCGGGATCATCTTGCAAAACTGATCGCCGAACGCCTGCCAAAGCGGCAGCAGCCGGTGGCGGATACGCTTTCAAAAGACTGAAATTTGCCTAGGCGCGTTAAAATCAATCGCGATTTTCAAGCCGATGCTTTAGAGGTTCACAAATGTGCCGGGATTGTGTAGTTTCCGCGCAATTTTCCCGGACAGGACACGTCCGGCACTATCAACAGGAAGAAAACCCTTACATGACAAAAGAAGAAGTCCTTGAATTCCCGGGCGTCGTAACCGAATTGCTGCCGAACGCAACATTCCGCGTGAAACTTGAGAACGAACACGAAATCATCGCCCACACCGCTGGCCGCATGCGCAAGAACCGTATCCGCGTTCTCGCCGGCGACAAGGTGCTGGTTGAGATGACGCCTTACGACCTGACCAAAGGCCGCATCACCTATCGTTTCAAGTAATCCACGTTCCGCATCGGACGTCCGGGCCGCGCAATGACCAATTCAAAACAAAAGCTCGTTCTGGCGTCTGGCTCGCCGCGGCGTCTGGAGCTGCTGAATCAGATCGGCGTCGAACCGGCGCGCCTGATGCCGATGGATATCGACGAAACGCCAGCCAAGCTCGAACATCCGCGCACGCTGTGTCGCCGTCTGTCACTGCAGAAGGCGGAAGCCGCGCGGGCGGCGCTCAAAGGCGAGCAGACGTGGAAGGACGCCTATGTTCTCGGGTCCGATACCGTGGTCGCCGTTGGTCGCCGCATCGTCGGCAAGGCGGAATACACGGAAGAGGCCTCGGCGGCGCTGCATCTTCTCTCGGGGCGCAGCCATTGGGTCTATACCGGCATCTGCCTCGTGACCCCGGGCGGCAAGATCCGCCAGAAGGTTGCCGAGACCAAGGTGCGTTTCAAGCGCCTCTCCACACGCGAGATCGACGCCTATATCGCCTCCGGGCAATGGCGCGGCAAGGCTGGCGCCTATGGTATTCAGGGCATCGCCGGTGCGTTCGTGCAGAAGCTGACCGGTTCTTATACCAACGTTGTCGGCCTGCCGCTCTACGAGACCATGTCGCTTCTTTCCGGAGAAGGATTTGAAGTGACGTCGGGCTGGCTCGAGGGATAAGCCATGGCAAAACCCACAGACAGCGCCGGTAACGTCACGCCGCTTCGCAAGGCCCAGCCGTGCCCGGAATGCGGCCGGCCCTCAACGCGGGAGGACTATCCCTTCTGTTCGGACCGCTGCCGCTCGCTCGATCTCGCCCGCTGGCTGAATGGCTCCTATGCCATTCCTGTTGCCGACGATGAAAGCAGCGCGGAAAACCAGGACAGCCGGCAGGGCAACTCGGAGTAGGCCACGGCTTTTGTCCGGCAGGCCAGTCGAAGCCCGAAGCTCTTTTCACGCCCGAAAACCGTCTTCCGTGAGGAAAACGCCGCTCAGCCTATTGCCGCCAACTTGCGTCGTACTTGGGGAATTCTATTGCTTTGCTGGGCCTGACGTTTGGCCTCCCACTGCAGCGCGGTTCTAACAATCGTCGTCAAATCGTTGAAGCGGGGCCGCCAGCCGAATTCCGACTGAATACGCGTCGAGTCCGCAACCATGGCGGCAATGTCGCCTGGACGTCGCGGGCAGTGGATGATCGGGAAATCGCATCCCGATTCCTGCTGTACGGACTGCAGGACCTCCAGCACCGAGTAGCCCACGCCGTAACCGCAATTGAGGGTGCGCGTGCCGCCGCCGGCGCGCAGATGCGCCATGGCCAGCAGATGTGCATCGATCAGGTCGCTGACGTGGATATAATCGCGCACGCCTGTGCCGTCGGCGGTCGGGTAATCCGTCCCATAGACATCGACGCGGTCGCGACAACCGGTTGCGGCTTCACAGGCGACCTTGATGAGGTTCGCGACACCCGTGGGTGATGGCCCCGCGCGACCTAAGGGATCGGCACCGGCGACATTAAAATAGCGCAGCGCCACATAGTTGAAATCATGGGCCTGCACGACATCGCGCAACATGATTTCGGAGGCGAGCTTCGACAGGCCGTAAGGATTCTCAGGGCTCAGGATCGCGGTTTCTGGAACCGGGCCATCGAAGGGCTGGTTTCCGTAAACGGCCGCTGTGGACGAAAAGATGAAGTTGCCGATACCGTGGGCGACCGCCGCCGCGACAAGAGCGCGCGTCGTGCCTGTGTTGTTTTCGTAATATTCAAGCGGTCGGCTGATGGATTCAGGCACGCTGACGGAGCCCGCAAAGTGGAAAATGGTCTCGATGTGGTTTTGCTCGAAAATCTGGTCGAGCAGCACGCGGTCCGCGACGTCGCCAAGATAGAACCGCGCCGCCGGCGCGATTGCCCAGCGCGACCCCGTGGAGAGCCGGTCGATGACAACGACCTCCTCCCCGGCATCGAGCAAAGCCCACACCATGTGGCTTCCTATATAACCGGCCCCACCCGTGACCAGAACAGCCATGACACCACTTCCCTGTTTGCTTTTCTTGCGTTCATCAAAGCCAATAATTCTTCATCATTGATTACTTGCACAGCCAATACCCAGCCGATCCCCCGCCCCGTTAAAAAGGTGGCTTACGATTGGTTAGCGTCTTCAGATGCTTTTTATTTATTAGATGAAGATGTTCTCACGAACGGAACAGATTGCGCATATCACACAAAAAACCCCACGTCGATGGTTACGCCGTGGGGTTGCAATTTTTTGATATGAGCCGTGATTTTGTTGCCGATTTGTCTACTTCAGCGCGATCGCCCGTCGGCGTGAAAGAGAAACGGCAACATGAAAACTCATCTGCCGAGAATGTATGAGGCCAGCCTGTCCGCAGCGTCTTCAATCTGCCTGGGATCCCGCAGGAAGCAGGCACGCAGGAACAACTCCCCGCCGGGGCCGAAAGCCGTACCGGGAGCGAGGCCGACGCCGGTTTTGTCCACGATATCAATCGCCGTGGCGCGGCTGTCCTTGACACCGTCGATCTTGAGGAAGGCATAGAGAGCGCCATCCGGCTTCAGGGTTTCCACGCGGTTGGTGGCAATCAGCGCGTCGCAGAGAATATCGCGGGACGCCAGAGCCCGTTGGTAATTCTCATGGATGAAACCGTCACCGTGATCGAGCGCGGCAACTGCTCCGCGTTGCATGAACTGCGCCACGCCCGATGTCGAGTACTGGATGAGGTTTTCGATGACCTGACCAATGGCTGGCGGCGCGACGAGCCAGCCGACGCGCCAGCCTGTCATGGACCAATTTTTGGAAAAGGAGTTGGCGAAGACGACCTTGTCATCCGGTTCCATCACATCGAGGAAGGAAGGCGCGCGCGTGCCCGCGTAATGATAAAGCGCATAAATCTCATCCGCGACGATCCACAGATCGTGTTTGCGGGCAAGTGCCAGAACGTCACGGAGATTGTCGAGCGTCGCCGTCCAGCCGGTTGGATTGGAGGGCGTATTGATGAAAAGCGCCTTCGTCTTGCCGGTAATGGCGTTTTCCAGCCTGTCGATATCGAGATCCCAGCGACCATCCCTGAAATCGATACCAACCGGAACCGCCTTCGCGCCGGCCACACCGATGGCGGCAACGATATTCGGCCATGTCGGCGACAGATAGACCATTTCGTCGCCGGGCGATGTCAGCGCCTGTACGGCAAGCACGATTGCCTGCATGCCGGAACCAGTCGCGTAAAAATGCTCCGGCGACAGCGATGCCGCGAAATGGCGCTCATAATATCTGCTCAGCGCTTGACGCAGTTCCGGAATGCCACGCTGCCAGGTATAGAAGGTTTCACCGTTGTTCAGCCCATCAATGGCCGCCTGATTGATGAAATCGGGGCTTGGCAGATCGCCTTCGCCAACCCAGAGCGGCAGCAGGTTGTCCCGGCCGCGGGCATAGTTCACGACTTCGACGATACCGCTTTCGGGAGCCGCCAGAGAGCGCGCGCTCAGACTGTTCAAAACCGACATTAAAGACACTCCATTTCGTGCCTTCTTATCGCATCACACCCGTCATGTGCATGATAATCCGTGAGGCGGCCATGGATTTTCTTTATGGGTCGTCCCCGGCACCAACAGGCCCGCCGGGGATCGGTCACAGTTTCAACGCGTCTTGAGCAGATCGCGGATTTCGATGAGGAGCCTGACGTCTTCCGGCGGCGGCGCGGCTGCCGGCTTTTCCTCCACTTTCTTGCGTTCGACGGAATCACGAAGCTTGTTGACGCCCTTCACCATCAGGAAAATGATCCAGGCGAGGATGAGGAAGTTGATGAGAACGGTCAGAAAGTTGCCGTAAGCAAAAACGGCGCCCTGTTCCCGGGCTGCGGCGAGCGAGGTGGCATTGACGTTGGAGCTCAGTGGCAGGAAGTAGTTCGAGAAGTCGAACCCGCCAAAGATTGCGCCGACGATAGGCATGATAAGATCGTTGACGACGGAGTCGACGATCTTGCTGAAAGCAGCACCGATAATAACACCCACGGCAAGGTCCATGACATTGCCGCGGGCAATGAAGGTTTTAAATTCGTTAAGCATTCAGATTGTCCCTCTCTCCTGCTTCACGCGCTGAAGCTATGTGACTGTCCCTACCCCTTCAACCATACAGATTCCCTTACACTTTTGGAATTCGTCAAGATTGCATTTATTAGCTTTTTTGCACGCTCGTCTTGAACTTTATGATCAGATCGCGCTCATTCTCAAGGGCGCGGATTTCGCCTATGCTTGATACAAGGGAATTCTTGCATGGGAGGATGCGTGCTTCCTGGGTGGATCATATTCGGCTCGGCTTTCGCCTATATCCTCCTGTTGTTTGCGGTCGCGAGCTACGGGGACAGGAAAAGTCGTGAGAGGAAGGCGCCCAAAAAGGGACGCCCGTTCGTCTATGCGCTCAGCCTTGCGATCTATTGCACCTCCTGGACCTATTTCGGTGGGGTCGGGCTTGCTGCCGACAAGGGTCTCGAATTTCTGGGCATTTATACGGGCCCCATCCTGGCCTTCACCCTTGGCATGCCGATCATCCGCCGTATCGTCGATCTGGCAAAGACGGAGAAGCTGACCTCAGTTGCGGATTTCATCGCCGCCCGCTACGGCAAGAACTCCACCGTGGCAATGATCGTCGCCATCATCGCGCTGGTCGGCGCCATTCCCTACATCGCGCTGCAGCTGAAAGCGGTTTCCAGTTCCGTGGCGACGATGGTCGATCCCGGCGATTACGGTATCGGCAGCGGTAATCTTTATTTTCTTGATCTGCCGCTTGTGGTCACCCTCGTCATGGCTGGCTTCGCCGTCATGTTCGGCACTCGTCACACGGATGCAACCGAGCACCAGGACGGTCTCATCCTGGCGATCTCGATGGAATCGCTGGTCAAACTGGTTGCCATGTGCACCGTCGGCTTTTACGTGCTCTTCGTCCTGTTCGATGGGCCAGCGCATCTTTGGCAGCTGGCAACGGCGAACGAGGAGGCCATGCGGGCCGTCACCTATCACACGCCGGTCAGCCGCTGGATCGTGATGACGCTGCTATCGGGCTTTGCCATCATTCTTCTGCCGCGCCAGTTTCATGTGACGGTGGTCGAAAATCGCACACCTGAAGAGTTGCGCATGGCGGGCTTCCTGCTGCCGCTTTATCTCATTGCCATCAATATCTTCGTGCTGCCGATCGCGCTCGCCGGCATTCTGACGCTCGGGGCCAATGGCGATGCAGACCTTTATGTGCTGCAACTGCCCCTTACCCACGAGATGCCGGTGGTGTCGCTCATCACCTTCATCGGTGGATTTTCGGCGGCAACCGCCATGGTGATCGTCGCTTCGGTGGCCCTGTCGATCATGATTTCCAACGACATCGTCATGCCGATCTTCCTACGGCAGAAACTGCTGAACCGTTCGCCGCACCGGGACAACTTCGCCAAGGAGCTGCTCAACATCCGCCGGACCGCGATCTTTGCGGTCATGTTGCTGGGCTATGGCTATTATCGCGCCGCAGACAGTGCCACGGGCCTCGCCTCCATCGGCCTTCTCGCCTTCGCGGCCATCGCCCAGATGGCGCCTGCCCTGTTCGGCGGGCTTTTCTGGCGGCGGGCCAATGCGCGTGGCGCCATTGCCGGCCTCAGCTCCGGTTTTTTCGTCTGGGCCTACCTGCTGTTCCTGCCGAGTTTTGGCGGCCCTGACAATTCCGAAGTCGCGGCCAATATCCTCGGCTTCCTGTTTTCCGGCAGCACCATCTTTAATGGACCGGAGGCCGATCCTTTCGTCAATGCCGTCATCCTCAGCCTGCTGGTCAACAGCCTTGCTTTCGTTCTGGGTTCGCTCTCCCGCAATCCGAGACCGGTGGAGCGCATCCAGTCCGGCATCTTCGTCAAGCGCCATTCGAAATCGCAATTTGCGACGCGCGGCTGGAAAACCCGGGTCAGCGTCGGCGATCTCAAGACCGCGATCGCGCGTTATCTCGGCGAAGAACGTATGTTGCGGTCACTCGCCACCTATGAGAAGACCGCGGGTAGAAAGCTCAATGACGACCAGCCGGCGGATATGGCGCTGATCCATTTCTCCGAACAATTGCTCGGCAGCGCCATCGGCTCCTCCTCCGCCCGTCTCGTGCTCTCGATCATTCTCCAGAAGGCGGAGGATACAAGCGCGGATACGGCCTGGCTGCTCGACCAGGCAAGCGAGGCGTTGCAATACAATCAGGATATGCTGCAGACGGCATTGGCCCAGATGGATCAGGGCATTGCGGTCTTCGATAGCTCGCAACAATTGACCATCTGGAACCGCCGCTTCCGCACGCTCTTGGATTTGCCCGAGCAATTCGGTCAGGTCGGCGTGCCGCTTACCGACATCGTTGCGATGCTGCAGGAACGCGGCGATATGCCGGAAGGCGATTTGAGCGAGCTCATCACCAGTTTCCTGACGATGGACCTGCCTTTCTCGCTGGTGCTCGGGGGCGGTGAACGCATCATTGAAGTGCGCTCCAACACCATGCCGGACAAGGGCATCGTCGCCACTTTCACGGATATTACCCAGCGCGTCGCAAGCGATCAGGCTCTCAAACAGGCAAACGAAACGCTGGAGCAGCGCGTGGAGGAGCGCACCGTGGAACTGACCCGCGTCAACCGCGCACTGGCGGAAGCCAGAGCTGCCGCCGATGAGGCGAATATCGGCAAGACGCGGTTCTTCGCCGCCGCCGGTCATGACATTCTCCAGCCCCTGAATGCCGCGCGCCTCTATTCTTCCTCGCTTGTCGAAAGGCTTGGCGCTTCAAGAGAAAGCGATCTCGTCCAGAATATCGATTCGGCGCTGGAATCGGTTGAGACCATTCTCGGCGCGGTCCTCGATATTTCCCGTCTCGATACCGGCTCCATGAAGGCCCGGCTGACATCTGTGCCTTTGAACGAGTTGCTCAAACGCATCGAGACGGACTTTGCGCCGATGGCGCAGGAAAAGAACCTCGATCTTATTGTCATGCCGACATCGCTGACGGTGCGCTCCGACCCCAATCTGCTTCGGCGCCTCATACAGAACCTTGTCTCCAATGCCATCAAATACACGCTTCAAGGGAAGGTGGTTGTCGGTGCCCGCCGCCGGGGTAGCGAAGTGGTCATTCAGGTGACGGACTCCGGCATCGGCATTCCCTCCTCCAAGTTCCGCACCGTGTTCAAGGAATTTGCGAGGCTAGACGAGGGCGCCAAAACGGCCTCGGGCCTCGGCCTCGGCCTTTCCATCGTCGACCGGCTGTCGCGCATGTTGCATCACCCGGTTCAATTGATTTCCACACCCGGCAGAGGCACGACATTCCGCATCCATCTTCCGCGCGAGGCGGACCGTATCAGGCCAGCAAGGTCCGATGGTCCGATTGCGCCGTCCCCGGTCAGCAATCGCCTCCAGGGCGTTCGGGTGCTGTGCATCGATAACGAGCCGACAATCCTGGAGGGGATGACGCTGCTGCTGAGCGGATGGGGCTGCGAGGTTTTGCCCGCCGGTTCGGTTGCCGCGCTGGAAGAGCCATTCCTCGCTCTGGCATCGGCACCCGATGTCATCATCGCCGACTATCATCTTGATGATGGAGACGGCATCGGCGCCATCCGTTTTATCAGGACATTTTACGGCAAGGCGATCCCTGCCCTGCTGGTCACGGCAGACCGCAGCCCCGAAGTGCGCAGCGAAGCCGAGAAATATGGAATTTCCGTCCAGCACAAGCCGGTGAAGCCGGCGGCCCTTAGGGCCTATATCAACCAGATATCCAGCACGGCGAAAGCAGCGGCCGAATAAAAACGCCCGGACCTTGCGGACCGGGCGTCCTGGATCATTTGGAAATGGAGCCTCAGGCCGCGCGGTTGAAGCGATCCGAGTGTCCGGCAGAGCCCTGCTCCATCTGGAACCGCTGCACCAGCTCGAGAAGCGCCTTGACCTCACCCGACAGGATCATGCTGGCCGCGCTCGACTGTTCGGCAAGCGCCGCGTTCTGCTGCGTCATCTGATCCATCTGGTTGACGGAGCTGTTGACGTTGTGAAGTGCGGAGGACTGATCCTGCGTTGCCGTCGCGATGGTTTCGACATGCTGGCTGACGGTGACGATCTGTTGACTGATGGCGGAAAGAACCGTGCCCGCCTCCTGCACCAGCTTCGAACCGGAACTGACTTCATGGGTGGACTGGTTGATGAGCTGCTTGATCTCGCGGGCCGCATCCGCCGAGCGCTGCGCAAGCTCGCGCACTTCCTGCGCCACGACGGCAAAGCCCTTGCCAGCCTCGCCGGCCCGTGCCGCCTCGATGCCGGCGTTCAGGGCAAGGAGGTTGGTCTGGAAGGCGATATCGTCAATGACTTCGATGATCTGTTCGATCTTGCGCGATGCGTCCTCAATGCGCCCCATGGCATCGACAGCGTTGCTGACGACCGAGCCGGAGCTGTCGGCACTTTGCTTGGTCACCCGGACGGCCTCGTTGGCTTCACGAGCCCGCTCGGCCGAGGACCTGACCGTGGCGGTGATTTCGTCCACGGCAGCCGCTGTCTCTTCCAGCGAGGCGGCCTGGTTTTCGGTCCGCTTCGACAGATCGACCGAGGATTGTTCGATTTCGAGACCGCTGTGCTGGATGACGAGCGTGCGCTCGCGGATCTGCCCCAGCGCATCGCGCAGGTTGAGCAGGGACTCGTTGAAATCCGTGCGCAGACGATCGAGCCGGCCGGCAAAGGGCGTGTCGATGGTGCGGCTGAGATCGCCACGCGACAGCCTGCCAAGACCCGACGCGATCTCACCGACGGCGAACTCGATCTGGCTGTCCATTTCCTGCTTTTCGGCGTCGTTGCGGTGCCGTTCGGATTCCGCAGCGGAGCGTTCTTCCGCGCTCTGGCTTTCGATCGCCAGTTTCTCAAGTGCATTCTCGCGGAAGATGACCAGGGCGCGAGCGATGTTGCCGAATTCGTTGGTGTTGGTGGCGTAAGGGATCGGCGTATCGAGATCGCCGTCAGAAAGAGACTTGACCGCCGCGGTGAGCTTGCCCAGCGGCTGAAGCGTACGCCTGATGACAAAATAAGCGAGCAGTCCAACGCCGAGCATGGCCAGCGAACCGCAGAGCAGCATCATGTCGCGCAGGCTGTAAATCTGGGCGTCGTAGACATCCATAGGAACGCCAACGAAAAGAATGCCGACCGTTGCGCCTGTCTTGTTGGTGACCGGCATGTAGCCCGTCATGTAACGGATGCCGAACAGCGTCGCCGTGCCGAAATAGGATTCACCCTTGGAGACTTTTTCGAACGCAGGATGATCGGTCGCAAGCTTGGTGCCCGCCGCTCTCTCACCCTTCTCATTTTTGAGGTTGGTGGTCAGGCGAATGAACTCGCCACCCTTGGCTTCAAAAACGGTGGAAATCCCGCCGTTTCCGGCTGCGGTGCGGTCCACGAGGTCATTGTCGCGCATCGTTCCGATGCTGGCGCGGCCGACGCTCTTGAGGTTGCCATCCACCATTTCGAGAGCAACGCCGCCAACCTTCATCTCATAGAGGATTGCCATGTTGCGCATCGCGCTGTTCGTGTCACGCAGCGCGGTGGTGATGATGTTGTCCTTCAAGCGGATATAGGTCGAAAAACCAACTGCCGCCACGCTGAGCGCGATCAGGCCGATCGTCAATGCAACGACCTTACCCGCCACGGACCTGAATATCCGATTGTGCATGAAACAGTGCCCCCAAAACTAAACTTACGAAAGTTCTAATTGGCAACTGTTAAAAAACCGCGAAGTGCGGATAGCACGTTTTAAGGTGCAGAAGCCAAGTCGGCTACCTGACGGTCAAGCGGAGGACCCGCCAGTTCATTTCAATGGATGTAGCCCAGTCGGATCGCCTTGGCGATTGCCTGAATACGGTTGACGGAATCGAGCTTGATCGTTGCCGAACCGAGATAGGCGTTGACGGTATGCACGGAAAGGCCGAGCTTGACCGCGATTTCTTCACTGATGCGACCATCCCCCGCCAGTTGCAGGCAGGCGATTTCCCTTTCGCTCAACGCTTCCGAAGGGGCGGCCTTTCGCTCGTCCAGCGCCAGCATATCCACCATGATCTCGCAGCATTTGATGTGCTGCTCGATCACGACCTCGTTGTCTAGGACGAGATTGGTGCCGCAGAAGACGATATAGCCGTTGCCGATTGTGCCGAGCCGCACTGGCAGGGCAAGCCCCGCATAGGGCAAGACGTCATTTTCGATGCGGCGCAGAAGCGCTGGAACATCGGGAAGGTCGGCAAAGCCGCCGGCATTCTTGTTGCGCCAGATGACAGGCAGGAGCGACGTCTCGATATGATCAAGGAGAATATCACCGACGGCGCGGATGAACTGCGCGCTCTGTTCTGCGGCATTCATGCCCCAGTTTTCCAGCTCACAGGTCATCTTCTTCTTGTTGGGGAAACCGGAAGCGGCAGCTTTCGTCACCACGAAATTTCGCGCGCCGACAAGCTTCTGCATGGCGACGAGTTTCGGAAACAGATCCGACCGGCTCGTCACGACGGGACTGCGGTAAAACATGCCCGTCTGGCCAGTACCTTCATTGTCTTTCGTCTGTCCCATCCGTCCGACCTATACGAGGTTGTTGCGCACGGCGTAGGCGATTGCCTCCGAGCGGGTTTTTGTCGCCGTTTTCCGCATCACGCTTGTGATGTAATTATTGATCGTATTGCGCGAAATGCCAAGGATCATGGCAATTTCATCGCTTGTCTTGCCTTCCGCGATCCAGAACAGGCACTCAAGCTCACGCTCGGTGAGATCAATATCGCGCACCGTCTTTGCTTCGCTGGCAATGCCGAAGCTGACGCAATAGCCCGTCAGAAGGGCGATTTCGCGCAGCCGTTCCGGCGAAGGCACTGCCTCCTCGGGAAACAAAAGCAGAAGGGAAAGGCGAATGCGACCCACACAGAAAGACAGCGCCGAATACTGACGGTCAATACCGTGGGGAACAGGGACATCATCAGGCAGCATCAGCAATCGCGGCTGCAGCAGCGAGAGGCATTTTTCCATCTCGCTCGACCTGTTCTGGTTGTTTGCCAGCTCGACGCCGAGCCGACGGACCAGATCGAACGGCCAGTCGGAGGTGACGATGAATTTCAGCCCGGTTTCTTCGAGAAGATCATCCCGCGCCAGCAGATAATGCGAGGCGCCAGCGTAGGTTACCAGCAGATCAAGCGCGCCTGCAACGTTACCGGCAGCAGCCGTGGCTGCGACGTTCTTGGCAAGCTGATCGCGCGGCAGGGGTTTACCCATGCCCTCCATAGGCTTGGCCGACAGCCTGCGGATATCAACATCGACTTTCAATCGCCTACGCCCTCTTGCTCCCAACGGGAGGTGATACATCGGGATGGAATCATTCCATTCGAGAAGCTAACCAAAAAAGCGGCTTGGCACGCCCCCGGAGACCGAATCATTTCATTTTATGGAACAGACCGAAGTTTGCCATTCCCTGGCAACAGCCTTTCCACGTATTTCACCGTTCGTCTATTGCCAAAAAACATACTGAAAAGCTGTTCAATCGATAAACGGCATTATCAGCCAATTCCCAGCAAAATGTATCGTTACTGAATTTTTCGTAAACAGTGTCCCAAACCGACACTGCCACGATGCGTTCGCCAAGGATAGCAAAAACCCGGCGACAACGAAAAAAGGCCGGAGAAACCGGCCTTTTTCCACATCATGCTGCTTTTTCCACTGCCCATTTTCGCAGGATCTTGGCGGCTCTTTCCTCGCTGATCTCCACCATGCGGGAGAGCCTGCGTTCCGGTCCTTCGCGAACCCGGCGGTTGAAGGTGCCTTCGCCATCGTTTCCTGCCAGGAGATCGTCGGTGCTGTCGAAGCCGAAGTCCGCCCCGAAGCCTTCCATGAGGCCGCCAGCACCTGCATCCATGCCCGGAGAGAAGTCCGGCAGTTCAAGACCAGCCGCTTCCTGGCTGAGCTGGCCTGCGGCAGCACCGTTGCCTGTGACCGTGCGGACGAGAGGACGGACGCCAAGCCAGACAACCAGGAAGGCGACGGCGACGAAGGCGAGCGAGTTGATGATGCCGGCGGAGTTGCGGCTCAGCACTTCCATGACACCAGGCCCGGTGGCGGCTTCGTCGAGCAGCTGCGTTTCGAGGAAGTCCATGGCCGTCAGGGTGACCATGTCGCCGCGGTCAGCGGAAATGCCAGCTGCGGAGGTGACGATCTTCTGCATTTCGGCAAGATAGGCATCGATCTTGGCCTGATCGGCAGGTTCGCCGACCATTTTCGCGATGCGACCCTTGTTGACGACGACGGCAACCGAAAGCTTCTCGAGCGTGTAACCGTTCTTGACCGTGGCGACCGTCTTGGAATTGATTTCGTAGTTGGTCTGCTCTTCCTTCTTGGCCGACTGGTCGGAAGACTGCGGACCGCCGCCGCCGCCCTGCGGTGCTGCCTGCGGCACGTTCTGTTCGACGGTCGCTGCGGTATCGGGCTGGGTTTCCTGCGATTTCTGATCTTCCTTGACCGTGCGCACGGAGCGCTCGACGCGGGACTCCGGGTCGTAGACGGTTTCCTGGACCTGGCGGCTGTCGGTATTGAGCTGCGCGGTCACACTGGAGCGGAAATTGTCCATGCCGAGGAAAGGCGCCAGCGCCTTGTCGATATTGGTCGTGATTTCCTGCTGGACGTTCTGCGCCAGCGTCAGCGAACGGTTCATCGCCGCATTGGTAACGTCGTCGCCGGAGGCGAGAAGCTGACCTGTCGAATCGAGCAGCGTCACATCATCGACTTCAAGGCCTGGAACGGCCGACGCGACGAGGTGGCGGATCGAAGCGGAGGCTTTGCGGCCGGCTGAAGCGCTGGCCCGGATCATGACGGATGCGGTCGGCTTCTGTTCGCCGCGGCGGAAATTGCCGACATCGGGCATCACGATATGGACGCGGGCAGCCGCGATACCGTCGATCTGCTGAATGGAGCGGCCGATCTCGCCCTCAAGGGCGCGAACGCGCGTCACTTCCTGCATGAAGGAGGTCAGGCCGAGAGAGCCGACATTGTCGAAAAGCTCGTAACCGGCGTTGGCGCTGTCAGGCAGGCCGCGTTCTGCAAGAAGCAGCCGCGCCTTGCTGGTCGAGCCGACGGGGACCTGGAGGCTGGAACCATCGGTTCCCACCTGAAAGTCGAGACCCGACTCGGCGAGCGCAATGCTGATCTTGTTGAGGTCGCTCTTTTCAAGTCCCACATACAGGGTCTCGTAAGCGGGACGGTTAACATAAAGAGCTGCCGCGAGGATAATGGCCATGGACACAACGCCCACGCCGCCCAACATCAGCAGCCGCGTCTGCCCCAGCGCCGCGACATTCTTCAAGACCTGAGGGATTTGATTTAACAGATTCATTCTGTTCCGCACCGTCATTCATAGAGTCCGAGACCTTTTGGCCCCGTGATGACAATAGGGTGCGAAGCTTGCGCGAGCGTTGCCTTTCTCCGCATTCCGCGCGGGAAGGGAGGAAGGGCCGATTTGCTCTAAAACAGGTCGAAGTCGCCTGAGGCCTTGTCGAGGGGCTGCGAGTGGCCGTGACGGTAAGCAGCGCCGAGAGCCTTTTGCATCTCGGCCAGCTTCACGAGGCTGAGCGCCGTGCTGACATCCACGATCCACTCACTGGAGATCGACCCCGTAATGGTATCGATGAACTCGGCGAGGCCCCGCGTCTTCTGCACGGCAAGATCGATGCCCTGCAGCAGCTTTACGCCTTCGGTGGACAATTGACCGCTGGTTACCTCCAGCAACTGCGGCTCGATACGCTCGATGAGATAAGCGACATCGTGCAGTTCCGATACCACCCGCATCAGCACATCCGGCAAGGCTTCTTCGAACGGAGTGGCGTCGGTGGGCTCTGCAAGCTGCATTGGAAACTCCGTGACTAAAAAAATTCGATGTCGTTGGCGACAGGCTTGGGAGCCGGTGCCGGACGTGTTTCCAGAGCAACCGTCTTCTGGGTTTCCGCGCCGCTCAGCGGATGCTGACGGGCACGACCGGAGACCGGCCAGAATTCAATCTTGCGACCATGATCGCCGCCGGTCGAAGAGCTGAGGACAGGAATGCCTTCGTCCTTCAGAAACTGCATGGCGAAAATGGCATTCTGCTCACCGACATTGGAGAAGCTGGCGATCGTTTTCGCGCCACCGAAAACCTTGGCTTCCAACCGGTCGCGTCGCGCACCCTTCTTGAGGAGCCCGTTGATCAGAAGTTCCATGAGATGCACGCCATAACGCGTCGCATCTCCACCGGTCACGCTCCCCGTTCCCGGCAGCAGGAAGTGATTCATGCCGCCGATGCCGGCAACGGGGTCTCTGAGACAGGCGGCCACGCACGAACCGAGTATCGTCGTCAGCACCACGTCGGGATCGCTGATGACCTTATACTCGCCCTGAATGATGTGTACGCGCTTGGCCGCAGTTTCAATCATTTCAGCGATCCGAAAACCGCTTCAATGGCAGCACGCATCTTGTCGATGGTAAAGGGCTTGGCGAGCACGTTGTTGGCGCCGAGCTGGGCGGCCTTCTGCACCAGCGCGCGGTCGCCCTGCGCCGTGAGAATAATGAAAGCGGCCTTCTTGGTGGTCGGGTTCGCCCGCACCGCGTGCAGGAAACCGAGACCGTCCATCTTCGGCATGTTGAAGTCGGAAATGACGAGATGATGGGGCTGCTGCTCCATGATCTTCATTCCCTGCTCACCGTCGCCAGCGGCGGTGATCTGCTTGAAACCGAGCTGCGTCAAGGCATCGCTGAGGAGCAGCCGGCTGGTCACCTGATCATCAACGATCAGAACTTTGATCTTTTCTGCGAGAGACATTAGTCAGCACCTTCTTTGCGGGCAGTGGTTAGTTTCAGGATTTCTTCGCCAATGGAGGCCAGCGGCAATTGCTGCTCTACCGCGCCAAGCTCATAGGCGACGCGGGGCATGCCGTAGACGACGCATGTTTTTTCGTTCTGACCGACGGTGCGGGCGCCGGCATGGCGCATCTTCAGAAGCCCGGCGGCACCATCTCGACCCATGCCGGTCAGGATCACGCCAACGGCGTTGCGTCCTGCAAGTTCGGCAACGGAATCGAACAGCACATCAACGGAAGGGCGGTGGCCATTGACAGGATCGCGCTCCAGAAGACGGCAGCAGGGTGCTGCCCGGTTGGCGATCTGCAAATGGCGCTCGCCGCCTGGCGCAAGGTAGATTTTGCCGGTCTGCAGGCGCGCTCCGTCGGTTGCCTCTTCCACGACGGGCGCGCAGATGCGGTTCAGCCGTTCGGCGAAGCTCTTGGTAAAGGTCGGCGGCATGTGCTGGGTGATGACGGTCGGCGGGCAATTGGCCGGGAACTTCTGCAATACCGCGATCAGCGCTTCGACGCCGCCCGTAGAGGAGCCGATGGCCACGACCTTGCGCCCCGCACGATAATCGCTGACGGGAACGGCCTGCGGCGCGGCGGCCACTTCGGGGCGCACGGCGCGGTAAGCCGCATGCTGTGAGCGTGCAGCAGCCTTCACCTTGTCAGCCAGATCGCCGAAGGGGCGTGAATCGCCGGGCGCGGGCTTGCCGACACAGTCGAAGGCCCCGATTTCGAGCGCCGCCAAAGAGGCATCCGCACCGCGATGGGTGAGCGACGAGACCATGATGACGGGCATCGGCCGCAGGCGCATGATCTTTTCGAGGAATTCGAGGCCGTTCATTTCCGGCATCTCGATATCGAGCGTCACGACATCGGGATTGAGCTGCTTGATGGCCGCGCGCGCTTCCATGGCGTTGCCGGCCTGACCCACGACTTCGACCTCAGGGTCGGCCTTGAGCACAGCCGAGATCAGGCCGCGCATGGTCGGACTATCATCAACGACGAGTACCCGTGCGAGTGCGCTCATGCCTTCCTCCCGGATGCCTGCCCGATGTAGCGGTAGGTGGTGATGCCGGTATTGTCGAACAGGTTCTTGGCATCGCCGGAGACACGCTCGGAATGGCCGATATAGAGATGACCACCTTCTGGCAGCAGCCCGGCGAAACGCGACCAGATCCGCATCTGCGTGGGCTCGTCGAAATAGATGACGACGTTGCGGCAGAAGATGACGTCGAAGTTGCCCTTGAAAGGCCATTGCGTCATCAGGTTCAGCTCGTTGAAGGTGATGAGACGCTTGACCTTGTCGTCAATCTTGAACTTGCGGCGACCGCCGGCATCGACCTCCGCAAACCACTGCTTGCGCATGGCGGGAGACACGGTTTCGAGAGCATTGTCGTCGTAAACGCCGGCGCGGGCCTGCGCCAGAATCTTTGGATCGATATCCGTCGCCAGAATCTTGAAGTCGTAATCGGCCGCGTTCGGGAACATGGCAAGCACGGTCAGCGCGATCGAATAGGGCTCCTGTCCGTCGGAACAGGCGGCCGACCAGATGCGCACGCGCCCGCCGCTCTTTGCGCGGGCGATGAGCCCCGGCAGGACCTCGTCGCGAAGATGTTCGAAATGATGGTTTTCGCGGAAGAAGCGGGTGAAATTCGTCGTCAGGTGCGACAGCATTTCCCGACGCGGCTGCGCCCCCTCCGGCGAAGAGACAAGCGCGCAATATTCGCGGAATCCGGAAAGGCCGAGATTGCGAATATGTTTCGACAGGCGGGAATAGACCAGCGACGCCTTCGTGTCGTTGAGGTAGATGCCGGCATCGGCATAGATCATCGCCGCGATTTCCGACAGGTCGCGCCTCGTCAGCGGGTATTCGCCGCTGGCAAGAACCTCGTCGGCAGACTGGCGCTGGTCGCTGAAATTAAGTGCTGCCATGGATGATCCGCCTTCAACCTGTCGCCGCGAGCGACATTTCCTGCTTGAGTGGCTGCCCGCGCGAAGCGCTGACGATGGCGTCTACATCCAGAATGAGCGCAACGCGTCCGTCTCCGAGGATGGTGGCGGCGGCAATGCCCGGCACATGGGTATAGTTGGCTTCCAACGATTTGATGACGACCTGACGCTGGCCCTGGATGGCGTCAACCATCAGCGCACGCTGGCCGCCGCCTTCCGATTCCACCAGAAGCGCCACACCTTCGACCGGATCGGCCTGGGTCGGGCGGAAGTTCAAAACGCGGCCGACATCGACGAGCGGGCAGAAGGAGTTGCGGATGGATATCAACCGCTGGTTCGCGCCGAAGGAATGAATGTTCTTCGCTTCCGGCTGCAGGGTTTCGACGATCGCGGTCAGCGGCACCACCAGCGTCTGGCCGGCGACCGTTACCACCATGCCATCGAGAACGGCAAGCGTCAGCGGCAGGCTCATGGTGAAGGTGGAGCCGAAGCCGGGACGCGAGGAGATGTTGATACGGCCACCCAGCGCCTGAATGGAGCGCTTGACCACGTCCATACCCACGCCACGGCCGGAAATGTCGGAAATCTTGTCGGCGGTCGAGAAGCCCGGCGCGAAGATGAGATTGTCGATCTCTTCATCCGTCAGGTTCGCATCGGCAGCGATCAGATCGTTGTCTATGGCCTTCTGGCGGACGCGCTCGCGGTTGATGCCTGCACCGTCATCCTGAAGCTCGATGAGAATACGGCCCGAACGATGCTTGGCCGAAAGCTTGATGGTGCCTTCCGGGTTCTTGCCCGCGGCTTCGCGCTTTTCCGGCGTTTCGATGCCGTGGTCGACGGCGTTGCGGATCATATGCGTCAGCGGCTCGGCCAGCTTGTCGATGACCGTCTTGTCGACTTCGGTATTCTCACCTTCGGTGACGAGGCGGATCTGCTTGCCGATCATGTCGGCGACTTCGCGGACGATACGCGACATGCGCTGGAAGACCGGCTTCACCGGCTGCGCGCGGATGGCCATCACGCTGTCCTGGATTTCGCGCGTCAGCTGTTGAAGCTCGTCGAGACCCATATTGACGGCAGACGTGCCGCTGGCGTCGTTTTCGATGACGCTCTGCGACAGCATCGCCTGATTGATGACGAGTTCGCCAACGAGGTTGATCAGGCGGTCGACGCGGTCGAGATCGACGCGGATGGTCTGGCCGGCGCTCGCATTCGCAGCAGCATTGGCGTTTGCCTGCGCCGCTGCGGCGGGCGCTGCCGCGGCTTCACGCTTTTCGATGGCGGCATTGACGCTCTGAGCGATTTGCGTCGTCGCGACCGCGGTCTCGACGGCTTCGGCAACGAAAGACGTTTGCGCCGCGACGATTTCGACAGCAGGCTGTTCTTCCGGTCCGCTATCGAGTGCTGAAAGGTCGAACGGAACCGGGATCATCGGCAGCTCTTCGGCCTCTGCGGTGGCCTCCGAAACGAGAGGCGCGATGTCGAGATCGCAATCCCACTCGGCGAATTCGAAGACGCTGCGGATACCCTCCTCGCCCTTTTCCGTGGTAATGGAAACAGTCCACGAGAAATAAGCGGCCTCCGGGTCCATCTTGTCGAGCGACGGCAGCGCCGACATGTCGCAATTGATGCTCATGTCGCCGACCCGCGAGAGATCACGCAGGAGAAGTGCTGCCTCATTGCCCTTGGAATAAAGCGACGCATGCGGCTTGAAGCTGATCTGGAAGGACGGTGCTTTCATCAGCGGCGTGGTTTCGTCGGCAAAATCCGAGAAGGAAAAAGGAATCGGCTCGAAACCGCTCTCATCCGTCGGCTTGGCCTTCACGGGTTCCGGCGCCTTGACGGCAACGGGAGCTGGCGCGGATGCCGGAACGGCTTCGCCGTTTGCCAAAGCCTCCAGTTCCTTCACGAGGCCACGGGTGCGGCTGTCATCGACACTGCCGCCGTCTCTTGCGGCATTGGTGAGGTCTGCCAGCACATCGGCGGAACGCAGCATGACTTTCAGAACGTCCTGCGTCGGTTCCAGCTTGTTGGAGCGCACGCAGTCGAGGGTCGTTTCAAAGACGTGGGCGAAGGCCACGAGATCATCGAGACCGAAGGCACCAGCCCCGCCCTTGATGGAATGAACGGCACGGAAAACGGCGTTGACGGTTTCCGGGTCACGGTCGCCGTCATTCAATTTAAGAAGCCCCGATTCCAGTTCGGCGAGCTGCTCCTCGCATTCCTGGAAAAAGATTTCCTTGATTTCGTTCATATCCATCGTGAAATGTCCCGTATCAGGCGGTTACGCGTTCAATGGCATCGATGAGTTTGGCAGGATCGAACGGCTTGACGATCCAGCCGGTCGCACCGGCCTGGCGGGCGCGGTTTTTCTTTTCTGCATCGCTTTCGGTCGTCAGAACGAGGATCGGGATCGCCCGATATTTTTCGTTGCGACGCACACCCTCGATGAAGCCGAAGCCGTCGAGACGCGGCATGTTGATGTCTGTCACGATGACGTCGGGGTTGCTTTGCTCGAGTACTTCGAGGCCCTCAATCCCGTCTTCGGCCTGAATGGTTTCGAAACCGGCATTGTTGAGGGTGACCAGGAGCATGTTCCTGATCGTCCGGGAATCATCCACGGTAAGGACTTTTTTCTTCACTTTTGCATCTCCTTCAGGAGCAAATGATCGATATCGACGCCTATCAGTTTCATGGTCTTGTCGAATGCGTCGGACACGCTGGCAAAGCCGAAGCGTTTGCCGTCCTCCTGCCACGATTTGGCACCGGCCATCAGGACCTGCGCGCAAAGGGCGCCGATACGTTCCACCTCTGACGCATCCACCGACAGCGGTGCTCCCCGCAACGTCATCAGCTTGCCGTGCAGGGCCGATGCTTCGTTGAGGTCCAGCACCGGTGACAGTTTCAGCGTCGCCTCAGCTGCTTTTCTGGCTGCCATTACATGACTCCCTGACGTCTGAATTGTTGGTAATCCTGGCGGTAATCCGTGCGGCTATCCTCACGGGCGATAAATGATGCCTGATGCCGATCCACACCGGCGGCGGCAGCGAAATGTTCCTGGCGGGCAATACGAAATTCGCGCACGGTGCGGCCGAGTTCCAGAATGACGGTGTGAAGCGCGTCCGCCTCGGAAGCGCTGGCGCCGCTTTCGGATGCATTGCGGGTTGCCTGCTGCTGCTGCTCAACGATATCGGCCGCGACGGATTGCAGTTCGCCGGCGTGACCGGTCGTGTGCCGCGATACTTCCACGATCATGTCGCTGATGCCGGAAACCTGCTGGACGACGCCACCGATTGCTTCCTGCGTGCGGTTGACCATGCGCACACCGCCTTCGACCTGGGTCTTGGTGGTGCCGACAAGGCTCTTGATCTCCCGTGCGGCATCGGCGGACCGTTGCGCAAGCGCACGGACTTCTTGCGCGACAACGGCAAAACCACGACCGCTTTCACCCGCCCGGGCCGCCTCTATGCCTGCATTGAGCGCAAGAAGATTGGTCTGGAATGCGATCTCGTCAATAGTGCCGATGATCCTGCCGATCTGCTCGGCTGACTGTTCGATATCGGACATGGCGTCGATGGCCTCGCCGATCGCCCGGCCGCTTTCGACCGCTGCGTCACGGGCGCTAGACACGGCCCTTTCGGTCGCCGCGATGCGAGCCCCGTTTTCGGCAACGTTGCCGATGAGCCCCTGAATCGCGCGGGAGGTTTCGGCAAGGGCTTCGGCCTGCTGGCGTGAACGCTCGGCAATGGAACGACCGATATCGGCAAAACGTCCGCTCAAGGCCTCGGCCTCGCCGACGCTGTTACGGGCCGCCGTCAGCGACGCACCTATGGTCTCAAGCGCCGTGTTGAAGCTTGTCGCGACATCCCGGTAGGCATCGGGAACATCACCTGCGACACGTGCCTGCAAATCGCCCGCCGCAAATGCCTTCAGCGCCGAACCGAGCAGGTTTGCCGCTTCGGCACGGTCATTATCGCGCTGCTCCTGCAACTCGCGGCCATGGCGCAGGCGCAACTCGTTAAAACGCAACGAGACGGCTATCTCGCTATCGACCATCACCAGGCGAACAACATTCTTAACGGCTTCGGCGAGCTCGCGGCTCTTTTTCCGGCCGCCCGGCAGGATGGATCGGGGTGCGTGTTCGGCAACCAGCCCACCGACAAGATGTTCCAGAACGACGGCGTGGCTGGCGATTTGCCAGCGCGGGTCGAGACCCATGCGGCTGGCATTGTCTGAGAGAACCTTCACGCGCTCGGCGTAAAGCGCGTCGAACCGCGCATCGGTCAGCACGCTCCAGTGCGAGGATTGCAGATCGTGCAGGCGCTCAAGCTGGTTTTCGCTTTCGAACGACGGGGAACAGTCCGGCATGGACTGGAAGCGGCTCATCACGTCGCGCAGGCCGGCCTTGACGTAAGGCTCCAGCATGCCGCGGTAGCTGCGCAGAAAATCGGATTGCTTTTCATCGAGACCGGCAAAGCGCAACCGTCCCGCCAGGCTCCCGCCTGGCGATCTGCGCGCTTGATCTGATGGCAAGTCCTGCCCCAACCGACGTCCCCAACACCATGACAGCCGGAAGAACCCGGCCAGATTGACCAAGGTTCAGAACGTCAGCACCCTCCAGGGATTTTTGAACGAACATACCCATCGCGGACGATGCGGCATCGACGCTTGCCAGACCTTCTTGAACCAAGAAACGAAATACCGGATCGGCACCGGTACGGCAGTGCGGCGTCATGCCTGGAAGGGGAGAGGCCCCATTCCGCCGTGGAAATACCACCAATCTTTATGGTTAATTCCTTGCTTGAAAGTTAAGAAACGGCGCGTTCCCGGTCAAACCGTAAAATTTGTAAAGTCTTTTAACAGCCCCCGCCCCGACTTTGCCGCAAACGGGCAAAAACGAAAAGGAATTGGCCGTTCAAGGCGGTTTTTCCGGCCTGCGTGCTGGACAAGCGCCGGTGGCTTCCCCTAAAACAAATCAACGGGATATTCGCTGAGCGGTGATGCTTTAAAGAGACCTTTTCGATCAAGGAGATGCCAACTTGCAATGGATGGAGAAAGGCCGCAGTTCAAGGCGCCATCCGCAAGTGCTGATCGGTCTCGTGGTCGCGAGCCTTCTCGTGATGATCGGCTTCCAGGCGCCATCGGGTTTCAAGCCCCTTACGAAGTCCAGCCGCCTCGAGCGCATGCAGACCGTCGATCTCGGCCGTTCTCCTTCGCTTCGCGACAAACAGTGCGATAGCGACAGCAATTTCGGCTGCAGGGCCGGTCATAGTATTGCCGGGTTTGACCAGACGGCATTTCCTTTGCCCGTAATGGGCATCGCCCGCGAGACCAAGGCGCGGCTCCTTGCTGTTGCCGTCGCGCCACAAGCGTCACGAGACTTTGCCAGCGTGGTACCACGCGCGCCTCCGCATCTTATGTACTAGTCATTCCGGCGATCATCGTGGGATTCATTGGGAATCCCGAAGGATTGGAGTCGTCGGAAATCCGCCGCAAGCTCCATTCCAGAGAGAAAACCGCCGCCGCATATGACACTTGCAACCATTCTACCATTCATTGTCGCATTGCCTTTCGTCGGCGCCCTCCTGACGGCATTCATGCCGCGCGAGGGTGCCGCCGCCGCTCCCGCATCCGTTGCGGGTGCAGTCGCCCTTTTCGGGCTGGTCAGCAGTATTTTCCTTTATACCAGCGTCAGCGGCGGCGCGGCCTTAAAATACGACGTCGAATGGCTACCGCAGCTGGGGTTGAACTTCACGCTCCGGCTTGACGGATTTGCCTGGATTTTTTCGATGCTGATTACCGGCATCGGCCTGCTCGTGGTCCTCTACGCCCGCTATTACATGTCGGCGGAAGACCCGATACCGCGCTTCTTTGCCTTTCTCCTTGCCTTCATGGGTTCCATGCTCGGTGTCGTCCTGTCCGGCAACGTCATTCTGCTTTCCATCTTCTGGGAAATGACGAGCATCTTTTCGTTCCTGCTGATCGGCTACTGGCACCAGAACGCTGGCGCGCGTGACGGCGCCCGCATGGCGCTGACGGTGACCGGTATCGGCGGCTTCAGTCTGCTGGCCGGATTGCTGATCCTCGGCCACATGGCCGGCAGCTATGACCTCGACAAGATTATCGAGGCAGGTGCGACCATCCGCGCCCATCCCCTTTACCTGCCCGCGCTCATCCTCATTCTCGGCGGTGCGCTGACGAAAAGCGCGCAGTTTCCCTTCCACTTCTGGCTGCCCAATGCCATGGCCGCTCCGACGCCGGTTTCCGCTTACCTGCATTCGGCCACGATGGTGAAAGCGGGCGTTTTCCTGCTGGCAAGGTTCTGGCCGGTGCTCGCAGGCACACCCGAGTGGTTCTGGCTGCTGGGTGTCGCCGGTGTGATCACGCTGCTGCTCGGCGCTTATTTCGCCATGTTCCAGCAGGACCTCAAGGGCCTGCTCGCCTACTCCACAATCAGCCATCTTGGCCTTATCACCACCCTGCTCAGCCTTGGCAGTCCGCTCGCAGCAGTGGCGGCCATTTTCCATATGGTCAACCACGCCACCTTCAAGGCCTCGCTGTTCATGGCGGCCGGCATCATCGACCATGAGACCGGCACCCGCGACATGCGACGCCTAAGCGGGCTTTACACCTATATGCCTGCAACCGCGACACTCGCCATGGCGGCAAGCGCGGCGATGGCCGGCGTGCCGCTGTTCAACGGCTTCCTCTCCAAGGAAATGTTCTTTGCCGAGGCCGTCGAGACCCATGCCGACTCGCTTCTCGACCGGGCGCTGCCCTATGTCGCGACGCTGTCGGGCGCCTTCGCCGTCGCCTATTCGCTGCGCTTCATCCACACGGTCTTCTTCGGACCCAAGCCCGTCGATCTGCCCAACCCCAATCCACATGAGCCGCCACGCTGGATGCGCTTCCCGATCGAGTTCCTGGTTTTCGCCTGCCTGATCGTCGGTATCGTTCCGAGCCTGTCGATTGGTCCCTTCCTGCATTCCGCCGTGCTTTCGGTGCTCGGCGCGCAGACGCCGGTCTACAGCCTTTCAATCTGGCATGGCTTCAACCTGCCGCTGATCATGAGTATCGCGGCGCTGATCGGCGGCGTGGCGATCTACGCCCTCCTCGGCGGATATTTCTCGCGCTGTGACGATGGCCCGCCTGTCTTCCGGCATTTACGGGGACAGCGCATCTTCGAGCGCATCATCGTCACCGTGTCCTGGAAATGGGCGCGGTGGCTGGAAAGCACGCTCGGCACGCGGCGTCTGCAGCCGCAGCTGAGGCTTCTCATCCTCGTGGCGCTTCTTGCCGGTTTCTCGCCGCTCTTCCTTTCTGAATTCTCCCTCTCGCTGCCGCGCGTCACGACCTTCGATCCGATCTTCGCTATTCTGTGGCTGATTGGCATGATTGCGGCCATGGGCGCCGCCTGGCAGGCGAAATATCACCGCCTCGCCGCGCTCGTCATGCTCGGCGTCTCCGGGCTTGTCACCTGCCTCACCTTCGTGTGGCTTTCCGCGCCGGATCTCGCCATCACCCAGTTGCTGGTGGAAATCGTCACCACGGTTCTCATCCTGCTTGGTCTCCGGTGGCTGCCGAAACGCTTCGAAAAGGTCGACAGCAGCGATGAACTGCCGGCGCAGCTTCGCCGCGCCCGGGACTTCCTGCTGGCCGCCGCCAGCGGTATCGGCATGTCCGTCATCGCCTACGCCGTGATGACGCTGCCGGTGCCGAATGCGATCGCCACCTATTTCCTGGAACGGGCCTATACCGAAGGTGGCGGCACCAATGTCGTCAATGTCATCCTGGTCGACTTCCGCGGCTTCGATACGTTCGGGGAGATTGCGGTTCTGGCCATTGTGGCGCTTACCGTGTTTGCCCTGCTCCGCCGTTTCCGTCCCGCTCATGAAAGCATTGGCGTGCCGGAACAGCAGCAGCTGCAGAATGCCTTCGATGCCGAACGTCCTGACCGGAGCAAGGGCGATACGGTGCGCGACTATCTCTACGTGCCGTCCATCGTCATGCAGTGGATGTTCCCTGTCATCATCACCTTCTCGATCTTCCTGTTCATGCGCGGCCATGACATGCCCGGCGGCGGTTTCGCGGCCGGCATCACCATGGCGATCGCCTTCCTGCTGCAATATCTGGCCGGGGGCGCGCGCTGGGCGGAAGATCGCATCCGCATCCTGCCATTGCGCTGGATGGGCTTTGGCCTCTTGATGGCCGCGGCCACGGGTATCGGCTCGTGGTATTTCGGCTACCCGTTCCTGACGTCCTATTTCCAATATACGGAAATACCCTATATCGGCAAAATGCCGACTGCTTCCGCCCTGCTGTTCGATCTCGGCGTGTTCTCGCTGGTCGTCGGCTCCACCGTTCTTATCCTGATAGCACTGGCACACCAATCGTTGCGTAACTACCGCGTTCGCACGCCTGACGCCGCAAAAGCGGAGGACGTGTAATGGAACTCATTCTCGCCATCGGCATCGGCATCATGACCGGCTCCGGCGTGTGGCTCATCCTGCGCCCGCGCACCTATCAGGTCATCGTCGGCCTGTCGCTGCTCTCCTACGCCGTCAATCTCTTCATATTCGGCGTCGGCGGCATCAAGACCAATGCGCCGCCGGTGCTGGTCAACGGCGTCGACAGTTCAACGCTGGCAGACCCGGTGCCGCAGGCGCTGGTGCTGACCGCCATCGTCATCGGCTTTGCCACGACCGCGCTTTTCCTCGTGGTGCTGCTTGCCGCGCGCGGCCTTACCGGCACCGACCATGTGGACGGGAGGGAGTCGAAATGATGTCGTTCCCCTTCCACATCGTGATCGCGCCGATCCTTTTGCCACTAATTACCGCCGCGCTGCTGCTGTTCTTCGACGAGCGCCAGCGCGTGGCGAAGGCCGCCATCAGCTTTACCTCCACCGTGCTGTTGCTGGTGGTTGCGATCCTGCTGTTCCGCGAAGTGAATTCGACGGTCAATACCGAGATCGCCGCCGTCGTTTCGAGCGGGGTCTATCTGCTCGGCAACTGGCCGGCGCCATTTGGTATCGTGCTCGTCGCCGACCGGCTTTCCGGCCTGATGGTGTTGCTCACAGCGCTGCTTGCCATTCCGTCGCTGATCTATTCCATGGCGAAGTGGCACAAGTCCGGCGCGCATTTCCACTCGCTGTTCCAGATGATGCTGATGGGCGTCAATGGCGCGTTTCTGACCGGCGATCTCTTCAATCTCTTCGTGTTCTTCGAAGTGATGCTGGCGGCTTCCTATGGCCTCTTGCTGCATGGTTCGGGCCAGCAGCGCGTCAAGGCGGGCTTGCATTACATTGCCATCAACCTCGTGGCCGCGCTGTTCTTCCTGATCGGCGTCAGCCTGATCTATGGCGTCACGGGCACGCTGAACATGGGTGATCTTGCCCACCGGATAGAGGGGCTGAACCCGGACCAGCGCATGCTGCTCGAAACCGGCTCCGCCATTCTCGGTATTGCCTTCCTGGTCAAGGCCGGCATGTGGCCGCTGAATTTCTGGCTCCCCTCCGCCTATGGTGCAGCCTCCGCCCCGGTTGGCGGCCTGTTCGCCATCATGAGCAAGGTCGGCATTTATGTCATCGCGCGCCTGTCCTTCCTGCTTTTTGGACAGACAGCCGGGGAATCCGCCGGCTTTGGCCATGATGCGCTGCTCGTCGGCGGCATCGCCACCATCATCTTCGGGGCGATCGGGGTTCTGGCATCGCAGGCGTTGGGAAGGCTTGCCGGCTTTTCGGTTCTGGTTTCCTCAGGCACGCTGCTCGCCGCCATGGGCACCGGCAATCCGACAGTGGCGGCGGGCGCGCTTTATTATCTCGTCAGCTCCACCCTCACGATCAGCGCCTTTTTCATGCTCATCGAACTTGTCGAGCGCGGCCAGGACGCGGGTGCGAACGTTCTTGCCGTGACCATGGAGGCCTATGGCGAAGGCGAGGAGGAGGAGGAAGAAGAGGAAGTTGGGGTCACCATGCCCGCGACCATGGCGGTGCTCGGCGCCTGCTTTGCCGCCTGCGGCATTCTTCTTGCCGGCCTGCCACCGCTATCAGGCTTCATCGCCAAGTTCTCGATGCTCACGGCAATCCTCAACCCATCGGGTCTCGGTGCCAACGACAGCGTTTCCACGCTCTCCTGGTGGATCATTTTCCTGATCGTCTTTTCCGGTTTCGCCTCACTGATTTCGATGACCCGAGCCGGCATCCGCACCTTCTGGGCGTCCATCGAGGGCACCGTGCCGCGTGTGCTCGTCATCGAAATCGCGCCGATCATGCTGCTGCTCGCCCTCACCCTTGCCATGACCGTGCAGGCCGGGCCTGTCATGCGTTACATGCAGGAGACGGCGCGCATTCTGGATTTGCCGGCGAGCTATATTCAGGGCGTCATTTCCGCACCACGAGCGGGCACCAATCCGGAGGCAGAGCCATGATCCGCCGTCTCCTTCCCTATCCGCTGCTGACGCTCTCACTCATCATCTTCTGGATGACGATCAACAGCTTTTCCCCCGGCCATCTGCTGCTTGGCACCGGCGTCGCGCTCATCGCGTCCTGGTCGATGGCGTCGCTGCGTCCAGCCAAGCCGCGCATCCGCAACTGGCACAAGCTCGCCTATCTGATCCTGATCGTGCTTTACGACATCATCAGATCCAATTTCGCGGTCATGACGATCATTCTGTTCCGGCGTGACCGCGACCGTACATCCGGCTTTCTGGCGGTGCCGCTCGACATCCGCGACCCGATGGCATTGGCCGTTCTGGCGACCATCCTGACCTCGACGCCCGGGAGCGCCTGGCTCGAATATAATTCCAGCCAAGGCACGCTTCTGCTGCACGTTCTCGACGACGTCGACGAGGCCGCCTGGATTAGCCTTATCAAGAACCGATATGAAAAACTGCTGATGGAGATATTCGAATGAGTTCGATTATCCTTTTCTGGTCCTTTTCACTAGCGCAGCTGATGCTGGCCATCGCCATGACGATCTCGGTCTATCGCATCGCCATCGGCCCCCGTGCGCAGGACCGAGTGCTGGGTATGGACACGCTCTATGTCAACGCCATGCTGCTGCTGCTGACCTTCGGCCTGCGCACCGGCAACGATATCTACTTCGAGGCATCGCTGCTGATCGCCATCCTGGGCTTCGTGTCCACCGTGGCCCTTTCAAAATTCCTCATGCGTGGCGAGGTGATCGAATGATCGAAGCTCAAGAATTCCCGCTCTGGGCCGCGATCGCCGTGGCTTTCTTCGTCCTCCTTGGCGCTTCGCTGACGCTGATCGGTTCCATCGGCTTTGCAAAGCTAAGCAGCTTTTACGAGCGGCTGCATGCCCCCACACTCGGCACCAGCTGGGGCACCGGCGGCATTGTCATGGCCTCCATCATCTATTTCTCCGTCTCCGGCGGCCGCTTCGCTTTCCACGAGATCTTCATCGGCATCTTCATGACGGTGACGACGCCGGTTTCCCTGATGCTCCTCGGGCGGGCAGCACTTTACCGGGACCGGGCGGAGCAGAATACGGATAACCGGGAGCATTTGTAATTGCTCAGGTCGATGTTGAAGCAATGACCTTGCGAAAAGTGAGGGAAATCCTTCTGCTTCGGACGGTCCTTACCCCTGTCACAATATCCGATTTGCGAGCCGAAACTTCATGGGTCCAATCAAACCGGCCGGAGTCCGTGGGCAGGCCGCCCGATCGGGGCTGAAGCACTCGGGGCTGAAGCACGGCGCATGTGCCGGTCCGCGCAGATCGCGAAAACATTTCGCAAGCGGATAGAAGGCTTATCGACCCGATTGCATCATCAAAACGTGGGATACAGTCGACATGCGCGCTGATGCCCCGCCCCGGAAAATATTCGTTTGCGATAATCTGATCAGCCAATTTCCTGCAGTCCCTCACCAATCTTTTGGCGAAAACGCCCGGCCATGGCGGCAAAGGCTCCAAGAGGCATCCGCCGTGACTGCGCGCTCTGTAATGGCCCCAGATACCGGACAGGATCAGGTTGGGATCGTTTGAGTGGCCTGCCTCACTCGCTCGGAGATTTCATTGACCGTGGCCTCATCGCCAGTGATGGAAAGGCCCATATAGGTTTCTGCCTCTATGATGATTTCTTGGTCGGCCAATCGCGCCTGAACGGTCTCAATTTCCTGCGAACCAGCAACGGACCAATTCCGACTTTCGACTGAAGCACCGAGCTGCTCCACAACATCCATGACCGTTGTTCGTAGGGTCCCATCGTATTCCGGACCGAATATCACAGTTACTCTCATCGAATTTCTCCAATGAACGAGGCTGGCGTATCTTGTCGGCCAGGAATTTCCTTGGCGAACGGTAGCCGCGAGCTTTGCGAGGGATAATGCGATTGTAGTGATCGAACCAGACTGGGAGTTGGTCGATGACAGTCTCGGCATCGGGAAATTTAATGGTGCCCGGAGGCGGATTTGAACCACCGACACGCGGATTTTCAATCCGCTGCTCTACCAACTGAGCTATCCGGGCACTTCAGGTCCTTGAAGAACCTCCGCTTTTCGCGGTCGGGGTTGTTTGCGCCCCGAAAGTGAGCGGGGTTATAACATCTTGTTCGAACATGGCAAGCGCCATCGCAAAGTTTTTTGACAGTTTTTTCAAACTGCCTGTGGATGGGATAAACATTGCATTTCGACCGCATCACCAGGCGGCTTGAATGCCCGGCCCCACCCGTAACAGGCTGACGGATGAGACCACAAATGCGTGGGACGGACAGGTCCTGCGTTAGGCGTCCTCGCTTCGACGCGCGGCGAAGCCCAATGCGAACGGAACGACTGCGACGAGTGCCGCCATGACCGGTGACGTGGCGAATATACGGCTGGCGAGCGACGTGACGGCCACGGAGCGCACGACGGTCATCAAACGGGAATTTTCCCGGTCGCGCTCGTGCCTTGGGTGTTCGTGCTCCCGACGGGGGTGTTGGGCAGCCTCCAGCCGTTTGAGTTCGCGTCTGATCTTGTCGACTTGCCGACGCAGCTCATCGAGTTCGGCCCTTACCGCAGGGTCGATGGCATCGGCGGCGCTGTTGCTTCGTGCGGCGGATGTCTCTGTCTTCTCTTCTGCGGCGACAGCCTCGGCCTCTTCGTCCAATTCGGCGAGTTCATCATCGAGGTCGGAAGGCTTTTCAAAACCGTGGGATCGCAGTGGCGCTTTCATGGCTGTCTCCTGAGACGTGCTTATTGCTTGGGGCGGGCGTTTCCTGCCCTGTCCTGCCAGTCAACGCCTGAGCCGGGCAAAGGATGCACGGAAAGCGGCAGTGCCAACATAATAAAACAGGCCCCGAAGGGCCTGCTCAAAAATCCTGCCTTGACCGTCGATCACGCGGCCTTGGCCGCGCCGGCATAGGGATCGAAGCGGCCGTAGAAGGTTTCACCCTTGGCGGCCATATCCTTCAGCAGCGGCGTCGGCCTGAAGCGCGGGCCATAGGTCTCGCTGAGCTTTTCGGCGAGCGCCACGAAGGTCTTCACGCCCATGCCGTCGATGTAGGACAGCGCACCGCCGGTATAGGGCGCAAAGCCGAAACCGAGGATGGAGCCGACATCGGCCTCGCGCGGATCGGTGACGATACCTTCCTCCACCGTGCGGGCGGCTTCCAGCGCCACGGTGACGAGGAAGCGTTGTTTCAGCACCTCCATATCCACGTCTTCAGGCTTCTGCTGCGGATAAAGATCCTTCAGGCCGGGCCAGAGGGATTTTTTAGCGGGCTTTGACGGGTAGTCGTAAAAGCCCTTGCCGTTCTTGCGGCCGAAGCGGCCCTCGCCTTCCACCAGCTTCTTCACGAGCTCCATATGACGCGGATCGACGGCCTTTTCACCGAGATCGGCGACGGTGGCTTCGAGGATCTTGTAGGAGAGATCGATGGCCACCTCATCGTTCAGCGCCAGCGGGCCGACCGGCATGCCGGCGAATTTCGCGGCATTTTCGATCATGGCGGGCGGCACGCCTTCGATCAGCATATCGTAGCTTTCCGCCATGTAACGCAGGACGCAGCGATTGACGAAGAAGCCGCGCGTATCGTTGACGACAATCGGGGTCTTCTTGATCTTTGCCACGTAATCCAGCGCGACGGCGAGGGCCCTGTCGCCGGTCTCCTTGCCCAAGATGACTTCCGTCAGCATCATCTTCTCGACCGGCGAGAAGAAGTGGATGCCGATGAAATCGGTTGGACGCTTGGAGTTCTTTGCCAGCCCCGTGATTGGCAAGGTGGAGGTGTTGGAGGCGAAGATCGCGCCTTCAGGCAAAACGGCTTCCACGGCTTCGATGACGGCCTTCTTCACGTCGCGGTCCTCGAACACGGCTTCGATGACGAGATCGGCGTCGGAGAGTACGGCGTAGTCGGATGTGGGCGTGACGAGGTCAAGCAGGGCCTTGCCTTCATCCTGCGTCAGCTTGCCCTTGCCGATGGCGGCCTTGACGCTTTCCTCGCAATGACCCTTGCCCTTGTCTGCGGCTTCCTGATCGCGATCCACCAGCGTGACGGGGATGCCGGCTGCGGCAGTGACATAAGCGACGGCCGCCCCCATGAAGCCCGCACCGACGACGCCGACCTTCCTGAACTCGGTCTTCGGCTGGCCGGCCGGGCGGCGCGCGCCCTTGCCCAGTTCCTGCATGGAAATGAACAGCGAGCGGATCATGCCGAAGGCTTCCTTCGAGCGAAGGATTTCGGTGAAATAGCGCTGCTCCACCTTCAGCGCCGTATCGAAGGGCAATTGCAGGCCTTCATAGACGCATTTGAGGATGGCGAGTGCCGCCGGATAGTTGCCGGCGCTCTCGCGGCGCAGGATCGCGGGGGCTGCGGGCCAGAGCTGGGCAGCCGCAGGCGTCCAGATGCCGCCGCCGGGGGCCTTGAAGCCCTTTTCATCCCAAGGCGCGACTGGCTTCAGACCGTCCTTGATCATCTGCTTTGCGGTTGCGACCAGCTGATCCGGCTCGACCACCTGGTGCACCAGCCCCATGGCCTTGGCGCGCGCACCGGTCAGCGACTGGCCCGTGGTCATCATCTGCAAGGCGGATTGTGCATCGGTCAGGCGCGGCACACGCTGGGTGCCGCCCGCACCTGGGAAGATGCCGACCTTGACCTCCGGTAGCGCCATCTTGAGGTTCTTGGCACTGGAGGCCACGCGGCCGTGGCAGGCGAGCGACAGCTCGAACGCGCCGCCCATGCAGGTACCGTTGATGGCGGAGACCCAGGGCTTGCCGTTGGTCTCAATCTTGCGGAACAGGCCATTCATCCTGCCGACAAGATCAAACAGCTTCTGTGCCGCTTCGTTCGGGTTCTTTGCCTTTTCCTCGTGGTAAAAGGAGAACATCGATTTGATCATCGAGAGATCGGCACCACCGGAAAAGGTGCTCTTGCCTGATGTGAAGACAACGCCTTTGACCGCAGCATCGGCGACGGTCGCATCAACGACGGCGTTCAGTTCCTCCAGAACCTCCGACGTGAAGACATTCATGGATTTTTCCGGCATGTCCCAGGTGACGAGGGCAATGCCGTCTGCATCCGTCTCGATGGTGAAATTGGTGTAAGTGCTCATTTGGGATTCCTCTTCCCTGAATCGTAATGGCCGCTTCGCTTTCCTCGTCATCCTCGGACCTTACCCGAGGATGACGGAAGCGGGCTGTAGCCGCTGTCTCAGACCCGCTCGATAACCGTCGCCGTGCCCATGCCGGCGCCGATGCAAAGCGTGACGAGTGCGGTGTTCAGATCGCGCCGTTCCAGTTCATCCAACACCGTGCCGAGGATCATCGCGCCGGTTGCACCCAGCGGATGACCCATGGCGATCGCGCCGCCATTGACGTTCATCCGATCATGATCGATGTCGAAGGCCTGCATGTAACGCAGGACCACCGCGGCGAAGGCTTCGTTGAGTTCAAAGAGATCGATATCGGCGAGCGACATGCCGGTCTTCTTCAGAAGCTTTTCGGTTACGTCCACCGGGCCGGTCAGCATCAGCGCGGGGTCGGAGCCGATATTGGCGAAAGCCTTGATGCGGGCACGCGGCTTCACGCCCATTGCCTCGCCGCCCGCCTTCGAACCAACCAGCACGGCAGCAGCACCATCAACGATGCCGGATGAGTTGCCGGCGTGGTGGACGTAGTTGATCCGCTCGACTTCCGGGTGGGCCATGATGCCAACGGCTTCGAAGCCACCCATTTCACCAGGCATCTGGAAGGACGGGTTGAGCGAGGCCAGCGCCTGCATATCGGTGCCGGGGCGCATGTGCTCATCGCGGTCAAGGATCGTCAGGCCATTCTGGTCCTTCACCGGAATGACCGATTTGTTGAAATAGCCCTTTTCCCAGGCATGCGCGGCGCGCTTCTGGCTTTCGACGGCATAGGCGTCGACATCGTCACGGGAAAAACCGTATTTTGTGGCGATGAGATCGGCCGACACGCCCTGCGGCATGAAGAACGCCGGAAAGTTGACCGAGGGGTCCATGTACCAGGCGCCGCCCGACATGCCCATGCCGACGCGGGACATGCTTTCGACGCCGCCGGCGATGACGATATCGTCCGAACCGGCCTTCACCTTGCCGGCCGCGAAGTTGATGGCGTCAAGACCCGAAGCGCAGAAGCGCGAAATCTGCATGCCCGGGGCCTTGTTGGAGTAACCGGCCTCGAAGGCGGCGGCTTTGGGGATCACCGCGCCGGCATCCATGACGGGATCGACGCAGCCCATGATGATGTCGTCGACAGCAGATGTATCAAGTCCGTTGCGGTCGCGGATGGCCTCCAGCGTCTTGGCGGCCAGGCGAACGGAGGGCACCTCATGCAGGCTGCCATCCTTCTTGCCGCGTCCGCGGGGGGTGCGGACATGGTCGTAGATAAATACGTCGGTCATCAATTCTCTCCCTGCGGCGTCTTGAACGCCAGATGTCTCAGAATGCTTCTGCGGCCAGTTCCATCATGGTATCCGCGCCGGTTTCGATGCGCGCTTTGCGCAGCGCCGTCTCCGGCATGATGCGCTCCATGTAAAACTTCGCCGTGACAAGCTTGGTCTTGAGGTAATCTTCGTCCGACGCGCTGCCTGCCGCAAGCGCTTCGCTTGCCGCTTTCGCCATGCGCGCCTGCATGTAACCCAGCACCACGATGCCGAAGAGATGCATATAGTCGGTCGAACCGGCACCGGCATTGTCGGGCTTGGCCATGGCGTTCTGCATGAACCACATGGTTGCGGCCTGAAGGTCGTTCAAACCCTTCTTCAGACCCTTGGTGTAGAGGGTCAGCTTTTCGTCGGCGCGGTTTTCCTCACAGAAATCACCGATTTCCTTGAACAGCGCCATGACTGCGCGGCCGCCATTCATGCCGAGCTTGCGGCCCACCAGATCGAGTGCCTGAATGCCGTTCGCCCCCTCATAGATCATGGTGATGCGCGCATCGCGGACATATTGGCTCATGCCATGTTCTTCGATGTAGCCGTGACCGCCAAAGACCTGCTGCGCCATCACGGCGTGGTCGAAGCCCTTGTCGGTCAGCACGCCCTTGAGGATCGGCGTGACGAGACCGAGCAGGTCGTCTGCCGCCTGCCGCTCCTTCTCATCGGTGGAGCGATGGGCGATATCGGATTGCAGCGCCGTCCACAAAAGGAAAGCTCGGCCTGCCTCGTTATAGGCCTTGATGGTCATCAGCGTGCGGCGGATATCCGGGTGCACGATGATCGGATCGGCTTTCTTGTCCGGGAATTTTGCGCCGGAAAGCGAACGGCCCTGAACGCGCTCCCGGGCGTATTCGACGGCGTTCTGATAGGCAATCTCGCCAACCGAGAGCCCCTGCAGGCCGACGCCGAGGCGGGCTTCGTTCATCATCACGAACATGGCCGAGAGGCCCTTGTTTTCCGCACCCAGCAAATAGCCGGTCGCGTCATCGTAGTTCATGACGCAGGTGGCGTTGCCGTGAATGCCCATCTTGTGTTCGATCGCACCGCAGGTGACGCCGTTGCGCTCGCCCGGCGTGCCGTCTTCCTTCACCAGGAACTTCGGTACGATGAAGAGCGAAATGCCCTTGGTGCCCTCAGGCGCGCCCTCGATGCGGGCGAGCACCAGATGGACGATGTTATCAGTCATGGAATGTTCGCCGGCCGAGATGAAAATCTTTTGACCGGAAATCTTGTAGCTGCCGTCAGCCTGTGGCACGGCCTTGGTGCGCAGCAGGCCGAGATCGGTGCCGCAATGGGGTTCGGTGAGGTTCATGGTACCGGACCATGTGCCACCAACCATATTCGGCAGATAGGTTTGCTTCTGCTCCTGCGTGCCGTGCACTAAAATCGCAGCGATCGCGCCCTGCGTCAGGCCGGGATACATCATCAGGGAAAGGTTGGCGGACGACATATATTCGCCGATTGCCGCATGCAGCGTATAGGGCAGGCCCTGACCGCCAAACTCCGGCGGCACGGCAAGACCGATCCAGCCACCCTCGCAATAGGCGTCATAGGCTTCCTTGAAACCATCCGGCACGGAGACGGAGCCGTCATCGGCGCGCTTGCAGCCCTGCTGGTCCCCGGAAAGGTTAAGCGGGAAAAGCCGCTCTTCGGCAAGCTTTGCCGCTTCGCCGGTGATTGCCTCGATCATGTCAGGCGTCGCATCCTCGAAGCCGGGCAGGTTATTATACCGCTCCAGGCCGAGAACGTCATTCAGGATAAAAAGCGTGTCCTTAACTGGGGCCTTGTAAACAGGCATTACCGATGTTCCTCCGCATCGTGGGCGCCGGAGCTAATCCGGCCGATATGACGTGACAATATTTGACGTGCGCGTAAACGTCAAACAGATTTCGGCGGAATATTGCCAAGGCGTGTTGCGCATTACCCTGCCCATCGGCCTCGGGCCGGTCAGACGCGGCAAAAGTTAAAAAATTCCGACCACGGTTAACCACTTCTTTACCACGTTTCGTGAATTCTCCGGACAGAGGTAACTGCTTCGTTCGGCGGCGCAATTTCCTCGATGGGGGCAAATACCGGCTCAGGAACTGCTGCATGTTGCGGCGATGACGTGATGGGACAGAACGTCGCGACAGAAACCGGGCACGGCGGGCGGAAGCGAAGCGAGCGAGAAGATGAACGGATTGCGATCGAAAACCCAACAGCCAGGCGACAGGTCGTCTCTTGATGCTCTCAATCGCACCATTGAAGGCCTTGAAGCCCGTATCGAAGGGCTGATGAGCCAGAAGTTTCCGCGCGACCCGCGGTCTGCGAGCGCGCAGCCAGTGGAGAAGAACGACGCCCCTGCCGCGCCGCGTGAAGTCCGCGCGAGCGTGACCCCGCCGCAGCTCGACCCCGTCAATGAAATTCGCCAGCGTCAGCGTCTGCTGGAGACGAGCTTCCAGCGGCCGCAGGACCCTGCGGCCCGCCCGGAACGCACCATCACACGGCCGCTCGCGCCGGAATATCGGCAGAGGGAGGCTCAGCCGGCTCCTCAGGCTGCGCCACGCGCGCGCGCCATTCCTTCCTACCAGCAGGAAACACCGCGCAATGACGCGGCCCTGCAGGAAATCGCCCAGGCGCTCGTTAATCTTCGCCATGAGCTGAAGAGCGATATTGCCGAGGGGGTTGCGCGGGAAGCGCAGGGACTGCGCGACGAAATCCGCAACATCCGCGCGGTGGCGGAAGACCAGCAATTTATCGGCGATCTGCGTGACGACATCGCACGGCTTGCCGGGAGCATCGACCAGCTTGGCAATCTGGCATCGCCCGACGTTTATGGCCTGCGCAACGAATTCGAAGACCTGCGTCTGACCATCGACCAGCTTGCGCGCGAAGACAGCATGCATCGGATCGAAAGCCGCTGGAACACTGTGGAAGACACGCTGCGCGGTTTCGATGCGGCCTCGTTGCAGGATGAGATCGTTTCGCTCGCCTACCGTCTCGATGACATCAAGACCCAGCTCGGCGGCATGAGCAACAATCCCGCCGTGCGCGTGCTTGAGGACAAGCTCATCACCATTGCCAGCGCCGTGGAGCAGCTCGGCAAGCATATGCAGCCCAACGAGGCTGCCTTTACCGAGCACTTTTCGGGTCTCGACCAGCGGCTGGACGAAATCAGCCGCGCCATAGCCGCAACCGGCACACATGCCAATGCACAGGCAACGGACAATGCGCTGGCGCAGCGGCTGGAAAGCCGGCTGAACGGCCTTGCCGAACAGCTCGGCGACATCAATCGCCTTGCCGCCGCTAAGCCGGAACCGGCGTCCGACCTCACCGCCCGCCTTGAAGCGCTCTCCGGCAAGATCGATGAACTCAGCACCGCGCGCGACGCTGCGCAGCTGCACGACCGGCTGGACCAGCTTTCCCTGCTTCTGGAGCGCTCGCAGCGCCCCTCCCAGCAGGCGGAACTGACATCTTTCCTCAGCGATATCTCTCGCAAGATCGATGCGCTGGATCATGGTGCCGTCAATGACGGCTTGGCCGAGCGGCTCGACCTGCTGTCGCGCCGGATCGAAGATCTCGATTACCGCTACAGCCAGCCGCAGCCGGCTTCGGGTTTCAGCGACGGCGCCTTCTCCCGTCTGGAAGAGCGTCTCGGCACGATCGCCGCCCGCCTTGACGAGTCCGCCCATGCCGCGCCCGCCGACAGCCACGCACTGGCGAGCCTAGAAAACCAGATCGCCCATCTCTCCACGCTGATCAGCCAGCCGGTGCAGGTGCAGGCGGCTGGCATGTCGCCGGAACTCGACGCCCGTATGGCGGCGATCGAAGACTACATGGCGTCCAACGACGAATATATCATCGAAGCGGCCCGGCAGGCGGCCGAGGCCGTTCTCGACGCCTATACGCGCAACAATCTTTCCGCTGGCGCAAACATCGCCGACATGTCGATGCTGACCGATCTTGCGGCCGATCTGCGCAACCTTGAAGCACTGAGCCGCAACACCGAAGAGCGTACGCACCGCACCTTCGAAGCATTGCATGAAACGCTGGTGCAGATCGCCGGCCGCCTCGACAATCTCGACAACGGCTACCGCGAGGCGGCTCCTCGCCACGTTACGCAGCAGGCGGTTGCCGCAGACCGCGAAGACATCGCGATGCCTGCCGCTATCTTCCCGGAAGAAGGCTATATCGCCGAAGAGCAGGCCATTCTCAACGATGCCGGCGAAGACGACGCGACCGCGATCGTGCCGCCGGCCGCCGCCAAGCCAGCAAAAACGGAAAGAAAGAGCCTGCTCGCCGGCCTGACCAAGCGCTTCAAGACAAGCACGGCAAAGCCCGCCAAGACGAAGGAAGAGCCCGTTTCGGCCTCTTCCGCCCGCACGCAGGTTGAGCCAGCCCCGTCGCTCGATCCGATCGACGTTCTGCCGGCTGGCCAGGAGAATGAACTTCTGGAGCCAGGCTCAGGCGCGCCCGATATCAAGAAAATCCTCGAGCGCGTGCGTGCAAGCCAGGTGGCCGCAACCGGTAAGCCCGCAGATGCGGAAGGACGGACGGATTTTATCGCCGCTGCCCGCCGCGCCGCCCAGGCCGCCGCGATGGAAACATCGCCCGAGAAGCTGGACACCGGAAAGAAGAGCCGCAAGGCAGACGCGTCCGCTCTTTCACGCTATCGCCGCCCGTTGCTGCTCGGCATCGGCGCCATTCTGCTGGCGATGATGGCCATGCCGCTCGTCAAGACGCTGATCGGTGGCGCGGAAGCCCCGGCACGGCTCATCGAGCAGAAGATGGACAACGCGCCGGTTTCCGCGCTTCCGGAAACGGGCGAGAAGGCCGTCACCATTCCCTCCACCCTCGCCGTCGATCCGGAAGATGCGGCATCGGCCGACAGCATCGAAAACTCGGCCCCGGCACAAAACATCATCGACAACCGCACGATAGGCGGCGCGCCGCTGCCGGACGAGCCTCCAGTTGCGGATGTACCTGCCGTGGAACCCACGAAGGCCGGCACCGTCGCACAGAGCAGCACTCCGGCACCGGCTCAATCTACTGTGGCCGCACCGTCTGCGGAAAACGCCATTGCGGTCCCCGCCGGCATCGAGCCCGCATCGCTTGCTGAAGCCGCTGCCAAAGGCGATACACAGGCCCTGTTCGAGATCGCGGCGCGCTACACCGAGGGTCGCGGCGTCACCGTTGACCGTGCGGAAGCAGCAAAGTGGTACAAAATGGCGGCCGATCGCGGCCTTGCCCCTGCGCAATACCGTCTTGCCAACCTCTACGAGAAGGCAAACGGGGTCGAGCGCAATCTTGCCGAAGCAAAGCGCTATTACACGCTGGCTGCCGAACAGGGGAATGCCGGAGCAATGCATAATCTCGCGGTTCTGCTTGCCTCCGACGCAGCCGGCCAGCCGGATTTCGGCGCGGCCGCGCAATGGTTCATCAAGGCCTCCGAACTCGGTGTGCGTGACAGCCAGTTCAACCTCGCCATTCTCTATGCGCGCGGCAGCGGTGTGAAGCAGGATATCGAGGAGTCCTACAAATGGTTCGCCATCGCCGCCAAGGATGGCGATGCGGACGCAGCACAAAAGCGTGACGAGGTTGCAGGCGCCATGAGCCCGCAGCAGCTTCAGAGCGCCAAGGCCAAGGTGGATGCCTGGAAGGTGAAGCCGCTTTCGGAAGACGCCAATAGCGTCAACCCACCCGAGGAATGGGCGGGTAAGGAAGGTGTGAAAACCGCCTCCGTCGACATGGAGAAGGCAATCCGCAACATTCAGGCGATCCTCAACAAGAACGGTTTCGATGCCGGCCAGCCGGACGGGAAGCTGGGCAAGAACACCGTGACAGCCATCAAGGACTTCCAGAAGTCCGTCGGCCAGACGCCGGATGGGCGTATCACCAATGAGCTGGTGACCGCGCTTCTCGCCCGCAACAAATAAGTTTTGAAACCATGTGAGGCGGCCCCTGTGGCCGCTTCTGTGCGACGCCGCGCCGGAATGTGGCCCCGTGCCCACGCATGTCAGCTATCTTTCCTAATTATCAACGTATTTACCGTTGAATGTTGACAGGTCAGGCCCTCGCGGGCATGACGAAGGAAGGCTGGGCATGCCCGGTCTTTTCAGACAGAAAGTGTAAATCGCGGCGCGGCCCCCTCACCCGGACAGCCCTGCCGCCCGGAACCATTTGCCCGAGGTCCGAGCCGTGACTGTCTATCTGCCGATCGCAGAACTGTCGGTGAATATTTTCATCATTCTCGGCATGGGCGCGGCCGTCGGTTTTCTGTCCGGCATGTTTGGTGTGGGCGGCGGCTTTCTGATCACCCCACTTCTGATCTTCTACAATATTCCGCCCGTGGTCGCCGTGGCGACCGGTGCGAACCAGGTGGTTGCATCCTCCGTTTCAGGCTCGATCACGCATTTCAGGCGCGGGACGCTCGATATCAAGCTCGGCAGCGTGCTTCTCGTCGGCGGCCTCGTCGGGGCTACCGTTGGCGTGTGGATATTTTCTTTCCTGCGCAGCATCGGCCAACTCGATCTCATCGTCTCACTGCTTTACGTCATCCTGCTCGGCACCGTTGGCGGGCTGATGCTGAAGGAAAGCATTTCGGCGCTTCGCCGCGCCGCCCGCAACGAAACCGTGACCCTGCGTCGGCCCGGCCATCACAACTGGGTTCATCGCCTGCCGCTAAAAATGCGGTTCAAGAAATCGAAGATCTATCTCAGCATCATTCCGGTCATCACCCTGGGTTTCGGCATTGGTATTCTCACCTCGATCATGGGTGTGGGCGGCGGCTTCATCATGGTGCCGGCGATGATCTATCTCTTGCGCATCCCCACCAGCGTTGTTGTCGGCACATCGCTGTTCCAGATCATTTTCGTGACTGCCTATACGACGATCGTCCAGGCCGCGACCAACTACTCCGTCGACGTCGTGCTCGCCTTCATCCTGATGGTGGCAGGCGTCATCGGTGCACAATATGGCGTGCGGGTGGGCCAGAAGCTGCGCGGCGAACAGCTGCGCGCCTTGCTGGCGCTGCTTGTCCTTGCCGTTGCGCTGCGTCTTGCGGTTTCGCTCGTGGTGCGGCCGGACGATCTGTTTTCGGTAGCGGTTGGAGGGCTGGGGTATTGACCGCACGCCCGCTGCTCGCCGTTCTGTCGCTTCTCTTCCTGCTTGTCGTCGGACAGACAGCTTCTGCGCAGACACCCCCGCTTGCCCTGCCGCCCGGCCCGCAGCAGCGACCGTTGCAGGAAAATATCGAAATCGGCGCTTCGACGACCGAAATCCCCATCGCGTCTGATTTTCGCGGGGCGGATTTCACCCTCTTCGGCGCGCTCAACAATACCGACCAGCTGCTCCTGGCCATCGGCCAATATGATATCGTCGTGACGCTGGAAGGGCCGAGCGACTATATGACCGTGCGCAAGAAGCAGCGTGTGGCAGGCATCTGGATCAACACCAGCGCCATCACCTTCACGCCGCTGCCGGAATCCTATTCCATGGCCAGCACGCGCAATATCAACGACGTCGCCTCGCCCGGAACGCTGCGCGCCATGGGGCTCGGCGTCGACCATCTGTCGCTCAAAAGTGCCGTCTTCTCCGGCGTGCCGGACAACGTCTTCGATTTCCAGGAGGCCTATCGTCGGCTCAAGCTTTCAAGCGGCATCTATCGCAACGACACGACCGGGGTGCGGCTGGAACGAACCGGCCTGTTCTGGGCGACGCTGCGCCTGCCCGCCAACGTGCCGAATGGTGTGCACACCGCGCGCGCCTATCTCTTCAAGAGCGGCAAGTTCATCGCTCAGCGCGAACTGAAACTGCGCGTCGTCAAGACCGGCATGGAACAGGCGATCACCGATGCCGCGCACCAGACACCGCTTGCCTATGGCGCGCTCTGCGTCCTGCTCGCGGTCGTGACCGGCTGGGGCGCCAGTATCATCTTCCGCAAGGACTGATCCCTCTCACTCTGGGAAATCCGGCGAAGCAACCCGCCCGCCAGAGATAGCATTCGCTTCCGTCACCGGTTTGCGGTAAAATTCATGCCGTTACGACCCTGCGTAGCCTTCAAGGCAGCGCGGATTTGTAGCGGGGATGAAAAGGAGAAATGTCATGTTCAAGCACATTCTCATTCCCACCGATGGCTCGCCGCTGGCGCAGATCGCAATCGACCAAGGGTTCGCCCTCACCAGGGAGGCAGGCGCGAAGGTGACCGTCGTGACGGTATCGGAGCCCTTTCACGTGATTGCGAGCGATGTCGACGACATTGCCGCCATTGCCGAAGAAGAATTTCACCGATGCGAAGAGGCCGAGCATTTGCTCCGCGACACGCAGGCGCATGCCGCCGCCATGGGGATAGACTGCGAGGCGCTGCTTGCCCGCGCGGGCCGGCCGGATGAAGCGATCATCGAAATTGCCGACAGGACCGGCTGCGATCTCATCGCCATGGCCTCGCACCGGCGCAGGAGCTTTATCGAGATGCTGCTCGGCAGCATCACGGCCAAAGTCCTCAAGAATTCGAAGATACCGGTGCTGGTCTACCGCCAATAGGGCGCGGTAAAATCTCAGCCGAGCAGATTGGAAAACCGCACCGAATAGATGCGGTCTCGCCCCATCAGATGCGCGACGAGGGCGGCATGATCGAAAAGGCCGTGCATGGCCTTATGACGCAGGTCCAGCCCGCCGCTCATCACGCCGAATGCCGGCATCAGCAGACGCGACCCATCGGTCGCGAAACAGGGCCGCCGTACCGTCTTCGCGCGACGGCGCACGGTTGCAGACGGATGCAGATGCCCGGCGATCTCCCCCAGGGCATCCCCGAGCCTCGGCTCGTGGCGGAAAACGAGATTGCCGTAAAACATCTCATCCACCGAAGAACCCGGCAGATCGACCGTGCCATCGGGATCATGGTTGCCGTTGATCCAGATCCATTCGCGACCGCGGGCCATCTCGCGGATGAGTTCGCGCAGCGGCAGCGGCAGGTGCTGCGAGCCGACACGATCATGAAAATTGTCGCCGAGGCTGACAACGATCTTCGGATCGTAGCGGCTGATCAGCGACGACAGGATTTTAAGCGTGGCGATAGTGTCGTAGGGCGGCAGCATGGAGCCGCGCCGAGCGAAGGCCGCGCCCTTTTCCAGATGCAGATCGGAGACGACGAGAAGCGAGAGGTCAGGCAGGTAGAGCCCGCCCAGCGGGTCGCACCAGGCGGCAACGCCATTGATAACGGTCTCGCTGCCAAGGCATTCGAAGCCATTGGAAAATCTGTCGCTCAATGTCAGCCGGCTCAGCAATGTTGTCGTCGTTCCTTCAATGCGTCTTTCAGGACATGGGCCTGTGTCAGGACATGGCCTCGGCGATCAGCTCATCGGCGGCTTCGGCCAGCACATCGTCCATCGCTTCGCCCGCCACCGTCTCCCGGCCGATTTCCAGCATGACCGGAACGGCAAGGGGCGAGACGTGCTCCAGCGCGCGATGCGTGGTGTGTCCCTTGATTCGCTTCAGCATATCTCCAAGACGGCCAATATCCAAAAGTCCTGCTGCGGCATCGCGTCGCGTGGCTTCCAGCAGGATATGATCGGGCTCATGGCTGCGAAGAACGTCATAAATAAGATCGGCCGACACGGTCACCTGCCTGCCGGTTTTTTCCTTGCCGGGATGACGGCGTTCGATGAGGCCCGAAATGATGGCACAGTTGCGGAAGGTGCGCTTCAGCATGAAGGATTCGTCCAGCCATGCCTCCAGATCGTCGCCCAGCATGTCTTCGTCGAGCAGCTCTGCCAGCGACAGCCGGTGGGATTTCAGCCGCATGCCCATATCCTGCATGGCCCAGATGGCGAGCGAATAATCGGTGGCGACGAAACCCATCGGCTTTGCGCCCGCGCGTTCCAGCCGGCGCGTGAGCAACATGCCGAGCGTCTGATGCGCCAGCCGTCCTTCGAAGGGATACATGACCATGAAGAAGCGTTTGCGGAAGGGAAAGGTCTCCACCAGCAACTCGTCGCGCTTCGGGATGATCGACTTTTCCTTCTGGATTTCCAGCCAGTCACGCACCTGATCCGGCAGAGCCTGCCAGCGGGCCGGATCGGCAAGCATAGACCGCACCTGATCCGCCAGATAGGTCGAGAGCGGAAACTTGCCACCGGCATAAGAAGGTATCTTCGGATCGAGAGAGAAAGCCTGCGAGACCAGGCATTCATTCTCCCGGATACCCTCGAACCGCAGCACCTTGCCGGCAAAGAGGAATGTGTCGCCCTGCACCAGCTGTTCGAGGAAATATTCCTCGACCTTGCCGAGCGACATGCCGCCGCGCCCGACCGTGCCCTTGGCATTGCGCTTGACCATGCGCACATTGAGTTCCGCTGCCTCGACGATGGTACCGAGGTTGAGGCGATATTGCTGGGCGACCGCAGGATTGGAGACACGCCAGCGGCCATCCTTCATCTGGCGGATGCGGGCATAGCGTTCATAAGTGCGCAGCGCATAACCGCCTGTCGCCGTAAAATCCACCACCCGATCGAAGGTGGCGCGCGGCAGATCGGCATAGGGCGAGGCTGTCGTGACTTCACGATAGAGTTCATCCGCGTCGAAGGGTTCGGCACACGCCATGCCGAGCACATGCTGGGCAAGCACATCGAGCGCGCCTTCAGCAATCGGCGGTGTATCCTGCGCACCGATGTAATTGGCATCGAGCGCCGCCCGGCACTCCATCACCTCGAAACGGTTGGCGGGAACGAGGATCGCCTTTGACGGCTCGTCCATGCGGTGGTTGGCACGGCCGATACGCTGGGCTAGACGGCTTGCCCCCTTGGGCGCACCGACATGCACGACGAGGTCGACATCACCCCAGTCTATGCCGAGATCGAGCGTCGACGTGGCGACGACGGCGCGCAACTTGTTCTCTGCCATCGCCGCCTCCACCCGGCGGCGCTGGCCGGCATCCAGCGAGCCGTGATGCAATGCAATCGGCAGATTGTCATCGTTGACGGTCCAGAGCTCCTGGAAGACCCTTTCCGCCTGGGAGCGTGTGTTCACAAAGACCAGCGTCGTCTGATGCCGCTTCAGCGCTTCGTACAAATCCTTGCCGGCATAACGCGCAGAGTGACCGGACCACGGGATGCGTTCTTCCGTTTGCAGAATGGAGATATCCGGCTTTGCGCCGCCTTCAACCGTGATGAGACCGGCCGGCGGCTCGCCCTGCCCCTGCGGCGCAAGGTAACGGCGCAAATCCATCGGTTCCGCCACCGTGGCCGAAAGCCCGATGAAACGCACATCCGGCGCGTGGCGACGCACCCGCGCAAGCGCCAGCGACAGCAGGTGGCCGCGTTTGGACGTGACCAGCGAGTGCAACTCATCAAGAACCACATATTTCAGATCGCGGAAAAAGCGCTCTGCTTCTTTGTTAGCCAGCAGCAGCGAGACTTGCTCGGGTGTCGTCAGCAGGATGTCGGGCGGGCGCACCTTCTGGCGCTGGCGTTTCGCCTGGGGCGTATCGCCGGTGCGGGTTTCGATCACAATCGGCAGGCCCATTTCAGAAACGGGTTTGGTGAGATTGCGCTCGATGTCGACTGCGAGCGCCTTCAGCGGCGAGATGTAGAGCGTGTGCACGCCTACAAAACCGGAGCCGGGCGGCACCTTGCCGCGCTCCGCCAGATCGGTGAGCGAGGCCAGGAAGCCGCCAAGCGTTTTGCCCGCGCCCGTTGGCGCGATCAGAAGCATGTTTTCCCCGCCCCTCGCCCGGGCCATCAGCTCCAGCTGATGGGCGCGCGGAGACCACCCTTTTTCGGCAAACCATTTCTGGAATGGAAGGGGCAAGGAGCCGACATGCGTGCCGGGTGTGGGGGACTCGGTGTGCTTCACCTCTTCAAGGTAGTGAAAAACTTGAGAAAAAGAAGAGTGCAAAGAGGCCGCTTGACAGGAAAACAGAATCATGGATAAATAATATCCATGATACATACAACAGGATGTGAGAAACCAATGAAACTCGGCGACGGCGTTGAACAGGCCATTCACAGTGTGGGCATGCTGGCCGGCCTTTCCCAAGGCGGCGTATTGTCCGCTGCAGCGCTGGCGGAATTCCATGGCGTTTCCACGAGCTATCTTCTGAAGCACCTGCAATCGCTGTCCAGCGCGGGCATTGTTGCGACGGTGCCGGGGCCGAAGGGCGGATATCGTTTGGCGCGACCGACCGACAAGATCACCCTGCTTGATATCGTTCTGGCTGTCGAAGGACCGCAGCCAGCGTTTCGTTGCGCGGAGATCCGCCAGCGCGGGCCGAACCCGCTGCCCGGCCGTTATTTCACCAAACCCTGTGGCATCAACGCCGCGATGTTAAAAGCCGAAAAGGTCTACCGGGCGGAACTCGCCAAAACCACCATTGCCGATATTCTGGGCGATCTTGCTGCCAATGACGACGGCGGGATTGCCGCGCGCGGCTGCGCCTTTCTCGACATGAACGAGCGCAAGACGACGACGCGCTGACCCGAACAACAGACTCGAAATAATCGCCAATCACGTTGCCGGACAGCTTTGCCGCTTTCCGGACCGATGACACTTGCCTTCAACCCACACAACCAATGGAGAGACACATGAAAACCCGCGTCAACTATGCAAAGGCATCCCCCGAAGCGTTCAAGGCCATGATGGCTTTTGAGAATTACGTTCAAGCCAGCGGTCTCGACCGCCGCTTTATCCACCTCATCAAGCTACGTGCCTCGATCATTAATGGCTGCGCCTTCTGCGTGGACATGCATGTGAAGGAAAGCCGCCATGACGGGCTGTCCGAACAGTGGATCAACCTGATGAGCGTCTGGCGCGAATCGCCAGTTTACACCGAGCAGGAACGGGCGCTGCTTGGCTGGGTGGATGCGGTGACGAAGATTGCCGAAACCGGCGCCCCGGATGAGGCCTTCGAGACGCTGAAGGCACATTTTTCCGATGAGGACATCGTAAAGATCACCGTTGCGATTGGCGCGATCAACACCTGGAACCGCATTGCGGTCAGCTTCCGCTCGCAGCATCCGATCGACGCGGCGGCGAAGGCGGCCTGAGCCACCTTGGCCCATCGAACGACCGCTACATGGCGATGTAGCGGTCGTTTCTGTGATTGACGGCGAGCGTGAGGTTCATGACCAGCGCGCCGAGAATGGAGCAAAGGATAACGAAAGGCGTCGCGACGAAGAAGGAGCAGGCGAGCACCATGCCGTCAAAGGCGAGTTGCACGAGGCCGGCGCGCCAGCCGAAACGATCCTGAAGATAGAGCGCCAGGATGCCGAAGCCGCCGAGGCTGGTGCGGTGTCGAAACAGCGCCAGCATGCCGGCCGCCACCGTCAGCCCGCCGAACAGCGCCGCGGCAATCGGGTTGATGCTCTCGAAGGCAAAAAAGCCGGGCATATATTCGGAAAGCAGCGCGGTCATCGCGATGGCACAGAAGGTCTTGACCGTGAAGGCAAGGCCGAGACGGCGGAAGGCCAGATAATAAAACGGCAGATTGACGAGGAAGAAGACAGTACCGAAGCTCAGGTCGGAAGCGTAATGCACGAGAAACGCCAGTCCGACCGTGCCGCCGGTCAACAGACCCGCCGCCGAGAACAGAGTGACGCCAAGCGAGACCAGCATGCTGCCCGCCAGAACACCCTGCACATCTTCCAGCAATGAATGACGCTCCGGCGCAGACGCCCACAGGTTCAAACGCTTGCGTGCGGTGATATCGCTCATTGCCATTTCCCCTTTTGCCGGATGCCCCAATGAGCTTTGCGCTCGCCGCGCAATTTTTTCAAGCGTCGCCTCAGCGCACCACGATGTATCTGTCAGAGCGGTGGTTGATGGCCAGAAACATGTTGAGAACGAAGGCGCCGACGATCGAATAAACCACGGTTGCGGAATCGATGACTAGGAAGGCGCAGAGCATGACCATGGCGTCAAAAGCAAGCTGGATCAGACCGGCGCGGATGCCAAAGCGGTCCTGAATATAGATGGCGAGAATGCCGATGCCGCCGAGGCTGGCGCGGTGGCGATAAAGCGCAAGAAGACCATAGCCCAAAAGCAGGCCACCGAGCAGCGCCGCCCAGATTGGGTTGATGCTGTCGATCACCATCCATCGCGCCTCCACTTCCGTCAGCACCGACACAAGGCCGATGGCGATGAAGGTCTTGAGCGAAAAGGCAAGACCGAGGCGGCGGAATGACAGGTAATAGAACGGCAGGTTGACGAGGAAGAACAGCAGTCCGAAGCTGATGCCGAAGGCGTAATGAATAAGAAAGGCGACGCCCGCGGTCCCGCCCGTCAGAAGCCCTACCTTGTTCAGGAGATAAAAGCCGAGCGCCGAAACGATGGCGCCGGTGACGATGCCCTGCACGTCTTCCACCGGCGCATGTTTGGCCGGATCGGAACTCCACATGCCGTAAACGCTTCTTGTCGTGCCCACGCTTTACCCTCGGTTTTCGCGGGTATTTTGCACTGCAATAAACGCAGGATCAAGATAGTTACGTAAGTAAGGCTGACCTATCGCGAAAAAGGCAACAAACGGAATGTTCAAGCTTTGGCGCGGGCAAGAAAGAGAATGCCGGAAAGGGGTTTTCCGGCATCCTTGCGAATGGTGGTTTTGCGGATTTCGATTGGGGAGAAGCTCGACCGCTCGAGGAGATCGACTACATAGCTCTTGGAGTGCGCGTAACGGAGGGATTCCCGCAGAACGAAACCTTGCTCATCTCCCGCATCCTCCACCGAGAAGGCAAAAAAACCTGCTGGCTTCAGGAGGGCCGAAACAAGCGGCATGACCGTTTCGAGGCTGCCGAGATACATCATCACATCGGCAGCCGCGACGAGATCGGCGCGATGCTCCCTCAATAGAGGTGTAAAAAGCCCTGAAGTCTCCATCTCCAGTGAGAGATCGGCTTGGGCGAGATGATCGTAAAGGCCTTTCTCCTCGGCCTTTGCCAGCATGTTCTGAGAGATATCAAAGCCCTCGAGCCGCTTTGCCATGGAGCGAATTTCGATGCCGAGCAGGCCGGTGCCGCAGCCAATATCGACAACCGTATCGAAGACGCTGCCATCTGCCGCTTTAGCAATCAGCTCCGCCAGCTTTTGCGGCACGCTGTAATCGAGCTTCTCGACAAGCGAGGTTTCGAACCGGTCGGCGTAATCGTCGAACAGCCCTTCCACATAGCGGCTCGGCGGCTGTTCGGGTGTTTCGGCGGCGCCGAGAACCGCCAGCTTCAGTTCGGCTGCAAACAGCCCTTCTCCATCCATTTCGGCGACCTTCTCGTAAGCCGCCACCGCCTTTGCGGTCTCCCCCGCCTTTTCGAGATATTCTCCGAAGCGAAACCAGCCCGCCGTCCACCGTGGCGCAAGTTCCAGCGCCTGTTCCATAAGTTCGGCGGCGGCGGGATAATCACCGCCTTCCGCCAACATGCGGGCATAATCGGCCCGGCGGTCGGCAATGACGTCACCGGAAGAAAACTGGTTTGGGGCCATCAATGATTTCCTGAGAAGATGCCGGCTGTCATTTATCAAGCCATAAAAAAACTCAAGTCCTATTTCATGGCCCTGCGTGGAATCGACGGATACGGCGCGGTGTGCACCTCAAAAACTTGCATCGAAGCGGTTTGCGCCATATGTCAGGACAAAACAGGAGACTTGCGGATGGCCGGTGAGGTCAACAAATTGCTGGGTGACACGGTGGCCCGCACCGTGGTGAAGCTGCTCGTCGTTTCATTGCTCGTCGGCTTCCTGATGGCGATCTTCGGATTGACGCCCTGGAACATCATCTATGGCGCGCGCGATTTCGTGGTAGACCTCTGGCGCAGCGGTTTCCATGCGCTCGGTGCAATCGGCGACTATCTGATCCTTGGCGCAACGATCGTCATTCCGGTTTTCATCATCCTGCGACTTCTGAGCTATCGCCGCTAACATGACCGACGCATCCATTCAGACACTTTCACGGCGCGGATTTGTGCTGCTTTCCGCAGGCTCCGTTCTTTCCGCCTGTGTTTCCGTACCCACAAACAAAGGCCTGCCGGCGGGCACGCGCGACGAAACGGCGGCGGCGCTTCCGATGGTCAATGACCTGCGCCGTTCGAAAGGCCTTTCGCCTCTCGCCATCAACAGCGCAGCAAGCGCGGCTGCTGCCTACCAGGCCGGCCGCATGGTCAAAGCACAGAAGATGGCGCACCTGATCGGCCTTACCGACAGTTTCCTTATCCGCATGAAGGAAGGCAGTGTGCCGCTTCCCGCCGCAGAAAACGTTGCTGCCGGGCAGGATAGCGTGGAACGGGTGGTGAAAGCCTGGATCGGCTCGAAACACCACCTCGAAAACATGCTCGGGCCCTATAATGGCCTTGGCGTTGCAGTCGCCTATGACGCCGCCAGCCGCAACCGGCCCTATTGGGCCATGGTGCTGTGCGCCTGACGTTTCGATAGAGACCTGCCGATCAGCCCAGTTTACGGTCTGCCCAGCGGTTCACAGCGCTGTCGCGCAGGTCGCGGATCGACGCCACACCGTCGCGCGAGACCAGGTCCGACAGGCCCTTGACGATCGTCGAGGGCAGGCCGGGACCTTCATAGACCATGCAGGAATAGAGCTGCACCAGATCAGCCCCTGCCCTCACCTTCTCCAGTGCCGTTTCAGCAGATGACACGCCGCCGACGCCGATGATCGGCAGCGCGGCGCCCACACGGCGCCGCATCTTTGCCAGAACCGTCGTGGAGAGCTCGAATAGCGGCTTGCCGGAGAGGCCGCCAGCCTCGCCCTTGTGCGGACTGGCCCGCAGGCCATCGCGGGAGAGGGTGGTGTTGGAAACGATAAGTCCGTCGAGATCGTGGGCAAGCGCCTCTTCGGCAACGTCATCCAGCCCTTCTTCGGTCAGGTCAGGTGCAATCTTGAGAAAGACGGGGATGCGCTTGCCCAAACGCTCGGTTTCCGCCTTGCGGCGTTCCAATACGGCGGCAAGAAGTGCTGCGAGGCTTTCGCGGGCCTGAAGGTCGCGCAGACCGGGCGTGTTGGGGGAGGAAATATTGACGGTGAAATAGGATGCGACGGAATAAAACGTCTCGATGCCCTGTACGTAATCGGCAATACGGTCTTCGCTATCCTTGTTGGCGCCGATATTGACGCCGACGATGCCGCGCAGACGCGCCTGTTTCAGCCGCTCCAGCGCAGCGGCGTGACCCTCATTGTTGAAACCGAGTCGATTGATGACGCCTTCATCCTCAACCAAACGAAAGATGCGCGGTTTCGGATTTCCAGCTTGCGCTTTCGGCGTGACGGTGCCGATTTCGGTGAAGCCAAAACCGAGCTTGAGAAGCGGTCCGGGGACTTCCGCATTCTTGTCGTAACCCGCCGCCATGCCCAGCGGATTTGGGAAAACAAGGCCTGCCACGGTTTGCTGCAGGCGCGGATCGTGCGGCACCATGCAGGTGGGCAGGAAGCCGCTTTTCAGCGCCGCGATGGAGAGCCCATGCGCTTTTTCAGGATCGACAAGAAACAGGCCTTTGCGGCCAAGTGAGGAAAATAATCCGCCCATTACAAAATCTCCGGAAACTGGTGCTGGCCATCATGATCGAGAGAGAGCGGCGTTTCCCAGAGAACGGCGGTGAAGGGAAGCGAACCATAAAGATGCGGGAAGAGATCGCCGCCTCTCGATGGTTCATAGACCAGCTTGTCGCCGAGCACCGCGGCGTCAACCGCAACCAGAAGCAGGTCCACCTGACCGGTAAAATGCCGGGCTGCGGTTTCCGCCACCTGTTTTGCCGTCGAAAAATGAATGAAGCCGTCGCTTAGATCGATGGGTGCGCCTTCAAAGAAGCCTTTGGCCCTGGCTTCGTGCCACAACGTCTCCGGCACGATTTTATAGATGATCGTGGGGGGTTCCTGCATCGGGCTCTCCAAGGCTTTCCAGCGCTGTCCTGTGCGGGCGGTTTGCCGCAAAGCGGGCCGGATGTCCACTGTTTCCACCGGATTTTTATCCGTCGCGCCCGGAAAGACCACCTGTCCAGCAGCTTTTTCTTGTAATGCCCGATCGAATGGCGCAACCTTGCGGTTGAGGAGCCGGGCGTGTTTAGACCGCCGGCAAACGGGAGTGAGCAGATTACTGAAAAAGAACCGCATAACGCCCTTGGGAGGGGGCCAGAATGTCGGAACTTGTCTTTATCATCGCAGATGACCACCCGCTTTTTCGCGGCGCCCTGAAGCAGGCCGTTTCCGGCCTCGACGGACATCAAACCATTATTGAGGCCGGGGATTTCGAGGCGGCACGGCAAGCGGCTGCGGCACATGGCGATGCCGATCTGCTGCTGCTCGATCTCGCCATGCCGGGGGTCAGCGGATTTTCAGGACTGATGGCGTTGCGGGCAGAATTTTCGAGCCTGCCAATCGTCATCGTCTCGGCCACGGACGACGCAGCGACTGTGCGCCGGTCGATCGAACTCGGTGCTTCCGGTTTCATTTCCAAGTCGTCAGGCATCGACGATATCAGGGACGGCATCCGCGCGGTCCTGGAAGGCGATGTCTGGATACCGGCCGGCCATCATGGCGACAGAGAACATGACCCTGATGTTGCCGATCTCATCGGTCGGCTCAGAACACTGACACCACAGCAGAGCCGGGTTCTTGGCATGCTCGCTGAAGGGTTGCTCAACAAGCAGATCGCCTATGAGCTCAACGTATCGGAAGCCACCATCAAGGCGCATGTGTCTGCCATCCTGCTGAAGCTCAAGGTCGACAGTCGCACCCAGGCGGTGATCCAGCTCGCCAAGATAAACACCTCGGCAATGGTGGCGTAGCTCAAGGATTTTATTCCTTTCCAAGCTTTACTCCTGGCGGGATTTGGTCTAGATTCCTGCCAGTAAACGACAGGAGCTTTCCGCTATCGGCTCCACATGCGGGCTTTCATCATGCTTTCACACGAGACGATCTGGAGCGCCATAGATACGCTTGCCGAGCGTCACCAGCTGACGCCTTCGGCGCTGGCGAAGCGTGCCGGGCTTGATCCCACCTCGTTCAATAAATCAAAACGTTTCGGGCCGGATGGCCGCAAACGCTGGCCTTCAACGGAGTCGGTTTCCAAGGTTCTGGAGGCGACCGGCGCGAGCGTCGATCAATTTTTCGGTTATGCTTTCGGCAGGGCGCAGACGACGCAGCCCTCCCGCGCCGATAACGCCATTCCGCTGTTGGGTTTCGCGCAGGCGGGCTCCGGCGGTTTTTTCGATGATGGCGGTTTTCCGGCGGGTCAGGGCTGGGATGTGGTGGAATTCCCTTCTTCTCCAGAGCGCAAGCAAGGCGTCTACGCGCTGGAGGTACAGGGCGAAAGCATGATGCCGCTCTACCGTGATGGCGACATTCTCATCGTGGAGCCGGGAGCCCAGGTGCGGCGTGGTGACCGCGTGGTGTTGAAAAGCCGCGATGGCGAGGTGATGGCCAAGGTGCTGGCGCGGCAAAGCCCCAAAAACATCGAGCTTCTGTCGCTCAATCCGGAACATCCCAACCGCAGCTTCGACATGGCCGACGTTGAGTGGATCGCCCGCATCATCTGGGCCAGCCAATAGGCTGGAATTGCAGGCAAGGGATTTTCGTTTCAGTCGCGCACACGGCCAATCCGCAGAAATTCACGGCTTACAGGCCGAGGGCCGTCGCGGCGGCATCGACGGTCATGATCTTCGCGCCACCGGATAAAGCTCTGCGCACAAAGCCCTGAAACCTCTCTTCGGGACAACCGTAAAAGCTTGGAATGCGCGAAACATCATGGGTGAAGATGATGAGCCAGCCGCCGTTTTGCAAAACATCCTCCAGCCAAAGGTCGGCAGCGTCGAGGTAGTTCTGGTCCGACCGCAACTCGACCGCAGCAAGATTATGCGGGTCGACCTTGCCGCGATTTATGCCGGGCATGATGCCCCTTGTCGTCCTGAACTTGCGCCTCAACAGAGGCTGCATGACGGGTGACGCCATGCCGAACGGAACCGAGAAGTTTCGCGCATGGCGATTTCCGTCGAAGGAGCCAAGGACGCTATCATTCCGATCGAGATCTGCCTTGAGGCCTTCCCGGGAAAAGCTTGAAAGCTTACGATGGGAAAATGTGTGGCAGGCAAGCTCATGACCGGCAGCCGCCAGTTGCGAACAGCCTTTGGCGGAAATCATCTGCTGCGCGCCATCATAAGCGTCAATAAAAACGCCGGCGATGTAAAATGTCCCGCAGACACCCTCGTTTTCGAGAATGCGGGCGCCCGCCGTCCAGGCGGTTTCCGGTACATCGTCAAAGGTGAAGGACACAATCGATTGAGACGTTTCGATCCGCGCTGCCGGTCCCGGAAAATAGCGCACCAGCCGGTTGTTGACCCGGTCGGCGAAAGTTCCGATTTTCTGCGTCATCAAAGCCCCCCGGCCCGCCTGAATTACTGCCCTTGCTCGAGTATATCGTACGCCTGATGCCTCAAACAATAAATTGCGATAAGAAGAGAAGACCAAATAGGTCCTGTCCCGGTAAAGAAATTACTTTCAAGACATGAAGAAAGTAGTGCGTACACCCAAATTCGTGCAAAAAGTCGCGTCAGGCCGGGATCAGTCCCCTTGTCCACCGCAACACGGAAATCATTCGCGGGTATGACGACCAGCCACACGACGGTCAGAATGAAGGCTGGCAGGCCGCCATTCAGCAGACTTTCAATATAGCCATTATGCGCGTGGAAGGCCGTGACCGCCCAGGTGCCGGCAATATCGGCCTGGGCCAGCAGCCGGTCGCTCGTCCAGAAAGCCTGAAATCCCTGACCGAAGATCGGCGACTGCGCGAAGGTATCGAAGGACAGCCGCCATATGTCCGTCCGACCGGTGAAGGTGGAGTCGATGCCGAGGCTTTCGACGAAATTCTGAATGCTTGGAAAATAGGTGGAGCCGACCGCGGATATATTGATGAAGGCAAGGAGCCCGCCGATCATCAGCAGGGTGCGATGGGCATGCCGTTCCATGACCCACACCAGTGCCACGGTGACAGGCAGCAGCATGGCCGCCGTCTTGCCATTGGTCTTCCAGAGAAAGAACCCTGCCAGCAGCGTGATGGCGATGCCGCCCAGCATCGACCAGGCGTTGCGCAGATAAAGCCCGATCATGAACAGGATGATCATGGCCGGAGCGGCAGCGTTCTTGTGGTTGAATATGCCGCGCCAATCGCCCGCCAGCGCCTTTTCATCAAGATCATAGGGCTGATGGATCGAGCGCGAACTGAGGAAAATCACGCCTAGATAACAAAGCGCCAGGAGAATGATGGCGAAGATCGCCATCATCCGGTCAAACTGCCGCCGGTCCCGCGGCATGACGACAAGGACGCTGGTGATGAAGCAGAGCAGCGCCGTGAAGATGAGACGTTGCAGCGACGTGCCGGGCTGTGTTCCAAGCACGGAGCATATCGCCAGCCAGAAGAACAGCAGCAGGATGGGCAATCGCGGCCGCAGCAGGAGCCCGGTCAACCGATGGCGCAAAGCAAAGACACCGAGGATGACGGCAATGACGAGGCCGGTCAGCTGGTTTGCGGCGGCATGCGGCACCGGCGGCGCTGCGAGATTTTCAAAGGGCGCGACCGAAATCCAGATATAAAGCATGGTGACGACGAAAACGATCGCGTCACGCCGGCCGCCGGCAAGAGATAGGCCGCCGCCCTGCTCGGCGATAGGCTGTGTGTCAGCCAAACGCGGCATCGTCGCCTGCACCGGAGATGGATGATCGGATCATGGGGCCTGCCTTATGATGAACAACAAGCCCTTCTGAGACGGGCATGTCCGAGTAAATTCAATATTCATTATCATTCTTATACATTTGCTTTAACTCTCTCTTACCCCAAGAAGGATAAGACAGGGTAAAACTGCCAAAAGGCGGCATTGCGGACTTTGCGTTGCTGGGCGATTTACGGCTTTCCACGGGTTTCAGAACAGCAACCTCGTCCCTGTCGAACATGTCCGGCGATGCCAGCAAATACGGAGAATGAGGTGTCTTTCAAAACGCCGCGGTTCGGCCATCTCGTCAGACTTGGATTGACCTATATGGCATCCGGCGGGGCGCTTCTCATGTCCAGCGCCGCCCAGCTTCTGACCTTCGCGCTGCTTGCCCGCCATCTCGGGGTCGAACAATTTGCGCTTTACGCTTCTATTACGGCGGTCACCAATCTTGGCGTGCAGATTTGCGGCATCGGCTCGCAGGAATCGCTGATCCGCCGCGTGGCGCAGGATCGCAGCATGTTTCCCGTCATGCTGGGCCACAGTTACCTTCTGAGCGCCGCCACCGGCCTCGTCCTGACGCTCGTCGGCATGGTGACGATCCCGGTATTTTTCCCGACGTCCGAAAACCTGCTCGACACGCTGATCACGACCTTCCTGATCCTGTTCACCAACCTTGTCCTGCTCAAGATCATCTCGCTGTCCACGCAGAGCTTCATTGCCCATTCCAATTTTGCCTCTGCCAACAAGCTGGAAGTGATGTTTGCGGTCGCCCGCACTATTGCCGCAGTCCTCGCCTGCCTCATCTTCAAGGTGGAAACCGTGGAGGCCTGGGCGCTGTGGAACCTCGCCGCACACACCATCACAGCCGCGATTTCAGTGAAGGCGATAAGGAGGCTCGGCAGCCCGGTCTTTCGCATCGTGCGCGAGGAGATCCGCATCGGCGTCCTGTTCTCCACCCAGTTCCTGTTCAAGGCCGTGCGCGGCAACGCCGATATTCTCGTGCTGAGTGCGATCGCCAGCGCCGAGGTGCTGGGCAGCTATTCCATTGCCCGGCGCATTCTCGACAGTTCCTACCTCTCCGTGGAGGCCCTTAACCGGCTCATCTATCCGGGGTCGGCGTCTGCCGCCCTGCAGGGCATCGGCAAAACCATCGAGCGTGCCTATAATGTGCTGAAAGCAGCGCTTGTCATCGCATTCGGCAGTGCGCTTGCCATTTTCATCATTGCGCCCTTCCTGCCGCTGCTGTTCGGCGATGAATATGTTTCGCTGCCAGTCATCACCCGCATCCTCTGCTGGGTGGTTCTGCCGATGGCTGTTGCTGCGACAGCCCTTGAAGCACTCGGCGCCTCCGGCCGGCAGGACATTCGCGCCAAGATCTGGAACAGCGGCAATCTCATCGGCTCCGTCGTCGTGGCGCTCTTCACCTGGTCGTTCAGTATCTGGGGGACGATCGGCAGCTATTTTCTGGTCGAAAGCGCAATTGCCGCGGCAGTCTGGATCGCACTGCTGCGCCTTCGGCGCAGCGATGTTGTTTTAGCGCCGGCCAAATGAGACCGCCGCCAATACCGATTGAGGTGTGCGTGCTCAATAAAGCCCGTAAGGGAAGTATCGCCGGTAGATTTCTTCCAGACGGCCATTGCGGGAAAGGGCCGCCAGCGCCTGATCGAAAGCCGGTACCAGCACATTGTCGGGATCGACAGTCATGATGGACAGACCCTCTCCAAGAAACCTGTCCGACATATAGGGCCCGCCGAACAGTGCGCAGCAACCTTCTGACGCGCTGCCGGAAACCCAGAAGGGCAAACGCAGCCCGTCGGCAAAGATAGCGTCGACCCTGCCTGCCTTTAACGCCTCATACATGGGATCATATCCGTCGAAAGCTTCGACCCGGGCTTTCGGAATAAACGCTTTCAGCATCTGTTCGTGCCGTGAATTGCCGACGACGCCCACCTTCTTTCCGGCAAGCGCCTCCGCGCCGGCCCCCGACAATTTGGCGGCCTTGTTCACGGCAAGGCGGGCAGGCATCAACAAGTAGGGCCGCGAGAAGGAGAAACTTTTGCGCAGGTCGGCAGTGGTGGCCAACCCGGAAATGACCGCCTCGCCCTCCCCCATTTCTAGCGCCGCCTCCAATTCGTCGAACGGCAAAGCCTGGACCTGGCATTTGCTTTCGACCTTCAGCTGGGCACAGATTTCCCGCACCAGGTCGACATGGAAACCCGCCAGCCGGCCTTCCTGATCGGTGAAATTGAACGGCGGGAAATCAACCGACATCAGAAACCGGATGCGGGGGACCGAAGAAAGGTCGCCTCCCGGAAATCTCTCCTGCGCATCAAACAGCACCGGCATTCGATTTCCATCCGACAGACCCTCGGCGTGGCTGAAACCAACAAAGCCAAACGTTTGTAAAGCGAAAACTAAAGTAAATGCCGAAGCTATATTTCGCGTTACATTGCTATTTTTCATCTATACTATCCGTAACAGGAAGTTTGGCGGCACCTGACGGCGGCGGCGATGCATGGATTATTCTGGGCAATATACACGAGATTCGGGTTCTACGACGTCAGCGGCACGAAAAATCGCAATTTCCAACACCATTGAGGTTCCGCCTACGGCCGCCGCCGTAAACGACAGGGCTGGCCAGGCGCGCTTTCTCTCGTCGTTGGGGTTCGGCAAGCCCTATATCGCGGCACTCGAACAGCAAGCGCTGCAAAACGGCTCGACCCTCGAAGAAGAATTGCTGGCAAGCGGCCTCGTCACACCGAATGCTTATTTCGGCGCATTCGCCCGATTTCTGCGGTTACCCTTTACTGCGGATATCGATCCGCAAAGAGTGGCAAACCTTGCAACGACCGACAGTCAACTCGTCGATAGCAGGTTTCTCAGGCTGATGCCGACGGGTGGTCAGAACGCGCTGCTGATCGTGCCGGAACTTGACCGGATTGAACTGCTGAAGACCGCCCTTGAGGAGCGGCCATTTCTCTACGATGAGCTCGTTGTGACGACACCGCAGGCCATGCGTATCGCCATCTGGAATGCCGGTGCGATGCGGCGGGTGGCAGAAACCCAGCAACGTCTCTTCAACACGGCGCCACACCACTCCGCCCGCATCACGCTCCAGGGTGAACAGGGATTTCTAGGCGGCGTCGCCCTTACACTGATTGCGCTTTCACTGGCATTTTATACCGCCGAGGCGCTGGCCATCATTCACGTGACGCTCACGCTGCTTTATTTGCTCACCCTGCTTTTCAGATTGTTCGTGCTCCTTGAAGCCCCTTCTCAAGGCGATGCAAAACCCGCTCCTATACCAGAGGACGCAACGCTGCCGACCTACACGGTTCTTGTGGCGCTCTATCGCGAAGAGGCGGTCGTGGGCCAGCTTTTGGACGCGCTCAATCGGCTGGATTGGCCCAAAGCCCGGCTTGACATCAAACTTGTCTGCGAAGCGGACGACGAAGCGACCATCGACGCTATCAAGGCTCACAACCCCGGTCCGCATATCGAAGTCATCCGTGTTCCACCCTCCACACCGCGCACGAAACCGAAGGCACTGACCTACGCGCTTACGGGTGCGCGCGGCGCGCTCGTTGCAGTTTACGATGCGGAGGACAGGCCGCACCCCCAGCAACTGCGCGAGGCCTATGCCGCTTTCCAAAGCCAGCCCGACCGTGTGGCCTGCCTGCAGGCGCCCCTTATTATCAGCAATGCGCGGGCCAACTGGATAAGCAGCTGCTTCGCGCTGGAATATGCGGGCCTCTTCCGTTCCCTGTTGCCGGTCCTCGCTGCCCGTCAGCTGCCATTGCCGCTTGGCGGCACATCCAATCATTTCCGCACCGCTGTGTTACGGCGCATCGGCGCGTGGGATCCGTATAACGTCACCGAAGACGCGGATGTGGGCCTTCGCCTTCACAGACTCGGATATCACTCAACAGTCCTGCGCAGGCAGACACTAGAAGATGCGCCGACGTCGCTGCCCGTCTGGCTCAGCCAGCGGGCACGGTGGTACAAGGGCTGGCTACAGAGCTGGCTGGTGATGACGAGAGCGCCGCTCAAAACCGCGCGCGACATGGGATGGGTGTCCTATACAGTGTTTCAGCTGCTGATCGGCGGCATGCTGCTGTCTTCCTTGGCGCACCCGCTCCTCTTCATCTCGATTGCGTTCATGGCTGCTGCGCTCGCCGAAAGCGGGGGTGACCTCCTGTGGTCCTGGCGCGGCACGCTCTTTTTTACAGATGGCCTCAACATCGCCGGTAGCTACGTGATCTTCGTGCTCATGGGCAGGAACAGGATGATACCTTATGAGCGACGCGCCGTTGGTCGACGCTGGTTATCGGTGCCGCTTTATTGGCTGCTGATTTCGGTCGCTGCCTGGCGAGCCGTCTGGGAACTGAAAACCAAACCCTTCGTCTGGAACAAGACACCGCACACCCCGGTCGTCAAAAACCAGGACTGATGCACGCTATAATCGAGGCATCTAAGACCAGAGAGCTGGGGGAGACTGGAGCGGGTGAAGGGAATCGAAATAATCAATTAATTACTTGATTAAATAACGTAATTTAAAAATTTTTTCATAAAATACCGTTCATTATACCGGAACGGCAATTGGATCTGTGCAGATTTCTTGAGATGAATATCTTCCCCGTTACATAAAAAAATATCTCGCCCAGCGTCGAAAGCAGTTTCAACCTCGAATATCGTCGTTCCGAAGCAACAGGAGCTATCGGAATGGACGTAGTCGAAATTCTTGATTCTGAAGAACTAAGTGCAGCCGTTAAGGCAGTCGAGATTCTGCTGGAAAAACATCAGATACCCAGGAAAAGCCCCACTCAGAAAACGTTTAAAGAAATCGTGCTGGGCCGGGAGTTTAGAGCCAGAGACGCACTAAATGTGATTTTGAGCAGCGAACACGCCTATCCGGGATTTAGAGAGGTTCTTTCATCTGGCTTTGTTGGTTGGGCGTTATTTCCTGATGCCCAACCAGTACGTCACGCCTTGATGACGCATGCTGTACTCGATCACATGGATGATCACGATCTGTCCGTTGGCTTGATTGACCATCCACTCGATTTACACCGCGATATGGTCTCTCGCTACGTTCTGACTGGCGTTGATTTTTTATCAGACATCTATGATCCCCTTGGGGGGTATCAAGCATTCGCTCGAATTTTCAGCATGGACAGCCTTTCCATGCATGCCAACTCGGAAGACAAGTCCATCAAGACGGTTGTTCGAGCACTGCTATACTTGCACCATGGCGCTGATCGCTATCAGGAGCCCGAGTTCGATTTTGCTCCCAGCCTAAACCGCGCGACTAAAATACTTGCAGAGATAAAAAAGTCCCACGGAGCAGAAGCCTACCGCACTCAATATGTGGCCCGATCATTGCTCCACAACAGATGGAGTAGTTCGAAACAAACATTGGCGCTACTCTACGCAGCATCAACAATCCGCGTCAAAAGAAAGTCGCTCCTAACTGTGATGCTGGAAGGGGGCTTTTCGTACAAATCGCACAAGCAATACCTGGACGAATGGGTCGGGCGTGGTCGTTTTGTCGCTGAGCATATTTTTCAGAAAATGGAGAACAATGACCTCTACCAGACCACGATACGGTTACTGGACGGAGTGGAAGCACGCCCCTTCAAAGCTGCGGCATTATCTCCTCTTGAAGAAACAAGGTTGATTTCTCAATTCAGAAAAAGATTCAGGCAAAAAATGAATTAAATATCTGTTTTTAAATGTTTTTTTATATCCAAAAAAACTGGTATTGTTTATGGACGGGTGGAGAATAGTAAACAAACGGATTTTTGCTCATCTTCTAGCCGTGTTCAACACAAACTACGGAGAGCGAAGATGACCCAAGGTCGAGATGACAAAGCCACCACTGAGCAAGCGACTGTCTATATTAAAGAATTTCCAGTGAGCGGATATGTGCGCCTGAACCAAATACTTGGGCCCTACGGTCCATTGCCCATAAGTAAATCGAGTTTTTGGGCTGGAGTAAAAAGTGGCAGGTATCCACAGCCCCGTAAAATATCAGCGAGGGTGACAGTTTGGCGCGCGGAAGATATCCGCTCTCTTATCGCCACAATCGAGAAAACTAGCAGGTAATTACCACTACTGCTTTTAAGAAGTTCCCTCGTGCGAGGCCACAGCGAAATCTAGCTGAGGCTTCCTCACCTTAATTCTGGATTCCCCTCAACCCCTCAACGCCAAACCATCGGAGAGCCTCTGCTTCTCCGAATGCGAACCTGTGCGCCTATGGAGGCACCCTTGGTTAAACCAATAGACCTTTGGAAAAAAAAGAAACATCGATCTCTTGCAAAAGCGGTCAAAGCGCGACTGCCAAAATCCGAATTCAACTCTGCTGCTATACCTCGCAAGCAGATCACTCGGTTTAGCTCTTTGGGCGATCGCACGCCGACACTTCATCCGACTTGGAAAAGTTTGGATACCTCGCGTCTAAGCGCTGCCTGTCTTTTTGAACGGGCCCGACTTCAGCTTTTTATGGCTGGAGTAATCCATCCGCTCCTGACGCGATCCAAACTAGATTTTTATCACGTCATCGTCGCCGACAAGAGGTGGCGCGTTTCACCGCCCTCAGCAACCCATAAGAGTTTTGATCCACCGCGCCGAAAGGTTCGGTCAGCAATCGAAAAGCTTCGGAGCGATGGATACAAGCCGATATTCTTGGCTGCATACGAGATGTCCGGAAATCACAGCCTGGAAGAGCCCTACGTTTTTGAACCCCACGTCCATTTGATCGTGGGCGGCGCGCCAGTCGAAGCCTTGAAAGCCGCATTTCAAGTCCGGTTACCACGTGGAGCACGGGGGCGCGACAAACCCGTCAGAGTGTCATTCATCCAAAATTCCGAGCTCGGAAACCTCCTAGGTTACCTCACCAAAATGAAAGCCCAGGACAGGGTTGAATATCTTGGATCAAACGGGCGAACCAATCGCGCCTCCAACCGCATGCGCAGCGTGGAGGCCAATCTGTGGCTGCGATGTATGGCCACATTGCCAATCACTCATGCGATCCAGTTTGGCGGTTTCGCCACTTCAGTCACGGCACTTTTTATCAACGCCGAAATGGCAACCATCGTGAGGGCACTCAAATGAAAGATACCAAGAAACCCCTTCTTGAGGCTTCCGCCAAGCTCAAAGAGGCTCACAAAAAGCGGTTTGGCGTTGAGGGGTTGACAACTGCACCTGCTAACACAGCCCACCCCGCCCCCAATCATGAAAAAATGGGCCTGAGCACAGATTCTACACTTTCGGCGACCATATCCTCGCCAGCAGAACTGAGTGTTTCAATCCTCAACGGAGACGACGAAAACCTGTACTATTTATTTGAAGCTCGTGGTCGACAGCTGATCCGGCCAAGTAAACTGGTTGTCGAAAAAAGGCAGCAGGTTTTGGGTGATCTCGGGCGCATTGGTATTCTGGCAGTCTCAGCCATCGACAAAAAAAAGGTCACCGAGTGTATCGAAGTTGCCAAGATCGACGACGACGGCATCGTCGCTACCCGAGTCGGTTATGAGCGTCGTTCCATACCTCGCTACTTTGTCTACGGTGACGGCACAGTGATTAATTCTGAAGCCAAGCTCCGCGTGTTTTCTACGGTTGAGCATCAGGATCGAATTGCCAAGGCCGGAGATTTGAAAGCATACGAAGCAGGAATAGCCAAAATCATACGCGACCAGTCCGTGCCCATCACGCTGTTTTTCTACGGCTTAACTCCGCTAGTGAAACCATTTGCTATGGGCAGCGGGTACAAAGCTGAAAATATGATGTTTGAGCTGGTTGGGCGGACAAGCACATATAAGTCCGCACTTACTTGCACGCTCGCTGCATCAGCTTGGGGCAAAGGGCATTCCAGTAATGGGTATGCCCGGGACTGGAATATGTCGGAACAAAAAATCGAGGAGCTTTTTTTAGATTTTAATGACCATTTGCTCATTCTCGACGAAGCGACTCTGGCCCATTCCAATGAGAAAACGCGCGCTGACAAGATTCTCAATACGGTGCATCGTCTATCATCCGGCCAAGGTCGAGCTCGATCTGGAGTGGAGCATCGTGATCACTCTGTAGCTATGCTTTCCACCTCAAACCAGCCGATGCACCTGATTCTCCCAGCCAGTGATGACGTTAAGCGTGCATTGGAAGTCCGCCTGATTTCGTTCCAATTACCCACGGCGTCCTCGAGCTTTTTCGAGACCACACCAGTAGGCTTCGAAACAGTCGACGACGCGATGAGCCATATCTTTAAAATCACAGAAAATAATTACGGATTGCTGGCCCGTGCCTACATACAAGATATCTTGCAGGCCTTGAGCCAGGACTCGGAGAAGGTAAGAACTGTACTTCGTGGCGCACTTGAAACATTTCTAAAAAAGATTTGTTTAGAAAGCGCCGGAGCGGATGCAGTTTTGTATCGTCGGTCTCAATCCTTCGCACTCTCCTATGCAACAGCGTCTCTGGCCTTTCACCTAGGGACGCTCGAAAAGAAAAAATGGGGCCACGTCAAACGGGGCATCGTCCGTGCCTGGCGGCAATACGGCAATGTTTCCAAACCAAATGGCAGCGATCCTCGTCTAGTTGCCTACATGAGCGACACTTCTAACTGTTTCGCTGACGCGCGCGGAAAAAAGCCGCTACTCAAGGAGAAGAAATTTAAGAAAATAGCAGGGTTTATCCACACCGGAAGAGATAAGGCATTGCTTCTAGCAGTTCCTAAAGCTCGCCTTGCCAGCACGGGTATCTCTACTGCTGGCCTCAAATTGCTAAAGAAAGAGGGCGTGCTCCGTTGCGGAGAGAATAACCTTCAGACAAAGCTGGCTCTGCGACACGACGGAAATAAAGATCAGCGCGACGTCTTCTATGTCTTTAAAATTTCGGAAGTTCCGAAGGTGATTTGCTTCCACGAAGAAAAGAAGGGAGCATAGGGGGATCACCAGTGGAAGTTGTTGTCGGCACGAGGGGTCATCTCAGCCCCTCGTATCGTCCACATGTCTATCCCGTCGCTATTGGCGCGTCTTTTTGGCCAAATTCACTGTAGCCTCGCCGGCGAAATTAGGACGCATGTTTCTTGCGGTACGACGCAATCTTTATCCGCACAGAAATGATTTCAGTCAAACATCCCTTTAATCCTGTCGCTGACTGCCGCACCAGAAATCAGTCGATTGCGGTTAGATCCCCATGCGGCCACCATTTCCCTCCGTACCGCGTCGGGAAAAGCTGTCCCAGTTAACTCAGTCACGGGCGGAGCTCCGGTGGCAAGAGCAAACTCTGCTCGAGTAGTTGAGGCTACCCGTGCGTACGTGAAAGCCCTTGTGATCTCGTCGTTTTCCGCGGCCTGCGGAGCACATTTGCCATTCTGTGGTGGGCGTGAGGTTACCTTCCCCGTCCTTACTGTTACCCCGTCACGAAAAAGAAAGCAGTAAGGTTTGTTCGAGGCGCCGCCGATTACCGAATGCGGCTCAATCACATAGCCGTTGACGGGAAACTGACCGTTCGATGCCTGCCAAATACGCTTTTCGATATGCCGGGAGCAGGCCTTAATGTTCTTAGCGCCGGCGTCTAAGCAAGCATAAATAGTCCAACGTGCGAGCTGCGTTGCTGTCGGTAGAGCAAGCGTTACCGTCGCCTCAGCACCTAATTCCTGATAGGTACAACGTAAAAGATCAACGCCGGTCCAGTCTTTATCTCTAATCGGCTCGCATGAAGACTTCATATACTGTCCACTGGCTAGGCGATCCTCAAACCGGCGCTTTGTTTCATCTATTTGAGAGTTAATATTACTTTCTGCAGCGTGAACTTGATACAAGCTGGATGCGATAAAGATAACAACAAGCGCAGTTTTTTTGATTTCATCGAGAATAGTTTTCTCCATCTCTGCTCTCCACCGGAAATTATCGTGAATTTTTGCTCAACCTGAAGAGACACGTCTATTGCTATTATCGGCAAGATTGCACAATCTAAGTGAAATTAAAAGAACGCCGTTTGGGGGAGACAGTTCTTCAAAGGCAGACGATGGAGACTGGCAATGTCGTCATTTATGCCCGTGAGAATGCATATGTTCGCCTCTCTGTTGGGCGTTCTACTAGCTATTCAAGCCAATGCTGCTGAGCCACCAACACAATCTGCAGGACTGCTAAATGCTATTGATTTCTCATTGGGCGTACCGCTTGATGAAAACTACAGATTGGCCTTCCAAAAATGCGATGGAACAACGGCTGAGCGCAGACAGAAAGACCACTTCCTAGGGTTTGACTTGAAGCTTCCCAATGTTCCTGATGCCAAACAATACTATTTGTGCAGTCGTGATCCCAGCAATGTACGGGCCTTATTGCGTCTTGGAGACGGGGCAGTCTACTGGCGAAGTAAAATGGCACTCGACGTGGACGGCTCTTGGGCAGCGTGGAATGGTTTGCCGGGCGCTACAGACTTAAAGGAAACAGCATACAAGTGGCCGGGCTCAGGCGATCCTTCCGCGCGATCGGCTCAGATCAACCCTGATCGGATTCCTTACATCGTGATACCTACTGCTGGCCTCTCCAAAATTACTGGCAGCAGGAGCAGTGAGATGGGTCGCATGTTCGCAGATAAAACGGGTTTGAGTTTAGGTGACATGGGCGTCGTTGTTTACAAGGATCAATGGACCCCTGTGTTAATTGGGGATGGCGGTCCTTTCATGAGGCTAGGGGAAGGTTCAAGCAGGGTTTTCGAGGCGATTGGCGAAAGCCGTTGCAAGAAGTGGAGTAATGACGGGCAAACGTGTGTTGGTTCCGGCAACGTTTATCCCTACAAGAACCACGGACTTGGCGGAGATGTAATTTTCATAGCATATCCGGGCAGTAGAAGCGCAGATATCAACCCGCAAAATGCCATTTCAAAACTGTGCGCTTTCGCTAAGGAAAAGCTCAAACTGACTGGGGGCAGAACATGCCCATAATCTCAGACAGTTTCGCGGTCCGTTACCTTGCTTCACTGAGTATTATTATAATCGCCATCACGCCGGCTCAAACCATTGCTGCGACTTTTGGGAAATGCAAATTCGACACCGAAACCATGGTCTTTGCCGGTAATCCCATGGAGCAGGCGTCTTGCCTACTCCGCAAAGTAAGAATCCTTGGAAATGTAGAGGCTACTCCCGCTGATGTACCGCCGAATCTTGCCGGTTTTATCGGGCAACCACTAACCATCTCCAAGGCACAGATAAGAGGCGCTATCGGGCGCCTTGGCCTAACGGAAGAAGGGCTAGGCGGTAGTCTCGACACGCCCCTCTCTCGCGGAAATTCAAACAGCTCGCATGCACCGACAGCACGTTACTTTGTGATTCACGACACAAGTTGGCCCAACTTCGGAAGTGCCAATTTTCCTGAAGACATTGATCGCAGCAATCAAGTTAATCGGCTGGACGGCTTTGTCAGCCAGTCCGATGCGAAGGCCCATATCTTTATAAACCGTAGAGGCGAAATTTACGTCGGCCATGATTTCAAGGTGCCTTGGCGTGCAACCAAGCTGGAACTCAAGATTGGCACCTTATCTCGCGGCATGTTTCTTCACGTGGAAAATGTCCAGCCACGCCGGAGCCATCCCAACCAAGCCGATGGAAATGCGCCGACACCCGGCTTCTCTCAAGTCCAATATGAACGTCTCGCACTCCTATATCTCGTAGCGAGCGCCCGTGCGGGCGTCGGCTTGATTCCTGCGTTTCATGCGGCGATAGATGAGGGGTTGAGTGACGGGCACGACGACCCGCAAAACTTTCGCTTGGACAATTTCGACGCTGCATTGGGACGGCTGCTAGGTTCTATCCGACAGTAATTTCGGTTTGAAATCCGCTATGCAGTTCTGGGCTCGGTAACTAGCGACCCTTGGGTTGCGCTCGCATATTGACAATCTTTAGTTGTAATGCTATACCATAACACGCCGGCGCTGCTGCCGGTACGAGGGGCCGTTCGGCCCCTCTTCTTGTTTTGGAGAGCTACAATCATGAACGTTTCAACCGCCGCATCCACTACCACCGCCTTACCCGCCACCTCTGCCGTCACCCTGCCCTGCCCAGTCATCATTCTCGGCCGTGACGACAACGGCAGGCCCCACGCCTCATTCTTCCCTGCCACCGATACCCGCGCAGCTGAGAAGGCTGCCGAACTGATGGGCATGGTGGCGCTTAAGGTGGAAGGTGACGAACTCAGGGCGTTTCTCGGTCGGTTGCCGCAGGGCAAGCTGTTCGACAGCGGCAAAGCCTTCGTGCCGTTTGTGAAGCAGGAGCTCTATCAGGCCATCGCCGCCCACCTATCCGATGAGGAGCGCGAACGGCTGGAGCAACCGCGTGTGGTGCCGGAAGAACCCACCCCGGAAACCAGCTACCCTGTTCCGCCCAAGAATATGCCCGAAAGCTGGGACCGGCTGACCGTGGGTAGCCTCGTGTTGGCGACCGAAGGTCCGCTGGAGGGGTGGTACGAAGCCACCATCATCAAGATTGAGGGCGACACAGGGCTTCGCCTCAAGTGGCGCGATTATCTCGACATGCTGCCTTTCACCCGCCGCGTCGATCAGGTGGCCCTCATTCACCCCGCTTATGTCGAGAAGTGATCGCCATGGGCTGCGCTTTGAAACAGAACATCAGCGAGGATGCGGCCGCTCGGGCCGCAGCCATCCGCGATAAAAACGACGCTTTTCGGAAAAGCTTCTCCGGCGGACGAGTGCTGCTGACGCCGGGGGTCACCAACCTCATCGCCGACCATCAGCAAGCGGTCATATCAGCGATACAGGCGTTCGATGATTTCTTGCCAGATAACGATCCATACGGCGAGCATGATTTTGGTGCGGTCACGCTCGAAGACGCCGTGTTCTTCTGGAAGATCGATTATTACGACCTCGACCTGCAATTCGGATCATCCGATCCGGCAGATGACGATGTGACCTGCCGGGTGCTCACCGTCATGCGGGCAGATGAGTATTGAAATGGCGGCTTCACCTTTAGGAAGTCACCCAGCCTTCGGCTTTCGCCCCGCCCTCAATGGCTTGGGCGAAGCCAACTTGTCATCAACAACCGCAAAGAGCTCAGATACGTGGACGTCAAGTGTGAGCGATATCGCTTCAAGCGTGGAAACAGTGACGTTTTCCATACCGCGTTCGACTCGCCCAACATACGACCTGTCAATACCGGCTTCTAAAGCCAGCCGTTCTTGCGAGAGGCCTTTGTCGACGCGCAGGCGTCGTAAGTTCCAGCCGATTGTTTTGCGAACATCCATACGCGAAGAAAGCCATATTCACGGCTTGACAATCGACGGACCAACAGTCCCATATTAAATCTTACACGAGCATTGACTCGATCACTTCACTTAAGGGGGTACTATGAAAATCGCAGTTGGAATTATCGGGCTCTTCCTCGGCCTATTGGTGCTGCTGCAATCCTGCGCGGTCACGGCAGGCAGCGGCCTATTGAACGATCAAGCCACAGGCAGTGCCGGCGCGGTCGGCATGCTGACAGGCGTGCTGCTGGTGATCGGTGGCGCGTTCTCCTTCGGTCTACCGCTGGTCGGTGCCATCATCTTCTTCGTATCAGCGCTGATGGCCTTCATCGCGTCGTCGCAGGGCACCTTCGGGGATATGTCGGTATGGGGCGTCATCGCTCTCCTGCTCGCTGTCATGGGCTTCTTCACGTGGCGCTCGGCCAAGCGGAAGAAAAACCAGCCCGTGGCGTGAAAAGCTGCGCGCACTCGGACAACAATTAGGGATCCTCGGGGATATTCATGAGCGCCTACCTTGATGCCATGCGTCGCTACGCCACCTTTTCGGGCCGATCCACACGAAAGGAATTTTGGTACTACCACCTTGTGTTGCTGGGCTTAGCCATCGGCGGATTGATCATCGACGTGGCTATTGCCGGGCCACGCGAGCCACAGCCCCTCGTTTCGGCATTGATCGTCATGGGCCACTATATTCCGTCGCTTGCCGTCATCGTCAGGCGTCTGCATGACCTTGGGAAAAGCGGCTGGCTTGTGCTGACCTGCCTCATACCGCTTGTCGGGATCGTTGCGTTCATCGTGATCGGCAGCACCCCGTCAAAGCATGGGGCAACGGACTTTCCCGAGAGCAGCGATCAGCGCCCTGCCCCACCTTCGCCCCCTTCTGGCTCGGATCAACAGATTGATCGCATCGAAAAACTCGCGGCGCTACGCTCTTCAGGTGCGATTACCGCCGAGGAATTTGAAACCATGAAGGCGGGCATCCTCGGCCACGGCCAGTTTGCGGGAGAGCCCCGAACTGCCCCATCCCACATGGAAAAACCATTATGACCAAAAATGCTGGAATATTTCTTGCGGCGATTAGCCTGAGCGCTGCTGTTGCGGGTTCAATCTCAACACCCGCCGTGGCCGGAGAACACTCCTACCACAAGGGTAATAGCTGGCAGGTCATACTGAAAACACCGGACCCTTTTGGCGACAAAGCATTTTGTGGTTTCCGCAGCACGGCGTGGTCGGGGAAGTCGGTCGTGATCGAATACACGCTCATCGGCATCGACAAAATCGTTCCGAGGCTGCGCATCACCAAGCAAAACTGGAATCTTCCGGCTGGCCAGACGACCAACGTCAGCATCGGAACCGAATGGGCGGGTAACATTCAGTTCGTCTCAAAAGTGGTCAACGACGATGAGCTCTATGGCGAAATCCCCGAGGACTTTGCGGAAGATGGCGGTGGCTTCAAGGTTACCACTATTCTGGGCACAGCGATCTCGACAAACAAGCCGGCCCCACTCGCGATCACCTTTCAAGGGAATGAACCGCCGTGGTTTGTGCCGGTGATGACCTATACGGAAGCGATAGCGCTCGGAACTGGCTTCGATACCTGCATATCCACTTTAACCGGGCTTGGCCCATCACTGTTCAACGCCCCTCAGGCTTCGTCCACGTCGCCATTTGCCCAGCCATCAGGCGAAGGTGGCGGAACAGCCTCGCAAGCACCTGCAAACCGCAGTGTAATGCTTCAAAACCCGCCACCGAAGTCAGCCGCAGCCACCGCCGCCGCAACGTCACCGTGGACCTTCGAACAACGCGAGGAGGATTGGGGCGATACGTGCTTTGTGGAAGCGAAACAGGGCGACGTAACGGTCGGCTTTATGGGCGCACCGGGCAAGGATTTCGTTGCATTTGTCGAGAATGGAAACTTTGACGGTATCGTTCACGCGTCTTGGCAGGTCGATGATAAGACGGTTCAAATGTCCAACGGCCATCCAGAAGACTATTTTGGCTGGCACGGCTTCTACGAAATCTCACCGCAAATCCTCGATGACGGCAAGAAAGGCAAAAAACTAGAAATCGCCGACCTTGATGGCAAAACGATTACCGTAAGCCTCGCCGATGCCGCAGCGCCTTTCTCTCAGTTTCAGGCATGTTTCAACAAAGCTGCTCCAAAGACGGAAACGGCGAGCAACTATCCTGCGGCGAAGCAAACGCCTCCAAATCGGCAAGGCTGCGTTCTGGAAGTCGGCGGGACCAAAGCGATAGATGATGCATGCTATTGGGGGCCATATGGTAACATGGACGGCAGCTTCGTCATGGAGGCAAACGGCTACTTCGCTATCGTCGAGATCGACAACGACGACGCCGATGGCTGGTGGAATGAAACGCCGGGATCAACGCACGCCCACACGCGACTGGGCGAAATGAAGCGTGATGGGAAATGCTGGACGAGCAAAAGCGTACGAGTATGTGCCGGCGCAAAATGAGTGCACGTTAACTCTGCAGAGATGTAGTAACTTATACCAAAGCGACCGTCAGTCCAGGGTCAGCTTTCGAGCGAATGGCCGCGAAAAGCCGGTCGGCAGGAAAACAGCGCGGCTTGGCACTCGGAGGCCGCGATCGAAAACTGGCTCGATCGACGAGCTAGTCGTTGTTGAGCCGAGTTCAAAATATCGCTGCAAGTTTTCGCGCTGGGGCAGTAAAATTCAACTTGGGCATCTATTCTTATTAACCAGATCGGTTTAATGTGCATGACGTCGTATCTCAAACAAGTAATACTATAATGCATACTGCGGTGGATCTGTTTTGCGGCTCGGGAGGGGTGAGCCAAGGCTTAAAGTCGGCTGGCTGGAGGGTCCTCGCTGCATGCGACAATGATCCCGCAGCCGCGAATACATACCGGGCCAATCACCCTGAGGTAAGGCTGGTCGAAGGCGACATTAAACTAAATTGCACGATCGGCTCTATAACTGCGGCGGTTGGCGGAATGACCGACTTAGTGGTGATCTGCGCACCTTGCCAACCCTTCAGCAGTCAAAACCGACATCGAGGAAACGACGAACGCGAACAACTGATCGTGCGCGCCTTGGCTGTGGTGGCAAAATTGCGCCCGGCCCTAGTCTTCTTTGAAAATGTCCCTGGACTGGTGTCACCGGCATATCGGGAGATAGTCACCACGGTCCATGCTGGACTTAAAGGGCTAGGCTATGCCGTGTCCGAACCGATAGTCCGCGACGCTGCAGATTTCGGTGTTCCCCAACGTCGACGAAGGTGCATAATGCTGGCGGCCAGATGCGAAGGCGCCGTTGCTGCCTTTTCTAGTACCGATGTGCGCAGGGATCCTCGAACAGTGTACTCAGCTATTGCCGATCTGCCCGTACTGGCATCCGGCGAAGCTAGCGAAAACGATCCGCTTCATCGCTCACGGACCCATCAACCGATAGCATTGGAGCGCCTCAAACATATTCCCCATAACGGCGGTAGCCGTAGCAGCTTGCCGGACCATCTGGTACTTAAATGCCATAAGGGTAAGTCGACGTCATTTTCCGATGTCTATGGAAGGATGGCATGGGATTCGGTCGCGCCAACCCTGACCACCGGCTGCACGGATCTTACGCGTGGGCGCTTCGGGCATCCGGATCAGAACCGCGCTATCACCATGCGTGAAGCGGCCAGACTACAGACTTTTCCAGACGACTACCGGTTTGTCGGACAACCTGCGCAGATTTCCCGGCAGATTGGCAATGCCGTGCCTCCCGCTATGATCGAAGCCTTTGTTCCAGCCTTCGAGGCCGCGCTCGCCTTTGGCGCCGATTGAAGATGGATAAGCTGGTTGCAAGCAATACCGGTATCGCCGCACGCGTGAGCCGTCAACGCCGGGCCAAATCGGAGCCTGGACGGCGAGGGAGCCGTCCGATATTCGCTATCGGCATGCCGTTTCGTAAGCACTACCCCGGCCCAGCGTATCTCCTTCGGTCGATCGACATCGACTTTCTCCTCGTTGGCGTTCCTATATTCATCGACGGGTGCATCTGGCATGGTTGTTCTGAGAACATATCAATGCTGAAGGCGAACGATCGATGGTGGGCGGTGAAGCTCGAAGAAAAATGGCGTTGCGATAACTATGCCACGGCCGACCTGTACGGCGGAAGGTGGCGCGTAACGCGGTTTCGGGAGCATGAGGTGCAAGACGCAGTTGTGGCAGCGATTGCCCAGAAACTCAAGAAGACGAACGAGGAGTGCGCCAATGGCCAGGATTAAGGTCCGCGCCCGCGCAGTGGACATGCTGGGACGCCAGCAGATAGCCGGAATTCCCACCGCGATCCACGAACTGTTTAAGAATGCTCATGACGCTTACGCCGACCGCGTTCGCGTCGACTACATCCAGGCTTTCGACCTTTTCATGCTCAGAGATAATGGCCTGGGCATGACCCGCGCCGATCTGGAGGGCAAGTGGCTTACCCTTGGAACGGAAAGCAAGGTTGGGCAGAATAACCCCGACGCGTCAATTTGGACAGGTCCCAATCACCTACCACGGAGAGCATCGTTGGGTGAAAAGGGCATCGGCCGCCTAGCGATTGCAGTGATCGGTCCACAGGTGCTGGTCTTTTCCCGTGCCGTCAGGCCGGAGGGCCTCCATCATCCAGTCTGCGCTTTCGTGAACTGGTCCCTATTCGAACAGCCTGGGCTCGATCTCGATCAAATCGACGTGCCAGTCATCGAGCTCGACGAGTTCACCCTCCCCACCCTGAAGCATATCCGATCGTTGATCGACGCGAGCCTCGCGAATCTCCAGGCAATTGGGGATGCAATTGATCCGCTCGCGCGAAATAGAATCACTCGTGAACTAGAACAATTTCCGTTCGACCCAGAAAAAGTATACTCCGCACTGGGCGACCCCATGTTGGGCAAGGAATATGGTACCCATTTCCTGATCAAGCCAACGTCGGTCGAACTGGGACTGGATCTCGCATTGACCCATTTGGGCGGCAGAGGAGCCTCCGCGCTCCAGCGTTACCTACTTGGCTTCGGCAACACAATGCACGGCAAAGAGATGTCGCCGCCAATCGTCGCCGAGTTCGTCGAGAATCGAATAGATGGCTCCAGCGAGGATCTCATTGGGCCGATGGCTTTCTTCACTCCCGAGGAATTTGCTTCAGCCGACCATCATATTCGCGGCAGCTTCGATGCATACGGAACATTCCAAGGCACAATCAGAATCTACGATCAGGTCGAACACGACTACACTTTGGCGCCCCCAGACGACCTTTCCGGCCAAGTGGAATGCGGCCCCTTTGATATCAGTTTCGCCTACGTGCAAGGACAAGCGAAGGACACACGCATGCCGCTCGACGAGTGGAAGATGCTAGGGGACAAGCTCGACAACATTGGCGGCCTCTATGTCTATCGTGACGGTATTCGAATTCTTCCGTACGGGAATTCGGACGTGGATTGGCTAAACATCGAGCGGCGGCGCACGCTGTCGGCAAATGACTGGTTTTTCTCGTATCGGCGCCTCATAGGGGATGTCCGGCTGACGAATGAACACAATGCCAATCTCGTCGAAAAGGCTGGCCGAGAAGGCTTCAGGCAAAACAAGGCCTATCGACAAATGGTCTCGCTACTAGAACGCCTCTTCGAGCGACTGGCATTCGACTTTTTTCGCGAAAAGGCGCGTGTCTCCACCGACTTCGATGCCATCCGCAAGAACAAACAGCGTGACTACGAGATCCTCCAGAAGCGTGCGAAAAGCGTCAAGACAGCCAAGGACACCTTTAATGATGCCCTCTCAGGCTTCTTCGAGAGCGCCAGAAGCGGGAAGTTCGAGTTGGCATGTGGAGAGGTGCGATCGAGTTTCGCCGCTCGACTGAACAGCTTGGCCGCTTTCACCAATCCTGTCGCTGCTGGTGACCGTCTTCTGACGATAGAGGCCGAATTCGAGATCGCAAACAAAGCCCTACGGGATCGCATATCCATTCCGCGGCCTCGACAATTCGGAATGAACAAACGGCAGCAACAGGACTTTCAGGCCTACCTGCGTGAACGCGAGAGACTTTTGACTGGGCACTATGAGCCGATGGTGGCTGAAATCACCGAGCACATCCACAGGCTGCTTACCGACGGCACAACGGAAGTGGACCCCCGTCGTCGGTTGGATGAACCCGTCAAGCGGGAATCTGAGGTAGCGCTGTCCAGCGCCGGCGATGCCCGCAAGAAGGTCAGCACGACGCTCGAAAGGCTCGACAGCGAGATTCGCGCCACGATCAATAGGAGCTGGGCCGACCTCAGCAACCAAGTCGAGGCGGTCAAGTCCGATTTGGCGCGAACGGAGGTGGCTACGCTCACACCGCAGGAAATCGAACATCGGCGCGATCGTCTAATCGATCAAGTTCGGGAGTCTGCCGGACGTTCCACGCAGTTAATGGATGCTCTGGGTGAGCAGTTGCATTCGGTGATGGAAGGCATGGTAAACCAACACGATTTGTTGGACGTTGCGGCCGCCTTGGAAAGCGAGAATGACGAATTGAAGGAGAGGGTCGACCAATATGCCGACCTAGCGCAGATCGGCCTAGCCCTCGGCCTTGTGCAACACGAGTTCTCTGGTCAAGTCCGCAACATCAACAGAGGGCTCGATGCACTCAAACCTTGGGCAAGTCGGAACCGCGGGCTCGACGACCTTTACGGCAGGTTGCGGATTAGCTTCGAACATCTCGAATCCTATTTGCAGCTATTCGTGCCTTTGAACCGACGGCTGCAGCGGCGACGCGTTCCGGTATCGGGTACCGAGGTTGAAGAATTCATTCGGACAGTTTTCGGGCCTCGCTTCGAACGGCATGGCATCGAGTTGGATGTGCCCGACGCTTTCCGCGCCACCACGGTTACCACTTTCCCTTCGACGCTCCTACCGGTGTTCGCAAACGTCGTGGACAACGCGATTTACTGGTTGGGAGAAATGCGCGACCGACCTAAAACCATCAAGTTCGATGTTTCGCCCGTAGGTCTGACGATCTCCAATTCTGGCCCGGGCATCGATCCGCGCGACGCGGAAGGTATGTTCGAATTCGGCATTAGCAACAAGCCGGCGGGCAGAGGAATGGGCCTATATCTGTCGCGAGATGGATTACGTAAAGAACGAATGGACATCATCCTGGAACGGGCGGCCGGAGACGTTTCGCCGACTTTCGTGGTCACGGTTCCCGATGACATGATCCAACGAGCAGGGGGAAACTGAATGAGCTTGGACGCCGCACCGGCGAAGCCCGCCTTTAAGGATTACGGCCTTAAGGCAACGAAACGATTTTTGAAGACCGCCATAGTGATCGATGACGAAATCATCGCCGAACCTCCTGCACAGGCACCGGATGGGGATCTGGCGGAACCGCCTCTGTTTGTGAATGCACCAAAAGAGAATCGCGTCGGTGATGCTGCGCCAGACGTCGCACATCCGGCACCGGGCAACGATGCGGAAGTGAAAATCAAGCCGCTGGCCGACGCATTCCTGGATAAGCGGATCGTTTGCGGCGTCCTTAAGCCGGAGGTGGCCGACACCGATACCCAAGTTGTAGACAGAGCAGTTCGTGCCGCATCCGTCGCCGACGTCGTGATCATCGACTGGTACCTGCGTCCCCACCAGGATAACCTCGCAAGATCGATTCTCGAAAAAATACTGACTGAAGATCGGGAACTCAACGGCCGGCTCCGTCTGGTGATCGTCTACACCAGCGCTGACCCACTCGCGGACCGTCGCAAGGCTTTGGCCGAGCATCTCAAGAGAGCGAAGTTCGATGCAGTGGAAGATCCCGACGATGACACCCTTCTGACGATAGGAGCTTGCCGAGTCCGGTTCGTGAGAAAAAGGTCTATTAATGTCGGCGTCGCGGTCGAGGACCTGCCGGACTTTGCGGTCGAGGAGTTTGCCAAGCTTAGCCATGGCCTTTTGGCGAACTTCGCATTGCTCGGCATTGCAGCATTACGGGATGCCACGCACCATATCCTCGCCAATCTCGACATTGGCCTTGATACCGCCTTCGTGGGCCACCGCATGTTGCTTGGCCACGCCACTGAGGCGCGTGGCTTTGCGATGAACCTATTCCTTCTCCAAATGAAGGGTGTGCTGTCGTTGCCTAAGCACTTGGGCGAGGCACTTGGCGACCAAGAGTTATCGGCCTGGCTTGACGAGCAATTCAGTTATCCAGAGGCGGACGCCCATTTGGAAGCTGCTGGCACGACCAAAGACCAGCTCCGCGAAAGCGTCCTCAAAGGCGCCAGCAAGCTCGATGGTCTTCACAAGTCACTGTTCTTGCCGATAAGCAAACGCGATCCCGACAAAGTAGGCGATATCGAAAAGGAACTCAGCCAGAACTTCGCTCGATTCGCTACTTTCGTCAGGGAACCCGGCGGTTTCAACCCACTGCCGGACGGCTGGTTACCAACACTGACATTGGGTAGCGTCGTCAAGCTGGTGGGCAGAAAGATCCGATATTTCCTTTGCGTTCAACCCGCCTGCGACACGGTGCGTATCACGGAAAATCGCTATTTCCCTTTCATCGAATTAGTCGCGAAGAAGGCAGCAAAGTCTACGGAAAACTTGGTCATACGCGATGGAGAGAAGAAGGTTGTGGTGTGTGTCAGCACCTCAGCCGGATCTCGGCTCTACGATAAGTTCAAGCCTGACCTCTCCGAGACGGTACGTGCAGAGTCCGAGGACGGGAGGTTCCTGTTCAACAGCTCGAACGACCAGGTCTACTGGTGGCTTGGGGACATCGATCCGCTGAAAGCACAACGGATTGCAACGGACGTCTCCGGGTCCCTCGCTCGTGTCGGCATCGACGAGTATGAGTGGTTGCGTCTGGGCGGTTCCGCGAAAAAGTAGAGAGGCAGGCAGACCCCGCTGCTTCTCGTGCGCAATGGAAGTCAATACCTGGTTCCATAGCCGATTGTCAGGTATGCGTGAAACCGGTTCGATCGCCTCCTAACCGAAAGACGCCAAGGCGCCCCCAAGCGCCTTGTGATGACGAGCACCAATGTTCACAAGGCCAACGGCACGGTTTACATCAGGGTATACCCCAACGTGACAAGCCAGCGGTTACAGCCATTAACGTAACATCTGGGTTGACACCGGCTATTCGTGACAAGGTAGCGTCAAGCCTAAAGCTTGAGGTGACACATGGCTCGAATTGGGTACGCGCGCGTTAGCACGCTTGATCAGGATTTAGAAATTCAGCACCAGCGGCTCGTAGCTGAAGGTTGCCAAATCATCCGGTGTGAAAAAGTTTCAGGTGCAAGCCTCGAAGGTCGGACCGAATTGGCAACAATCATCGAGTTCTTGCGCGAAGGTGATGAACTGATCGTCACCCGGCTTGATCGCCTCGGCCGTGACACACGCGACGTTCTGAACATTGTCTACGAATGCGAACAACGGGGCGCATTCGTCACCGTGCTTGAACCTCATGTGTCAACCAAGGGTGAAATGGGCAAAGTCATTCTAACGGTTCTTGGAATGGTTGCGCAGATGGAGCGCCGGTTTATCAAAGAGAGGCAGCGGGACGGAATTGAGCGAGCAAAGCTCTTAAATGCCTACAAAGGTGGCCAACGCCGTATCGATAGGGAGTTGATACGTCAGCTCTTTGCTGAGGGAATGGCAAAGAGCGATATTGCCAAAACAGTAAAGTGCAGCAGGATGCAGGTTTACCGAGTTCTTGCAAATATCAGTCCGTAAAACAGGCAACCATCTTAGCTTTCCATACTCATCGTTTTCGTCTACCCCTCTGACAAGAATTACAGGCAACCGGGGGTTCAATTGCCGTTACGTAAGGAAGCAAGAGCTAGGATTAAAATCAATCGACTGCTGGAGGCGGCCGGCTGGCGCTTTTTCGATGACAAGAACGGTCCCGCGAATGTTGTTCTGGAACCGAACGTCAAGCTGAAACCTGAGCACATCGAAAGCCTTGGCGAGGACTTCGAAAAGAGCGCGAAGGGCTTTATCGACTTCCTGTTGCTTGACAAGGACGGCAAGCCACTCATCGTCCTCGAGGCGAAATCGGAAGACAAAGATCCTCGCATCGGCAAGGAGCAGGCGCGCAAATACGCCCGGGCTCAAAATGCTCGCTTTGTGATCCTCAGCAACGGAAACATCCATTACCTGTGGGACCTTGAGCAAGGCAATCCAACGGTCATCTCCGCTTTCCCTGGCCCTGACGAAATCAAGAACCACTACGCCTTTGAGCCAAATGCCGAGCGTCTCTTCGCCGAGAAGGTCGAGCGCGACTTTATCGTTCTCACCCAAATGCCGGGTTATGCAAACGAGGCGGCGTGGAAAAACGAGGCAGAGCGAGATTCGTTCGTCGAGAAGCAAAAGCTCCGCTTCCTTCGCCCATATCAAGAACGCGCAATCCAAGAGATTCAGAAGAGCGCCAAGAAGGGTGCGACACGGTTTTTGTTCGAGATGGCAACCGGCACCGGCAAGACGCTCACGTCCGCCGCTGTGATCAAGCTCTTCCTGAAAACGCATAACGCCAAACGCGTTCTGTTTCTCGTCGATCGACTGGAGCTGGAAACCCAGGCGGACAAGGCGTTCAAAGCCTATCTGAAGAACGACTTCACCTCGATCATCTACAAGGAACAGCGCGACGACTGGCGGAAGGCCGATATTGTCGTTACGACAGTGCAAAGCCTGCTGTTTAACGACAAGTACCGCCGACTATTCTCCCCGACGGATTTCGATCTCGTCATCTCGGACGAAGCACACCGCTCGATTGGCGGCAACGCACGCGCGGTGTTCGAATATTTCATCGGTTACAAGCTCGGCCTGACAGCCACGCCCAAGGACTATCTGAAAAAGTCGAAGAAAGACAAGCCGACTGAACGTGATCCGCGAGAAGCCGAGCGCCGCATGATGCTCGACACCTACCGCACGTTTGGCTGCGACTCTGGCGATCCGACCTTCCGCTATTCGCTCCTAGACGGCGTGCGGGAAGGGTTTCTGATCAATCCCTACGTCATCGACGCGCGAACGGGTGTCACAACCAAGCTTTTGTCTGATGAAGGCTTCACAATCGAGACGATTGCAGAGGATGGCACCGAGATCAAGGAAGCCTTCGGCGGCCGCGACTTTGAGAAGCGCTTCTTCGCCGAAGCGACCAACCGGGCCTTCTGTCGAGCGCTTCTGGAAAACGGCATGCGAGACCCGATTTCCGGCGAGTTCGGCAAGACGATTGCCTTCGCTGTCAGCCAGAACCATGCTCTCAAGATCACTGAAATACTCAACGAACTGGCCGATCAGTTGTGGCCGGGGCGATACCAGTCTGATTTCGCGATGCAGGTGACAAGCGACGTGCCGGCCTCGCAGCAGATGACCATCAACTTCGCAAACAACAATCTCGGCGGGCGCAGCCGATTTGTCGAAAATTACCGCACCAGCAAGGCACGGGTTTGCGTCACGGTCGGCATGATGACGACAGGCTATGACTGCCCCGACATTCTGAACCTTGCCCTCATGCGGCCAATTTTTTCTCCGTCAGACTTCGTCCAGATGAAAGGGCGCGGAACGCGAAAGCATAACTTCTCGGAAGAGCTGTTCGATCCCGCACAAAAGGCGGCGCAGGGGGATGTCCAAAAGGCTTCCTACCGCCTGTTCGACTTCTTCGCCAACTGCGAGTTCTTCGAAGAAGAGTTCGACTACGACCAGGCGTTGGCTTTGCCCAAGCCTGCCGCCATGCCGCTATCAAATGGTGGCGACGATCGTTCAACGATCACCTCGAAATCTGCCATCTACGAGTTTTTGGAACCCGATCAGGTCGTCTACCAGGTTGAAGAGCAGATCGGCTTGGAGGGCATGCGGATCGACCGTGAGCTGTTCCAGAAATTCGAGGAAACTGCACGCTCTGATCCCAAACTTGCCGAACTGGTCGAACAGCGGGATTGGGATGCGGCCACACGCCACGTCGTCGAAGAGCTATTCGACAAGCCGAGCGAGTTTTTCAGTCTGGAGAAGCTGCGCCGCGCCGCAGGCGTCGATCGCCGTATATCGGTCCGGGAACTGGTGGAAAAAGCCTTCGGCTTCATTTCGAAGCTCAAGAACAAGGATGAACTAATCGACGACGAGTTTCAGAAATTCCTGATCGATCAGAAGCCTGATGAAGCCGACCGTATCCGCGAAATACGCTACTTCTTTGAAGCCTATATCCGCGACGCCAAGGTTCGGGCGCTGATCGACGCTGGTCATTTCGCAGACCTCAACGTAAACCCGTCCTTCACGACCCGTGACCTCAAGGAAGTGCCCGCCCCGTGGCGCAAGCGCATCCCCGAATACATCAAGGACTACGTGTCCCTGAACCCCTTTATGTGATGAAAGCCCGAAATGCTCGATCCTGATACCAAACGCCGAATTGACACTTGCCGTGACATTCTCGTGGGCAAGGTGCCCGATCCGAAAAGCCAGGTGGAGCAGATCACCATCGCACTGATCTACAAGTTCATGGATGACATGGACCTTGAGGCAGAGGAGTTGGGCGGGGAGCGGCGGTTCTTCACCAAGGACTATGAGCGGTATCGCTGGGCGAAACTGGTGGCCCCCGGCGTGTCGGGGCAAGACATGCTCAACACCTATTCCGAAGCGCTGACGAACATGGTGCAAAACGAAGGGCTACCAAAGCTCTTCCGTGACATTTTCCGCAACGCCTATCTGCCCTATCGCGATCCTGAAACGCTGCGTGCCTTCCTACGCGAGATCAACAGCTTCAACTACGACCATAGCGAAAAGCTGGGTGATGCGTTCGAATATCTATTGTCCGTTCTGGGCAGCCAGGGGGACGCGGGCCAGTTCCGCACACCCCGCCATATCATCGATTTCATGGTCGAAATTATCAACCCTCAAAAGAACGAGGTCATCATGGACCCGGCCTGCGGCACGGCGGGTTTTCTGATTTCGGCTTACAAGCACATTCTGAAGCAGAACTCGACCGGCGTGATGAGCGGGAATGGCAATAGCACCGAAGGCGACGCAGCCGAGCAGGCGCTCGAAAGCCCCATGCGCTATCCCGGCGACCTATTGCAACCCGATGATCGCGCCCGCCTTGCCCGTAATATTCGCGGCTACGATATCTCACCAGACATGGTGCGCCTGTCCCTGGTAAACCTCTACCTGCATGGCTTTGCAGATCCGAAAGTCGAGGAATATGATACGCTCACCAGCGAAGACAAGTGGACAGAGACGGCCGACGTCATTCTCGCTAACCCGCCCTTTATGTCGCCAAAAGGCGGGATTAAGCCGCACACCCGCTTCCAGGTGCAATCCAAGCGCAGCGAAGTATTGTTTGTCGATTATATCGCCGAACACCTGACGCCGAACGGCCGCGCCGCCGTCGTCGTGCCCGAGGGTATCATCTTCCAAAGCCAAAGCGCCTATGTGGCCCTGCGTAGGATGCTGGTCGAGAATCACCTTGCCGCTGTCATCTCACTGCCCGCAGGCGTCTTCAACCCCTATTCCGGCGTGAAGACCTCGATCCTGATGCTTGACCGCGCGGTGGCCAAGGCCAGTCAGCACGTCGCGTTCTTCAAGATCGAAAATGATGGTTTTGCGCTGGGCGCGCAGCGTAAGGCGGTGAAGGGGTCGCAACTTGCGCAGGTGAAGACCGAGCTTGCGGCTTGGCTGATGGCTGCGCGAGTAGGTGGTGGTAAGGAGCTGGAAAGCAACGTTGGCTTTGCAGTGGAGCGAAAAGAGTTGTTGGCAGAAGGATCAATCACATTAAGCGCCGAGCGGTATTTGTCACGAGAAGTCGGAAAATCCGGTTTCCCGATGGTTCCGCTTGGCGATGGAGCCCTTTTCAAGGTCGAAAGTGGAGGCACCCCCAAATCCGGCGTTCCGGAGTATTGGGACGGGGGGATTCCATGGGCGACGCTGGTCGACCTACCCGCCTCAAATTTCATTACTGAAATTACGGGGACCGTCCGAACCATTAGTGAGGCAGGCCTGAAAGGCTCATCTGCCAAGATCCTACCAGTAAACTCTGTGCTGGTCTCGTCTCGCGCGACCATCGGACGAATTGCAATTAACCGCGTTCCGCTGGCTACAAACCAAGGCTTCAAAAACATCGTCATTGCGGACGAAGCACGGGTACTACCAGAGTATCTCGCTTTGGCCGTCACGAAGCTTGTGCCGACGATGCAAAGTTGGGCAACGGGTGGTACATTTGCGGAAATCTCGAAGAGCAAGTTTTGCGAATTGGAAATTCCCCTCCCGCCACTTGAGATGCAGCGCGAGATTGTGACAGAGGTGGAGGGCTATCAGCGCGTCATCGACGGTGCACGCGCTGTCCTTCACAACTACCGCCCTCACATCGCTGTTGATCCGGAGTGGCCTACGATGCCGATCGGTGACGTATGCGTCATGGGGGGGAAGATTACTAGCGAGGTAGATTTGTCCAAACCGTACTTTGGCGCAGACAGCTTTGAGGCAAACACTGGGCGTCTCTTGAAGATTGAGACTGCGGAAGCGCAGCGTGTGAATGGTCCGGTCTACGAGTTCAACGGAAAGCGGCTACTTTACAGCAAAATCCGGCCCTATCTCAATAAGCTGACGGTAATCGAGGCGGACGCCTATTGCAGCTCTGACATGTATCCGCTCGCCGTCAAAGAAGCAGTTGCTGATATTTCTTTCATGGAAAAAACGCTTCTGGGAGAGCAGTTCCAGAACTCAATTCGCGGATACTATGAGCGCGCGAGCATACCGAAAATAAACCGTGACCAATTGTTCGGCACAAAGATAGCCCTCCCACCGATAGACGTCCAGAAAGCTATCGTGTCTGAGCTGGAAGCCGAGCAGGCCCTCGTCAATGGCAACCGCGATCTAATCGCCCGCTTCGAGAAAAAGATCGAAGCTGCAATTGCTCGTGTATGGGGAGAGGCCAAGGCAGAGGGGATTACCTGATGGATGAGGCGCTCGAACTCGGGAGCTATTTGCCCCAATCATTCGCTAATGCCAGTGAGCAGTCATATCTCGATTTTCTATGGTCCGCCTTTCAGACGAACTACGAGACTGAACGTTTCGAGTTTGCGAGTCTCGCCTTTCATTTGCTCTACATGAGCTTTGTAAGCTTCTCGATTTGGCAGATCAGGCTAGCCCGCCCGGAGCAATTCGCAATGGCTATGGTTGGATTTCGTTCGGACGAGGAAGGCAGTCTGATGGATTGCGAAAGTCCATTCAAGTTTTACGACCGCCTAAAGGAAAGTCAGATTTTCCGGTTTCTCAAGCTGATTGGTTGCTCCAATCAGCAGGTTGGAGAGTTCGCTAAGTTCGTAAAACGCCGGAACAAGATCGCACACCCGACAGGAACTGTGTTCTTTAACGATCGCGCGGCGATTGACGCCGAAATCGCTGACATGATGAGGGAAGTCCGCAACATTGAAACGCATATGGAGCCGGTTATTTTCGAGCTCTATCGGCGATTTTTGATATCAAGCTCCGATGTAGAAGAGCGCGAGTATACGGATCCAGCAGACGAGATTGCTGCGAACCTGGTTCATGCGAATTATATGTCGTCCGCTGATATTGCTACTTGCTCCGGCTTTGACGTTTCAGCGTTGGCTGGAGAGGCGCACTTCGACGAAATTCAGGCGTCGCACGCCAAATTGCTGGAACTCTTTCCACCAGAAGACATGGAGGATGCCGCATGAGCTCGCTCTACTCCATCGTCGATGGTAAATTGAAACCTGCCACGCGCCGTGCCTTGCTGAAGGAAAGCCTCATTGAGGATTGGGTCGCGGCAGATCCATCGCTGCTCGGCCTGAACGCCATGGTCATCGGTCGGCAAGTGCCGACGGACCACGGCAAATTCATCGATCTGCTGGCGCTGGATGCCTCAGGGGCTCTAATCATCATCGAACTGAAGAAGGACCGCACGCCGCGCGAAATCGTGGCACAGGTGCTGGATTACGCCTCCTGGGTTCGCACGCTGACGACGCCCCAGATATACGAGCGAGCCGAACGGTATCTCCAGACGCGTCTGGTGACTGCCTTCCGAGAGAAATTCGGAGAAGCCATTCCCGAACAGCTCAACGGCAGCCACTCCATGCTGATCGTGGCCAGCGAACTCGACCCTGCGTCCCGGCGGATCGTCGAATATTTGTCAGAAGAGCATGGCGTTGCCATCAACACCGTGTTTTTCAAAGTCTTCGAGGCAAACGGTCAGGAATGGCTGACAACGGATTTCCTGCTAGATCAGGAAGAGGTGGAGGAGCGTTACGAGCGCAAAGTGCGCCCACCGTGGTCCGGCTACTACTTCGTCAATGCCGGTCTCGGAGAACACCGGTCGTGGACAGACATGAAGCGCTACGGCTTCGTGAGTGCTGGCGGTGGCGAATTCTACACCAAGCGCCTTGAGCAGCTCGCGGTTGGCGACGAGATATTCGTTTACGACAAGGGCAAGGGCTACATCGGTTATGGGGCGGTTACCGGCGAAGCCCAGCTCGCCTCTGAGTTTATGACACCAAATGGCCTGCTCTTCGAACAGCCTCTCGCCGAACCTCGAATGAAGCGGATCGGCGAATCAGCTGAGCGGGCGGAATATGCCGTTGGCGTCGATTGGCGCAAAACGGTCGAGCCATCACAGGCTAAGTGGTTCAAAGGCGCTTTTGCCAACCAGAATATCGTCTGCAAGCTGCGCGACCAGGCGACTGTAGACTTTCTAGTTTCTGAGTTCAAAGAGAACAGCAGCGATTAAGTATTGGACGAATGATATGAGCTACATAGAGAATAATTCACCCGCCGATCTCCTTGTGCAGGAATCAGAACACTCAGCCTTCGGGGAGTGGCTCCGGGCCGAGATCGAGAAGAAAGGGCTCTCTATCGGAGTTCTAGCCGAGAAAACAGGCATCACATATGCGGGCATCTGGAATATCGTGAAGGGAAATACGGTTTCCCCGCGAAAAGAGACGCGAGATAAGCTAGCCGCAGCCCTCGACGAATTAATTCCTCCAGCGGTCGAGGCGGAAATCGCAAGCCAGGCTATGCCTATTCCCGGGTTGGAGTGGACTGATTTCACCCCCGACGACCTCGAAACGGTTCCACAAGCAAGCGGAGTATATGTCTTTTACGATATCACCGATCGCCCAGTGTACGTCGGCAAATCGAGCAAAAACGTTCGCGTTCGTGTTAAAGATCATCAGACCCGCTTTTGGTTCAAGCCGCCTCTCGTGGTTCGGGGCTCATTCCTGGCTGTCGCAGATCCTGATCTATGCCTAAAGATCGAGACCGTCCTCATAAAGTTTTTGGGTAAACACGCCCTACTAAATTCCAAGGGGGTGGTTCGCGACGCCGATTGAACGCAACAGAAATAGCCGACATCCTCACAGTGAGTATTCCCAACGCAACTCCGTTCGGGGGCTTTCTGTCACTGGAACAAAATGCCGCCCAGCTCCAGTGACCATCCGTTTCGTAATTGGTCCCGGATGTCCGTAACAGTTACGACCGTATGCAGCAATATATTTATAAGCGTTCGGAAATTTCGATATTACCGAGGCATCAAAATTGAGGTCCGATCCGTGATGAGGAAGAGAGAAAACACCTACGTTCGGTGCCAGCCACTCGTAAAATGAAAAAAATCTTTCCCGCCTTCGGTTAACGTTCAGATGCATGTCTCCGGTCAATAACCACCCAGCTGCTTCCAGACGCGAGAATGAATAAGGAGACCGAACATCAAATCGCTCCGAAGCACGTTTCGTTAGCGGGCCCGCGTAAAGCGACATCGAGACCAGATTGTGATTGGACCATATCTCCTCGTAGCATGAACGAAGTTTGTGCCTTCTAGAACGATCTTCCAACACTCCAAGGAGGAACTTGGATGAGTGGTAAGACGAGCCGAACTCTGCATACAACGCCTTTTTGAATAGCCCCTTCTGGATAGGCGAGGGGCGATGCGCATACGGCGAGAAGATCCAGTTGAGTAAGCCGTTTCTCGACGACACGGCTTGGCTGGCTCCATTAAGATGACGTGTGGTCATGGAACTTTTATTTGTTATCGATTGATGCGGTGAAAACCATTTTCCTACGAGCGGTCCTTCGCGGATACCGTCGTCTACCGGAGCCAGAGGAGGCTCAGGCACGCTGGGGTCGGCGCTATCGTCGCCTGAGCCGATCACAATCAAACGTTCGACGCCCCGTTGCCTAAACCATCCTTCTACGTCGGAAAGCAATGTCAGGTAGTTTCCTGTGGCCGACGACGTTGTCATCGCATGAGCTGCTGCAACGATTTTATCAACGTTATCAAGATAGGGAATCACGACTTCGCCGACAGTAGTTGTAGATAACAGCCGGTCGACACCCTCGACATGGTCATTGTCAAGATGCGAAATGAATAAGCAATCCACAGGGCCCTGAGATGAAACCACAGCGATCTCTCGGTCAAGAGACGTCCGTTGATCGGATCCACAATCGTAAATCCAACGATATACGCCGCCTGGAACCTTAAGTCTCCCGCTCATCATGCCGCCTTGGCCTACTGGATGCTGTACGAGAGTTGCTACGGTCTTCATTCGCGTCTTCCTATCGTTAAGCCCTATCTAACGAAAACTCTTAGAGAACTGAAGACAATTTGGCTTGTCCATTCAACCGCATTTCATCAAGCGTATCAGCCCACCACTGCAACATTTTCACTCGCTCATCCCAATACGTCGCCCGATTGTAGATTCGTCTGACCGCCCGCGTATCGAGATGCGCAAGCTGAGCTTCAATAGCATCGATGCTGAACTCTCCAGACTCATTCAATATGCTGCTGGCGGAAGAACGAAAGCCATGCGCGGTATGCTGGGCCTCAGTCACCCCCATTCGCCGCAGAGCTGAATTCATGGAATTCTCGGATAGAATCTTCTTGCCGGACATCATTGAAGGAAAGACATAGGGCTTATCGCCAAACAGCTCCTTCATCTCCGAGAGGACTTCTACTGCTTGTGTCGAAAGCGGCACATGATGCTCTCTGCGCATTTTGGTTTTCTGCGCGGGTATGGTCCATACGGCGTTATCAAAATCGAGTTCAGTCCATTCCATCGAGCGCGTCTCACCGGGGCGAGCAAAACACAGGGCTTGTATCTTCAATGCAGCCACTAATGATGGCCAGCCCTCGTAGCCGTAAATCGCCCGCATCAGGCCACCCATCTCAGCCTTCGTCGTCAAGGCCGCATGGTTGACAGGTACATGCCGCTGGAGAGCCCCGCGTAGTGCCGACGTCGGGTCGTTCTCGGCCCTCGCTGTCGCGATGGCGTAGCGAAACACGCGGCCGATGGCAGCGCGAGTAGCCAGTGCGCTCTCCACACGACCGCTCTTTTCGATAGTGGTCAACACCGCAAGGACATCACGCGCGGTAATCTGGGTGACCGGATAAGGTCCAAGCTTTGCCGCGAGATCCTTCAACATCCATTTGTTTTTCGTGATAGTCGGCTCTGCACGCTTGTCACGTTTCAGCTTTTCAATGAACTCATCCGCGATGACGCCGAAGGTGTTTCCGGCAGCGGCCTTGGCAGAAAGCTGATCACGCTTCTTGGCCAACGACGGGTCCAGGCCCTCAGAGAGCTTCTTCTTCGCCTCATCGCGCAATCGACGGGCGTCCGCCAGCCCCACTGTCGGGTACGCCCCAATCGTCAGTGTTTTCCGCTTTCCGAAAAAATCGTAGTCGAAGCGCCAAGACTTGCCGCCGGCAACCGATAGGTAGAGATAAAGCCCCTTCTCATCTGATAGCTTGCGCGGCTTGTTGTCGGCTTTGGCGTTCTTAACCTGAATGTCTGTCAGTGCCATTTTACGGTATCGGCTTCCCGCCACGTTGATGAATACCGTGATTTTTACCGACAAAATTGCTGGATGTCACTGCATACCGTTGCACGACCTTACGCGCGCGCGACGCAAAAACGCCGAAAAATCAGCGCTTCTTGGACGTCATTGATCTTGTTGGAAAAGTCGCTGGAGCGGGTGAAGGGAATCGAACCCTCGTATTCAGCTTGGGAAGCTGCTGCTCTACCATTGAGCTACACCCGCACCGCCTAAGACATCGGATAGTTCGCGGCAGGTGTCAAGCACCCGCCGGTTCGGTCACTCAGCGCGAAAATGTTTCGAGAGCTTCAGGCCCTGTGCCTGATAGTTGGAGCCAAGGCCGGTGCCGTAGAGACCATCAGGCTTTTCCAACATGTGTTCGTAGACCAGGCGTCCGACGATCTGGCCATGCTCCAGAATGAAGGGCACTTCATGGCTGCGCACTTCAAGCACAGCGCGGCTGCCGGTGCCGCCTGCCTGCGCATGGCCAAAGCCGGGATCGAAGAAGCCGGCGTAATGCACGCGGAATTCGCCCACCAGCGGGTCGAAGGGCGTCATTTCGGCGGCGTAAAGCGGCGGAACGTGGACAGCTTCGCGCGAGACAAGAATATAGAATTCGTCCGGATCGAGAATAAGCTCGGCGCGGCCACGGGCGTAAAGTGGCTCCCAGAAATCGAGGACATCGTGCTGGGCCTTCATGTCGACATCCACCACCGCCGTATGATGTTTGCCGCGATAACCGATCAGGCCGTTGTCGCCGAAACCCTTGAGGTCGATCGAAAGTGCGATGCCGCCGCCGGTCACGTTCGGCGTGTCGCTGGCGACCAGCATTTCCGTTTCGTGCAGCGTCAGCAATTCGGCTTCGTTGAGCAGCGAATGGCCGATGCGGAAGCGGATCTGTGACAGGCGTGAGCCGCGGCGCACGACGATCGGAAACGTGCGCGGGCTGATTTCGAGATAGAGCGGGCCGGCATAACCCGCCGGTATCTTGTCGAATTCCTGCGCGTTGTCGGTCATCACGCGGGTGAAGATATCGAGACGGCCGGTTGAGCTTTTGGGATTGGCAGAGGCGGACATGTCGGCCGGCAACGCCAGGCTCTCCATCAGCGGCACGATATAGACACAGCCGGTTTCCAGCACCGCGCCCTGGCTTAAATCGACCTCGTGCAGGCTCAGACGATTGAGCTTGTCGATGACCCGGGTACCGGGGCCGGGCATGAAGCTGGCGCGCACGCGGTAAGCTTTCGAGCCGAGCCTGAGATCGAGGCTGGCGGGCTGCACCTGATCCGCGTCGAGATCGGCCTCACTCTTCAGCTTGCCGCCCGCAAACAGCGCGCGTATTGCGCCATCCGCCAAAATGCCCGTGGTTCTCATCATGGTCATCATTCCTTTTTACGGCGACAAAACCAAAAGGAAGGCATTGACGCAAGCCGGTAACGGCAGTAAGGCAAGTTATCCCGTGGTGATTTGGCCGGTCGGCTTGCAGCCACGTTAAACAAGTGGCTAAAAAGACCGGGTGCTAGGAACCGGTCTGCTTTTGCGGCCGGTTTTTTTGTTTTGAAGGTGATCACATGAGCAATAAATGGCGCCCGGCAACCCAGCTCGTTCACGGTGGTACGCTACGCTCCCCTTATGGTGAAACGTCGGAAGCGATCTATCTGACCCAGGGCTTCGTCTACGAAAACTCCGAAGCCGCCGAAGCGCGCTTCAAGGGCGAGACGGATGGATTTATCTACGCCCGTTACGCCAGCCCCACCAATGACATGTTCGAGAAGCGCATGTGCCTGCTGGAAGGTGCTGAAGACGCCCGTGCGCTGGCTTCAGGCATGGCCGCCGTTACCGCGGCGATCATGTGCCAGCTGCGCGCCGGCGACCACATTGTTGCTGCCCGTGCGCTTTTCGGTTCCTGCCGCTGGGTGGTTGAAACGCTGGCGCCGAAATATGGCATCGAATGCACGCTCATTGATGGCCGTGATCTCGGCAACTGGGAAAAGGCAATCCAGCCGAATACGAAGCTGTTTTTCCTCGAAAGCCCGACCAATCCGACGCTCGAAGTGGTGGATATTGCCGGCGTGGCGAAGCTCGCCAACCAGATTGACGCGAAAGTGGTGGTCGACAATGTCTTCGCCACACCGCTTTTCCAGAAACCGCTCGAACTCGGCGCTCATATCGTTGTTTATTCTGCCACCAAACATATTGACGGCCAGGGACGCTGCCTCGGCGGCGTGATCCTTTCCGACAAGAAATGGATCGAAGAAGAGCTGCAGGATTATTTCCGCCATACGGGTCCCGCCATGTCGCCGTTCAATGCCTGGACGCTGCTGAAGGGTATTGAAACGCTGCCGCTGCGCGTAAAGCAGCAGACGGCCAATGCCTCGAAGATCGCGGATTTTCTGGCAGACAGCGGCAAGGTCGCCAGGGTCATCTATCCCGGCCGCGCCGACCACCCACAGGCGGATATCATTGCGCGCCAGATGTCCGGCGGTTCGACGCTGGTGGCTTTCGAGCTGAAGGGCGGCAAGGAGGCGGCCTTCAAGCTGCAGAACGCGCTTGAGATCGTGAAGATTTCCAACAATCTGGGCGACGCCAAGAGCCTCATTACCCACCCCGGCACGACGACGCACAAGAACCTCACAGACGAGGCACGGGCGGAACTCGGCATCTCCGGCGGCACATTGCGCCTTTCCTGCGGTATCGAGGACACGGACGATCTGCTGGAAGATCTGGCAAAGGGTCTTGCGGCGGTTTCGGTCTGAAGCTGAAATAACTTAAGCCATGGCCTGGCTGATGTCCGGCCATGGCTTCTGACGCCCGAGAAGGCCGCGCCGGGAAACTAATATTTACCTTTACCGTTATCCCTAATGTAAAAAACAGCGCAACAGGAGACGCCCCCTGCCCGTCAAGTCATTCATTTCCTTGACGATAGCCAGAGCCTATAGTGTAGAATGCGGCGGCAGGCATAATTTCGAGGTGTGGTGCGTATGTATCGTGCTCTGACAAGGGACATCGAGGTGACGGTTGACCCGTATTATCTCGAAGACCAATCCGACCCGGATGACGATCGTTATGTCTGGGGCTACAAGGTCGTGATTGCGAACAACTCCGACATTCCGGTCACTCTCGTCAATCGTTACTGGCACATTACCGATCAGAACGGCCAGGTGGACGAGGTCTATGGTCCTGGAGTCGTGGGCGAGAAACCACATCTCAAACCTGGCGACAGCTATGAATATTCTTCCGGCTGTCCGCTGGATACGCCTTCGGGCCTGATGTTCGGCCATTATGAAATGGAAACGGAAAACGGCGAGGTGTTCAATGTCACGATACCAGCCTTCTCGCTGGATTCGCCGGGCCTGATGCGGGTTTTGAATTGATGAAATCGCAGGAACGCGAAACCCGCGCGTTAAAAGCGTTGTTCAGAGTGTCGGTAAGATAAAAAATCTATCTTCGTCATGCCGGACTAGAGCGGCAGCCAGCCACGGCCCGTCTGCACCGTGAAAGAGTCTTACGCAATCAAAGCCTTAATCATGCTGAATCCCGGCTCGAGGCCGGGATCAGGGTGTGCGAGGGCACGGCTATCCTCGTCAGACGTTTTCAAATTCGCTGACATCATAGCGGTAGGTCGTGGAGCAGAACTCGCAGGTAACGGCGATGGCCCCATCTTCCTCGCTCGCCTTGATTTCTTCGGCGGTAAAGCCTGACAGAACGCCCTTGATCTTGTCGCGCGAGCAACTGCAACGATCGAAAACCGCCTGCGGGTCATAGATGCGTACACCGCTCTCATGGAAAAGCCGGAAAAGAAGGCGTTCCACCGGCACCTGCGGATCGGTCAGTTCGTCGGTATCAACCGTGTTCAGCAATGTAACCGCTTCCGTCCAGGCATCATCCTCCTGCACCTCATGGCCGCCTTCATCCCCATCGCCGCCATGCAGATCACGCATGCGTAGCCGCTCGGGCGCCTGTGGCAGGAACTGCGCGATAACGCCGCCCGCACGCCAGCCGTGGCGCGGCTTGCCGGCGCCATCACGGTCGAAGAACTCGGCGACGCCGAGACGGACGCGAGTGGGAAGCTGTTCCGACTGGCGGAAATATACCCCGGCAATGTCTTCCAGCGATGAGCCATCAAGTGGCACGATGCCCTGATACGGCTGCATGCCCGCGCCCTGATCGATCGTGAAAGCGAGAATACCGGTTCCGAGCAATTGCTCCGGCGAGGTGGCGCCCTCGGCAATCGCCGCTGCGAGACGCTCTTCATCGAAACGGGCGTAAGCGCGCATGCTTTCCGGCGCGGTGAAATCAGCAACTAGAAGGTCGACCGGACCATCGCCCTTGGTCTGAAGCGTGAGCTTTCCGGAAAATTTAAGCGAGGTGCCGATCAGCGCCGTCAGAACAGTCGCTTCCGCGAGCAGCCGGGCGACTGCGGCCGGATAGTCATGCCGCTCGAGAATGGCGTTCAGCAATGGCCCAACCTGAACCGCGCGGCCGCGCACATCCAGACCTTCGACCTGAAAGGGTACAACCTTGTCGTCGCCAGCAAAATCGAGATCGTCCAGTTCAACCGTTACATCTGCCATGTCATACTCCTTGGCGCAGCCGCGGCGCCGCTACCGTCCAAAAGTCCGGCTTTCAAAATGTGCTTTTTTGCTTGTCGCACAGAGACCCGCGAAGAGAAACCGCTCCCGGGGAAAAACGTGCAAATCGTGATGAAGGCCCGCCAGAAAACCGACGAGCCTCTTCGAAGTCCAACAGATGGTAATCGCTGCCGAGAGTTTCAAGCACCCGTCCGACGTTCAGCAAACGGGTGGTATCTTCAGATGACGCCCATGCACCAGGCGATGATTGATTTCTGCGCGTGGAGGCGGTTTTCCGCCTCGTCGAAGACGACCGATTGCGGGCCGTCGATCACCGCATCCGTCACCTCTTCACCGCGATGGGCCGGAAGGCAATGCATGAACAGGGCGTCCTTTTCAGCCTTGGCCATCAGCGCTTCGTTGACCTGATAGGGCTGGAAGATGTTGTGGCCGCGCGCCTTGTGTTCCTGGTTCATGGAAACCCAGGTGTCGGTCACCACGCAATCGGCGCCAGCGACGGCCTTTTCCGCATCATGATACAGTGCGATCTCGCCGCCGTTGTTGCGGGCCCAGTTCAGGAACTTATCATGCGGTTCGGAACCCATGGGAACCGCCATCGTCATGCGATACCCGAACCGAGCCGAACCTTCGACGAAGGAATGCAGGACATTGTTGCCGTCGCCCGTCCAGGCAACGGTCTTGCCTTTTATCGGCCCACGATGTTCCTCGAAGGTCATGATGTCAGCCATGATCTGGCAGGGGTGCGTGTCATCAGTCAGGGCGTTGATGACAGGCACGGTTGCGTGTTCGGCAAGCTCAAGCAGACGCGAATGATCCGTTGTACGGATCATGATGGCGTCGACATAACGCGACAGGACCTTGGCCGTATCGCCGATCGTTTCGGCCCGCCCGAGCTGCATCTCCGTGCCAGAAAGGAAAAGCGTTTCGCCGCCAAGCTGGCGCATGCCGACATCGAAAGAGACGCGGGTGCGGGTGGACGGCTTTTCGAAGATCATCGCCAGCATCTTACCGGCAAGCGGCTTTTCCGCTGTGCCGGCCTTGGTCGCCGCCTTGCGTGCCCGGGCATCATCGAGAATCGCCCGCAGGTCCTGCGAGCCGACGGCCGACAGGTCGAGAAAATGTTTAGGTGAAGCCATTTCAAACTGTCCCATGCTCGCGAACCCCGGCAAAGAGGCCCGCCCTTTAGTGTTTTCTCAGGCGATTTTCGCCTGTTTTGCGGTCAGGGATGCGGCGGCCGCTTCCACGCGCGCCAGACCCTCACGGGCCTCTTCCGCCGTGGTGACGAGCGGCGGCAGGAGACGGATGACATTGTCACCCGCCGGTACACCAAGCAGATGTTCCGCACGCATGGCCTGGAGCAATTCACCCGAGGGGATCCTCGCCTTGATGCCGAGAAGCAGGCCCTCGCCGCGAATTTCCTCGATCACGTCGGGGTAACGATCCTTCAATGAGGCAAGCCCCTGGCGGAACACAAGCGCGACATCACGAACATTGTCCAGAAAGCCGTCAGCAAGAACAACATCAAGGACCGCATTGCCGACGGCCATCGCCAGCGGATTGCCGCCATAGGTCGTGCCGTGCACACCCGCCGTCATGCCGGAAGCAGCTTCGGCCGTTGCGAGGCAGGCGCCAAGCGGGAACCCGCCGCCGATACCCTTGGCAACCGCCATGATATCGGGCGCGACGCCGGTGTGCTCATAGGCGAAAAGCTTACCCGTACGTCCGACGCCGGTCTGAACCTCATCGAAGATCAGCAGCATGCCATGCTCGTCACAGAGCGAGCGCAGCAGTTGCAGGAATTCCTTCGCCGGCGCGCGGATGCCGCCCTCGCCCTGAATCGGCTCGATCAGCAGCGCTGCTGTTTCGGCCGTGATGGCGGCCTTCAGCGCATCGACGTCACCGAAGGGAACCTGATCGAAACCTTCAACCTTGGGGCCGAAACCTTCGAGATATTTCTGCTGGCCACCAGCGGCAATGGTCGCCAGCGTCCGGCCATGGAAGGCGCCTTCAAAGGTGATGATGCGAAACTTCTCAGGATGGCCCTTGGAATAATGGTAACGGCGTGCGGTCTTGATCGCGCATTCCAGCGCTTCCGCGCCGGAATTGGTGAAGAAAACCTTGTCGGCGAAGGTTGCTTCCGTCAGACGCTTGGCAAGCTTTTCCTGGCCCGGCACTTCATAGAGGTTGGAGACGTGCCAGACCTTTTCGGCCTGCGTCTTGATCGCCTCCACAAGGTGCGGATGGGCATGGCCCAGCGAATTCACAGCCACGCCAGCCGCAAAATCGAGATATCGCTCGCCGCTTTCCGTGTACAGCCAGACGCCCTCGCCTCGCTCAAAACGCAGGGGGGCTCTTGCAAATGTATCGAACAATGGCGCGGCGGCTTCGGCCATGGCTGTATCACTCCTTGCGCAAATGCGCTGTAAGACGGTTGTCAATAGGCTCTTAGGGTTATCCCTTGCCTGAAAATCAAAAATGCCGCCTCGCGGCGGCAGGGGCACTATTGTCACTTCGCTTGCCGATGTCAACAAAAGTCCGTATTCCCTAGGGTTCTCAAGCCCTAGTAGGTGGCTGGGCGCCAGACCCAAGGTGTTGCCTTTCTGACTCAACTCGCCAGCAAGTTGGGGAAAACCGCAAAATCGATTCGAGATGATTCCCGCGACTCTTGCCACGGAGTCTGCGTGGCACTAGGTTAATCGCTAATTACTAGACTGCAATGCGGCGGAACTAGTCACCAAAAATCAGGCAGAAACCACACTCGCGGCACACCCGCGAGACGGAGAGGGATTCTGCCAAAAATACACGCGAAAAGCGGAGAAGCGGCATGAACTGGACAGACGAACGGGTCGAAAAGCTCAAGAAATTGTGGTCCGAGGGACTTAGCGCCAGCCAGATAGCAGCGCAGCTGGGCGGCGTCAGCCGCAACGCCGTCATTGGCAAGGTCCACCGTCTCAACCTGCCGGGTCGCGTCAAGGCTGGCGGTCCTGTCACTTCGGCGCGCACAGCGCCCAAGCGGACTGCTGCCCCTGCCCCTCGCGCGGCGAATTTTGCTGGCCGCGTCAACGCTGCACCGGCACGGATCCTGACGCGTTCCAACGCCGCGACCGCCCTTCAGGAAGAGGTCGGCATCGAGACCGCGGAAGTTCTCGATTACGTTCCTTCCAGAAACGTCGTCACGCCAATCTCCCGTCGTCTGACGCTGACGGAACTGACCGAGCGCACCTGCAAATGGCCGGTCGGCGACCCCTTGAAAGACGATTTCCATTTCTGCGGCTGTGAAGCGCTGGAATCTTCGCCCTATTGCAAGTTCCATGCGAAACTCGCCTATCAGCCGGTAAGCGAGCGCCGTAAGGCTTGAGTGTTGCGGCACGCATTCGACACTCAAAAACTACGGGCCTTCGGGCCCGTTTTTTTGTGCCAAAACCAGAGCGGATCGGGATCAACCACAACAAAAGGCCCGACACCAATCCGGTTTCGGGCCTTTTGTTTTCGCGGAAAATTACCTTGATGGAACGCGCCAGTCGGATGGCGTCCGCTCAGGCTTCCATGGAATAGCCGGCGCCGCGCACCGTGCGGATGACATCCTGCATGTGCGAAAAATTAAGCGCCTTACGCAGGCGTCCGACATGCACGTCGACGGTACGCTCATCGACGTAGATATCATGGCCCCAGACACCATCGAGCAATTGCGAACGGGAGAACACCCTGCCCGGAGAGGTCATCAGGAATTCCAGAAGGCGAAACTCCGTCGGACCGAGACGCACTTCACGGCTTTTGCGGTGAACGCGATGCGTCTCGCGATCCAGTTCGATATCCCCGCATTTCAGCACCGAAGACAGAACCTCGGGGCGGGCCCGGCGGAGCATGGCCTTGACGCGGGCCATGAGTTCCGGCGTGGAGAACGGCTTGACGACATAATCGTCCGCACCCGTTGCGAGGCCACGAACACGTTCGCTTTCCTCGCCGCGAGCCGTCAGCATGATGATGGGCAGGCGTTCCGTTTCCGGCCGCATTCTGAGCCGACGGCAAAGCTCGATACCGGACACACCAGGCAGCATCCAGTCTAGAATGAGAAGATCGGGGGTACGTTCCTGAAGCCTGATTTCCGCCTCGTCACCACGGGGTATCGTGTCGACATCGTATCCCTCAGCCTCGAGATTGTAACGAAGAAGGACGCTGAGCGCTTCCTCATCTTCCACAACTGCAATCTTGGGCACCATATGCTGAACTCCGCAAGGCTTTGCCTGTCTCTTACTCGGTCACCGAACCGAGCGTGTTGGAACTGTCGTCCTTCGGACGCTCGCCCTCCGGCTGGCTGCCGGTGGTCATGTAATAGATTGTCTCGGCGATATTGGTGGCATGGTCGCCGATGCGCTCGATGTTCTTGGCGCAGAACAGAAGATGCGTGCAGGTCGTTATATTGCGCGGGTCTTCCATCATGTAGGTCAGAAGCTCGCGGAAGAGCGAGGTGTACATGGCATCGATTTCCTCATCGCGCTCGCGGATGGCATTGGCCTTCTCGGCGGAGCGGGTCGAATAGACGTCGAGGACTTCCTTGAGCTGCACCAGCGCCAGTTCCGACAGGTGTTCGAGACCACGGGCAAGCTTGCGCGGCACGCCGGTGCCGGCAACCGCAATCACGCGCTTGGCCGTGTTCTTGCCAAGATCGCCCACACGCTCGAGATCGGCTGCAATACGCAGCGTGCCGATGATTTCACGAAGGTCTGCCGCCATCGGCTGGCGCTTGGCGATGGTGACGATTGCCTTGTCGCCGATCTCACGCTCGGCGTGATCGAGGATGGTGTCGTCAGAAATGACTTTCTGCGCCAGCGCGGCATCCGAGTTCACGAGCGCCCGCACGGCGTCGGCACACATCTGTTCGGCAAGGCCACCCATTTCCGAAATACGGCGTGTGAGGAATTTCAACTCCTCATCATAGGCGGACATGATATGCGAATGGGTCGTTGTCTGGTTCACGGTCTAGTCCTCCGGCTTGGCCTGCAGGCCGTGCCCGGAGCGGGACACGGCAGCGGCACCAGTCTTGTTCGGTTTCTTTGAAGCGCCGGCCTGTATCAGCCGAAGCGGCCCATGATGTAATCCTGCGTGCGCTGATCATCCGGATTGGTGAACATCTTGTCGGTTTCGTTTTCCTCAACAAGATGACCAAGGTGGAACATGGCCGTGCGCTGGGAAACACGCGCCGCCTGCTGCATGGAGTGCGTGACGATGACGATGGTGTAGTTTGTCCGCAGCTCGTGGATCAGTTCCTCGACCTTCGCGGTGGCAATCGGGTCCAGCGCCGAGCAGGGCTCGTCCATCAGGATCACTTCCGGGCTGACGGCGATCGCACGGGCGATGCAAAGGCGCTGCTGCTGACCGCCGGAAAGGCCCGTGCCGGACTCATGCAAACGGTCCTTCACCTCGTTCCAGAGACCGGCTCGCTGGAGGCTCTGCTCAACGATCTGGTCCATATCCGCCTTGTTGCGGGCGAGCCCGTGGATCCGCGGGCCGTAGGAAATGTTTTCGTAGATCGACTTCGGGAAGGGGTTCGGCTTCTGGAACACCATACCGACGCGGGCGCGCAGTTCCACCACATCGATCGCCTGGTCGTAGATATCGTCGGTATCAAGCGTGATCTTGCCGGTGACGCGGCAGCCGTCGATCGTGTCGTTCATACGGTTCAGGGTGCGCAGGAACGTGGATTTGCCGCAGCCCGAGGGGCCGATCAGCGCGGTCACGGTGTTTTCCCGGACGTTGAGGTTCACATCGTAAAGCGCGCGCTTTTCGCCGTAATAAACCGATACGTCCTTACCGATCATCTTGTATGAGACTTCATTCATTTTCTTGTCCAGCGCCTTTTCAACTGCTGCTTCCGACAACATGTTCATTGCTCAATCTCCCTTTACCAGCGCCGTTCGAAGCGGCGACGCAACAGGATTGCGCCCACATTCATGACGATGAGGAACAAAAGCAGGATGATGATAGCGCCGGATGTCCGTTCGACAAAGGCGCGCTCTGCCTCATTCGCCCACATGTAAATCTGCACCGGCAGGGCCGTGGACGGATCCATCGGCGTTGTCGGATAGTTCGCGACGAATGCCACCATGCCGATGAGGAGCAGCGGCGCCGTTTCGCCCAGCGCATGCGCCAGGCCGATGATCGTGCCGGTCAGGATGCCGGGCATGGCAAGCGGCAGCACGTGGTGGAAGATCGTCTGCATCTTGGAGGCACCGAGACCGAGCGCCGCTGCACGGATCGAGGGCGGCACGGCTTTCAGGGCGGCGCGGGTCGCGATGATAATGGTCGGCAGCGTCATCAGCGTGAGCACAAGCCCGCCGACTAGCGAAGCCGAGCGCGGAAAGCCCATGAAGTTGATGAAGACGGAGAGACCAAGCAGACCGTAAACAATGGAGGGCACAGCCGCGAGATTGTTGATGTTTACCTCGATGAGGTCGGTCAGACGGTTCTTCGGGGCGAACTCTTCGAGATAGATCGAGGCCGCGACGCCGATCGGCAGCGACAGCACCAGCACGATCATCATCATGTAGAAGGAACCGATCAGCGCCACGCCGACACCAGCTGCTTCCGGACGGCTCGAATTGCCGTTGACGAAAATGCCGGTGTTGAAGTGTTTGGCAAGCTGGCCGCTTTCGGCGAGCTGGTTCATCCACCCGAGCTGCTGGTTGGAGATACGCCTGTTAGCTTCATCGGCACTCATATCGACCTGGCCCTTGAAGGCGCTGTCGACATCGCCCGACGCCAGAAGCGTGACGGTGCGCGTGGTGCCGATGACGGCGGGATCGGCGACGACGATGTCGCGCAACTGCGTGCGCACGCTGTCGGAGATCAGGAGGTTGACGGCGCGAAGGCCGGCCTTGTCCGTCGGCGCGACGCCGAGAACCTTGGCGACCGCATCGCGAGCGATGATGGGATAATTGGCCGTCATCAGCTTCGCAGAATTGGTGGCACGCTCATTCTTCGGGTCGATGATCTTTTCCGAAAACTCAACCGGAACGGTAATCATCGTCTGCTGGAACGCGGTGTAACCCTTGGAGATCACCGAGAAAAGCAGCAGGAAGAGAAAGATGAGGCCGAAGGAAATCGCAGCCATGCCGTAGGCGCGGAAACGGCGTTCGGCGGCATAACGGCGCTTGATGCCGATATCGCGACGCGTGGCTCTGGTGACTGCGGGGGCGCCTGTTGCGGGAGAAACGATGTCGGTCATTCATATTGCTCCCGGTATTTGCGCACGATGTAAAGCGCGTAGATATTCAGGCAAAGCGTGATGGCAAAAAGCGTGATGCCGAGCGCGAAAGCGACCAGCGTCTGCGGCGAGGTGAATTCGAGGTCGCCGGTGAGCTGGCTGACAATCTTGACGGTGACGGTGGTCATCGGCTCGAAGGGGTTGAGCTGAAGACGGGCTGCCACGCCGGCAGCAAGAACCACGATCATGGTCTCGCCGATGGCGCGCGATGCCGTCATCAGCACGGCCCCGACGATGCCTGGAAGAGCGGCGGGAACGATGACCCTCTTGATGGTCTCGGAGCGCGTGGCGCCAAGGCCGAGCGAACCGTCGCGCAGCGAACGTGGAACGGCGGTGATGATATCATCCGACAGCGACGACACGTACGGAATAAGCATGATGCCCATGACAAAGCCGGCGGTGATGACGCTCTGGGCCTGAATGAAGTTGGCGTAATTGCCAGTCGCCAGACCATTGATCTGCGTGGAAATGTCTCTGAGGAACGGGCCAACCGTCGTGAGTGCGAAGAAGCCGTAGACGATGGTGGGAATGCCGGCGAGCACCTCCAGCAACGGCTTGGCAACCGAGCGGAGGCGAGGCGAGGCATATTCCGACATGTAGATTGCCGAAAACAGACCCACGGGAACCGCAACGAGCATGGCGACGAAGCCGATGTAGAGCGTGCCAGCGAGCAACGGGATCAGGCCGAACTGCCCTGATGAGTCCGTGGCGCCCGCAGCGGCAAAACGTGGATCCCATACGGTCCCGAAGAAGAACTGGTGCGCCGGAACCATGGTGAAGAACTGGATCGCCTCCGTGAGCATCGACAGGACAATGCCGATGGTCGTGAGGATAGCGATGGAGGAGGCTACGATGAGCGCCGCAAGAATGACCTTCTCGACCTGATTGCGCGCCCGAAAGCGCGGAGCAATCGCCCGCAGCGCATAGATCGCACCACCGACCGCAGCCAGCAGCACAACGGCGATCATCGCGACGCGGCTTGTGGAGGTCATGGTATTCAGTGTCTGGGCGGCATCGATCATGAACCGCTGCGGGTCACCGGCGATCGCCACGCCCTTGGACGCCAGAAGCGGGCGGGCGGCGGCCACGTCGGCGTCAATCTGCGCCATTTCCTCGGGCGTCAGGCGTTGTAGGCCACGGGCGATCGAGGTCACCATGCCATAGGTCAGGCTCTGCTGCGCTTCGGACTGGGCACGAACGTCTTCCGGGAAATTGCCACGGACTGCCGAGGTCACGACAAGCGGGCTGACGATGAGCCAGGCGCAGAGAATGAGCGCCGCCGGCAGAACCGTCCAGATAACGGCATAGGAACCGTGGTAGCCGGCCCGTGAATGCATGTTGGAGGGGCGGCCTCCAGACAGGACAGCGGCTCTGCGGCTGCCCAGCAGATAGCTGCCGATGCCGATGAGCGCCAGTATCAGCAAAAGGATCGATGTGTTCATTAGAGTTCCCTCGGCGTGCCTCAGAAGCACGGTGCGATAGCGGGCAAATCAAAAAGTCATCAAAACGAGACCGCTGGACCACCCCAGGATGCTTGCCGTCTGACTGTATCATCGTCTGGCAAGCGTCAAGGTTGATACATCCTATCCATCTGCAGTCCATCGACAATCATGTGGATGGTGATGACTAGGAACTGTCAACCGCGGCCAGGCGCGGCGGCAGCGGGAGCAAAAGGGGCACGGCAGAACCGTGCCCCTTTTTTATTACATCGTGGTGCCGGCTGCGAAGGCCGAGCGGATTTCTTCGCGCTCTGCGTCGGGAGCAGCAACGAGACCGTAGTTGGCAAGCGGAGAGTCAGGACCGATCATGTCGTCGGACGTGAAGAACTCAACATATTCCTTCAAGCCCGGGATCACGCCCAGGTGAGCCTTCTTCACGTAGAAGAACAGCGGACGGGAAACCGGGTACTTGCCGCTGGCAACCGTTTCAGTGGACGGCACGACGCCCGAAACAGTCGCGACCTTCAGGCGGTCGGCGTTGTTTTCGTAGAAAGCGAGACCAAACACGCCGAGGCCGGTCTTGTTGGCATCGATACGGGCAAGCGTTTCAGTGTAATCGCCGTCGATGTCGACAGCGGCGCCGTCCTTACGGACTGCAACGCACTTGGCAGCAGCCTGCTTGGCATCGGTGATGAGCGTCTTGATAACGTCGGTGGCGCCGGCTTCCTTGCAGCCGTCGGCCATGATCTTCTCTTCGAAGACTTCGCGCGTGCCGTGCTTGGAGCCCGGGATGTAGGCGGCGATCGCGACGTCGGGCAGTTCCTTGTTGATTTCAGACCATTTCTTGTAGGGGTTGGCAACGAGCTTGCCGTCCTTGACGACTTCAGCGGCGAGAGCGAGGTAAAGGTCCTTCGGCTCGAGCTTGATGTCCTTGTTGGACGAGTCCATCGCAAAAACGATGCCGTCGTAACCGATCTTCACTTCCTGGACGTCGGTGACGCCAGCAGCCTTGCAGGCAGCCAGTTCGTCTGCCTTGATCTTGCGCGACGCGTTGGCAATGTCGATGGTGCCTTCACCGACGCCCGAGCAGAACGCCTTCAGGCCGCCGCCGGTGCCGCCGGACTCAACGACCGGAGCCTTGAAGTTCGGGAAGGTTTCAGCAAAGGTCTCGGCAACGATCTTGGCGTAGGGAAGAACCGTGGAGGAACCGGCAACCTGGATCTGGTCGCGAGCAGCGGCGGCGCCAGCGAAGGCGACAGAAGCCACCAGAGCTGCTGCGGAAAATTTAACGAAGTTCATTTGTCTCTCCCGTCGTGGGCTTTGTTGTGGACGCAGCCGATAGCGACACTCGCTCTTAGCTTGCGCTCGGCGACCTCTTCATAACCACCGTAGCCACATCCTTTTATGTCACTTTGACGAAAGAATTGTGACAGCCTAAGTAATTGATTGCGAATATCTATTTTCGTATATTTGAAAAATCGCCGTCCTCTATGTCAAAATCGGACGGTGAACTCCGTGCCAATCCCCAGTTCCGATTTAATGATAAGCCGGGCCCGATGGCGCGTGAGGATGTGCTTGACGATGGCGAGCCCGAGACCGGTCCCTTTTTTGGAACGACTATCGGCCACACTGACGCGATAAAAGCGTTCGGTGAGGCGCGGCACATGTTCTGCCGGAATGCCGGGCCCCTTGTCGATGACGCTGACCTCCACGGGACTGCCCGGCTCGGCCCGCAGCCAGACATCCACAAGCTTGCCTTCCTGACCATATTTGCAGGCATTCTCAACCAGGTTCTGGAAGACCTGCACCAATTCGTCGCGATCCCCCTGCACCTCGGCCGGGTGGTCGGGCAAATGGAGCGCAATCGTTACATTGAGCTCGCTTGCGAGCGGCAGCAGCGTATCACGCACATGACCGATGACGGGGACAAGATCGACCCTCTGATCCGGTGCGATATTTGCCCGCAATTCGAGGCGCGAAAGAGACATGAGGTCGTCTACCAGACGGCTCATGCGGGTTGCCTGATCGAGCATGATGGCGAGGAATCGTTCCTGCGCTTTCGGATCATTGCGCGCGGGGCCCTGCATGGTTTCAATGAAGCCGCGCAGAGACGCAAGCGGGGTGCGCAATTCGTGGCTGGCATTCGCAACGAAGTCACTGCGCATCCGGTCAATGCGGCGAAGTTCGGAGACGTCGCGGAAGGACAGGATGTAGAAGGGCGGACCAGCCCCCTCGCCCACATCCGCACGGCTGATGCGGACGATAAAGACCCTCTCAGACGGGAAGCGTTCTGAATGTTCGACCTGATTGGGCTGACCGGTGGCGATCGTTTCGCGAATGACGTCGAGCAAACCCGGCGAGCGCAGGCGGGCGGAAATATGTGCACCAGCAGGCAATTGCCCGAAAGCGCGTTCGGCGGCCACGTTCTGGAACATCACGCCGGCGTTTCCGTCGAGAATGAAGATGGGAGTATCGAGAACGGCAAGACCGGCCCGCAGGCCCGAGATGACGTTTTCGCCGGGCACGGCCGGCTCGTCGACTATGATCGGCGCTTCCTCGTCGTCATCGTCCAGGGGCCGTTTCTCGCCAGCGGAAAGGATCGCGATGGTGGCGCAAAGCCAAAGTGCTGCCGGCAAATAGGGCGAACTGAGCTCTGCGATCGCAACAATGGCAAGCATGGAGACGATAAAAAGCGGTAGCCGGTTTGCGGCAAACTGCCTCCCCAAACGCCTCAATCTGCCATCCCCCTCCATGACTGCCATATCAGCCTGCTTTCACTCTCATCCGCGCATCGAATCCTCTTAGGCCAGCTTTATGACAGAGATTCATCGTTTTGAACCTTACACATCGTATATGCGCGAAATTCGCGCTGCAATCGCCGGCCGGCTGACGCACCAACCCGCTGATCGTCTTTAACTTGAAATCCGCCGGGGGATGTGAACTCATTGGCGCCGAGTTGCTTTTACACAACAACATCAGGAGGAAAAGCATGGTCGAAGAGACGAAGAAGCGGACAGTCGAGATGACTATTGGCGGCAAGCTGCGCAGCTTCGACATCGATGATCCGGTACTTCCAGACTGGGTGGAGGAAAAGAAACTCTCTGCCGGCAACTTTCCCTACGACAAGAAAATGAAGAGGGAAGACTACGACGCCACGCTCGAAGCGCTGCAGATAGAACTTGTCAAAGTGCAATTCTGGCTGCAGGCGACCGGCAAAAAAGTCATGGCGGTGTTCGAGGGCCGTGACGCGGCGGGCAAGGGAGGCGCAATATTCGCGACCCACGCTTATTTGAACCCGCGCTATGCGCGCGTCGTGGCGCTGACGAAGCCAACGGAGACCGAACGGGGCCAATGGTATTTCCAGCGCTACATCTCACACTTTCCGACAGCCGGCGAATTCGTTCTTTTTGATCGCTCCTGGTACAACCGCGCCGGCGTAGAGCCTGTCATGGGCTTCTGCACCCCGGAGGAACATAAGCGGTTCCTGAAGGAAACACCGCGTCTGGAAAAGATGCTGGTTCACGACGACATCCATCTTTTCAAGTTCTGGCTCGATATCGGCCGCGAAACGCAGATCGAGCGCTTTCACGATCGCCGTCACAGCCCGCTGAAGTGCTGGAAGCTCTCGGATATGGACATTGCCGCGCTGACGAAGTGGGACGATTACACGGAAAAGCGCGATGAGATGCTGGACAGGACCCACACCGACGCCGCCCCGTGGACCGTCGTGCGCGCCAACGATAAACGCCGCGCGCGGGTGAACCTCATTCGCCACATTCTCCTGTCGCTGGATTATGACGGCAAGGATAAGAATGCCATCGGCGAGATCGACGACAAAATATTGGGGTCCGGTCCCGATTTTCTCAAATAAGTCCAGCGAGACCGAGAGGCGGCGCGACGTCCGGGCGCCAGTCTTTTATTGGCCCGGCAAGATACGGACCGAATAGAGATTGACCGGGCGTCCGCTGCCGTCAATGTCGCTGTTGATGAAGACTTTTCCCGGTGCATTGGGAGCGATTGACCGCTCGAACGTCGCATTGAGCAGCATATCCGCCCGCTCGGCAGTGGCCGTGAATCGGTGGCGCGAGCAATCGCCCAACGTCGAGAAATCACAGGAAACGGAAACCTGGGTCTGTCGGTCGCTGGAGGATTGCAGCGTGAGCGAGATGGTCGAGGATTTGCCGGCCATATCCCGCATGACTTCGACAGGAACTTCTATACTGACAGCGCCGTCCTGCGCCACGCTTTTCGAGGTCACGCGGAGCGCTTTACCAGCCGGTGTGGCGATATTTTCAACGGTTGCGCGCGGACCGGCGGAAACGCCGGAACTTCCACGTTCGGCATTAAAGACCTCGACCCAGTCATCGGAAAAACCACGACCGGCGGACAGGCTCGGCGCGGGCTCCGTGCCGTTAAAATCCTCCGCCTCCACCTGGGCGGGTGGATTGGGCACGCTCGTATCGCGCTGTTCAGGCGACAGCAGAAGCCCTGAAGAATAAACCCACCACGCACCAAACCCGATGAAGGCCAAAATCGTGACGTAGATGAAGAGACGGGCAAACAAACCGCGCCGCTTGCGCCGGCCGACAGCGCCTTCCGGGCGAAAAGCCAGCGATGAATCGGCAGCACTTGAGCCGCGTTTTGCCGCCTTGTCACCACGCCGTCCTGTTTTGATGGGCGCAGAAGCAACGGTCGCAGTGCCCGGGCGAACATCGCGGGTTTCCCCGCGCAACTCAGGCTCAACCGCCATATGATCGTGGGAGGCGGTCTCCGACACCGGATCGACCGAATGATCGTCCTGCCTCAGGCTCTCCGGCGTCAGGGTTTCCGCTGGCGGGCGCAATTGTTGCTCCACCCTGTCGAGGAGACGGTTTCGCTCTTCATTCTCGATCTGGTGGATCAGTCCTTCGAGCCGCTGACGTTGCTGCGCGACAACCTGTGGATCGTCAATGCCCTGCTTGCGCAAACCTGCTTCCAGCGCCTGACGCGATGATTGGTAAATCCGTGCACGAACTTCGGCGTTCGATCTGTCCGATTTTTCCAGAGCATTTCTGATTGCCGTTTCCAGTCCGCTCACGACCGATCCTTGTTCTATTACGCTGTGCAAAACATGCGGCGCTGCGCCATGGGTTCACGATTCGGTAACGGCTATGAGCCCCCTCCGCAAGCATCGTTTATGATAAAGACCGGATTGTCTTGAGGAAAATCGGTTCATTGTGGCGCGACGAACGCAGATCGCCGCAGCAAATGCCGCACTGTTTTTGCTTTCAATCCCCGCCCGAACGCGGTATTGGCTTACGTGCGCGTAAACGTAAATCGTGGGAGGAGACATGCTACCGTCCGTGCTGAGAGACAATCTGCGTCTTCCGGTCATAGCATCACCGCTATTCATCATTTCACATCCGCAATTGACGCTGGCGCAGTGCAAGGCTGGCGTCATCGGCGCTTTCCCGGCACTCAACGCTCGGCCCGAAAGCCAGCTTGACGAATGGCTGGCGATGATCACCGAGGAGCTGGACGCGCATAATCGCGCCAATCCCGAACGCCCGGCAGCGCCCTTTGCGGTCAACCAGATCGTGCACATGTCCAATCGTCGGCTGGAACATGATCTTGGATTGTGCGTGAAATACAAAGTGCCAGTGGTTATCTCGTCCCTGGGCGCCGTGCCGGAGGTTAACGCCGCCGTGCATTCCTATGGTGGCATCGTGCTGCATGACGTGATCAATGATCGTCATGCCCGCTCGGCCATACGCAAGGGCGCGGACGGGTTGATCGCAGTTGCGACCGGCGCCGGCGGTCATGCGGGCACGCTTTCGCCCTTCGCGCTCGTTCAGGAAATCCGGGAGTGGTTCGACGGCCCGCTTCTGCTGGCAGGGGCGATCGCCAATGGCGGCTCCATTCTGGCGGCACAGGCCATGGGCGCTGACATGGCCTATATCGGCTCCCCCTTCATCGCCACGGAGGAAGCCCGTGCTTCTGACGCCTACAAGAAAGCGATCGTCGAAGCGCAGGCCAAGGACATCGTTTATTCCAACTATTTCACGGGCATACACGGGAATTATTTGAAAAGCTCCGTCATCGCCGCCGGCATGGATCCAGACAATCTTCCCGAGGCCGATCCCTCGAAAATGGATTTTGAAACCGCAACCGGCGGCGCCAAGGCTTGGAAGGATATATGGGGTGCTGGACAGGGCATCGGCGCCGTCAAGGCCGTTGAACCAGTCGCCGATCTCGTTGACCGTCTCGCAATAGAATATGAAACGGCGAAAAAGCGGCTCTGCGCCAGCGCTTGATGTTGAACTCAATCGACGCACAGGCAAAGCTTTTTGCGGAAATTTTAAAACCACCACATTCAAGGCTTGAAATCCGTCGGCATTGCCTGTATCAGCCCGCCATGAAGCTGATCCGCGACATGCGGGTCACAATCGTGCCGCTTTAGCTCAGTTGGTAGAGCACGTCATTCGTAATGACGGGGTCACGTGTTCGAGTCACGTAAGCGGCACCATTTCCTTATTTTCTATCTTGTGTTCAGGTATTGGCGCCCGGTCAACGAGCCATGGGCTATTGGCAGAGTTGAACCAGATACATGGCCGGATTTACCGGCCGACCATGTAGACGCTGGTCTTCAACGGACGATCACGCCATAAACCTGGGTGCCTGATCGATAGCCCGGGCCGTGACGATAATCGCCGCGCCAGTGGTCGCGATGCCGCCACTCCCTATGGTGTCGCCAGTTTCGCCGATCGTAATCCCGGTAATATCTGTCGCGATCGTAAGATCGATAATAGACGCCTGACGAGTAGTATCCACCCGTGCGATAGCCGCCATCCTCAACGCACCCACTCAGGATGCCAACGGATAGAAGGCAGATTGCTGCGGTTAAAAGCTTCATGATCCAGTCTCCAATGACCCGGTTCAACGTTTGTCTACGTCCCCAGTTCCTCGGACAAAGTGATGATGGGCGCCTGAACCGGCACTGAACGAAGGCTCCCGCAATCGTCGTGGCGTCCCGCTGATAAAGCGGGAGTACCATACCCCTTCGAGGGGGTCATGAGAGATAACTTTCTTCCGGTTATCGGCTTTCCTTGTGTATAGCATTGAAACAAACCGCACGCCGTCGACGTTGATTATTCAGTTTGGTCAACTGGAACAATTATCGTGGACGTTATCCGTATCCTCATCGCTATTCTCTTGCCGCCTGTCGGCGTCTTCCTTCAGGTCGGTCTAGGCCTGCATTTCTGGCTGAACATTCTGCTGACGCTTTGTGGTTATGTGCCGGGAATCATCCACGCAATCTGGGTGATCCTGCGCCGATAAGCGCGCAGTAAGGATCGAACGCCCACAATATTTTAGTACGTGATTAAATTCTTGTTTGCCGCTGGAACCTCGCCGGCGTCCTCACGTTATGGTGATGAACCAGCCAAGGAGACAATCATGAACCAGATCATCTACATCGTCGGCCTCGTCGTCATCGTCCTCGCCATTCTGTCGTTCTTTGGCTTCCGCTGATCCCCGTTGTCAATTCGATCGCTTGCGCATATCCTGAGTTCAGGTAACACGCGACTTCAGTCATTGGTTACTCTGCTGTCGCGTGTATTTCGGGATCGCGTTGCTCTGGGAGGTGCACGATGAAGAACGAGAGATGGACAGAACCCGTCGAGGTCAATCTTGATGCCAACGGCAAGAGCATGATCGATGGCCCCTTCGAAGCATTGAGGCTCTTAACCGAAGGCTGGCCAAAGACTGGCGGATTGAGTTTCGTAAGGGCAAGAAGCGCCTGCCGCGCCGCCGTCGATGGACGAAAATCGCCGGAAGAAGCCCGCAAATGTTTCACTGATGCGGTTTCGGAGATGCAGAAAACCCCTCATTGATGCATTAAGAAACGGCTCCCAAAGGGAGCCGTTCTCTTGTCGTCTTCCAACGACCTGCTGGGCGGAAGCGGTTTACGGCGACCTTACATCCAGTAGGGCGCAACGCCGTAATAGTCATAGACCTTGCGATCCTTGGCATAAAGCAGGTCATCATCATCAAGATTGCTGAAGTGGGGCGCGTTTTCGATCTGCTCCTTGGTGAGGTCGATCCGATAGCCGTCCAATTCCTCGTCATAGTGGAGCTTTTCCCACGGCAGCGGGTAATAGTCGTCGCCAATCCCAAGGAAGCCGCCGAAGCTCAGCACGGCGTAGGCAACACGGCCACCACGTTTTTCGAGGATGATCCGCTGGATCGAACCGATGTGTTTGCCGTCAGCGCCGTAGACGCGGGTGCCCTCTACCTTGTCGCTGGCGATGAGGCTCGGCGTGTCCTTGACGTAGGGGTCCTGACCGGCACGGGGTTCCTGATGCAACATGATAGTTTCCTCCATGAATTTCTTCGTTGGTGTCACGTCATGTAAATGCCTCCACGCCAAAATCGTTCCCGGTGGAAGTCACGGGCGCCGGCTGGGATTCGAAGGGCATCGGTTACGAAATTCGGCTAGTGGCGCAGCTTCTGCCAGACCGACGGTGAAACGCCGACCATCTTGCGAAAGACCCGCGAAAAATGCGCCTGGTCGGAAAAGCCGGCTGCAATGGCGATATCGGTGAGCGGCATGTCGGGTCTCGCCATCAGTTCCTTCACGCGATCCATGCGCGCCTGCATCTGCCACTGATGCGGTGGAACGCCGGTAGAGGCCTTGAACGCATGGCTGAAATGGGATTGCGAAAGATTGGTGAGCTGCGCCAGCTCCTCCAACCGGATCGACCGCAAGCAATTCTCGCGAATATAATCTGTCGCGGCGCGCAATTGCCAGGCGGCAAGCTTGCTGCGTTTCCTCACCGGCTCCCGCCTGACCTTCAGGTAATCCGTGAGCAGCGCAAGCACGAGACTTTCCCCATAGAGATCGTGAAGGGGATCAGGATTGTCACATTCCGCGGCAATCAACCGGGCGAGCGCCAGAAGCTTCTCGTCCTCGAACATCAGATGTGGGTCCAGCAGCCCGTGCGGATCGAACCCCTGCACCAGGCGCGCGCCTAGCAGTCCCGCGTCGAAATGCAAATCGAGATGACGCACAAAGGAGACATTGCTGAGTTCGGCCTCAACATCCAGATCGGCGGGGACGAAAGATATGCGATTTGCCCTGGACGCCACATGCATGTCACGACGATGCCGGTTCATCATGAACCGGCCGTCATCCTTCCCGTCCATATCGAGGAGGAAAACAAACCGTGGGTCCTTGCCAACGTAATGGCCGCCTGCCTTCGGGGCGCAACGCACATCCCAGAGGTCGGCGACGATGCCGTTCCAGACACGCGAGCGTGGGCCGCCGATAACGGCGAAACCCTCGATCTCGTTTTCCATCCGCACACGGAAGGCCATGGCTTCTCAATCCAGCAAAGCGCCACGGCGCCACTATAAACATGATTATTAACTTCATGTTTATAGTGGCAAACCGCAAATCACGCAATGGCGGGCAACCGTCTCCGTCTCACCACTTCTTGGAGAGCTTGAAGGTGATGGTGCGGCTATCGCCCCAACCGCAGACCGAAACGCCGGCGCAGCTTTTCACATATTCCTTGTCGAAGACATTGGCGACGTTGACGGATGCGGTCCAGTCGTTCTTTTCGTAACGGATTGCCGCATCGAAGACGGCGGCATCCGGCACCCGCAGCGTATTGGCTGCATCTGCCCAGGATTTGCCCTGGTAACGCAGACCTCCGCCGATGCTGAGGCCTTCGAACGTATCATCGGTAAAGGCGTAATCGAGCCATATCGATGCGGCGTGGGCCGGCACGATCCACGGCGATTTGCCGATGAGATCAGGGTTGGCGTCGCGGGTGATGTCGAGATCGGTGTATGAATAGGAGGCGAGCGCCTTCCAGTTCTCGGTGAGATTGGCTTTCGCTTCCAGCTCGAAGCCGGTCGATTCCACCTGTCCGAACTGGCCGCTCGTCGTGATGCCGCCGGACGTGTAGGAGACGATGGCGTTGTCTTTGACCAGCTTGAACACGGAGGCCGTGATGCTGCCGTCGAAGAAGGTCGGCTCGTATTTGATGCCCGCCTCGAACTGATGTCCCTCCTCCGGAACCGCAGAGCTGCCATCTGCGAGTGTATCGATCAGCGGATTGAAGAAGGTGGCGACCGAAACATAGGGCGTCAGGCCATTGTCGAATTCGTAAGCCAGACCGGCGCGGCCACTCAGCGCGTCGTCATTGGAGCGACGCGAGAGGCCTGCCGGCAGTCTGTTGTCGAGCTCCGTGTCCACATAGTCGTAGCGGCCGTTCAAGGTCAGCAGCCAGCCGTTGCCAAAACGCAGCTGATCCTGCGCATAGATGCCGACCTGCTGCTGGGTCACGATGTTGTCGGCATAGACGAAATTCGTTCCCTGCGTCGAGCCGTAAGAGGGCCTGAGAGCGCCGATGGTGTTCGATCCGCAGCAAGCCTGCACCTGATCCAGGCGGTAATATTTGTAATCCAGGCCAAAGAGCAGCGAATGGTTGACAGCACCGGTATCGAACTGGCCTTCGACGCGGTTGTCGACGCCGAAGCTATCAACCTTCGACACGCCGTCATAACCGAAACGGGTCAGCATGTAGTCGTTGGTCACGGGGTCGAGGATTGGCTGGCCGCTGGCATCCGCGTTGGCCCAGCCGCCGGTATACGGACCTTTCTCGTGCTTGTAGAGATGGCCGTAGCGCGCGTTCTGGCTGACCTTCCAGCCATTGTCGAATTCGTGGCTGACCTCGTAGCCGACCATCGACTGGTAGACCCGGCCATTGTCAATATCCGGCTCTCCATAGAATGCCTTGCGGTCGAGCTTGCCGAAAGGCGCGTCCACGACCGTACCGACATAGGGCAGGAAGCCGTTGCCGACATGGACCTGATCAAGCGCGGAGAAATAGCCGTACAGTGTCGCGCTGGTCTGCGCATCCGGTTCGAGGGTGATCTGGGGCATGATGAAACCGCGCAGATCCTCGGAATAATCGGTATAATTGTCGCCGCCGGCGACTTTGCCCGTGACTCTATATTTCCAAACGCCCTGCTCATCGACCTTGTCGCCGAGATCGAAACCGAAGAAGGCGTTGCCGAAATTGTTGATGCCGATCTCGGTTTCACGAATCGGCTGGTCCTGCGGGCGCTTGCGAACCATCTGCACGATGCCGCCCGGATTGGCGCCGCCATAAAGCACCGATGCCGGACCTTTCAGGATTTCGACACGCTCCAGACCATAAGCGTCCATCTGGAAACCACCGAAACCGTAGCTGAACAGGTTTAACCCATCGAGAAACACGCCCGTCTGCGTCGCCTGAAACCCGCGGATGTAGAACCAGTCCGTGTCCGGGTCGGAGCCAAAGGGTTCGGTGGTCACGCCGGGCGTATAGCGCAGCACCTCATCGATCTTTGTTACGGCACCGCGGTCATCCATTTCCTGGCGGCCGACAACCGATACGGACTGGGGGATGTCTTTTGTTTCCGTTTCAGTTTTCGATCCCGTCGCGCTCTTCTTTGCGACATAACCCCGGACCGGGCCCGTGGCGTTCTCCACGCCCTGCCCGTCAACGGTAATTTGCTGCAATACGGTCGTTTCCTGCGCTTGGCCCATCGCCGGCCCAAGCAAAACAAAAACAGCCGTTCCCAGCGCCAGACGGTTCAAAAACATCTCATGCAGATTTTTCAAGATACGCCCCGAAACAGATAGCGGCCGGTGACCATATTCGACCAGCCGCAACACCTCAATTAAGATGAGTGCTTACATCAAGATTAAGGCAACGCGCTTGTCGTTTTCCGGGACGATTTGAAGCTTATTGGCTTCTCACGCGGTTTCCCCGCTTCCACTGACATGAGAGACGGCGCTGTCAGCCCTGACGACGGCCGATCCTCGCCAGCAGCACCACCGGAAGAACGCCGATGACGACAATCGCCAGCGCTGCGATGGACGCTTCCTCATAGGTCCCGCGCGCTGCTTCGCCATAAAGATGGGTCGCGAAGGTTTCGAAATTGAGCGGACGCAGGAGAAGCGTTGCGGGAAGCTCCTTGACGCAATCCACGAAGATCAGCAGTGCGGCCGCAGCCAGCGATGCCTTGGACAGCGGCAGATGGATCTGGCGGAATGTCTGCGTTGCCGATCGACCCAGCGTTCGCGCAGCATGATCGAAGGATTGCGGAATGCGGCTGAGACCGGCATCGACGCTGCCGGCCGCGATGGTCAGGAACCGTGCGGTGTATGCATAGATCAACGCGGCACCGCTGCCGATGAAGATGAGGCCTGTAGATATGCCGAACCATTCGCGCATGGTCTGATCGACGAACCGGTCGAAACTGCCAAGTGCGATGAGGACGCCGATGGCGATGACGGTGCCGGGAGCCGCATACCCGACCGTCGACAGCCGAAAAGACCAGAGTGACACCCGACCCGGCGCAAGCCGCATGGCGTAGGCAACCGCAAGCCCGAGGACAAGGGTGATCGCGGTCGCCAGCCCGGCAAAGAGGATCGTGTTCAGAGCCTCTTCGGCAAAACGGGCAGACAGTCCGCTGAAACGGAACCGCTTCCACGCCTCGATGATGAGATAACTCGCCGGACCTGCAAAACCGACCACAACAGGCATGCTGCCGAGTGTGAAAGCGATCCAGCCCTTCAAACCGGAGAGCCGCAATGGCCCGAGCGCCCTGCTCTTCTGGGCGGACACCGAATAACGCTGCTTTCGCCGCGCCCAGCGTTCCAGCGCAACGAGGGCAACGACGATAAAGAGCATGGAAAGCGCGATCTGGGCCGCGCCTGGCAGGTCTGATTTCGTGACCCAGGTGGTATAAACGGAAACGGTGAGCGTACGAACGCCGAGAAATTCCGACGCGCCGATATCATTCAGCGCTTCCATCAGCGCCAGACTGACACCGACCGCAATGGCCGGGCGGGCCAGCGGCACCGCGACTTTGAAGAAAGCCGCGCGTCTGGAAACGCCGAGTGTGCGCGCCGCTTCCATCAGATTGCCCGCCTGCGTCAGGAACATCGCCCGGACGGGAATATAGACATAGGGAAACAGCACGAAGCCCAAGAGGAGGATGCAGCCCGTCATGGACCTGATATCCGGCAGGCGAAACTCGCGCGGGCTGGAGTAACCCAGCAGCCAGCGGACCGCGCCCTGAACCGGCCCGATGGGATGGAGAATATCCAGATAGGCGTAAGCGACGATATAGGTCGGCATGGCGAGCGGCAGAAGCAGCGCCCATTCCAGCACCCTGCGGCCGGGGAAATCGTAGGCAGTGACCAGCCAGGCGGCACTCGTGCCGATGATGCCTGCCAGCAGCCCGACACCGGCAAGAAGGATTGCGGTCTCCGGCAGGGCCGTCGCAAGAACGGTGGAGCCGAGATGCGTCCAGAGACCTTCCGACCCCTGCAAGGCCTGCGAGACCAGCGCCAGAACCGGCACCATGGCGCCACAAACCGCCAGCACGGAGATGCACAGCCACCACACGGACGATGATGGCGTGGCTCGGGCGGGAGACAACGAGGGCTGGGTGGCGTCTGGGTTCATCTGCTCTTGTAAAATGCGCGGAAAGGCGCCCGCGGCTGCGAGCGCCTTCCACCGTGTTATCGTTGGCTTGCTTACTTGTCGAAGCCAACCTTGTCGACCAGTTCGCTCGCCTGCTTGCGGTGCGAGACGATTTCGGTCAGCGGCTTGTTGTCGATTTTCAGCGTGCCGAAGGAAGCGACGATCTCATTGAGAGCCGCACCCTGCCGGACCGGATATTCGAAGTTGGCCTCGGCGTAGATCTTCTGGGCTTCGTCGGATACGAGATACTCGAGAAGCTTGACGGCTTCCGCCTTGTTCGGTGCGTTTTTCGCTACCGCGGCACCGGAGATATTTACCTGCGTGCCGCCATTCTTGAACGTCGGCAGGACAACCTTGATCGCCTCGCCCCACTTCACCTGCTCTTCGCCGCCCTTACCAGAACGCATCAGGCCGACATAATAGGAATTGGCAATGCCGATGTCGCAAATCCCCCCGAGGATGTCCTTGGCAACATCGCGGTCACCGCCGCCTGCCTTGCGGGCAAGGTTGTCCTTGACGCCGGCAAGCCATTTTTCGGTGTCAGCAGCACCGTAATGGGCGATATAATCGGCAAAGAGCGCCGTGTTATAGGGGTGCTGACCAGCACGAATGCAGACCTTACCCTTCCATTTCGCATCGGCAAGGTCTTCGTAGTTGAAGGAAGAAAGATCGAGGTCCTTGGCCGCATAGAGAACGCGGGCACGCATGGAGAGCGCAAACCAATGACCCTTGGCGTCGCGCAGTTCGGCGGGAACGGCCTTCGTCAGCGTTTCGGATTCGACCGCCTGGGTGACGCCCTTTTCGGCGAGATCAACGAGGTTGCCGGCATCCACCGTCATCAGAACGTCGGCCGGCGAGCTTGCGCCTTCGCTCAGAACGCGCTCAGCAAGGCCGTCCTTCAGGAATACGGTGTTGACCTTGACGCCGCTGGATGCGGTGAAGGATTCGAGCAGCGGCTGGATCAGGCCCGGTTCGCGGGTCGTGTAGATATTGAGTTCGGCAGCATTCACCGCTCCGGCCGCAAAGGCAACCGTGCTGGCGAGCAGCGCAATTTTCGTCAATGTCGTCATGTTTCTTGTCCCTCTCCGATAGCGGCAATGGAAGCAGCAGACATCATACATGATGCATTAAATCAAGTTTTATTTCAGCAAATCCGAGGCTGAATTCATCACCAAGAGTTGAAAATCGAGCCCCGATAAACATGCGAAAGGGCTTATTCAACTTTAAGTAAAGATCAGCACGCCTTTGGGATCGATGCCCACGCGGACGGCTTTCGTCGTGGGCGACGTCCGCTGCATCGTCCTCATCCGGAGGGCAGATGACAGGCCCGGAACGGCGATGCCCAGTTGCTCGATCTCGCCGAGGAAGACACGGCTCGATATTTCGCCGGCGATCCCGTCTTTACCCGTCTCGTCTTCGATGATCGAAATCGCGTTCGGGCGCACATAGGCAATCGCAGCAAGACCGTCAGGCAGATTGGAGGCATCGCCCAGCAGCCCGAGTGGCGTCTCAACACGGCCTTGTCTCACCCGCCCCTCAATCTTGTTGAAGGCGCAGAAGAAATCCGCTGCGTAGCGGGTTCTAGGATTGTCATGGATTTCATAACCGGTGCCGCTCTGGACAACACGACCGCGCTGCATCAGCACGACGCGATCACCGGCCGAAAGCGCCTCCTCCGGATCGTGGGTGACCATGATTGCGGTCGTGCCCAGTTTCCGCAGAAGGCCCAGCGTTTCCTCGCGGACACTGTCGCGCAACCCCCTGTCGAGATTGGAAAAGGGCTCGTCCATCAACAACAGGCCGGGCCGCGGGGCGAGCGCGCGGGCGAGCGCCACACGCTGCTGCTCCCCACCGGAGAGCGTATGCGGATACCGTTTCGCCAAATCCTGGAGATGGACATGCTCGATCATTTCGACCGTGCGCGCCCGTGCCTCGGCCTTGGGCAGAGACCGCAGACCGAACATGACGTTCTGCTCGACGGTAAGGTGCGGGAACAGCGCGTAATCCTGAAATACAAAACCGATATTGCGCTTTTCCGGCTCAGCGAAAACGCCGGGGCCGGCAACGACAGCGCCGTTCAGGGATACGCTGCCCTGATCGGGCGCCTCCACACCCGCCACGATACGCAGCAGGGTCGATTTTCCGCAACCGGAGCGGCCCACAAGGCAAATGATCTCACCACTTTCGACGGAGAAATCAATATCGGACAATACCTCCGTATCGCCAAATCTTTTGCCCACCGATTTCAGTTCGAGCGCTGCGCTGCCTGCCATTTCCAATCCTGCCTTGCTCTGCGTTTTTTGTTGATCGCTCAAATCAGGATTAAAGTCAAAGAGTGCTGACGATCAGCCCGCTTCACGAGTTGGGGAGATGTGCGGCAGCAATATTGACGTTTACGTTAGAGTTAAATAGGTTTCGTGATGTGATGGACGTCAAGATATTAGGAGTCTATCATTTGCTGCCGGAGAGCGAGAGGAGCGGTCTATCCGGTGGCGCGACATGAAGCGTCCGCGATCCGGCTTAAAACCGGTTGTTGCGGCGCCTCGTGAGTAAAGGCGGCGGAAACGCGAAACAATGCATTCTCGGGAATGCCCGCGAGACACAGACTCTGGGAGGAGCAGCATGAGTGAATTGTCCCTGGGACAGACGGTAAATGCCGGCATCGAAAAGCGCTGGCTCGCGTCTTATCCGCCCGGCGTGCCTGCCGAAATTCCCGCATCGCCGAACGCTTCCCTCGTCCAGCTTCTTGAAAAGAGCTGCGCCCAGTTCGCTGATCGCAAAGCCTTCAGCAGCATGGGCAAATCACTGACCTACCGTGAGCTGGAAACGCAGACCCGCGCCGTGGCGGCCTGGCTGCAATCGCGTGGTCTGGAAAAAGGCGACCGCGTTGCAGTGATGATGCCAAACATCCTGCAGAACCCCGTTGCGGTCTATGGCGTCCTGCGGGCGGGCATGATCGTGGTGAACGTCAATCCGCTCTATACGCCCCGCGAGCTGGAGCATCAGCTGAAGGATTCAGGCGCGAAGGCCCTCTTCGTGCTTGAGAATTTTGCCCATGTGGCACAACAGGCCGTGCCGAAGACCGCAGTAAGGCATGTGGTCGTTGCAGCGATGGGCGATCTGCTTGGCTTCAAGGGCCACATCGTCAATCTCGTAGTTCGCAAGGTGAAAAAACTGGTTCCCGCCTATGCCATTCCCGGCTGCGTGACCTTCAAGGACATGCTGAAGGATGGCCAGGGACATTCGCTGAAGCCGGTGAGTCTGACAGCGCAGGACATCGCCTTCCTGCAATATACCGGCGGCACAACGGGTGTATCCAAAGGCGCAGTCCTAACCCACGCCAATCTTCTTGCCAACAAGGCGCAGATCAGCCTCTGGCTGGACGCCGCCTTCAACGGCCGCAAGGATCGTCCCGACGTTCTCAATTTCATCTGCGCGCTGCCGCTCTGCCACATCTTTGCGCTGACGGTGAACTCGCTGATGGGCATTGCGCTTGGCGGCCATAATCTGCTGATCGCCAATCCGCGCGATATTCCCGGCTTCGTGAAAGAATTGTCGCATTATCAACCGCATATCTTCCCGGGCATCAACACGCTTTTCAACGCGCTCATGAACAATGAGGATTTCCGCAAGCTGGACCTGTCGTCACTGATTCTGGTTCTCGGTGGCGGAATGGCAGTGCAAAGACCGGTTGCCGAACGCTGGCTTTCCGTTGTGGGCTGCCCGATCGCCGAGGGTTACGGGCTCTCGGAAACCTCACCCGTTGCCACCGTCAACCGGCTGGATACAACGGAGTTCAGCGGCACAATCGGCTTGCCTATCTCCTCCACCGAGATCGATATTCGCGACGAGGATGGCAATAGCCTGCCCGCGGGCGACGTTGGCGAGATTTGCATCCGCGGACCGCAGGTCATGGCTGGCTATTGGCAGCGCCCGGACGAAACCGCAAAAGCGATGACGCCGGATGGCTTCTTCCGCTCCGGCGACATGGGGTTTATGGACGAGCGCGGTTACACCAAGATCGTTGATCGCAAGAAGGACATGATCCTTGTCTCGGGCTTCAACGTCTATCCGAATGAGGTGGAAGAAGTGGCCGCTGGCCATCCGGGTGTGCTGGAATGCGCCGCGATCGGCGTTCCGGATGAGCATTCCGGTGAAACCGTCAAGCTCTTCGTCGTCAAGAAGGACCAGTCGCTGACGGAAGCAGAGCTCAAGGCTTACTGCGCCAAGAACCTGACGAATTACAAACGGCCGAAAATCATCGAGTTCCGCACCGAGCTGCCGAAATCGAATGTCGGCAAGATTTTGCGGCGCGAATTGCGCAATCTGAATTAAGCCTACGGAGCCGGGAAGCCGGCTCCTTTCTTTTGTGCAGGCGCCTTTCTTTGTCGAAGTCGCCTTGATTTGGCCGCTTGAAAAAGAATAGTTTCCTCATCCTTCCACGGAAGCCGAGGAGCATAAGATGCAGGCCACCATCGAAAAATTGAAAGCAACGGCGAGCAGCACAGCCGCAACCGATCTGCGCGCCGCTTTTGCGGCCGACGACAAGAGATTCAGCCGTTTCAGCGTTAGATTCGATGACCTGCTGATGGACTACTCCAAGTGCGCCGTTAACGAGGAGATCGTCGCGCTTCTCGAGCAGCTTGGCCGTGAGGGCGGTGTCGAGGCCAAACGCGAGGAGATGTTCTCCGGCAAGGCCATCAACTTCACCGAAGACCGCGCCGTGTTGCATACGGCGCTACGCAATCGCTCCAACACGCCCGTTTTCGTTGACGGCAAGGACGTGATGCCCGATGTGAACGCCGTGCTGGCGGCCATGGGCAAGTTTGCCGACGCGATCCGTTCCGGTTCACTCAAAGGCGCGACGGGCAAAAAAATCACAGACGTCATCAATATCGGCATTGGCGGTTCCGATCTCGGCCCGGTCATGGCGACGCTTGCGCTGGCGCCTTTCCATGACGGCCCGCGGGCGCATTTCGTCTCGAATATCGATGGAGCGCATATTGCCGATACGCTGAAGCTCATCGACCCGGAGACCTCGCTCTTCATCGTGGCGTCGAAGACCTTCACCACCATCGAAACGATGACGAATGCCGCCACCGCGCGCCGTTTCATCGCCGAAAAGCTGGGTGAGGGTGCCGTCAGGCATCACTTCGCCGCCGTCTCCACCGCGCTGGACAAGGTTGCCGCCTTCGGTATCGAAAGCGACCGGATCTTCGGTTTCTGGGACTGGGTGGGCGGACGTTATTCGATCTGGTCGGCAATCGGCCTGCCGCTGATGATCGCCATCGGGCCGGACAATTTCGGCAAGTTCCTGGATGGCGCCCACGCCATGGATCGCCACTTCCAAGAGGCGCCGATCCGCGAAAACCTGCCGATGCTGCTCGGTCTCATCGGCTTTTATAACCGCAACGTGCTGGACTATCCGACGCGCGCGATCCTGCCCTATGACCAGCGCCTATCCCGCTTCCCGGCCTATCTCCAGCAGCTGGACATGGAATCCAATGGCAAGGGCGTTACCATTGACGGCACACCAGTAGCAGGCCAGTCCGGCCCGGTGGTCTGGGGCGAGCCCGGCACGAATGGTCAGCACGCCTTCTACCAGCTGATCCATCAGGGCACGAGCGTTATCCCGGCGGAATTCATGATCGCCGCCAATGGTTTTGAGCCGGAACTGCGCCACCAGCATCAGCTTCTTATTGCCAATTGCCTGGCGCAGTCGGAAGCGCTGATGAAGGGCCGCACGCTCGCAGAGGCGAAAGCCCAGCTCACCTCCAAAGGCATGGAAGACAGCCAAGCCGATTTCATCGCCCCGCACCGCGTCTTCACCGGCAATCGGCCCTCCATCACCTTCGTTTACGACAAGCTGACGCCTTTTGCGCTTGGCCGCCTCATCGCGCTCTATGAACACCGAGTCTTCGTTGAAGGCGTACTGTTCCGCATCAACTCCTTCGACCAATGGGGCGTGGAGCTTGGCAAGGAACTGGCAACCGGCCTGCTTCCAGTGGTCGAAGGCAAGGAAAGTGCTGCCGGCCATGACAGCTCGACGCAGGGGCTGGTGAAGGCGCTGGCAGGACTTGCCAGCTGAGAGTCGTTACGACCGCGATCTAAAAAGCCGGAGACACCTCCGGCTTTTTAATGTTGCGTCTTCAAATATAAAGCGCTGCCATCTTGCGCCACGCGCCCGCCCGATGGGCGCGGCCTTCCCAGACATGCATCCGGTGCCCCACCTGCTTGTCTGAAAGCAGGCGGCTCAGATGATGGTTGTTGTCCAGAAACGGATCGGCATCACCGATGGTGAAGACCATGTCGATGCGGCGCAGGTGATCGAGCCGCCACGGGCAGTTTAGCCCGGGAAGAAAGTGGCTCGGCATGTGGAAATAGACGTCGTCGTCATAATAACCGTCGAACAGATCGCCGAAGGATTCCACCCTCATCGTCAGATCATAACGGCCGGAAAAGGCGACGAGCTTGGTGAAAAGATGCGGGTGGCGGAAGACGAGGCTGGCGGCCTGAAAGGCGCCGAGGCTGCAACCCTGCACAATGGTGCTGCCATCAGGATTTTTCCCGGCCATCAGCGGCAGCACTTCGTTGAGAATATAGGCCTCAAGTGCGGCGTGACGGCGCACACGGTCGGCGGGATGGTTATGGTCCGCGTAAAAACTTTCCCTTGCCAGACCCTCGATACAATAAAGCTGGAGGTGGCCTGCCTCCAGCTTGTCGGAAAGACTGTCAACGATGCCCAATTCCTCATATTCGAAAAAGCGCCCGTCGCGGGTCGGGAACATCAGCACCTTCGCGCCGGCATGACCGAATATCAGGAGCTCCATGTCGCGATGGAGCCTGTGACTATACCAGCGGAGATATTCGCGTTTCATGACACCTTGAAAAACCGTCTGACCTTGTCCTTATGGACCGCATCTTGCGATGCGACGTCAGGGTAATCGAAATGTCCGGCGTCGAGGATGAAGATTTCATTAAATTTCGATTCTGGCAGCGCATTGGCCACTGCAAACTGGCAGGGAGGCGCCACGGCCGGATCGAAGAGCGCGGGCGCCACCAGCATCGGGACCTTTATTCGAGTTGCGGCACAGGCGGCATCGAACAGGCGCAGGGTTTCGAGCACATCGGCATGGGTCTTCTGGTAGGTCTGGACCGCATCCGCGCTGCCGACGGTAGGCAGGGTCAGCCAGAACGGCCGGTGGCCGAAGGTCGGCACGACGAGATGGCCACGGTCGATGCGCTTATCATAAGGGATCGCCAGAGCGCCTATACCGCCGCCGAAGCTGATGCCGCTATAGCCCACCTGCCCTTCCAGCCAGGGATAGAGGCTGACGAGCGTCGACACCCCGATCCAGAGGTCATCGACACAGCCTCCGATGATATAATCGTCTTTCCGCTCGATGTTATAGAGAACGTGACGCGCCGGATCAGGTGAAATCGGCGGACAGGCACTCAGCGAAATGCCCCGAAAACAGGGAAACAGCACGGCCGTCTCTTCCACCGGCACATCGAAATCCGGCTCGCCACGCCCGCCATAACCGTGGCCCACGACCAGGCCGCGGCGGACCTGTCCTTCGCGCGGCAGCAGCAGCCACCCACCGATACGGAAACCGTCGGTGGAGGTGTAGGTCAGATCGAGGACCTGCCAACGGCGATCGCTCAGCTTGCTCCGGCGCAGCACCGGGCGCGGATCAGTTGCGAGCGCGCGGCGGTAGCGCTTCTCCCAAAAGTCATCGAAACCGGGTGCTGCTTTAGGGGGCGTGATGGCGAGCAACTGCTCGCGCTGCATGCCATAGGTCGGGTCGAAATCGAAAGGGTGGGTCTTCGGTACACTCATACGACGCTTGTTTCGCGAAAAAACCGCTGAGACAAGCGCGATAATCCTGCGAAAACGACTTTTTATGGCTTTAAGGCCGGGTAGAGTTTTGAACCACCTTGTCAAAAAGGCTCAACCACGCCGGTTAGAGACCAATTTCATGCGCAAAGGGCGGATTTGCCCCGGCCCGCGAAACGGTGACTGCCGCCGCCTTTGCACCGAGCGCAAGCACCTTTCTGATCTGTTCTTCCGTCAGTGACGCCACCTGCGCCTTGGTGAGAAGCCCCTGCATTTTCAGCGAAGCCAGAATGCCGGCGTCAAATGTGTCACCCGCGCCAACGGTGTCCACGACCTCGACGCGTTCAGAGGCGACTTCGACCTTCAGACCCGAGGTGTAGCCCACGGCACCCTTGGCGCCACGGGTAACGACGACCAGTTTCGCACCATGGTGCAGCCAATGGCGGGCAAGCGTATCCTCATCGCCTTCCAGACCGAACCAGGCAAGGTCCTCATCCGAGAATTTGACGATATCCGACATGGCCGCCATGCGGCGGATGCGGGCCATGTGGGACTGCTTGTCCTTGATGAAGCCGGGACGAATATTTGGATCAAGCGAGATGACACGGCTTGCGTACTCGCGCGTCATCAGCGCTTCATAGGTGCTGCCGCAGGGTTCGGGAATGAGGCTGATGGCGCCGAAATGCAGCGCTTCGCAATCGCCGCCCAGTGCCGGAAGTTCGGCCTCGGTGATCATCCGGCCGGCGGTGTTTTCATCGTAAAAAGCGTAGGTCGCGTGGCCATCCACCAGCTTGACGAAGGCAATCGTGGTGGGGCGCGAAAGAGTGGCGCAATAGCTGAAATCCACCTTGCTGGCGCGCAGTGTCTCCCGCAGGATGTCGCCCATCATATCATCGGAAAGACCGGTGAAAAACGCCGATGGGACGCCCAGACGCCCAAGCGCGATGGCCGTGTTGAAGACCGCACCGCCTGCATAGGGTGCAAAACCCGCCTCACCCAGCGTTGTCTGCCGGGGCAGCATGTCGATCAGGGCTTCACCACAACACAGGATCATTACGGTCCTCCTCAAAACAGCAAATCAAATGGACTTAAATCGATTTAGACGAAGATGGATCGGAAGGCCAGCCACAAGCTGGCCGCCCGCATCCGAAATTAAGATTGCGGCAATTCGCTGACGCCGCCGTGCTTTGCCGACCATGGCAAGGGGTTATCAAGGAAGGCTTCGACCTCCGACAGGGTCTTTTCGTCGAACAGTTTTTCGGTGCGGGCGACCGCCAGAACATCGCGCCAGGTGGTCAGGTAATGCAGCTTGACATTGCCGTTGGCGAAGCGCGCTTCGGCCTCTTCGAAGATGCCGTAATAAAACAGCGCGATACCGTGATCGACAATGCCGCCCACCGCACGGATGGCGTCGATGAAGGTGAACATCGAGCCGCCGGCCGTCGTCAGATCCTCGATGACCAGAACCCGAGCGCCTTCCGGCATATGGCCTTCGATCTGGGCGTTGCGACCGTGACCTTTCGGCTTCTTGCGGCAATAGATCATCGGCAGGCCGAGGCGCTCGGCAAGGAAAGCGGCAAAAGGAATGCCCGCCGTTTCACCGCCGGCGACACAGTCGAATTTCTCGAAACCGGCCTCCCGCATGACAGCCGCCGCGGCGAAATCCATCGCCGCCGAGCGGATGCGCGGGAAGGAGATGAGCTTGCGCATGTCGATGTACACCGGGCTCTTCATGCCCGACGCGAAGGTATAGGGGCTTTCTGAATTAAAATGGACCGCCTTGATTTCCCACAACATCTTCGCAACCAGTTCCGCGACGACGGTGCGGTCCGTGAATGTGAAATGGTTCATAGGCGTTCTCCTTTTAGGCCCTGGTTTCTCGCTCCGAAAGCCCGGTTGGGCGCTCGGGAAATTACGCATCATTGTTCGGCATGTCGTCGCCCGCCGAGGTGCCGGCAGACCATAACAAAACCGCCGGCAGTGCCGGCGGTCATAAAATCAGTTCACGTCCCAGTGAAGCGGGAACATCGGGTCGAATACGGTCACCGGCCCGGCGCCCGTTTCAATCTTGGCCGGGAATGACACTGGCTCGTCACGCTTGACCAGCGTGATCGTCTCCTCATTCGGCGTGAGCCCATACCAGGCGGGACCATTCAGCGAGGCGAAGGCCTCCAGCTTGTCGAGGGCGTTTTCGTCCTCAAAGACGTGGGCAAGGCAGCTCATCGTATTGATGGACGTGTAGATGCCGGCGCAGCCGCAGGCGCATTCCTTGAGCGGATCCACATGCGGGGCGGAATCCGTACCGAGGAAGAAGCGAGCGTCACCCGATGTCGCGGCAGCCCGCAGCGCCAGCCTGTGCTCCTCGCGCTTGGCGACGGGCAGGCAGTAATAATGTGGCTTGATGCCGCCAACCAGAATGGCGTTGCGGTTGATGATGAGATGATGGGTGGTGATGGAGCCGGCCAGATTGGCCTTGGAAGACTTGATATAGTCGACGCCATCTAGGGTGGTGATGTGCTCCATCGTCACCTTCAGTTCCGGCAGGCGCTGGCGCAGCGGCTCCAGAACCGTCTCGATGAAGACCTTCTCGCGGTCAAAAATATCGACTTCCGGCGATGTCACTTCGCCATGCACGCAGAGCGGCAGACCGATCTTCGCCATGCGCTCCAGCACCGGCATCGCCTTGTTAAAATCGCGGACACCGCCGTGAGAATTGGTCGTCGCACCCGCGGGATAGAGCTTCACGGCAGTGATGAGGCCGCTTTTTTTGCCCTCTTCCACGTCGTCGGCGTCGGTATCCTCTGTGAGATAGAGGGTCATCAGGGGCTCAAAACGGTCACCCGCCGGGATCGCCTTGACGATGCGGTCGCGATAGGCGCGGGCATCGGCCGTGGTGACAACGGGTGGCACCAGGTTCGGCATGATGATGGCGCGTGCGAAATGGCGGCTCGTATCCCCGATCACCCCTTCCAGCATGGCGCCATCACGAAGATGCAGGTGCCAGTCATCAGGGCGGCGCAGGGTGAGCGACTTCATCGGGATACCTCGGAGCATGATGGAATTGCGCCCGCTTAGCATCTTTTGTCGCGGGAAAACAGCCGCCAGAGACCTTCGGGCAGCTGTAAATGTCATTTTTTTGGAAAGCGCTTCAGATGTTGCCCGCTTCCGGACCCCAGACATCGGTCATGGCGAAACCATCGGCCAACGGGTCGAAGGGATCGAGGCCGACCTGATGCAGACCGAAGGTAAAGCCGCGCCCGGCAATGGTGGGAATGACGGCCGGACGGCCCGCCACTTCGGTCACGGCGGAAAGGCCGACATCGAATTCCGAACCGATGATCGAGCGGGATTTATACTCGTCTCCCACCTTCACCTTGCCGCGCGCATATAGCGTGGCGAGATTGGCGGAGTTGCCGGTGCCACAGGGCGAGCGATCCGCCCGGCCCGGCCACATGGTGGTGCAGGTGCGGATGGAGCCATCCGCATCCACATCACGGAACATCACATAGGCAACGCCTGATATGGCCGGGATTTCCGGATGCACAACGGTCATTTCGCGGTTGACCAGGTCCTTCAGGATCATGCCCGCAGAGACCAGCTTCGCGGCATTGGCCTTTTCGATCGTCAGGCCGATCTGGCGGACATCGACCAGCGCATAAAAAATGCCACCGTAGGAAATGTCCATCGTCACCCTGCCCCATTCGGGCGTGTCGATGCTGACATCGAGCTCATGCACGAAGGACGGCACCATGGTCAGCTTGACCTTTTCGCAGCGCCCGTCGCGGCAGGTGGCCGTTGCTTTGACGAGACCAGCGGCCGTTTCGAGAATGATAACAGTTTCCGGCTCCTGCATCTCCACCATGCCGCTTTCCAGAAGCGCCGTCGTCGCGCAAATGGAATTGGACCCCGAACTGGCATGCGCCTGATCCGGCTGGAGAATTACGAAGGCGGCATGCGCATCCGGATGCTTTGGCGGCAGGAGAAGATTGACCGAGCCCATCGGCGTGCCGCGCGGCTCCAGCGTCAGGAATCGGCGAAGCGCCTCCCCCTGCGGATCGGTATTCATCCAATGAAGCTGCTCAGCGACGGTATTGCCGGGAATTTTCGGTGCGCCGCCGGTCACGACACGGCCGATTTCGCCTTCGCAATGGACATCGAGAAGCTGGAGGGTGCGTTTCCAACGCATGGGGGTCTACTCCGGAAGTGGGTTGTTAGCCCAACCATACAGATAAAAATACAAGCTGTATACAAATCTGCGGAGGCGTGATGACAAAAACGCCTGACGTTCTCGCCACGCTCTGGCCGCAACGGGGCTTTAGCGACTGCGGCACTCCGCCCGGTTTCGATTGGCGGCAGCATCGCAGTTGACCCTGGAAGACTGAAGCGCCTGATCGTCCACCACGGAACCGGCCGTATCGCCCACCGATCCGACGGTGTTTTCGACGGATCGGCCAAGCCGCTCCACCTGCCTGCCGTAATTCTCCCGCGTGCGTGGATCGAAGACCGCAATCGGCGCGCTGACCACCACGCTGGCTGCCGTTCCGACGGTTTGCGCGGCACCGATGCTGACCGCGCCCAGCGCTTCTCCCAGGCCGACATCCGAATCCGTCACCGTCTGGCCTGCGATGAGGCGGTCGCCGATCAGGCGAACGACCTCCGGGCTTTCGGCAAATTTTCCATGGTTCAGACGATCGCCGGATTGCAGCTTGGTGAGATCGAGAACCGTGATGCCGGCCTTTTCCAGCTGGCTGCGATAGGGCTCGACGGAAGGATCGATCTGGCCGAGGCGATCGACATTGCCGGAAATGCGGCGCGACAGGCTGAGCGCGCGGTCATCCTGCGAGACGAAGAGTGTGAATTTCGGCGGCATCTTGCCGAGGCTGGTGAATTGCCGACTGAAGACGTCCACATCGAGATCAGGTGCCGCCAGAATGACATTGCTGATCTTGTGATCAACACGGCCGTTGCGGATGGCCATCTGGCGCAGCGCCTCCACCGCAAGCCAGGTGCCCATGGAATGGGCCATGACGGTGACTTCGCGAATGGATTTGTCTTTCGCCAGTCGCGTCAGCATCTCTTCCAGCGAATCGCGGGAATAGTTGGTGCTTTCCTTATCGTAATTATAGTCGAAGATGCTCGCGCGCGACGGCCAGGTGAACACGACAGGCACGACATCCGTGCCGGAATCATGGACGATCTGGGCGAAACGATAGACGGATTCTTCGTAACGATTGTTGAAACCATGCACGAAGACCAGCACACGGCGGTCCTTAGCGATATGCTTAGTGATCCAGCTTCTGGTCTCTGCTTCGGAGCGGATCGGCTCAATCGCAACCGTGGTGAAATCCTTCAGCGGATTGGGTGGCAGTTTTTTCGGCCATTGCACCTGACCGACCTTGCGGTTGGCGGCAGGCGGAATGGAGACCGTGACCGCATCGACCTTCAGCCCCGTTCCCCGCTCGCCGCCGAAAAGAACCGCGGGATTTTCGGAAGGCGCGCGCGTTGTCGCAACGAGGAGATTGACCGGCGTCGTGCCAGCCACAGTTTGTCCCGTTGGCGTCATCACGCCGATCGGCCGCCCGCCGCAACCGGCAAGCAGGGCGACAATCGCGATCATGGCGACGAAGCGAAGGGGCATCACATCACTCTCCTGCAACCCTGAGGCAGCTCGATAGCGGCTGGGTGGAGAGGATTTTCTACCGGAGGCGGAACTGTCGCGCCAGCAACCTAAGCGGCGTGGCGGGCACTTTCCCCACCGGTGTGTCCAAACGGACCCAATTGCCGGTCGAAAAACCGACAAGTGGGCAACCTGTTTCAACGCCTATTGCTGAGGTCGCATCGTGCCCTTTTCCCGCAGCGCCTCATGCCACGACAGCGCCTCTTCGATGAGATGCGGCGTGTGCCCGCCCCGCGCTGTCGCCCGGTGATAATAGTCAGCCAGCGCATCGCGATAATCCGGATGGACGCAATTGGCGATGATGACAGCGGCGCGCTCGCGGGGGGCGAGACCGCGCAGGTCTGCGAGGCCCGTTTCGGTGACGAGAATATCGACATCATGTTCGGTGTGATCGACATGGCTGACCATGGGCACCACGCTTGAGATTGCGCCTCCCTTGGCGATCGACTTGGTAACAAAAATGGACATATAGGCATTACGAGCAAAATCGCCGGAACCACCAATGCCGTTCATCATATGGGTTCCGCCGACATGGGTGGAATTGACGTTCCCGTAGATATCGAATTCCAGAGCCGTGTTGATGCCGATGATGCCGAGGCGACGAATGACCTCCGGGTGATTGCTCACCTCCTGAGGACGCAGGATCAGCCTGCTTTTGTAATCGGCCAGTCGCGGCATGACCTGCTGGTTCATGGCGGAAGAAAGCGTGATCGACGAACCGGAGGCGAAGGTGAGCTTGCCCGCATCGAACAGTTCGAAGGTCGAATCCTGAAGAACCTCCGAATACATTTTCAGATCATGAAACGGCGTATCGATGAAGCCATGCATAACGGCATTGGCGATGGTGCCGATGCCTGCCTGCAACGGCTGGAGTTCGTGGGTCATGCGGCCGTGACGGACCTCGTTCAGCAGGAACTCCGTGAGATGCCCGGCAATCGCCTTTGTCTCGTCATCAGGCGGCAGCACCGTCGAAAAACTGTCGCTCTTGTCGCTCAGCACGATGGCGGCGATCTTTTCCGGCGGCACCGGAATAAAGGGCAGGCCGACACGGCTATCCGTCGCGACCACGGGAATGGGCATACGGGTCGGGCGTTTGGCGGGAATGAAAATGTCATGTAACCCTTCGAGCACCTCGGGCTGGGACAGGTTGATCTCGACAATGACCTTCTCGGCCAGGATCGCGAAGCTTGCGGAATTGCCGACGGAGGTAGTGGGCACGATGCCGCCGTCTGCCGTAATCGCAACTGCTTCAACGATGGCGATATCGACGCCGTGGATCTGGCCGCCGCGCAATTGCTCCACCGTTTCGGAAAGATGCTGATCGATGAACATCACCCTGCCGTCATTGATCGCCTTGCGCAGAGCCGGATCGGACTGGAACGGCATGCGGCGCGCCAGCATGCCGGCCTCGACCATGGTCTTGTCGAGATCGTTGCCGAGGGAGGCGCCGGTCATCAGGGTAATTTTCATGGGGTTGGTCTTGGCGCGCTCGGCCAGCGCCAGCGGCACGGCCTTGGCTTCACCGGCGCGCGTAAAACCGCTCATGCCCACCGTCATGCCATCCTGAATGAGACTGGCGGCCTCTTCGGCGCTGACGATCCTGTTCAAGAGGGACGCGTTGCGGATACGCTTTTCAAGCATGCACTTCTCCATGATCTGTCATCACGATGGCACGGCATTTGGTTGGCCACCTCTCAGGCGACTATGGCGTGCAGTTTCATCGGTGAAACTGACATAGATCAAGAGTTTGAACGGAACTATGGCTTTGGCGCAGCAAATCCCGTTCAACAGATCGGTAGTGGTGCATCGGCGCGACGGGCCGTGGGGTCTTCAAACTATCGCAGCCTCCCGGTTGCGCAGGACTTCCGCGAGACCTCTGCCTCGCGGGCAAGCGACGAGGCGAAGGCGCCTCATCGCAGTCCGAAGAATCACCGCTTGTCAGGGGCCTTCGCAAACAGGTGCCTGGCCCAGAACGGCCTGCCCAACTTCCGCGTCAAAGGCACGCAGGCCGAATGCACCAAGGCTTATGACCCGGTAACAGGGATTACCACCCGTCCACAGCGGATCGACAACATCGATATCCGTGATGAAGCGATGCGCGCAGGCCTGGCCGGAACTATATGCGATGCCTTCGGCCGTGGTGCCTGCCATCGGCACATGGATATGGCCAAAGATGATGTGACGCACACCGGCCGGGTGAGCGGCGAGCCGGCGCATGACGGCGCCGTCATCATGCATGCCGATATGTTCGAAATGGCGGATGCCGCAATCCATCGGGGGATGATGAACGAACACCGTTACCGGCAAATCGCCCGCGCTTTCCAGCGCACTCTCCAGCCATGCCAGACGATCCGCGCCATAGATGCCGCCGATGACATCGGATTCATGGCTGTCGAGAAACAGCAAGCGGCCAAATTCGGTATCGATGAAGGACTGGATATAGCCATTATCGTCGCGCGGCTGCTCCGGAAATGCCGCCACGAATTCAGGGCGACGATCATGATTGCCGAGCATCAACCGCACGGGAATCGAGACTGGCGCGAGGATGTCGCGAAGCAGCTCATAGGCTTCCGGCTCGCCGTAATTGCAAAGATCACCCGTCACCACAAGAAGATTGGCGTCGGCATGTTTTTCGACAATATCGGCGATTGCCGCGCGCAGCTGCTTTTCCGCGTCGACGCCGTTTACAGCAATGCCGGGGGGTACGAGATGGGTGTCGGTGATCTGGATGATCTTCATAAGGGGGGCTTTCTGCGCAAAATGGCTGCGGGAACGGATTTCCCCGCAGCCTCTCTCATGGCTCTGCTTATTTCAGCAGGGCGTTGGTCTGCTCGACAATCTGCTTGAGACCCGCTTCCGGCGTTACTTCACCGCGCATGACGGTGCCGATGATGTCACGCTGGGTGCGCCAGATGCGGACGGAATCGCCGCCCGGATAACCGGCCCAGGGAAGCGAACGGTCAGCCTGAAGCGAAGCGGTCTTCACATTCGGGTTCTCGACATAATAGGGAGCGAGGAAGTCCGGGCCGGTGGCCAGCCTGTTGGTCGGCAGGTAACCGGTGATGCGAACGATGGTGTTCTGTGCTTCCGGACCGGTGATCCACTTCAGGTATTTCCAGGCAGCATCCTGCTTGGCCTTTTCCTGCGTCAGAATGACGGCAGAGTTGCCGCCGGTCGGCACGCCGCCCTTCTCCTTGTTGTCGAGCGGGAAGGTCGCCGTCTTCAGTTTGAAGCGATCGCCGACCAGGCCCTGGATCGTCTGAACGTGAGCGGGCGTGGAGAAGATGAAGCCGGTGAGGCCTGCACCGAACTGCTGGCGCGACTGATCCCAGTCGAGCAGGTTCTGGCCACCTTCGGTGACGAACTGGCGGGTCATCTTCAGGGCGTTGAGGCCGATCTCGTTGTCGAAGGCAACGGTCTTGGTCTTCTCGTCAACGAGCTTGCCGCCCTGTTCGACAATGAGCGCCTGCCACAACCAGTCATCCGGCCAGCCATTGATGTCGTAGCTCATGCCGGCAAACTTGGGGTCGAGAGCCTTGATCTTCTTGGCGAGCGCGATCAGCTCAGGGAAGGTCGTCGGCATCTTGTCCGGGTCGCCGCCAGCCTTGGTGACGAGGTCGGAGTTGATGTAGATGATCGGCGAGGAAGCGTTGACCGGCAGGCCGTACTGCTTGCCATCGATCTGGCCAAGCGCGGCCATCTTGGGGCTGTAGTTCTTGTCGAGGAAAGCCTGACCGCCTTCAGCCTGAATGAACGGGCCGAGGTCGGTGATCTGGTTGCGCGGGGCCAGCGTGTGCACCAGTTCCGCCGTCAGATTGTAGCCAGAGAAGTAAACGTCGGGCAGATTGCCTGTGACGGCAGAGCGCAGAACCTGCTGCTGGCCTTCGTTGTAACCGGCGGTTGGAGCGAGGAAGTTGATCTTCACATCCGGGTTCTTCTTCATGAATTCATCGGCCAGCGGCTGATGGAATTTCGTGAAGCCAGGCAGGTTGTAGAGAACATTGAGCGTGATTTCGTTGGCGAAAACTGGCTGTGCGAGGCCAGCAAAAGCCATGCCGAGAGCCAGACCGCCCATCACAGCGCGTCGGTTGAGTTTCATGTCAGTCTCCAGAGAGGTTGGGAGGGGGAAGTTTGAACGGCGTCACTTGACGCCGGTCATGGTAATACCGGCGATAAAGTGCCGCCGTGCGAGGAGGAAGCACAGCACCATCGGCGCGGTAATCAGTGTGGCGCCCGCCATCAGCGCACCGTAATTGGCGCCGGATTCGACATCGGCGAATAGCATCATGCCGAGCGGCGGCGGGGCGAGATTGGTGTCGGAAATGACGATCATCGGCCAGTAGAGATCGTTCCAATGGGCAACGAGCGAAAAGATCGAGAAAGCCGCAAGCGACGGCAGGGACCCGCGAAGCACCAGCCCCCAGCAAATCTCCATTTCCGAGAAACCGTCCATGCGGGCAGCCTCGATGATTTCATCGGGGTAGCTGCGGAAGGACTGGTTGAACAGGAAGATGGCGAAAACCGACAGGAAGAACGGCATCATCATCGCAAAGTAGGTGTTGAGAAGCTGCGTCTTGGCCAGACCGACGAAGAGCGGCAACGCCAGCGCCTGAATGGGAACGCAGAGTGCTGCAATGACGAGGCCCAGTAGCAGCTTGCGGCCGGGGAAGCGGAGCTTTGCCAAAGCATAGGCAGCGGGAACCGAGGTCAGGATCTGCACGACGAGAATACCGCCGCAGACGATGACGCCGTTCAGCATGAAGCGCGCCATCGGCACCTGCCCTGCCGCCCGGGCATAGTTATCGACAGCGTCGAACTTTTGCGGGATCGGCCAGAGGGAGACGTCGAATATTTCCGCAGGCGAGCGGATCGAGGTCAGCACCATCCAATAGAACGGCAGGAGCATCACGAGGGCGCCGAGCGCAAGCACGAGATGCGGGAGATATTTGCGGAACGCGGCCATCAGTAATGCACCTTCCGGTCCATATGCAGCGTCTGGCCGATAGACAGAATCAGCACGATCGCGAGAAAGATGATCGTCAGCGCAGCGGCATAACCGGTGTTGGAATATTCGAAACCTTCAAGATAAAGATCGTAGAGCAGGGTCTCGGAACCGGAGCGGCCCTTGGTCAGCACGGCGACCGTCTCGAACACCTTGAAGGCGGAGATGGAGGTGGTAACGACCACAAACATGGTCGTCGGCCCCAGCATCGGCCATGTGACGGTCAGAAACCGGTCGATCGGGTTCCTGGCGCCATCCAGCCGCGCCGCCTCATGCAGATCCTTCGAAATGGCCGTGAGGCCGGCAAGGAACAGCACCATGTTGAAGCCCAGAACCTGCCAGACGCCCATCAGCGCCATGGTTGGGATTAGGAGAACGGGGTTGGAGAGAAACGCGACCGGTTCGAAACCGAACCACTTGATTGCCGCGTTCACCGGCCCAAGGGACGGGTGCAGCAGGAACTGCCAAACCGTTGCCATGGCGACGAGCGTTGCGGTGACGGGAAGGAAATAGGCCACTTCCCAGAAAGCGCGGCTGCGTTTGCGGTTATAAACAAGCAAAGCCGCGCCGAGTGCGAGAAACACGCCGAAGGGAATGACGATGAGCGCATAGATGGCGGTATTCACCAGCGCACGCAGGAAAACCGGGTCCTGAAATGCCTTGATGAAGTTGCCCAGACCGACAAAGCGGGTGGAGAGCGAACCCAGCTGGTAGTCGGTGACAGAAAAAGCGGCCAGAACGACCATCGGGGCAATATAGATCGCGAAGAGCAGCAGGCTTGCGGGTGCGGCAAACATCAGGCCGCGCCAGATCATCCGCCGGTCTGCCTTTGACTGCCGCGGGCGCGCCTTCGTGCGCGCAGCCGAGGAGAAATCAACCGCCGTCATGCCGGCACCCGTTCGCGCACTATCACCTTGCGACGCAGGCCATCGGCTGCGAAAAGATGCGCACGATCCGGCGCAAAGCCGAGAGTCAAAACGCCATTGGCGTCGGCACCCAACGCCTCGCCCGCCCCCTGCCGCAAGGTGACGGCGACAGTCTCGTCGTTCAGCAGGCGGCAGCTCACGTAACGGTCGGCGCCGTGCGTTTCGCTGCGCACCACACGCACGGCGAAGCCCTCCGTGCCCGGACGCAAATCTTCGGCGCGAAGGCCGAGCGTCGCCGGGCCGGCATCGCGGCCCGCACCCTCCAGGCCGAGATCGCGTCCAAACGCCGTGACCTTACCCTGCGTATCGATTTCGACCGGTAGCAGGTTGATCGATGGTGTGCCGATGAAGCGGGCGACGGTCAGTGTGGCGGGCTTGCGATAAAGCTCGTCCGGCGTGCCCAGCTGTTCGATGCGGCCTTCCGACATCAAGGCGATGCGGTCGGACATGGTCATGGCTTCGATCTGGTCGTGAGTGACATAGATGAAGGTTGCCCCGAGCCGGCGATGCAGGCCCGCCAGTTCCTCACGCATGTGGGCGCGGAGCTTGGCGTCGAGGTTGGAAAGCGGCTCATCCATCAGGAAGGCTGCGGGCGAACGCACCAGCGCCCGCGCAAGCGCCACACGCTGGCGCTGGCCACCGGAAAGCTGCGCCGGCTTGCGATCCAGCAAATGCGCGATCTGCAGCGTCTCGGCCGCCTGCTCAACGGCCGCATCGATCTGCTTCAATGTTTCTGCCGGCGCTGCGAACCGCCCCACCAGCGGCAGGCGGGCCGCCAAGGGCAGACGCCGCATGCGCAACGGCGTCGCAATATTCTGGCGCACGCTCATATGCGGATAAAGCGCATAGGACTGGAACACCATCGCGAGATTACGATCGCTGGGATCGATGTCGGTCACATCCTGTCCACCGATCGAGATCGAACCGCGATCCGGTGATTCCAGACCTGCGATGATGCGCAGCAGCGTGGACTTGCCGCAGCCCGACATGCCGACGAGGGACAAAAACTCTCCCGGACGGATGGAGAGGTCGATCTCTTTCAGAACATCGTCAGCGCCAAAGCCCTTGCCGATTCCCGAAAGCTCAAGTGATTGTGGCGTCATTCTGCGCTCCTATTCTGGAGCGCATATGCTGTTGTTGTGTGACAGGATGACGAAGGTTTGCGGAAAGTTCGATGACACTCGAAAGCCCGATAATCCCGGGCCATAGGAAAACGTTACGGTATAGACCTCCGCCTAAAACCACTAATATTGAGGGGGGTATTCGGATGTCTTTTCAGCACGCTTTCACCGGCTGAAAACCGGGTCGGCGGAACTAAAACTCTCCGGCGGGGAGAGTCACACGAACTCAAGCCTTGGCAAGCTCTCTCGCCTTCGCCATGCCACACAAGATCAGCGGCCGGAGGCAGTCGTAGCTTTCAGCAATCGAGCATTTAGACATCTTGCCCGTTGCCAAGATGGCTTTCACGTTGCGCCATCTGATGGGCGTAGGACTTCAACATATATTCGCTATGTTCGAAATTCATTCAGCGTTGCGAAGCTTCGCCGCGAATACGGGCGGAACACCATTTGAAGATACACGTCGGCGCACGACAACCAGTGGCGTCGTCTCGGAAGCTTATTTTAAGGAAAAAGAAATGGCGCACCCGAAGAGATTCGAACTCCTGACCCCCAGATTCGTAGTCTGGTGCTCTATCCAGCTGAGCTACGGGTGCGTGCCGTTCCGGTCGTTTCCGGTGGCGTGGCGATCCTCTAAAACGTCCTCATGGCGAATGCAAGCGATTTCGTTTGGAAATTGTCATTTTTCCGCAGCAATTCGCGTATCACATTGATTTCGTTAAGAATTCCATACGGACCATTTTTTGCGAACCTGACGGAGCCTGGATTCCGTTGGCGATAATGGGTTTTCGAACCTGATTTAGCGCCGGTTTTTCAGGCCGTTCTGGCAGCCTGTACGGAGGCGGTGCGGTCGGCGATTTCGATGCGGAACTGCGTGCCTGGACCCGGCTTTTCAACGAGCGCAATGGTGCCGCCATGGGCAAGCACCAGCTCGCGGGCAATGACGAGGCCAAGGCCGGTGCCGCCTGATCGGGCCGAACCCCGGAAAGCGGAAAACAGGTTTTCCCTCGCCTTGCGCGGCATCCCCGGCCCGTTGTCGTCGATGACGATGCTGACGACGTCGCCGGCCCGCTGGGCGGAAATGGAGAGATGCCTTGCCGCGGTGCTGGTCGTATCGGATTGCAATGCCTGAACCGCGTTGCGACAGAGATTGTGGATGACGCGGAAAAGCTGTTCGGAGTCCGCATCGATCGTGAGATCGGCGGGCACGCTGTCATGAAACTCAATGCCGCTCTCATCGTCCAGCGCCAGGATATCGCGCACGTCCCGCACAAGAAGGCTCAACTGCACCATCTTGCGTTTCGGCGCGCCCTCGGTCGCCTGTCCATAAGCCAGAACCTCACCGGTATAGGCAACGGCGCGGTCAATGGTGCGCAACAGCTTCGGCGCGAAACTTCTCACCATGGGGTCCTTGGCATCGACAAGGCGGTCAGACATAAGCTGCGCGGAGGACAGGATGTTGCGCATGTCATGGTTGATCTTCGATACGGCAAGACCAAGATCGGCGAGGTTCTTCTGCTGGCGCAGCGTCCTTTGCAGCTGGGTCTGCATGTCGGCGAGATGGCGACCAGCGACGGACAATTCGTCAGTCCCTTCGTCCGGCACGAAAATCCGCTCGGGATTACCGGGATCTTCAGAAAAGTTCTGCATGCCAAGCGTCAACCGGCGTATCGGCCGGATCATGATGCGATTGATGGAGACGAAGATCAGACCGGCCGTGATGAGCGACAAGACGATGGAAATCAGAAAGACATTCCTGGCGTAAGCAAGCATCGCCGCCCGCAGCTTGTTTTCGCCCAACACGAGTTCGATAATGGTGTCGCTGTCGCCCACCACGTCAAAGACGCGGATGACGCGATTGCCGCCGAACAACAGCGTGGAGAAAGCATCCCGTACGGCTGCGATCTGGGAAACGTCAGAAAGATCGTATTGGTCATCGACGGCGGGCGGGGTTTCCGCCGCCGCCAGCAGGCGCGACGTGCCGTCCTTACGCAGGGCAATAAGCTTCGCCCCTGTTGCCATCAGGGTATCGTTCTGCACGCTTCGCGGCAGTTCCGCCTGCAGGCCGTCAATGACCGCCCCTGCGGCCGCAGCCGTGTTCAGCCGGTCCCGCAGCCAGGAGAGACGCATATTGGCGACGGAAGGCACAAAGATCAGCACTTCGGCGATCATCACGAAAATGACCGTGAGCAGCAGCAGGCGTCCGGAAAGACCGGCGGTCAATCCCGGCATCGTATGCGCCGGATCGTCTTGCGTGCGGTCCAAGCTGTCTACGCCTTTAGAAAACACCGGGCCATGGTCCTGTCTGCGTGCCGCTTTCGCGTTAAACGGCTCGGTTTATATGCAGCGATGATAATAGGACCTAATGCATCTTTTTCCAATGCACTGCAAAATAAACGTTTCCCACACGCAAAAACAAACGCCGCCCGGCAGGGGCGGCGTTTCAGTACAAACGAAATAGTCGTCTTTAGAACTCCTGCCAGTTACCCTGGGCGGCGGGCGCGGCGTTCATCGCGCGGCTGACGCTGTTCATCAGCTTGCGGGCCGGAGACGCAACAGCGGCTGTCCGCCCGGAAACTGCGACCGGTCCGGCAGGTGCCATCTTCGGCCTTGGAGCCGGCTCCATGCGCTGATTGCGTGGCGCATTCTCGGCACCCACATTAAACCGGGTCACAAGCGTCACAAGATGATCCGCCTCGCTGCTCAGCTTATGGGTCGCAGCCGAGGTTTCCTCCACCATCGCGGCGTTGCGCTGCGTCACCTGATCCATCTGGTTGATGGCGGTGTTGACTTCGTGCAGACCGGTGGACTGTTCTCTGGCGGCTGTCGCGATCGAATGGATGTGCTCGTTGATGGCGAGGACACGGGTCTCGATCTCACTCAAGGCGCTACCGGTTCTCTGGACCAGCGACACGCCGCGGCCGACCTCTTCGCCGGATTTGGTGATCAGTGCCTTGATATCCTTTGCAGCCGTTGCGGACCGTTGCGCCAGTTCGCGCACCTCCTGAGCGACGACGGCGAACCCCTTGCCGGCCTCGCCTGCACGGGCGGCTTCCACACCGGCATTCAACGCCAGAAGATTGGTCTGAAAGGCGATCTCGTCAATGACATTGATGATCTGGCTGATTTCGCGCGAGGCGTGTTCGATGCGATCCATCGCGGATACCGCATCGCGCACGACGCTGGCAGATTCTTCCGTTTTCTGTTTGGTTTCGGCGACCATGGCGCTGGCTTCCTGCGCACGGTCGGTAGAGTTGCGCACGACGGCGGTGATTTCATCCAGTGCGGCAGAGGTTTCTTCCAATGCTGCGGCCTGCTGCTCCGTGCGCTTCGACAGATCATCAGCCGCAGAGCGCAATTCGCCGGCATTGCCGCTGATTCCCTCCGTGCTGCCACGTACCTCGCGCATGGTCTCGCGCAGCTTGTTCATCGTCTGGTTGACGTTGTCCTGAAGTTCGCCGAACACGCCGCGGAATTCACCCTCCATGCGTTCCGTCAGGTCGCCGCGCGCCAGACATTCGATGACACGACTGGTTTCGGACACGCCATTATGAACGCCGGTGAGTAGCGAATTGATGGTCGCTGCGAAGCGGTTGAGGTTTTCATCGCCATAATCCTTATTGATGCGGCGGCTGAAATCGCCCTGAGCGGCGGCGTCGACAACAACGGCCATACCGGCCTGCAGGTCGTCGCTCTTGGCGCGCATGGCGGTCTCCTGCGCATTCATGCGGCGCACCTCGCGGCCGTTCTTCTTGAAGATCTCGACGGCTGCCGCCATCTCGCCGATTTCGTCATTGCGGCCGAGATAGGGAACGTCAACATCCAGATTTCCGTCGGCAACCTTATTCATCACCTGCGAAACCCGACGGATGGGCGCGCTGAGCTGCCGCGTTCCAATGTAGACACCGAAGGCGGCACCGGCACCCACGCCGGCAACCGTGACCGCAACGATCACCCAGAATATGGAGGTGCTGAACGTATCCACGCCGGCCTTCACGACTTCCAGTTCGGCAATATCGTTTTTCACGACACTGTCGATCTCGGCCTGATAAGCTTTACGGTTGGCGCGGTTCGCTTCGTTATTGCCCTGCTGGCTGGCGGCCTGCGGCCCGTTTTCCTTCGCGAGCCGAACGGTCTCGAGACGGAAGGCCCGGAATTCTTTCGACCGGCCAACAAGCTTGTCAAAGCTTGCCTGTTGTTCTGCCGGCACGAGCGGTGCCCAACTGGTAATGAGCTTCTCCATGGCATCGAGGTTCTTGACCATGCCATCGGCAAAGGGGGTGGCTGCTGCGACATCGGCTGCCGCATAGACGCCGCGCGCCTCCATGACGACCGCGGTAACAAGACGGTTCAGGGCTTCGCCCTTGTAGGCCCTTTCGGCTGCCTCCTCGAAATGGTGCGACCGAACCCAGAATTCGTTGATCGCATAGATGGACAGCCCGCCGATGGTGCAGGCCACAAGGCTCATCAGTCCGACGAGAAGATTGATACGACCGCGAATTCTCAATTTCGTTCCCCCAACAAAACCAGCCACGCTATGGAAATGGGCAGCCGGCATAACTTTCGCGTCCTAAGATTTATCAATGGGGCATTAAGAAAGAATTTCGGAATTTACCGATTGGCCATCAGATTCAACCATTGTGGGCCGCAGATGACAGGAATTGCGGTCGCTTTTCCGCAAAAGGTGAAGGGCGAAAACCCCTTCGGCAATTGACTTTGCTCGGCCTATGCCCTTATAAGCCGCGCACGCTCGGCCATTGAAAGCTCGCCCAGGCGGGGTTAGCCGTGCAAAAAACGAAACGCTCTTGCAAATAATTGCAAATTCAAGAAGGGCCGCACACCGCGGTATTAAATAAATGTCGAAGCGTACTTACCAACCGTCCAAGCTTGTTCGCAAGCGTCGTCATGGTTTCCGTGCCCGCATGGCTACTGCCGGCGGCCGCAAGGTTCTCGCTGCCCGCCGTGCGCGCGGCCGCGCTCGTCTTTCGGCTTAATTGCCGATCTGTGGCCCGATGAAAGTCGCGGGCACATGAGCGAGACTAAAAAAAGCCCCGGCCGGCTTAAAAACCGGTCGGAGTTTCTTGCCGTTCAGGCGGGGGAAAAACGGCGGGGAAGCACCTTTCTTGTGGAAGTGCTTGACCGGAAAGCCCCGGAAACCGAGCCTCGTGTCGGTTTTACCGTAACAAAAAGACAAGGCAACGCGGTCGAGCGAAATCGCATGCGCCGCCGTCTCAAGGAAGCCGTCAGGCTTTCTGCCGGGGTCGCAATGAAACCCGGTCATGACTATGTGATTGTCGCCCGCCGGGACGTTCTCGACACCGCCTTTCCCAGACTTCAATCTCTCCTCATCGAGCGCATTGAAGGGACGGCGAAACCGAAACGGTCCCAGGAGACCCGCTCCAGGAAAGAATGATGGAAAAAAACCGTAATTACTTCATCGCGATAGCCCTTTCGGTTGTCATCGTCCTCGCCTGGCAATTCCTTTACATGAATCCGCGTATCGAGCAGCAGCGCCGCGCCGAAGAGGCACGCCAGGCGCAGCAGCAGACAACGCAGCAACAGCAGCAGGCTTCGGGCGCCGCACCGGCGCCGGGCGCGACCGTCGAGGGCGCTCCGCCAGCATCCGTTCCGCAGGCCGCCGCCACCGCCACCCGCGAGGAAGCGATTGCAAGAACCCAGCGTGTTGCGATCGACACCAATGCCATCGCCGGCTCCATCAACCTCACGGGCGCGCGTTTCGATGACATCCGGCTCAAGGATTACCACGAGACCGTTGATGACTCGAGCCCGATCATCACGCTGTTCTCGCCGGCGGACAGCAAGGAAGGCTACTTTACCGAACTCGGTTACGTTGCGGCGCAGGACGTCGGCGGCGTTCCCGGTCCGAGCACCGTCTGGACGCTCGCCAGCGGCGACAAGCTGACGGAGACCACGCCGGTCACGCTTACCTACACCAATTCCAAGGGCGTCATCTTCACCCGTACGGTTTCGATCGACGAGCATTACATGATCTCGGTCGCCGACAAGGTGGAAAACCCTGGACAGGCTGCGATCTCGCTTGCCAGCTACGGTCGTGTGACACGCAACAACAAACCTGCCGTCCCCCCGGTCTTCGTCATCCATGAAGGTTTCCTTGGCGTGGCCGGCAAGGATGGCAGCCTGACGGAAGAAAAATACAAGGACGTCGAAGAAGCGCCGGTGACGGTTGCGAAGGCCACCGGCGGCTGGCTCGGCATCACCGATAAATACTGGGCCGCAGCCATCGTTCCGCCGCAGACGACCCCGTTCGAGACGCGTTACTCGCACATTACCGGCAATCAGCCGAGCTATCAGGCCGACTTCAAGAGCGATGCGCTCACGGTTGAACCGGGCCAGTCCATCGAGTTGAAAAGCCTCGTCTTTGCCGGCGCCAAGGAAGTTCCGCTGGTTGACGGTTACGAGACGGCCTATGCCATTCCGAAGTTCGACCTTCTGATCGACTGGGGCTGGTTCTACTTCATCACCAAGCCGATGTTCAAACTGATGGATTTCTTCTTCCGTTATTTTGGCAACTTCGGCGTGGCCATCCTGCTCACCACCATCGTCGTCAAGGCGCTGTTCTTCCCGCTTGCCAGCAAGCAATACGCTTCCATGGCCAACATGAAGCGCGTGCAGCCGAAGATGGAAGAGCTGAAGGCCAAGCATGGCGATGACCGCATGGCCATGCAGCAGGCGATGATGCAGCTCTACAAGGAAGAGAAGATCAATCCGGTTGCCGGCTGCTGGCCAATGCTGCTGCAGATCCCGGTCTTCTTTGCGCTTTACAAGGTCATCTACGTCACCATCGAAATGCGGCATGCACCGTTCTTCGGCTGGATCCACGACCTTTCCGCGCCGGATCCGACCTCGCTGTTCAACCTGTTCGGCCTTCTGCCTTACGACGTGCCGCACTTCCTGATGATCGGCGTCTGGCCTTTGATCATGGGCATCACGATGTTCCTGCAGATGCGCATGAACCCGACACCGCCCGATCCGACACAGGCCATGATCTTCACCTGGATGCCGCTTATCTTCACCTTCATGCTGGCCTCCTTCCCGGCAGGTCTGGTCATCTACTGGGCATGGAACAACACGCTTTCCATCAGCCAGCAGGCCGTCATCATGAAGCGTCACGGCGCCAAGATCGAACTGTTCGATAATCTCAAGGGGCTGTTCAAGCGAAAGCCGGTGCAATCGAAATGAGTGATACCGGCACAGCAACCGAAAAGCCCCTGTTCGGGCGACCCTGGATTTTCATTCGCGGCGTTCCCGCGATGAAATTCCTGCCGCCCGAGGGGCCGCCGGAGATTGCATTTGCCGGTCGTTCAAATGTCGGCAAGTCCTCGCTCATCAACGCACTGGTGGGTCACAAGGGGCTTGCCCGCACCTCAAACACGCCGGGACGGACTCAGGAACTCAACTACTTCGTTCCTGACGGTTATTCCGGTGAAGCGGGTGATCTGCCGCCCATGGCGCTGGTCGACATGCCCGGCTATGGTTACGCGCAGGCTCCCAAGGATCAGGTCGATGCCTGGACCAAGCTCGTCTTCGATTATCTGCGCGGGCGGGCGACACTGAAGCGCGTCTATGTGCTGATCGATTCCCGCCACGGCGTGAAAAAAAATGACGAGGAAGTGCTGACCCTGCTCGACAAGGCGGCCGTATCCTACCAGATCGTGCTGACGAAGACGGACAAGATCAAGGAAGCTGGGGTGCCTCGGCTGATCAACGAGACACTGGAGAAAATCCGCAAGCGCCCGGCGGCCTATCCGGAGGTTCTGGCCACATCGTCGGAAAAATCCGTCGGCCTCGACAGCCTGCGGGCGGAAATCGTCAGAACGATTTCCCTTTAGAAACAGTCGCGATCAGGCAATGGTGAAAAGGAGAGCGGCGGTCCACACCATCGCCGTCAATGCCAGCAGTCGCCAGAAGCGAACGGAACTCCAGATTTCCACGAGCATCGCCCCCAACAGCGACCCGGTGCGCAGCGGCTGCCCCCTGAAGGGAAGACCTTCGGCCAGCGGGTTGCGCTGGAGCAGGCTTGCCACCGCGGCCTTCTCACGATGATCGGTTTCCGCAAGATTTTCACGCCACCGCCTGACCATTGCCGCGAACTGCCGGTCGCGCTTCAGCCGCTTGGTCAGTTCCGCCATATTTTCCGGCGGGAGGGCACCCAACACAAATTTCCCGGCAAGAACCTCGTCCTGTAAGCCGCTTTGCTTGTCTTTATCGGGTGCCGGCATGTCGCTCACATCTCCTCGCGTTCAGACCCGCACGTTAAGCACGCACCATGGCCTGATTGATCCTCCCCTTCCGTTACAAGGCTGGTCCCATTGGCCGTTTATGTCAATCTCATAACAATGCTTCGGAGACTAAAAAAAGAAATTTGATCGCTGCGACACAATAAGGCCCGGAGGTTATTTCATCCGTTGAAAACTTGCTTTAGAGCGGTGACAGGCTTCAACGGCCGCAACCACAGACCGAGGTTTTTAGATGACGTCTTCCGAAAGCGAAACTCAGGCGCGGCTGCTCGCACAGGCTCTGCCTTTCATGCAGAAATACGAAAACAAGACCATCGTGGTAAAATATGGCGGTCACGCCATGGGTGATTCCACGCTCGGAAAGGCTTTCGCGGAAGACATCGCCCTTTTGAAGCAATCCGGCATCAACCCCATCGTCGTGCATGGCGGCGGTCCGCAGATCGGTGCGATGCTGAGCAAGATGGGCATTGAATCGAAGTTCGAGGGCGGCTTGCGCGTTACCGACGCCAAGACGGTCGAGATCGTTGAAATGGTTCTGGCCGGCTCGATCAACAAGGAAATCGTCGCCCTCATCAACCAGACCGGCGAATGGGCCATCGGTCTCTGTGGTAAGGATGGCAACATGGTCTTCGCCGAAAAGGCGAAAAAGACCGTTATCGACCCCGACAGCAACATCGAGCGCGTGCTCGACCTCGGTTTTGTCGGCGAAGTTGTGGAAGTCGACCGCACCCTGCTCGATCTGCTTGCAAAATCGGAGATGATTCCGGTCATCGCCCCCGTCGCGCCCGGCCGCGATGGCGCAACCTACAACATCAACGCCGATACATTTGCCGGCGCCATTGCCGGTGCGCTTCACGCCTCGCGTCTGTTGTTTCTCACGGATGTTCCCGGCGTTCTCGACAAGAACAAGGAACTCATCAAGGAACTCACCGTCTCGCAGGCCCGCGCCCTCATCAAGGATGGCACGATTTCCGGCGGCATGATCCCGAAGGTCGAGACCTGCATCGACGCCATCAAGGCCGGCGTTCAGGGTGTGGTGATCCTGAACGGCAAGACGCCCCACTCCGTTCTTCTGGAAATCTTCACCGAAGGTGCCGGCACGCTCATCGTGCCCTGATGTGCTTCAGGTGGCGGATGGCTGACCTGTCCGCCACGCAGGCATTCATCCGAATGCCAGAAGCGAAAGCACCCCGACCACGATCAGCAGGCAGCCAGAGAGTTCGAGCCGGTTGATCTTCTCCTTGAAGAACAGCACGGTAGAGGCGAAGGCGAACAGCATCTCCACCTGCGCCAGGGCCTTCACCACGGCAGCCTGCTGCAGGGTCATCGCCGTGAACCAGCCGAATGAGGCCGTGGCCCCCACGAAACCGACCGCAAGCGACGGTTTCCACACCTTAACGATGCTCCGCAATTCTTCCCGCTCTCGCCAGAGAATCCAGAGAAACATCGACAGCGTTTGCATGACGATGACGACGACAAGGGTGAAACCCGCCTGCATCATCGCATCCGGGGCAGGCAGGCTCGGCCCAAGCGCCAGCGATGCCGATCGGTAGGCGACCGATGACAGGCCGAAGAAGGCACCCGAGGCAAGACCAATACCCGCCGTTCGGCTAAAGATCGAGGTGAGGAAAGATGTTGGCGTCACTTCCGTGCGCGCCACGGAAATCAGCATGACGCCGGCGACCGAAATCGCTATCGCCGCCAATGTACCGCCCGTGACGCTTTCGCCGATGAAGATGAGAGCAAACAGCGCCGCCTGTGCCGGCTCCGTGCGTGAATAAGCCGTTCCCACTGCGAAATTGCGGAAAGAGAACAGGTGCACCAGCAGGAATGTGGCGGCGATCTGCGCCATGGCCCCGACCGTCGCCCAGAGGGCAAACGACATGTTGGGCGCCGGCAGCGGGCGGCCAAGCCCCAGGTGCAGAAATGCTAGATAGGCGAGAGCAAAAGGCATGCCGAACACGAAGCGCACAAAGGTCGCGCCCGTCGTGCCCATCATGGCCTTCAGGTGCTTTTGCAATGTCGAGCGCAGGTTCTGCAGGAACGCGCTCGCGAAAGTAATGCCTATCCAGAGTTCCATGGATTTGGCGGTACCATGCGCGGAAGCGCACAGCCAAGTGCGATTATCTGCGCAATCGTCGCCTTTTTCGATTTTCTTCGGCATTTGAAACAGGCATAAAGCAGCGCATGGATACAAAGCCGAAAAACCTGCCCGACGCAGCCGATTTCGCCCACGTCAGCGAATGGGTCTTCGATCTCGACAACACGCTCTATCCGCATCACGTCAATCTGTTTTCCCAGATCGACCGCAACATGACGGCCTATGTGGCCGAGCTCCTGAAGCTCGACCCCGAAGAAGCCCGCGTCCTGCAGAAGCGTTATTATCACGACCATGGCACGACGTTGCAGGGCTTGATGATCAATTATGGTATCAGCCCCGACGAGTTTCTGGAACGTGCCCATGCCATCGACTATTCGGCGCTGAAACCACATCCGGAACTGGGTGAAGCCATCAAGGCTCTGCCAGGCCGAAAGTTCATCCTCACCAATGGCAGCGTCAAACATGCGCAGGCCGCCGCCGGTGCGCTCGGCATTCTCGACCATTTCGAGGACATCTTCGACATCGTCGCCGCGGACTACCTGCCGAAACCGGCAAGTGCGACCTATGAGAAATTCGCAGCGCTTACAAAACTGGATACAAAAAAGGCTGCGATGTTCGAGGATTTGCCGCGCAATCTGGCGGCTCCTAAGGCGCTCGGCATGAAGACCGTGCTGCTCGTACCCTCCAATCTCGAGGGCGTCATCATGGAACGCTGGGAAATTCCTGCCGTGACGGATGAGCATATCGACTACATTACCGACGACCTTACCGGTTTCCTGATGAGGGCGATTGCTCGCTGAACCTTCAACATTACCGAAGCTTCATCCACCTTACGGATGTTTAAGTGGTGGGGCCTGTCGCACGTCATTATCTTTTCTTCAGGGACACCAAAGAAAGGTAATGACGATGACCACACGCAAAATCGCCCTGTCTGCTCTTGGCGCAGCCCTTTTGCTGAGCACTGCCGCAACGGCCAGTTTTGCTGCGCCCGGCAAGGGCCACAAGGATCGCATGCCGATCCGGCCGGAAGCGGCATTCGTGCACCTCTTGAAGGTGGCCGATACCAATAAGGACGGCAAGATTACGAAGGAAGAGTTCGTCGCCCGCCAGGATGCGCTTTTCGCTGAGATCGACAAGGACAAGGATGGCTCGATTACGCCAAAGGAAATGCGCGAATATCGCAAGGCGAAGATGGAAGCTTTCCGCGCCGCCAACCCGCGCCCTGAGCGGGAAGACGCCAAGGCGGATGAGGCCAACGCCCGCGAGGGCAAACGCGCCGAGCGCGATCACGGCGGCCGTTCCGGTCATCAGGGCTGGGGCCGGCACGGCGGCAAGGGTGGCGGCTTGGGAATGATCCGCTGGGCCGATACCGACGAGAACGGTCAGGTCAGCAAAGCGGAATTCACCGCAGCCGGCGAAAAGATGTTCGAGCGGCTCGACCGGAACAAGGATGGCGTCATCTCCATAGATGACATGCCGGACCGCCCCTTCCTCTAATCCAAAAGAGCAGAAAGCCCGCTCAACAGGCGGGCTTTTTCCTAATGCAGACTGACTGTTTTAAGATCGTCTTCCGCCGCCTTGAAAAAGGTGCTCGAGCGATTGTCTGTGAGGAGAATGGGCGTCCCATCCGCGCCGAACAAGGCCCAGAGATCGAGTTGCGGATCAAGATCGGGCGCTTCGGGAAAACAGCGGCTAACGTCTTCTGCACGGATCTTGCGAATATATCCCACTTCTCCTTCGCCAATATGAGCGAGCTGGGACTGCGTGAGACGCGCATGCGCTTCTTTTAAAAGCATATTTCAGCCTCCTTCTTCACGCCGAGCGATTCGTGTCCGATTCCGGCGTTCATGGTCTACTCTGAGACGGAAATATTAATTTTCTTTACCACGTTTGAAATTTCGGGCCGGACCAGATCGATGGAAAGAAGACCGTTGCGCAGCCGCGCTTCCCGCACCTGCATGCCGTCGGCAAGCACGAAGACCCGCTGGAATTGCCGCGCTGCAATGCCGCGATAGAGAAAATCCCGCTTTTCCTGTTCCTGCTGACGACCCCGGATGACGAGCTGGTTGTCCGCCGTCGTCACATCAAGATCATCCTGCGAAAAGCCGGCCACCGCGATGGTGATCCGCAGGCGCTCGGGGATATCGTCGCTGCCGGGCAGACGCTCTATGTTATAGGGAGGATAACCGTCATTGGCCTTCGCCATGCGCTCCAGCGTTTTTTCCATGGCATCAAAACCCAGCAAAAGCGGGTGGGTGAATGGCGTCATGCGGCTCATATCTCTTCTGTCCTTGCAACCAAGCGACGTTTCGCGGCCCCGCTTCCGGCGGCCCGCCGGTCAATCGCACCGGCTCCAGCAATATGGGAAGCCGCCCCGCGTTGCGCAAGTCACAAGGGGCGGCAGCGGCCCGCGGGCGGAATGAGGCTTGACAAGTAAGCACCCGCCGCTCGAAAAAAGCGCTCATCTCAACGGCGGGCAAGACATGGCAGAACGCAGAAAAATCATCATCGACACCGATCCGGGACAAGACGACGCAGCGGCGATCATGCTGGCCTTCGGCAGCCCTGACGAAATCGACATTCTCGGATTGTGCGCCGTTGCCGGCAATGTTCCCTTGAAGCTGACCAGCCGTAACATTCGCATCATCTGCGAATTGTGCGGCCGCACCGACATTCCCGTTTACGAGGGCGCGGAAAAGCCGCTGGTGCGCAAGCCCATCACCGCCGAACATGTACACGGCAGCACCGGCCTCAATGGGCCGGTTCTCGACGAACCGACCATGAAGGCACAGAAGCAGCATGCGGTCGATTTCATCATCGAAACCGTAATGCGGGAGCCCGAGGGCACCGTGACGCTCTGCACTCTCGGCGCCTTGACCAACGTGGCGCTGGCGCTCCTCAAGGCGCCGGAGATCGCTGATCGCGTCAAGGAACTGGTGATGATGGGCGGCGGCTTCTTCGAAGGCGGCAACATCACGCCCGCGGCGGAATTCAACATCTATGTGGATCCGCAGGCCGCCGATATTGTCTTCCGCTCCGGCATGCCCATCGTCATGATGCCGCTCGATGTCACACATCAATTGCTGACGACCAAGGCGCGGGTCAACCGCATTCGCGACATCGGCACGCGCCCTGCCATCGCCATGGCGGAAATGCTGGAGTTTTTCGAGCGTTTCGACATCGAGAAATATGGTTCGGATGGCGGCCCGCTGCATGATCCGAGCGTCATTGCCTATCTCCTCAAGCCCGAACTGTTTGAGGGCCGCGAGTGCAATGTCGAGATCGAGGTCCTTTCTGAACTGACCATGGGGATGACCGTGGTGGACTGGTGGCGGGTAACGGACCGACCGGCCAATGCCCGTGTGATGCGCCATGTGGATGCAGACGGTTTCTTCGAGTTGCTGACGGAACGTTTCGCCCGTCTTTGACGCAATCAAAAAGGGCCGCTGGCGATACCAGCGGCCCGTTTCAGTTTGAGCGGCAACTGCCGATCAGAACTCCGTCCAGTCATCCTGCGCCAGTGCATTCGCGCCGCTCGTTCTGGGGCGGGCACGGGGCGCGGCCGGACGGGCAGACGTCTGGGTAGCGGTCGGCGCGCGCATCGCTGCAGCGGCGGCGCGCAATTGCTGGCTGGGCTGACCGCCCGAAACCACAAAACCAGCGACGAGCGACTTCAGCGTTTCGGCCTCGCTGTTCAGCGTCACGCTGGCCGCCGTGGTTTCTTCCACCATCGCAGCGTTCTGCTGTGTGACCTGGTCCATCTGGGTAACGGCAGAGTTGATCTCCTTCAGACCGACAGCCTGCTCGCTGGCGGAGGCGGAGATCTGGCGTATCAGCTGGTTGATCTGCAGGACCTGATCGGCGATCCTCTTCATCGTCTCACCGGCCTTGCCGACCAGTTGAACACCCTCGCCCACCTGGGTGGCCGACGTGTTGATGAGCCCCTTGATCTCCTTGGCGGCAGTTGCGGAACGTTGCGCCAGTTCACGCACTTCCTGCGCCACGACCGCAAAGCCTTTGCCGGCATCCCCGGCGCGTGCAGCCTCCACACCGGCATTCAGCGCGAGAAGGTTTGTCTGGAAGGCGATCTCGTCGATGACGCCGATAATGCGCGAGATTTCCGCGGAAGATTGGGCAATGCCCTGCATGGAGTTCACGGCCTGCTGCACGACCTCCCCAGACTTGCCCGCATCGTCACAGGCATGGCTGACGGCGCCGGCTGCCTCTGCGGCATTCTCCGCGCTGGAATTGACCTGTGCGGTCAGCTCGTTAAGTGCGGCGGCGGTTTCCTCGAGGCTTGCGGCCTGCTGCTCCGTGCGGTGAGAAAGATCGCTGGCGGCGCGGGTGATTTCGCCCGTGCCGTTGCCAATGCTGACGACGGTGGCGTTGACCGTGGAAACCGTTTCCTCGAGGCTGGCGAGCGCCGAGTTGAAATCCTCCCGCAGCTTTGCATATTCGCCGGGGAACTCCTCTTGAATGCGGTAGGTCAGATTGCCCTGCGACAAAGCATTCAGACCGGAGCCGAGAACGCTGACAATGTGCTGCTGCATGCGGCTGTTTTCGTTGCGCTCGAATTCAGAGCGCTGGCGTTCCGTCTCGGCGTGACCACGCTGGGCGTCGGCCTCGGCCTCCATCTCACGAATGCCCGCAAGCTTGGCGCGGAAACCTTCAAGCGCAGTCGCAACCGAACCCGTTTCATCCTGACGGTCCTGACCGGAAACAGGCACATCGTAGCGACCGTCGCTCAGCGTCCTGACGTCTGCGACGAGAGACGCAAGCGGGTTACGAACGAAATAGCGGACGGCAAAATAAAGCGCTGCGATGACGGCGGCAAGAATGACGATCGCGCCGATGATCATCAGATACGTCTGCTCCTGGACCGGTGCATTCAAGGCCTGATGGGGAATATCGATAAGAACGACCCAGGTGGCGTTAAGACCCGGAACGGCGAATGGGTAAACGAGACGGTTGTAAGGCGCGTCGGTATCGAGCCCGAGATTTTCGATGAGACCCTGCTTGCCGGAGGCAATCGCGGTCTGGACCGTGGTTGCGCCTTCTCCATCATAGGCTTTCATATTCTGCTCGGGCGTTGGCGGAACCAGCCACTGGCCGCCCTGAGAAACGAGCGTCACCCGACCGGTTTCGAAAGGATGCAGGGCCTGCAGCTTCTGGGTAAGCGATGCGAGCGAAATATCGACACCTGCCACGCCGATCATCTTTCCATCAGACATGACGGGATAGGCAAGCGACGTCATCGTGGTCGGGACTTCCGTGCCTTGCGCAAGATAAGGCTGCGTGATCGCGCCCTTACCGGTTTTGGCTGCGAGCGCATACCATTCCGCAGCGTAGTCATTATCAAAAGTCGAGTACTGAATATCGCCCTTCTGTGTCTTGGACCAGTAAGGGGCAAACGCGCCTTTCGCATTGGTTCCGAGATCCAGCCTGCCCGCAATCTCGGTCGACTGGCCATCGAAAAGGCCGAGCTGCTCGCAGAACCAGCTACCGAAGGCGAAGGCGTTCTGTTCGACATTGGCCTTGAGGATGTTGACGATGCCCGGGCGATCCATCGATTTTGCCTGATGCGCCCGGCCGATCACACCCGCCATGGAGCGCGCCGCGCTGCCGAGTTCGCCGACATCCGCGGCGATGACATTGGCGATGGCGCGGGCTTCCGTATTGGCCTGATCCATGGTCAGCGCATGGACGCGCTCGCTTGTCTGGAAGATGAGGAAGGAATTGGATGCAACGAGAACCGTGGTAATGGCACAGCCGGTCACGAGGATGAGTTTGGTCGCAAGCGACTTCACTTTGAGATTGAACATTTCGGCCCCAATGGAGATCGTCAACCCGAAAGAGCTGACGTAAACGGATGACAATCTCCGTCATGGAGGCCCGTCCGCAAGGGACAGTGCGCTGCAGCGCGACGAGGCAAAATTAGAATATGATTGCTAATTAAGACCTAATATTACTTCGTCGCGCCGCGCTTTCTTCAGTGCTCGTAGTAGTCAGCGATGATCTTCCAGGCGTCATCCGCTGTTTCGGCAAAGTGCAGGAGATCCATATCTTCTGGAGCAATGGTGCCGAAATCCGCCAGGAACTCGAAATTGACGACGGAACGCCAGAATTTTTCACCAAAAAGAATGAGCGGAATGGGCGCCATGCGCTTTGTCTGGATCAGCGTCAAGGCTTCGAAAAGCTCATCAAGCGTGCCGAACCCGCCGGGGAACACCACAACGGCCTTTGCCCGCATGAGGAAATGCATTTTCCGGATGGCGAAATAATGGAAGTTGAAGCTCAGCTCGGGCGTCACATAGGCGTTGGGTGCCTGCTCATGCGGCAAAACGATATTCAGCCCGATGGAGGGGCCACCTGCATCCATGGCGCCGCGATTGCCCGCCTCCATGACGCCGGGACCGCCACCCGTTACCACGACATATTCCAGGTGATCGGATTTCGCCGCATAATCCGTGCAGAGGTGAGCAAATTTGCGCGCCTCATCATAATAGACCGAGGATTGCTCCAGATTGCGCTTCTGCGTTTCGTTGCGCGCCGCCCAGGCCGCACCGCCGGGTTCTGGAATGCGCGCGCCGCCGAACATCACGACCGTGGATTTGATGCCGCGCTCGCTGAGCGCCATTTCGGTCTTCAAAAGCTCAAGCTGCAGTCTGACGGGGCGCAACTCCTCACGGCATAGGAAATCCGTGTCCACGTAAGCGAGGCGATAGGAGGGGGAATCCGACTGCGGTGTTTTTGGCACGACCTCGGCCTGCTGCTTGTCTACAGCGCTGCGCTTCAACGGATCCCAGACCCCGTCCTTGCGCCGCAACTTGCCGTTTTTCAGTCGTGCCATTTCCATGCCTTTCGTCTGAAGCGCCAAATCACCCAAATCACATTGACGCCTTTCCAACACTCCCTTAGATCAAATGGCCAAAGCCTTCCAGCGGCGCGGGCCTTCCGTGACCAGACCACACGCGACATTCAAGGAATTTTCCATGAGCCTTACGGATCTCTCTTCCCTCGAAACCATCATCGAAACCGCCTTCGACAACCGCGATGGCGTGAATGTATCGACGAAGGGCGAGGTTCGCGACGCCGTGGACACATCTCTTCAACTTCTCGACAGCGGTGAGGCGCGCGTGGCCGAGAAGCAGGCTGACGGAAGCTGGAAGGTGAACCAGTGGCTGAAAAAGGCCGTTCTTCTCTCCTTCCGCCTGAACGACATGGAAATCGTGACCGGTGGGCCGGGCGAAGCCACCTGGTGGGACAAGGTGCCGTCGAAGTTCGAAAACTGGGGTGAAAACCAGTTCCGCGCCGCCGGCTTCCGTGCGGTGCCGAACGCCGTCGTCCGCCGCTCGGCTTACGTCGCCAAGAACGTCGTGCTGATGCCCTCCTTCGTCAATCTTGGCGCCTACGTCGATGAAGGCACCATGGTCGATACCTGGGCAACGGTCGGCTCCTGCGCACAGATCGGCAAGAATGTGCACCTCTCCGGCGGCGTTGGGATCGGCGGCGTTCTGGAGCCGCTGCAGGCGGGCCCGACCATCATCGAGGACAATTGCTTCATCGGCGCCCGTTCGGAAGTCGTGGAAGGCTGCATCGTGCGCGAGGGCGCTGTTCTCGGCATGGGCGTCTTCATCGGCAAGTCCACCAAGATCGTTGACCGCGCCACCGGCGAAATCACCTATGGCGAGGTTCCGCCCTATTCCGTCGTCGTTGCCGGCACCATGCCGGGCAAGCCGTTCCCGAATGGCGAGCCGGGTCCCAGCCTCTATTGCGCCGTGATCGTCAAGCGCGTCGATGAGAAGACCCGCTCCAAGACGGGCATCAACGAGCTGCTGCGCGACTGATAAAAGCTGATACCATGACCACGACCGATCCCGTTGCCAATCTCGCCGCCCTTATCCGTTGCCCTTCGGTGACGCCTGCGGAAGGCGGTGCGCTTTCCTTGCTCGACTCCTTGCTTTCGCCGCTTGGCTTTAAGGTGGACAGGATGGTGGCCAGCGAGGCGGGAACGCCCGACGTGGAAAACCTTTATGCCCGGCTCGGCACTGAAGGTCCGCATCTGATGTTTGCGGGCCATACGGATGTCGTGCCTGTGGGCGACGAGGCCGCATGGAGCCATCCGCCATTCTCGGCGGCAATTGCCAGTGGCGAAATGTACGGCCGCGGTGCGGTAGACATGAAAGGCGGCATCGCCTGTTTCGTGGCCGCCATCGCCCGCCATATCGAAAAGCATGGCAAACCTAGGGGCTCCGTTTCCTTCCTGATCACCGGTGACGAAGAGGGACCTTCGATCAACGGCACGTCCAAGCTTCTGGAATGGGCTGCTGCAAGGGGCGAGACGTGGGATGCCTGCGTGGTGGGCGAACCAACCAACCCCGACCAGTTGGGCGACATGATCAAGATCGGCCGCCGCGGCTCACTTTCCGGCCGCATCACGGTCCATGGTGTGCAGGGCCATGCTGCCTATCCGCATCTTGCCGACAACCCCATCCGTGGTCTTCTGCAGTTGACGCATGCGCTGATGCATCCGCCCTTCGACCACGGCACGGATGATTTCCAGCCTTCCAATCTTGAAGTGACGACTGTTGACACCGGCAATGCCGCGACCAATGTCATCCCGGCGCGGGCGACGGCGGCCTTTAACATCCGTTTTAACGACACCTGGACCGCAGAGACCCTTCGGGCGGAAATCATACGCCGCCTCGATGCCGCCGCAGCGGAAGGCGAGCTCCGTCCCGACCGCGCCCCGGTCAAATACGAACTCGCCTGGGCAGATCGTCCGAGCCATGTGTTCCTGACACGGAACAACGCCCTCATCTCATCGCTGTCAGGCGCGGTTGAAACCGTCACCGGCAAGGAGCCGAAGCTTTCGACCACCGGCGGCACTTCGGATGCGCGCTTCATCAAGGATTATTGCCCTGTCGTGGAGTTCGGTCTCGTCGGGCAGACCATGCATATGGTCGATGAGCGCGTGGCCGTTGCCGATCTCGAAACGCTGACGCGCATCTACCAGACCTTTATCGAACGCTGGTTCGCCCATGCCGACGGTAAGTGAAGTCAGGCTTTATCTGACGGGCCTGTGGCTGCTGCTCATCGGCGACCACAATGGCGCGCGATATCTCGACCTCAGCGATCGCGGCATGTGGCGATCCTTTTACTCCGCGCTCTGGTGCCTGCCAGCCATGCTGGTTTCCTGGCTATGGCTGCGGGCAGCGTTTCTCGCGAGCTACCCGCCGGGAACCGGAACTGGCCTCATCTTCTTCTTCCGGCTGGCCATGGTCGAAGCGATCTGCTGGATCGTGCCGCTGCTTCTGACGGGCATGTTGCTGTATGTTTTCGGTGCACGCGAGAAATTCGCGCCGCTCGTAACGACCATGAACTGGTTGTCCCTGCCCTTTTCATACGCTTACGCCGTTCTGATCCTGATTGCGTTCTTCCTGCCGCCGTTGCAGGGGTTGATCGCGATTTTGTGGCTGGCGCTGCTTCTCTCGCTGGTCTTCGCCTTTTCACGGATCGTCAGATTCTTCATCCGCGACCAGATGCTGCTCGTCTCGGCAATCGTCATGACGTTGCTGGTGCCCGCCATGCTGCTCTCGGAAGCATTGCAGCGTTTTCTAGGCGTCTACCCCGCCTGAGCGGCGACACGCTCGCCTCAGCCCTCATCTTCCACAACGTCAGCGTCGAGACGACGGCGCGGGGGAATGACGTCGGGATAATCGACCTGCATGAAATAAAGTCCGTCAGGCGGCGCCACCGGGCCGCATGCCTTGCGATCCCGCGCCTCCAGTGCAGCACGCACGTCGTCAGGGGTCATGCCGCCTTCGCCCGCCAGCTTCAGCGTGCCAGCGAAGGAGCGGATCTGGTTATGCAGGAAGCTTTGCGCAGTGGCACGAATCTCAATGAGATCGCGGTTGCGCGTCACGTCCAGCCGGTCGAGCGTGCGCACGGGGCTGTTCGCCTGACAATGGACTGAGCGAAAGGTCGTGAAATCATGCCGGCCGACCAGCATCTGCGCGGCCTCATGCATGCGCTCGTGGTCCAGGTCCTTCGACACCCACCAAGCTCGCTTGTGCTCCAGCGCCAGTCGGGCCTTGCGGCAAATGATGCGGTAGAGATAGTGCCGACGAAGGGCGGAGAAACGGGCGTCGAAATCCTCGGTCACAGCGGCAGCATCGAGCACGGCTACGGCCTCACCCGCCATGGCGAGATGCGCGTTCAAGGCATTGCGGAGCTTGTAGGGCTCCCAGTCTCGCGAGAGATCGACGTGAACGACCTGGCCAACGGCATGCACGCCGGAATCGGTGCGGCCAGCGCCGCGAATGGAAACGCTCTCGCCGGTCAGCGACCGAACCGCAGCCTCCAGAGCACCCTGAACCGAGGGGCCGTTTTCCTGTCTCTGCCAGCCATAATAGGGCGTGCCGTCATATTCGACGGTCATGCGGAAGCGTGGCATCAGCCGAGCCTCGTGGTTGCCGGAACCGGCGTGCCGCGCACGAAATCGGCGGCCGACATCGGCTTGCCGCCCGCTTTCTGCAAACGGGTGAGCCGCACGGCGCCGCTGCCGCAGGCAATGGTGAGTACGTCATCCAATGCGCTGCCTGCCTCGCCCATACCGCTCGCCAGCTCGGACGCCAGTACCTTGACGCGCTCCGGCTTGCCGCCGATCTCCATCTCCAGCCATGCGCCGGGGAACGGCGAGAGGCCACGAATATGATTATGCACATCCTGCGCCGGTCTTGAAAAATCGATGCGGGTCTCGCCCTTGTCGATTTTCGCGGCGTAGAGAACGCCTTCTTCTGCCTGCTCGACGAGGGGCAGCTCATCTGCTTCCAGCTTGTCCATTGCCTGACGCATCAACCGAGCGCCTGTCAGCATCAGGCTGTCATGCAGCTCGCCGGCCGTCATATTTTCGTCAATCGCCACCTTTGCGGTGAGCGCGACGGGGCCGGTATCGAGCCCCTTTTCCATTTTCATGACCATCATGCCGGTTTCGGTGTCCCCGGCCATGATCGCCCGCTGGATGGGGGCAGCACCGCGCCAGCGCGGAAGCAGCGAGGCGTGACCATTGAAGCAGCCAAGACGCGTGCCGGAGAGAATCGCCTCAGGTAGCAGCAGTCCGTAAGCCACGACAACAGCTACATCGGCGTTGAAATCCCGGAACTGCTCGCGATCCTCATCGGCTTTGAAATTTACGGGTGTGAACACAGGCAAACCCAGCAGTTCCGCAGCCTGATGCACCGGCGATTTCTGCAGATCAAGGCCGCGACGGCCGCCGGGACGCGGCGGCTGGGTGTAGACGGCGGTGATCTCATGACCAGCTTCCACCAGTGCACGCAACGTCGGAACGGAAAATTCCGGCGTGCCCATGAATATGATGCGAAGAGCCATGATCGCCCCCTGCCCTGTCTTCCGCCCCGTCAGCTGTGTGCCGGATCAGACTTTTGCGCGGGCTGCTTTCGTGAATTTCTTGATGACCATGTCACGCTTCAATCGCGAAATATGGTCGATGAACAGAACACCATTCAGGTGATCGATCTCGTGCTGGAGACAGGTTGCGAGCAGGCCGTCCGCCTCGACCGTCTGCTGCTTGCCGTCACGCCCGACATATTGCACGGTGAGGGACGCAGGGCGCTCCACTTCGGCGTAATAATCGGGAATCGAGAGACAGCCTTCCTCATAGGTGGAGATATCGTCCGAAACCTTGAGGATTTCCGGATTGATGAAGACGATCGGGTTCTTTTCTTCGCCTTCGCGCGCAACATCGATCACCAGCATCCGGCGCGGCACGCCGATCTGGATAGCAGCAAGCCCGATCCCCGGTGCATCATACATGGTTTCAAGCATGTCGTCGGCAAGACGCAGCACCTCGGCATCCACCTTTTCGATGGGCTTGGATTGCTGGCGCAGCACGGGATCGGGCAAAATGATAAGCGGTTTGATGGTCATGGCTTCCCATAACGTATCTCTCGCGCAGAGGAAATAAAAAACACGACGATGAAAAGGGCGGGCGGCATCCGCTCTGCCGGACTCATTTCCGCCGCAGGAATGTTCTTGTTTTGATCTTACGAATCATCGGAAATCTGCTAGATTTAGTCATGAGCATAGACTTCTCCGTTCTCCTTGAGCCCGCGCTTCGGGCCGGCTCCGTCGATATCAGCTTCGGCGCGCTGCTTGCTGCGGTGGTTTTCGGCCTCGCGGTGACATGGCTTGTGACCACAAACCGATCGAAAAAGGCGGGAGCCGATGGTGAAATCTCTGATCTCCTGAAAACCCAGTCCGAATTGCATGGACGCATCGCGGCTATGGCGGAAACGCTTGGCACGCGCCAGAGCGAGATGAGCCAGACGCTCAACCAGCGGCTTGATGGCATGTCGCAGCGTCTTGGCGAAACGCTGACGGAGCAGACCCGGTCGACCCATGAGAATCTAAGCCGCCTGCAGGAGCGCCTCGCGGTCATCGATGCCGCGCAGGGCAATATTCAGGATCTGGCCAAGGACGTGGTCGGGCTTCAGGCGATCCTTTCCAACAAGCAGACACGCGGAGCCTTCGGACAGGCACGGATGGAGACGCTGATCGCCGACGCCCTGCCGCCGGGCGCCTTCCAGCTGCAGCCGACGCTTTCGAACGGTTATCGGCCCGACTGCACCATCAAGATGCCGAACAATGCGCCGCCGCTCGTCATCGACGCGAAGTTCCCGCTGGAAGCCTGGAACGCCATCAAGGCAGACGAGACGCCTGAAACCAAACGCGCCGCCGTGCAGCAGTTCCGCCGGGACATGGAGGTGCATATTCGCGATGTCGCCGAGAAATATCTTATTCGCGGCGAAACACAGGATACCGCTTTCATCTTCGTGCCATCGGAGTCGATCTTCGCCGATATTCACCAGCATTTCGAATATCTGGTGCAGCGCGCCCACCGCGCCCGGGTGGTCATCGTTTCGCCATCGCTGCTGATGCTCTCGGTACAGGTCATCCAGTCCGTTCTGAAAGACCAGCGCATGCGCGAGCAGGCGCATCTCATTCAGGGTGAAGTGGCGCTGCTCATGGACGATGTGCGGCGGCTGGACGACAGGACGCGCAAGCTGCAGGCCCATTTCGGCCTGGCGCAGAAGGACGTCGACATGATGCTCATCTCGTCCGACAAGGTACTGGCCCGTGGCCAGAAGATCGAGGGACTCGACTTCTCACCAACGGAAAAAGACGCGACGCATGGAGAAATCGACCAGGCCCGGCGCTTTGCGGAAAACCGAGCCGGTGCGGCCAAATTGCGGGTAGTTGACGACGAGTGATCGTCTCGGGCAAAGTCGCCGCCTTGCTTAAATTTCATACGGACCCAGCGCCCCATGATTACTGTTTTTGGCTCCATCAACATGGACCTCGTCGCGACCGCCAAACGCCTGCCCAAGCCCGGTGAAACAGTCACGGGAGATACATTCTCCACGGCCGCCGGCGGCAAGGGAGCCAATCAGGCTCTGGCTGCACAGCGCGCGGGCGCCACGGTCAAGATGGCGGGCGCTGCGGGCGATGACACCTTTGCCGCTCCGGCACTGACCTTGCTGCGCGACGCGGGGACCGATCTGTCATTGGTCAAAACCGCCCCTGGCGCAACGGGTACGGCGGTGATCCTGATCGGTGAAGGCGGAGAGAACATGATCTCGGTCATTCCGGCTGCCAATGGCGAGGTTTCCGCATCCGATGCTACAAGAACCATATCCGAAATGGCTGCGGGCGATATTCTGATGCTGCAGTTCGAAATTCCAGCTGCAGCGATCGAGGCGGCGCTGACGGCTGCCAGGGCGAAACGCATCACCACAATCATCAACACCGCGCCGCTGACCGCAGACGCACCGCGCCTTAGCGCTCTTGCCGATATCGTCATTGCCAATGAAACCGAGTTCGAGCTGCTGATCGGCAAGAATGGCCTCTCCAGCGACGGGCGGGAAACCGAACTCAAGGCCCTTCACGAGACGACCGGCCAGACATTGATCGTCACGCTTGGAGCCGACGGCGTGATCGCCATTCGTAACGGCAAGGTCTACAGGGCGTCGGGCCTCAAGATCGAGCCGGTCGACACGGTTGGCGCGGGTGATACCTTCTGTGGTTACCTTGCCGCCAGCCTTGATCAGGGCATCGAATTCGAACGTGCATTGAAGCGGGCCGCAGTCGCAGGCTCACTCGCCTGCACACGCGCCGGCGCCCAGCCTTCCATTCCGCTGGCGGCGGAAGTGGACGCGGCGCTCTGAGGTCTTGCCGCTTGCGCATTTTCCGGAGGTAAATCCGGGGCGCGCATTTGCTGGAAATGCTTTAGCGACGGATGAAGGTGAGATAGGCCGAGCTGCGGCCTTCTCGTTTTGCCTTGTTCTCGTAACGCGTGCCCGGCCAGTTGGCATAGGGCGTGCGCCAGTCATCAGCGCTTGTCGCCGTCCATTCAAAGCCGCCATGCCGGGCGCAATGCTGCAGCGTCCAGTTGACGTACGTGTCGATGTCAGAGGCAAAGCAGAACTTGCCGCCGGGTTTCAACACGCGGTGAAAGCGGGCGAGATTGACGTCTGATACGAAGCGACGCTTCCAGTGCTTCTTCTTCGGCCAGGGATCGGGATAAAGCAGATCGATGTGATCGATCGACCCTTCCGGCAACCAATCCAGCAATTGCGTCGCATCATCGTCGTAGAGCCTGATGTTCATGAGCTCACGCTCACGCACGGTGGCAAGCAGCTTGGCCATGGAGTTCACGAAGGGCTCGACGCCGATAAAACCCGTCTCGGGGTTTTCGACGGCGCGATGGGCGAGATGCTCACCGCCGCCAAAACCGATCTCCAGCCGGACCGATCGGACGTCAGCCGGAAAAAGAGTGAGGAGATTTGACGGGGGCACGCTTTCCAGATCGAGTTTCAGCAAAGGCAGCAGGTTCTCAATCGTATCGACCTGCTGATGGCGCAGCGGCTTGCCTTTGCGTCTGCCAAAAAACGCTTCCGTTGCGCGCGAACGCCGTTCTTCCGTCATCTCATACTCTCAAGAACAAATAGACTTAACCCGCACAGCGCCACATGAGGCACTGTGCGGGTTACAAAGTTGCAGACGGTATCTCTCAATCGCCGCCAAATAACAAGCGCGATATCTAGTTGACGCATTTTCCGAACGTAAAACCGCTACGCACTTTTACTGGAACTGCTTAAGCGCTCAAAGCTTCCTTGAGCGGCTTCACCAGATCGAGCTTCTCCCAGGAGAAGGAGCCATCACGACCGGCCTTGCGGCCGAAATGGCCGTAGGAAGACGTCTTGGCGTAGATTGGCTTGTTAAGATCGAGATGGCGGCGAATGCCTGACGGCGAAAGGTCCATGACCTTGCGGATCGCAGCCTCGACCTGATCTTCGCTGACCTTGCCCGTTCCGTGCAGATCGACATAGATCGACAGCGGCTGGGCGATGCCGATGGCGTAAGAAATCTGGATCGTGCAGCGATCAGCAAAGCCGGCAGCAACGACGTTCTTTGCGAGGTAGCGCGCCGCATAGGCCGCGGAACGGTCGACCTTGGTCGTATCCTTGCCGGAGAATGCACCGCCCCCATGGGGCGCTGCACCGCCATAGGTGTCGACGATGATCTTGCGGCCGGTCAGGCCGGCGTCACCGTCCGGACCACCAATAACGAACTTGCCCGTCGGGTTGATATACCACTGGCAATCGTCGGCGATCTTCAGGTCGCCGAGAGCCTCACGGATATAGGGCTCGACGACGGCACGAACCTTCTTCGAATCCCAGTTGGCATCGAGATGCTGCGTGGAGAGAACGATGGACACCGCTTCGGCAGGCTTGCCGTCGACGTAGCGCACGGTTACCTGGCTCTTGGCATCGGGGCCGAGCTTTGCTGCCTCGCCTTCGCCGCTCTTACGGGCGGTAGCGAGCAGTTGCAGGATGCGGTGGGAATAATAGATCGGCGCCGGCATCAAATCCGGTGTTTCCTTGCAGGCGTAGCCGAACATGATGCCCTGGTCGCCCGCGCCTTCGTCACCCTGCTTGTCGGAAGCGTTGTCCACGCCCTGTGCGATATCGGCAGACTGCGGATGCAGGAGAACGTCGATCTTGGCGGTCTTCCAGTGGAAACCGTCCTGTTCATATCCGATGTCGCGGATCGCCTTACGGGCGGCGGACTTAAACTTGGAAGGGTTGATGAGCGGATGCCCGGAAGCATCCTTGACGATCTTGCCGTCCTTGTCCTTCTTCAGCAGCGTGTCGGGAACGCGAACCTCACCCGCGATAATGACGCGATTGGTCGTGGCAAGCGTTTCACAAGCGATGCGCACGGTCCACGGGTCGACGCCCGTCTTGGCCGCTTCACGATAAACGAGATCCACGATTTCATCGGAAATACGATCACAAACCTTGTCCGGATGACCCTCGGCCACGGACTCGCTGGTGAACAGGTAATTGGCACGCATGCGGGATTCCCCTCAAAGAACGGTCTCCAGATTTGTTAGTCATTTCGGCCACGAAAAACAAGGACACAACCACATAAATATATCTTTATGTGAGAATTCCTTTCTAATTCGACACAAAAAAACGGTCCTTGCGGACCGTTGAGTGCCCGGCATCCCGTGCCGGAAATATTATGGCGAGAGCGCAGATTACTCCGCGTCACCCTCGGCGGCGAGCGCCTTGACAAGATCGACAAGGCGGCGACGAACCTTTGGATCGGCGATCTTCACGAAAGCCCGGTTCAGTTGCAGACCTTCGGCAGACGACAGGAAGTCTACCACGTAGTTGGAGCTGGACGCTTCCGCCATTCCGGGCGTTCCGCCAGGCTGATCGCCGGGTGCATCTTCGAAGAAAAAGGAAACGGGTACGTTCAGGATCGCCGAGATATTCTGCAGGCGGCTGGCGCCAACACGGTTCGTGCCCTTTTCGTATTTCTGGATTTGCTGAAAGGTAATTCCAAGACTCTCACCGAGCTTTTCCTGGCTCATGCCGAGCATGGTCCGGCGAAGGCGAATTCGGCTGCCGACATGAATGTCGATGGGGTTAGGCTTTTTCTTATTTTCGGTCATCATGCGGTCCTGACACTCGGAAAGGGTTGATATAGTGCTTCACTAATATTCTAAGAAATAAGCCGGTATTGGGACAACGGCCAAACTTGTTTTACGACTGACCTATTCACTATGCAATTGTGGGGGGTGCGCGGTCAATTCCGGCCGCGCGCAAAACTCCACGCACCGCCCGCCGCAACAATGATCATCAAAGAAAAAATCAACCAGAAATACGTCCGATGTGTGTCGTAACCGATAGCATCACGAGACCCACCACTCAAGGTGGCGTCAATAGTGCCGACTTGACCATAGTCAAGACCAGCAACGATGCGGCCATAGGGGTCGATGACGGCCGAGATGCCCGTATTGGCACCGCGAATCACCGGGACGCCCGTTTCAACAGCCCGTATGCGTGCCTGTAGAAAATGTTGATAGGGCCCGGGCGTATCGCCAAACCAGCCATCATTGGTCACATTCAGGATCGCTGTTGCCCCTTGAAGCTCGGATGTCATCTCGCCGGGAAAAATGATCTCGTAGCAGATCAGCGGGTAGAACCTCTTGCCAGATGGCAGGGTCAGCGACGTGCGGGATGACGCAGCGGAAAAGCCACCCGGCAGGGCAATGACGTTATCGATGCCGAATTCGCGCAGCACATTCTCAAAGGGAACATATTCACCAAAGGGGGTAAGATGTACCTTGTCGGCCGCTCCGATGATCTCCCCCTGACTATCGATCGCATAGACCGAATTGTAATAGCGCGGCGGTCGCCCGGCGCCCTGATCCTCCATTCGGACGGCGCCGGTAAACAGCACTTGGCCATCATCAAGCGTTTTGGCGATTTCCGTCAGCGCGTCTGGATTCTGCGTCAAGATGAACGGGACAGAGGTTTCCGGCCAGACGATGATGTCGGGGCGCTTCTTGCCGTCTCCCGGTGGCAGCGCGGATAGTCGCAGGTGCTCTGCGAAGATTTCCGCGCGGTCACCATTCAGCATCTTGCGCGATTGATCGATGGACGGCTGGACAATGCGGACGGTTAGCGCATCCGCCGGCGTCTCGGCCGGTGTCTGTAGGCGGTAAAGGCCGTAACCAACATGACCCGCCAATAACAGGCCAGCAATTGCGAGACCCGGCGCCATGCCTTTTTTCGTCGCGATCAACGCCGGCGAGGCAAAAATGAAGACGGCAAGCGTCGTTATGCTGAAAAGCCCCAGCAAGTGCACAGATTGCATCATGACAGGAATAGGCATGATGCCGTAGCCGATGGCGTTCCAGGGAAAGCCGGTCGCCAGAAAACTGCGAAACCATTCCATCAGACCAAAGGCGGCCGCCAGCGCGGCAATGCGTCCCAGGCCATCGGACCAGAGGAGATTGGCAGCCGCAACCGCAAAACCGTAAAACAGCGCCAGAAATGCCGGCAGGCCGAGGATGGCAAGCGGCAGAGCCCAGGCGAATTCATCTGCTTCGAGAAGAAGCGCATTGCCCAGCCACCACAGCCCGGCCACGAAATAACCAAGGCCGAAACACCAGCCTATACCGAAGGCCGGCAAGGCGCGATTGAAGAGGCCACCACCAGGCTTTGCGGTGCAACCATCGATAAGCCAGACAAGCAGTGTGAAAGACAGGAACAGTGCGGCAAAAAAACCGAATGGTGGTAGGGCGAGCGCCCCGATCGCGCCGGCAGCGATCGCGATCAACGCGCGGCTCATGCCGCTGGCCAGCATTAACCTGCCTGCAAGACGCTCCATGCCAACTCCGTTAATGCCAATTCGGCAGCGCCCGCTCGCGGCAAGGCTGCTGCGCCCGCAAAATTTCCCCTGGAATCGACGTAAAGGAAAAAAGATTCGCAGTCCACACAAGGGATGACGCCAGCCACTTTCTCAGGCCTTTCGCGCATCACCCCACCGATGTCGAACAATCGGAAGGTGACGGGATATCCCGTCGCCCCATTATTCCGCGTTCTGTTGATGTGTGATCAGACGCACATCTGGAGCCGGCAGCGCAATGACGGCGCTTGCATCTTCCGGAGCTCGATCATCCTCACCCTCGGACCCGTGATCGCGGACGATACGGACGCCCTTGATGCGCCGGCTGTCTGCGTCGAGGATCTGGAACTCGAAGCCCGGGACGGCCCTGACGACCTCACCCTTGGTCGGAATACGGCCAAGCGCGAAGAAGATGAGCCCGCCCAGTGTATCGATTTCTTCCAGATGTTCCCGCACGTCGAAATCCGGGCCGATGGCATCGGCAAGTTCGGTAAGCTCCGCGCGGGCATCGGCAACAAGCACATCGGCGGAAAGGCGCGAAAACATCGCCTCATCCTTGTCGTGCTCGTCATCGATGTCACCGATGACCATCTCAACGATGTCTTCGTGGCTGACGAGACCGTCGGTGCCACCATACTCATCGATGACGAGAGCGAGCTGCGTTCTCTGCGCCTGCATGGTTTTCAGGAGATCAGAGGCAAGCATGGACGGCGGTGCGAAGAGGATCTTGCGCACGAGACCCGCATCGGCAACCGTTTTTTCGAGATCAACCCGCGCCAGATCGAAATTGGGACGCGGCGAACGGGGCGACTTCACTTCCGTGTAGGTGACGCTGCGCGATCCGGCCCGACGCTTGTTGCGTGCCTGCTTGGCGACGTAGGCCAGGAGGTCGCGGATATGGATCATGCCCTTGGGGTCATCGAGCGTCTCGTCATAGACGGGCATGCGGGAGCGCCCGGTTTCCTCGAAGAGGATCAGCGCATCGCCGATCGTCATATTCTGGTCCAGACCGTCGATATCGACCCGTGGGATCATGATATCTTCAACGCGGACTTCCCGGAAACGGAGGATGTTGTGCAGCATCGCCCGTTCTTCGGGCGTGAAGGCCGCACCGATTTCGGTGTCGTCCATCAGCGCGTCAGTCAAATCCTCGCGCAGGCGTTCGCCCTGGGATGGTTTCAGCAACCGCGCGATGCGTGACCAGATGGTCGATCTCGGTTTGGCATTGTAGTCCTGACGTAAGTGACTACTGCCCTCCTCCGAAGAGGACTGCTCGCCGTTTTCTCTGCCCTCATTGGCAGGTCGTGCAGAATGTTCGTTCATGGCTCCAGACAATATTTAAAGCGGTTCTTGACCCGCGTAGGGATCAGATAGGCCAAGCACCGCCAAAATGCGAGTCTCAAGCGACTCCATTTCTTCCGCCTCTTCCTCGTCCATGTGGTCATAACCGAACAAATGCAGGAACCCATGAACGAGAAGATGGGTCAGATGATCCTCGAAACTCTTGTCAAGTTCAAGAGCCTCGCGCTCAACCGTCTCACGTGCGATGACGATATCGCCCAGCATCGGACCCGGCATTCCGCCCGGTTCCAGCGGAAAAGCAGGGAAAGACAAGACGTTGGTCGCCTTGTCCTTGTCACGCCATTCGGCGTTGATTTCCCGGATATTTTCATCGTCGGTGAAGACCAGCGAGAGTTCGACCGGCATTTTCGGAAAGGGTTGATCCTCTTCCCGCTTCAGAAAATCGACCGCCGCATCCAGCACCTTTGACGCAAAGGCAGACAGGTCCTCTTCCGAGGACCAGCCTTCGGCCTCGACGCTGATTTGAATATCCAGAGCTGTCATTGTCTTTTCGTCAGTCGCCCTTCAGCAGGCTCTCATCCGGCACGGCCGTATGGGATTCATAGGCCCGGACAATGCGCGCCACCATCGGGTGACGGACAACGTCCACATCCTTGAACCGCACGACGGACACGCCTTCCACCTCCGTGAGGATCTGCAGGGCTTCCACGAGGCCGGACTTCACGCCGCGCGGCAAGTCCACCTGGCTCGGGTCACCGGTCACGATCATGCGGCCGTTTTCGCCAAGGCGTGTCAGGAACATTTTCATCTGCATCGTCGTCGTGTTCTGGGCTTCGTCCAGAATGACCGCGGCGTTGGCGAGTGTGCGACCACGCATGAAGGCGAGCGGCGCAATTTCGATGACACCCGCCTGGATCGCGCGCTCCACTTTGTCACCCGGCATCATGTCATACAGCGCGTCGTAAAGCGGGCGGAGATACGGATCGACCTTTTCCTTCATGTCGCCGGGCAGGAAGCCCAGACGCTCGCCCGCTTCCACCGCAGGACGCGAAAGGATGATGCGATCGACCGCGCCACGCTCCAGAAGCTGCGCCGCGTGCGCCACAGCCAGATAGGTCTTGCCCGTGCCAGCGGGGCCAACACCAAAAACGAGTTCTGATTGTTCCAACGCTCGCATATAGACGTCCTGCGTGGGCGTCCGTGCCGAAATGGTCTTCTTACGCGTTGAAATCTGCGCCATGGAAATTTTCGCCTTGCGCTCCATGGTCGGCAGCGTCAGCTGGTCGTCAGCTGCGACGGCCATGCGGATTGCCCCCTCCACGTCAGAAAGCTCGACGGCGCCACCTTTAAGCAAACGCTCATAAAGGAAATCAAGCGCGCGACGGGCCTGGTTGGTGGAAACCACATCGCCGGTGATGGCGACGGAGTTGCCGCGGGGGCGGGCGTCAATATTGAGGCGCTGCTCCAGGAGCTTCAGGTTCTGATCGAACTGACCGAATAGCTCTCCCGCTATCCTGTTATTCTCGAACGTGAGGACGAAGTGATTGGCGTCGGTCGCGGCTGGGCGTGGCTGGCGCGATGAATTTGATACCAATTCGTGTGCGTTCAAGCGGTCAGGCTCCTGTCCCAATCAGTGTCGGCTCCCCACTCTAACTCCCTGCCACCTCGGCAAACAAGCTGTTTGGACCCGTTGCGGTGATTCGTACATTAACAATGTCACCGATTTTCAAATTCTTTGCATCAAGATTCACGGATTGCAGCCACGGAGAGCGACCTATCAACTGTTCAGGCATGCGACCGGGCTTTTCCAGCAGCACATCCATCGTTTTTCCGACGAGCGACTCCGCAAATTCCTTCTGCTGCCGCAGCAACAGCGCCTGCAATCTTTCCAACCGCTCGGCCTTGACGTCCTCATCGACCTGATCGGTCAGATCGGCGCCCGGCGTGCCGGGGCGGGTCGAATATTTGAACGAGAAGGCCTGCGCGTATTTGACCGTTTCGACCATCGCCATCGTGTCTTCGAAATCGCGAGCGGTCTCACCGGGGAAACCCACAATAAAATCCCCGGACATGGCGATATCAGGGCGGGCGGAGCGAATCTTGTCGATCAGCCTGATATATTCCTCACCGGTGTGACGGCGGTTCATCGCCTTCAGGATGCGGTCAGAGCCCGACTGTACCGGCAGGTGCAGATAGGGCATGAGAATGCGCAGATCGCGATGCGCGCCAATCAGGCGATCATCCATGTCACGCGGGTGACTGGTGGTGTAACGAAGCCGCGCGAGCCCGGGAATCTCCGCCAGACGGTAAAGCAGTTCGGCAAGGCCCCATTTTTCGCCCTTCGCGCCTTCGCCCTGCCAGGCGTTGACGTTCTGGCCGAGCAGCGTGATCTCACGCACGCCGGCATCGACAAGCTTCATCGCCTCATCAACAATCTGGCGCACGGGACGGGAAACCTCCGAACCGCGGGTGTACGGCACGACACAGAAAGTGCAGAATTTGTCGCAGCCTTCCTGCACCGTCAGGAACGCGGTGACGCCGCGTGTGCGCAATGTCGATTTTTCGGCGACCGGCAGGTGCTCGAACTTATCCTCGACCGCATATTCCGTCTCGATGACACGCTCGCCACCGCGCACGCGCTTCAAGGCGTCCGGCAGGCGGTGATAGGTCTGCGGTCCGATCACGACGTCGACGGCGGGGGCACGGCGCAGAATTTCCTCGCCTTCCGCCTGCGCCACACAGCCGGCAACACCGATCATGAATTCGCGGCCCTGCTCTTCGCGCGACTTTTTCATGTCTCGCAGACGGCCGAGCGCGGAGTAAACCTTCTCTGCTGCCTTTTCGCGGATGTGACAGGTGTTCAAGAGAACCAGATCCGCCTCGCCCATATCCTCCGTCTGAACGTACCCATCCTTCGCCAACGCATCGCTCATGCGGACGGAATCGTAGACGTTCATCTGGCAGCCATAGGTCTTGATGAAAACCTTGCGGCTGTTTGCGCCTTCACTGGCGTTCACGGGGGGGGCTTCGAGGCCAAGCGTTTCCTGGGTCATGGCGGCTATCTAGTGTTTTTCCCGGCCAGATTAAACAGAAAAATGCCGGAAAGGCGAACACATCTGCTAATCGCGCCAGCCGCCGCGCAGGCTGAATGCCAGCATGGAGCGGATTGTAGACGTGATATCGGTTGTGAGGCGCTTGCGGTTATCCGTGTTGTGAAAGGGGATACTGTCGCCGAATGTCACGTCGACATCGATGTTGCCCGCCTTGATGATACCGAGCAGATGCGGCACGAGCGTGATGCTGCCCGGCCAGGCGGCAATGACGCGGTGGTAGCGTCCCATGGACATGCCCTGCACCCGGGTATAGGCAATCGCCACGGGCTGGACGTATACCAGCTTTCCGGGAACCTGATCGGCTGCGGTGGAAGCTGCGCCGAACAGCGACGATTTGACGGGGAGCACGCGGTTTCCGTCCGACGTCGTGCCTTCCGGAAACAGGACGACGATTTCCCCGTCCGCCATGCGGCTGGCAATCTCGCTGACCTGGGCGCCGGTGCTGCGCTTCTGCTCCCGCTGAACGAAAATGCTTTTCTGCAACCGAGCGAGCCAGCCGAAGACCGGCCAGTCCCGCACCTCGGTTTTGGCAATGAACACCACATCGGCGATGCTGCCCAGAACGAGGATATCTTTCCACGAGGCGTGGTTCGCTGCCAGCATGAGCGGCTTTGCGCGCTCGAGATCGCCATGGACATGGACACGAATGCCGAGAACGTGGCAGGCGATGCGGTGCCAGATGCGTGGGATACGGCGGCGCAGATGCCAGTTGAACGCAAGCCCCAGGAGTTGCAGCGGCAGCAGGACCAGCGTGACGACCAGGAGAACGACCGCGATATAGGCCGTGCGCAACCACATCATAATGAGAACGCCCGCCTGCTCACATGGGCCTCAGCGTTCTTCGGGTTTCAGAGGCACGCCGTAAAGTTCCAGACGGTGATCCACCAGCTTGAAGCCATGCTCGCGGGCGATCTTTTCCTGAAGCGCCTCGATTTCGGGCGAGTGAAATTCGATCACGACGCTGTTCTTGAGGTCGATCAGATGATCATGATGTTCTTCTGGAACCGTCTCGTAACGCGAGCGACCGTCGCGAAAATCGTGCCGCTCGATAATCCCCGCATCTTCGAACAGCTTGACCGTTCGATAGACCGTGGAAATCGAGATGCGCGGATCGACGGCGGAGGAACGGCGATAGAGCTCCTCGACATCGGGATGATCCGCCGATTCCTGAAGAACACGGGCGATGACGCGGCGCTGGTCCGTCATGCGCATGCCGCGCTCGGCGCAGAGCTCCTCCAGCGTTTTCGAAAGGTCTGTCACGTCTTCTGGCCTTTTGAGAATTCCGGTTTGCGGCTTTCGCCGAAAAAATGCCTGTCGCAGGGAACTAGCGAAGATCGCGGCGCATGACAAGCGCCGTCGACTTCGATCCATCCTTGGCCGTATAATAGGCCTTCCGTTCCGCAACCGTCTTGAAACCCAGCTTCCTGTAAAGTCCGACGGCAGAGGCGTTGTTATTATCCACCTCGAGGAACATGGTTTCGGCGCCACGCATCATCGCCTCGCGGATGGCCGACTGCATCAGCCGCCAGCCGAGACCGGCGCGCGCGAATTTTTCCGACACCGCAACGGTGAGGATTTCCGCCTCGCCGGCCACTTCACGCGCCAATACGAAACCACCCAGCGGCTTGCTGAAAAAAGCGTTAGTCTGGCGGGCGACAGCGCCGAAAACCGAGCCCTGAGTCAGCAGGCCTGAGAACTCTCCATCATTCCAGGGACGCGGGAAGCGCAGGGCATGCAAGTCCGCCACGGCAGCGCAATCCTCGTGCTGCATCGGCACGATCTCGAAATAGGGTTTCCAGCTCAGGTAATCGTCAAACATCGCCAATATCGGGAATCAGAAACATGCACTGATGCATGCCGTATCAGGCAACGTCCCGGCGTGCCAGCGCAAAACCTGTCTGTGGCCGGGCATCCGGTCCACGCAGGTAAAGCGGCGCGGGTTTGGGCTGGCCAGCCGGTTTGCGGGCACCGGCTCGAGCGACAGCGGCAATCGGAAAATGATCCGGGCCCGAGCCGCTTTCCTGCCCTGCAAAGAGCGGTGCGGCCGAGCCGATGACGGCGCCATCGAAACCCGAAAGAGCCGCCTTTGCATCATCGAGAGAAAGCAGGACCGCTTCACGGAGCGGCGATCCATCGGCTGCAAATGTCTGGAGATAGGCCTCGCCACGTTTCGCATCGAGCCCTACCGCCACGGGGTGGCCCGGGTTTTCGAGGAGATGATGCAAAGCGATCGTCTCGAGCGTGGTGACACCAACCGCATCGACGCCAAGCGACAGAGCAAAACCTCGCGCTGCCGCGACACCGACCCGGATGCCCGTAAAGGACCCAGGACCGATGGTCACAGCAATGCGCTCGATTTGCTGCAGCGGCAATTGCGCCTGCTGCAGGGCACCGTCGATGACGGCCATCAACCTTTCGGCATGGCCCTTGCCGATCGTTTCGCACACGTCGCCGAGCACCTTGTCAGAGGCACTGTCATAAACGCAGGCGGAACAATCAACACCTGACGTGTCGAGTGCGAGAACAATCATGGCGGGGCCTGGCTTAGAACGTCATACCGCTTCGACTTCGAGCACTTCCGGCACGAAATGGCGGAGCAGGTTCTGAACGCCGTGCTTCAGCGTGGCGGTGGAGGATGGGCAACCCGAGCAGGCGCCCTTCATGTTCAGGAACACCGTGCCATCACGGAAACCGCGGAAGGTGATGTCGCCGCCATCCTGCGCCACGGCAGGGCGCACGCGCGTTTCCAGTAGTTCCTTGATGGTGGCGACGATGGTTTCGTCACCCTCTTCGAAGAACTCACCTTCCTCGTCCGAAACTTCGGCCGCAATCGCCGTGCCCATGATTGGCCGGCCGGACATGAAATGTTCCATGATAGAGCCGAGAATGGCAGGCTTCAGATGCTGCCACTCGGCATCATCCTTGGTAACGGTGATGAAGTCGAAACCGAAATAGACGCCGGTCACACCCGGAATGGTGAAGAGCCTTTCAGCGAGCGGCGAGGCCTGCGCCTGCGAGGGGTTGAGAAACTCAGCGGTCCCGCTTTCCAGCACCACCTTGCCCGGCAGGAACTTGAGCGTAGCGGGGTTCGGCGTCGCTTCCGTCTGAATGAACATTGTCTGTCTCCTTCGAGGTCGCCGTTCACGCCCCGCAATTTAGAATTCTTCCAAAAATACGCCCGGCGACGCTACACTTCAAGCCCTGACATGATAATTACATTCAAGAAATCGCCAACTCTTCAATCCAACCCTTGGAGGGTCAGCAAAGTGCGTCGATTTCCTCATCCGACAAGGTGTCGGGTAGAACGGTGACTGGGATCGGGAAGGCCGCACCACGTCCGGCGATGGAGGAAACCAGCGGTCCCGGCCCTTCTTTCGTTGATCCGGCAGCCAATACCAGAATGGCGATATCGCGATCTTCCTCGATCAACCCGTGAATCTGCTCCGTCGCGCTGCCTTCCCGAATGACGGATTCCGGCTCGATGCCGATCGTTTCGCGTACCTTCTGGGCGATCTTGGCGAGCGTGGCTTCCGCTTCCTCACGCGCTTCGGCCCGCATGATCTGCTCGACACCCAGCCATTGCTGGAAATCGCCTTCCGGGATCATGTAAAGCAGTACCAGACCGCCATTGGAATTCTTGGCGCGACGACCGGCATAATGCACGGCCCTTTCGCATTCCGGTGTGTCATCGATTACAGCGAGAAACTTGCGGCGATGCCCTTCCAGACGCGACAGCCGTGTTGAAACCATTCTGTACTCCCAAAATCCGCCGTGATCCGAAAAACCGCCCGACGGTTCGAGCGGAGATTATATCAAATCACGGCAGGCGCAAACCGCCCGCCGCACTCGCGTGGCAGCGACCTGTCAGCGCAGGAAGCCGATGATATCGCGCACCTCGTTCATCGTCTTTTCCGCGATGGCACGCGCCCGCTCACCACCTTGGCTGAGGATGGCATCGATATGGGTCGGGTCATCGAGAAGACGACGCATCTCGTTATTGACGGGCGCAAGCACGTTGACGGCAAGCTCGACGAGGGCCGGCTTGAATGTTGAGAACTGCTGGCCACCGAACTCGGCAAGGACATCCGCCTTGGTCTTGTCTGACAGGGCTGCATAGATGCCGACGAGGTTTTCGGCCTCCGGACGGCCTTTCAGACCTTCCAGTTCGCTCGGCAGCGCGTCGGGATCGGTCTTTGCCTTCTTGATCTTCTTCGAGATCGCGTCGACGTCATCCATAAGGTTGATGCGCGACAGATCGGAAGGATCGGACTTCGACATCTTTTTGGTGCCGTCCTTCAAGGACATGACGCGCGGTGCCGGCCCGCCGATCAGCGGTTCCACCATTGGGAAATAAGCATGCACCGGCTCATCGCCAACCGTAATGTCGAGCCCAAGACCCGTCTTGCGGATATGGTCACCGAAATCGATATTGAATTTCTGGGCAATGTCGCGGGCAAGCTCCAGATGCTGTTTCTGATCATCGCCGACAGGAACATGGGTCGCGCGATAGACGAGAATGTCGGCAGCCATCAGGCTCGGATAGGCGAGCAGGCCAAGCGAGACCTGTTCGGTATTCTTGCCGGACTTGTCCTTGAACTGCGTCATGCGCTCCATCCAGCCGATGCGCGCCACGCAGTTGAACACCCATGCCAGTTCCGCATGCTGCGGCACGGCCGACTGGTTAAAGACGATGTGCTTCACCGGATCGATGCCCGAAGCGATGAAGGCGGCCGCGATCGAGCGGGTCTGCGCCTTCAGGTCCGAGTGAACGAGCTGGGCGGTGATGGCGTGCATATCAACGACGCAATAGATGCAGTCATTATCTTCCTGCAACGCCACGAATTTGCGGATCGCGCCCAGATAATTGCCGAGATGCAGATTGCCGGTCGGCTGGACGCCCGAGAAAACCAGCGGCTTGAATGCGTTCATTGTCGTCCTCGAAAAGGCTTGTGGAGGGCCCCGCCCCGTGTTTGCAATTGCACGCGCGCTTATGCACCCGCAGCCCCTTGCAATCAAGCGGTTTCAAGGGCTATCCACGGCGCGGCTGAAGAAGGTCCCAGCGATTTCCGTAAGGGTCGGCAAAGACCGCGACGGAACCATAAGCCTCATGGCGCGGCTGTTCCAGAAAGCACACGCCGCGTGCAATCATGGTTTCATGGTCGCGGGCGAAATCGTCGGTATGCAGGAAAAATCCAACACGGCCGCCGGTCTGGTTGCCGATGGCGCGTCGCTGCTCTTCGCCATCCGCCTCGGCAAGCAGAAGGGCGCCACCGTCAGCGCCCTGCGGCTTGACCACCAGCCACCTTTTGCCGTCGTCCAGTGGCTCATCGGAGAGGCACTCGAAGCCGAGAACATCGCAATAAAACGCCTTCGCCCGATCGTAGTCATCAACCACGACGGTAACGATGGCGATGCGGCGGTTTTCAGCAAAGGACATCAGCCAGCCTCCGTCTCGGCCGTCTTTTTCCCGCGCTTGCGGACGGCCCGCTTCACCATGCCGATGTCGGCACCTCCAGACACGAAAGCCAGCACGAAATAGACCAGCATGGCGGCAAAGACGAGGCCCATGATCGTGCCGGCACGCACGAAGATGGACGAGGCGGAAGACAGCTCGAAGGTCAGCCACGTCAGCGCATAATGCACAAATACGGCCATTAACGCCGCGGCCAAGAGCAGGCGCGGGATACGGGTGAGCAGCGGAATATCCAGATGCCAGTGACCACGCCACAGGAGCATGCCAAACAGCAGCGCGGCGTTGACCCAGCCAGCGGTGATTTCCGCGATAGCGATGCCGGGACCGCCGAGGCGCGGGAAAAGCGTGAGCGCCAGCGAGACATTCACGACAACCGAAATCGCCGCGAAGATCATTGGCGTGCGGGTGTCCTCGCGCGCGAAGAAACCGGGGATGAAGGCCTTGATCAACACGAAAGCGGGAAGGCCCAAACCGTAGATGCCGAGGATTTGTGAAACGGTGATCGTTGCGGACGGCGCAAAATTGCCGCGCTCGTACAGGAAACGAACGATGGGTTCGGCCATGACGAGAAGTGCCGCGGCAGCGGGCAGGGTCAGGAAGAGCACGAACTCGACCGAGCGGTTCTGCAGGCTTCCGGCCTCCACCATATGGCCGCCGCGCAGCGCGCGCGCCAGTTCCGGCAGGAGCACCGTGGCAACAGCGATGCCGACGACACCGAGCGGCAGTTGATAGATGCGGTCCGCATAGGCAAGGGAGGATATGACACCTTCGCCGCCGGACGCGATGTTGGTGTTGATGAGCAGATTGATCTGGGTGATGCCCCCGGTGATTGCTGCCGGCAGAGCAAGGACCAGAAGGCGCTGCACATTCTTTGTGAGCCGTGGTCTGCGGAAACCAATGCGCATGCCGGCATTGCGCACTGCAATCCAGACGATGGCGAGCTGCACAAGACCTGCCGCCATCACGCCCCATGAGAGCGCATAACCGACTTGAAGCGGATCGTAATTTTTCCACCAGGCCAGCGCCAGCACGCCGATGAGAATGATATTGAGGAAAACCGGTGCGATTGCCGCCGCAAAATAACGGTGCAGCGAGTTCAGCATGCCGCCCATCATCGCCGCGAGCGACATGCAGGCGAGATAGGGAAACATGATCGTCGCAAGGCGGACAGTGTTATCGAACTTCACCGGATCTTCGAGGAAGCCCGGCGCGATGACGGTGCGGACGATGAACGGCATCGACAATTCCATCAAAATTGTCAGGGCCAGGAGCACCGTGAACAGGACGCCGAAGACCTCTTCGGAAAAGCGCCTTGCACCCTCCATGCCATTCGCTTCGATTTCCTTGGCGAAAAGCGGCACGAAGGCAGAGTTGAATGCACCCTCGGCGAAAAGTCGCCTGAAGGTATTTGGGAAGCGAAAAGCGGCGTTGAAGGCATCGGCCACCGGTCCGGTGCCGACGGCGGCTGCCATCAGCGTTTCGCGCAGAAAGCCGAAAATGCGGCTGCCGAGCGTGGCGGTGCCGACGGTGGCGAACTTGCCGATCAGACTCATGGGACTATCAAGCCTTTGCCGTGCGCGCGGCCGGCAGGGCCGCCACGTCTGGGTGGGCGATGATGCCGTTCGGCATGCGGTCGCGCAATTCGTCCTCCTGCTCGCTCATCACAGCCTTCAGGCGTTGCGCGATGCTGGCCTGCCGGTTGTCCGTCGTCACCTTCTGGCCGAACAGGTCGGTCACGTAGAAGGTGTCGATGACTTTCTCGCCGAAGGTGGTGATGCGGGCGGAGTGAATGTCGAGTGACAGGTCGGCGATGACCGCCGTCATGTCGGCCAGAAGCCCCGGCCGGTCGAGGCACTCGACCTCGATCACGGTGAACTTGTTGGACAGACCATTCGAGATCGTCACCGAAGGCGGAATGGTGAAGGCGCTCTTTTTCTTCCGGCTCTTGGTGCGGGTGGCGATCATTTCCGGCAGGCGCTGCTTGCCGGAGAGAACTTCTTCGATGAGCTTGCCGACATTGTTGCCGCGCCGCGTCTCGTCCTCGTCGATCGGAAATTCGCGGTTGATAAGGATCGTATCGAGCGCCCGCCCGTCGGAGGTGGTGAAAATCTGCGCATCGGCAATGTTGGCGCCAGCCGCGGCGCATGCGCCGGTTATGATCGAAAGCAGGCGCGGGTGGTCGGGCGCCAAAACGGTGATTTCCGTGATGGCGTGGAAGGAATGGGTGCGCACCATGGTCGAGAGCGCCTTCTCCTGCTTGTCGGCCTCGCGGATGAAGCGGGTGTGGCGCACCTGGTCTTCCAGCGCCACAGTCAGCAGGTAGGGCTCGTAATGCAGTTTTGTATATTTGCGCCGCGCCTTCTGGCCCCAGTCGTCAAGGGCATCGTAGAGCGCTTGGCGGGCAATCTGCGCGCGCTCCTTGCGGGAGACTTCCGAGAAGCCGCCTGACAGAAGCAGTTCGGTCTCATAATACAGCGAACGTAGCAACTGCCCCTTCCAGCCGTTCCACACGCCGGGGCCAACCGCGCGGATATCGCAGACCGTCAGGATAAGCAGCATCTTCAGCCGCTCCATGGATTGCACCTTGTCGGCAAAATCGGTGATGGTCTTGCGGTCGTGCAGGTCGCGCGTCTGGGCGACCATGGACATCAAAAGATGCTGCTCGATCAGCCAGACAACCGTTTCAGTCTGCTTGCCGGTGAGACGGAAGCGCTGGCAGAGCTTGCGCGCCACACGCGCGCCGGCAATCGAGTGATCTTCCTGCCGGCCCTTGGCGACATCGTGCAGCAGTACCGCCACATAAAGCGCCTCGCGTTCCTCGACGCCGGGCATCAGCTGATTGGCGAGCGGGTGGGCATCGACCGCTGTTCCCTTGTCCACTTCCGACAGCACGCCGACGGAGCGGATCAGATGCTCGTCCACCGTGTAATGGTGATACATGTTGAACTGCATCATCGCGACGATCTTGCCAAATTCGGGGATGAATTTGCCGAGCACGCCGGCTTCATTCATGCGCCGCAACGTCAATGCCGGATCGCGCCGCGAGGTGAGGATCGACAGGAAAAGCCGATTTGCCTCCTCGTTTTCCCGCAGCTCGTCATTGATGAGCGAAAGCGAACGAGTGACGACGCGCAAGGCATCGGGGTGCAGTTCGAGATTGTTGATATCCGCGATATGGAAGAGCCGGATGAGATTGACCGGATCGTTCTTGAACACATCGGGTTTGGCGAGCGCGATGCGGCCCCGGTCTTCCACGAACTCCACGGAACCCGGAATCTTGCGAACGCGGTGGGCGAAGCGGCTGAGCACGCCGGAAAGGCCCGGCACGTCCTTGGCCTGCCTGTCTTCCAGACCGGCGCAGACGATGCGGGTGAGATCACCGACATCTTTTGCGACGAGGAAATAGTGCTTCATGAAGCGCTCTACGGCGGAGAGGCCGGGGCGCGGCTGATAATTCAAAGCGTCGGCAATTTCTCGCTGGATGTCGAAGGAAAGGCGTTCTTCCGCCTTGCCGGTGATGAAATGCATCTGGCAACGGACGGCCCAGAGAAAATCATCGGCCTTTTCAAACAGTTTCAGTTCTGACCGTGACAAAACGCCGAGTTTGACGAGATCGGCCGTGTCGCGGACGTGGTAATAATATTTGGCGATCCAGAACAGCGTGTGCAGGTCACGCAAGCCGCCCTTGCCTTCCTTGACGTTCGGCTCCACCAGATAGCGCGTATCGCCGGCCTTGCGGTGGCGCTGGTCACGCTCGGCGAGCTTGGCGGCGATGAATTCCGGGCCGGTTCCGGTGACGACCTCCGACTCAAAACGTTTTTCGAGATCGTCGGTCAGGGATTTTTTGCCGCAGATCGCCCGGACTTCCAGAATGGCGGTGCGGATCGTCATGTCGGATTTTGAAAGCCGAATGCACTCATCCACGGTGCGGGTGGCGTGGCCGACCTTGAAGCCGAGATCCCAGAGGAGATAGAGCACGAACTCCACGGCCTTGTGCATGTCAGGCGTGTTCTTCGGAGGAAGCAGGAACAGGAGGTCGATATCCGATCCCGGCGCCAGTGTGCCGCGTCCATAACCGCCAACCGCGGCGACCGCGATCTGCGGCGCATCCTTCGGATAGACATATTGGCAGGTAAGATCGTAGAGGGTTTCGATCAGCCGGTCCTGCAGCCAGGAGATGCGTCGGGCGCAATCGATGCCACTGCCATCCGCCTTCAAAAGCTCCCGCACCTTCTCCCGACCTTCCGTGCTGGCCTTGCGGAAGATCGGCAGCAGATCGGACCTGATGTCGGCGATGCGCTTGCCGTCTTCCCTGAAGATGACGTCGCAGTCTCGCTTCAGCGCCGATACATCGAGAATGTCGGAAAAATCCAGGTCCTTGATGGCCATCTATGCCGGTATCCATGTCCTGTGGGAGATCCCACCGCTTGCGTTGGGAGTGTCCTATAAAGAGTTTCAGAGGCTATGGACAGGCACTCTATCCCTTCAAGCCTTGCCAAGTTCTTTCTTTAGCGCATAGAGCGCGTCCAATGCCTCACGCGGGGTCATTTCGTCCGGGTTGAAGCTTTTCAGGGCTTCCTCCACCTTTGATGCTCCTGCCTTGCGCGTTTCCTCGCGGCGAACCGCGATCTGGAACAGCGGCAGATCATCGATCAGCTGGCTTGCCGGGTTCTTGCGGTCGGCATCCTCCAGCTTCGTCAGTACCTCGCGGGCCCGCTCCACTACCGAGGCCGGCAAGCCCGCGAGCCGCGCCACCTGAATGCCGTAGGAACGATCCGCAGCGCCCGGTCCGACTTCGTGCAGGAAGATGACATCGCCTTCCCACTCTTTTACCCGCATCGTGGCATTGGAAAGGCGGCCTAGCTTTTCCGACAGGACGGTGAGCTCATGGAAATGGGTGGCAAAAAGGCCGCGGCAGCGGTTGACCTCGTGCAGGTGCTCCACCGACGCCCAAGCGATAGAAAGTCCGTCGAAGGTCGCCGTACCCCGGCCGATCTCGTCCAGGATGACCAGCGAGCGATCCGTCGCCTGATTGAGAATGGCGGCAGTTTCCACCATCTCCACCATGAAGGTCGAGCGGCCACGCGCCAGATCGTCAGACGCGCCGACACGCGAAAACAGCCGGTCAACGACGCCGATATGGGCGGCCTCCGCCGGAACGAAGGAGCCGATCTGCGCGAGGATGGCGATCAGAGCATTCTGGCGCAGGAACGTGGATTTACCGCCCATGTTCGGACCGGTGAGCAGCCAGATCGCGCCGTTCTTGCCGCCATTGACGGCAGACAGGTCGCAGTTATTGGCAATGAAGGGTCCGGCTGACTGCCGCCTCAAAGCCTGCTCCACAACGGGGTGCCGCCCACCCTTGATCGAGAAGGTCATGGAGGCATCGACGATCGGGCGGCAATAGGCCTGTTCGGTGGCGAGATAAGCGAGGCTTGAGGCGACATCGATGACCGCTAGTGCCAGCGCACCCGCCTTGATCGCCTCCGCCTGCTTTACCACTGCCTCAACCATGCGCTCGAAGGCTTCCAGCTCCATGGTCAGAGCTTCAGCCGCGGCATTGGCGATGCGGCTTTCGAGATCGGCAAGCTCTGTGGTGGTGAAGCGCATGGCTCCGGCCATGGTCTGGCGGTGGATGAAGCGGGCCTTCGCCTCATCGGTCGCCGTCATCACATCGGCATTGCCCGCCGTCACCTCGATGAAATAACCAAGTACGTTGTTGTGCTTGATCTTGAGGGACTTGATCCCGGTTTCCTCCGCATATTGCAGCTGCAACCCCGCGATCACCCGGCGCGACTGATCGCGCAGCGCCCGCACCTCATCGAGTTCGGGATTGGCGCCCTCACGCAGGAAGCCGCCATCGCGTTTCAGAAGCGGCAGATCGTCGGCCAGCATCGAGCCGAGCATGGCTTCCAGTCCGCGCGGCAAGGCTTTCAGATCGGCAAGGGCCGAAGCAAGCTCCTCCGGCAACAGCCCCTGATCAAGTATGACGGCAATTCTCTCGGCCGACGCCAAGCCCTGTCTAATCGCGCCGAGATCGCGTGGGCCGCCGCGCTCCAGCGCAAGACGGGAGAGCGCACGCGGCATATCGGCAACCTGCTTCAGCGCATCGCGCAGACCGTCGCAGAGAGAGACATCGTCGATGAGATAAGCGACCGCATCGAGACGGGCATTGATCCTCTCCGGATCGGTCAAGGGTGACATCAGCCGCTCGGCGAGAAGCCGCGCGCCGCCGCCGGTGACCGTTCGGTTCAGCGCATGCAGCAACGAGCCGTCCCTGTCACCCGACAGCGTTTTTACGAGCTCCAAATTGGCGCGGGTGGCGGGATCGATGAACAGCGTGGAGGCGGCACTTTCCCGCTCAGGCGCGCCAAGTGGCGGGCGCTCGGCAATCTGCGTCTTTTCGACATAGGCAACCGCAGCAGCGGCAGCGGCCATTTCCACTCGTGAAAACGTGCCGAATCCGTCGAGCGTCGAGACGTTGAAATAACGCGCGATGCGCCCTTCCGCTGTCGCGCTATCGAAGAGAATGGCCGGCTGCGGCACCGCCACCCGGCCCAGCATATCGAAAACCGGCCGAAGTTCATCATCGTGGAACAGGGTGTCGGCGACGATCAACTCGCGCGGATCGATGCGCCAGATATCGGCGAGAAGCCGGGTAAGCGTCGTCTCCGCCAGACGGAAAACGCCGGTGGAAATATCGATCCAGGCGAGCGCAAACTGTGCTTCTACACTGCCGCGAATACGCGCCAGCGCCATCAGATAGTTGGATTCCGTCGGCGACAGCAGTTTTTCTTCCGTCAGCGTGCCTGGTGTGACGAGCCGCACCACATCGCGCTTGACCACGGATTTCGAGCCGCGCTTCTTGGCTTCTGCCGGATCCTCGACCTGTTCGCAGACAGCCACGCGATAACCGCGCATGATAAGCTTCTGGAGATAGTCATCCGCCGCGTGAACGGGAACGCCACACATGGGAATATCGTGACCCATATGCTGGCCGCGTTTCGTCAGGGTGATACCGAGAGCGCGGGAGGCGTCCACCGCATCGTCGAAGAACAATTCGTAAAAATCGCCCATGCGGTAGAACAGCAGCGAACCGGGATTGTTCGCCTTGATCTCGATATATTGCTCCATCATCGGAGTGGCCGTCGCGCGGCTTTCTTCCGAGATCAGGGAAGCGGTTGTCAGAACGTCCGTCAATGGCCTGCCGATGTCATATCGTGTTGCGGAAAATGAGCGCCGACACTAGCGGGAATGGCCGCCCCAAGACAACAGACGCGGATGCGCTGCCCACAGGAACATCCTGATGGCGCAGATCAAAAACCGATCAACCGTTGATGCGTTCGGCCTCGCCGCCATAATAGCTGATGTAACGGCCGGCGATGGATGATACCGGCAGAACCACCAGGACATCGGTCGTGTTGAAAGCATGATCAACGACCGCGCCAGCGCCAAACATGGCCCCGAGACGCATGTAACCCTTGATCAGCGGCGGCATGGCATTCAGCGCCTTGCGGGCGTTGAGCGCCTCTGCCGGGACGAGGTCCATTTCGTGGTAGAGTTCGGGGAGCGCGACCGCTTCCCACTCTCCCTTTGCCAAGCAATTATGGTGCAGGAAGGACAAGGCGAGCGCGTGCGCTTCCGGCTGCACGCCGGGGAATGAGGCGCAGCCGATCATCGCGTCCATGCGGTGTTTGACCGCATAAGACCAGTTGCCCTGCCACAGAAGCTCGACGGTGCGTTTGGTGCGATATTCCGGCAGCACGCAGGAGCGGCCAAGTTCCATGAAGCGCTTGCCGGGATGACGTGCGACGAGGCCAGCGATGTCGAATTCGCTGGCTGAATAAAAGCCGTTATTTGCCATCGCGATATCCTGCCGCAGCAGGCGATAGGTACCGACGATCTGGTCCTCGCTGTCGCCTTCGATCGACTTGTCGAGAACAAGCAGATGATCGCAAACGCTGTCCCAGGCGTCGAAGTCGCGCTGGCGCCGCATCGCTTCTGCGGGAAGGCGCGCCTTCATCTCGTCCACAAAGACCCGGTAACGCACGGATTGCGCGGCATCGATCTCTCGTTCGTTTCTTGCCAGCCGTGTTTCCAGCTTGCCGATACGCCCGAAAAGACCCTCATTGTCCTGAGCTATGTCCGGACGAGCAGGAATGACGACATTGTTCTCGCAAATGTCATGATTGAGGATTTCGGCAACCATGGGGAATCGCTCCGCCACCAAAGAATTTTCCTGTCATAAATCACTATTTGACGACAGAATAGTGACAAAATGCGACTAGCGCGAGTCCGCCGTTTCATATTAGCGACGGACGTTTTGCCTTCAGTAGCCGGTGAATTTCCTCAACCAGCCGGCCTGGATCGGCAGGCTTGGCAAGCACGGCGCCGGCGCCGGCTTCCAGCAGCTTTTCAGCGGGCGCAGTCGTCGCATCGCCGCTCAGTACAATGACGGGAATACTTCTGTCAGCCTCCATGCTCCGCAAAAGCTCGGGAAGCACGTCCATCCCCTCACCGCCCGGCATATTGAGATCGGATATGATGAGATCAGGCAAACGGCGCGCGCAGGGTTCCAAAGAGTGCCGGAGCCCCTCGAAGTCTTCGACAAGACGAACGACATAACCGTTTTTTTCCAGGACAGCGCGGACGATGCGCTGGTTGACGGCGTCGTCTTCGGCAACGAGGATCTCAATGCCGCCTGTCGGGTCTTTCATGACGCGCGAGGAAAATCCCACATCCGGATGGTTGTCGTTGATCGCATCCCGACGCTCGATCCCGCGCAGACGGCCGCACAGAACGTCGATCAGGGATTTTTCGCGCAGCGGCCGGATCAACCAGGCGTCGAAGGATACATGCATTGTCGAGGGGCGCTCTTCCGGGCTGACCAGCAGCGTGCGGCGAACATCCTGGTGTGGCCAATCCTTAAGTGCATCCCTGAACAGCGGTGAAATACGCCGATCGACAATGATATCGGTAAGCCCCTCCGCCTGCACGGTTGCGTCGTTTCGCAGCCTTTCAAGATCATCTGGCTGGTGAATGAGCTGGCATCGTCCCCCGAGCGCTTTGATCGCCTCCATGGTCACCCCTGCCGCCACACCTTCCGGCGCGATAAGGAGGACATTCGTATGCTGCAGACACCGGCGCCTTCCGACATCCACCATCTCGGCAGGGGCGCCAGCCGGCCGGAACGTCAGCTTAAAGGTGCTCCCCTTTCCTTTTCGGCTGGAAACCGTGAGGCTGCCACCGAATTCGCGCACGATGCGGGCGGAAATCGCGAGGCCAAGACCCGTGCCGGCGCTTTGCTGCGATACAGGCCCGGCCTGCTCGAACTCGCCAAAGATGCGTTTCTGCTCCGCCTCGCTCATGCCAGGACCGGTATCTTCAACGCCGATGCATAATTCCCCGCCAACCATGTGCGCCCTGACGACCACCCCGCCTTCCCGCGTGAATTTGACGGCATTGCCGATGAGATTGAAGAGAACCTGCCGGAGCCTTGCCGGATCGAAATCGAGATGATCGGGCACATCAGGCGTTACGAAGGAGGCGATTTCGATGCCCTTCTCATGCGCGCGGTGGGCCAGCATCTCAACGACGCTCTCGATCAGCCGGCGCAGATTTTCAGCGCGCGGATTGAGCCTGAAGCGACCCGCCTCCAGTGTCGAATAATCCAGGAGATCCTCGACCAGTTGCACCAGCGACTGGCCGGACTGCCGCATGCCATCCAGATAATTGCGCTGTTCTTCGTTGAGTTTGGTCTGGGACAGAAGATGGTTCATGCCGAGCATGCCGGAAAGTGGCAACCGGATCTCGTGGCTGACCGTGGCAAGCAGCCTTGCCTTCACGGCATCGGCCTTTTCGGCTCGTAACCGGGCGTCTTCCCGCTCGGCGAGCGCAAGCCGCTCCTCGGTCACGTCTCTCGCGATGCTGCTGATCATAAGTCGGCTACTTGAAAGATCTCGCGTCACGACATCATGCCAGGAAAAGATGCGCTGACCGAACGGCGTCGCGATCTCGACATCATAGGCGTGAACCTTCTCACCCGGACGGAAAGCAATACCGATTTCCTCGCAGCTTAATCCTTCCGGCGCCGCACAACCGGTCATGTCGCGAAAGATCCGGTTCGCCTCGACGATGCGCCGGTTCATGTCACGGATCACGAGAATGTCGCCCATGGATTCCTGCATCTCCGCGATCAACGATCGGTTTTGCGTCTGCCGGAGCCTGAGATCGGATTCTGCGACCTGAGTAACCGGCCGCTGAGGAGGCGTGCGAAAGAGCGCGTAGACAAGGAGGCTGACGAGCAGCAAGCCAAAGAAGACTGCCAGGCCGACGGTCGTCGCATAGGGCACTGCAAGTGCAACCAGAGCCGCGACAAAGCCTCCAACGGATAAGGATGCGGCGATGTGGAGCGCTACAGTGCTGACATGGATCGCATGGTCCTCGTCCGCTCGTCGCGGCGCGGTATCGATGCGATCTGCCGCCTGCTCCGCCGTGGCGGCCAGGCCAAGCCCATCCGAAACTTTTTGCCGCAGTCTTGCCAGTTCGCTCATGCTCAACCGCTACCACGGCAGCGGTTTTGATATGTTTGGCGGCAACCCTAAAATTTTACGTTTTGGCTGCCCGGGCGTGCAAAACTTCGTCAAGGATAACGCAAGCTGCGCCAATGGTTATGAAACTGTCTGCGAGATTGAAAACGGCGAAGGACCAAGTCTCAGTGTAAAACAGAATGTAGTCGATGACGTGGCCGTAAAAAAAACGGTCGAGAAGATTGCCGGCGGCACCTGCAATAATGAAGGCAAAGCCGAGATGGGCGAAGGTGCGGTCCGCTGCCGTCTTGCGCCACAGCCACAGAACGAAGACGACGATCACAAGCCGCATGCTGACGATGAACCAGCCGTGCATGTCTTCGAGCATCGAAAAGGCAACACCGAGATTGTAGGTCCGGTAGAGCGCAAGGAACGGAGCGACGGGCACCATCTGTTGCAGCGGCAGATAGGCCTCAACCAGCTGCTTGACGACCTGGTCCAGCACCAGTGCCGCGACGATCAGCGCAAAAGCAGGACCGAATTTCGAGAACAATGCCGCTTTGGCCATTACGTCACCGGTGCCAGTTCGAGGAGATGTCGCCGTGCTTCAAACAGCATGACGGCGGTTGCGATGGCGAGATTGAGACTATCGGCACGGCCCTGCTGGGGAATGCGCGCCAGTTGGTCCGCCTTGCCGGCGAGTTCCGGCGGAAGGCCGGATTGCTCGTTACCCATCAAGATCACGACCGGTTTGCCGGCATAGTCGATCTTTCGATAATCGACCGAACCGGCAAGATGCGTGGCAACAACACTGACGCCAGCCGATTTTTTCCAGGCCAGAAATTCATCGACGGAGGCACGAGCGACCGGCGTGGCAAAAACCGAGCCCATTGTGGCGCGCACCGTCTCCAGCGAAAACGGATCGGTGCAATCGCCGACCAGAATGACGCCAGAAGCGCCCGCCGCATCCGCCGTGCGAATGATGGTGCCGAGATTTCCGGGATCGCGCACGCGGTCGAGCGCGATATAGGTCTCGCCCTTTTCCGGTCGGATATCCTTCAGCGGCTTCCATTTCTGTTCGAAAATGCCGACCACCATCTGCGGATTGTCGCGGCGGGTGATCGAGGCGATGACCTTTTCGCTGACTTCGAGTACGAGACCGCCCGAGGCCACGGTCTTTACCGCCGCCTGCTCCACCAGAGGCTTGCCCTTGGCGGCCTTGGCGTAAACCAGGGTCTTGATCGTCCAGCCAAGCTCAAGGGCGTCGATGACCAGTTTCAGGCCTTCAGCCATGAAGGTGCCCGTCTCTTCCCTGCCCTTTTTCTGGGTCAGTGCCTTGATATCCTTGATGATGGGATTGGCAAGACTCGTCACTTCCTTGACCTGGCCAACGCGTCGCGTGGCGTTTTCGCGCATGTCCTTCATCATTTCGGCTCCCAGCGGCTGAACAGCGATGTGGAAAGAACGCGGCCCGGCGTTTTGCCGTCTAGCCCGGCCTCGCGAATGACCAGTTCTCCAGACGCAACAGTGCCGCCCGCGCCGCGCATCGTTTCGCGCATCAGTTCATGCATGGAATAGAAGCTGGCCCGGATGGAGTAGGCAGTCAGCACCAGGCCTAGCGCCTTGGGCGAGAGGATTTCCCGGCAGATATCGAGCATCAGCGGCAGATGGTCGAACAGCTGCCAGACTTCGCCATGGGTGCCGCGGCCGAATTTTGGCGGATCGGTGAGGATGATGTCGTAGGTGTTGCCACGACGTTCTTCCCGCTGGATGAACTTCATCGCGTCTTCGCATATCCAACGAATTGGCGCATTTTCCAATCCTGCGAGCGACTGGTTTTCCTTCGCCCAGCCAATTGCTTTCTTCGACGCGTCCACATGGGTCACTTCAGCCCCGGCCGCCGCCGCAACCAGCGAGGCGACACCGGTGTAGCCGAAGAGGTTCAAAACCTTCAGTGGCCGGTCGGCCGTCTCGACCGCATGTTTCAGCCATTCCCAGTGGACGATCTGTTCGGGGAAAACGCCGACATGGCGGAATGCGGTGAACCGGCCGAGAAAATTGACGCCGAGCAACGACAGGGGCCAGGTCTCGCCGAGCGCCGCTTTCGGGAAACGCCAGCGACCCATCCCGTCTTCATCCGTATCGCCGGTGAAGATGGCATCGGCATTCTGCCACACGCGGTCCGGAACGGAGGGTTTCCACAGCGCCTGGGCCTCCGGACGAACCACGCGGTAATCACCATATTGTTCAAGCTTCAGGCCGTTGCCGCTGTCAATCAGGTGAAAATCACCGGCCCCGCTCGATTCGAGAATGACGGGAACCTGCTCGGCAGGCAAAATCCCGGTGCGCTCCTTGAGGGGACGTGCGGGCACCTGTTCTACGGCTGATGCTATACTGACCTTTTCCTTCGCCGGCGCTTTTGGCGCGTTGCGCACGGCGTCGGGCTCACGCCTTTTCGGCGCTGCATCCGGTCTGCGTGCCGGCTTCACGGCGTTAATCTGCTTCTTATCGGCCCCGGCCCGCGCGCGCGTGCCCGGTCGGCTGTCTTTTTTCTTCAATGGAATCTTTCCGCTTATGCCCGCGTCTTATTGCGCAGCAAATAGCATCCCGAACGCCGCTCTACCAGAGCCACAACAATTCTCGGCACCATCACTTTGCCGGGAGCTGTCCCGCGTTCGGTACGGCGCCGCCCGTTGCCGCCTTTTGACGGTTCGCCTCATCATGCCAGCGAATGGCTTCCCTGGCCTCGATACGGGCGCGTTTGCGGTGTTTTCCCTGAGCGACCCATGTGGCCGCCGACCCCAGCAGGACACCAAAAATGACCGCCAGGAAGAGGAAAACAAAGAAGGGCGCCGTGAAGGACAGAACGCTGTCATCCGGCCGGAAGGGATTAAGGGCCAGCGTCACGGACTGTCGATTGGCGACGCAGAGGATGACGAGGATGATCGCCAGGGGCAGCAGAATGATGAGGTTGATGATTTTTTTCGACATCCGACAATACTCCATCACTGCAAACGCGCGACCGGCACATTCTTAATCGCCGGGCTCCAAGGGCGGTCAATCGTCCTCTTCGTCACCCATACCGGGATTGAGGCGTTCGCGCAGTTCCTTGCCCGTCTTGAAGAAAGGCACCCATTTTTCCTCGACGAAAACCGACTCACCCGTGCGCGGGTTCCGCCCGGAACGGGAAGGACGGTTTTTGACGGAGAATGCGCCGAAACCACGAAGCTCGACGCGGTTTCCTGCGGCCAGGGCATCGGTGATTTCATCCAGCACCGCATTGACGATGTTTTCCACATCGCGGTGATAAAGGTGCGGGTTACGCGCAGCAACGATCTGCACCAGTTCAGACTTGATCACGGTTGCCCCCTGAAAGAATTGGATTTTTAACGCGGCTCAACCTGCCAAACGGAAACAAGACCGTCAAGAAACAACTTGTCCGCTCCGAGCTGGCCAGCCCCCGCAAAGGGAATTAAATCGTCGTATCCCAGAAACTTCGCTATTTGCGCAACACTGAACAGCGCAAAAGGCGAATTCGACGACGGCGCACGCCATTCGACGATCGGCAGATCCTTCGCCACACCACGGGTTTCGAGATAGGCGCGAATCTCCTTTTCGCCGCCCAGCGTGTCGACCAGCTTGTTGGCAAGCGCCTGACGGCCGGTGTAGATCGATCCATTAGCCAGTTTCAACACGTCCTCGCGCGGCAGCTTGCGGCGATCGGCCACAAGATCGACAAACCAGCCATAGCTATCCATCACCATGGCGCGGATCATCGTCTTGGCTTCCTCCGGCGCATCATGGAACGGCGAAGGCTCGGCTTTCATCGGCGATGACTTGATTTCCTGGAGCGAGACGCCGAGCTTTTCCAGCAACGGACCGAGTTGCGGATACTGGAAAATCACCCCGATCGAGCCGGTGATGGAGGTGTCCCCGGCGACGATGACGTCACCCGCCGATGCGATCATGTATCCTGCCGACGCTGCAAGCGTGCGGACATCGGAGACAACAGGCTTCTTTTCCGCCACAGCCCTGATGGCCTTGAATATGCGCTCACCGCCATAAGTCGTGCCACCGGGCGAGGAAATGGAGACGATCAGGCCTTTGACGTTATCGCTCTCGGCGATCTTGTCGAGCCGTTCAAGAAGTTCGGTATTGTCGGTGATCAGGCCGGTGATTTCGACCCGGGCGATATGCGGTCTCGCGCTCTGCGGAGGCCCTTCCCAGAAGACCCGATAGAGGCCAAAAGCGCCCGCGACAAGCAGCAGAACGGCGGCAATACGCCAGAAAGTCAACTTGCGGCGCAACCGCCTTCGATCCGCTATCGCCATATTGTCCATCAAAACCTCTATCGTCCGCTTTTGCGTTTTAGGCCATATGGAACTTCTAGCGCGAAGCCGCAAGGAAACAATAGGAAACCAGAATTACGATTAAATTCGCATTTCTCTTGCACCTCTCCCGACAAAAACCATATTGGCAGGACAAAGCACTCGTGCCAAATATATTGACTTGAGACACAAGCTTCGATTGTACGCCACACCGAGGCCTGAGAAGCATTCCGGACCCACACTTATGCTTGATAGACTCCGCGAAGCCGCGCCAGCATTTCCGTTGCCGAACGACCAGAACCGCGCCTACGGTTTGGCATTGCGCCATTCTGCGCGCGTGAAGCGCCTGAAGATCATTCTTCCGGTCAGCTCGGTGATTATTTCGCTCGTCTTCATCGCGGTCTCGGTTATTCGAACCTGGGCGCCTGAAAATGTCTCGCTGGAAAGCGCGAGGATCGAAGACGGCAAGATCGTGATGGAAAAACCTGCCGTTGCAGGCCGCAACGAGAAGGGGATTGATTACTCCATGAACGCGGACCGGGCGTTGCAGGACATTGCGAACCCCAATCTCATGACCTTGGAGAAGGTTCTTGCGGCGGTGCCGGTCAACGACGGCGTTGCGCAGGTGATCGCGAAGGAAGGCGTTTTTGACAGGGCCACGAACAAGCTGACGATGACGGCCCCTTTTGACATCAATCTCAGCAATGGCATACAAGCGAAGTTCCAGTCTGCAGATGTCGATCTGAAGGCCGGAAAAATGAGCAGCAAGGACCCTGTTTCAATCAAAACAAACGACGGGTCGATTGTTGCGCAATCGATTGATATCGCCGATAATGGCAAAACCATCGTATTTTCGGGGCAGGTACGGGCACGTATCGCTGCATCCAATATTAAAAATGAAGGCAAGTGAGAGCCCGGTCCAGATGATGCAAATGTCCCGTCCCGTTACCTTTGGCAAATATGCAGGCATCGCTTATGCGGGCCTGATTTTTTCCTGTCTTGCTACCGCCGCAGTTGCACAGAGCACGACCAGCAATATGCAGGGCGTCAAGCTGTCAAGCGACGAGCCGATCACGATCGACAGCGATCAGGCGGAAGTTCGAGACCAGGAGCGCAAGGCCTATTTCACCGGAAACGTGAAGGTTGTGCAGGGCACGACGACGCTGCAAGCCGGCAAGATGACGGTCAATTATGCCGGTCAAGGCGCGTCGCTGACCGGTGGCAACGCCCAGATCGAAAAGATCTTCGTCGACAACAACGTTTACCTGACCTCAGGCACGCAGAATGCGACCGCTGATCACGGCGAATTCGACATGGCGAGCCAGACATTCATCCTCACCGGCAAGCAGGTCGTCCTCTCCGAGGGTACCAATGTCTTTACCGGCTGCAAATTGACGGTTTTCATGGAGACGGGGCAGGCAAAGCTCGATGCTTGCGGCGGTCGCGTTCGGATCATGCTTGATCCGAAGTCGCAGAAAAAACAGTAGTTTCTCGTGAACATAGCTTCCATCTCAAAGATATTCGGCGGCGGGCGCAGCCGAGCCGCAGCTGCCGCCTCAACGGCCGATAAAACCCCGTATGAGGGAACGCTGATCGCGCATGGCCTGACCAAGACGTACAATACCCGTCGCGTCGTCAACGGCGTTTCGCTTGTCGTGCGTCGCGGTGAGGCCGTCGGGCTGCTTGGTCCCAACGGCGCCGGTAAAACCACCTGTTTCTACATGATTACGGGTCTGGTTCCCGTCGATACCGGCAAGATCGCCATTAACGGCAATGATGTGACCACAATGCCGATGTACCGGCGCGCGCGCCTTGGCGTTGGTTACCTACCGCAGGAAGCATCGATTTTCCGCGGCCTTACCGTTGAGGAAAACATCCGCGCCGTGCTCGAAGTGCATGAACCTGACGCGGCGAAACGCAACCGCAAGCTCGATGAGCTGCTGGAAGAGTTTCATATCGCGCAGCTGCGCAAATCGCCTGCCGTCGCGCTTTCGGGTGGTGAACGCCGCCGCCTGGAAATCGCACGCGCCCTTGCGACCGATCCGACATTCATGCTGCTCGACGAGCCTTTTGCCGGCGTCGATCCGATTTCGGTGAGCGACATTCAGAATCTGGTGAGGCACCTCACAGCCCGCGGCATCGGCGTTCTGGTGACGGACCACAATGTGCGTGAGACACTGGGCCTCATCGACCGCGCTTACATCATCCACGCTGGTGAGGTCCTGACGCACGGCCGGCCTGACGACATCGTGAATAATCCGGACGTAAGACGGCTCTATCTGGGTAACAATTTCAGCCTTTAGGATGGCGGGCGCGAAAGATTCTTCATCGCGCCCCGCGCTGACGCTTGACCAAACAAAATAAAAAAGCAATTTTTGGGCCAAGTTCCGTCGTCTCAGTAAAATTTTTGGAAATTCAGGCGACGGAGAAGCTGTAAAGGGAGTTTCGCGTCCGCCATGGCATTGTCTGCCAGCCTTTTGCTGCGTCAAAACCAGTCTCTCGTGATGACACCGCAACTGATGCAGTCGATCCAGCTGCTTCAGATGACGCATTTCGAGCTGACGCAGTTCATTGCGCAGGAAGTGGAGCGCAATCCGCTGCTGGAAATTGCAGCAAACGACAGTGATTTGGGCAGCGATGCACCCCTAGACGCGGAAAGTTTCGGCGACGCGGATGGCGATGGTGCGGAGCGATCACCTGATGTCACTGCCGACAGCGACGACTGGTATGGCGATCGAGCCGCCAATCTCGGAGAGCAGCTGGATACCAGCTTCGAAAATGTCTTTCCTGACGATGCAGAGCCCAGAAAAGCCGATGCTCCTGAACTGGCGGGCCAATGGAAGTCGATGCCCGGGCAGGAATCCGGGGAAAGTTATGACCTCGACGACTTCGTTGCTGCCAGGCAGAGCCTCAGCGACCATCTCAATCAACAATTGCCCCTCGCCATAGCTGCCGCAGAAGACCGGATGATTGCCGATGCGCTGATCGGCCAGCTTGACGAGACGGGATACATCGCTGCCGACGCCGTCGAGGATGTCGCCGAGCGGCTGGGCACAAGTCCTTCATCAGTCGAGGAGGTGCTGAGGACACTCCAGAGCTTTGACCCACCGGGCGTCTTTTCCCGCTCTCTCAGCGAGTGCCTCGCAATCCAGCTGGCGCAAAAGGATCGGCTGGACCCGGCGATGCGGGCCTTTATCGACAATCTGGAACTGCTTGCGAAACGGGACTTCGCGACCCTGAAGAAAATCTGCGGTGTCGATGAGGAAGACCTTCTCGATATGCTGGCCGAAATCCGCACACTCAATCCCCGTCCCGGTGCGGGTTATGACTCGATGGTTTCAGAAACCATTGTTCCCGATATCATCGTTCGTCCCTCCTCCGCCGGCGGCTGGCTGGTGGAAATCAATCCCGAGACCCTGCCGCGCGTGCTTATCAACCAGAGCTACTTCGCCGAGGTGTCGAAACACAAGGCGCGTGCCGGCGAAGATCAGGATTTTCTCTCCGAATGCATGCAGACGGCCCATTGGCTGACCCGCAGCCTCGATCAGCGCGCCCGCACAATCATGAAGGTGGCGACGGAAATCGTCCGCCAACAGGATGCCTTCCTCGTCAACGGTGTCGATCATTTGCGCCCACTGAACCTCAAGACGGTGGCCGACGCCATCAAGATGCATGAATCCACCGTCAGCCGGGTGACGTCCAAGAAGTACATGCTCACGCCACGTGGGCTGTTCGAGCTCAAATATTTCTTCAGCGTATCGATCAGCGCAGTAGAGGGCGGAGACAGCCACTCCGCCGAAGCGGTTCGTCACCGCATCAAGGCCATGATCGCCCACGAAGCAGCCGATGCGGTGCTTTCCGACGATGATATCGTCGACAATCTGAAAAAGGGTGGCATCGATATCGCTCGCCGCACCGTTGCGAAATATCGCGAAGCGATGAATATTCCCTCTTCGGTGCAGAGGCGCCGGGAGAAGAAGGCTATGGCCAAGCTCTCCGCTTTCTAATCGAGGTACCCGATCACGTTCGCAGCGGTTTTTTGCCGCACCATTGACTCTTTCAACGGCAGGGGCTAGAAGCCCGCCGCACACGTAAGCAAGGTCATTTGTAACGGATTCACCTCCACCGTCCATGGGCGTAAAATTCGAATGAGGGCTTTTTAAGGTCTTCGAAACGCTTGGATGCGCGCGCGGCTTGACGTAAGCTGGTACTCGCAAATCACTACAAAAAGGAAAATTTCCATGAGTGTGCGTGTATCTGGTAAACATATGGAGATCGGTGAATCTTTCCGTCAGCGGATTGAGGACAATATAGGTCTGGCAGTTACCAAATACTTCGATGGGGGGTATTCAGGCCAGGTGACGGTGGAGAAGTCCGGATCGCGTTTTGCGGCCGATTGCAAGCTGCATCTCGATACCGGTGTTGTATTGCATGCGGCGGGTCAGGCAAATGATCCGCAGGCGAGCTTCGACGCCGCCGCAGAGCGGATCGAGAAGCGCCTGCGTCGTTACAAGCGCAAGCTGAAAGACCACCACAATGGTGCGAACGGTGTATCGCAGGAAATCGCTTACACGGTCATGGATGCTATTCCCGATGAGGACCATGAGGTCCCTGAGGATTACGCACCCACCATTGTGGCCGAAAGTTCGAAACAGATTAAGACCATGTCTGTCGCCAGCGCCGTGATGGCGCTCGACATGACGGACGAACCGGTTCTGCTGTTCCGCAGCCCGGGCAAGGAATATCTCAACATCGTCTACCGACGTCATGACGGCAATATTGGCTGGATCGACGCGGAAACGATCAAGAGCTGAACAGTCTGACAAGACGTGGGAGGCAGAGCGCGAAAGCGCCTCTGTCCCCCACCTCTCTCGATGGCATGAAGGAAAAAGAGAATGGCGTTGGCAGATCTGCTGCAACAAGATGCGATTATTCCCGCCCTCAAGGTGAATTCCAAAAAGCAGTTGCTTCAGGAGCTGGCCGCAAAGGCAGCCAGAATTACCGGAGTCTCGGAACGGGAAGTTTTCGACGTCATCCTCCAGCGTGAAAAGCTCGGTTCGACTGGTGTCGGCCACGGCATTGCCATTCCGCATGGCAAGCTTAACAGCATTCAGCAGATCACCGGGGTTTTCGCGCGTCTTGAAACGCCGGTTGATTTCGAGGCACTGGACGATCAGCCCGTCGATCTCGTATTTCTTCTGCTCGCACCGGAGGGCGCCGGCGCCGATCATCTGAAGGCTCTTTCGCGCATTGCGCGGGCCCTGCGCGACCCTGAACTGGTGGCCAAGCTGCGTGCTACCGATTCCGACACCGCAATATACGCGTTCCTTAATCAGGAACAGGCGACGGCTGCCTGACGGCAGGCCTTCTTTCCCAGTTAATGGCAATAAAAAACGCGCCCAGAAGGCGCGTTTTTCGTTACATCCAAACGGATGTCCTCAAGCGTCTTTTTCGTTCACGGACGCGGTGCCCGGTTCGGCCGAGGCAGCAGCTTCCGCCTTCGGGCCGCCCTTGGAGACACCGACCATAGCGGGGCGCAAAACGCGGTCGCCAATGGTGAAACCGGCCTGAATCACCTGCAATACGGTGTTGTTGGGAACGGCCGTGTTGGGAATTTCAAACATGGCCTGGTGGAAATTCGGGTCGAACTTCTGGCCCTCGGCATCGATCTTCTTCACGCCGTGGCGTTCCAGCGTCGACAGCATTGACCGCTCGGTCATCTCCACGCCCTCAATCAGGCCGTTGAGACCGGCTTCGCCATTGGTCTTGAGCTCATCGGGAATGGCTTCCAGCGCGCGGCGAAGATTATCGGAAACGGCAAGCATATCGCGTGCAAAGGCAGCCATCGAATAGGCCTTGGCATCCTTGACATCACGCTCGGTGCGGCGGCGAAGATTGTCCATCTCGGCGGCAAGGCGCAGGAATTTATCGCGCAGATCGGCGTTCTCAGCCTTGAGCACCTCCACCGGATCGGGCTCTGCCGTTTCGGCCTGTTCTTCACCTGCCTGGGCAGGTTCGACAAACTCTTCCGCGACGTCCGCGTCAGGTCCGGGCTTTTTTGTATCGTCGGTCATGACGTTCTCCAGATTAGACAGTTAGTGGTTGCGCCCGATATCGAGCTTTGACGGGCAAAAATCAAGGCTTGCGGCGAAAAGCTTGCCGCAATCTCTTGGGGGACCCGGGGGCCGCCCTATCGCTGCTTGCGGGAAAGGCGCGCCATGATCTGTGCGGTGTAATCCACCATTGGCACGATACGGGCATAATTCAGCCGCGTCGGGCCGATGACGCCGACCGCACCCACGACTCGATTGTCCTCATCGCGATAGGGCGCGACGATCAGCGAGGAGCCGGACAGCGAAAACAGCTTGTTTTCCGAACCGATGAAAATCCTCACGCCTGACCCGCTTTCAGCAAGATTGAGGATTTCGATGAGGTTTTCCTTGCGCTCGAGATCGTCGAACAGCAGCCGGACCCGGTCGATGTCTTCTTCACCGGCAAGTCCCTCCAGCAGGTTGGAGCGACCACGCACGATGAGGCGGCCAAGCTTGCCGTCCTCGCTGTCGCCAGCCCACATGGCAAGGCCGCGCTCGACGAGGTCCTGTGCCAGCGTGCCGAGCTCCGACTGAAGTTCCGCCCGCTGCGTCTGAAACTGGCTGCGCAGTTCCTGCAGCGTCTGGCCCGACAGGTGGGCATTGATGAAATTCGCCGCCTCGGTCAGTTGCGACGAGGAAATGCCCGCCGGCAACTCGATGATGCGGTTCTCCACCTGATTATGGTCGCCCACCAGCACGGCAAGTGCCTTGGTCGGCTCCAAGCGGATGAATTCCACATGTTTCAGAATAACGTCGTTTTTCGCGGTCAGCACGAGCCCCGCACCGCGCGACATGCCCGAGAGCATACGGCTCGCCTCTGTCAGCAATCCGTCCAGCGATTGCTCGTGGCCAGCGACGGGCCCGATCTGGCGATCGATATTGGCCCTTTCCTCGGCGGGCAGATCGCCCACTTGCATGAAGGCATCGACGAAAAAGCGCAATCCCGTCTGCGTGGGCAAGCGCCCGGCGCTGATATGCGGCGAATAGATGAGGCCCAGCTCTTCAAGGTCGCTCATGACATTGCGAACGGAAGCAGGCGAAAGCGACATCGGCAGAAGTCGCGACAGACTGCGCGACCCGAGCGGTTCGCCCGTATCGAGATAGCCTTCGACGATGCGCCGGAAAATTTCCCGCGACCTTTCATCCAGCAGGGATGCCTGATCTTTTGAAAGCGGTGCAGAAAAACCCATCTCGTCCGTTCTTTGTCGTCTGTGTCCTGTCGTGGCTAATATAATGCGTCGCGCGGCTCCGGCAAAATGGAAATTGGCTTTGCAAAAGAACGGCCCGCGTCTTAGAAGGCAGGAACCAACATGGAGAGTGGATCATATGCGGCCTTCAGGCAGAAAAACCGACCAGATGCGCAAGGTTTCCTTCGAGCGCAATTTCTCGAAGCATGCCGAGGGCTCCTGTCTCGTGAAGTTTGGCGACACGCATGTGCTAGTTACCGCCAGTCTTGAAGAAAAGACCCCGCCGTGGCTGCGCAACAGCGGCAAGGGCTGGGTCACCGCCGAATACGGCATGCTGCCGCGATCCACCCATGAGCGTATGAAGCGCGAGGCTGCCTCTGGCAAGCAGGGCGGACGCACACAGGAAATCCAGCGTCTCATAGGCCGTTCGCTGCGCGCCGTCGTTGACCTGCAGGCACTTGGCGAGCGCCAGATCAGCATCGACTGCGATGTCATCCAGGCCGATGGCGGCACCCGCACCGCCTCCATTACTGGCGCATGGATTGCATTGCATGATTGCCTGAAGTGGATGGAAACCCGCAACATGATCAAGGTCGAGAAGGTTCTGAAGGACCATATTGCCGCGATCTCCTGCGGTATCTTCGCCAGCCAGCCGGTGATCGATCTCGACTATCTCGAGGATTCTTCTGCCGAGACCGACGCGAATTTCGTCATTACCGGCTCGGGCGGTATCGTTGAGGTTCAGGGAACGGCTGAAGGCGCGCCCTTTTCCGAAGAAGAATTCCTGACGCTGCTCGGTCTCGCCAAGGCCGGCTGCAGCGAGCTGGTCGCCCTTCAGAAACAGGCGATCGCCTGAGCCGACAGGAAAGTACCATGCGCAAGCTCGATACCAGAACGATCGTCGTCGCCAGCCACAACAAGGGCAAGATCGCCGAAATCGCCGATCTGATCGGGCCTTTCGGTTTCTCCGCCAAATCGGCGGCCGAGCTCAATTTTGTCGAGCCTGACGAAACCGGGACCACCTTCGAGGAAAATGCCGCCATCAAGGCGCTTGCCTCCGCCAAGGCGTCCGGCCTGCCGGCCCTGTCTGACGATTCCGGGCTTGTCATCGACGCGCTTGACGGTGCGCCCGGTGTCTATACCGCCAACTGGGCGGAGACGGCTGACGGCACGCGCGACTTCGCCATGGCGATGCAGAAGGTCGAGGATGCGCTTTCCGAACGCGGCGCCTCAAAGCCGGAAGATCGCACGGCCCGTTTCGTCAGCGTGCTGTGCCTCGCCTGGCCCGACGGCCATGTCGAATACTTCCGTGGAGAGGTGGAAGGCACAGTCGTATGGCCGCCGCGCGGAACCAGTGGGTTTGGTTATGATCCGATCTTCAAACCCGAGGGTTACGACACCACATTCGGTGAGATGACGGCGGAAGAGAAACACGGCTGGAAGCACGGCGACAGCTTTGCGCTGTCGCATCGGGCGCGCGCCTTTAAAAAATTCGTAGAAACCTGCCTGGAGGCATGAACCCGATGGTCGGGGAGCATCAACTTTCTGCCCCCGGCGCATCGCTTCTGCCGGATACGGGCGATCCCGGTTTCGGGATCTATCTGCACTGGCCCTTCTGCGCGGCCAAGTGCCCCTATTGCGACTTCAACAGCCATGTCCGCCACCGCCCGGTGGATCAGGAGCGGTTTACGGCTGCCTTCCTGCGGGAAATGGAACATATGCGGTCGCTGAGCGGCCCGCGCGTCGTCACCAGCATCTTCATGGGCGGCGGTACGCCATCGCTGATGGACCCGCAGACGGTTGGTGCGTTGCTGGATGGCGTGGCGCGTTTCTGGCATGTGCCCGATGGTATCGAGATCACCATGGAGGCTAATCCCTCCAGCGTTGAGGCAGAGCGGTTTCGTGGTTATCGCGCGGCGGGAGTAAACCGTGTCTCCCTCGGCGTGCAGGCGCTGAATGACCGCGACCTGAAATTTCTCGGACGGCTGCACGATGTCGCCGACGCATTGAAAGCCATCCGGCTGGCGCGGGAGATTTTTCCGCGCATGTCCTTCGACCTCATCTATGCCCGGCCGGACCAGACGGTGGCGGAATGGGACGCCGAGCTAAAGGAAGCCGTCTCCTACGCCGTCGACCATCTGTCGCTCTATCAGCTGACAATCGAAGAAGGCACGCCCTTTTATGGCCTGCACAAGGCCGGCAAGCTCATCGTGCCTGACGGCGAACATTCGGCCGTGCTTTATGAGGCGACGCAGGAAATTACCGAACGTTACGGCATGCCGGCCTATGAGGTCTCCAACCATGCCCAGCCCGGCGCCGAAAGTCGCCATAACCTCACCTACTGGCGTTATGGCGACTATGCCGGCATTGGGCCCGGCGCGCATGGACGCCTGACGCGTGGCGTTTCCAAGCTCGCAACGGCCACCGAACGCCACCCCGAGACTTGGCTCGAAACCGTCGAACGGGAGGGCCATGGCATGATCGATCAGGAACTGCTTGGCGTCGACGAGCAGGCCGACGAATTGCTATTGATGGGACTTCGCCTGCGCGAGGGCATCGACCTCGCCCGCTGGAGCGACCTTTCCGGCCGCGACCTTGACCCGGAAAAGGAAGAGTTTCTTCTTCAGCACGGTTTCGTGGAGAGGCTCGGCAATTCCCGCCTGCGCTGCACACCATCAGGCATGCTTATTCTGGATGCCGTGGTGGCTGATCTCGCCTGCTGACATCAGCGCGCCTTGTACGAGCCATAGAGCAAGATGAGAATAAAAAAGCGGCCCTGAGGCCGCTTTTTTCATGCGTTGTTTTCGTTGATCAGACGCTTCAGCAGCTCGACCTCATGGCCGAGTTTTGTGTCGCCAGAGATCAGTTCCTCGATCTTGCGCACGGCATGCAGAACCGTGGTGTGATCGCGCCCGCCGAACCGGCGACCAATCTCCGGGAAGGAACGCGGCGTCAGCATCTTGGCGAGATACATGGCGATCTGGCGCGGTTTGACGATGACGCGGGTGCGGCGGTTGGACACCAGCTCCTGCCGTGACACATTATAGTGCTTGGCGACGATGCGCTGGATATCCTCGATACGGACACGCTTGGCCTCACCCGTTCCGACGAGATGCGACAGCAGCTCATCGACACGGTCGACCGAGAGGTTCGGCTCGAAAGAGCGACGGAACATCAGCTGGTTGAAGGCGCCCTCCAGCTCGCGACCGCTTGCCGTCACGCTTTTCGCCACATGGGTCAGGATTTCGTCCGAAATCTCGAAGGACGGATCGTCCTGACGGGCCGAGCCGAGACGGCGGTTCAGCATCTCGTAGCGCATGTCGTAGTCAGGACCTTCGATTTCGATGGCCATACCACCCTGAAGGCGGGAACGGACACGCGGATCGAGCGATTCCAGCTCCCATGGCGCACGATCAGCTGCGACCACGACCTGCTTGGCGCTGTCGAGCAGCATGTTGAGCAGATGGCAGAATTCGTGCTGGATCATCTTGCCCTGCAGGAACTGCATGTCATCGATGACGAGCAGGTCGATGTTACGCAGCGTGTCCTTCAGCGTCAGCGCATCATTGTCGCGGATTGCGGTCGCAAACCGCCACATGAAGTATTCCGCCGTCAGATAGACCACGCGCGGATTGCGCGGGCTGTCTATCGCCGCATTGGCAATCGCCTGCAGAAGATGTGTCTTGCCGAGGCCAACGCCCGCGTGAATGAACAGCGGATTGAAGCGCACGGCACCCGCACCGGCTTCGGCGATCGTCTTTGCCGCCGCAAGTGCGACGCGGTTGGACGAGCCTTCGACAAAGGTATCGAAGGTGAAGCGTGTGTCGAGCGGCGAACCGAACAACGGCCCTGACCCGCCCTGGCGCATGGTAGACTGCACTGCGGCAGGCTGCGCCACGGGGGCCGCGGCTGGCTGCGACGGAATAAAGGACTTGTTACGTGGCGCTGCACCGGCATCCGCAGCGGGCTGCGCCTTGTCATCGATCTGGGACGGGCGCACCAGGCGGCTGGCCGAGCGGACCAGAATCTCCACCTTCAGCACATCCGGGTCCTCGCTTTGAACGAGGTTCGTGATCAGATCCATATAACGGTTGTTGATCCAGGACTTCAAAAAAGTCGTCGGAACTGTAAAACGGACGACGCTTTTCGAAACGGAATGGAGTTTGAGCCGTGCGAACCAGCTTGCATAGACCTCCGGGCCAACCTGTGCCTTGAGCCGCGCGCTGAAACGTTCAAATAGCGCATCGTGCGTCACAGCCGATTTGTCCCCTGCCGCGTCTGAGCAAGCTGCATCACATGCCTTTGGTGCGCGGTCCCCATCAGCCACCGCACCCATCGCCAAATTCAATTGCATATTGCCGCCTTTCAAATTGCCAATCATAGCCTGACGATCAAAGATCGATCGTCAGGGATCCCCCTCGTTTATTTATGCCCCCAGTGTCCCCCTCGAAAGAACACCAGAGCTCTTACCCGTTTGCGAGTCGGTTATCCCTTTTTCCTCCCCCTCATAGAGAGGCATGCGACACGCTAAAAACGCTCCTTTCGCTACAACCTTAAGGCGCATTCTTGAAGACAAAAGAACCCATCCCGTTCCGAGACCGAAACGGCACAAAAAGCTCCATGACTTGAAAAAACGGACCCCGAAGGAACCGCCAGCAAGAAGGTGAATATCGCCGATGACGATCATCGAGATAATCTGTGGACTGAGATCCGCACCCCTTGTTGAAATGCATTTAGGCAGGATCGTGGGTAGAGATCAATGGCGTTTTTTCTGCAAAAACGGAGAACGGCCATTGACTCGCAAAGGCCGTTTTGCATCACCGAAGGGGTGCTAAGCAGAATCGCTTATGAATCAATGAGATTCAATTTTGGCAATTTCCAAGAGCCGTTTTTACCGAAAAAATAAAAATCTTCTTGACTCAAATCTCGATGCGACTTCCGTAGAGAAAGCCTGCCATCCTCGAGAAGACCTCCGATAACATATTGATTTTACTTTTATTTTCCTGTCGTCTGTTTGACACGCGTTTGTCACGTTACGACGGCAATGGTTAACGGCCAGTTAGAATCACAAAAAGCCCGGTCAAAAGACCAGGCTTTCTGAATAGTTAATTGTGATTAGCCGGATTAGGCCGAAAGAGCCTTAACGCGCTGGGCGAGACGCGAGACCTTGCGGGATGCGGTGTTGCCGTGCAGGACGCCGCGGGTGGCTGCGCGCTGGATCTCTGGCTGGGCAGCCTTCAGAGCTTCGGTAGCGACAGCGAGATCACCGGTAGCGATTGCTTCCTCGACCTTGCGAATGAAGCCGCGAACGCGCGAACGGCGAGCCTTGTTGACTGCGGTACGGCGAGCGATCTTGCGGGTCGCCTTTTTCGCCGAAGTTGTATTGGCCATGTATGCCTCTCTTCGAATTCAAACCAAATTCCGCAACCATAGGATCGGGTCGTTCGAAGACCTCAGGTAACCCAAGAATGCGGGAGTAATTTCGGACAAGCCGGATGGCTTTCCTTAACCGTGGGCGGGCATATACCGCTAAAGCTTACGCCCGTCAACGCGCAAAACGCTTAAAAGCGCCGATATTCCGAATCCTTAGCGATTCCGAAAAGCGGGTTTGCGCTTTTCGACAAAGGCCGCCATGCCCTCCTTTTGATCCGCCGTGGCAAACAGCGACTGGAAGGAGCGCCTTTCAAATCTCAGGCCCTCCGACAGCGGCACCTCGAAGGAGCGATTGACGCTTTCCTTGGCCATGAGCACGGAGGCGCGTGACAGCGAGGCGATGCGCGTTGCAGCCTCCGTGGCCTCATCCATCAGACTTGCAGCGGGCACGACGCGAGAGACGAGACCGGCGCGTTCGGCTTCAGCCGCATCCATCATGCGTCCGGTCAGAACCAGATCCATGGCCTTTGCCTTGCCGACCGCCCGCGTCAGCCGCTGTGAGCCCCCCATGCCCGGGATAACGCCGAGGGTGATCTCCGGTTGGCCGAACTTTGCGGTCTCGGAGGCGATGATGAAATCGCACATCATTGCCAGTTCACAGCCGCCTCCTAGCGCAAAGCCCGAGACTGCAGCGATCACGGGCTTGCGGGTCGCGGCCACCTCGTCCCAGCCGCCGAGGAAATCGCCGACATAGGCGTCAACGAAATCCAGCCCCTGCATTTCCTTGATATCAGCGCCAGCGGCAAAGGCCTTTTCGGAGCCGGTAATAATGATCGCTCCGATGGAATCATCGTTCGAAAATGAAGACAGAATGTGCCGCAGTTCTTTCAGAAGCGCTGAATTGAGGGCGTTGAGGGCCTTCGGACGATTGAGGGTGATGACACCCACCTCGTCGCGTTTCTCAACCAATATCGTTTCATAATCCACGGCAATCTCCCCTTTTCCGTACTCCAACAATGTCACTTCTGGCAGGCGGCACAATAGAATGTCGAACGGCCGGCCTGGACGATCCTTTCGACCGTACCCCCGCATCCGGGTGTCCGGCAAGGCTGACCTTCCTGATCGTAGACCGAAAAGGAATGCTGGAAATAGCCGAGCGTGCCGTCCGTCTGTATGTGGTCGCGCAATGATGAGCCCCCGGCGGCGATGGCATCGGCGATGACATCGCGAATTTTCTCCGTCAGGTCGACGAGTTGTGCTTTGGGCTTGCCCGCTTTCGTCACCAGCGTTCCTGCCGCCCGCAGTGGCGACAGATGCGCACGCCAAAGCGCCTCGCACACATAGATATTGCCAAGGCCGGCAATGACCTTCTGATCCAGCAGCGTGCTTTTCAGCGGTTGGCTTTTACCGTCGAACCGGCTTGCGAGATAATCGGCGCTCAGCGTATTGCCTGTTGGCTCCGGGCCAAGTTCCGCAAATGCGGGATAAAGATCGAGCTTGTTGCGCTCCACCAGATGCATGAAGCCGAAGCGACGCGGATCATTATAGATGACGGAGACACGCTCAACTCCCCTGTCGAGATGAAAGACGACGTGGTCATGCTTGCCGTCCTTCGAGCGGGGATGGTGGAATACGCCGGGTACGCTGCCTTCTGCATCGGCCTCCGCTTCCACACGGAAAGAGCCGGACATGCCGAGATGGGACACGATCGTCAGCCCGTCCTCCAGCTCGATCAGAAGATATTTCGCCCGTCTTCCGAGCGAGACGATTGTCTTCCCCTCGATAAGCTCCGCGAAATCCTCTGGAAACGGAAACCGCAGGTCGGGGCGGCCGAGGCGGAGCTTGCGAACCCTTGCCCCCTCCATGGCAGGAGCAAGGCCGCGTCTGACGGTTTCGACTTCTGGCAATTCTGGCATCTGGCTTATCCGGCAGTTTTTCGTTAGGACCATGTGGTCTATAAAGTGCACGCGAAATGTCGCGCCCAGGCGATGCGGCAACAGATAGCGTCGCCATGGCGTTTCCGCTATGGTCCGCCACGCAATAAATATGGAGACAGACGATGACCGACGCCCGTACCACTGCCCAAGGCGGCATGGAAACGTCCTATGGCTTCCACAAGGTGGACGAAGGCCAGAAGCAGGGGATGGTCAACGAGGTCTTCAACAAGGTGGCCAAGCGCTACGATATCATGAACGACGTCATGTCGGCCGGCCTGCACCGGCTGTGGAAGGACGCTATGGTCTCCTCGCTTTCGCCGCGCAAGGATCCCTCCTACAAGGTTCTGGACGTGGCTGGTGGTACAGGTGATATCGCCTTCCGGATCATCGAAGCTTCCAACCGTCTGGCGCATGCCACCGTTCTCGATATCAACGGCTCGATGCTTGCCGTTGGCGAAGAGCGCGCGGCTAAAAAGAAGCTTTCGGACAATCTGACCTTCGTGGAGGCCAATGCCGAGGAGCTACCCTTTGAGGCGAACAGCTTCGACGCCTATACGATTGCCTTTGGCATTCGCAATGTGCCGCGCATCGACGTGGCGCTGAAGGAAGCGCATCGTGTGCTGAAGCGCGGCGGGCGGCTGCTGGTGCTGGAATTTTCCGAAGTCGAGATGCCGTTGCTTGACCGCGTTTACGACGCCTGGTCGTTCAACGCCATTCCGCAATTCGGCAAGATGATCACCGGCGACGCTGAACCGTATCAGTATCTGGTCGAATCGATCCGCAAATTTCCCAATCAGGAGGATTTTGCGACGATGATCCGCACCGCCGGTTTCTCCCGTGTGACCTATACCAATTACACCGGCGGCATCGCCGCCCTGCATTCCGGCTGGAAGCTCTAAGACCATGGCCGGCAAAGGCAGGAGACAAGCATAAGCATGAGCACTTTGGGCGCATATTTCCGCCTCGCAAGGGTTGGTTGGGTTCTCGTGCGCGAAGGCGTCGTGCTCGCCCTGCCGTCCGACGATCTGCCTGCGCCCGCGCAGGTATTGAAGGCGTTGCTGAAGCCCTTTGCCCGCAGCAAGGCAAAACAGAGGCAACGCAGCGACAGATTGGCTGTGGCGGTCGAGCGGCTGGGGCCTTCCTATGTGAAAATGGGCCAGTTTCTCGCCACCCGGCCGGATGTGGTCGGGGCAGAATTTGCCGACGATCTGGCAAGCCTTCAGGACCGCATGGCCTTTTTCCCGCCTGCGGCGGCGAAAGCCAATATTGAAGGTTCGCTCGGCCGGCCCGTTTCTGAACTCTACAGGGAATTTGGCGATCCTATCGCCGCCGCCTCCATTGCCCAGGTTCATCCGGCAATTGTGGATACACCGAAGGGACCGCGCAAGGTGGCCGTCAAGGTCATCCGCCCCGGCGTGCGGCAACGCTTCCAGAACGATCTTGAGGCGATGTATCTGATCGCCGACCTGCAACAGCGCTTTGTCCGTTCGGCCCGTCGTCTGCGACCGGTCGAAGTGACGCGCACGCTGGAGCAGACGACCAAGATCGAGATGGATCTGCGGCTTGAGGCCGCCGCCCTTTCCGAGCTTGCGGAAAACACCAGGCAAGACCCCGGCTTTCGTGTTCCCGAAGTCGACTGGGAACGCACCGGTCGTGACGTCGTCACCATGGAGTGGATCGACGGCGTCAAGATGTCGGATATCGAGGGCCTGAAGGCCGCCGGTCACGACCTGAACAAGCTTGCCGACACACTGATCCAGTCCTTCCTGCGCCACACCCTGCGCGACGGTTTTTTCCATGCCGACATGCATCCCGGCAATCTTTTCGTCGATCCGCAGGGCATGATAGTCGCCGTCGATATGGGGATTGCCGGACGGCTCGGCAAAAAGGAACGGCGTTTTCTCGCCGAAATCCTCTACGGCTTCATCACGCGCGATTACATGCGGGTGGCGGAAGTGCATTTCGAGGCCGGTTACGTGCCGGGCCATCACGACATAGCGAGTTTCGCACAGGCGATCCGCGCCATCGGCGAGCCTATTCACGGCCAACCGGCCGAGACGATCTCCATGGGTAAGCTCCTGACCCTTCTCTTTGAAGTCACGGAGCTTTTCGACATGGAAACGCGGCCGGAACTCGTGATGCTGCAAAAAACCATGGTGGTGGTGGAAGGCGTCTCGCGCATGCTCAATCCACGCTTCAACATGTGGAAGGCGGCTGATCCTGTTGTCAGTGGCTGGATCAGGGACAATCTCGGCCCGAAACGCATCGTCACGGATCTGAAGGATGGCGTGAAGGCTGCCCTCAAGCTCGCCGAGGCAGCGCCGGAGATAGCCGCCAAAACGGAAAAGCTGCATTCCGAACTGATGTATATGAGCGAGAACGGTTTGCGTTTCGATGCCCAGACCGCAGAAGCCATCGGCAGGGCGGAAGCGCGCCATACCAGGTGGGGGCGGATAGCGCTGTGGGTTATTGCGCTGACGCTTCTTTATATTGCCATCAAAGTGAGCTGAACATCTCGGCACCTTCCCGTGCCATGTTTGTGTAACGTCTCGAGGTGATAAAGACCTGGCCTGTCATTCGGTCGGGCAGGTTGTGCGGGGTAAAGGGCTGCTTTGGAGCCGCGATAGTGCGCGGGTGTGAGAGACGGATGATGCCGTACGGGATTTTATTGTGATGGCAAAAGCGCAGATACTGAAACAGACCCTGTCCTATTCGTCCTGGCCACTCGTTTTTGGTGGCGGCCTCGTAGGGTCTTACTTCGCCTTCACGAGCAGCCATCCGATCGCAGCGTTTCTCAGTGTTTATGCATGTGCGGTCATCGCTCTCTTTCTTCTCGAGCGTTACATTCCCTACGAGGTCGAATGGCTCGAAGGGGATGGCGAGACGATGACCAGCATCGGCCATACGCTTCTGACCAAGGGGATCGTGCAACTTGCCGCAGCCGCATCTGCCATTTTCCCGATGCTGGCGGCAAACGTGCTGCAGCCGCTCGCGGCCATGCGCTTTGACCTGTGGCCGGCGCATCTGCCAATGGTGGTGCAGGTCGCGCTTGCGGTGACGGTTGCCGAATTCGGCCTCTACTGGGCCCATCGCATCGCCCATGAAACTGTTTTTTTCTGGCGGTTCCATGCCCTGCACCACAGCGTCGTGCGTCTCTGGGTCGTCAATACGGGGCGGTTCCATGTGGCCGATTCCCTGTTCAAGATCGCGCTCAGCCAGATACCGCTTTATTTCATGGGCGCACCGCTTCAGGTTTTCTGGTGGCTGGGTGCCGTGACCGCCTTCATCGGTATTTTGACCCATTGCAACGTCGATATGAAAACAGGGCTGCTCGATTACGTCTTCAGCACGCCGCGCCTGCACCGCTGGCATCACTCCAAACAACTTCCGGAAGGGAATACCAATTACGGCGAGAACCTCGTCATCTTCGACATCATCTTCGGCTCCTACCATAATCCCGACCGGCCCTCATCCACCGATATCGGCATCAAGGGTGAGATCGCGAAGGGTTTTGTGCCGCAGCTTGTGCAGCCGTTTACAAAGGATGGTGTGCGCCAGATCATCGGTAAAGATACAAAGATAAATTGATCCCCTTAGCGGGAGGGGGTATCGATCACGATACCGAATTCGGCTCGCAGTCTTTTCGTCAAACCGGCAGCGACGAGTTCATAGGAGCGGCGCACATAGTGCTGCAACTCTTCCTCCTCGAGCGGCGAATGATCGCCGATCGACACCCATTTGCGTTTGGCGAAATACGGTGCCTGCGCTATGCCCTCGAGCGAGGTCAGGATCTCGAAACTCTCCTCGGAGCATTTGACGACCAGCCGCCAATCCTCGCGCTCGCCCAGCACGGCAAAAACCTTGTCGCCGACTTTTGCAACATGGGAATCCCATTGGTCGACGAAACGCACGCCCGGCCATTCGCCGAGCAGCCTGTCAAATGTCTTGCGATTGAACAGGCTCATGCCAATTTCTCGGCGATCAGGGCCGCAAGACGTTTTGCGACTTCCGCTTTGTCGAGGTCCGGCCACGCCTCGACACCCTCGGCCGAAATAATCTTCACGCTGTTGCGGTCTCCACCCATGATGCCGGTTTGCGCCGAGACGTCATTGGCGACGATGTAATCCGCGCCCTTGCGTTCCAGCTTGGCGCGGCCATTTTTTTCAACGTCCTGTGTCTCGGCAGCGAAGCCCACCACAAGCTTCGGGCGGTTTACGTGATGGCCAACGGTTCTGAGAATATCGGGGTTTTCCGTCAGCTGGAGCGCCGGCGGCGCATCACCCGGCTGTTTCTTGATCTTTTGTTCTGATGAGCCCGCCACCCGCCAGTCGGCGACGGCGGCCACCATGACGGCAATATCCGCCGGCAGCCTTGAGATCACCGCGTCCCGCATTTCCTCCGCGCGCTCGACACGGATTACCGTCACGCCAGCGGGATCAGCAATGGTGACCGGACCGGAAACAAGCGTCACTTCCGCTCCGAGCTCTGCAAGAGCCGCTGCAATCCCATGGCCCTGCTTGCCCGATGAACGGTTGGCGATATAGCGCACCGGATCGATCGGCTCATGGGTCGGGCCGGAGGTTACGATTGCCGTTTTACCCTTCAGGGGCTTTGGCCCTCCATCCAGCAATGCGGCGACTGCTTCGACAATCTGCAAAGGCTCCGCCATCCGGCCAAGACCGGCCTCACCCTTCTCCGCCATCTCGCCGGCCATCGGCCCGATGAAAAACACGCCGTCTTTCTTCAGCGTATCGACATTGCGCGTTGTCGGTTTTGCCGACCACATTTTGGGGTTCATCGCTGGCGCAACCAGCACCTTGCGGTCGGTCGCGAGAAGAACCGCCGAGGCCAGATCGTCAGCCAAACCATGTGCCATCTTCGCCATCACATCGGCGGTGGCGGGCGCCACCAGCACGAGATCGCAATCGCGCGCCAGCCTGATATGGCCGACATCCTGCTCGTCCTGCCGTGAAAAAAGCTCTGTGAAAACATGGGTCGCAGACAATGCACCAACGGCGAGCGGCATGACAAATTCCTGCGCGCCCTTCGTCATGACCGGCGTGACCCTGGCGCCGCGCTCTTTCAAGCGGCGGATGAGATCAAGGCTCTTATAGGCCGCGATGCCGCCGGAGATAATGAGAAGAATATGTTTGCCTGAAAGCGTCATGATGCCGGACCAGTTTCCCGTTTACGGGGAAACTAAGCCCTTGGCATACAAAGTGCAATCCGGCTGATATCACGCCGCCTTGGCGACGTGATATTCCTTGATCGCGACCATCTTGATCGCGGGAAAACGCTCGGATTCATAACGCAGCGAAAAGGCATCCTGCGCCAGAAATACCGGATCGCCATCCAGATCGCGGGCGATATCGCCACGCTTGACGTTGAGGAACTTGTCCATTTCTGCCGGCTGATCGGACGAAATCCAGCGGCAGACCGAGAAGCGCGACATTTCAAAGGAAACCGGCAGGCCATATTCGCCCATCAGCCGTTCCTTCAACACGTCCAGCTGCAGCGCACCGACGACGCCGACGATGGCTGGCGAGCCGTCTTCCGGCGAAAAGAGCTGTACGACACCCTCTTCCGCCATCTGCTGCAGGGCTTCCTTCAGCTTCTTCGCCTTCATCGCATCTTCGAGACGCACGCGGCGCAGGATTTCCGGCGAGAAGTTTGGCACACCTTGGAATACAAGGTTTTCACCCTCGGTCAGCGTATCGCCGATGCGGAGCGTGCCATGATTGGGAATGCCGACCACATCACCCGCAAAAGCGGTGTCAGCCAGCTGGCGCTGCGACGCAAAGAAGAATTGCGGCGCGGTGAGGCCCATCTGTTTGCCTGTGCGAGCAAGTCGAGCCTTCATGCCGCGCTCCAGCTTGCCGGAGCAGATGCGGGCGAAGGCGATGCGGTCACGATGGTTCGGGTCCATATTGGCCTGAATCTTGAAAACAAAAGCCGTCATCTTTTCTTCGGCCGCATGCACGGTGCGGGTATCCGCCACCTGATCGCGCGGCGGCGGCGCGAATTCTCCGAGCGCGTTGATGAGATCACGCACACCAAAATTGCGCAACGCCGAACCGAAGAAGACCGGCGTCATGTGGCCTTCAAGAAAGGCTTGACGGTCAAAGGGACGGCAGGCTTCCATCGCCAGTTCCGTTTCTTCGATGAAGGCATCGCGCTCATTTTCCGGAAGTCGATCTGCCACGGCCTGCGGCCCGTTGACCTTCATGGCCTCAACCTGCGTGTCGACACCGCGGAACGTGCTGTCCGCAAGATTATAGGCGCCGCAGAAGGTTTTGGCACGCCCCACCGGCCAGGTGATGGGCGCCGTATCGAGCGCAAGCTTCTCTTCCACCTCATCCAGAATCTCGAAGGGGTCGCGGCTTTCGCGGTCCATCTTGTTGATGAAGGTGATAATCGGAATGTCGCGCATGCGGCAGACTTCGAACAGCTTCAGCGTGCGCGGCTCGATACCCTTGGCGGCGTCGATAACCATGATCGCCGCATCCACGGCCGTCAGCGTGCGATAGGTGTCGTCAGCGAAGTCTTCGTGGCCGGGCGTATCGAGAATGTTGAAGACGCGATCGTTATATTCGAAGGTCATGACCGAGGTGACGACCGAAATGCCGCGCTCGCGCTCGATCTTCATCCAGTCCGAACGGGTCTGGATGCGATCCTTCTTAGCCTTCACTTCACCCGCGAGCTGGATCGCTCCGCCGAACAGCAGCAGCTTTTCGGTAAGCGTCGTCTTACCCGCGTCCGGGTGCGCGATAATAGCAAAGGTGCGGCGGCGGGAGACCGCCTCGGCAAGTGTTTCGGCCATCTGACAAATCCTGTGGAATTGCGGGGTATCTAGCGTTTCAGGGCCGCATTTGCAATTGACCTTGCCGCGATCTCAGCAAACTAATGCCGCATGACCGTTCAAAACGACAATCTCCCCCCTCTGCGCCTTGTGCGCCTCGCCCATGGCGCGGATCTCGAATTGCCATCCTATGAAACCCGCGGCGCCGCAGGCATGGACCTGCGCGCGGCCGTGCCATCCGGCGAAACGCTGACCCTGCAGCCAGGCGAGCGGACGCTGGTGCCGACGGGATTTATCTTCGAGGTTCCGCAGGGTTACGAGGCACAGATCCGCCCCCGCTCCGGCCTCGCTATCAAGAACGGCATCACCTGCCTCAATTCCCCCGGCACGGTGGACAGCGATTATCGCGGCGAAGTAAAGGTCATCCTCGCCAATCTCGGTCAGGACGCTTTCGTCATAGAACGGGGCATGCGCATCGCGCAGATGGTGATCGCGCCGGTGACGCAGGTTACCGTGCTTGAGGTGAGAGAAACCTCTGAAACGGCGCGGGGTTCAGGTGGTTTCGGCTCGACAGGGGTCTAGAATATTTGCGGTAATCACGGGACCACCGCAAATGCTCTATCCTTCTGTTTTACCGCATTGTCCGACGCCGAAGCGAAGCCGCTTCGGCTGGAAATGCTCCACTCCGTAGGCACATGCGATCCAATTGTCTTGGCGTCGAATTTTCGCTATTGATCTGGCGGAGTTTCGAGGAACGATCATGACGTTAACGACCATTCTTGCTTATGCCACCGCCCTTTTCATTGCGGCTGCCATCCCCGGCCCCGGCATGACGGCGATCGTGGCCCGGGCGCTGGGCTCCGGTTTCCGCGAGACTTTCTTCATGGGCCTTGGGCTCATACTCGGCGACATGATCTACCTGACCGCTGTGATCCTGGGCCTAGCTTTTGTCGCGCAAACCTTTCAGGAAGCTTTCATGATCCTGAAATTCGCGGGCGCGGCCTACCTCCTCTACATCGCCTGGAAACTCTGGACGGCGGGCCTCCTGCCACAGGACCTGAAGGCCAAGAAAAGCACGAGCATGCCGATGTCCTTTCTGTCCGGCCTGCTGATCACCCTCGGCAACCCGAAAACCATGCTGTTTTACGTGGCGCTGGTGCCGACGCTGATCGATATCCGCATGATCGGGCCTTCCGAATATGCTTCGCTCCTCGCCATCACCTTCGTTGTCTTGATGGCTGTCCTCCTGCCGTACATCCTGCTTGCGGCCAAGGCGCGTAACCTTCTGAAAAAGCCGAGCGCCCTGACGATCCTCAACCGCACGGCGGCGGGCATTCTGGCGGGAACCGCGACCATGATCGCAATCCGCAGCACGTAAAATAATTTCGTGCAATTGCACTATTTATCACGAAATTTTTCCGGCACGCCGGCTACATAAGGATGAACGTTCGCTAGCCTGAAAGAGCGATTGCTCCTATTCTGCCGCTCGAACCTTGCGGTCACCGCCGCGTGGCCTTCATACAGGAGAGCATCATGACCGAAGCCAGAAAGCCCGGACGCGGACGCGTCTATTCCTCGATTACGGAAACAATCGGCGATACGCCGATCGTGCGGCTCGATAAGCTGGCCAAGGAGAAGGGCGTGAAGGCCAACCTTCTGGCCAAGCTCGAATTTTTCAATCCGATTGCTTCCGTCAAGGACCGCATTGGCGTGGCGATGATCGAAACCCTGGAAGCACAGGGCAAGATCACACCCGGCAAAACAACGCTGGTCGAGCCGACCTCAGGCAATACGGGGATTGCGCTAGCCTTTGCCGCAGCGGCGAAGGGGTACAAGCTGATCCTGACCATGCCGGAGACCATGTCGGTTGAGCGCCGGAAGATGCTGGCGCTGCTGGGCGCAGAACTGGTTCTGACCGAAGGCCCGAAGGGCATGAAGGGCGCAATCGCCAAGGCGCAGGAACTGGCGGAAACGCTGCCCGACGCCATCATTCCTCAGCAATTCGAAAACCCTGCCAACCCCGAGATTCACCGCAAGACGACAGCAGAAGAGATATGGAACGACACTGACGGCACGGTTGATATTTTCGTTTCCGGCATCGGTACCGGCGGCACCATTACCGGCACCGGCCAGGTGCTGAAAGCCCGCAAGCCCGAGCTCAAGGTTATAGCAGTCGAGCCTGCCGACAGCCCGGTTCTCTCGGGCGGCAATCCCGGCCCGCACAAGATTCAGGGCATCGGGGCCGGTTTTGCGCCCGCCATTCTCGACACCGGCATTTACGACGAGATCGTCACCGTGACCAATGACGATGCTTTCGAAATTGCACGCCTTGTCGCGCGGATTGAAGGTGTTCCCGTCGGCATTTCATCAGGTGCGGCACTAGCGGCGGCCATCAAGGTCGGCACGCGGGAAGAAAATGCCGGCAAGAATATCGTCGTCATCGTTCCTTCTTTTGCGGAACGCTACCTTTCTACCGCACTTTTCGAGGGCCTGGGGCTTTAAACTTCGCTTTCGATTGGGCTTTGATGGCTCCCAGTGATCCGATAAATCCAATGTGCCGCTTACGCCCTGGCGGCACATCTGTTTTGCGGTTCCAACACCGTTCTGAGGCCGGGACGAGTTCGGTTCGGGCCGTGGCCTTTTAGGCGCCTGTCTGTCCGCGATGCCGGTATATGGATCACGCCGGTTAAAGCGGAAGCGGCTGACGTCCCTGTCGCATTGGTTTGTCATGTTATCCGGACGTAAAGCCGCTGCACAGCCTTGCCGGAAATGCTCGACGCTGAGCCTCCTGCCCTTTTGCCGAAGGTGTTTAAGCCGCCACCGTCAACCTTTCTCCAGCGATGCGGTATGAAACGGCTTCCGCGACGTGGATGCGGCCAACCGTCGGCTTTTCATCCAGATCGGCGAGCGTCCGCGCGACCTTTAGAACACGGTGATACCCACGTGCGGAAAACTTGAGGCGTTCAGCGGCATCGCGCAGCAATTGCAGGCCAGACGCATCGGGCTCCGCATATTTTTCGATGAGCGTTGTCGTGCACCTCGCATTGGTGCGAATGGCCGGAAAGCCAGCGGTCGCATATCGCTCCTGCTGCGCAAGGCGCGCCCTCGCGACGCGCGCGGCAACTGTCGAGCTCGATTCCGACGCCACCGGACGGATGAGATCCGCAGCGGAAACGGCAGGGACGTCGATGCGAATATCGATGCGATCGAGCAGCGGGCCTGAGATGCGGGCCTGATAATCAGTGACGCAACGCGGACCCCGGGCACAGGTAAAGCCTGGCTCGCCCGCCATGCCGCACCGGCACGGATTCATCGCGGCGACGAGCTGGATTTCTGCGGGATAGCTGACGCGGTGATTGGCGCGCGCAATGATGCACTCGCCCGTTTCGAGCGGCTGGCGCAACGCATCCAGCACCTGCGGCGCAAACTCGGGAAACTCGTCCAGAAAAAGCACGCCGTGATGGGCGAGCGAGGCCTCGCCCGGCTTAGCGCGAAGACCGCCGCCGATCAGCGCCGCCATGGTCGCGGAATGGTGTGGGGTGCGAAACGGCCTTCGGTCGGAGAGCCTACCACCGGACAGTTGGCCGGCTATGGAGTGAACCATGGACACTTCCAGCAATTCCGCCGCCTCCAGCGGCGGCAGAATGGACGGCAGACGAGCAGCAAGCATGGATTTGCCCGAGCCGGGTGGACCGACCATCAGCAGATTATGGCCGCCGGCAGCCGCTACCTCAAGCGCGCGCCGGGCGCTTTCCTGTCCCTTGATATCGGCGAGATCAGGCAGATTGACCGGATTGGGACGGATGGCTGGCGTGGGACGCGAAAGGCGCTGCGTGCCGCGAAAATGATTGGCAAGCGCTATAAGGCTTCGAGGCGCAAGAATATCGATACCGGCGCCCGCCCAGGCTGCTTCCGGCCCACTTTCGGCAGGGCAGATCAGTCCCTTGCCGAGCGCATTCGCGCCGATCGCAGCTGGCAAGGCACCTGAAACCACCCCAATGGTGCCGTCAAGATTAAGTTCGCCGAGGACCACATAGTCTGCGAGCGCTTCCGCCGGAATAGCGCCCAGGGCAGCCATAAGACCGAGCGCGATGGGAAGATCGAAATGTGATCCCTCCTTTGGCAGATCCGCAGGCGCGAGATTAACGGTGATTTTTTTGGCCGGCAGGGCAAGACCAGAGGCGTGAAGCGCAGCTTGCACCCGCTCGCGGCTTTCGGCGACCGCCTTATCCGGCAGGCCGACGATCTGGATGCCGACCCGCCCGGGCGCGACCATGACCTGCACCTCAACGGGCACGCCCTCTATTCCTTGAAATGCAACCGTATTGACCCTTGCGACCATGGCCCGCCCCCGCAAACCGGCTGTTTGAGAGGGGTGAGCCCTCTCTGCAGCTACTGGTAAGCAACGTGCCACAGGCCAAAGAATAAAACAAGAACATCCAGCGAACCATTTCTCGCTGTCGATGTATTTTAGTTGTATCTAGTTGTACTAGTGGAACAAAGCTGGATCGTTACCCTCGCGTCAGAAATCCTGAGCGTCGCGTTTTTTCTCGATCGCGTCCCACAAGAGGCTGGCAACATCGGCACCGCCGAATTTTCGCACTTCCCTGATGCCCGTTGGAGAGGTGACATTGATTTCCGTCATGTAGTCGCCAATGACGTCGATACCGACGAACAGGAAGCCACGTTCGCGCAGCGCCGGCCCGATGCGGCAGCAGATTTCCTTTTCGCGCGCGGTCAATTCCGTCGGCTCCGGCCGGCCGCCGGCATGCATGTTGGAGCGGGCGTCGTTTTCCGCAGGCACACGGTTGATGGCGCCAACCGGCTCGCCATCGACCAGCAGGATGCGCTTGTCGCCCTTGCGGACATCAGGCAGATATTGCTGGGCGATATAGGGTTCGCGGAACATCTGACCGAACATTTCCAGCAGTGAGGAGAAATTGCGGTCGTCACGCGCGGAATGGAACACTCCCGCGCCGCCATTGCCGTAGAGCGGCTTCAGGATGATGTCGCCCATCTCGTTGCGGAACCGGGCAATCTCCTCCACATCCTTGGTGATCAACGTCTTCGGCATCAGATCCGCGAATTCGGTGACGAAGATCTTCTCGGGAGAGTTGCGGACCCAGACGGGGTCGTTGACGACCAAGGTCTTTGGATGAATGCGCTCAAGCAGATGAGTCGAGGTGATATAGGCCATGTCAAAGGGCGGATCCTGACGCAGATGGATGACATCCATGGTCGAAAGATCGACACGCTGCGGTTCAGACAGGGAAAAATGGTCGCCCTTGATGTCGCGCAGCTCCATCTGCTCGACGGTGGCGTAAATTTTGCCGTCGCGCATGGAGAGGCGCTCAGGCGTATAATGGAACAGCCGGTAGCCGCGCGCCTGCGCCTCAAGGCTGATGGCGAAGGTGGAGTCACCGGCAATGTTGATACCGGAAACATGATCCATCTGGATCGCGACGTTCTTGATCTTCGCCATGCGCATCTTCCTCTTGCAGCATGAGAGCGTCATCGGCCCCGCCATGCCCATTGTCCCGTCTTTTCAGGCTCCCCGGCAGGACCGGAGGAGAACCGGAAATGCTTCAGAAAACCTCAGGAGATGTAGGGCAGCGCCCATTCAAAGGCAACTGCTGCAAGGCGTCGTTGGTGTGAGTTTTATTGAACCTTCACAAATCCAGGGCGGCGCTATCGAGGTGCCGCCTCGGGTCAGGTTCTATGGGTTCACGCCGCGAGCTTGTAGGAACGGCCGGCAAACAGCTTGTTCTTGACGCGGTAAGCTAGAGCAAGTGCCTTGGGGAAGGGACGCCGCATGAAGGCAACCTTGCGGACATAGTCGTCCACGCGCCAGGTGGCCCATGTTCCGGCCGGAAAATAGGCGACATCGCCTGCCCTGAGGATGCTGACCGAACCGTCTTCTGCGGTCACATGCACTTCGCCTTCCAGAATATACACCGTTTCGTCCCAGCCGAAAAACCAGCGGAATTCGCCGGCCGTGCAATCCCACATGGCAGTGCTGGACGCACGGTCTCCACTGCGGGAGTGATCGGCCGCGCGGGCCTGCGGGTTGCCGGATACAATCCAGTCCGGGTTGATGGGGGCGGGCTGAAGCCGCAGATCGGTGCAGGAGGCGCTGACGACGCCCTCATCTTTGTTACGCCGCAGATAGACCGGCAATATCGGAATGGTTCGGACCGCCATGGTTGCCGCGGCAGCGAACATCATTTTCAAAGACATGTTAGAAAGCCCCCATGAAATATTGGAGTCTTCTAGCACCGGGATTGTAAAAAAGCATCTCAGACAATCGGCGCAATTTTACGAATTGCGCCGATTTCACCGCGGATATTACACGGTCGCCAGTTGGGCTGGCTGGTTGGCGACCTGCTTGGCGTTTCCGCCGATGCGCTTGCCCGTTTCGCTGGAAAAGAAGTGAAGCTTTTCAGGGCTGATCGTCACCAAAAGCACGGCGGGAATGTCGATTTCAGGCGGGAAAGCCACGGTCAGGTTCTGGTCGCCGATCATGCCGTGGATAAGGCGCTGCGAGCCCAGCTCCTCGATGTAATCGACCCGCAGTGAGAAGCCCTGCTCACCAGCTGCCGCGAGGCGAAAATCTTCCGCCCGCATGCCCACCGTCACCGGCCCGGAGGCGGGGGCAAACCCATTAAGTGCAAAGAGCGACGGTCCGACAGCCAGACTGTCGCCATGCAACTCCGCATTCAGCAGATTCATGGCCGGCGAGCCGATGAAGCTGGCAACGAAGATGGAGGCCGGGGTGTGATAAACCTCCAGCGGCGCGCCGATCTGCTCGATCCGCCCGCCATTCAGCACCACAAGGCGATCCGCCAGCGTCATGGCCTCTAGCTGGTCGTGTGTGACATAGATGGACGTGGTGCCAAGACGCTTTTGCAGACGCTTGATTTCGCCGCGCATGGAAACGCGCAGCTTGGCATCAAGGTTGGACAGGGGCTCGTCAAACAGGAAGGCCGCCGGTTTGCGCACAATGGCGCGACCCATGGCCACACGCTGCCGCTGGCCACCGGACAGGGCGCGCGGCTTTCGATCGAGATAGGGTTCGAGCTGCAGCATGCGCGCGGCTTCGGCCACACGTGAATCGATTTCCGCCTTTGGCGTCTTGCGGTTCTTCAGGCCGTATTCGAGATTTTCACGCACCGACATATGCGGGTAAAGCGCGTAGTTCTGGAACACCATGGCAATATCGCGATCGGCGGGATCAACCTGGTTCACCACCCGCTCGCCGATCCTGACCGTGCCTTCGGAGATATCCTCAAGGCCGGCAACCATGCGCAACAGCGTGGACTTGCCGCAGCCGGAGGGGCCGACGAGAACGATGAACTCGCCATCCCTGATGTCGATGTCGACGTGGTGCACGGCACGCACGCCGCCATGATAATCCTTGCAGACCTGACGGATGTCTATAGCGGCCATTTTGGTCTCCTTATTTATCGCTTTCGGTCAGGCCCTTGATGAACCAGCGCTGGAAAATGACGACGATCAGCACCGGAGGCAGCATGGCCAGCACGGCGAGCGCGAAAGCTTCGTTGTAATCGGGAATTTGCGAACCGACCCAGACCTGCAGGATCGACTTGATGCCGCGCATCAGGGTGAAGAAACTTTCATCCGTCGTCATCAGCATCGGCCAGAGATACTGGTTCCAGCCATAAACGAACATGATGATGAAGATCGCCGACATCATCGTGCGCGAGAGCGGAACGAGCACATCGATAAAGAACTTCACCGGCCCCGCCCCGTCGATGCGGGCAGCCTCCAGAAGTTCCTCCGGGACCGACTTGAAGAACTGCCGGAAATAGAAGGTACCCGTGGCAGATGCGAGAAGCGGCACGATGAGACCGGTGTAAGAGTTCAAAAGGCCCAGTTTGCTCATCACTTCGTAGGACGGCATGATGCGCACTTCGAGCGGCAGCAGCAGCGTGGTGAAGATGATCCAGAAGGCGAGGGTTGCAAACCGGAAGCGGAAATAGACGATTGCATAGGCCGCCGTCATCGACAGGACGATCTTGCCGACGGCGAAACCAATGCCGAGGATCAGCGAATTCAGCACCATGTTGAGGCCCGTGACCTGACCGGTGAATCCGCCCTTCTGTGTCAGCACCTTTTCGTAGGTCTCGAGGAAATTGTCGCCGGGAAGGATAGCCAGGCCGCCGCGATGAATTTCCGCGGCCGTATGCGTGGACGTCATGAAGGCAACAATGACCGGCAGGATCAGGAACACAGCGCCCATGATCAGAACCAGATGATCGAGGGGTTTTGTCTTGTACATCGTCATATCCCTCAATTGTAATGGATGCGCTTCTCGATGAAGCGGAACTGGATGATGGTGAGGACGAAGACGACCAGCATCAGGATGACGGACTGGGCCGACGAGCCGCCGATATCATTGCCGCGGAAGCCGTCGAGAAACACCTTGTAGACCAGGGTGATGGGATTATTCGCCGCCTTGTCCTTCACCATCACGTCGATGACGCCGAAGGTGTCGAAAAGCGAATAGGTGATGTTGATGATCAGCAGGAAGAAGGCGGTCGGCGCCAGAAGCGGCATGATGACGGTCCAGAACCGGCGAAAGCCCGAGCGGCAGTCGATCGCCGCAGCTTCCCGCACGGAGACGGGCACACTCTGAAGACCGGAAAGGAAAAAGATGAAATTGTAGGGGATCTGCTTCCAGACCGCGACAACGATCATGGCAAAAGCCGTGTCTGAATAATTGAGCCCGACCTTCATGTCCCAGCCTAAAAACGCGGCCATCTTTACGAAGGGGCCGATGTGCTGGTCGAAAAACATCATGCCGATGAGGCCGGCAACGGGCGGCGCGATGGCATAAACCGAAATCAGCAGCGTCTTGTATGTCGAACTGCCGCGAATGACCGCATCAGCCTTGACGGCGAGCAGCAGGCCGAGCGCCAGCGAAAAGAAAGTGACCAAGATGGTGAAGACCACCGTGAATTTGGCGATGCTGACATATTCGGGGCTGAAGATCGCATCCGTGTAATTGGCGAAGCCGACAAAGGAGGCGCCGAAGCCAAACGGATCTTCAATGTAAAAAGACGACTGTATGGCCTGAACGGATGGCCAGTAGAAAAAAACAAAGATAACGGCGAGTTGCGGTGCCAGGAACAGATAAGGCACGTAGGACGCAGAAAACTGAACACGCTTCATGCCAGCTTCAGCAGCCTTCGCCGGTTTTCCCGTCTTGTTCGAACGGCCAGCCAAAAAGGTGCCGGGTTGAGAAGATGTGTAGGCCACGCTTGCGCTTCCTTTTCCAGAAGCGAGCCTCCCTTCCGGGGAAAGGAGGCTCGGCAACGATCTTTGATTTCGAACGCGGTTGATCAACCAGCCGTCTTGGCAAAGCGGGCCAGAAGGTCGTTGCCTTCCTTCTCGATGATCTCGAAGGCAGCCTTCGGGGTCACTTCGCCGGAGAAGATGCGGTTATATTCGCGCTCCATGACGGCGCGGATCTGCGGATAGAAGCCAAGGCGATAACCCTTGGACCACTCGCCGCCCGGCAGGGACAGCTGCTGGATGCCGACTTCGGCGACCGGCTTTTCCTTGTAATAACCTTCTGCCTTGGCCTTTTCGTAGGCGGCCTTGGTGATGGCGACGTAACCGGTTGCCTTGTGGTAGAAGACCTGGATTTCAGGCGAGGTCAGGAACTGGAAGAAGTCGGCCACGCACTTGTTTTCGGCTTCCGACTTGCCCGACATTGCAAAGAGAGCAGCGCCGCCGATGAAGGAGTTGGTGCCGGCGCCCTTGATGGAGCCCCAATACGGAAGGAAGGTTGCCGAGAATGGCATCGTCGCCGTCTTCTGGAGGCCGCCGAAGGAACCCGAAGAGCCGACCCAGAGAGCAACCTTGCCTTCTTCGAATGGCTTCTGGTTATCGTTCCAGCCAGCGCCGTAATAGGCAAACAGACCCTTGTCCTTCCAGTCCTTCAGCTTCTCGAACATCATGACGAGGTTCGGGTCGGTCACCTTGAGCTTGGTGTCGATGACGCTGTCGTAACCGTTGTTGTTGGTGGCGAACTGGATGTTGTTGCGGGAGAAGAAGTTTTCCGTGAACTGCCAGGTCAGCTGCGACTGAACCAGCGGGATGTAGCCGGCCTCCTTCAGCTTCGGTGCGATCTTCTCGAAGTCTTCCCACGTTTTCGGCGCTTCGACGCCGGCCTTCTTCAGGGCTTCGTCGTTGATGTACATGATCGGCGCGGAGGAATTGAACGGCATGCCGACAAACTTACCGTCAGCGGCAGCATAGAAATAACGTACGCCGTTGATAAAGGCGTCACGGTCGAACTTGTAGCCGGCCTTGGTGATCAGGTCTTCAGCCGGGATGACGGCGCCTTTGGCGTTGATGATGGTGGCGGCACCGGCATCAAAAACCTGAAGAATGTTCGGCTGTTCGCCCGAACGGAAAGCCGCGATGCCGCTAGCCAGCGCTTCTTCGTAGGAGCCCTTGGAAACCGGCGTCAGCGCGCATTCCTTCTGGGCTTCGTTGAACTTCTGCGAAACTTCGTTGATGACTTCGCCGTTCCGTCCGCCCATGCCGTGCCACCAGGTGATGTTGGTAGCCGCCATGGAAGAGGTCGCCGAAATGCTGACAGCCACAGCGGCCATGGAAAACTTCTTGAACATATCAAATCCTCTCCACCATTTATTGGGGTGAGGATGCGAATAGAGGGGTTCAATGACGCCTCTTTGACAGTTCCATGTCAGATTTATAACAGCGGCTGGCGAGTATCTCAGCCGGCTATGCGTTCTATAGGCCGTGCCGGATTTCCAACAACGGTCGCACCCGGCGCGACATTCCGGGTCACCACCGAACCGGCGCCGACGATCGCGCCATCGCCAACGTTGATGCCAGCCAGAATGATCGCTCCGCCACCAATCCAGACCTTGCGCCCGATCGTGACCGGCTTTGCAATTTCAATGCCTTGCGCGCGCGGTCCCGGATCCAGATGGTGCTCCGCGCAATAAATCTGAACCACGGGGCCCAGCATTGACCCGTCACCGATCGTGACGCGGGCGGAATCAAGGATGGTGCAGCCGGCATTGAGATAAACATTTCGGCCGAACGAGATGTTGAAACCGTAGGCGCAATGAAATGGCGCTTCGATGAACACGCCTTCACCCACGGAAGAAAAAAGGGCGCGCAGAAGCGATCCGATGGCGCCGCGCTCATCCGGCTGCATGGTATTGTGCTCATGAACGGCCCGCCGCGCATTCCAGCGCAGCCTGTCGAGTTCAGCGTCCATGCAGCTGTACCAATCGCCCGCAGCCATTTTTTCCAGCTCGGTGGACATTGTTTCCCTCCTCAGAACGCGTCGATGAAATGCTGCGGCAGACGCCTCGGCATGATGGCAATGATGTCGAAGCGCAGGGATAGCCGTTCGGCGTCCTTTCGGCGGGCAAGCCAGAGGTCTGCCGCCGCCCGGATGCGCTGTTGCGACTGGACACCAACCGCGTCCACCGCGCCCATGCCCGAAGGCCGCGCCTTTACCTCGATGACAGCAATAAGGTCTTTCTTGCGAGCGATGAGATCGATTTCGCCAAGCCGGGTTCGATAGCGAATGGCGAGAATGCGATATCCCTTCAACAGCAGATAAAACGCCGCCCAATATTCGGCGACATGGCCGCGGCGCTCGGCTTTGCGCCTTCTGCTGCTTGGCCCTTCAGCGCCCATCCGTTTCCTTCATATCAAGCAACCTTTGATAAAGCTCCTTGCGCGGCAGGCCTGTCAGCTTCGCGGCTTCGCCGGCAGCCTTTGCGGCGGACATGGTGGCGACAAGATCTTTCAGAAGCTTCTCGACATCCTCAATATCGGGAATCTCGTCATAGGATGGCGGCTCCACCAGAAGCACGATCTCGCCCTTCACCACCCGGTCGTCATTATAATAATCCGAGAGTTCGCCAAGGGTGCCGCGCCGGAACTCCTCGAATGTCTTTGTCAGCTCTCGGCAGACCACACCGCGACGATCGCGGCCCAGCACTTCGGACGCGACCTTGACGGAGGCGCCGATGCGATGGGGCGATTCAAAGAATATGAGGGTCGCCGGTATTTTTGCCAGTTCGGCAAAGCGGTCGCGTTTGCCGCGGTCCTTCACTGGCAGGAAGCCCGCAAACAGAAAGGAGTCGCTCGGCATTCCAGATCCGACAAGGGCCGCAAGCGGAGCGGAGGCACCGGGAATCGGCACCACGCGATGGCCGGCCTCAAGCGCGAGCTGGCCCAGCCGATAGCCGGGATCGGAGACAAGCGGCGTTCCGGCATCCGACACCAACGCCACGGATTTTCCGGATTCCAGCGCGGCAATGAGCTTTGGCCCGGCTTCATTGGCATTGTGCTCGTGATAGGCAAGCGGGCGGGTGCGAATGCCGTAACGTTCCAGCAGGATGCGGGTGACGCGCGTATCCTCGCAGGCGAGAACGTCGGCCGAGGCCAGTGTTTCCAGCGCGCGGATGGTGATATCGCCGAGATTGCCGATGGGGGTCGCCACGAGATAAAGCGCCGGCTCCAGCGGCCGCGCCGGAACGGTGGCGGTGCCAATCCTGAATTCCTTCGCCATCTGTCTGGCGTCGCTATTTGATGTTTCCTGCCTCACAGGGCTTCCAATCTTTGGGACCGGTCAAGACCAGCCACTCTCTGCTGTTTTGCTCTTTATGGGCAATAGAGACGCGGTGAACAAGGGCAGCGGCCGGCGGAAGGCTGTGGATCATGCTGTATAGCAGCAAAATGAAGCGCGGCAGATGCACTCCGCTCTTGCATTTTCTGCAATAACTCTGCCATTTTGCCCGTCCACATTGTCCGGCATTTGCCGGTGAAGACTCTTCTTGCCGATCCGGCGGTGGCCGGGTCGCAACGGTTGAAAGCGGTAGCGTCCATGCGTATTACTCTTGAGCGGTCGAACCTTCTGAAATCGCTGAACCACGTTCACCGGGTCGTCGAGCGTCGCAATACGATCCCGATCTTGTCCAACGTGCTCCTGCGCGCCTCAGGCGCCAATCTGGACATGAAGGCGACCGACCTCGATCTCGAAATCACCGAAGCGACACCTGCTATGGTAGAGCAGGCGGGCGCCACCACCGTTCCGGCGCACCTGCTTTATGAAATCGTCCGCAAACTGCCGGATGGTTCGGAAGTGCTTCTGGCGACCAATCCTGACGGTTCCACCATGACCGTCGCCTCCGGTCGCTCGAAATTCTCACTGCAATGCCTGCCGGAAGCGGATTTCCCCGATCTGACCGCCGGCACCTTCAGCCACACCTTCAAACTGAAGGCGACCGATCTGAAGATGCTGATCGACCGCACACAGTTTGCGATTTCGACCGAAGAGACGCGTTATTACCTGAACGGTATTTTCTTCCACACGATCGAAAGCAATGGCGAACTGAAGCTGCGTGCCGTCGCCACTGACGGTCACCGTCTGGCGCGCGCCGACGTCGATGCGCCCGCGGGCTCCGAAGGCATGCCGGGGATCATCATTCCGCGCAAGACTGTCGGCGAATTGCAGAAGCTGATGGACAATCCGGAACTGGAAGTCACGGTGGAAGTTTCTGATGCGAAAATCCGCCTGACCGTCGGCACGGTCGTTCTGACCTCGAAGCTGATCGATGGCACTTTCCCCGACTACCAGCGCGTGATCCCCACCGGCAACGACAAGGAGATGCGCGTCGATTGCCAAACCTTCGCTCGTGCCGTGGACCGTGTTTCGACGATTTCTTCGGAGCGAGGCCGGGCAGTGAAACTGGCGCTGACTGACGGCCAGCTGACGCTAACCGTCAACAATCCCGACTCGGGAAGCGCTACTGAAGAAGTCGCTGTTGGTTACGACAATGATTCGATGGAAATTGGCTTCAACGCCAAATATCTCCTCGACATCACGTCGCAACTCTCCGGTGACGACGCGATTTTCCTGCTGGCCGATGCCGGCTCGCCGACGCTCGTCCGCGACACGGCGGGCGACGATGCGCTTTATGTTCTGATGCCGATGCGCGTCTGACACCTGCTATTTTTCGATATTTCCAAGGAAGCGCCGGTGACCAGTTCATCGGCGTTTTTGATTCGAGAGGGCGCGACAAGGTTCTCCAGGCGAATTTTCTCAGTTACGACATTTCGCCTTGTTTTTGCGCCAAATGGGATCAACATTGCGGTAACAGTTTTTTGACAATGACTAAATTTATCTGAGGGGAATTATGGCACTTAACCTGAAACGCCGCTTTGAACAGAAATTCGAGGAAGAAATCCGCTTTTTCAAAGGCATGGTGAGCCAGCCGAAAAAAGTGGGCGCCATCGTCCCGACATCGTCGATCACGGCGAAAAAAATGGCGAGTGTCATCAACCCCCATTCCGGTCTGCCTGTTTTGGAACTCGGTCCCGGCACCGGCGTCATCACCAAGGCCATCCTGGCGCGCGGCATCAAGCCGGAGAAGCTGACAGCGATCGAATATTCCACCGACTTCTACCAGCAGCTGCTCAGAAGCTATCCCGGCGTCAACTTCGTCAACGGCGACGCCTTCGATCTCGATGCGACTCTTGGCGAGCATAAGGACCAGATGTTCGACAGCGTCATCTCGGCGGTTCCGATGCTGAATTTTCCGATGGCCGCCCGCATCAAGCTTCTGGATGAATTGCTGAAGCGCGTGCCGCATGGTCGCCCCGTGGTACAGATATCCTACGGCCCCATTTCCCCGATCGTCGCGCAGCCACATCTCTACCATATCCGGCATTTCGATTTCATCGTGCGCAATATTCCGCCGGCGCAATTGTGGACCTATACGCGCGCCTGATCGGCCCCGTTGACTGGACAGGGCCGGCATTTCCGGTCGCAACGATTGGTTAGGGCGCCGATTTCCCCTAACCATCGCCTTTTGAGGACCGATATCCATCTACGCGCTCTACATCACCCACCCACAGGTCAAGATCGATGCGGCCGTCCCCGTTCCTGAATGGGGGCTTTCTGAAAAGGGTGCAGAACGGACAAGGCAGGCGAGCCACCTGCCTTGGGCGCGGGCGTTGTGCCGCATCGTTTCCAGTGCTGAAACCAAGGCGATCGAGACTGCCCGTATCCTCGCCGAGACATCCGGTGCAACGATAGAAACCGTCGAGGCGATGCATGAAAACGACCGGTCCGCCACCGGTTTTCTGCCGTCGAGGGATTTCGAGAGGGCAGCGGACTGGTTCTTTGCCCATCCTGAGGGGAGTTTTCAGGGCTGGGAGCGGGCGATCGACGCGCAGGCGCGGATCGTCGGCGCTGTCCGGGCCGTTCTCGGCCGACACGACGGGCAGCAGCCAGTTGCCTTTATCGGCCATGGCGGCGTGGGTACACTTTTGAAATGCCATATCGAAGGCCGCGGCATCAGCCGCGCCGAGGACCAGCCGCCGGGCGGCGGCAACCTGTTCCGATTCTCAGTCGCCCAATTTTTGCTTGCAGCCGCCTCCCCCACATGCGACTGGACGGCAATGGAAACATGGCAGGGATAAGACAATGACCGCGCGCGAAAAACTCATCGTCGGGCTGGATGTTCCGACTGTGCAGCAGGCCGAAGACATCGTTTCGAAAATCGGTGACGAAGTCCTTTTCTACAAGATCGGCTATCAGCTGGTGTTTGCCGGTGGTCTGGAATTCGCGCGTGACCTTGTCCAGAGCGGCAAGAAGGTCTTTCTCGACATGAAGCTGCTCGATATCGACAACACGGTTGCTTCCGGCGTCGAGAACATTGCCCGCATGGGTATGTCGATGCTGACGCTCCACGCCTATCCCAAAGCCATGCGCGCGGCGGTCAAGGCGGCGGAAGGTTCCGGCCTCTGTCTGCTGGGTGTCACCGTACTCACCTCGATGGACGACAGCGACCTTGCCGAGGCCGGCTATGCCTCCGACGCGCGTTCGCTCGTGCTGCGCCGCGCGGAACAGGCACGGGAGGCGGGCATGGGCGGTATCGTTTGCTCCGCGGAAGAGTCGACGGCCGTGCGCGAAATTCTCGGCCCTGACCTTGCCGTCGTTACTCCCGGCATCCGCCCCGCCGGTGCCGATCTTGGCGACCAGAAGCGGGTGATGACGCCCTTCGACGCGATCAAGGCAGGATCGAGCCATCTGGTGGTCGCCCGCCCGATCGTCAGGGCGGAAGATCCGAAAGCGGCGGCCCGCGCCATTCTCGATGACATGCTGCGGGCCAGCTACCCGGCAAACCAATAAGATATGGGAGGCAATGACATGGCCAAGGGATACTGGATCGCCCGCGTCGATGTGCGCGACAGCGAACGCTACAAAGACTATGTTTCGACAGCAAAACCCGCCTTCGAGCGTTTCGGTGCCAATTTTTTGGCGCGTGGCGGCGCCGTGACGGAGCTTGAGGGCAAGGCACGTGCCCGCAACGTCATCATCGAATTCCCATCGGTCCAGCACGCGATCGACTGCTATAATTCGCCGGAATACCAGGCGGCCGCCAAAATTCGGCAGGAAGTCGCAGATGCAGAAATGATGATCGTCGAGGGGATTTGACGATCAGCCGACGCATTTTGGCGCACCCGCCACTGCACCGCCATAACATCCCTTCACCTGCGCGCAGCTTTGGGCTAAGAGACTGAAAAACATTTCTTCGACAGCTTCTGAGGAGCCTCCCATGACCTTGGCCAACCTTCCCCCCCTCGTTACCGTTTTTGGCGGTTCGGGTTTTGTCGGGCGGCATGTCGTCAGAGTGCTTGCCAAGCGCGGTTATCGCATCCGCGTCGCCGTGCGCCGTCCGGATCTTGCCGGCTTTTTGCAGCCGCTCGGCAATGTCGGCCAGATTTCCTTTGCGCAGGCGAACCTGCGTTATCGCGATTCCATTGTCAGCGCCATCGCCGATGCGGATCATGTCGTCAACTGCGTCGGCATTCTGACAGAGAGCGGGCGCAATACGTTTGACGCCGTGCAGGAATTCGGTGCGAAAGCGATTGCCGAAGCGGCCCGCGATGCCGGCGCAACGCTCACACACATTTCCGCCATCGGTGCAGAAGCCAATTCGCCGACCGGTTACGGCCGGACCAAGGGCCGCGCCGAAGCTGCGATCCATTCTGTCCTGCCTGCAGCCGTTATCCTGCGTCCCTCGATCATATTCGGACCGGAAGACGACTTCTTCAATAAATTCGCCAAGATGGCCCGCAGGCTGCCATTCCTGCCGCTGATCGGCGGCGGAAAAACCAGGTTCCAGCCTGTCTACGTCGAGGACGTTGCCGAGGCCGTTGCCCGCAGTGTCGACGGCAAGCTGAAGCCCGGCGCCATTTACGAACTCGGCGGTCAGGACGTTATGACCTTCCGCGACTGTCTTGAGGCGGTTCTCGCCGCGACCTATCGCGAACGTCCTTTCGTCAATCTGCCTTTCGGCGTTGCGTCGATGATCGGCAAGGTCGCGTCGCTGGTACCGCTGATCTCTCCGCCGCTGACCGCTGATCAGGTGACCCTCCTGAAGAAAGACAATGTCGTTTCCGCGGACGCCGAAAAGAACGGGCTGACGCTCGAAGGCATTGGCATCACGCCCGTTCGGGTCTCGTCCGTTCTGCCGTCCTACATGGTGCAATACCGTCAGCACGGCCAGTTCGCGAATGCCGGCAAGGCCGCCTGAGGCTCGCACATCGTCCAACATCAAAGCGGGGCAACGTCCCCGCTTTTTTTGTGCCTTAAATCGCAACCAAACCGCTTTCAGCGCATTTCCACCGCAAGATGGGGTGGGGAGGACCAATCAAAACGAAGCGGCAGAGCAGACGGTTTGGTTAATGGCGACGTGCTGGAACAGGTAAGCGTGGCACAAGCGCAACTGTGGAAAAGACTTCGCATTAACCCGGTATTCAGCAAGCTGCTTTATTGATATTCGCCACATTCCAAACATATCCCGAACCCTCAATTCACACACGGCGGCGCGATCCGCACGAACGAACGTCTGAAAGGCAATCATAAAATGGGCAGATCTATCGCACTCTTTTTTGCGTGTGCGGCTTTGGTGGTTCTGGCGGGTTCTTTCATGGCGCCGGGCACGGTTGCGGCGGGCAAGACCGGCTGTGCTCCGGCTTACGGCGTCGACCCCTGCGCAACGGCTTCGATCAGCGCGAACTGATCAGCCCTACAGCTTTAAAAGAAAAAGCGCCGCCGGTTTTCCGGGGCGCTTTTTTATTGTGCGGTCGTCGGCGGGTCAGCCAACAACGAGTAGTGCGACAAGGCCGAGCGCACCGATGACGATGCGCCACCACGCAAACGGCGCAAAACCGCGGCGCGACACAAAATCCAGCAGTGATCTCACCACGAAGAGGCCGGACACAAAGGCCGCGATAAAGCCGACGGCAATCAGGGCGCTGTCATCAAAGCTCAGCGCATCGCGGTTCTTATAGAGATCCAGCACAAACGCGCCGAGCATGGTCGGCATCGCCAGGAAAAAAGAGAATTCAGCCGCCGAACGCTTGTCCGTGCCCATCAGCAGGGAGCCTACGATGGTGGCACCCGAGCGCGAGGTGCCGGGAATCATCGCAAGGCACTGAAAAAGGCCGATCTTGAACGCAAGCGACGGCGGATACTCCATGATGTCTGTATATTTCGGCTTCAGCGGCATGCGATCGACGGCGAGCAGAATAACCCCGCCGACGATGAGCATGACGCAGATCAGCATCGGCGTTTCAAACAGCACTGTCTTGATGAAGTCATGCGCCAGAGCACCGATGACGGCCGCGGGCAGGAAGGCCAGCGCGACGGCAAGGACGAAACGACGTGCCTTTTCACTTGTCGGCATCGCCAGAGCGATCGAGACAAGCTTATGAAAATAAACGAGAAGAATGGCGAGAATCGCGCCAAGCTGGATCAGAACGGCGAAGGTGTTTCCTGGCGATTTGAAACCGAGGAAATGACCAGCCAGTAACACATGCGCGGTGGAGGACACGGGAATGAATTCCGTCAACCCCTCGATAATGCCCAGCAAAAGCGCGCTGATGATCGACTGGTCACCCATGGGGTATCCTTCTTTTCAGGGGAAAGTGGCGATGGAAGGCAATTGCGTTAAACTTGTTTTAAATTAGCCAAGCTCTTATAGCGTCTTGATGAAGCGAAACTGAAAAAGTTTTCCGGCAAATGCCGATCATACCAACCAATCGTAAAAATTGAGTACCAATGCCAACTCTCTATCACTCTCCGATGTCGACCGCGTCCCGGTTCGTTCGTCTGATTCTCGCGGAATACGGCTTCCAGACCGATCTCGTCGAGGAACAGCCGTGGGAAAGGCGGCGGGAGTTTCTGGCGCTCAATCCGGCCGGCACCCTGCCGGTCTATCTCGATGACAACATGCGCTCGTTGAGTGGCCCTTATGTGCTCGCCGAATTTCTGGACGAGACGCATGGGGTTTTGAAGCGCGACCGGCGGCTTCTGGCGGAAGACCCATTCCAGCGCGCGGAAATCCGCCGTCTGACGGAGTGGTTTCTGCAAAAGATGGAAAATGACGTGACCCGGCCGCTGGTGCGCGAACGGGTTTACAAATTGCAGATGACGGCGGCGCAGGGTGGCGGACCGCCGGATTCCAAGCTGCTGCGCACGGCTCGCAACAACATCCGCCAGCACATCAAATATCTGGAGTGGCTGGCGGGCTCGCGCACGTGGTTGGCTGGTGACCGGTTGAGCTATGCCGATCTCGCCGCCGCCGCCGCCGTTTCGGTGCTGGATTATCTCGGTGAGATCAACTGGCTTGAAGCGCCTATTGCCAAGGAGTGGTATCAGCGGGTGAAATCCCGTCCGTCATTCCGGCCGTTTCTCAGCGAACGCATCCCGCGTCTTGCCCCCTCCTCGCACTACGCCGATCTGGATTTCTGAGGGCTGTCCTCCCTGTTATTTGCTGTGGCGTGCGCCTCAGCTTATATATGCCGCACAATAGGCCTCTGGAGGAAAGACGATCGACGTTGCCGACGACAAGCAGCGGATACGCGCGCGCAAACTGACGGATTTCGTTCGTCGGGAGGCGATTTCGCTCGGCTTCGATCTCTGTCGCATCACGGTACCCGACAGCATTCCGCTTGCACCGGAGCGGCTGCGGCAGTTCCTCGACAATGGCTACCACGGCACCATGGCGTGGATGGAGGAAACCGAGGCGCGTCGGGCGGAACCCAAAACGCTCTGGGGTGATGTGCGCTCCATCGTCATGTTCGGTCTCAATTACGGCCCGGAGGAAGACCCGCGCCACCTGCTTCTGAAACCGGACAAGGCAGCCATTTCGGTCTATGCCCGCAACCGCGATTACCATGACATCATCAAGGGGCGGCTGAAGGAGATCGCCACACGCTTTGCTGCCCGCGCCGGTGAGGATGTGAAGGTCTTCGTCGACACTGCCCCGGTAATGGAAAAGCCGCTTGCTGCCGCGGCCGGTCTCGGCTGGCAGGGCAAACATACCAATCTCGTCAGCCGCAGCCATGGCTCCTGGCTGTTTCTCGGCAGCATGTTCACCACGGCCGAGCTTTGTCTCGATGAGGCCGAGAAGGATCATTGCGGCTCCTGCCGCGCCTGCCTCGACGCCTGCCCGACAGCGGCCTTCCCTGCCCCCTATCAGCTGGATGCGCGCCGCTGCATCTCCTATCTTACCATTGAGCACAAAGGACCGATCCCGCACGAATTCCGGCCGATGATCGGCAATCGCATTTATGGCTGCGACGACTGTCTTGCCGCCTGTCCGTGGAACAAGTTTGCGGCGAGCGCCTCCGAAATGAAGTTGCAGGCGCGCGAGGATCTGAAGGAGCCGTCCATCGCCTTCCTGCTGACCCTCGACGATGCCGCCTTCCGAAGTTTTTTCAGCGGCTCGCCCGTCAAGCGAATTGGCCGCAATCGCTTCATCCGTAATGTACTGATTGCAGCTGGAAATTCTGCCGACCGGCAATTTGTCGAGCAGTGCAAGACACTTGCGCAGAACGATTCTTCCGCAGACGTGCGCGGCATGGCCGTCTGGGCTTTATCGCGCCTTATGGACAGGGACGAATTCCGTACATACTCTGCCGGTCGCGCGCCGGAGACTGATCCGGAGGCGGAAATGGAATGGCAACGGGCAGAGGCGTAACGCATGCATGTAATGATTTTCGGCGCGGGATATTCAGGAAAAGCCATCGCAACCGCGCTGAAAATAGATGCAGCAACCGTCTCGGGCACCACGCGGAGCACCGATAAATTCCCGAGCCTTGCCGCTGCAGGCATGGCCCCGTTTATCTTTGACGGCTCGCAGCTCAATGATGCGCTCATCGCCGCCATGGCCGATGTGACGCATCTCGTACAGTCCGTCGCGCCAGGCAAGGAAGGCGATCCCTTACTTGCGTGTCTCGGCGACGATCTCAAAAAATTGCTGCCAAATCTGAAATGGCTGGCTTACCTTTCCACCGTTGGCGTTTATGGCGACCATCAGGGCGCCTGGGTTGATGAGACAACAACCTGCCGTCCCGTTTCCGCACGGTCCGTGGAGCGCGTGGCGGCGGAAGCTGCGTGGACCGAAGCAGCTGAGAAAGCGGATGTGCCGCTTGCCATTCTCCGTCTTTCCGGAATTTACGGTCCGGGTCGCAACACCTTCATCAACTTCGCGAAGGGGACAGCGCGGCGGCTGGTGAAGAAGGACCAGGTGTTCAACCGCATCAGGGTGGAGGATATCGGCGCGGCCGCTGCCTTTTTGGCACGTCTAAATGAACGTGGCATCTTCAACGTTACCGACGACGAGCCATGCCCGCCGCAGGATGTGGTGAGCTTTGCAGCTGGAGTGATGGGCGTTGAACCACCCGCGGAGCAGGATTTCGACACCGCCGATCTAACGCCGATGGCGCGCTCCTTTTATGGCGAGAACAAGCGTGTCTCAAATGCCAAAATGCGGGATCTCGGCTTCGATTTTGCCTATCCGGAATACCGACAGTCCCTGCGCCAACTTTGGGAAAGCGGCCTTTGGCGAGGCTGAATATGCGTGATCCGGAAACGATGAAAAATCCATCCAATCGCATTTTAGCGGATGGTTTTCGTTGAAATCAGGCGAATTAAGACTTAATTAACTACGCCGAATCGCTAAAATACTACTGATTGGAAAAATATTTCACTCACATTTCGTGAAGAGGATTCACGAAGCGATGACTTGCAATAGCATTCCCCTTGATCCTTGATTCTGCATTATTTTTTGCGAGTTTTACGTCGGGTGTCGTTGGACGCCCTTCCCGCTGACTATCACGAATGTTACAATTTGTAACAGTTCGTGATTTGAGATCAGCTTTTTTTCGCCATTTTTCCCTCGCCCTACAATCTCGCATCAAAAGGCGTTCAGGCCAGTAAATGGCCGTTTAGCAAGGGCACAATCAATCGGCGCGGGGCCGATTTTCAGGGAAGTACAGTTTGTTGAATATCCGTCGTATAACTTTCACCGCTGCAACTATAGCCGCCTGTTCCATCATCGCGCCTCTTCAGGCGAATGCGGCAAATGGTTGTGGAGGCGCATCGTGGTATGCGTTGTCCTCCAAGACTGCTTCGGGCGAGCGTATGAACGCTGCCAACCTGACAGCCGCTCACCGCTCCCTGCGGTTCGGCACCAAGGTAAAGGTTACCAACGCCCGCAACGGCAAGGCCGTTGTGGTGCGCATCAACGACCGCGGGCCATTCATCAAGGGCCGCGTTCTCGATCTTTCCAAGGCTGCCGCCAAGAACATCGGCATGATCAGTTCCGGCACCGCCAAGGTCTGCTATGAGGTCGTCAAGGCCGATTGAGCCTTGCCCTCGCCGCCTTTCGCGTCTACCAACCGGGCTTATCAGAAGAACGAGGTAGACAATGCGTTTAGGCGGACGTTTGGCCGGAGCGATCGAAGTATTGGCGGACATTGAGGGACGCAGACGTCCCGTCGCCGATGCTCTGAAGGATTGGGGCCTTGCCCATCGTTTCGCTGGTTCCGGCGACAGGGCGGCCATCGGCAACATCGTCTATGACGCGCTGCGCATGAAGCTCTCGCACGCCTGGCTGATGGATGATGATAGCGCTTCCTCTCTCGCCTACGCGGTTTTGCTGCGGCAATGGGGCAAAAGCTTCGAGGCGCTCGCGGCGGAATTCGAAGGCGACAAGTTCGCCCCCGCCGCACCCGATGCGGAAAAGCAGCAGGCGTTCTTATCCCGTTCGCTCACCGAGGCGCCGGCCTATATTCAGGGCGATATTCCCGAATGGGTGCAAACTTCCTTTGAGACGGCATTTGGAGAGCGCTGGCTCACCGAGGCGCAGGCGCTGAACGAGCGCCCCACGCTTGATCTTCGCGCCAACACGCTGAAGGCAACGCGCGACAAGGTGCTGAAGGCGCTGGAGGAGAGCGGCGCGGAAGCCACGCAGATTGCCCGGCAGGGCGTTCGTATACCGGCCGGCACAGGGCCTTCCCGCCTGCCAAACGTGACAGCCGAACTTTCCTTCCAGAAGGGCTGGTTCGAGGTGCAGGACGAAGGTTCGCAGATCGTCGCCGATCTTGCCAGTGCCCATGAAGGCGAACAGATCCTGGACTTCTGCGCCGGCGGCGGCGGCAAGACGCTGGCCATGGCGGCCAGCATGAACAACAAGGGCCAGGTTCACGCCTTCGATGCTGATCGCAAACGGCTCGCACCGATCATCGAGCGGCTGAAGCGGGCCGGTACACGCAATGTGCAGGTGCATGACCGCGCCTCCGGCCTTGCGCCGTTCGAGGGAAAATTCGACCGCGTCCTGGTCGACGCCCCCTGCACCGGCACCGGAACATGGCGCCGCCGCCCTGATACAAAATGGCGGCTGACGGCTCGCAATCTGGAAGAGCGTGTGCAGCAGCAGGGCGAGGCGCTTTCGCAGGCGAAGAGCTTCGTGCGACCGGGCGGCGAGCTGCTTTATGTCACCTGTTCGGTATTGCCGGAAGAAAACGAACAGCAGGTGCGCCGCTTCTGTGAGGAGAACCCTGAATTTGCCATTGAGTCCGCGATTGAGCGCTGGCAGACGATTTTCGGCGGCAAAGCGAATAAACCGCATTCTTCCGATGGCAAGACAGTAACGTTGACGCCTGCAACCACAGATACGGATGGATTCTTCTTCTGCGTGATGAAACGCGAAGCATAAAACAGGTTTTGCACGCAGCGATTTTAGTTGAGGAGCGCGACGCGGCGTTGTTTCAAAGCGTTCTAAACTAGAATGTTTGACACAAGTTTGTGATTGGGTCAGAACTCGCCTGCCGCAGCGCAACGTAATGTCGTGTCTGCCGAAGGAGAGGGCTCATGATCCGCAAGACAATTCTCAGCGCGTCCTTCGCGCTTCTGGCCGCATCGGCGGTCTTCACCGCGCCGCCTGCACGGGCAGCGACCGACGCCGCAGCCGTGATCAAGCATTATGCGGATGTGGCCCATGCCAAATACGAGGATTCGCTGACCACCGCGAAGGCGCTCGACAAGGCTATCGACGCGCTGATCGCAACGCCGAGCGAAGAGACCCTCAAAGCCGCGCGCGAAGCCTGGATCAAGGCGCGCGTTCCCTATCAGCAGTCGGAAGTCTATCGTTTCGGCAATCCGCTTGTCGATGCCTGGGAAGGCAAGGTCAACGCCTGGCCGCTGGATGAGGGTCTGATCGATTATGTCGACCCCTCTTACGGTACGGAAAGCGACGAGAACGAGCTCTACGTTGCCAACATCATTGCCAATCCGAAGATCAAGATCAGCGGTGAGGACGTCGACGCCTCCAAGATCACCCCGGAGCTGATCGAAAGCCTGCACGAGGCGGGCGACGTCGAAGCCAATGTGACGACCGGTTACCATGCCATCGAGTTCCTGCTCTGGGGTCAGGATCTGAACGGCACCGGTCCGGGCGCCGGCAACCGCCCTTACACCGATTACGACAAGGCGAATTGCACGAATGGTAATTGTGACCGCCGTGCAGATTACCTGAAATCAGCCTCCACTCTCCTGATCAAGGATCTTCAGGAAATGGTGGATGCCTGGGCACCGGAGGGTGAGGCGACGAAGACGGTGGAAGCCGATCCGAAAGCGGGCCTCACCGCCATTTTGACCGGCATGGGTTCACTCTCCTATGGTGAGCTTGCGGGCGAGCGCATGAAGCTTGGCCTGCTGCTGCACGATCCGGAAGAGGAGCATGATTGCTTCTCCGACAATACCTATAATTCGCATCTCAACGACGCGATCGGCATCGCGGCCGCCTATACGGGGGACTACACCCGCGTGGACGGCACCAAGATGACCGGTGCGTCGCTGTCGGAACTCGTCGGTGCCAAGGACAAAGCGCTGAACGACGAGATGCTGGCAAAGCTTAACAAGACGCTCGACGCCATGCATGCGATGGAAAAGCGTGCCCAGACGGTCGAGGCCTACGACCAGATGATCGGCGAAGGCAACAAGGAAGGAAACGCCGTGGTTCAGGCGGCCATTGATGGCCTGATCGACCAGACCAAGACGGTCGAACGCGTTATTGCGGCACTCGATCTTGGCAAGATCCAGCTTGAGGGTTCGGACAGCCTGGACAATCCGACCACCGTCTTCAAATAATCATTCGGGCGGGCCGCAATCCATTGCGGCCCGCCTACCAAATGTGCTTTCCCACCGTCATGGAAATGTCGCCGCCTCCGATCCGCAAGCCGTTTTTCGTCGCCGGGGCAGCCTGCCTGGTGGCGTCGGTGACGCTCGCCGCGCCGCTGCGTGACGACCTGACGGAGGACGACCGAAGCCGCGTGCTGGCTGTCACTGCGCCGACGACCGATTTCACGAGGCCGGAGCCCTTCGAGGCCATGTCCGGCGGCGCGACCACCAGCACCGGCAAGGCCGATGGAACCGCATTTTCCCATCCGTTCGCGACGATGCCTTTCGAACAAAAGCAGGATTTCAAGCTTGGCAACGCGCTGTTTCAGAAGCTTTGGGTTTCTTCGCCCTCCTCCACACAGGCCTCGGATGGGCTCGGCCCTCTCTATAGCGCGCGATCCTGCCAGACCTGCCACCTGAATGACGGCAGGGGCCACCCGCCGCGGGCTGGCGAAGACCCGGTTTCGCTGTTTTTGCGTCTGGCGCGACCCGCCCGTAGCGAGGAGGAACGGGCCGCGATTGCGCGCCATGAGGTGCTGAATTTTCCCGATGAGACCTATGGCCGGCAGTTGCAGACTCTGGCTATCCCGGGGCTCGCAGCCGAAGGCAAACCGGTCATCACCTACACTGAAGCGCCGGTCAAGCTTTCGGATGGTGAAGTGATAATGCTGCGCAAGCCTGCCTACGTCGTTAAAGATTTGAGTTATGGCCCCCTCGGCGCTGACACGACGCTGTCAGCGCGCATTGCCATGCCCACGCTCGGGCTTGGTCTCATCGAAGCGATTGGGCAGGCCGATATTCTGGCCAATGCCGACCCTGACGATAAAGATGGCAACGGCATTTCCGGGCGTCCAGCATGGGTGAAGGATCACCGCACCGGCGAGACGAAGCTTGGCCGGTTTGGCTGGAAAGCGCAGAATGCCAGCGTGCGCGACCAGAGCGCCAGCGCCTTTTCCCACGATATCGGCATTTCCACGCCGGATGCGCCGAATGCCTATGGCGATTGCACTTCTGCACAGAAGAACTGTCTTGCCATGCCGACGGGCGTGCAACCCCGGCTTGGGCCTGTGGAAGCACCCGATCCAATACTCGATCTCGTGACTTTCTACACCGAAAACCTCGCCGTCCCTCGCCGCCGAGATGTTGATGATCCGGTCGTCCTCCACGGAAAGCAACTTTTCTATACGTCCGGCTGCACGGCCTGCCACACGCCGAAATTCGTCACCCGCCGCGATACTGCCGACCCCATGCATTCCTTTCAGTTGATCTGGCCCTATTCGGATTTCCTGTTGCACGACATGGGAGAGGATCTTGCCGATGGTCAGCAGGTGGGCGAAGCCAGCGGGCGGCACTGGCGCACCCAGCCGCTCTGGGGTATCGGCTTGACGCAGCGCGTGAACGGTAACGGCTTTTACCTGCACGATGGCAGGGCGCGCAGCCTGCCGGAAGCGATATTGTGGCACGGTGGCGAAGGGCAGACGGCGCGCGACGCCTTCGCCGCCTTGCAAAAATCCGACCGGCAGGCTTTGCTGGCCTTTCTGGAGTCCCTTTGATGAAGCTTGCCATGCGAAAATTATCCAGTGTCCTGTCCGTTTTTCTGCTTTTTGCTGCGCCCCTGGCAAGGGCGCAGGATGTGGAACTGCTGCCACCACCGCCGCTTGACCCTGTGCAGGTGCGCAGCGTGATGGAAAAGGCCGTGAATGGATTTATCCGCCCCGGCTACGACCACTTCAGGGGGGCCGCGGAAAAACTCGAGGGCAGCATGAAAGCCCTTTGCGAAGCTCCCTCCCCGGTGACGGAAACAGCGGCCAAGGCGTCTTTTGCCGATACCGTATCAAGCTGGTCGACCATCGAAATCGTGCGGGTTGGACCTGTCATCGAGAAGAACCGTTTCGAACGCGTGCTTTATTACCCCGACAAGAAGGGTCTCGGCCTGAAGCAGGTGCAGCGTTACCTTTCGGAAAAGGATGAAAGCGTTACCACCGCCGATGGCCTGAAAGGCAAGAGCGTCGCGGCACAGGGGCTTGGCGCGCTGGAATTCGTGCTTTACGGCACGGGCGCGGAAGAATTGCTCGACAAGAAAGGTGACTTCCGCTGCCGCTTCGGCGCCGCCATCGCCGGTAATATCGCCAATGTGGCGACAGAGCTTTCCGACAGCTGGAACGCGCCTGATGGTGCACAGAAAAACTGGACACAGCCGGGACCGGACAACCCCGTCTTCCGCGACGAGCGCGAGGCGCTCGTCGGGTTGCTCGGCATTCTCGTGCACGGCGCAGAGGCAATCCGCGACCAGCGGATCGAAACCTTCTACAAGGGACCGGACAAGGCGATCTTTCCCCGAACCGCCATTTACTGGCGATCCGGCCTGACCTGGAAGAGCATCTCCGCCAATATCAAAGCTGTTCAGACGCTGCTGCACACGGCGGATATGGTCGAACTCGTGCCGCCCGACCAGCGCTCCATCGTCAACTCCATCGACTTCATCGCCAAATCGATGGTCCGCGTCGCCGGAACCATCGACACGGATGTGCAGAAGGCACTGGATCAGGACGACCAGCGCGCTAAGGTGGATTATCTGCTGCTCAATGGCAAAGATCTAATCTACCGCCTGAACGACCAATATGGCGGGGCAATCGGCCTCAGTTCCGGCTTCTCCTTCGCCGACGGGGATTGAACCGATGGCACCGGATCGTCGACCGCTGCTGATAGACCGGCGCAGCTTCATCAAGGCGGCGGGTATTCCCTTTCTCGCTGCTCTTGCTCCACGGTCACTCCATGCACTGGAGAGAACCGACGCTGTCTTTGCCTCCGCCTTCCGCGCCCGCGATGGCTCCTACGGCATTGCAACGGTAAGCGAAGCGGGCGAGATCATCGACCGGGTCACCCTTCCCGCTCGGGCCCATGGCATGGCGACCAGCCACGCGACCGGCATGATTGTGGCCTTTTCGCGCCGTCCCGGCACATTTTTCATGGCATTCGACCCTACGCGGCGGCGCGAACCTGTCGTGATGCATACGCCGGAGAACCGCCACTTCTACGGTCACGGCCAGTTCTCGCCGGATGGTTCGATCCTCTACGCCAGCGAAAACGATTTCGATGGCAATCGCGGTGTTATCGGCCTTTATGACGCACGCAACGGCTTTGCCCGCATCGGCGAATATGACGCGCACGGCATCGGCACACACGATATGACGGTCAGCGATGATGGTCGGCTGATCGTGATCGCCAATGGCGGCATCGAAACCCATCCGGATTTCGGCCGCACGAAACTCAATATCGACGCGATGCAGCCTTCCCTCGTGCTGCTGGACGCCGCAACGGGCCGGTTGATCCAGAAACACGCTATGCCGGAAAAACTACGGCAGCTTTCCACCCGCCATGTCGATCTTGGTGACGATGGCCGTATCTGGTTCGCATGCCAATATGAGGGGCCGCGCAACGATCGTCCGCCGCTTGTCGGCCACTTCTCCAGGGGAGAGGATGTAATCTTCCTTGATCTACCGGAAGAAACGACGATACGCCTTGCCAATTATGTCGGGGCCATCGCGGTCAACAGACACGAAGGGCTGGTGGGCCTCACCTCGCCCAATGGCAACGCCGCGGTGATGCTCGATGCGAAATCCGGTCGTGTCGTTTCCGAGACGAGCCTGCGCGAAGCTGCAGGCGTGGCCCCCGCCGCCAAGGGTATCGCGGTTTCCTCCTATGATGGATTTTTCGGAACCATTCGCAGCGACGTCGCGTGGGACCAGCATATCGTGCGCATCGCGGGCTAAAATATTGAAAAGGCTTGGGAACAAAAATATGGGCCGCGCATTGGAAGCGTCATGAAAAACCTCACCGTTTACATTGTTTTTATCGTCGCCGTTGTCGCCATCGGAGCTCTCATCGGCGTCAACAATGTGCCTGGTGAATGGTACCAGTCGCTGCAAAAGCCCTTCTTCAATCCACCGAACTGGATTTTTGGTCCAGTCTGGACAACGCTTTACGTGCTGATCGGCATCGCGGGTGCGCGCACCTGGATCAGAAGGCCCACGGGTACGCGGATGCGCCTCTGGTTCACACAGATGGTCCTCAATTTCCTGTGGTCGCCCATCTTTTTCGGCATGCAAAGCCCGGTCGGCGCACTGGTCATCATCATTCCCATGCTGATCTGCATCATCGCCTTCATGGTTCTGACTTTTAGCCGCGACCGGCTGTCGAGCCTGCTGTTCGCGCCCTACGCGCTGTGGGTCGCTTTTGCCACTGCCTTGAACGCCAGCATCGTCGTGTTGAACTAAAAAGCCGCTATTCCCCTTGCCTTGCCTGACGCGGCGCACCATGTCAGTTTGCGATCAGGTAGAAGCAGGCAGGGTAAGCCATGGAGATCACGGATCCCGGCGATTTTCGTCAGCGGATAGAAAGCAGCTTTGCACGGCAAGGTGTCGTTCAGGCGATCAATGCCGAGATCAGCCGGATCGAACACCGACTGGTGGAAATCGAGCTACCCTTCCACGATAAGCTGACGCAGCAGCACGGCATCCTGCATGCGGGCGTTATTGCTGCCGGTCTGGATACAGCCTGCACCTATGCCGCCTACACGATCATCGAGCCGGAGGCGTCACTCCTGACAATCGAATTCAAGGTGAACCTCATGTCGCCGGGGCGAGGTGAGCGGTTTCTGTTTCGTGGTGAGATCATCAAGCCCGGCAACAATCTGATCGTTGCCGATGGTCGCGCCTACGCGCTGTCAGATGGGCCCGCGAAGCTGATCGCCTCTATGACGGGCACCATGATGGTGGTGAAAGGGCGTGAGGACATTACCGGATGAGCTACCGGCTTTTGCATGTCGCGGATAAATCCGTTCTTTTCGTCATGGCTGCTTCCGCCGAATACGGCCCTCACCTTCAGACACGGATTGCCCCACTGATGACCGGCGTTGGCCCGGTCGAAGCGGCAAGTTCAGTGACGTCGGTTCTTGCCGGCCTCGATGCCGCGGATCACCTGCCCGATCTTGTCGTCTCGCTCGGCTCTGCCGGGTCGCGAACCCTGGAGCAAACGGGCATTTATCAGGCGGTGTCGGTGTCCTACCGCGATATGGATGCGTCCGCCTTCGGTTTCGAGAAGGGGCGTACGCCGTTTCTGGACCTGCCAGTCGAGGTGCCATTACCACTGCGAATCCCCGATGTTGCGGAGGCAAGGCTTTCCACCGGCGCCAACGTTGTTTCCGGTGCCGCCTACGGTTTGGTCGACGCCGATATGGTGGACATGGAGACGTTTGCGGTTTTGCGCGCCTGCCAGCGCTACGGCGTTCCGCTCGTCGCTCTGCGTGGCATTTCCGATGGCAAGTCGGATGTGAAGCATGTCGATGACTGGACGGAATATCTTGATATCATCGATGAAAAGCTGGCGGAGGTTGTCGAGCGCCTGTCGCGGGCCATCAAGGACGGCTCGATCGCCCTTTAAACCTTGCGATTTTCGCAAATTTCCGCCCATTGCCGCTCCCATGCGGGTTGCCTAAAGCCGTCATTTTCTTTAAAGGCTCGCCATGACCCAGATAGCCCATCCCGACAGCATTCTCATCATCGATTTCGGCAGCCAGGTGACGCAGCTGATTGCGCGCCGCATCCGCGAAGCCGGGGTCTATTGCGAAATCCATCCGTTTCAGAACGCCGCAGAGGCTTTCGAGAAGCTTCAGCCGAAGGGCGTAATCTTCTCTGGCGGCCCGGCATCGGTTACGGCGGAAGGCAGCCCGCGCGCACCGCAGGCAGTGTTCGACAGCAAGGTTCCGATCCTTGGCATCTGCTATGGCCAGCAAACTCTCTGCACGCAGCTCGGCGGCGTGGTCGAAGGTGGGCATGCGGCGGAATTTGGCCGTGCAGATATCGACATCAAGAAAGCAAGCCCGCTATTCGACGGTTTTTGGGAACAGGGCAAGAGCTATCCCGTCTGGATGAGCCATGGCGACCGCGTGACGAAACTGCCTGATGGTTTCGAGGTCATCGCGACGTCAGAGAACGCGCCTTTCGCCATCGCAGCGGATGAGACCCGGCACTATTATTCCACCATGTTCCACCCGGAAGTGGTGCACACGCCCGATGGCGGCAAGCTGCTCTCCAACTTCGTGCATAAGATCGTCGGCCTCAAATCCGACTGGACGATGGCGGCCTATCGCGCCGAGATGATCCGCAAGATCCGCGAGCAGGTCGGCAACGGTCGCGTGCTCTGTGCATTGTCCGGCGGCGTCGATTCCTCGGTTGCAGCTATCCTGATCCACGAGGCGATCGGCGATCAGCTGACCTGCGTTTACGTTGACCACGGCCTGATGCGGCTTGGCGAAAGCGAGCAGGTCGTCGGCATGTTCCGTGACCACTACAATATTCCGCTCGTTCACGTCGATGCTTCCGACCTGTTCCTCGGCGAACTCTCTGGCGTTTCCGATCCTGAGGTAAAGCGCAAGACGATCGGCCGCCTGTTCATCGAAGTGTTCGAGGCCGAAGCGGCCAAGATCGCTGCAGATGGCAAGGGTGCACCAAAGTTCCTGGCGCAGGGGACGCTGTACCCCGACGTCATCGAAAGTGTTTCCTTTTCCGGTGGCCCATCCGTCACCATCAAGAGCCACCACAATGTCGGCGGCCTTCCCGAGCGCATGAACATGCAGCTTGTGGAACCGCTGCGCGAGCTCTTCAAGGACGAAGTCCGTGCGCTCGGCCGCGAACTCGGCCTGCCGGAAAGCTTCATCGGTCGCCACCCCTTCCCCGGTCCGGGTCTTGCAATCCGCTGCCCCGGCGCGATCACGCGCGAGAAGCTCGATATTCTGCGCAAGGCGGATGCGATTTATCTCGATGAGATCCGCAAGGCGGGTCTCTACGACACCATCTGGCAGGCCTTTGCCGTGCTTCTGCCGGTGCAGACCGTAGGCGTTATGGGCGACTATCGCACGTATGACTTCGTCTGCGCCCTGCGCGCAGTGACCTCGGTAGACGGCATGACCGCCGATTTCTATCCCTACGACATGAATTTCCTCGGCCGTGCGGCAACCCGCATCATCAACGAAGTGCGCGGCATCAACCGCGTCGTTTACGATGTGACAAGCAAGCCGCCTGGCACGATCGAGTGGGAGTAAGGTTACATCGACACGGTTGATGTGGTCCCTCAATATGAAGCGTCAAACCTCGCTTTAGAGACAACGCCGCGACTGGTTCGCGGCGTTTCTGTTCTGATTGGCGAGGTGGAACATCTGGGGATTGAGGCCACCGAAAGATCGCAATTGCACACGCCCGCCGAGGGTCATAAACGGCAGTCGCAGATCACTTCAATGCACCGAGCATCGCGAAAGCTCCCCGCGCGCCTTGCAAGTGTCACTTTACGAAGCCATTCCTGATCAGGAAGTCGATCGCTACTTCTTTCGGCGATTCGCCGCCAAGCTCAACGCGCGCGTTCAGTTCCTGCAACGCTTTAAGGTCAAGCGCAGCGAAAACGGGCTTCAGAAATTGCTCAATGTAAGGGTGTTTTTTTAGAACGTCTTCGCGAATGATCGGCGCGGGTTGATAGACCGATTGCGCGTGCTTGTCATCCTCCATCACAACAAGATCGGAACGAGAGATGCAGCCATCCGTGCCATGAACCATTGCCGCATTGGCGTTGTCCGTCCGGTTTGCTGCCGCAGCAATGGTGGACGCAGTATTCCCGTCGGAAGTAGTGGTCAGCTGATCAGACTTCAGGGTAAAGCCGTATGCGGTCTGAAAGGCCGGTAATCCTGCGGCCGAATGAATGAACTCCGATGAAGCCGCAACAACCACTGTTCCGCCCTCGACGACGAATCTGCCGAAGTCGGACAGCGTCTTTAGCTCGTTCTTGTCGGCAACATCCTTGCGCAACGCAATTGCCCAAGCCCTGTTCGCAGGGGATGGCGTCAGCCAGACGATCTTGTTGGCGTCATAATCCAGTCTCTTCGCTTCCTCATACGCTGTCGAAGCGACTTTCCAGAGCGGATCGTCCGCCCTGGAAAAAAAGAACGCGGCGTTGCCGGTATATTCGGGGTAGATGTCGATCTCTCCCGCGATCATCGCCTTGCGTAGAACTGGAGTGGTTCCAAGGCGAAGACGATAGGTGGTTTCGATCTTGTTATACTTGAGGACGGCGAGGATGATGTTGCCGAGAACGGCGCTCTCCTCATCAATCTTCGACGAGACCACCACTTGGCAGTGCGCAACGGTAGCTGAAAAGGCAATCGCAAGTCCTGCCGCTGTCAACATCATCAAGCGTTTCATACATGGTTCTCCATACCTCAACGCCCTTCAGATGAAATTGTCACTGCAACCCCGGCAGAACACGAAAAGACGGTCAGCCGCCATCTCGCGTCCGTGCCCCCTTGCCCATGACAAGAGGCATCAGCACCGAAAGAAATAACAGTCTGATCACATGGTGAGAGCCGACATAGGCCGTATCTGCATGCATCATGACGGCCATCGCCGCCATTGTTTCGAGGCCGCCGGGGGAATAAGCGATCATGACGGCGTTGAGGGGAACGCCCGTGACAGATGCGATGAACCAGGCGATGCTGCCGGCGATCACCATGACGGCAATGGTAACCACGAAACCCGCAAGGAAGCCTTTCCGCACCTCCAGCAGCGACACGTTGGAGAAGCGTGTGCCGATCAGGCAGCCAATCAGGACATAGACCGGCAGGCTGAGCCATGTCGGCACGCCGCCCTCGGTGAGGCCGGTAATGTGCGTGCTGATGGAAATCGCAACGCCGCCCAGCAACAGCGCCGCCGGGAACTTCCAGCGCAGGAAAAGCCAGCCGGTTACCAGGGAGGCCACAATGGTGAGGCCGAGAGTGAGAAGGTCCATTGGCGGCTTCGTCAGCAGGGGCTCGGTACTGACGAGATCGAAATATTCGACGATCAGCGGCACCGAAAGTGTGAGCGCCAACACGCGCACGCTTTGCACGATGCTGACGGTGGCAAGGTCGCTTTTCGTTTCTGCGCCAAGGCTGATGATATAGCTGAGATGACCGGGAGAGGCGCCGAGCATCGCGGTCGTCCGGTCGTAGCCGAAACCGTAATGCAATATCCAATAGGCCACGTAAAGCATGATGACGACGGCAACGAGCACGACAACGAAGCTCAGCGGCCATGTCTTCGCGGCGTCAAGCACCGAAGGCGTGACGCTCGTTCCCATGGAAATGCCGACGACGACAAAACAGGCGTTGCGGATGGCGACGGGAATTCCAAGTTTCACGCCAGCAAGGCCGGTCAGCGTCACCGCAAGCGCCGGCCCCGACAGAAACGGGGCGGGAACACCGAGAAGGCTGGCAAGCAGGGCGCCGATGCTGCCAACGAGGGCGGTGAGCGCAAAAGTGTGAAATTCAGGCTTAATGATCATTGCGGCATTGGTTGGTTGCTTTGAAAAGCTCCACACCAGATGCACACGCTTCGCATCGCCGCGTCAACCTGCCGGGCGAGAAATAGCCGGTTTCACGCGTGTCTCATAAAAAGCAACGGCGTTAGGGATCAAACGCCGTCGCGTTCTCAATTCATTAGCCGTTACCGATGATGATCCCGGCCGCGAGCACCAGGGAGCCACCGAGGACGACCTGAAACACCGCGCGCAGGAAGGGTGTTTCCATGAAACGGTTCTGGATGAAGGCGATGGCCCAGAGTTCCACAAAAACGACGATGGCTGCAATGGCTGTTGCGGTCCAGAAATGGGGAATGAGATAGGGCAACGCATGACCGAGGCCACCGACAGCCGTCATAATGCCCGATGCAAGACCCCGCTTCAGCGGCGATCCACGTCCTGAAAGCTTGCCATCATCGTGGGCGGCTTCGGTAAAGCCCATGGAGATACCGGCACCGACGGAAGCGGAAAGACCGATGAGGAAGGTCTGCCATGTATCCTGCGTAGCGAATGCCGCCGCGAAGATCGGCGCCAGCGTCGAGACGGAGCCGTCCATCAGTCCGGCGAGACCAGGCTGAATATACGTCAGGAGAAACTGCCGCTTGGCGGTTTCCTCCTCTTCCGTCCGCCCGTTTTCATCGAGGTGTTTTTCCTCCAGCATATGGGCAATATCTTCGTGGCCCCGTTCAGCCTCCGCCAGATCGCCGAGGAGCTTGCGCGTCGAGGCGTCGGTCGTACGCTTGACCGCTTCGTCATAAAACCGGATGGCCTGCGCTTCCATCAATTCCGCCTGGGCCCTGATCTTGTCGAGCGACAAGTTCTTCACCAGCCAATCCGGGGCGCGTTCGTAAAAACCGCGCACATGTTCACGGCGGATCAGCGGTATCGTCTCGCCAAAACGCTCGCGATGCATGTCGATCAGGACATTCCGGTGCTGCTGCTCGACCTCTGCCATATCGTCGAAGACTTTGGCCGATTGCGGATACTGGCCGCGAAGATGATCGGCATAGGACCGGTAGATCCGGGAATCATCCTCTTCGGAGGAGATGGCAAGCGCGAGAATCTCCTGCTCGCTCAGGGAGGAAAAGGGGCGTTTGGAAAGAGAGAAAAGACTACGGAACATTGCGGGACCTCTTTAGAATAATTCTAAATACATCTGACTTATATCAGGATCAAGACATTTTAGAATTATTCCAAAAGACGATAAGTCGCATTGCAGCCGGCGTTGTCGGGGTATAAATCCGCTTGAAAGGAAAAACGATGCAGCAGCAGATCACAGGGCGTGCCGCCCATCATGCCGACATCAAGCGGAAGGCCGAAAAGGCGATGGCTGATATCGGCGTCGATGCCGCCTTCATCAGCCTGCTCGTGGAGACATTTTACAGCCGTGTTCTTGAACATCCCACGTTAGGCCCCGTGTTCGATGCGCGGCTTGCCGGACGCTGGCCGGAACACATGGCCAGAATGAAGCAATTCTGGACAGCGGTTGCTTTCAAAGACGGTAATTACGGGGGCAAACCGGTGCAGGCGCATCTGGGCGTAAAGGGCATGTCCGCAGGGCTTTTTCCGCAGTGGCTCGCGCTGTTTTCAGCCACGCTTGATGATATCGCGCCCAGCAAAGAGGCTCATGACTGGTTCATGGAGACGGCAGAGCGCATCGCGAAAAGCCTGACGCTTTCGCTGTTTTATAATCCTGCGCTTGACGACCCTGCCTTGAAGCCGGTCACGCCATAGCCGACGTCGCACGACCAACCAAAAAATGCGCGCTCAAACCAACAGCTGTCAGCCTCGCGAGAGATCATGCAGTCCTAAACATTCCCCTTGCTGATCACTGTGATAAATGTTTAGTAGCCAGCGGGAGGCGTACCGTGCGGTTCGCCTGAGTTTGCAGCATAGCAGGGCTTATCGACATGGATCGCAGATCATTTATTCGCAAGGCGGGCGCCGTTGGCGCCGGTGTGACCGCAACCGCGCTGGCCGCCCCGGCCATCGCACAGGAAAACCCGAAGATCACCTGGCGCATGACGTCGTCCTTCACCAAGGGACTCGACATTCTTTTTGGTGCGGGCCAGATCGTCGCCGATCATGTGAAGGAGGCCTCGGGCGGCAACTTCGTGATTCAACACTTTGCCGGTGGTGAGATCGTTCCTGCGCTACAGGCCGCAGACGCCGTAACGGCAGGAACCGTCGAAATGGCGCATACCTGCTCCTATTATTACGTCGGCAAGGACCCGACCTTCGCGCTCGGCACCTCGGTTCCCTTTGGCTTGAATGCGCGTCAGACGAATGCCTGGTTCAACCAGGCCGGCGGCAACGAGCTGCTCAATGAGTTCTTGGCGCAGCACAATATCTACTCGATCCTGCTCGGCAATACCGGTGCCCAGATGGGCGGCTGGTTCCGCAAGGAAATCAACACGATCGATGACCTGAAGGGTCTGAAGATGCGTATCGCCGGCCTGACCGGACAGGTAATGCAGAAGGTTGGCGTGACACCGCAGCAGATCGCCGGCGGCGATGTCTATGCCGCGCTGGAAAAGGGCACGATCGACGCCACCGAATTCGTCGGTCCCTATGACGACCAGAAGCTCGGCTTCTACAAGGTCGCGAAGTACTATTACTATCCGGCGTGGTGGGAAGGCGGCCCGGCCGTGCATGCCTTCGTGAACCTGCAGAAGTTCAACGATCTGCCCGAAAACTACAAGCGCATCCTGAAAGACGCCTGCGCCGCCGGCAGCGCCAGCATGCTGGAGCGCTACGATGCCCGCAATCCCAAGGCGCTGAAGGAACTCGTGGCACAGGGCGCCATCCTGCGCCCCTTCAGCCAGGAAATCCTGGATGTCTGCCACAAGGCGGCGCAGGAAACCTATGCGGAGATTTCAGCCAAGAACGAGAGCTTCAGAAAGATCTACGAAAGCCAGAAGGCCTTCAAGAAGGACGCCTATCTCTGGGCCCAGATCGCCGAATATACCTATGATACCTACATGATGATCCAGCAGCGCAACGGCACGCTCTGAACCGCAATCATTTACTGACGATCTTTAGACGGTCATCCGGCATCTGCCGGGTGGCCGTTTTGTTTGACGAGACCAGCTTCCACACCTCCCTCTCACGCCAGTCAACCGGGCTCATTCCGGTCACGCGGCGAAATTCGCGGTTGAAGTTCGACTTCGTCTGAAAGCCGGACGAGAACATGACCGCCGTCACCGATTGCTGCGTTTCCTCGAGAAGCCGGCAGGCTTCGCGGATGCGCAGCTGGTTGACATATTGCGAGACATTGATGCCGAGCAAGCGGTTGATCGCACCGGATATCTGCCGGCTTGGCAGGCCGAGGCGCCGTGCAAGCCGGGACAGGTTGAGGTTCTCGTCGCGGTAAAGCGCGTGTGCCTCCATCAACCGGTCGATCCTTGCGACGATGTCCCTGTCCTGTTCGGATGGTTCTGCCGGCGGCGACAAATCAGAAACCGGCTCCGCGGCCGCTTGTGGCGCTTTGCTTTTACCGGCGAGAGCAGCCATGAGGCCGATCAACAGCAGGCCAAAAAGATTGGCATTGCTGACGAGGGCTGCGACATTTTCGCCCCGCGCCCACTGGAAATCAAAAAACACCAGAAGATCGATGAGGGCGGAAACGCAAAGGGCAACGGCAGCGATGATCAGCGCCCGATGCGCCGAGCCAACGTTGGCGAATTGCGCCTCATCAAGCCCATCCGGGCCCTTCCTCCCCAGAAGAAGGAGCGCGACGGCATGGCCGACAAAGAAGACGATCAGGGCGAGGTCAATCGCAGCGGGAAGGGTAAATTCCAGCACGACGATCAACAATGGCGACACGAGCAGACTGGCGAGCATCGTTCTGCGGCTTTCGGCCCCCGCCCCTATCAATCCGCGAAAGGCGATGTGGACGAGCGGCGGCAGGCAGGCGGCAAGGATCGGCAGAACATAACGTATTTCGCTGATACCGTACCCCCAGCGCAGGCCGACAAGGATGGACTGGACGGCACAAAGCATGATCAGCGCCAGAAAGGCCCGGTTGGTCCGCACATCGTCTCCGCTTCGCAGGAAGACGATGAACATGACGATCAGCAGAAGCGCCACGACAAAAGGCAGCGGAATGAACAGCACGGATCAATATCCCTTAAGGCAAAGGCACTCCTGCCTTTCATGGACCAGATCGCGTTTCTGTACGACCTGAAACACGATCAAGGACGCGTCTACGCGCAAAAACTAAGAGATGTTGATGGCACTTGCAAACCGGAGACACTTTCCATGACGCCGAAAATGACGCTTGCCGCCATCCTCCTCAATCTCGCTTTCCTGCCGCCGGCTTTCGCCTTCGACGATGTCGGGCTGGCGGCCATCACTGTTCCCTCGACCGCTCGTGGCAAGGATCTCGATGTCCAGATCTGGTATCCGGCCGCCGGCGACGGAACAGCTGGCCATTCCGGTGATAATCGGATCTTCCAAGGCGCTCCCGTACAAAAAGGCGCATCGATAAAGGAGGGGCGGTTTCCCGTCGTGCTGATTTCACACGGATCGGGATCGCGCGCGGAAGGCATGGCCTGGATCGCCACAAAGCTTGCGAGCGAAGGTTTCATTGTCGTCGGGCCTAATCATCCCGGTACGACCAGCGGCAATTCCACGCCCGCGGATACGCCGAAAATCTGGGAGCGAACTGACGATCTCTCCACCATCCTTACCGCCCTCACGACACAAGGCCAATGGTCGGCCTCTATCGATGCGCGCAGAATCGGCGTTCTCGGCTTTTCACTGGGCGGCAGCACCGCCATGGAGATTGCCGGCGCTCGCGCCGATCTTGGTGCCTATGTCCGATATTGTGAAGACAATGCCGCGATGATGGATTGCCAGTGGTTTGCTGGCGGACGGGGTTACCAGAACGACGAACCGGTCAACGTGCCGAAGCTTGATCTGCGATCTCTGGACAAAGCCCGTTTCGAGCAGCAGAACCGCGACACGCGTATCCGCTCCGCCGTACTCGTCGATCCCGGTCTGGCGTTGGCCTTCAAACAGGAGAGCTTGCGGAAGGTCGACATTCCGCTGACCTTCATCAATCTTGGCAGCAAGGGAAAAATTCCGGCGGCTGTGCTGGCGGACAAGCTCGCGGAGGATGTGCCCGGCGCCATCTACCATCGAGTGGACGGGGCAAACCACTTCAGCTTCCTGCCGCTGTGCAAGCCCGATGCGGATGCGTTTCTCAAATCCGTCGGCGAGCGCGATCCGATCTGCGAACCGGCCGGGCCGCGAGACCGTGCCGATATCCACGCAGAACTCGAGAAGATCATCATTGACGCCTTCAACCGGACGCTGAAGCCGGAGCAATAGAGGCCTTAGCCGATCCGTTTGTAAAACAGGGTCGTGCCGCAATAGCGGCCATCGGGAAACAGGGCGTAGTCCGGGATAACGCCCACCCGTTCCCAACCGAGGCGAGGATAAATCGCCTCGGCATCGCTGCCCGTGGCCGTATCCAGCACCAGAAGGCTGCGGCCACGCTTCGCCGCTTCTTCTTCCACCCTTTGCATGAGCTTGCGTGCGAGGCCGAGACCACGTGCCGAGGGATGCACGAGAAGCTTCATGAGATCGCCGCGATGCGGTTGATTGGGTTTGGAAGCGAAACCCACCTGCACGGTGCCGACCACCTTGCCCGCCACCTCAGCGACCACATGGATGGCGCTGCCGTCCGTTACATTTTCCGCGACCGATCGCCAGAAAGGCTCCGCATCCTGCGGCGAGAAAGGCAACATGAAGCCGACGGACGCGCCGCCATTCACGCAGGCGGCGAGGACGTCGCAAAGCTCAGGCAGGGCATCGATCGTCTGTTGCCCGTTCAACACGTGGATGGTTGCCATGAATACTCCTTGGGTAAATCAACGCTGTCTTTGATCGAGCACGACGGCGTAACGGGCGGGTTTTTCAGATGGATTGTGGAAGACATGCCCCTCTCCAACAGGCATGAACAGGCAGTCGCCCGTCTCTAGCCGGTAAACCTCTCCGCCGCTCGTCATGTCCAGCACGCCGTCGAAAAGCCAGACATATTGCGTCATCCCCCGGCTCGCCGCATGCGGAGGGAAGCCGACGCGCGCGCCGGCCGGAAATTCGACTTCGACGATATCGACATCGGATCCCACACGCGGCGGGGAAATGGCGCGGCGCACATAACCGGTCTCCGGATCTTTCCAGAGCTGCTGATCACGCTTTTTCATGAGCGGGGAAACAGCCTCTTCATTTTCAGCGAAGAAACCGGAAAGCGACAGGCCGAGTGCAGCGCAGATACGGGCAAGGAGAGAGGCCGTTGGGCTCGCCTCACCGCGCTCGATGCGGGAGATCATGGCGCGGCTGACGCCGGATTCGGACGCGAGACGGTCCAGCGTCAGGCCGTTTTCAGCCCGTAACGTTTTGATCCGCTCGCCGATAGAGCGCTCAAGAATATGATCTTCGTTTTCCATCATATGAGAATTGCACTCTCATATGATGGAGTCAATATCCACGATAATGGAAACTATCATCTTCTTTGCCGCTGGTGGCTTTGCGGCAAAACAACGTCTCAGGCGCCAACCTGGGCGATCCAATCGTTCAGGTTATAATAATTCGTGACGCGGCTGACTTTGCCGTCCTTCAACTCGAAGAATGCGCCGGCCGGCAACACATAGGTCTGACCGTTCGCCTCCGGCAGGCCTTCGTCGGTGGCCAGATATTCCCCGTTAACGACGAACTCCGCAGATGCCCGCGCGCCGTCTTCGCTCGCCATGATCACCATCTCGGTGAGGTTTTCGCGGTAGCAGCGGTTCATGTGCTCCATGAAGGAGGCAAAAGCGGCCTTGCCGGTCTGGCGTTCGCCCTGATTGATGTCGTGCACCACCTCATCGTGAAGCAGCGCCAGAAAAGCATTCATGTCCTGACGATTGAAGGCTTCGTAATAGGCGCGGATGGTTTCGGCAGCGGTCATTATCGTCTCCGTTCAGTGCTTGCGCGGCTTTTCCACCACGGTATAACCAGTGCAACCGAAAGTGAAATGCCCATGATCGTCGAAATCAAGTCTCTTTCCGGCATTGACGCCACATCCTATTTCGATGACCTCGCGCGCCTGCGGATCGAGGTGTTTCGCGCTTTTCCTTACCTCTATGACGGCTCGCTGGATTACGAGCGCAAATATCTCTCGACCTATGCCGATACGGACGGCGCGGTTTTCGTGCTGGCACTCGATGACGGCAGAGTGGTTGGAATGTCCACGGGCATGCCAATGGCGGCGGAGACCGATGAGGTGAAGGCTCCCTTCGTCAAGGCAGGTTACGATCCGGACCGGATGTTCTATTTCGGTGAAAGCGTGCTGCTTCCCGGTTATCGCGGCCACGGCGTCGGCGTGCGCTTCTTCGAGGAGCGGGAGGCACATGCAAAGAGGCTCGGCTTCGACCACTGCACCTTCTGCGCGGTCGAGCGGCCCGCCAATCATCCCCGCCGGCCAGTAGATTACGTGCCGCTCAATGCCTTCTGGGAAAAGCGCGGCTATCGCCATCACCCCGAATTGCGCACCAGCTTCACATGGCAGGACCTCGACGAGGACAGCGAAAGCGCAAAACCGCTGTCCTTCTGGATGAAGAACATTGCTGGAGACGGAAACGAATGACCCGGTTAGCCGCCAGCCAATATGCCATCGAACTGATCGAGACATGGGAGGCCTATGCCGCGCATCTTTCCGCCATCGTCCGCGAGGCCAAGGAAAAGGGCGCCGAACTGCTGCTGCTGCCGGAATATTCGGCGATGGCGCTGACCGGGCAATTGTCACCCGATGCGCGCTCCGATCTGCACCGTTCCATCGAAGAGATACAGCCGCTCATCCCCTCTTGGGTGGAGCTTTGCGAAGAGCTGGCGCGGCAACATCAAATCCTTTTCCAGCCGGGCAGTGCGCCGGTGAAAGACCCCGACGGCAAGTTCCGCAACCGGGCGTGGCTATTTGGACCTGACGGGCTGATCGGTTATCAGGACAAGCAGATCATGACCCGGTTCGAACGGGAACAATGGAATATTGCAGCTGGCGTCGAGGGTCTGAAAGCCTTCGAGACCCCGATTGGGAGGCTGGGTATCCTCATCTGTTACGACAATGAGTTTCCGATGCTTGGCCGCAAGCTGGCCGAGCTCGGCGTCGATCTGGTCCTTGCGCCGAGTTGCACCGATACGCTCGCCGGGGCCTATCGGGTTCGCATCGGCGCGCAGGCGCGGGCACTGGAAAATCAGTATGCGGTGCTGTCATCTCCCACGGCCGGCGAAGCGCCATGGTCCCCGGCTGTCGACGAAAATCGTGGTCGTGCTGCCCTTTATGTGCCGTCGGACTACGGCATGCCCGCATCGGGCATCATCGCGGAAAGCGAAAGCGATGCAGTGACGGAGAGCACGCTGCTGATCGCGGATATCGATCTTGCCGCCGTGGCAAGACTCCGCACCGAGGGGCAGGTTGCCACCCGCCGCGACTGGCCTGAGCAATTTGCGGTCTGAAAGCCCATTTTAAAGGGCTTTTAACCAAATTCCCGCTTTGCGGCATGACAAGCCCCTGCTATAGCGCGGAACATGAGCACAAATTCGACCCGCACGCCCCTGGACCATATCCGCAACTTCTCGATCGTTGCCCACATCGATCACGGCAAATCGACGCTGGCCGACCGGTTGATCCAGTCGACAGGCGGCCTTGCCGAACGCGACATGTCGGAACAGGTTCTCGATTCTATGGATATCGAGCGCGAGCGTGGCATCACCATCAAGGCCCAGACCGTGCGCCTGCACTACAAGGCGAATAACGGCGAGACCTATGTGCTGAATCTTATCGACACTCCCGGCCACGTCGACTTCGCCTATGAAGTGTCCCGCTCGCTTTCGGCCTGCGAAGGCTCGCTGCTGGTGGTCGATGCATCGCAGGGTGTGGAAGCCCAGACGCTCGCCAACGTCTATCAGGCGATCGACAATAATCACGAGCTGGTCACGGTCTTGAACAAGATCGACCTGCCGGCAGCCGAACCTGACCGCATCAAGGAACAGATCGAGGAAGTCATCGGCATCGATGCTTCCGACGCCGTGATGATTTCGGCCAAAACCGGTCTTGGTATTCCTGACGTTCTGGAAGCCATCGTCAACCGTCTGCCGCCGCCGAAGAGCGAAGTCGGCGAAAACGGCCCGCTGAAGGCGCTGCTGGTCGACAGCTGGTACGACACCTATCTCGGCGTCATGGTTCTCGTGCGCGTCATCGATGGCGTGCTGAGCAAGGGCCAGCAGATCCGCATGATGGGCTCGGGCGCGAAATACGGCATCGAGCGCGTCGGGGTGCTGACCCCGAAAATGGTCACGGTCGACAGCCTCGGGCCCGGCGAGATCGGCTTCATTACCGCTTCGATCAAGGAAGTGGCCGATACACGCGTTGGCGATACCATCACCGACGACAAGCGCCCGACGGCGCAGGCGCTGCCCGGCTTCAAGCCTGCGCAGCCGGTGGTGTTCTGCGGTCTCTTCCCGGTCGATGCCGCCGACTTCGAAGATTTGCGCGCGGCGGTCGGTAAGCTCCGCCTCAACGACGCTTCTTTCTCCTTCGAAATGGAATCGTCTGCCGCCCTTGGCTTCGGTTTCCGCTGCGGCTTCCTCGGCCTGCTGCATCTCGAAATCATCCAGGAGCGCCTTGAGCGGGAGTTCAATCTCGATCTCGTCGCCACAGCACCGTCGGTCGTCTACGAAATGACGCTGACGGACGGCACGGAAAAGGAACTTCACAACCCGGCCGACATGCCCGACGTGGTGAAGATCAAGGAAATCCGCGAGCCGTGGATCAAGGCGACGATCATGACGCCCGACGAATATCTCGGCGGCATCCTGAAACTCTGTCAGGACCGGCGTGGCCTGCAGACGGAGCTGACCTATGTCGGCAACCGCGCCATGATCACCTACGAATTGCCGCTCAACGAAGTGGTGTTCGATTTCTACGACCGTCTGAAATCGATCTCCAAGGGATATGCGTCCTTCGACTACAATATCATTGACTATCGCGCTGGTGATCTCGTCAAGATGTCGATCCTCGTCAACGGCGACCCTGTCGATGCACTCTCCATGCTGGTGCACCGCTCTGCGGCCGACCGGCGCGGGCGCGGCATGTGCGAAAAGCTGAAGGAACTCATTCCGCCGCATATGTTCCAGATCCCGATCCAGGCGGCCATCGGCGGCAAGGTCATCGCCCGCGAGACCGTGCGTGCGCTGCGCAAGGACGTGACCGCGAAATGCTACGGCGGCGACGCGACGCGCAAGCGCAAACTTCTGGACAAGCAGAAGGAAGGCAAAAAGCGCATGCGCCAGTTCGGCAAGGTTGAAATCCCGCAGGAAGCCTTTATCGCCGCTCTGAAGATGAACGACGAATAAGCGGCAACTCCGCAAGTGCAATTAGAGGGAGGCTCATGGCCTCCCTTTTGCGTCTGGCGATCAAGCGTGCAGCTTCGCACCTTTGGTAATCTTGTCGACGATCTTTTTATCCGTGCGTAGCGCCAGGCCGACGACTTTGGCGTTATCGGGAGAAAACTCCGAAAATACCTGGCGGTTGGCGGCATCGTGGCCGGTGGAAAACATTTCCTCGATGTAGAGCGAAGTCGTGACGTCCCGCTCTAGCGATCGCTGGTGAATTTTGCGCAGCATCTCCTGATCCGTCGCCATAATGACGATGGGCTGGATGGAAAGGGGATTGTAGACGTTGCCGGCTCCGTCGCGGTATGTTTCCCCGATGATCTCTCGGGTCTGGCCGACGATGCCGGACATGAGGAATGCGGTGACGTTCAATTTCTGCCATACGGCAAGGTCATCGCGAAGAATAATGGCGATCTTGGTATCAAACATGCGAACTCAATCTGGCTGTGGTTACGAAAGAGAAGCAACGATAGCGCCTCGGAGCAGCAACGATCTTGAACGTTCGTGCAAATTCGAAGGGATCGTGCAAGCCCGCTCCAGCGAAGGCATAGAGCGCATCGATGCGCGATTCCATGGCAACGCCTATGCGCCGCATCGGCATGATACCTATGCATTGGGCGTCACGCTTTCCGGCGTCCAGACCTTTACCTATCGCGGCACGTCGCATTTCAGCATGCCCGGAAACGTCATCGTGCTGCATCCAGATGAGGTCCATGACGGCGGCGCAGGCACAGAGGAAGGGCTTCACTATCGCATGCTTTACCTTCCGCCCGAGAAAACGACGCAGGCGGGGTGTCATACGCTGCCGTTTGCCAAACGTGCGGTCATTGAGGATGAAGAATTTCGCCAATGCCTGACGGAGGCACTCGGTAATCTCGCCAGCGAACCTGACAGCCTGCTTCTCACTGACTGGCAGTCGCGGCTTTCGGATCTGCTCTGGAAACATTCGAACGGAAGCCCAAAGCCCATAAAGCGGATCGACCGCGCCGCCGTTCTGCGGTGCCGGGACTATCTGCTGGAGAACAGCGCCGAGACCGTTGAGTCACAGGAACTAGAACAGGTGAGCGGGATAGACCGCTTCACGCTCTTCCGGCATTTTCGGTGTCTGTTGGGTACAAGCCCGCACCGCTACCTCATCATGCGGCGACTGGAAAGGTGCAAGCAAATGATGCGCACGGGTGCAGGGCTTGCAGAAACGGCGTTTGCCTGCGGGTTCGCGGATCAGGCGCATTTCACCCGGCATTTCAAGAATGCCTTCGGCATGCCGCCCGGCCGCTGGCTAAGCCTTGTCTCACGCTAACTCATCTCTGGAAACAGAATGGACCGGTGCGCCGCAGCGCCCGCCATGGCGCCATCACCGACGGAAAGCGCAACCGAGCCAGCTGCTCTTGCCACATCGCCGCAAGCGAAGACCCCGCGGACGGTGGTCTGTTTCATCGGGTCGGTGACGATGGTCGATCCCATCGGCCCCTCGTCGATCTTGCAGCCGAGTTTTTCGATCCAGTTGGCGCTGATCCGCAACTTCGGCTGTGTGAAGAGGCCAGCCAGGGCCATGCTGCGCCCATCCGCCAGAACGACGTCCGCATGCCCCGCAATCTCCCTGATCCGAACCGCCTCCAGGTGGACACCGCGTGCTGCCAGAAGCGCATGCTGGTCCGCATCCGGCTCGAACATCCCGTTGGTGAAAAAGGTCGTCTCGCCCCAGTCGGGAAGCATCAACCCGTGGTGGATAGCCATGGGCGAAGCTGCAATGACGCCGATCTTGCCCCGATCGAGTTCATAGCCATGGCAATAGGGGCAATGAAAGACGGAGGAGCCCCACCGCTCTTTTAGCCCGGGGATGTCGGGAAGCTCATCGGTCACGCCCGTGGCGAGGATGAGCCGGCCCGCCTTTTCCTGTCGGTTGCCATCGATCATGACAACGAAATCGCCGAATGACCCAGCGGCGTCGGTCACCCTGCCCTCGGCCCATTGTATGGTTTTGTAACGTTCGAGCTGGTGTCGCGCCTCGGCAACGATCTCCCCCGGCGCCCTGCCATCCTGTCCGAGAAATCCGTGCGAATGGCTGGAGAAACGATTTCTACGTTCGCCAACGTCGATAATCAGGATGCTCTTTCTGGCGCGGCCAAGCTGCAAGGCCGCGGAGAGGCCGGCATAGCTGCCACCGATAATGATAACGTCGAATTTCATGGGCACACCCTCCGTTCAGGCGGACAAACGTGCCGCCATTTCATGACACTTATATTGTTACATGATTTTTGGCGTCAAGGGTCATGCAACTTATATTGTTACGTCATAGCAAAACTGATAGAATTTGGACGAAATACGGATTCAACCAATGAGACACGACACGCGCCTCTCGCGGGTGCTGCATATTCTGATTCACATGGAAAAACATGAGGGAGCGGCGACGTCGGAGAGCATCGCAGCGATGCTTCAGACCAATCCCGTTGTGGTGCGCAGAACCATGGCCGGTTTGCGCGAGCATGGGTATGTCTCTTCAGAGAAGGGCCATGGCGGCGGATGGGTGTTGGCACGGCCACTTAGTGAAATAACGCTTCTCGACATCTATAAAGCGCTCGGCGCGCCCGAACTGTTTTCGATCGGACTTGCGGGCGATAATCCCGATTGTGTCATCGAGCAAGCGGTGAATGCAGCCCTTTTCGATGCCATGCGGGAAGCCGAAACAATCTTATTGTCCCGTTTTGGAAGCATCGCGCTTTCCCAGCTTGCACAAGAATCCATCAATCGGTGGTCGAGGCTCGCAAACAATCCTTCGGCGATGGAGAAGCTCTAAGGGGCCCATGGCCGCACAAAAAAGCCGCCTGCCCCGGGGCAGACGGCTTTTTTGATTGCTCGACCCTTTAGGGCTGGGTCTTCGTGCCACCGGCATCCGGGCTAGCCGGTGCTGCATTGTTTGCGGGCGGCGTTGCCGGCGTGGTCGGAGCCATCGGTGCCGGTGCCTGGTCAGTCGCCGCTGGCGGCGTGGTCGAGGACGTCGTTGCCGGGTCGGTGGTCGGGCCGCTCATCTGCGACCAGGCGAAAACGCCGACCAGAACGACGACGATGATCGCCAGCCACGGCACCCAGGACGACGACGTACGGGCACGCGTGTCGTTGCTGATATTCAGTTCCGGACGAAGATCGCGGTCCGGACGCGGATTGTTGGGATCGAATGTCATGGTGTTTCCTCCTCTTCATTCTGCGGAGAAAACGACGTTCACGGGATTTTGTTCCGATTTTCGACAAGCGCATCAAAAACGCGGCATCAAGGCTGCTGTAGGAGTGCCTCTGTCAGCACCGTCATGACATGCGAATCTGCCATCTGTGATACGTTGAACCGCATGAAGCCAGACGCGCTTTGCGACGAGCTGAACACATTGCCCGGGGCCAGCACCATCCGTCGCGCAAGCGCCCGACGCGCGACATCAGCGGCATCGATCCCATCCGGCAGGCGGCACCATAGGAACATGCCTGCCTGCGGCTCGATCCACGGCACGCACCCGATTGACCTCAGACGTGCAGACATTTCCGTCATCTTGTCTGCAAGGCGGTGCCGCAGCGCCTCCACGTGTTTGCGGTAACTGCCGTCGGTCAAAAGAGTGTGGACGAGCGCCGCAGAAAAATGTGTTCCACCGAAAGTGGTGGCGATCTTGAGATCGGTCAGGGCGTCCACCCATGCCGTGGGAGCGGCGATGAAACCGCACCGCACCGACGCTGATAGCGTTTTGGAAAAACTGCCGATCTGCACGACACGGTTCAGCCCATCGAAAGCGGCCAGCCGCGGAGATGGCTGCGTTTCAAAATCGGCAAATATATCGTCCTCGACGATCGTCAGCCCGGCCTGTTCGGCAAGCATCAGCAGGCGATGGGCGGAGACGGCGGAAAGTCTTGCGCCAGTCGGGTTATGAATGGCGGAATTGGTGATATAAAGCCGCGGCTGATGGTCTCTCAACGCCTGCTCGAAAAGTGGCAGGTCCGGCCCCGTTGGCGTATAGGGCACCCCTATGATCTTCACACGATGTGCCCGCAACAAAGCGTGGAAATTGAAGTAACAGGGATCATCAACGATCACCGCATCGCCGGGCTGCAGCAGGAAACGGCAGAGAAGATCGATTGCCTGGGTGCCGGACTCCGTGAGCATGATCTGGCTTACATTCGCCTGCACGCCATGTTCGGCCAGCCTGCGTGACAGAAGCTGGCGCAGCGGCAACAGGCCCATTGGGGTGCCATAATCCGTCAGCAAGCCGGCGTCCGCCCGGGCAAGACCCCGCATCGCCCGCTTCAATGCCTCCTGCGGCATCCACGAGGCAGGCAACCAGCCACAACCGGGCTTGGCGAGCGCAGGCCCTTCCTCCAGCGACTGTCGCGACACCCACAAGGGATCGACAGCCCTGTCAAGTTGCGGTTCTATGTTGGCAAGCGAGAGAGGCGCAAGCGGGCCTGACACAAAAAAACCCGAGCCCGGGCGCGAGTTGATCGTACCATCCGCGACGAGCCGGTCGTAAGCCTCAACGACAGTCGAGGTCGAGACCTGCATTGTCTTGGCCAATGCCCGTACGGATGGAAGGCGCGCGCCCGGCACAAGGCTGCGCGCAGCGATGCGCTGGCGGATATTGGCCATCACTCTTTCAATGCGCGTCCCGGCTGCGATCTGATCCACCTTAGTCCCCGACTGTATTGCTCCCATAACCACAACAGTTTTTTGAAATTGTATATGACTGTCGCTGTTCACGCCAGCCGTTCGGGATCAAGAAGGGCAAAACGCAGGAGTTGACGATGGACAAGGCGACAAGTGGCTGGTTAAGCGGCCTGACAGGCGTGGTGATATTCAGCGGCTCGCTCCCCGCAACCCGTCTGGCGGTAACGGGTTTCGACCCCGTTTTCCTGACTGTCGCCCGCGCCAGTATCGCGGGGCTACTGGCCTTGGCACTGTTGTTTCGCTTCCGGCAAAAGCGACCTGCGCGCGATGACCTGACATCGCTGTTCATCGTCTCGCTCGGAGTCGTCGTTGGTTTTCCGCTCCTGACGGCGCTGGCGTTGCGGCACGTCACCTCCGCGCATTCCATCGTTTTCGTCGGGTTGCTGCCGCTTGCGACGGCCATCTTTGCCGTCTTGCGCGGTGGAGAGCGCCCGCGCCCAGTTTTCTGGCTGTTTTCCTGTCTTGGCAGCGCCTTGGTCGCTGGATTTTCACTGTCGAACTCATTCGCCAGTGGAATCGAAACGTCGCTGACCGGCGATCTTTTGATGCTCGGTGCGATTATCGTCTGTGGTCTGGGTTATGCGGAAGGGGCGGCCCTTTCCCGCAAACTCGGCGGCTGGCAGGTCATTTCCTGGGCGCTGGTGCTTTCGCTGCCAGTCATGTTGCCACTTGCGTTTGTGAGCGGGCCAGATACGCTTTCCGGCATCGCTCCGCAGGCATGGGGCGGTCTTGCCTATGTCTCGCTGTTCAGCATGCTGATCGGCTTCATATTCTGGTATCGCGGACTGGCCCTTGGCGGTATCGCCGCTGTAGGACAGTTGCAGTTGCTCCAGCCTTTTTTCGGCCTCGCGCTTGCCGCGACCCTGCTCAATGAAGATGTGAGCCCGGCAATGATCGCCGTCACGATGGTTGTCGTTCTGTGTGTGGCAGGCGCGCGGAAATTCGCGCGCTGATCCTCAACTCGAACGACGTTCCACCCAGCGATGCCAAGCCTCCTCGCTGCCGTTGAAGACGTTGAGATCGATGCGGCCATCGACGCCGTGCGACAGGCCGGAGCCGGAATATTGCCAGAACAGCCACTTGCGGCCGGGATAGACCACCGAAGGATGCTGGGCAACGGCGCGAAGCCAGAAGGGATAGTCCAGGAACTCGCCCTGAAGGTTATCCTTGTAGAAGTCGGGCGCCGTATAGATGATCGGCCGCTGGCCGTAATGGCGTTCGAGCTTGTCCATGAAGACGCGCATCTTTTCCAGGACGCGCTCGCGGGAAAGGCGCATCTTGCAGCTGGATTCGCCGTTATATTCGACGTCTATAACCGGCGGCAGCGCGTCCGGATCACGCGGGACGTTGCGAATGAACCAGTCAGCCTGTTCGCTTGCATTGCGGCACCAGTAAAAGAAATGGTAGGCGCCACGGCGAATACCCGCTTCTTTCGAGCGTTGCCAGTTGGTCCGGAACATCGGATCGAGATGATCGCCGCCATCCGTCGCCTTGATAAAGGCAAAGTTGGCGCCGCGCGTGCGCAGCTGCGGCCAGTTGATGTTGGCCTGCCAGCGGGAAACATCCACGCCGTGAACCTGGAAATGACGGGGCTGGACGCGGCCGAAGTTGATCGGCTTTGCATCGCTGAAGCTTGAGCGGAAGATGCGAGAGCGTATCTGCGCGCCGGCACTTGCAGCCGGTGCGGCAGCCATTGCCAGCTGGACAGGGCGCTCCATTGGCTGTTCGACGGGCCGCGCCATTCCGCTCTGCGACGGCACCGGCAAGCGGATTTCAGGCGCGTTGCCGGGCACGGAAGCTCTGGGCGTGACGGCGGAAAAAGCCTTCGGTTCGCCCGGCACCGGGCCACCCCATGCAAGAACCTCCTGCCGCGGCTGCGCAGCAATCGGCTGCGTGCCGACGCTTGCTTGCGGCACCGGCGCAGATGGCTTGACCGAACTCGTGGTTTCCTTGGACGGCAAACCAGCCATCAGGCTTTCCGGGCCGGAACTGGACGTGCAGCCGCCGAGCAAAAGACAACCGAATAGAAGTGCTGGCACAGCCGATGAACGCATGAGAACCCGTACGCAAAACAATTCGGGGACATGGAGATGCCGCCCGGAGACCTCGAAAAACAAATGCTAACGGAAGATTATCAAAAAAGACTGAATCTTATCTTTACGCTGGCACCTGCCGATGCGCCCCTCATTTGTCAGGGACGCACCGCTTCGAGGTCTGAGGTGGCATTGGTGCTCAGGCAGTCATCGTCGTCGTGTCGACGGTGTTGGCGCCGGGCGCGTTTTTCTTGATCGATTCGATCGCATGGACAGCCGATGCCTTGGCCTTGTAGCCTTCAGACGAGAACATGGTTTCGCCGTTGGATGCCTTGAAGCGGAAACGATATTCCCCGGCCTTGTCTTGGTAGATTTCGAATTTGTACATGTCTTTGCGCCTCCGGTGCAAATCAGGGGTGAACGAGGCAATTTTGAGCAGCCTTGCGCTCACTTCGCAACGGATAATTGCAGGGACTAAATCAGCCGAACCCAGGCACGGGCTATCTCCAGTCCGGCCCCGTCTGCCGCATCCGCCCGTCTGCTGCGGTGCGAGTCATAGTTCTCCAGCCAGCCCGGCGACATTTTTTCGATCGACGTGGGAAAGGTCTTTCTCCACGCATCGACAACCGACGTGGATGCTTCGAAGTGAAATTGTGTGCCATAGGCGGCGCGCCCGACGCGAAAGGCCTGGTTCTTCGTGACCGCGTTGGTCGCAAGCCGCGTCGCGCCGTCAGGAAGCGTGAACGTATCGCAGTGCCACTGAAAAATCGGGAAACTTTCCCCAATTCCGGCCATAAGCGGGTCAGACGCGCCTTCCTCAGTGACGGATACCTCTTCCCACCCAAATTCCGGTGGGCCTGCCAGAATATTTTCGCCGCCATAGGCACGTGCCAGCAACTGGCTACCGAGGCAGACGCCCATCACCGCTTTGCCCGCATCTCCAAAGGATTTCATGAGCCGCGTCAAATCCGGGAAATAGGGCCTGAAGGCATCGTCAAGCGCATTCTGTTCACCGCCAAGAACCACAAGCGCGTCATGATCTCCCGCATGCTGCGGGAGAGGTTCACCCGCATAGGCTTTGATGACATCGACCGTGGCCTCGGCCTCCGTCAAGGCGACGCCCAGTTGGCCCCATGGCGTGCCCGCCATATTTTCGATGATAGCAACGCGCATGAAACCTCTTGGCATGTGAAGAAACGGATCGAGCGCAGCTTCATCACGGCCAAAGCTGATTTTCAAGAGGCGCGAGGTGGGAGGCCGATGGAATGGCGATCTGCCTCAAAATTCCCGCGCCATCCGGGCATCCACCGAATGCCTGTTGCCGCCGCGAACAGCAAAGAACAGGAAGATCGCAGCCCAAAGGATCGATTTTTCCGCCCCACCCAAGCCTTCCGCCTTGACGATTCCATGGAAATAGACGGTTACCAAAAGGACGATCATGGCCGCCAAAGATGCCGGGCGCGTGAAGAGACCGATCGCAACTAGGATGCCGCCGAAAAACTCGGTGGCAGCCAGCAATGGCGACCAGAAGACACCAGGGTAAAAGCCAAGGCTCTCCACCATGCCAACGGCACCGAAAGGATTGACGATCTTGCCGAACCCATGCGTGACGAGCAGAAGTCCTGCCGCGACGCGCAGAATGGTCTCAACCAGGTCATGGGTCGAATTATAAAGCGGCGCAACCGCCGGCACAAAAAGGCGCTGCCGATTATTCTCATACTGGGCCATAGGATCTCCATGTTCAGGCTTCGACAGCTTCTCTGTTCGCAAAGCCACTTGATAAGAACAAGCACATGCCCGTAAAAACATGAGTAGAAATGTTGACATTATCGTGAGCATTATCGTGCTGAAGGAGCCCAGGAATGACCGAGACCAAACCCCGCATAATCATTCGTTACTGCACACAGTGTAACTGGCTTCTTCGCGCAGGCTGGATGGCGCAGGAAATCTTGCAAACCTTCGCCTCCGATGTCGGCGAAGTCAGTCTCGTACCCTCGACCGGCGGCCTGTTCGAGATCACCGCTGATGGGACGACCATATGGGAACGCAAACGCGATGGCGGTTTTCCCGGCCCCAAAGAACTCAAGCAGAGAATCCGTGACATCATCGACCCGGAGCGCGATCTCGGTCATGTCGACAGAACGAATCGTGAGGGCCTCGACACCTGACCCGGCGACATGTTCCAACAGTCTCCAGCAAGTTTTTTCCCTTTAAAATCAACGATCGTCATAAAAGTTCAAAAAGCCTGTTGACACCGAGCGGCTGCCCTCGTACATCGCTCTCCGTCGCCCAGATGGCGGAATTGGTAGACGCGCCAGCTTCAGGTGCTGGTACTCGCAAGGGTGTGGAGGTTCGAGTCCTCTTCTGGGCACCATTCCATTTTTGATCTTAGCCAGATCAAATACTTAGCCAAAAAAAAGCAAAATATAGCCCACCGGCATACGCCGGGAAGCATGTTGCTTTTTGGCTTATCTCTCGTCGCAAAATCGTTACGCAGACAGCCTCCTTCGTCGTCGGAAGGCCGTTTGCCGTCAGTGCTACAGTTGATATCAGCGTGTTACGGCTGAGCTTCCTTATCGCCACTGTTTTGAGAATGTTGCTCACAGTTTGGCGTGCAGGATAGAACGGTGCGCTCCGTCTGGCGGAAGACGCGAACCGTATTACCCTCGTCGATGGAGACGAGAATGCGTTCATCGACAATCGGATTACCATCGGCATCGAGAAGCACAAGATTGGTCGTGCCGAAACTGCGGCCCGTCAGAACAATCGTGGTGGCATCGGCGACCGTGGCATCAGCGACCTTGGAGTTACCAACGATGACCTTGCTGACGGCGCGATCGAGACGAAGAACGCGGGCGTGGTTCATCGAAACCCGCAAAATCTCGTCCTGAGCAAGGGCAGGCTGCAGTGATGCCGAGAGCAAGGCGGACACGCCGACCACGATTTTCGCCAGTTTTCCGTATGACACGCCTTCGGCCCCTGCTTATGCCCCACTTTGCTACTCCAAGAATGCGTGTTTTTAGTGAATTAAGGGTTAAATGAAGCGTACTTGCCGCTCGCAGTCGGAGGTTGGCGTCATGTATTGACACCTCGCTGATCCCGCTACGCCTCAAAACTGTACAGCTGAAGCGTTGCGCAAGAGCGGAGGAGCTTCAAGGAACACCCTCAGCATCGCTGCAATATATTCATTTATCAGCAAAAATAAAAATGCACAGAATACTTTTTGTATTTATTTACCACGTGAAACTCATCATGGTGTTTACTTTGAATTAAGTGTTTTTTTTAAGCGCTTGGAAATCGCTCCGCTGTAGCTTGAGGCCAACCGAACAACGGAAAACAGTTGTCGGCGTGCTGAACCAAACAAGAGTTAGGAGAGACCCATGACCAAGATTTTCACTCGTTTTCTCAAAGACGAATCCGGCGCGACCGCCATCGAATACGGCCTGATCGCAGCGCTTATTTCCGTTGCCATCATCGGCGGAGCGACGACTGTCGGTAGCCAGATCGGCACGCTCTTCACGAATATTGGCACGAAGATGACGACCGCAGCGACGAAGTCTGGCCAGTAATTCTATGATCTCTAATAGTGGCCGCCATGAGAGGCGGCCACTATTAGCATTTTAATTTTTAGACGCACAGCCGGTCACCGCTTGAATGCCGTTCCTATGTGGAAGTTTGAAATGGTTGTTGCTGCAATTTTCTTGATCGTGCCTTTGTGCCTGACCTTTGCTGCACTGAACGACCTCCTCAGCATGACCATACCCAACCGTATTTCCCTGATACTGCTTCTGAGTTTTATAGCAGTGGCAGCCTTTACGGGTATGGACTGGCAAACATTCCTGTTGAGTATGCTAGCCGCTGCAATAGTCTTTTTATGTTGCTTCGCGTTATTTGCTGCAAATGTCATGGGTGGAGGAGATGCCAAACTCCTTACGGCAACTGCGTGCTGGTATGGCTTCAATCTATCGCTTTTAGAATTCCTGCTTGGAACGGCATTTCTTGGCGGGATTCTGACAATCGGCATCCTGATTCTACGCTCGCGCTCGCAGCAAATAATTGCGACAGGGATGCCGATACCAGATTCGTTGCTTGTTGCGAAAAAGGTTCCTTACGGTATTGGGATTGCCGTCGCCGGGCTGATGACGTTCGGTGAGGCGCCGATCGTAAAAGCTGCGATCGCAAGTCTCCACTAGAGACCATCGTCAGGTTATTGTTAAAGGCTTCTTAACCGTAATCGAAAGCAAAATATTAACCATAATTATACCAATCACGCGTCATCCTGAGAGCAGAAAAATCTGATTCCCTCAAGGATCGAGCATGAAGCCGTCGCGCATTGTCATTCTTTCCGTTGCCTTGGCCGCAGCCGGTCTCGCCGGTGTTGTCGCCATGCAGATAACAGGCACCCAGCAGGTTATCGAAAAAGCGGAAACGATCATCCAGAAAGAGCCGACGGTCAACGTTCTTGTCTCCTCCGTCAATCTGCCGGTCGGTAGCCGGCTTAACGATAGCTCCGTGCGATGGACACCATGGCCGAAGGGCAATGTCGTTGATAGTTTCATCACGGACGCGAAGAGGCCCGACGCCATCACCGAGCTTGCTGGCGCGGTCGTGCGGCTGCCTTTGTTTGAAGGTGAGCCTATCCGACCGGAAAAAGTCGTCGATTCCAGCACGCGCATCATGTCTTCGCTCCTGCCGGCTGGCAAACGCGCGGTCGCCACGGAAATTTCCGTTGCAACCGGAGCAGGCGGTTTTGTTCTTCCGAATGATCGTGTCGATGTCATCATGGTCCGCAAGGGCGACAATAACAACTTTCTGACAGAAAACGTCCTGAACAACGTCCGTGTCCTCGCGATCGATCAACAGATCAAGGAAGGTGAGGACGGAACGTCGGCCGTCGTGGGGGCCACAGCGACGCTGGAGCTGACCCCTGAACAGGCAAAGATCATAACCGTGGCGCAGCAGATGGCGGATCGCCTGACCCTCGCTCTGCGCTCCGTATCGGACGCGCAGGAAAACGACACGCTTTCGGCGGGCTATCTTCTCAACGGTGGTTCTGGTCGACCGGAGATTCAGGTCATCAAATCTGGCTCGATCATCAAGGGCGGCCAAGGAGCATCACAATGACCGGGGGTACCATGTCTAAGCGTCTCACCGAGCACCTGCGGTCATCTTTTATGGGCGGCCTCGCTTTTTGCGTGGCATTTTCGGGCATTCCCGGCCCTCATGTGCCCGATGCTCTGCGGTTGGCCGAGGCAAAGGCGCAGAGTGCGAGCATCGTGCGGATAACAGAGAGTGGCAACGGTATTCGTAAACGCCTGAAGCTCGGGCTCAACAAAGCACTGGTCATCGACCTTCCGGATGACGCGCACGACATTCTTGTTGCCGATCCGACACTCGCGGATGCGGTTACACGTACATCAAGGCGCATCTATCTGTTTGGCAAGCTGGTCGGCCAGACAAACATTTTTATTTTCGGAGAAGGCGGTCGCGAAATCGTCAGCCTCGATCTTGAGGTTGAACGGGACATCTCGGGTCTCGAGGCCAATATTAGACGCTTCATCCCAGAATCAGACATCAAGGTCGAGATCGTTTCCGACAACATCGTGCTGAGCGGTAGTGTCAGGACGCCGCAGGATTCCGCCCGCGCGGTGCAGCTTGCTGAGGCCTTCCTCAAAGGCGGCGAGGCCACGACCCGCAATATCTCCCTCACCGGTGGCGATAATGGCGGCGACGCGGCTATATTCGCCGAAGCCCGGCAGAAATCCCAAATTGTCAACATGTTGACGATCGAAGGGGAAGATCAGGTAACCCTAAAGGTTACCGTGGCGGAAGTCAGCCGGCAGGTTCTGAAGCAGCTGGGTTTTAGTGGCCGAGCCTTTGACGGAAGTAACGGCATAACGTTTCAGAATCCCTCGAACCTCGGGAACGCAGGAAGCTTCACCAACAGCATTGGCGGCGCGCTACCGCTCGCCTCGAAATCAATCGGTGGCATGGTCCTGAGTACCTATATTAATGCGATGGAGCAAGCTGGGGTGATGCGCACGCTTGCGGAACCAAGCCTTACCGCCATTTCAGGCGAGCAGGCTAAATTTTACGTCGGCGGCGAGTTTCGTCTAGCTGCTGAACAAGAGGTGGATATCGACAAAGACACTGGCCGTCCTACGGTCACGCGTAGGACGGATACAGTGGATTACGGGATATCCTTGAACTTTCGACCGGTCGTTCTATCGCCAGGTCGCATCAGCCTTAAGATCGAGACAAATGTTTCCGAGCCTACGTATGAGGCAGGTGTGGTCACCGGAAATAACTCCCCCGGCATTCCGGGCAACACCTACATGTCTATCCGCAAGCGCGAAGCGTCAACCAGCGTGGAACTTCCTTCCGGCGGATCGATCGTGATCGCGGGGCTCGTTCAGGACAATATCCGTCAAGCAATGTCCGGGCTTCCGGGCATGTCGAAGATTCCGATTTTCGGGACGCTTTTCCGCAGCAAGGACTTCCTACGCAACGAAACGGAGCTCGTGATCATCGCAACGCCCTATCTGGTTCGGCCTGTTGCCCGCAACCAGATCGCGCGCCCCGATGACAACTTCAATCCAGAAAACGATGCCGCCATGTATTTCATGAACCGCGTCAACAAGGTCTATGGCCGCAAGGACCAGGTTCAGGCGGCGCCCTACCAAGGCTCCGTGGGGTTCATCTACAAATGAAGACGAGCACAACACATCCCCAACCCGATTTCGCAGCAAATCTGGCCCGCGCAGGTGACATCATGCACGTAAACACTCACCTCCATCTGGCACGGCGGATCGGTCTTGCGGCTGTCGTCGCAGTTGTCGCAGGGCTGCTGCAGGGCTGCGCGCGCGACCCGATGACGACCAACGCCATTCCCGATGATTATCGCACCCGCCACCCCATTACGCTTTCTGAAGCAGAGCATTCGCTTGATATACCCGTTTCTGGCGGTGATAGCCGCTTGACCACAGCGATGGCTGACAATGTGCGCGGCTTTGCGCAGAACTATGCTTCCATGTCGACAGGCGTCGTCAATATTCAAATACCATCGGGCTCGGCCAATTCCGCCGCGGCATCGCGAATGGCTAAACAGATCCGCTCCACTCTTTCCGGTGCGGGCGTGGCGCCGGGCAAGATCATGCAAACGCACTACGCCGCCTCTCCCAACGGCGATTCAGCGCCGATCCGCCTGAGCTATGTCGCCGTTACTGCCATGACCGGACAGTGCGGCCAATGGCCCGAAGATCTTTCGGACAATACCTTTGCCAACAAGAACTGGTACAATTTCGGCTGCGCCTCGCAAAGCAATCTCGCAGCACAAGTTGCAAACCCGATGGATCTTGTTGGCCCGCGCGGTATGAGCCCGATCGATGCCGAGCGCCGTGCGGTTGTTATCGACACATACCGCCAGGGTAAAAACACGGCGACGACAAATTGATGCGGCTCCAGAATTCGCCACGGCAGGAAAGACAATGAGCGCTGTAGAATACGATATCAACCCAAGTGGCGGACAGGAAGCCGAACTGCTCTTGCGCGGGTCGGACATGGATCGGCTGCGGCCCTTGCCGCGGATTTCCGTTCACGCGTTCTGCGTCAGCGACAATATGCAGGGCGTGATGGATGCCTTGTCCAGCGACCGGCGCATGAGCAAGGTTACCCTGCGGGTGACGAAGGGCGATATCAACGCGGCGGCCACCATGTTTTCCGCTTCGCCCACGCCCAATCTCATCGTTCTGGAAACAGCGAGCTCGCCCGCCTCGCTGCTCGATGACCTTGCCCCACTGGCTGAGGTCTGCGATCCATCCACGCGCGTCATCATCATCGGCCGTCACAACGACATCACACTTTATCGCGACCTTATCCGCAACGGCATTTCCGAATATCTCGTTGCGCCAATCAATATGGCCGACCTGCTCGGGTCGATAGCCGCTATTTTTGTCGATCCTGAAGCGGAACCGCTCGGGCGCAACATCGCCTTCATCGGCGCCAAGGGCGGCGTTGGTTCATCCACCATCGCGCATAATTGCGCCTTCGGCATATCGAGCCTTTTTTCGACAGAAACCATTCTGGCGGACATGGATCTGGCCTACGGCACCGCCAATATCGATTTCGATCAGGATCCCGCGCAGGGGATGGCTGAAGCGGTCTTTTCTCCAGAGCGGCTGGACGAGGTTTTCCTTGATCGCCTGCTGACGAAATGTTCCGATCATCTGTCGCTTCTTGCGGCGCCGTCGCTTCTCGACAGGACCTACGATCTGGATCGCCAGGCGTTCCTGCCGATCCTTGAGGTCCTGCAACGCAGCGCGCCGGTCGCGGTTCTCGATCTTCCTCACCAATGGTGCGACTGGACGAGAGCCGTTCTTTCAGAAGCTGACGAGGTCGTTATCACCGCGGTTCCGGATCTCGCCAATCTGCGCAACACCAAGAACCTGTTCGATGCCCTGATCAAGCTGCGGCCGAACGACAAATTACCGCATCTCATCCTCAATCAGGTCGGCATGCCGAAAAGGCCTGAAATCGCACCCGCGGACTTCCTCGAGCCCCTGGAGATCGAGCCGATCGCGGTCATCCACTTCGACGCGCAATTGTTCGGGAACGCTGCCAATAGTGGGCGTATGATCAGCGAGCTGGACGAAAAATCCCAAACGGCGGAGACGTTTTCGCAGATCGCCCACACTATCACTGGCCGCACGGTACTGCGCAAAAGCAGACGCGGTGGCCTAGAAAAACTGAAGAATATTCTCAAGCGCAAGTAGGTCTTTTGCCTGCGTTGTTAGACGGAAACGCCGATGTTCGGAAAACGCGGGCCTGAGGGCCCAGTCAGAAGCACGAAACCGGATCTTGTTGCGCCTGTCCCCGTGCAGACGGTGATGGCGCCTGAGCCCCGTTCCGCGGCAATCGATACGCTTGAACCCGGCCAAAAACCCGTGACGCGTCAAGCCCCGGCAACCGCATCCCCGGCGCAGAGAAAACGCGCCCGGACGGAAGAATATTACAATACCAAGAGCCAGGTGTTTTCGGCTCTCATCGATACCATCGACCTTTCGCAGCTCGCCAAACTCGACGCGGAAAGCGCGCGTGAGGAAATTCGCGATATCGTCAACGACATCATCACGATCAAAAGTTTTGCGATGTCGATTGCCGAGCAGGAAGAGTTGCTAGAGGACATCTGCAACGACGTTCTCGGCTATGGTCCGCTGGAGCCGCTTCTCGCACGCGACGACATTGCCGATATCATGGTCAACGGTTCCGGCCAGACCTTTATCGAAGTGGGTGGAAAGACCATCGAGTCCGATATCCGCTTTCGTGACAATGCGCAGCTGCTTTCCATCTGCCAGCGGATCGTCAGTCAGGTCGGCCGCCGTGTCGATGAATCGAGCCCGATCTGCGACGCGCGCCTGCCGGATGGATCGCGCGTCAACGTCATTGCTCCGCCCCTTGCCATCGACGGTCCGGCACTGACAATCCGAAAATTCAAGAAGGACAAGCTGACGCTCGATCAACTCGTGCGCTTCGGAGCGATTACGCCCGAAGGCGCGACATTGCTGAAGATCATCGGCCGTGTCCGCTGCAATGTCGTCATCTCAGGCGGCACCGGCTCGGGTAAGACAACGCTTCTTAACTGCCTGACGAGCTTCATCGACAGGGACGAACGTGTCATCACCTGCGAAGACACCGCCGAACTGCAACTGCAACAGCCGCATGTCGTGCGGCTCGAGACACGGCCGCCCAACATTGAAGGAGAGGGCGAGATCACGATGCGCGATCTCGTCAAGAACTGCCTTCGTATGCGGCCTGAACGCATCATCGTCGGCGAAGTGCGCGGACCGGAGGTTTTTGACCTGCTGCAGGCCATGAACACCGGTCATGACGGCTCGATGGGAACGCTGCACGCCAATACCCCGCGCGAATGCCTCAGCCGCATCGAATCGATGATTGCGATGGGCGGTTTTACGCTGCCGGCAAAGACCGTCCGCGAAATCATTTCGGGATCGATCGATGTCGTCGTTCAGGCGGCGCGTCTGCGAGACGGGTCACGTCGGATCACGCAGATCACCGAGGTGATCGGCATGGAAGGCGATGTTATCGTCACCCAGGACCTGATGCGATACGAGATCGAGGGCGAAGACGCCAACGGCAAGCTGATCGGCAGGCATGTCTCGACCGGTATCAGCAAGCCCCATTTCTGGGATCGCGCCCGCTATTACGGTGAAGAAAAACGGTTGGCGGCCGCGCTCGATGAAATGGAAAAGATGTCCTAACGGGAAGCGACGGCCATGGACCCGACGATCGTATTACTGGCAATACTCGTCGCCATCTCGGCGGGGGCCTTTGCTTATGCGTTTCTCTTTCAGCAGATCGAGGTCGAAAAAAAGACGAGCAGCCGCTTCAAGCGCGTGAAGGCCGCCGAGACGGATCACGCCAATATCAAGGCGGCGCGCGACCGTGTGCAGGAACTCAGCAAGCGGCGCAAATCCATGCAGGACAGCCTGCGCGATATGGAGAAAAAGCAGAACGAAAAGGCCAAGAAGGCAAAGGATGTCAGCCTTCGCGACAAGCTGGTACAGGCTGGGCTGGGTATTTCCGCCCGAAAATTCCATATGCTGACCATCGGCGCAGCTGTCTTTTCTGTGCTTGTCGCTCTGCTTTATGACCTGTCCCCGCTCATCGCTCTACTCATCGGACTCGTCGCCGCACTGGGACTACCCCGATGGACACTCGCATTCATTCTTAAGCGGCGGCAAAAAAAATTCCTCGCGGAATTTCCCAATGCTCTGGATGTCATGTGCCGCTCGATCAAATCGGGGTTGCCGCTAAACGACGCGGTTCGGCTTATAGCGTCAGATGGCCAGGAACCCGTCAAATCCGAATTCCAGCGTGTCGTCGACGCACAACAGGTGGGCATCGGCATTCCGCAGGGAATAGAGCGCATGATGCTGACCATGCCGTTGTTTGAAGTCAGCTTCTTCAGCACCGTCATCAATATTCAGGCCCAGGCGGGCGGCAACCTTTCGGAAGCGCTGTCCAATCTCTCAAAGGTATTGCGTGACCGCAAAAAAATGCGCGCCAAGGTGAACGCCCTTTCGATGGAAGCGAAAGCGTCCGCGGTTATCATCGGCGCCCTGCCGTTCATCGTCATGATGCTGGTGCATTTCACCTCGCCGGACTATCTCTCGATCCTTTTCACCGACTTGCGCGGGCACATCATTCTGGGCGCGTCCGGGCTTTGGATGCTGATCGGGATATTCATCATGCGCCAGATGATCAATTTCGATATTTGAGGTCGCGGCATGACAGGAAATCTTCTTTCTAGCCTCACCGATCCCCAGACGATCGTCGCTGCTCTCGTCACTCTGGCTGTCTTTGCGACGCTCTACACGCTGATCATGCCATTCCTGGAGCGAAAAGACCTCGCCAAGCGTATGAAAGCGGTCTCGTCGGAACGGGAGTTCATTCGAAGCCGCGAACGCGAGCGGCTTTCGACAGCCACGCGTGACGGCAGGACATCGCTTCGTGGCAACAACAACAAGTCCGCCCGGCGCATCGTTGAAAAATTCAATCTTCGCGAAGCGCTTGCCGACCAGAATACGATGAACAAACTGCGTGCGGCCGGCCTGCGCTCGCAGAATGCCTTCAACACTTTTCTCGCCGCCCGATTCATCTTGCCCTTCATCTTCCTGGCCGTGGCATTCACCTGGGTTTTTGTTCTCGGGAACCTCGCCGACAAAGCGTTTGTATTTCGGCTGATGGCGGTGCTGCTGTTCGGATATATCGGCTTTTACGCCCCAAACATCTATGTCTCGAACCGCATGAACAAGCGGCAGGCATCGATAAGGCGGGCCTGGCCCGATGCGCTCGATCTGATGCTCATCTGCATCGAATCAGGCGTCTCGATGGAGGCTGCCATGCGACGTGTTGCCGAGGAAATGGGTGAACAGTCTCCTGAGCTTGCGGAAGAAATGATGCTGACGACGGCGGAACTTTCCTTTTTGCAGGACCGGCGTGTCGCTCTTGAGAATTTTGGTCAACGCACCCAGCTGGAAGGGGTGAAAAGCGTGGTGCAAGCTCTGATTCAGGCCGAGCGTTACGGTACGCCGCTCGCCCAGGCCCTTCGCGTCCTTGCGCAGGAAGGGCGCGACGAACGAATGAATGAAGCAGAAAAAAAGGCGGCAGCGCTACCGCCTAAATTGACCGTACCCATGATCATATTTTTTCTGCCGGTATTGGTTGCCGTCATTCTTGGACCGGCGATCATCCGCGTTATGGACACGTTTTGACATTAATGCCGCCAACGATCACGGCAGCATGCAACGTCCCAACGTAACCTTGATTGCTTTAGCAACCCCACGTTTCAACCCGCGGTCTTGGGGTCCTTCTTCGCCAGCTGCTGCCAGGAATTCTGCTGTGAGAGCATTGCACGCAGATAGCTGAGATTGGCTTGGGCCTGCTGCGCGGAGAGTTCCTGCACCACGATGCGTTCCGCTTCCGCAAACCTGCCCTGCAGACCGACGACGAGCGCGAGGTTCTGGCGGACGCGGCTGTCGGCGCCGGGCTGGGCGATGGCCGATTGCAGATAGGTTTCGGCCGTGCGCGGATCGCTCGACAGGACATAGGACATGCCGAGATTGGACAGGACACTTGGGTCGTTGGGCTTGAGGTCCAGCGCCTGACGATATCTGGAGCGAGCCTCGTTCGAGCGTCCAAGCTGGTCGAGCACGGCGCCTTCGGCGGAGTAGAGCCGCCAGTCGGGACGATCAGGGGTCTGCGCCCGCTGGATGGTCGAGAGCGCCTGCTCCAGCTGGCCGGCTGCGGCCTGCGCCTTGCCGTAGGCGGCAAGAACCTCGCGGTCCGCCGGGTTGGCGATGGCGATCTGCTGCATCACGGCGAGCGCCTGCGTATTCTTGCCCGTCATCATCAGCACGCTGGCGTAGTTCATGCCGACAGATTTGTCTTTAGGATTGCGTTCATAGGCTTTACCAGCGCTTTCTTCGGCCTGGCGAAGCTGATCCATGTTCATGCGGTCATAGGAGCGTGTGGCGGCAGGGGTGGAGCCGGTTGACATGCGGTCCGGCTTGTTCGTGCTTGCGCATCCTGAAATCGCGACAGCCAGTGCCGCGAGACATGCTCCCCGACGTAGTCCTGTTTGGCCTTTGGTCAGCAAAGAAAATGCAGTCACGGCAGCGCCCCCGCCCAAGAATGATCGATCTTGCGCCCGACACACGACAGACTCACATGACGCAACTTTCGCTTAAGCAATAATCTGTTAACCCTAACAGAGCGTTAATCGCACCGATTCACGAGAGTTACGGAAACATCCCATGGCGCCTTATCAGTTCATCGAACGTGCTACCTCTTTCAGCTCGAAGGCCGGCAGCACGTTGCCCGTTTTTGCCGTGACGCCGGCCCATATCGAACAGGGCGCCATCGACCCCGTCGCACTTGACTGGGCCAAAAAGGCTGGCTTCAAGGCCGAGGCCGGCGCTATCCTGCTCGTTCCCTCCGCGGACGGATCGCTCGGCGGCGCGCTTCTCGGGTTGGGTGGCAATCCTTCCGAGATACCCTTCATTACCGGCAAGCTCGCGCGTGACCTGCCTGAGGGGGAGTGGCATATCGAAACCGCACCGCTGACGGCCAATCGCCTCGCGCTCGGCTTCGGCCTCGGCAGCTATCGCTTTGACAAATACAAGACCACCAAGACGAACGGGGCAAAGCTCCTCATTCCGCAGGACGCTGAAGATGGTGAGATCAAACGCGTGTTAGCCGGTGTCTTCATGGCGCGCGACCTCATCAACGTGCCGGCCAACGACATGGGGCCGGATGAGCTTGAGATCGCATTCCGCGCGCTTGCCGCCCATTACAAGGCGAAGGTGAAGGTCATCACCGGCGACGATCTGCTCAAGGAAAACTTTCCCCTGATCCATGCCGTAGGCCGTGCCAGCGAAAGCGCGCCGCGGCTTCTGGAAATGAACTGGGGCAAGAAGGGCAGTCCGCGCCTCACTCTGGTAGGCAAGGGCGTGTGCTTCGATACGGGCGGTCTCGATATCAAGCCTGCCGCTTCCATGGCGCTGATGAAGAAGGATATGGGTGGCGCTGCCAATGTTCTTGGTCTTGCGTTGATGATCATGGATGCGAAACTGCCGGTCGATCTGCGTGTGCTCGTACCCGCGGTTGAAAACTCGATCTCTTCGAATGCTTTTCGTCCCGGCGATATCTATAAGAGCCGCAAGGGGCTGACCGTGCAGATCGACAATACCGACGCCGAAGGCCGCCTCGTTTTGGCGGATGCTCTGGCCCATGCGGACGAAGATGCGCCTGATCTGATGATCGACATGGCGACGCTGACAGGTGCGGCGCGTGTGGCGCTGGGGCCCGATTTGCCACCCTTCTATACGGATGACGAGGATCTGGCGCATGATATCGCGGAAGCCAGCATCGATACGGATGATCCGCTCTGGCGCATGCCGCTTTACATGGGTTACGACAAGGATATTCGCTCTCGGGCGGCCGATATCACCAACGCGCCGTCCGGCGGCATGGCCGGATCTATCACCGCCGCCCTGTTCCTGAAGCGCTTCGTGACGAATACAAAGCGCTGGGCCCATTTCGATATTTACGGCTGGTCGCTCAGCGAGCGGCACCACTCATCGATCGGCGGTGAGGCACAGGGCATTCGAGCGCTCTTCCGATACCTCACGCAACACTTCGCGAAGTAATCCTATCCACGCTTCGTCGGGCGCCTCCAAATCAGGAGCGTCCGATCGCGACGCGAGGCATCGACTGCCCGCTGCGTTTGCCCTCCAGCGAAAGCGTCAAACCAGAACTTTTTGTTCCTTGTGATCTTCCTGGCCGAAGAACTTGAGATAGCGCTGCACCTCGGCCGGGTCTCCGGTTGCCTTCTGCGGATTGTCCGAGAGCTTCACCGCGGGGCGGCCGTTGGCGTCGCTGACCTTACAGACGATGGAAATCGGCTTGAGGCTGGCAATGGTTTTGGGCGCACAGCCGGCAAAATCGTTGGTGAGGTTCGTGCCCCAGCCAAAGCTCATGCGAACCCGGCCTTCGAAGTGCCTGTAGGTGTCGATGATGGCGTCGACATCCAGACCGTCGGAGAAGATCAGCATTTTCTTGCGCGGGTCGCGGCCCATCTTCTGCCACCACTCGATGATCTTTTCACCGCCCTCGATCGGCGGCGCGCTATCAGGACGGAAACCGGTCCAGTCTGCAACCCATTCCGGGGCATTGCGCAGAAATGCAGCGGTGCCAAACGCATCCGGCAGCACGATCAACAAGTTGCCGCCATAAAGCCGGTTCCAGTCCTTCAGAACCTGATAGGGGGCAGCAGCGAGCTCCTCATCCGTCTGGGCGAGTGCCGCAACCACCATCGGCAGCTCATGGGCGTTCGTACCGACAGCTTCCAGATCGGAATCCATAGCGAGCAGGACGTTGCTCGTACCGGTAAAGGCTGGGCCGATGCCTTCTTTCAACGCCTCGACGCACCAGCGCTGCCAAAGAAAGCTGTGGCGGCGACGGGTCCCGAAATCGGAGATGCGCAGCCCGGGAAGTTCCCGCAGCCGTTCCACCTTCTCCCACATCTTGGCCTTTGCGCGGGCATAGAGGACATCGAGCGTGAAATATCCGAGCGAACGCATGGCGCTGCGCGAACGCAGCTCGTTGATGATGGCGAGCGCCGGGATTTCCCACAGCGTCGTATCCATCCAGCGGCCGTGGAAATTCAGCTCATATTGCCCATCACGCTTGAAAAGCTCGTATTCCGGCAATTGATAGCTGGACAGCCAGGAGAGGAATTCAGGCTCGAAAATCTGCGAGCGGCCGTAAAAGGTGTTACCCGCGAGCCAGATATTCTCCTTCTTGGAGAGGCGAAGGGTGCGTGCGTGATCGAGCTGTTCGCGCAATTCCATCTCGTCGATCTCTTCCGCCAGCCGCACGGTTTTCGTGCGGTTGATCAGCGAAAAAGTCGCATCGACCTCCGGATAAAGCTTCCAGATCATCTGCAGCATCAGAAGCTTGTAGAAGTCCGTATCGATCAGGCTGCGGACGATCGGGTCTAGTTTCCAGGTATGATTGTGGACGCGGGTGGCTATATCGGTCTTCGTCATACTTGCATTCCCCAATATCGGCCACGCACGGAACTGGCCGATGTCACCCCCACCCGGCAGGCGCGAACCTGTCATGCCAAAGATTTATCTGAAAAAGCAACAACAAGTCCAGAGCACCGGCAACGGCAATTGATGGCAGCCTGACGGTGACCGGTGTTCTGTGCGGAGGTTTGGGAGTGAAACCGGTTCAGAATGTTGGATCAACCGGATTGATGCCTGGATACCAGTCCTTGGAGACGGGATTTTTGCCGCCGAAGCTGGAAATGCCATTCTCGTCGGTGCAGCGGTAGCCCTGAACGGGAAGCCCACGGCTGCCAAAGACAGTGCGATAGGGCCCGCGCGCATATCCCGTCACGCCCAGTTCGCTATGGCACGTATAGCGCACTTTCGGTTGCAGCGTCTTCGGATCCTTCACACCGGGCAGATTGACATAGGCATCCGGCGCCGGGGCGAAACCGTTCTGAAACACGGTCTGTGCCTCAGCGGATACGCCCCAGAATGCAACCGAGAAGATCGCTGCCAATCGTATTGCCGTTCTTGTCTTCATCGATACCGGTCCCGTGCCATCACTCTATTGATGTAGGCTGTCGGGAAGGTCCACACAAAGGCGTTGCGGCCACAATTTCGTGAGGACCACCCTCAGCCTTCCAGGCGGCGGAAAGCCGTCGGCCTGTCGTAAAGCCAACCGATGCGCTCAATGGCCGCATCGAGGTTTTCGCGCGCGACATTCATCGTGTGGCCGTTGGCGTGCAGCAGCGTTTCCTCGTTTTCCATCAGGCCGACATGGCCCTTCCAGAAGACAAGATCGCCGCGCCGCAATTCGTCGCGCTCGATTTCAACGCCCAGAGACTTCACCTGCATATCGGTGTCGCGCAAAACGCGACGGCCCGTCATCGCCATGGACAACTGCACGAGGCCGGAACAATCGATCCCGAAGCCGGAGCGACCGCCCCAGAGATAAGGTGTTTCGATAAAGCGCAACGCCACCGCCACATAGTCGTCGTCAAGCGCTGCATCCACCGCCCGGCAATGGGCGGCGATGATACCTTCGCCCTTTTCGGTCATGAAGTAACGGGTGCCCCGCGTCTCCGCCTCACCGACGATGCGAACGAGGCTACCCATGGAGAGTGCAGCGACGGGCGGCTTGCGCAACTCGGCGGAGGGATAAAGGAAGGTGCGCGGCGCGACGATCTGATGCGTGGCTACAGTAACGTCGCCGATAGACGCTTCCGGCACATAACCTGCGTAGCCATCGACATCCGCCTGCACCCAGGCCCAGCCATCAGCCCTGTCGAAAACGCGCACCGTCTCGCCGCAGAGAAGCTCCGTGTCGATGCCGGTCGCGAGATCGGGATTGGGCCGCAGGCCGATGACCGGTGCGGTGATCTGCGCGGGCGAACCGCTGACGAAACGGTCGGCCTTGACGACACCCTGCAATTTTTCGTCAGCGAGGTCGGGGCGGAAGACGTTGAGGCGGCGGTCGAGCATCATGATTGCATCCAAAAGTTAGATCTTGCGTGCCTGATCAATAATCAGATCGCCGAATTTTTCCAGATAAAGCGCACCGGCAACGGTGCGTTTTATCACGACGTTGCGCCTGTCGCGCTCATCGCGAACCCGATCGACCAATCCGAGCGCCCCCAGACTGTCGAGCGCCCGCGTGATGACCGGCTTTGTAACCCCGAAGATCGCGGCAAGCCCTCTCACGGTGTGTGGCGGCGTCACAAGGTAAATTTGCAGCAGGATGGCGGTCTGACGCAAGGTCAAATCCGGCTGATCGTCAATGACCTGCGCCGTGGAGACGCGGTGCCAGAGCCCAAGGGCCTCGGTTGGCGACAAATGTGCAGGCAAGCCTTGCCCCTTCCAGTCGTTATGCCACCGTTTTCATTCAACCGAACGAAAAACTCAAGAACCATGCCGTACAAACAGAACCGCCGCACGGCGCAGACCCGAAGATCGCGCGGCGCGGCGGTTCGTTGACCCGTTTTCGAGCCATGCGTCCCCTCTGGACTTAGCAAGCAAGAAGCAGGAAGTGTGCCAGTTTTATTTCAGGGAGGAACAGCGTGTAAAAACAGTCTGTTAGCCGCATTATCGCTGTGCGGCGAAATTTTGCACAATATTTATTATGCGGTGAAAACAGGCAAAAAGCGGTTCAATGCTTAAATACTGCCTTCCGCCGCAACAGCGGAAGGCATCGATAGTTCGGATCAGATTTCCGCGCCGCGGGCCGCATCCGCAGCACCGGCACTCTGTTGCCGGTTATAACGGATGGACGACCACAGCGAGATGCCGATGAGGGTCGCGCCGCCAAGGCCGGTAATGACCTCAGGGATATGAACCATGGTCTGCACGTACATGATGACGGACAGGATCAGGATCGCATAGAAGGCGCCGTGTTCCAGATAGCGGTATTCGGCAAGCGTCCCCTTCTCCACCAGCATGATGGTCATGGAGCGCACATACATGGCGCCGATGCCGAGGCCGATAGCGATGATGAAAAGGTTCTGCGTCAGTGCGAAAGCGCCGATTACGCCATCGAAGGAGAAGCTGGCATCCAGTACTTCGAGATAAAGAAACGCACCGAAGCCGCCCTTTGCCGCCCCTTCCAGCATTTCCTGGCTGCGATCGAGAATGCCGCCGACCACTTCCACCAGAAGGAAGGTCAACAGACCCCAGATCGCGGAATGGAAGAAGGTATTGGCCGCGACCGGACCAAGTTCAGGATTATCGCTGGCGCCGATGATGCGGGAAAAGATCAGCATCACGACAAGTACGAAAGCGATTTCAATGCCCTTGACGGAAGAATAGGTCGCAGCTTTTTCCTCTATCCAGCGCACCCAATGCACGTCCTTCTCATGGTCGAAGAAAAAGTTGAGACCGACCATCATCAGGAAGGTGCCGCCAAACGCTGCGATCGGCAAGTGAGCGTCACGCATGATTTCCGCATAACGTTCCGGCTGGGTGGCTGCCATGACGATCGCCGTCCAGGGACCGACATTCGCGGCGACGACAACGATCAGCAGCGGAAAGACGATACGCATGCCAAAAACGGCAATCAAAATACCCCAGGTCAGGAAGCGATGCTGCCAGACCGGCGTCATGTCCTTCAGCTTGTTGGCATTGACGATGGCATTGTCGAAGGAAAGAGAAATTTCCAGCACCGCCAGAACGACGCAGATGAAGAAGATCGTGGCCGTGCCGCCGACCGTGCCGGTCATTTCCCAGCCAAGATAGCCGCCGAGGATCAGACCGACGACAGTGACGATAAAAGCCCACTTGAAGTAGGAGAGCGTGGTTTTCTGGGCGGCGCTCATGTCCGGTCACCATTCGTGACGAGGACGGTCGCGGGCCGACGCAGGGCGTCCGGCCGCACGCAGAAAGCACGCGCGCGAAGCACATTCAGGTTTTTCATAGTTTTTAATCCGCCGGCCAATTTTGCAGGCGGTACCGACATCACGAGAGCGCCGTAAAACTCTCGCCAGAGGGGCCCGGCACCTTCGTTTCCTCTGCCCATGCGAGACAAATCATCGCAGGGCCCCTTCTTACTCACTGAAGATCACGCCGTCGTCAAGTCCCGTGATTGTGAGCTTGGCTGACGGCGACGATCAAACCTGCTCCGCAGCCAGTCCTGCGGCGGTATCGCGGCGTCGTTTGAGGGCGTTTTCGCGGAAGAAGATGTAAAGGCCGGAAAGAACAATCAGGCCGGCACCGAGAACGATGCTCGTCTGCGGCACATCACCAAAAAACAGCCAGCCGAAAATGACAGCCCAAAGCAGCAGCGTATATTGCAGAGGCGCGACCGTCGCGGCGTCGGCAAGTTTGAGCGCCCGGTTGACGAGCACATGGGCCGCCATGGCCACAACGCCCAGCAGGCCAAGAAATGCCAGATCAAAGCCGGACTGTACCGGCAACCATCCGGCCGGTGTTACCAGTACCGCGACGATACCCGCCAGACCCGCGCCAATGATCTGCCAGAATGCCAGTACCGTATCCGGTGTGTTGCGCAATTGCCGGCCGGACAGCATCATGAAGGCGAAAGCTGCACTGCCGAGAATGGAAAAGAGTGCCGCGGAGGTGAGGCTTGCCGAGCTGGGCTTCAGCGCAATGAGGACGCCGACGAATCCGATGGCAATAGCCGTCCAGCGACGCCAGCCAACCTTTTCGCCAAGCAGAAATGGCGACAGCGCGGCAACGTAGATCGGCGCGGCTAGCCAGTAGGTCATGACGTCAGCCAGCGGCAAGGCGGCGACGGCGAAGTAGAAACAGAAAAGCTCGGCGGTGGAGAAGAAAACACGCGCCGCCTGAAGGCCGGGCCGCTCGATTTTTACGAGTCCGGAAACGCCGCCCCTCCAGACGATCGGAACGAGAATGACAAGCGCGGCAGCGCTTCTGATCAGGATGACCTGACCCTGGCTGTAAGTCGACACGAGCCATTTCCCCATGGCGTCATTCAACGCAAAAAGCAGCATTCCAAGCAGCATTACGGCCACGCCGAGGCCAGTCGGCGATAGCTTCTTCATCATAGTCGACATGTCAGATTCCGATTTCTCCCAATAGCTGCATTGGTCGTCCACCGGGCGGCCCATTGTCAAGCCCGGAAACGCCCCTTAGCGCAAATAATATTACTAATAGGCCTCAAGCGAAGATCCGCCGTTCGTCAGCGACGAGTTCCTGAAGAAAATCAACGACCGTGCGGACGCGAACAAGCTGTCGGGCCGATTCATGATAGGCCGTCCAGTAGGATCGGTTAATGCTGATCTCAGGCAGGATTCGCCGAAGTTCCGGATACTGGCCAGCAATGTAATTGTGCAGTATGCCGATACCTGCGCCTGAACGTACCGCCTCGGTCTGGCCGGTGGCGCTCGAGATTTCGAAGGCCGCGTCCCAGTCGCGCATGATCTCGCCGGTAAAGTTCAGTGAAGGGGAGAAGATCAGATCCTCGACATAACCGATCCGGCGGTGGCGCTTTAGCGCCTCGACATCATCAGGCGTCCCGTATTCAGCCAGATAATCCGCCGAACCATACAGCCCAAGCGAGTAATCCGTGAGCTTCGAAAACATCAGCCTGCCCTGTTCCGGTCGCTCGATGGTGATGGCGATATCGGCCTCGCGCTGCGACAGGGAGAAAGAGCGTGGCACCGGCACGAGCTGGATTTTGAGCTCGGGATAACGGGCCGTCAGCCTGCCAAGCCTTGGCGCGAGGAAGGATACGCCGAGACCGTCAGGCGCGCCGATGCGAACCGTTCCGGCCACGGCAGCATCAACCCGACCCAGATTGGCCTGGGCGCCCAGCATTTCGGTTTCCATGCGCTCAGCCGCCACAAGCAGCCGCTGCCCTTCCTCCGTCAGTTCGCAGCCATTGGTGCTTCGCAAAAACAGCTGCGTACCGATCGCCGCTTCAAGCGCGGAGATACGTCGGCTGAGGGTCGCATGATTGATGCCAAGCTTTCTGGCGGCGGAAAGAAACTGGCCGCTTCGCGCCACGCTTAGAAACAAACGCACATCATCCCAGTTCATGAGGAGCCTATTATACCTATTTTTGCACAATGGATGCTTATTTGAGGCGATTGATTTGTGCAATTCGAAAGGTAATGCTGCACCATCTTATTCTGGAGGAACACCCATGAAGGAAATCGGTCATTTCATCAACGGCAAGCATGTGGCGGGCACCAGCGGCCGCACATCCAATGTCTATAACCCCGCCACCGGCGAAGTGCAGGCGACCGTTGCGCTTGCGAGCGATGCAGAGCTTCGCGCTGCCGTTGAAAGCGCAAAGGCGGCACAGCCCAAATGGGCCGCCACCAATCCGCAACGCCGTGCGCGCGTTTTCTTCAAATTCGTCGAACTTCTGAACCGCGACATGAATGAGCTGGCCGTTCTGCTTTCCAGCGAACATGGCAAGACCGTTGAGGATTCCAAGGGCGACATCGTCCGTGGCCTCGAAGTTTGCGAATTCGTCTGCGGCATTCCGCATCTGCAGAAGGGCGAATTCACCGAAGGCGCCGGCCCTGCGATTGACATGTATTCGATCCGCCAGCCGGTCGGCATCGGCGCGGGCATCACCCCGTTCAACTTCCCCGGCATGATCCCGATGTGGATGTTTGCGCCGGCGATCGCCTGCGGCAACGCCTTTATCCTCAAACCCTCCGAGCGCGATCCGTCGCTGCCGATCCGCCTTGCCGAACTGATGATCGAAGCCGGTCTTCCGGCTGGCATCCTCAACGTCGTCAACGGCGACAAGGGCGCTGTCGATGCCATCCTCACCGATCCCGATATCGGCGCGGTCTCCTTCGTCGGTTCGACGCCGATCGCACGCTATGTCTATGGCACCGCCGCCATGAACGGCAAGCGCGCGCAGTGCTTCGGCGGCGCGAAGAACCACATGATCATCATGCCGGATGCCGATCTCGATCAGGCTGTAAACGCGCTGATGGGCGCCGGTTACGGTTCGGCCGGCGAGCGCTGCATGGCTGTTTCCGTTGCGGTTCCGGTCGGCGAAGAGACGGCAAATCGCCTCGTTGAAAAACTCATTCCGCAGATCGAGGCATTGAAGATCGGTCCCTATACCGACGACAAGGCCGATATGGGACCGCTCGTCACCAAGGAAGCGCAGACCCGCGTCAAGGGGCTGATCGACAGTGGTGTCGAGCAGGGTGCGAAGCTGCTGGTTGATGGCCGCGATTTCAAGCTGCAGGGCTATGAAGACGGCTATTTCGTCGGTGGCTGCCTGTTCGACCACGTCACGCCCGACATGGACATCTACAAGACCGAAATCTTCGGACCGGTTCTGTCGGTCGTTCGCGCCAAAAACTATGAAGAGGCGCTGGAACTGCCGATGAAGCATGAATATGGCAACGGCGTCGCCATCTTTACCCGTGACGGCGATGCGGCCCGCGATTTCGCAAGCCGCGTGAATATCGGCATGATCGGCATCAACGTTCCGATCCCGGTTCCGCTTGCCTACCACTCCTTCGGCGGCTGGAAGGCTTCGAGCTTCGGTGATCTCAACCAGCATGGCACGGATTCGATCAAGTTCTGGACGAAGACCAAAACGATCACCTCACGCTGGCCATCCGGCATCAAGTCGGGTGCAGAATTCGTCATGCCGACGATGAAGTAAGCCAGTCGATAAGCCAAAAAAATGCCCCGCTGTGTTTTCACGGCGGGGCTTTTGCAATCAGTCTTCGCAAAATCAGTTGGTCGGGCCGTCGTTGAAGCCGACCTCATCCACCAGCTCAGAAGCCTCCTTGCGATGGGCGGCAATGTCCGTCAGTGGCAGCTTGTCCGGGTTGATCGGGCCGAAGCCTTTCACCACGTCTGAAGGCTCTGCGCCGGGCAGCACTGGGTATTCGAAGACCTGCTTGGCGTAAATTTCCTGCGCTTGCCTGGAGGCCAGAAATTCCATCAGCTTCAGCGCATTGTCCTTATTGGGCGCATATTTCGTCAGCGACATGCCCGAGATATTCACATGCGTTCCGCGATCGCCCGCATTGGGGAAGATCACGCGCACGGAGCGAGCCCATTCCTGCTCTTCCGGCTCGCGATCATTGGTCAGCATCAGGCCGACATAATAGGTATTGCCGAGCGCAATATCGCATTCGCCGGAAAAGATCGATTTCGCCTGGCTGCGGTCGGTTCCATCAGGCTTGCGGGCGAGATTGTTCTTCAGGCCGGTCAGCCATGTGCGGGTGTAATCGACGCCGTGATGGGCGATCATGGAGGCGATAAGAGCAATATTATAGGAGTGCTGGCCATCACGAATGCAGATCTTGCCTTTCCACTTCGGATCGGCAAGCTCCTCATAGGTGATCTCCTTCTGGGTCACCCGTTCCCTCGAAGCGTAGACGACCCGGCCACGCGTCGTCAGCCCAAACCATTCGCCGTCGGGGTCGCGCAGATTCGCTGGAATGTCCTTTTCGATCACGGGATCATTGAGGACAGGCTGGGTGACCTTGCCTTCTTTCGCCTCAACAAGGCGAGCGATATCGACCGTCAGAAGCACATCCGCGGGAGAGTTGACACCCTCTGCCTGAATACGCTCCACCAGACCTTTGTCGAGAAACAGGACGTTTGTCTCGATCCCCGTTTCCTTCGTAAAGGCATCGAGAAGCGGCTGGATCAATTCAGGTTGGCGATAGGAATAGACGTTAACTTCGCCCTCTGCCCATGCGGCAGGCGTGCAGGAAAACAGTGTCATCCCGGAGAAAACGGCAGCGGAAAAGCAGGATTTCAGGCTTGCCATTGTGAATGCCTCCATTACATTCCGATTCTTGACTTGTTTGTTCATGAATCATGCGGGCGGTCAACAAGGCTGTTTGAGAAATCTCGAATGGAAGCGAGTTTTTTCGGTTTCTGGAATTGTTCTAAACTGAAAAAGAGACTATATAACTCCACATTGAGAGTTAGGAGACCAGCATGCGTTTGACCAAACAGACCAACTATGCCGTTCGCATGTTGATGTATTGCGCCGCAAATGAAGGCAAGCTCAGCCGAATTCCAGAGATCGCAAGAGCCTACGGCGTATCGGAGCTGTTCCTGTTCAAAATCCTGCAGCCGCTGAACAAGGCTGGTCTGGTTGAAACCGTGCGTGGCCGCAATGGCGGTGTCCGCCTTGGCAAACCGGCCGAGAAGATCAGCCTGTTCGACGTCGTGAAGGTCACCGAAGACAGCTTCGCCATGGCCGAGTGTTTCGAGGACGGTGCCGTTGAATGTCCGCTCGTGGATAGCTGCGGCCTGAACTCGGCATTGCGCAAGGCGCTGAATGCATTCTTCGACGTTCTGACGGAATATTCGATCGACGATCTCGTCAAGGCCCGCCCGCAGATCAACTTCCTGCTTGGTCTCGATACGGAAATGCCAAAGGTTGCCGCGCTTCCGGCTGCCTGATCATAAAGACACCATTCGAATACAAAAATGCCCGCGCCGGAAACGCGGGCTTTTTTGTCAGATCGGTTTCCTCCGTGATCAGCGCAACGCGCCGACCAGAACGTCGCGACCGTCTTCGATGGAGACCCAGCGGCCGGTATTGAAGGACGCCTGTCGCTTCAGATAAGTGTAGTTGGTATCGGTCCAGAGCTTCACGTCGTTGGTAAGATTATCGAGAATGTAATCGCCATCCGTCGTGCGAAGCGTCAGTACGGCGTGCCCCTCACCGTCAGGCTTGCGCACCACCGTTATCAGCAGATCGGCGACGGAAAAGCCGCGTTCGACCAGCTTCTTGCGCTTCAGCAGTACGAAATCTTCGCAGTCGCCGGCCGTCGTCGGATATTCCCAGACTTCGTCCTTGCCGTAGATTTCCATGTCGGTCATCGCCACGATGGTGGTATTGACCGTCGTATTGACCTCGCGAATGACATTCCAGCCATAGTCGGTGACGCGCGGTGGCGGCGTCACCTTGCTGCGAATATTGCACTCGTCGGCATATTTCTGACAGAACTCGTAATGGCCGATCGGCTGGGACGTAATCCCGCCCGTCACCATGGAGGGGCTTCCCTTGGTTTCCGCGGTGGCGGAGGCAGCAGTCATTAGCCCGGCGGCAACTGCAAACAGCAGCGCACGCGCCAGCGGTGCGTTCATCATGAAACCCGTCCCTTAAATTCTTAATGAAAAGTTAAGAGGGATCGGGGGTGCGAGTCAATCATTAGCAAACGGCCGCGCTCAAGACTCGCTGAATATGGTTAAGACCGTTGCGGAAATGCCTATATTGCAAGGGATTTCACCGCCGCAAGCATTCGCTCTATATCCTGTGGACGCGACAGCCGGTGGTCGCCGTCGCGGATGAGCGTCAGGACGACGTCGTCAGATGGAAGGTGTTCCAGCAATTTTAGAGCGTGCTGATACGGCACATCGGGATCCCGCATGCCCTGCAGAATGTGAACCGGGCACCCCGTGGTGATGATCCCCTGTAAGACGCGGTTCTGCTTTCCATCCTCCATCAGCGCGCGGGTGAAGATGTTCGGTTCGGGGCTATATTCCGAATGCTCCTCAAAATACCCCTTTTCCGAGAGAGAAAGCCGCTCGGCCTCCGAAAGGCTGGGCTCGATCAGTTCCTGTGTGAAATCGGGAGCCGGCGCGATCAGGACAAGACCCGCCACGGTAGGCGCGCCACACGCCTTGCGCAACTCTTCAACCATGCGCAAGGCAATCCATCCTCCCATGGATGAGCCGACGAGCACGACACGGGACGGGGCCTTCGCCCGAACGACAGCAAGCGCCTCGTCCAGCCACCGCGAGATCGTGCCCTTCCTGAAGTCGTCGCCGGAGGCGCCGTGACCGGAATAGTCCAGCCGCAGGCACGCAAGCCCGTTCTCAGCCGCGAAGCGATCGAGCTCGACCGCCTTGGTTCCCGTCATGTCGGAGCGGTAGCCACCCAGCCAGACTATTGTCGGCGCGGTCTCGACTGACGTCGCCTGCCGATGGAGGAAAGCAATCTCGCGGCAGTCATTGTCGGGGCCTACGGACAGGAATTCAACGGCTTGATCGGTCATGTATATGCAATTCTCCTGATTTTGGTGCCATAACGGCGGTATTTTGCAAAAACCGTGACAACAGGTGATCTTTTCGGCCAGATATGCTATTGACTTCGCCACAGCAATAACGACATTTCCGCCGCTTGTACTAAACAAGCTGTTTTTTGCTGACGTGATCCAGAAACAGATCAGGAGAATACGACCATTCGCAGACCTTTCAAAGCCGATGCCCCCGTCAAGGAGGGGCCGCGCTCCAACCGGGAAATTCGGGTTCCCAGAGTTCAGCTTATCGATGAAGAGGGCCAGAACCTCGGTAGCATGCCGACGGATCAGGCTTTGAAAATGGCGGAAGAGGCCGGTCTCGATCTCGTCGAGATTTCGCCGAACGCAGAGCCGCCGGTATGCAAGATCCTCGATCTCGGCAAGCTTAAATACTCGACCCAGAAAAAGGCCGCTGAAGCGCGCAAGAAACAGAAGATCGTCGAAGTCAAAGAAATCAAGATGCGCCCCAACATCGACACGCATGACTATGACGTGAAGATGAAGGCGATGAACCGTTTCTTTGACGAAGGTGACAAGGTGAAGGTAACGCTGAAGTTCCGCGGCCGCGAAATGGCCCACCAGGAACTCGGCATGAAACTTCTCCTTCAGGTGAAGGAAGACACCCAGGCGATCGCCAAGGTGGAGGCCGAGCCGAAGCTGGAAGGCCGTCAGATGATGATGGTTCTTGCCCCGAAATAAGTCTGACGTGCCCCGATCACAGGCGCATATCTGATCCGCGAGGGGAAATTTTCATTCCCCGTTGCGCTTTTGGCCGACTGCGGTTATAAGCGCGCGTCCGAACGGTCCGGCAGGGCATGCCGTGGCCGTTCCTGAATAGCTTGAAATAGGCCTCGTCTGCCTTTTTCGATACAAAAACGGAGTAGCAAAATGCCCAAGATGAAGACGAAGTCCGCTGCAAAGAAGCGGTTCAAGATCACCGCGACCGGCAAGGTCGTTGCAGCCGCCGCCGGCAAGCGCCACGGCATGATCAAGCGTACCAACAAGTTCATTCGCGACGCGCGTGGAACCATGGTTCTCGCCGAAGCTGACGGCAAGAAGGTCGTCAAGAACTACCTGCCGAACGGTCTCTGAGACTTTTCCGCACTTTTGGACACTTTAAGGAGATCATGACATGGCACGCGTAAAACGTGGCGTAACTTCCCGCGCCAAGCACACCAAGACACTCAAGGCAGCCAAGGGCTTCTACGGCCGCCGCAAGAACACCATCCGCGCAGCAAAGGCTGCCGTGGATCGTTCCAAGCAGTACGCTTACCGCGACCGCAAGGTCAACAAGCGCAACTTCCGCGCTCTGTGGATCCAGCGTATCAACGCTGCTGTTCGCGAATTCGGCCTGACCTACGGCCGCTTCATCGACGGCCTGAACAAGGCTGGCATCGAAGTCGACCGCAAGGTTCTGTCCGACATGGCCATCCATGAGCCGGCAGCATTCGGCGCGCTCGTTGAAGCAGCGAAGAAGGCACTTGAGTACCTCAAGGATGCTGGTACTACCAACGAGTTTGAAACCGCCGTCAAGTGATTACGGCGCGGACAATCTGTTGTCATTCGAACCCGCGTCGGGAAACCGGCGCGGGTTTTTCGTTTTTCAACTCTCGCGGTCCCCTGTCCATTCAATCCGTAGTTTTTAATTTAGGAAATTAGAAAAATGGAGTATCCAGCCCCTCTGCCCCGAAAATCGTCTGGTGGATGGAAATGCTGGTTACTGCAAATGAGGCTGAAAAGGCCGAGGGTTTTTACGTTCACCTTGACGATGCCGATATCGCGGCGCTGATGCGCGTTTTGCTGAACAGTGACCGCCGCATCCAGAAGCTCGAACTCTCGCAGCTGACAGTCTGGATAAAACGGCAGGGCACGGAACGGGTGACCTGGTGGATGAAGATGCAGAAGCTGCTGTCGAAGCTACTGCCCTATGCTTTTCTTCGCCCGTCGGAGCCGCTTGACGGCGCAGGCCTCATGCAGCGGGAACTGGAAACCTTGCAGCAGTTCCAGCAATGCGGCTTCCCCGTTCCGCCGCTGATCTACTCATCCCGCACGGCCGTGGTGCTGGGCGACGTGGGGCCGACGCTGATGGAGCGAATGGATGCGCTGAAGGCGTCCGATCCCCATGAGCATGACGCCCTTTTGGTCAAATCTGCGGAAGCGCTCGGGGAGTTGCATGCTGCAGGCCTCTGCCACGGCCGCCCGCATGTCCGCGACTTCTTTCTGGCCGATGGCCGGGTTGGCTTCATGGATTTCGAGGAGCGCCCCCAGGATGTGATGCCGCTTGCGACAGCGCAGGCCCGCGATATCTGGCTGCTGTTTTTGCAGGTCGCCACTCGTGCCTGTGAAGCCGACGGAACCCGTAACGCCGCCTTTTCGCGGTGGCTCGAAAACGCCCCGCCGCGGGCAGTCGACGAATTAAGCCGCCTGACCCGCATTCTCGGGCGTTTTTTACCGCTTGCCCGGTTGATCGGGCGCGTGCGGATGGGTAGTGATCTGCGACGCTTTATCATGGCGACCGACTATCTGATGAATGCTGTGAACACCGACGCCGCTGTTAGAAAAACCGGCAAGGCAGGAAAAGATGACTGAACTTGATACCTTGAAATCGCAACTGGTGTCGGAAATCGCCGCCGCTGCCGATGAGCCGGCCATCGAGGCCGTCCGTGTTTCCGCGCTCGGCAAGAAGGGCTCGGTTTCGGAGCTTCTGAAGACGCTTGGCAGCATGAGCCCGGAAGAGCGCCAGACCCGTGGTGCCGCCATCAATCAACTGAAGACCGAGATTACCGATCTGATCGGCGAGCGCAAGAATGCGCTGAAGGATGCTGCCATCGCTGCGCGCCTGAAGGCGGAAACCGTCGATGTCAGCCTGCCGGTCCGTCAGTCACCGACGGAGCGCGGCCGCATTCATCCGATCAGCCAGATCGTTGATGAAATCACCGCGATATTTGCGGATATGGGTTTTTCGATTGCGGAAGGCCCCGATATCGAGACCGATTATTACAACTTCACGGCTCTGAACTTCCCGGAAGGCCATCCGGCCCGCGAAATGCACGACACCTTCTTCTTGCCACCGGATGAAAAGGGTGAGCGCAAGGTGCTGCGCACGCACACCTCGCCGGTACAGGTCCGCACCATGGAGAGCCAGAAGCCGCCGATCCGCATCGTCATTCCCGGCAAGACCTATCGCCAGGATTCCGACGCCACCCATTCGCCCATGTTCCATCAGGTCGAGGGGCTTGTCATCGACAAGAAGGCGCATGTGGGCAATCTGCGCTGGATTCTCGAGGAGTTCTGCAAGACCTTCTTCGAGGTCGACAGCGTCGTCATGCGCTTCCGCCCGTCCTTCTTTCCCTTCACGGAGCCAAGCTTCGAAGTGGACATCCAGTGCGATCGTTCCGGCCCTATCGTCAAATTCGGCGAAGGCAAGGACTGGATGGAAATCCTCGGCTGCGGCATGGTGCACCCGAACGTCCTGCGCGCCGGCGGGCTGGACCCGGACGAGTATCAGGGCTTTGCCTGGGGCATGGGCCTCGACCGCATCGCCATGCTGAAATACGGCATGCCTGACCTGCGTGACTTCTTCAACGCCGATGTCCGCTGGATGACCCATTACGGCTTCCGGCCGCTCGACATGCCGACGCTGTTCGGAGGCCTCAGCAGCTAGTATGCCGACTTTGCTAATATGGCATGGTTACAAGTTCCGGTTCTACGCTTCGGACGGACCGGAACCGCCCCATATTCATATCATCAAGGACAAGTGCTCCGCCAAAGTCTGGCTTCTGAGCATGGAAATGGCTTATAATCACGGCTACAATAGTCGCGAAGTGGCCGAATTTCTTTCGAAAGTCGATGAAAATCGCGACGGCTGGATGGAGAAGTGGAATGAGTTCTTTGGAGTTTGAAACCGAAGACATGATGCCCGTGGCAGCCGAATGCGATGCCAGCTTCGTCTATGTGACGCTCGCAGATGGTCGGCAAATTCGGGCCCCGCTATGGTGGTATCCATTTCTGGAAAAAGCTTCGTCCAAACAACGCGCCCACGTGGAGCTGCAATTCTCCGGGGTGTGGTGGCCAGACATGGATGAGGGTGTTTCCGTAAAATCAATGCTGCTCGGCTGGAAGGCGCCAGGCGCCAAAGCGCCGCAGAAGGCTGCATAGAAACGCAATGTGGCCTTGTGCCTATAGTTAAGTGCGAGACAAGACGAATGAAATTCACTCTTTCCTGGCTCAAAGACCATCTCGATACGGATGCGACGCTGGACGAGATTTGCGAGCGGTTGACGGCGATTGGCCTTGAGGTCGAAGACGTTGACGACAAGGCGGCCTACAAGCCCTTCGTCATTGCCAAGGTGGTTTCCGCTGAAAAGCACCCCGAGGCAGACCGCCTGAAGGTGCTGATGGTGGATGCCGGTGACGGCAAGCCGGTGCAGATCGTCTGCGGTGCACCGAATGCGCGCGCGGGCCTCGTCGGTGCGCTGGCACGTCCCGGCACCTATGTTCCGGGCATCGATGTGACGCTCGCTGTTGGGAAGATTCGCGGCGTCGAAAGCCATGGCATGATGTGCTCCGAAAAGGAGCTGAACATATCCGACGATCACGACGGAATCATCGATCTGCCTGACGATGCACCTGTCGGTACGTCCTTTGCCAGCTATGCCGGCTTGGACGATCCCGTCATCGAGATCAACCTGACGCCGAACCGTCCGGACTGCACCTCCATCTACGGCATTGCGCGCGATCTCGCGGCCTCCGGTCTCGGCAAGCTGAAGACGAAGCCTGCACCCTCCTTCAAGGTGGAAGGCGCAACGCCCGTCGACGTGAAGCTGGATCTGGACGATCCCGCGCTCTGCCCCGGCTTCTCACTTCGCATCGTGCGCGGCGTGAAGAATGGCCCCAGCCCCAAGTGGATGCAGCAGCGGCTTCTGGCGATCGGCCTGCGCCCAATCAATGCGCTTGTTGATATCACCAACTACATGACCTTCGATCAGGGCCGGCCGATGCACGTCTTCGACGCCGCGAAGGTCAAAGGCGATCTCACCGTGCGCCGTGCGGTAGAGGGCGAGACGATCCTCGCGCTCGACCAGCGTGAATATAAGCTCGGCCCGAACAATGTCGTCATCGCCGACGAAAACGGCATCGAATCCATCGGCGGCGTTATGGGTGGCGAACATTCAGGCTGCGATGAAAACACCGTCGACGTGCTGATTGAATCCGCGCTCTGGGATCCCATCAATATCGCCAAGACCGGACGCTCCCTCGGCATCATCACCGATGCGCGTTATCGTTTCGAGCGGGGCGTCGATCCGGAATATATGGTTCCGGGCCTGGAGCGCACCACCGAACTGGTTCTCGAGCTCTGCGGCGGCGTTCCCGGCGAAGCCAGGGTCGTTGGTTACAAGGGCTACGAACCTAAAGTCGTCGACTTCCCGCTTGCGGAAGTGAAGCGCCTGACAGGCCTCGAAGTCTCGGCTGAAGAGAGCCTCGCCATTCTCAAGGGTCTGGGTTTTGGTGTCGAGGGAACCGGCGAACGCGTTTCCGTTACCGTGCCCTCCTGGCGGCCGGATGTCGATGGCAAGGCCGATCTGGTCGAAGAAGTCATGCGCATCCATGGCGTCGACAATATCAAGCCGGAGCCGCTGGAAAGCCTCGGCGCCGTCAATGGTCGTATCCTGACCACGCTGCAGATCCGCACCCGCACCGCGCGCCGGGCCCTGGCAAGCCGCGGCATGCTTGAGGCTGTCACCTGGTCCTTCATTCCAGAAGCGCAGGCAAAGCTGTTCGGCGGCGGTTCACCGGCGCTCAAACTCGCAAACCCCATCGCGGCCGATATGTCTGACATGCGGCCCTCGCTTCTGCCCGGTCTTCTCACCGCTGCCCAGCGCAATGCCGACAAGGGTTATGGTGACGTCGCGATCTTCGAGGTCTCCGGCACCTATGAGGGCGATACGCCCGATACGCAGCGCCGTGTTGCCGGTGGTGTTCGCCGCGGCACGGCTTCGCTCGCGGGCAGCGGCCGCATGTGGTCGAATGCGGCCAAGGGCGGTGGCAAGCCGGTTGACGTCTATGACGCCAAGGCCGATGCACTGGCTGTGCTTGAGGCCTGCGGTCTGCCCATGGCCAATGTCCAGATCGAAGCAGGGGCGCCCGCCTGGTATCACCCAGGCCGCTCCGGCACCATCAAGATGGGTCCGAAAGTTGTGCTCGGCTATTTCGGTGAGTTCCATCCGAAAACGCTGTCCGAGCTGGATATATCCGGCGCCTATTGCGGTTTTGAGATCTATATCGACGCCATGCAGGAGCCGAAAAAGAAGGCGACCCGCACCAAGCCGGCGCTCGAGCTTTCGCCGTTCCAGGCGGTGAAGCGCGACTTCGCTTTCGTGGTTGAGAAATCGGTCGAGGCGGCTGCCATCATCAAAGCGGCAACCAGCGCGGATCGCAAGCTGATCACGGGTGTCAACGTCTTCGATATTTTCGAGGGAGCATCGCTCGGAGAAAATCGCAAGTCGGTCGCCATCGAAGTCCAGATTCAGCCGGTCGATAAAACGCTGACGGATGAGGATTTCGAAGCGCTCACGGCTAAGATCGTCGGCAATGTCGAAAAATCGACAGGCGGCGTTCTGCGCGCCTGACATCCGAAACAGATTGAAAAAAGCCGCGGCAACCACCGCGGCTTTTTGTTTTTTAACGATTGGCCATCTGTGACATGCGCTCAGGGTATCGTTTGCCCGCTACCTTCGACGGAGCCAGCAACGAACCGAGGTTTTCGACTTCTTGCCGTGTCAGGGATACGTCCGCCGCCGCGACGTTTTTCTCAAGATTGGCAATCTTCGTGGTGCCGGGGATCGGCACGATGAAATCGCCCTGCGCCAACACCCAGGCCAATGCCAGTTGCCCGGCAGTCACGCCTTTTTCTGCCGCCATGTCTTCCAGAAGCTTGACCAGCGCTAGATTGGCGTCGAAGTTTTCGCCTTGGAAACGCGGCAAGCCGCGCCGGAAATCATCGGCTGCGAGTCCATCCAGCGATTTCAGCGCTCCGGTCAGCGCACCGCGCCCAAGAGGGCTGAAGGGGACGAAACCGATGCCGAGCTCACGGCAGGTATCCAGCACGCCATTTTCTTCCGGGTCGCGGGTCCACAGCGAATATTCGCTCTGAATCGCGGCAATCGGGTGGGTGGCATGGGCCTTGCGAAGCGTTTCTGCACTGGCTTCGGAGAGGCCGAGATGCTTTACCTTGCCTTGTTTCACCAGTTCGGCCATCGCTCCGACCGTTTCTTCGATCGGCACATCGGGATCGACGCGGTGCTGATAAAAGAGGTCGATGGCGTCAACGTCGAGACGCTTGAGAGACGCTTCGGCGACAGCGCGGACATTTTCCGGCCGACCGTCGGTCCCTACCATCATCTGCCCGGCCGGTTTGCTACCATCGATCTTGAAACCGAACTTGGTGGCAATCACCACCTTGTCGCGATAGGGCTTCAGCCCCTTGCCGACGAGAACTTCATTCGTGTAAGGCCCATAAACCTCCGCCGTATCGAAAAAAGTGACGCCAAGATCAACGGCGCGATGAAGCGTCGCGATCGCGCTGTTTTCATCACCTGTCGGGCTGTAGGCATGGGTCATCCCCATGCACCCAAGACCGAGTGCCGAAACGGTCAGATCGTTTCCAAGGGTTCTGCTTCTCATCAGTTCGTCCTTCCATCGGGAATCGCCCGTCATCAGGGCGTGATCGAAACATAGCGAATGACGGCGGCGAAAATAATCGCTGCAAATCCGTGCGGGTTGTTCTATAATTTAGAACAATGAATCGCGTACAGCTCTCCCAATTGGCCGTTCTTTCCGCCGTTGCGGAAGGCCGCAGCTTTCGCAAGGCCGCGGCCGAACTCGGTATCGCCCCCTCCGCCGTCAGCCACGCGGTTTCCTCACTGGAGGCCAGCCTCGGCTTGCGGCTGCTGCACCGTACCACCCGCAGCGTTTCTCCGACAGAGGAGGGAAAGCGCCTTCTTGAAACCTTAGGCCCCGCCCTTGCCGACATTGACGCCGTCATCGATACCTTGGCCGAACAGGGCGGCAGACCGGCCGGCCCCTTGCGTATTACGTTACCGAGGCTTGCCGCCGAAGACCTTATCGTACCCAGACTGGGGGAGTTCCTACGGCTCTATCCCGAAATCTCTCTCGAGATTTCGACCGATGATCGTTTCGAAGATATCGTTGCGAAGGGTTTCGATGCAGGTCTTCGTCTCGGGGAGCATCTCGATGCAGACATGATCGCGGTGAAAGCGAGCGGTGAATGGCGCGGGGCTATCGTCGGCTCCCCTTCTTATTTCGCTGATAACCCGCCACCGCATGATCCGAGGGACCTCATCCGGCATCGCTGCATACGCCGGCGGTTTGCAAGCGGCCTCATCTATCGCTGGGAGCTGGAAAAGGACGGCAAGCCGCTCGTTGTGGATGTGCAGGGGCCGCTTATTTTGTCGGACCAGAGCCTTATCCGAAGGGCGGCAATCGATGGAGCAGGACTTGCCTTCGTTTTCGAGCAGCGCGTCGAAGATGATATCAGGCAAGGCCGGCTCATCCGCGTGCTCGACGAATGGTGTGCGCCCTTTGACGGATTTTATATCTACTACCCTTCTCGCCGGCAGATGCGTCCGGCGCTGAGGGCTTTCGTGGATTTCTTCCGTTTCCGGAGTTGATCAGAAGGTGATGCGGTAGCGGATGTGACCGTCGCTTTTCACGTAACTGTCATAGAGCTTCTGGGCACGGTGATTGTCCTCGCCGGTGTTCCAGTAAAGACGCGACCAGCCCATTTTCTTACAGATAGTGATCAGATCATCCATCAATGCCCGCCCCGCGCCCTTGCCGCGGATGTCGCCATCGACATACAAATCCTCAAGATAGCAGTCAGGTGTCTTCACCCAAGTGGAATCGTGGAAGTGGTAAATGGCAAAGCCCGCCATGCGCTCACCCAGCATCGCCACGCGCATGGAGACGCGGGACGCGGGATCGAGGATGCGTTCCCAGGTATATTCGGTCACGTCGGCGGCGAGATCGACCTCATAAAAGGCGAGATAGTCATTCCACAGCCGCAGCCACTCCGCCCGGTCCGACGGTGCGGCATCACGAATTCCAAGATCCATCTTACGCCCCCGCCTTGTCGAGAAGCGCCATCATCTCGTCGGTCAGTTTCAGCTCGACGGCGCGTTTGAAGCTTTCAAGCTGCGACAGGCTGGTGGCGCTGGCGATCGGCGCTGTTACGGCCTTCTTGCGCAGCAGCCAGGCCAGCGCGATGTCGGCGAGCTTTGCCCCGGTCTGCACCGCGACGGCGTCCATTGCGCCGAGAACGGCGAGGCCGCGGGCATTGACGTAGTCAGCCACGCGATAGCTGCGGGCAACGCCTTCCGTATCTGCCTTGGCACGGTATTTTCCGGTGAGGAACCCGGCGGCGAGGCTATAATAATTGATGACGCCGATCTCTTGTTTCACACAGAGGTCTGCTAATGGGCCTTCGAAATCTGCCCGGTTGTAGAGATTATATTCCGGCTGCAGCACATCGTAACGCGGCAGATTGTTCCTGGCAGCCACATCAAGAGCCTCCTGGAGCTGGCTTGCGGAATAGTTGGAGCAGCCGATGGCGCGGATTTTCCCCTGCTCCTTCAACTTGGCGAAGGCGGCAAGCGTTTCCTCCAGCGGCACGTCGGCGTCAGGCTTATGTGCAAGGTAAAGGTCGATGTAGTCGGTCTGAAGCCGCTTCAGCGAAGCATCGACGGCCTCTGCGATCCATTTGGCGCTCAGCCCGGTCTTCTGACCGCGATTGTCAAAACCGACCTTGGTGACGATCACTGCATCCTCCCGCTTAACGGAGGACTGCTTCAGCCACTTGCCGATAATCGCCTCCGACTCGCCACCCACATGCCCGTCCACCCAGGCGGAGTAGACATCCGCCGTATCGATGGCGTTGAACCCGGCATCGAAAAAGGCATCGAGCAGGGCAAAGGAGGTCTTCTCATCCGCTGTCCAGCCGAACACGTTACCGCCAAAGACGATCGGGGCGATGGAGAGGCCTGTGCGGCCAAGGCTTCGTTTTTCCACGGGAATACTCCTGTTGCTATCCTGGCGACAGGGTACCAACTGGCCGCCGGCATAACCATTGAATTCATTTGATGGCATTCATCAGGCAGCCGTGAGGTTGGAAACTCACCTTTGGAGACCGCGATAATGGCTGGGAGGTAAATGATTGTGCTGCTGCCACACGCGGCGCAGATGCCGTGCAGATGCAAAGCCTGCCCGTTCTGCGACGGTCTCCATGTCCAGACGACTATTGGCGAGAATATCTCGGGCCAGATTGACCCTCATCAGGTTGACGTAGTCGATCACGCTGAGACCGGTATGGTCGCGAAAGAGACGGGAGAGGTGCCTTTCGCTCAGTGCAGCAATATCGGCCAGCCCTTCGAGCGACCAGTCCTTCGCCGGCTCGGCCATGACACGGTCCTGGACCCGGTGAATGGCTGGATGGATGTGGTTGCGGCCCGTCAACCAGGGAGAGATTTGCGCGTCGTTGCCGCTGCGCCTGAGATAAACCACCATTGTCTTGGCAATCCGCGCCGCGACGGCAGGCGATGTCATCCCGGAGATTACATGCAGCATCAGGTCGATACCGGTGGAAATGCCGGCGCTCGAGAAACGCCTGCCATCCTCCACGAAAAGACGATTTTCCGCCACCTGCGCCAAGGGCGCGATGCGTCGCAGGCTTTCGATACAATCGGCATGGGTCGTGCAGGTTCGCCCGTCGAAAAGCCCCGCCTCGCCCGCCAGCAGGGCACCGGAGCAGATGGAGATAACGGTCGTGTCGGCACGCACCGCCGCATGAAGCCAGGCTGCCAGGGCCCGCCGCTCCCGTCGCGTCTGCGGATCATCGTCGAAGCCGGACGTGCTGCCGGAGATCAGAAGGAAAGCGTTTTCCGGCAGCGCCGCCGGCAGGGTCTCCAATGCGGAAAGCTGAAGGCCGATGGAGGATTGTTGTTCGTTCCTTGCGGCGATGTACCGACACTCAAAGTGGATATCCTGCTGCTCTGCATTGGCGTAACGAACCACCTCCAGTGGACCGGCAATGTCCAGCAGAAGCGCATGCGGCGGCACGAGCGTAAAAAAAGGAACAACGCGCGTGTCGCCCTTATTCATCAGGCCGCCTCTTTCATCGTCGCCAGCACGTCATCGACGCCAACGATCCGTGCGAAGCGATCGGCCAGTACCAGCTCGGTGCGCTGACGGATGTCATCCGGGCTGAAAACAGTGCCTGATGCATGTGTCATCGGGAAAGTCAGCGTTGCTTCGGTGACGTAATCGACGACGTAACCGAGATCGGACGCATGTCGGGTGGTGGTCTCGCAGCATTGTTCGGTACGGATACCGGAGATAATCAGCCGGTTGATGCCCCTCTGCGTCAGCCAGATTTCGAGACCGGTTCCCACGAAGGCGGAATGCCGGTTTTTGCGGAAGGTCACGTCAGGGGAAATCCGCACACCTTCCAGCGGACGAATAAAGCCGCTTTCGCTCGAAAATGCTCTGTCGCCATCAACATGAAATATCTGAACGATGGGAATGCCAGCGGCTTTGGCGCCGTCAATCAGCGCCTGTTGTTTCTCGAGATAGGCGGCCAATTCGCTATCCTCGAAATACGGAGCGTGCCGAAAGGATTCCTGCACATCGATGACCATTAGAGCTGTATGGGAAGAGGACATTTCATGTTTCTCCGTTACCTTGATGCATAGCATAATTCGTCATGAAAACCCGGAAAAAAAGAAACCTTCCTGACGAAGAGCGGACACATCCAGCCATCATCTCTCTAATCTTGAAGCAACGGGTTGCCACTCGGCATGACAATGATAAGTTTCCGGCATATGTCAGATCGGGAGGACTAAATGCTGCGCTTCGGAATCATCTCAACGGCGAAGATCGCTCAGGACCACGTCATTCCCGCGATACAGGATGCTGAGAACTGTGTGGTCAGCGCCATCGCCAGTCGTGATCTTTCCAGGGCCCGCGCGGTCGCAGATCGGTTCTCCGCGCCCCACGCTTTCGGCTCCTACGAAGAAATGCTGGCGTCCGATGTCATCGACGCGGTTTACATTCCACTTCCAACGTCGCAGCACGTCGAATGGACGATCAAGGCCGCCGATGCGGGCAAACATGTTCTTTGCGAAAAGCCGATTGCTTTGAAAGCGCAGGAAATCGACACACTTATCGCTGCGCGGGACCGCAACGGTGTCATCATCTCGGAAGCCTTCATGGTGACCTATGCGCCGGTCTGGGCCAAGGTGAAGGCATTGCTTTCTTCGGGCGCGATCGGAACGCTGAAACATGTGCAGGGCGCTTTCAGCTATTTCAACCGCGATCCTCAGAATATGCGCAACATTCCCGAACTCGGCGGCGGCGCCTTGCCGGATATCGGCGTTTATCCGACGATCGTGACCCGCGTCGTCACCGGTGAAGAACCCAAGCGCGTGCAGGCCTCCGTGGAGCGTGACAGAGAGTTCGGCACCGATATCTATTCCAGCGTGCGGGCGGATTTCGGCAGCTTCGAACTCAGTTTTTATCTTGCAACGCAGCTTGCCGCCCGCCAGCTGATGGTTTTCCACGGCACGGACGGTTACATCGAAGTCAAATCGCCGTTTAATGCAAACCGCTGGGGTGCGGAAGAAGTCGAGCTGACCAATCAGGCCCACAACCAGTCGCAAATCTTCAGGTTTCAGGATAGCCGCCAGTACAAGCTGGAAGCGGAGGCCTTTGCCCGCGCAGTCACGGGTGAGGGAGAGGTTGTCACGCTGGAAAGCTCCAAAAACAACCAGCTTTTCATCGATGCGATTTATCGCGCTGCGGATAAGGAGGGCTGGGAAACGGTTTAGCCCTTGGCCCGACGCAGTTTCTGAAGGCGCCAATGGCCGCAGCATGCGAGGACCAGAGCTGCGAGCGCAGAAAAGGCAAGCGGCACGACCGGCTGGATCAGCGGGTTGCGCCATTGCAGCAGCGAGAAAAGTCCGACGCTCACAATGCGGGAAATGAGGGTGACGGCATCGGCCGGAAAGGCGCCTGGCGCGCCACTCATTGAGCGGTTCAGCCGCCAGCTTGTTGCAAGCCCGGACACCGCCCCTGGCAAACGCGCAGCGATCGGGTCGACCGTGAGAAAGAAAATGAGCAGACAGGTGATGGCTATATCGGCCGCCAGACCGCAAATCTCGCTGAGTGCAACGGAACGAAGCCTCAAGGCCGTGGTCTTTTAGAGAGTTGGCGGGGTGGACCGCGGGCGCTGCAGTACCAGAAGGCTGATGACGACGCCAACGACGCCGAAATTATAACCCGCGAGCGCCTGAAGCAGAGACGTCAGCGGAACAGCACCGGACGAAAGCGCCATCGCAACGCCATAGGCTCCGATAATCATCATGCAGATGAACACGATGCTGAAGACCGAACGTAATGCAACGGCAGCGATGCCGAGCACTGTGGCGGTGAGAAAAATCATGGTGCCGCCTCCTCTTTGGTTGCCGGGCCGGGAACAGACGTAACGCTGTCTTCCCTAACGAACCCTTGTTTTTACCTCCAACTCCCGTTTTCCTAACTCTGTAGTTGAGGATATGGTTTCACCGCCGTTAAATCGTTGCGAGCTTTCCCCGGCATTTCCGAATCGAGCCATTTTCGATAAAAGCAGGCATGAGCGATATTTTCTCCCATGCCGCATTGAGCAATCTTGCCGAGTTTTCGGTGTCCGAACTGTCGGGTTCCATCAAGCGAACGGTGGAAACGGCCTTCGATCAGGTGCGTGTGCGTGGCGAGATTTCTGGTTATCGCGGGCCACATTCGTCCGGCCACGCCTATTTCTCGCTGAAGGACGATCGCGCCCGCATCGATGCCGTGATCTGGAAAGGAACCTTCTCTCGGCTGAAGTTCCGCCCGGAAGAGGGCATGGAAGTGATCGCGACGGGCAAGGTCACGACCTTCCCAGGCTCCTCGAAATATCAGATCGTTATCGAAAGCCTTGAACCGGCCGGTGCCGGCGCTTTGATGGCGCTTCTCGAAGACCGGCGCCGTCGACTGGCGGCCGAGGGACTGTTCGACCCGGCCCGCAAGCGCCGGCTGCCGTTCATGCCACACGTCATTGGCGTCGTCACCTCGCCGACGGGCGCGGTGATCCGCGATATTCTCCATCGCATTTCGGATCGCTTTCCCGTTCATGTGCTTGTCTGGCCGGTCAAGGTGCAGGGAGAAGGTTCGGGCGAGGAGGTGGCGAACGCCATTCGCGGTTTCAATGCGCTTCAGCCCGGTGGCGAGATCGCACGGCCTGACGTGCTGATCGTTGCGCGTGGTGGCGGCAGTCTGGAAGACCTCTGGAGCTTCAACGATGAGATCGTCGTGCGCGCCGCAGCGGAAAGCGAAATTCCGCTGATTTCCGCCGTCGGACATGAGACCGATACCACCCTGATCGATTACGCCGCCGATGTCCGTGCACCGACGCCGACGGGAGCCGCCGAAATGGCGGTGCCTGTGCGGGCGGAACTCGAGGCGCAGCTTTCCGGCCTCGCTGCCCGCCTTTCCGGCTCTGTCTCGCGGCAGATGGACAATCGCCGGCAAGGCGTGCGCGCCCTGGTGCGGGCGCTACCGTCGCTCGATCAGCTGCTCGCCTTGCCGCGCCGCCGGTTCGACGAGGCTGCGAGTGGTCTTGGGCGTGGACTGGAGTTGACGACGCTGAACAAGCGGCGGACATTCGAGCGTTCCGCCTCGGGACTGAGACCGGAAACCCTGTTGAATGGCCTTAAGCACCACAGGCAGAGGATCACCGAGCGCATGCACAGGGCGGAGACGCTGGTGGAACGCCGGCTGCTGCAGGGAAAAGGGCGTGTCGATTCCTTCGACTCATCCCTGCGCTCCCTACCCGCCCGGCTGCTTGGCCAAGTTGAGCGGCAAAAGGAGCGCCTTGCCACTGCCTCGCGCCGGGCCGATACTGCCGTGTTGCACCGGATGGCGCAGAACCGGTCCGGCCTTGCCGCCCATGACCGTATCCTGCAATCGCTCTCGTACAAAAACGTGCTCAAGCGCGGTTATGCTGTCATCCGCGATGAGGAGAACCGCCCTTTGACCCGCGCTGCGGCCATTGCTTCCGGTGCCGTGGTATCGATGGAATTTTCCGATGGCCGCGTCTCGGCGATCACAACCGGAGAAGGCACATCTTCCCCGGATGCCACCGCCGCGCCGAAAAAGAAGCCGGTCAAGCCAGCCTCATCGGACCCGGGCAACCAGGGCAGCCTGTTCTGATCAGATCGAAGCCGCATCCGAAAAACGGCGGCTGACGGTGAAGCTCTTCTCGATGTCGGGATGCAGTTCCATGCCGAGCCCGGCGCCCGGCGGCACCGTTATCATGCCGTTTTTCACTTCCGGCAAGGCCGTGACGAGATCACGATACCAAGTCTTGTAGAAGGCGCGCACGCTTTCCTGCACCAGCGCATTCGGCGCGTTGAGCGACAGGTGGGTGGAGGCACAGAGCACCACCGGCCCGGTGCAATCATGCGGGGCGACCGGCAGATGCCAGGCTTCCGCCATGGAGGCGATCTTGCGTGCTTCCGAAAGCCCGCCGCACCAGCTGATGTCAAGCATGACAACACCGGCAGCGCCCGTTTCCAGGAGATCACGGAAGGCCCAGCGGGAGCCGAGCGTCTCCGATGCCGAAATCGGTGCGGGCGAAACGGCGGCATATCGCGTCAGGCTGGAAAGGCTGTCCATCTTGATCGGGTCTTCGTGCCAGAAGGTCTGGTAGGGGGTCAGCACCTTGGCGATCTGCATGGCGGGCAGAAGCTGCCACATGGAGTGAAACTCCACCATGATATCCATCTTATCGCCCACCGCCTTGCGGATTTTTTCGAAAGGCTCCAGCGCGCTTTTCAGGTCCGGCATCGAGATATATTGCCCGCGTGTCTTTTCCGCCGCCGCATCGAAGGGCCAGATCTTCATGGCCGTGATGCCATCCTCAAGTAGCGAGTGCGCAAGTTCGTCCGCGCGGTGCAGGAAGCCATTCAGGTCATCATAGTCCTTGCCACCGGAAAGGCCGTAATTGGCCGTCTGCTGCCCGGTCGCCTTCTTGATATATTCGGTGCCCGCACAGGTATTGTAAGTCCGGATTTCCCTGCGGCTGAAACCACCGAGCAGCTGGGCTATGGGCTGGTTGGTGGCCTTGCCGAAAATATCCCAGAGGGCGATGTCAAAGGCGGAGTTGCCGCGCACTTCTGCGCCGGATGAGCGAAAACCGAGATAGCCCACAAGGTCTTGCGCGAGAAGGTCGATCTGCAGCGGGTCGCGGCCGATCACGCGCGGCGCGATGTATTCGTGCACATAGGCCTCGACGGTCTCCGCGCCATAGAAGGTTTCGCCTAATCCGGTGATGCCCTCATCCGTGTGGACCAGAACCCAAAGCAGGTTGGCCCGTTCCGCCACACGAACGGTCTCAAGTTTGGTGATTTTCATGAAGTGTCTCCTCCAGAGGCAGGTCGTGTTCCGTCTGGAACTGGGTTTGAGAAATCAGGCGATGCCAGCCGCCAGAAGCGCGTGCACGCTTTCATCGAAATGCCGCGCCATCAGCGTCGAGGCCGTTTGCGGATCGCCCGCGGCAACGGCCTGCCCGATGGCGATGTGTAGCTCACCGGCGGCGTGGCGCTGCGCGTCGGATGTGCGGCTTTTCCAGCCGATCGGCCAGGTCTGACGCGTCACGTTCTGGAACGCGCCAAGAATGAGTTCGAAAACAGGGTTCTTGGAAGCCTTGGCGATTGCCAGATGGAACGCCAGATCATGCTCCATGACCTTGTCGTTCTTCCCAAAATCACTCTCCATGGCCTTGGCATGTTCCAGAATGATGAGCGCTTCTGCATCCGTGCGTCGCAGCGCCGCAAGCGTCACGGTGCGAACTTCGATCGTGCGTCGTACGTCATAGATCTGCTGGATGTTGATCTGCTCGGTGTGAATGCCATGTTCGAACATCAACGACATCGCGCCATGATCCAGCGTGGCCACTGTGGCGCGCTTGCCGGCGCTGACATCGATGAGCCGCATCGCCGAAAGCGATCGGAAAGCCTCGCGGACGACAGTGCGCGAGACACCAAGCTGTTGCGAGAGCGAAAGTTCACTCGGCAGCTTTGCGCCTGGCGCCAACTCGTTCTCTCTGATGTGGCGGGTGATCGCGCCGATCGTGCTGCTGACAAGACCGGCCTCATGCGCAATTGGATTTAACATTCTTCCTCCAACCTGTCGTACAGGTTTATGAAAAAATGCTTACAGGATTCTTCTTCAGGAAACAAGCGCCGCAGACCCCTTGCCGCGGGGCCGGCGGTGACGCTTCATATTACTCCTCGAACCCCTGCAGGAACCGCTTCAACAGCCCGTCTAAAGTCGTTCGTTCTTCTTCGGTGAGACAGGCGACAAGCCGATGCTGGTTTTCGACATGCGCCGCGACCGCCGCCTCCACCACGCAAAAGCCCCGTTCCGTCAGCGATATCAAGACGCTGCGCCGGTCCTGTGGATTGTGGATACGCTCCACCATCCCTGCTTTCTCAAGCTGGTCAATCCGGTTTGTCATGGTGCCGGAACTGACCATGGTCATGGACAGCAGATCGCCGGGAGAGAGCCGATAGGGTGAGCCCGCGCGCCGTAAGGTCGCCAGCACGTCGAAGGCGGAGGAGGAGAGGCCGTGCTTCAAGAGCACCGCCTCAACCTCGCGGCCGAGGTGCGTGGTCAGCCGGTGTAAACGGCCAAGCAAGCCCATGGGCCCGACATCGAGATCGGATCGCTCCCTGCGCCATTGTGCGAGAATATGGTCGACGTGATCAGGTGGATTCTTGCTCATCGCCTATGCATAGCGAAAGGTATCTTGACGTCAAGACAAACTCCATTAAACTCAATTTATCTTGATGTAGAGATTCTTGAAATGAAGAAAAATCCGACTTTTGCAGCCGACGTGCTGGTTACCGCGCTTGCCCCCGTCATCTGGGGCACCACCTACTTCGTCACGACGGAATTCCTGCCGCAGGGATATCCACTGCATGTCGCCATGCTGCGCGCTTTGCCGGCAGGCATCCTGCTGCTGCTAATCGTCCACAGGCTGCCGCAGGGAATCTGGTGGCACCGCAGCTTCATCCTCGGCGCGCTGAATTTTGCGTTTTTCTGGGCGATGCTGTTCGTTTCGGCCTATCGATTGCCCGGCGGCGTTGCGGCAACCGTGGGCGCGGTCCAGCCTCTCATTGTGATCGGCCTTTCGCGACTGTTTCTCGCAACCCAAATTCGACCGCTGGCCATCGCCGCCGGTTTTCTCGGTATCGCCGGTGTCGCGCTACTCGTCTTGACGCCGGGCGCGGTGCTCGATGGCATCGGCATTGCCGCAGGCCTTGCGGGTGCCGTCTCCATGGCCTTTGGAACAGTACTGAGCCGCAAATGGCGCCCGCCGGTCTCGAACCTCACCTTCACCGCATGGCAACTGACCGCGGGCGGCATTCTTCTTTTACCGCTCGCCTATCTTCTGGAGCCGGCACTGCCGACGCCATCAGCGGCCAATATTCTCGGCATCGCCTATCTCGGGCTCATCGGTGCGGCACTCACCTATGTTCTTTGGTTTCGTGGGCTGGCCCGCATCGAACCTTCAGCGGCAGCCTCGCTCGGATTCTTGAGTCCTGTTGTGGCAACGCTGCTGGGCTGGCTGGCGCTCGGTCAAAGCCTCACGCCAGCGCAGATCGCCGGCTTCATGGCGGTGCTTTTCAGCATCTGGCTCAGCCAGCGCAGCCAGTTGCCGAAATAGCCGTCAGGCCCATTCGCCCTTGCGCATGACAGGAACCGTGGAGCCATCCGGCTTCACGCCGTCAATGTCCACCTTGTCGGAACCGATCATCCAGTCGATATGGATCAAGCTGGAATTGCCGCCCTGTGCCTTGATCTGCTCTTGCGACAGCGAAGCGCCGTCAAGGAAGCATTTCGAGTAGCACTGGCCAAGCGCGATGTGACATGAGGCATTTTCATCGAACAGCGTGTTGTAGAAAAGGATGCCGCTTGCCGAAATCGGCGAGGAATGCGGCACCAGCGCCACTTCACCCAGGCGCCGCGCGCCTTCGTCAGTGTCGAGGACCTTGTTCAATACGGCTTCGCCCTTCGAAGCCTTGGCTTCGACGATGCGGCCAGCTTCGAACTTTACCTGGATATCGTCGATCAGCGTACCCTGATGCGAAAGGGGTTTCGTGCTGGAAACATAACCATCCACGCGCAACGCGTGCGGCGTCGTGAAGACCTCTTCGGTGGGGATATTCGGGTTGCAGGTTACGCCGTTTTTGGCGACCGAAGCGCCGCCGTGCCATTCATGCCCGTCCGCAAGCCCGATCGTGACATCCGTTCCCGGACCGGTGAAACGCAGTGCCGAAAAACGCTCGCCATTGAGCCACGCCGACCGCTTGGCAAGATTGGCGTTATGCTGCGCCCAGGCTGCAACCGGATCGGCCACATCCACGCGCGATGCGGCGAAAATGGCATCCGCGAGCCTGCGGACAGCGTCGTCTTCCGATACATCGGGGAAGACCTGCTTTGCCCAGGACGGGTTTGGATAAGAGATGATGTTCCAGTTGATGTCGAAGTTGGAAATCTTCTCCAGCGCCGGCTTGTAGGCGGTGGAATTGGCCTTGTTGGCGCGCGCCACCTTGGCCGGATCCTGTTCGGCCAGCAGCATCGGGTTGTCGCCGGCAATCGCCAGCCGCGCTGCGCCATTGGCATAGGCTTTTGCCATGCCTTCATAGAGCCAGCCGGAAGCCCGGTCAAAATTGGCGTCGCTCGCGTGGCGATAGCGGGCAAGCGTGGTTTCTTCATCGGAATAGAAGGTGGTGACCAGCCCGCCACCGGCCATATAGGCGTGTTTGGTCAGAAAACGCACCAGCGGCAGGGCTGCCAGCGGCGCGGTGATCACCAGATCCTGATCCTTCTGCAATTGCAGGCCGACCTTGATGGCGACTTCGGCCAGTTTTTCGAGTTTGACGGGATCGATGGGAGAAACAGTCATGATCTGCCTTCGTCTATTTCATTCGGAGGCGCCGACCATAGCCCATTCCAACTGAAAGCCAAATGCTTTCAACGCTGCCTCTCGCGCTTCAATCGGCGACCAGCGGCGCGGCGATCGCGTTTAATGCCGTCTGCGCGTCGCGCGGGGAAAGCCGCAGTTGCAAGCCGCGCTGCCCACCATTCATGTAGACGTAATCATGGCCCATGGCAGTGGATTCGATGGCTGTCGGCACCTGCTTCTTCTGCCCGAAAGGGCTGATACCGCCGACGTGGTAGCCGGTTGCCCGTTCCGCTTCGGCGGGCTTCATCATGCTGGCCGATTTGCCTCCGAAGGCGGTCGCGAGCTTCTTCATGCTCACTTCCCGATCCGAAGGAACCACAACGCAGACCGGCTTGCCATCGAGCTCAGCCATCAGCGTCTTCAGCACCAGATGGGGCGGCTCGCCAATCGCTGCCGCCGCCTGCAAACCGATGCGATCGGCAGTCGGGTCGTAGTCATAGGTGACAGTGGTGAAGGCGATGCCGGCCTTCGTCAACACTTGCGTTGCGCGGGTTGTTTTCGACATGGCTAAATCTGCTTACGCAAAAAGGGCCTGATAAGTGTCCGGCTTGAAGCCGACCGTGATCTTGCCCCGCGTCTCCAGCACCGGTCGCTTGATCATGGAGGGCTGCTCCACCATCAATGCGATGGCTTTCTCCCGCGAAAGATCGGCCTTCTTCGCGTCGTCCAGTTTTTTGAACGTCGTGCCAGCCCGGTTAAGGACGGTTTCCCAGCCTGCGGCATCGCACCATGCCTCAAGATGAGCGCGGTCGATGCCGGCGGCCTTGTAGTCATGAAAGGAATAGTCGACGCCATTGGCTTCAAGCCAGCTTCTGGCCTTTTTCATCGTATCGCAGTTCTTGATACCGTAAATCGTGACCGTCATTCCATCCACCTCTACATCGCGCTCAGCATCCCGGCATAACAAATTATCCGGCTCGTTCAACCCGTCCGGCTCGACGCCCTGCGCAAATATACCGCTCAAGCTCTCGAGCCATGCAAAAATGAATTGACTGATATCCAAACGAGCGCGAGCAAAGCTGCATGGCTTCCCTGCTGCATCAGGCGTTGTAGAGCGACGCCGGAATGCCCATTATCTGGGCATCAAAGATGGAGAGAAAAAATGCGTCAGGTTGCTAAGACATCGCGTCACTTCTTCGGTGAAACTTTCGCCGTTCTCGGTGCAGCACTTTCGGTTTCGGCCGCAGTTCGCGCACATCGCAAGCCCGCCCGCGCCGACCTCGAAGCCCTCGGCATCGACGGCAAGGCATTTGACAAGGTCCAGCTCTAAGCTGCACATTGCTTCCAGCGAGGCGAAATCGCCTCGCTTGCACGATCGACGCCTTTTGGTGTTGATGCGCTCAGTGTGGACCAATGGACAAGAAGGCTGTGCCGTTGTTGCAATGTCCCATCAATTAAACCGATCGTCGGACCAACCGAAGTGAACATAGCCTGGCATACCCCTGGCTCGTAAGCCTTTAACCCGTTATTGCGCCGATGCCCTCTGCATCGACCGTTTAGAGTGTCCGATTATTTTTCCTGGTAAGTGCAGTTGGCTTTCAGGCCGCTCGTAACACTCTGCTTTCGGGGTAAGCGCGAAGCGTGCGAGTAACTCAAGCTGCGGTTCGCCCACGTGACTGCACACAAGCTCGAAGCTTCCGGCAAGCCAACTATATGGTTTCTCGACGGGCATCGGCTCAATTCTTCCACATCCGGTAATCAGCGCGAGATGGGGCGCAAAAGAGGAGGGCGCAACAAAGGGCAGGTTGGCCCGCCAAAGGGCACGTTGGAGCATCGTCGATAAAGACTGCATTTCCAGCATCTCATGGCTGCTGTGCAAAGCGAGGCTGCCGCGATTGCCAAACAGCGAGCTCTTATCGAATGTTATCGGAACGGGCCGGGCCTTGATCTCGCCGAGCGTATTCTTCAGCCGATGAACGAGCCCCTCCGGCACAACCTCAAAGCATCCAACACAAAGCAATGTTATATGCAGAACGGCTGCTGGATGAGCCTCGCGCTTCGTTTGCTTCGCCGCGTGGTGCGAGGAATCGGCAAAAATCCGTGCTGCCAGGGCTGCCGGCGGTCTCACGGTGATCAAGAGCTTGGTGGTATATTGAGAATTAAAACGCCGTACTTTCCCCGGCTCCCATCCCTCGAAGGATAGCTGCTCCAAATTCCTCGCGTCTGCCAAATCGAACCCCACCGCGGTACTCCAGGGCGTTTTGCCCAGGTTTCGACGTTATCATCATCACCGGAAAATTTAAAGAACAAAAGCGGAACGAACTTGATGACCCGGAGCAGTATTTGGGAGGAGGCTGCAGGCAATCTCCCTCATTTTTGTATTCACGAGACCTGCCGCACATGTTAGGGGCTCACTGTCGAAACAGAAATATCAGAGGTTGGCGTGACGCAGGCAATCGTCGTGATGGGAGTGAGCGGGTCGGGCAAGTCCACGGTCGCGGAAGCGCTGGCAGACAAGCTGGGCATTGCCTTCATTGAAGGCGACAAGCTGCACCCCAAATCCAATGTCGAGAAAATGTCGGAAGGCATTCCCCTGACGGACGACGACCGCTGGCCCTGGCTCGATCTGATCGGTGCTGAGTTGCAAAAGGGAAACGCGAGCGGTGGCGTCGTTGTATCCTGCTCGGCGCTCAAGAAAATCTACCGCGACCATCTGCGCAAGGCCACGGGCGGTCCACTTGCTTTCGTTTATCTGGACGGCAGCCTGGAGCTGCTCAGCCGGCGCATGGGCGAACGCAAGGGCCATTTCATGCCACTCTCGCTGCTTCAAACACAGCTTGCCACGCTGGAAGTGCCAACCGGCGAACCGGGTGTCGTCACCGTCAGCATCGACACCACACCTGATGAGATCACCAAAAATGCTCTTGCCGGACTGAAGGCGGTGACCTTCTAGGACTGTCCGGGCTGCGGAAGCAGCAGACATGGCGTGAGGTAAACGACGCCGCGTCTTTACTCGAATGCGCTAGAGGCCGAGCTTGTCCCTTAAGCCGTACCACCAGGCACCGAGCACGGTGAGCGGGACACGGAAGGTCTTTCCACCCGGGAACGGGTAATTCGGCAGCGAACTCCAGATATCGAACCGCTCGGCGTGGCCGGCAACGGCTTCGCCCAATATCTTTCCCAGAAGATGGGTCGTGGTGACGCCGTGACCGCTGTCGCCGTGCGAGAAGTAGATATTGTGCGAGAGCCTGCCCATATGCGGAATGCGCGTCAGGGTCAGCGCGAAGTTGCCGCTCCAGGCGAAGTCGATCTTCGCCTTTTCCAGCTGCGGAAATGTCTTCAGCATATTCGGCCGGATCACACCCGTCAGGTCGGCCGGGTCGCTGCCGCCATAACCGATGCCGCCGCCGTAAAGCAGACGGTTGTCAGACGTGCGGCGGTAATAATCGAGAATGTAATTAGCGTCCTCGACGCAATAATTGGCAGGAAGAAGGGCTTCGATCAGATCGGCATCGAGCGGCTCCGTCGCCATGACCTGGCTCGAGACCGGCATCATTCGCTCGCCGATTTCCGGCAGTAATGTGCCGAGATAGGCATTGCCGCAGACGAGGACATATTTTGCCTTCACGCTGCCCGTTGCCGTGCGCACGATGGGATTGACGCCCTGCTCCACCGCAATGACACGCGCGTTTTCGAATATGCGCGCACCGAGGCTTTCGGCTGCCGCCGCTTCCCCCTGAACAAGATTAAGAGGGTGGATGTGGCCACCGAAGCGGTCGATCATGCCGCCTGCATAACGATCGGTCTTCACATATTTCCCGACATCCGCCTTTGAGACCATTTCGAGCCCGCCATGGCCGTGTTTTTCCCAGTGGGCCTTATGGGCTTCCATTTCGCGGATCTGCTTCGGCGTGAAGGCGGCGAAAATACCGCCGTCGACGAGATCGCAGTCGATCCCGTATTTGGCGACGCGGCTGCGGATGATGGCGCCGCCTTCCAGCGACATTTCGCCGAGCTTTACTGCCTTGTCATGCCCGTAGCGGCCGGCGATGGTTTCGAGATCGCGGCTGTAACCATTGACGATCTGCCCGCCATTGCGGCCCGACGCGCCGAAGCCAACCCGCACACCTTCCAGCACGATGACCGCGTAACCGCGCTCGCTCAGTTCCAGCGCCGCTGAAATGCCGGTGAAGCCGCCACCGATGATGCAGACATCCGCATCCAGCGCGCCCTCAAGCGTCGGCCGCACGGTTTTGATATTGGCGGATGCCGCGTACCACGACGATGTGTGGCCGGGATTGGGAATATCGGTTACCTCAGCCATTTCACACCGTCCTGATATAGGCGTCATATTCGACGTCGGTTACACGCAGGGAAAATTCGGAAAGCTCCTGCTGTTTGCAGGCGGAGAACAGCGTGCGGTACTTCTGCCCGAGCGTTGCATATGCAAAACTCGACCGCGTGAAGCGCTGCAGCGCATAGTCCCAGTTGGTAGGCAGCGGCTCGTGGTTGATCGCATGGCTGTCGCCGGAAATCGCGCCACCCGGTTGGCGCTTCTCCTTCATGCCGGCGAGGGCCGCGCTGAGGATCATCGCAAGAACCAGATAGGGATTGGTATCGGCGCCGGCCACCCGATGTTCGATACGTGTCGCGACCTTGCTGGCAACGATGACGCGCACGGCCGCCGAGCGATTATCGATGCCCCAAGAGGCGTAGGTCGGTGCGTGTTCACTGGGGGTCAGGCGACGATAGGAATTGGCATGGGGCGCGAAGATCGCCATGCTCTCCCCCATGTTTTCCAGGAGACCGCCGACCGAATGCATCAGCGCGTCCGATGGTCCCTCTTCCCCGGAGTAGATATTCCTGCCGCTCTTGTCGAGAACGGAGAAATGCACATGCATTCCATTGCCAGCCTGGAGCCCATAGGGCTTCGCCATGAAAGTTGCGTCGAGATCGTGCCGTCGTGCGACGCCCTTGACGATGCGTTTGAGAAAGACGGCGAAATCTGCGGCCTGCAGGGCATCCGGCACATGGTTGAGGTTGATCTCATATTGCCCGGGACCATTTTCCCGCAGCGTGGTATCAGCAAGCACACCCTGTGCGCGGCAGGCGGTGGCGATGTCATGAAAGACATCCTCGAAATCCTGTAATTCGGAAATCGACAGAACCTGTGTCTGACCGGTGTGCCAGCGTCCCTCACGGCTGTGCGGTGGGCGCACCGGATCAAGCGCCGAACGAACGGGATCGATCAGGTAAAATTCGAGTTCTGTCGCCACAACGGGCGTTAGACCGGCCTTGTTATAGGCATTCAGAACCTGCGACAGAACATGGCGCGGATCGCCATAAAAACCGGTTCCATCGGGGTTTTTCATGGCTAGAAGAACCTGTGCGGTCGGCCTGCCAAGCCATGTCACCCGCGACAGTGTGCCGGGCACCGGAAAACAGAACCCATCCGGATCCCCGGTGCCCTCGGCCAGACCGGCCGCGTGCACATCCCTGCCCCAGATATCCAGCGCGTAGACGGAGCGCGGGATGGCCATTCCCTTTTCGAGCACGTCGATTGCCCTTTCGCGCGGAATCCATTTGCCGCGCGGAACGCCATTCGCATCTATGACGAAAGCTTCGAGAATTTCGATATCGGGATTATCGGCGAAAAATTTCTTTGCGTTTTCAATATCATCCATCATGCACCAGCAAGCCGTTTCCATCTCGTTCATGCGCAGCGAGTTTCGCTAACGAAAATCGTCCTGCTGCTGATAGATGAGAAACCTCGCCACCATGATGACGTTCGCCCTTTTTCCCCTTTTGTATATGAACATGTTACGTGGCCTGTTGCAGGAAGGCCAGCAGTTTCCTCTTCTTACGGATTGAACCTCTCCGGGCGATAGGCATCGATCGCGATAACCGGCTTCTCTCCCAGCATGGCTTCGGCTATGACCCGGCCCGTAATCGGCCCGAGGGTAAGACCATGATGGGCGTGCCCGAATGCGAACCACAATGTTTTGTGACGCGGCGCCTTGCCAATGATCGGCATCATGTCCGGTGTGCATGGCCGCGCACCCATCCATGGCTCAGCATCGAGCCTTCCGCCGAGTGGGAAAATGCTGCGCGCCACACGCTCCGCGCGGTCGATCTGCACGGGGGATTTCGGTGCGTCGCGCTCGGCAAACTCTGCTCCGGTCGTCAGCCGGATGCCCTTCCGCATGGGCGCAAGAAAATAACCGCGCTCGGCATCGATCAGCCAGTTATTGAGCCTGGCGCCCTCCTGCAGCGCATAATGCATGTGATAACCGCGCTTCACCCCGAGCGGGAAGCGATAACCCAGTCGTTGCGTCACGATATCGGCCCAGGGGCCCAGCGCCGCGACCGCCTGCTCGCCCTCGACCGCACCTGTCGCCGTGCGCACCGTCCAGCCGCTTGTGGTCTGGCTCAGTGTCGAGGCATCGCCCCGCACGACGCTGCCGCCGAGGCTTTCGAACAGCTTTACATAAGCAAGCGTCAGCCCGTGCGGATCAAGTACGGACCACGGGTCATTCCATTTCAGTCCACCAACAAAATCCCGGGAGAGGTGCGGTTCGGATGCCGCAAGCTCTTTGGCATCCAGTTTGGTGTGGGAAATGCCGTTTTCGCGGGAAAGACGCTCGGCGAAAGCATAATCGGCATCTCGCCTCTCTGCGGTTCGATAGGCTTCCATCCAGCCATTTTTGACAATCAGTTCACCCGCCCCGGCCTCATCGATCAAGATGTTATGCTCGGACACCGAATGTTCGATCAAAGGCGTATAGGCGCGGGCGATTGCGGCGTGCCTGGCGGCGGCTGAATTATACCAGTAGCGCCCGAGAAACGGCGCGATTTTGGGAAGCGCGGAGAGGCGATAACGGACATCGATCCTGTTGTTCAGCGAGTAGCGCAGCAAGAGCGCAAGGTCCTGCGGAAAACCGTAGGGCACCACGCCCTCTCTCTGGATCAGGCCGGCATTGCCAAAGGATGTTTCTTCCCCCGGCCCGCGCCGGTCCACCAGCACCACCGACTTGCCCCGTCGGGCGAGTTGCAGGGCCACCGAAACTCCGATGATGCCCGCTCCTAAAACGATCACATCCGCTGCCATCGCAATCCATCCAATTCCATGTCACCTTTATCGCAACATGGGTCGGCCTGCTGCGCAAAGCAACAGGAAGTCATCGCCTTGAACGAAATACCGATGCGGCTTACTGGCTCACCGCTTTCGTTTCCACGGCCTCGATATTGAAGGCGGCGGCGAGCAATGCCTTGGTGTAGTCCTGCTGCGGATTGGCAAAAACCTCAGCCGCAGGGCCACTTTCAACCACCTTGCCGTGACGCATGACGATGAGATCGTTGGCGAGCGCCTTCACCACCTTCAGATCGTGGCTGATGAAGAGATAGGCCAATTCGTGTTTTGCCTGCAGATCCCGCAGCAGATCAACCACCTGCGCCTGCACGCTCATGTCAAGCGCGGATGTCGGCTCGTCAAGCATGACGAAACGGGGCTTCAGCACCATGGCGCGGGCAATGGCGATGCGCTGGCGCTGGCCGCCGGAAAATTCGTGCGGATACCGCCAGCGGGTGGCCGGATCAAGGCCCACCTCCTCCAGTGCCGTGGCGACACGCGTATCGCGCTCGACGGCCGATAGCGACCGCTCATGCACCTTCAGGCCTTCGGCAATGATTTCGCCAACGGACATGCGCGGGCTGAGAGAGCCGTAAGGGTCCTGAAATACCACCTGAAGCCGATTTCTCAACGGCTTCATCATCTCATACGAATAATGGTCGATCGACTGACCAACGAAGCTGATACGCCCCTCAGACGCGATCAGCCGCGAGAGCGCAAGGCCAAGCGTGGTCTTGCCGGAGCCGGACTCGCCCACCACGCCAACGGTCTGGCCGGCGCGCAGGGTAATGTCGATGCCGTCAACCGCCTTCACATGGTCGACAACGCGACGCATCAACCCGGATTTGATCGGAAACCAGACCTTGATGTCTTCACCCTGCATGACCACTGGCTTGCTGGCATCGGAGTGCGGCGGCTCGCCCTTCGGCTCGGCAGCCAGAAGATGGCGGGTATAGGCGTGCTGCGGATCGGTAAACACCTGCTCTACCGTGCCGGTCTCGACAATCTTGCCCTTGGTCATGACGCAGACACGGTCGGCAAACTTTCGGACGATACCGAGGTCGTGGGTGATGAACAGCATGGACATGCCATGTTTCGCCTTCAGATCGCTCAAGAGTTCGAGGATCTGCGCCTGGACCGTGACGTCGAGTGCGGTGGTCGGCTCGTCGGCGATCAGCAGTTTCGGCCGGTTGGCGAGCGCCATGGCGATCATCACGCGTTGCCGCTGGCCTCCAGACAATTCGTGCGGATAGGCCTTCAGGCGCTTTTCCGGCTCGCGGATGCCGACCTGCAACAACAATTCGAGTGTGCGTTGACGCGCCTCCGCGCCGGTAATTGCCTGATGCAGCTCCAAGATTTCGCCGATCTGCCGCTCGATGGTGTGGAGCGGGTTGAGCGAGGTCATCGGCTCCTGGAAGATCATGGTGATATCGTTGCCGCGCACCGCACGCAGGGAGCGCTCCGGCAATGTCAGCATATCCTTGCCATCGAACAGGATTTTGCCGGAGGGGTGGCTTGCGGCCGGATAGGGCAGCAGTTTGAGAATGGAATTTGCGGTGACCGACTTCCCGGAGCCGGATTCCCCGACGAGGGCAACGACTTCGCCCGGCATCAGGTCAAAGGAGACGTGATCGACGGCGACACTGGTCGCGCCGCCCTGATGGAAGGCGACGGAGAGATCACGGACGGAGAGAAGCGGCTGAATAGTTGTTTCCATCATGGCGATCACCGGAACGTCTTGCGTGGATCGAAGGCGTCGCGAACGGCCTCGCCGATGAAGATCAGGAGCGACAGCATGATGGACATCGTAAAGAATGCCGTCAGGCCTAGCCAGGGAGCCTGGAGGTTGTTCTTCCCCTGCGCAATCATCTCGCCCAGCGACGGCGATCCCGGCGGCATTCCAAAACCGAGGAAGTCGAGTGAGGTGAGTGTCGTGATCGACCCTGAGAGAATGAAGGGCAGGAAGGTCAGCGTTGCCACCATGGCGTTGGGCAGAAGGTGGCGGAACATGATCGTCCAGTTACCGACCCCGAGTGCGCGGGCCGCCCGGACATATTCGAAGTTTCGGGCGCGCAGGAATTCAGCGCGGACAATGCCCACAAAGCCGACCCATGAAAACAGCAGCATGATGCCGAGCAGCACGAAGAAGCCCGGCGGCAGGATGGCCGCGATGATCAGCAGGATGTAAAGCACCGGCATCGACGACCAGATTTCGATGAAACGCTGCAGAAGCAGGTCCGTCCAGCCACCGAAATAGCCCTGGATAGCGCCGGCGGTGACGCCGACAATGGCAGAAGCAATGGTCAGCGTCAGACCGAACAGCACGGAGATGCGGAAGCCGTAGATCATCCGCGCCGTGACGTCGCGGGCCTGATTGTCGGTGCCGAGCCAATTAAGATTGCCAAGCGTGCAGCCGGGATCGGCATCGCCCTGCGGGTAGGCCGAGCAGCGCTCCTTTTTATCCATCAGCCAGAAAGGTGCCGTGGGCGCGGAATGCGGAATATTGGAATTGACCGTCTGGTAGGAATACCGGATCGGCGGCCAGATCATCCAGCCATTGGCGTTGATCTCGTCCTGAATGAAGGAGGATTTGTAATCGGTCTGGGCGAGAAAACCGCCAAATTTTTCCTCCGGATAATCGACCATGACCGGCACGAGAATCTCGCCCTTGTAGGAGGCGAGGATGGGTTTGTCGTTGGCGATGAATTCCGCCATGAGGCTCAGGAAGAACAGGATCAGGAACAGCCAGAAGGACCAGTATCCACGGCGATTAGCCTTGAAATTCTGCCAACGGCGCTTTGTGGTTGGCGAAAACCACGGGCGCTTGGGCTTGACCAGCATCTCTGTTCCGGCGGGATGAGCAAGCGACATCACACGTCCCTCCGCTCGAAGTCGATGCGCGGATCGATCCATGTGTAGATGAGGTCAGAGAGCAGGCCGACAACGAGACCCATCAGCGAAAAGATGAACAGCGTGCCGAAGACGATCGGGTAATCACGGTTGACGACCGAGAGATAACCGAGCCGGCCGAGGCCATCCAGCGAGAAGATATTCTCGATGAGCAGCGAGCCGGTGAAGAAGGCCGAGATGAAGGCGCCCGGAAAGCCGGCGATCACGATCAGCATCGCGTTGCGGAAGACATGGCCGTAGAGAACCTTGCGTTCCGTAAGACCCTTGGCTCGGGCGGTGATGACATATTGCTTCTTGATCTCGTCGATGAAGGAATTTTTGGTCAAAAGCGTCGTCGTCGCGAAGGCAGAGAGCGAGAGCGCGATGAGCGGCAATGTGAGGTGCCAGAAATAGTCGATGATCTTCTGCCACCAGTTCAGCTGGTCGAAATTGTCCGACACCAGGCCGCGGAGCGGAAACCAGTCGAAGAACGATCCGCCGGCGAAAAGCACGATGAGCAGGATGCCGAACAGGAAGCTCGGCACCGCATACCCGATGATGATGATGCCCGATGTCCAGACATCGAAGGTCGAGCCGTCGGAAACGGCCTTCTTGATGCCGAGCGGAATGGAAATCACATAAGAAATGATAAGAATCCAGAAGCCGAGCGAGGCCGAGACCGGCAGCTTGTCGATGATGAGATCGATGACCGACGAATTGCGGAAGAAGCTGTCGCCGAAGTCGAAGCGGATGTAATTCCACATCATTTCAAGGAACCGGGTGAGCGGCGGTTTGTCAAAACCGAACTGCTTTTCGAGCTTCTTGATCAGCTCCGGATCGAGCCCCTGCGCGCCGCGATATTTCGACCCGCTTTCATCGAAGCCGCCCCCCTGCCCCGTGAGGTCGCCGCCGCCAGAGAGGCGGTCGGAAGCGCTGTCGCCCTGCCCCGTCAGCTGCGCGACGACCTGTTCCACCGGACCGCCCGGGGCGAACTGGATGACGAGAAACGAAATGCCCATGATGCCGATGATGGTTGGGATCATCAGCGCCAGACGTCTGAGGATATAGGCGCCCATCAGCCTTTTCTCCCAGCCGTTCGGTCAGCGTCTTTCGTCTGGGTCAAGCCCGGTCCTTTCCTCAAAGCAGCGTCGTGCGCATTTCAAGCGATTCGTCCTGGCCTATGTGAATCAAGCCTTGATCGCGAAAGCAAGGCCGGCGTCATTTTCCGGCCTGGCTGGACCACCAGGCTTCGGGAAATCCGATGCCGTATTCGGGCAGGTTTTCCGGGCGGACAATCGTGTTCCAATAGGCGATGAACAGCTCGCCACGGTAGAATTGCGGAATGACATAGCTGTTGGCGAGCAGCACCCGGTCGAGCGCACGGGCAGCAGCGACCTGCTCATCGCGATTGGGCGCAAAAATGACCTTGCGCACCAAAGCATCGACGGCCGGGTTCTTGATGCCGGCGAGGTTGTTCGATCCCTGACGATCAGCAGCCGCCGAACCCCAGTAATCGGCTTGCTCGTTGCCCGGGTTGGCCGACGTCGCCCAGAGCTTGACGATAATGTCGTAATCGAAGCTGCGGGTGCGGTTGGTGAATTGCGAGGCATCGACCGTGCGGATCGTCGCGTTGATGCCGATTTTCTTCAGACTCTGCACATAGGGAAGGATCGTTCGTTCCATGCCGGCGGAATCAATCAGGAATTCCATATCGAGTTGCTGACCGGTCATCGCATTGACCATGCGGTTGCCGCGCAACTCGTAACCGGCCTCCTTCATCAGCTTGACGGCCTCGCGCAGATTGTCGCGCTGCTTGGCCGGATCGCCCGCCACCGGGTTCTTGTATTCCGTCGTGAAGACCTCAGGTGGGACCTGATCCTTGAGCTCCTGAAGCAGTTCCAGTTCTCGACCCGTCGGCAGGCCAGATGAAGCCAATTCGCTGCCCATGAAGAAGCTGTTGATGCGCTGGAACTGGCCATAAGCCAGCGTGCGGTTGAGTTCCTCGAAATCGAAGGCATAGTTCAGCGCCTTGCGCAGTTTCGGGTTCTGGAACTTTTCCCGCCGCATGTTCGGCACAAAAGCCTGCATGATGCCGACGGAACGGTAGATGTTCGGCAGCTCCTCCTTCTTCACCCGACCGTCTTTGACAGCGGGAAAATCATAACCCGTGACCCAGCGGCTGGAGGAAGCTTCCCGCGCGAAATCGATCGTGCCCGATTTAAATGCCTGGAATTCCACGTCCTGATCGGCAAAAAAGGTGTAGGCGATGGTTTTGAAGTTGTTCATCCCCACGTTTACGTTGACGTCCTTACCCCAATAATCGTCACGGCGTTCATAAGTGATGGTCGATCCGGGGGCGACGGCAGCGATCTTGTAGGGGCCCGAACCCATGACGGGCTCCAGCGTGCCGCGCGAAATGTCACGCGGCTTCCCGTCCGGGCCGGTGCCTTCCCACCAGTGCTTGGGAACGATCATCAATTGACCGACGATCTGCGGCAGCTCGCGATTGTTCTTTTCATCGAAGGTGAAGGTGATGTCCCTGTCACCGCTCACTTCCGCCTTGGTGACGTGGGTGTAATAGGTCGCAAGCTGCGGGCTCAGGTCCTTGGCCTTTTCGAAGCTGAACACGACATCCTCGGGCGTCACAGGCTTGCCGTCCGCCCATTTGGCCTCCTGCCGCAGGCGGAACGTGGCTTTGGAAATATCGTCGGGATAGCTGACGCCTTCCGCCAACAAACCATAGGAGGCCGAGAGTTCCTCTTCCGTCGATTTCATCAGCGTATCGAAGACGAGCGACAGGCCCGTTGCCGCCTCGCCCTTCGCCAGCAGCGGGTTTAGTGTATCGAAGGTGCCCGATGTCGAGAGGCGCAACGTGCCGCCTTTGGGCGCATTGGTGTTCACATAATCGAAGTGGTCGAAGCCATCGGGATGCTTCAGCTCCCCGACCGTCGAAATCCCCTTTCGCCAGACATCGCCCGACTGGGAAAAAGCCGCCGCCGGGATCAGCAGGGCGGAGGCCGTGAGGGCAATGAGAAAGCGGGATTTCAGTGGTGCCAATATCATCGGGTCAATGTCCGTGTTCTTGTACTTGCTCAAGAGAGCATAAAAGAAAGATTGGCAAAAAACAGATGCGCTGTCTCACAAGCTCTTTATCGACGTATTTATCCTGCTTTGCGCGGGCCAAGCGAAACATGGTTTCAACAAAATCCCGTTCCAGTTTATCCTCAGAGGTAGAGAATCAACTGATCGGGCGGGCACGGCTACATGACGGCGGGATCATCCAGAATTTTCAAGGCAGCGATGCTCACGATGTCGGTCGTCTCGGCGCTGCAATGGCAGATCGAGACCGCATCGGCCGAAGACAGGCCCGCAAAAGAAGTGTTCGGCCACATGGCGCTGCCTTCCGCCGCAGCTTCCCAACCGATCGGCTCTTATGCCAAAGGCTGCCAGGCTGGCGCCATCGCCATGCCTACCGATGGCCCCGGTTGGCAGGCCATGCGCCTTTCCCGCAACCGGCGCTGGGGCCAGCCGCAGCTGATTTCCTTTCTTGAGCGATTTTCGCAGGATGCCCAGAAGATTGGCTGGCCGGGCCTGCTGCTTGGCGATATTTCCCAGCCACGCGGCGGTCCTATGCTGACAGGGCATGCCTCGCACCAGATCGGTCTCGATGTGGATGTCTGGTGGCGGCCCATGCCCACTCCCCGGCTGACGGTGGAGCAGCGAGAGACGGTGCCCTTCATCTCGATGCTGGACAAGAGCAAGTTTCTGACGGTTGACGACCGCAAATGGTCGCCGCTGAATGCCCGGCTGGTGATGATGGCGGCAAGTTACCCGCAGGTGGAGCGTGTCTTCGTCAACCCGGCCATCAAGCAGAAGCTCTGCCAGACATGGACTGGCGACCGGACCTTCATGGGCAAGATCAGGCCGATTTACGGCCATGACGAGCACTTCCACATTCGGCTGGAATGCCCGCCCGGCGCGCCCAATTGCAAACCGCAGGCATCCGTCGGCAAGGGCGATGGCTGCGACAAGTCCCTTGCCTGGTGGTTCACCAAGGAGCCATGGGCGCCGCCGAAAAAGAACCCCAATGCCAAGCCGGTAAAGCCGCGCCAGGTGATGGTTTCCGATCTGCCGGCGGCCTGCGCTGCTGTTGCGGCAGCGCCGTCCGCCAATCCCGAGGGGATTGCGGCTCAGGCCTATTCAGCCTCTCCGGCACAGGCCGTGCGACAGCAGAATGTAGAACAGGTCATTCAGAGTGCTCCGGCCATCCAGCCGCCATCCGATATTCCCCTCCCGACCCAGCGTCCGACATTGAACTGAAACAGAACTGAGGCATTCAACAGCTTCCCTTTTCAAATGGCGGCAAGCTGTTATAGAAGGCTTCAAATCGATTTAATTCTAATGACACAGGCTGGGATCATGGAAGGGCTACGCTGTATCGCGCTCATCGCTCACGACGAGAAAAAAGACGATATGGCGGACTTCGCCCGTCAGCATCAGAAGGCGCTTGCCAAGTTCAAGATCGTCGCCACTGGCACCACCGGCGGGCGCGTGCAGGAAGCCTGCCCGGGCCTCGAAGTCATTCGGCTTAAAAGCGGGCCGCTCGGCGGCGACCAGCAGATCGGCGCGATGATCGCGACAGGCGAAGTCGACATGCTGATCTTCTTTACCGATCCGCTGACGGCCATGCCGCATGACGTCGACGTGAAGGCGCTGACCCGGCTGGCAACGGTCTACGATATCCCCATGGCGCTCAACCGTGCCACTGCCGAAAATCTCATCGACTTCCACGTCGCCAACTGACCCTCCCACCATGGAACAGGCAATGCCGAAGACGTCCGATACCGAATATCTGTCCTTCCCAATCCTTCTTGGCGACATCGGTGGCACCAATGCCCGTTTTTCCATCCTGATCGATTCCTTTGCGGAGCCCGTGCATCTCACCACAGTGAAGACGGCGGAATACCCAACTATTGACGACGCTATCCAGCAGGCGGTTCTGGACAAGACCTCGCTTCAGCCCGTCTCGACCATTCTTGCCATCGCTGGCCCGATCGAAGGTGACGAGATACCGCTCACCAACTGCCATTGGGTCGTCAAGCCGAAGGGCATGCTCGCCAATCTCGGGCTCAAGGATGTCATCGTCATCAACGACTTCGAGGCGCAGGCGCTCGCGATTGCGGCTCTTGACGACGACAACCGCGACGCCATCGGCTCCGGCAAAAAAGACGTGCTGGCCTCTCGCGTGGTTCTTGGACCGGGCACGGGACTTGGTGTGGCGGGTCTGGTTTATGCGCGCCATATGTGGTTCCCGGTGCCTGGCGAAGGTGGCCATATCGATATCGGCCCGAGAAGCGCGCGTGACTATGAGGTTTTCCCGCATATCGAAACCATCGAGGGCCGCGTCGCCGGCGAACAGATTCTATGCGGACGCGGGCTGGTCAACCTTTATCGGGCCATCTGCAAGGCCGACGGCATCGGGCCTGTCTTCTCCGATCCCGCCGACATCACCTCGCACGGCCTTTCCGGCCAGAATGCACAGGCGAAAGAAACGCTGTCGCTGTTCAGCACCTATCTCGGCCGCGTGGCGGGTGACCTTGCGTTGATCTTCATGGCCAAGGGCGGCGTTTATCTGGCCGGCGGCATTTCGCAGAAGATCGTTCCGGCGTTGAAGAGCCCGGAATTCCGCGCCGCTTTCGAAGACAAGGCGCCGCACAGCGCGCTGATGCGGACCATTCCCACCTTCGTCGTCACCCATCCACAGGCGGCGCTTTCAGGTCTTGCCACCTACGCCAGAACGCCTTCGGATTTCGGCCTGTCGCTGGACGGGCGGCGCTGGAGAGCCTGATCGTTGCAAGGGTCGGCCAGCTTTGATGCTTGCGAAGCGCAGAGGCGCTCTTTAACGTCATGGCGGAAAATAACCATCATCCGATACCGGCGGGTTTCGATCCGTCTGACATGAGAAGTGAGTGACAGCATGAGCGGCAGCGACATGAAACTGGTGGTGGTCGGCGCGGCAGGCCGGATGGGACAGGCGCTGATCCGCCTCATTCACCAGACGCCGGGCGTTCAGCTGCACGCCGCCGTCGCGCGTGAAGGCTCCGCCTTCGTGGGACGCGATGCCGGAGAGATTGCCGGTCTCGGACCAATCGGTGTCGAAATTACCAGCGATCCGCTGCAGGCATTTCTCCATGCGGAAGGGGTGATCGATTTCACCTCGCCGGCAACGAGCGTCACCTTTGCGGGCCTTGCCGCTCAGGCGCGCATCGTGCACGTCATCGGCACCACGGGCTGCTCAGCGCAAGACGACGAAAAATTCAAGGCAGCGTCCCGCCATGCCCGTATCGTCAAGTCGGGCAATATGAGCCTCGGCGTCAATCTGCTCAGCGTTCTCACCCAGCAGGCGGCGCAGGCGCTGGACGAACAGAACTGGGATATTGAAATTCTCGAAATGCACCACAGGCACAAGGTGGATGCGCCCTCTGGCACAGCACTGCTGCTCGGCGAAGCGGCCGCCGCCGGTCGCAACGTCGATCTCGCTGCCTCTTCCGTGCGGGTGCGCGACGGGCATACGGGCGCTAGAGAGATCGGCACCATCGGTTTTGCCACATTGCGCGGCGGCTCTGTCATCGGGGAGCACTCAGTCATTTTTGCCGGCGAAGGTGAGCGCGTTGAGCTCTCCCATTATGCTGGCGACCGCTCCATCTTCGCACGCGGCGCGATCACGGCAGCCGTCTGGGCCCTGGACAAGAAGCCGGGCTTCTATTCCATGCTTGATGTGCTCGGTCTTTCGCAGATGGAATAAGCCGGTATTCTAATTTTCGACCGTGAATTCGACTGTATCGGCGGAAAATCGGCTGACGGCATATTGCACCGGCACGCCGTCCATATCGGCGTTCAATGCCTGGGTGACAAGCAGGATAGCCCCCGGCGATAATTCGAGATCGGCAAGATCCTGCGTATCCGCATGGATAGCAGAAATGACGGTTGAGATGCGCACATAGTCCTCCACGCCCAGCATCTTGAAAGCTGCCGTGATCGAGCCACTGTTCTGATAGGCCTCCCCTATCCCGGCGAAACGATCCGCCGGAAACCATGTTGTCGAGCGGGACACCGGCCGGGTGTCCGCCTTGCGCAGCGTTTCAAGACGGACAAGCGGCGCACCCACCGGCATTTGCAGCCGGGCCGCGAGATCGGCATTTGCTGGCTCGGTGGTGTGGGAAAGCAGCAGCGCCTCCATTTCCTTCACCTGATCGCCGATGCCGGCCGTGAACCGCGTGCGCAGCGAAATCGGAAAGCTCAGACGCTCCTTGCGTGCGATCAACGTGCCGCGTCCCTGCATCGGCTCGAGAATGCCTTCGCTGGCCAGCGCGGCAATGGCGCTGCGAACGGTGTGGCGGTTGACGCCGAATTTTTCGGCGAGCGTCATTTCCGGTGGCAACATTCCGGTTTCGTCGTGATCGCCAGCCGCTATCTCACCCCTGATCCGGTCGGCAATCTGCCGCCAGAGTGCAACGCCGTTCTTTCTTTTCATTGCTGCTGATGGGCTCATGTCACACGCTTGTCATTCATCGCCATTAAATGTAGCTTATATTGTATAGTTGTCTACACCAATAGACATTTGAGGTCAAGCGATGGATAGCGAAGCTGCGAATATGCAGATGGAGAGGAAACGAGTGGCGGCGCTTCTTGCCCGCGCCACCGTTCAGGAACTTGAAACGGTCTGGAGTCGGCAGGATGCCAGCCCGCAAACGGAAAATGTGCGTGGGCCTGAAACCGGCCTCGTCATGGTCAAAGGCCGTATTGGCGGCGGCGGTGCGCCTTTTAATCTCGGCGAGACCACAGTCACCCGCGCAACCGTTAAGCTTGCCTCGGGAACCGTTGGCCACGCCCATGTTCTCGGCACCGGCCGCAAGAAGGCCTGGTATGCGGCCGTTTTCGACGCGCTCTGGCAGGAAAACCGGACCCGGGACTTCATCGAGAGTGAGCTTCTTTCACCTGTCGAAAAAAGACTGCGTGACGAGAAGGCGCGAAAAACAAAGGAAACCGCTGCCACGCGGGTCGATTTCTTCACCATGGTTCGAGGAGAGGACTGATGAGCGTCGAGGCAGAAGCACTGACCGGCGGCTTTTCCGACGCGGTCTTCGATTCTCAGCGAATTTTTAAAAAGTTGATGGACGGCATGGCGCGTCCGGGTACACAGCAGACCATCGAGACTACGGTCGCTCCGCCCACGGCGCTCGCCCGGGCAACCGGGGCTGTTCTGCTCGCACTGTGCGACCACGATACCCCGGTCTGGCTGAGCGGCACGTTGCGCAAGACCGCAGTGCCGGGCTGGATCGGCTTTCACACCGGCGCGCCGGTGGCGGAAGAAAAAGCGGCTGCGCATTTCGCCGTCCTCGAAGCGGGCAACGCCATCGCCTCCTTCGGCCTTTTCGCCCAAGGCAGTCAGGAATATCCCGACCGTTCGACCACGCTGATCATCGAGCTGCCCGACCTTGAAGGCGGGCGGGAATTGCTGCTCTCCGGACCGGGCATCAGAGGCGTCAACACCATTCGCCCTATCGGCCTGCCAGACATATTCCACCTGCTTTGGGCAGAGAACAACGCCACCTTCCCGCGTGGCGTCGATGTCATACTGACGGCTGGCGATAGATTCGTCTGCCTGCCGCGCACGACGCGCATCAAACCAGTGGAGGCGTAAGATGTACGTTGCTGTCAAAGGCGGGGAGACCGCCATAGCCAACGCCCACCGGCTGCTGGCCGACAAGCGGCGCGGAGACCGTGACCTACCGGCGATGAACGTTTCGCAAATCGTTTCGCAGCTCTCGCTCGCGGTGGACCGGGTCATGGCGGAGGCGTCGCTCTACGATCAGTCGCTTGCAGCGCTGGCCGTCAAGCAGGCCCGCGGCGACATGATCGAAGCCATCTTCCTGCTGCGTGCCTACCGTACCACGCTGCCGCGTTTTGGATATTCTGTCCCGGTGGACACCGCTGCAATGACGGTGCAGCGGCGTGTATCCGCCACTTACAAGGATTTGCCCGGCGGGCAGTTGCTGGGCCCGACCTTCGATTATACCCACCGCCTGCTCGACCCCTCCCTGCTCGAGGACGACCCTGTCGAAGCCGCCGCCCAGCGCGAAGGTGAGCAGGAATATGTCATGCGCGTTTCCGATATTCTTGCTGAGGAGGGACTGATCGAAAGCGACGGTGGCATGCCTGACGATCACGTTGCGGGCGACCTGACGCGGGAACCAATGGAGTTTCCGATGCCGCGTGACCTGCGCCTGCAGTCGCTGGCGCGTGGCGATGAAGGTTTTCTCCTTGCGCTCGCCTACTCCACGCAAAGAGGCTACGGCCGGACGCACCCCTTCGTTGGAGAAATCCGCATTGGCGAGGTCGAGGTTGAACTCGACGTTCCCGAGCTTGGATTCACTGTCTCCCTCGGCGATATCCACGTGACTGAATGCCAGATGGTGAACCAGTTCAAGGGTTCGGCAAAGGCGCCGCCGCAATTCACACGCGGTTACGGTCTGGTATTTGGACAGAGCGAACGCAAGGCTATGGCCATGTCTCTTGTCGACCGGGCGTTGCGGGCAGGAGAGTTCGGCGAGGATGTGGTCGCTCCCGCGCAGGATGAGGAGTTCGTTATTTCACACGCCGACAACGTGCAGGCCACCGGCTTTGTTGAACACCTGAAATTGCCGCACTACGTGGACTTTCAGGCCGAACTCGGCTTGGTCAGAAAGATGCGCGCGGATTTTGACGCGATCAACGCCGATGGGGCCGTGTGGATGGGCGATGCGGCCGAATAAGTCAGCGGCTGTGCTGCTCGCCGAACCAGTAAGCACAAAAGACGGTCGATGCCGCAAAGACGGCAAAGAACACGGCTGCAAGAATTCCAATCTCCATGAGCTTGTACTCCTTTTTTACACAAGGCTAACGCGCAATGCTTAAAGAAGTTTCATTCGACGACGGGCTGGCTGCCTACAACTTCGCTTATCTCGATGAACAGACAAAGCGGATGATCCGCCGGGCGATCCTCAAGGCCATCGCCATTCCGGGTTACCAGGTTCCCTTCGCTTCCCGCGAAATGCCCATGCCCTATGGCTGGGGCACCGGCGGCGTGCAGTTGACCGCCTCCATCCTCGGCCCGGATGATGTGCTGAAAGTCATCGACCAGGGGGCGGACGACACCACGAACGCCGTCTCCATTCGAGCCTTCTTCCAGAAGGTGGCTGATGTGTCCGTAACCACCCGCACGAAGGATGCCACCATCATCCAGACGCGGCACCGTATTCCGGAGGAGGACCTGCATTCCGGTCAGGTGCTCGTATATCAGGTTCCAATCCCCGAGCCCCTTCGCTTTCTCGAGCCGCGCGAGACGGAAACCCGTGTCATGCATGCGCTGGAAGAATACGGCCTGATGCACGTCAAGCTTTACGAGGACATCGCCCGCAACGGCCGCATTTCCACTACCTATGCCTATCCCGTGAAAGTTGCCGGACGTTATGTGATGGACCCCTCGCCGACGCCGAAATTTGACAATCCGAAAATGAATATGTCGGAGGCGTTGCAGCTGTTCGGCGCCGGGCGCGAAAAGCGCATCTATGCCGTGCCTCCCTATACTAATGTCGTCAGCCTGGATTTCGAGGATCACCCGTTTGAAGTCCAGCGCTTCGACAAGCCCTGCGCACTGTGCGGCGCGGAGAATGTCTATCTCGACGAGGTGGTGCTGGATGACAAGGGCGGGCGCATGTTCGTCTGCTCCGACACCGACCATTGCGATGATCGCCGCGCCAATGGCCATAAGGGCCACCTGCTGGCGGATGTAAAGGAGGCCGCAGAATGAGCGACGCACCGCTTCTGAAAGTCCGAGACGTTTCCAAATATTACGGCGAGCGTGCCGGTTGCCGCAACGTCTCCTTCGAGCTTTATCCCGGAGAGGTGCTGGCGATCGTTGGTGAGTCCGGTTCCGGCAAGACCACGCTGCTCAACTGCATTTCCACCCGGCTGATGCCAACGGCGGGCAGCGTGGAATATCGCATGCGCGATGGCTCCATGCGTGACCTCTATCATATGGGCGAGGCCGAACGGCGTTTTCTGATGCGCACCGACTGGGGTTTCGTGCATCAGAACCCGGCGGATGGCTTGCGCATGGCGGTGTCTGCCGGCGCCAATGTCGGCGAGCGGCTTATGGCCGTGGGTAACCGGCATTACGGTAATATCAGGCAATCGGCCAGCGAATGGCTGGAGCGGGTGGAAATTGGCACCGACCGTATCGATGACCAGCCGCGCGCCTTTTCGGGCGGCATGCGCCAGCGCCTGCAGATTGCCCGTAACCTCGTCACTTCTCCGCGTCTCGTTTTCATGGATGAGCCGACCGGTGGTCTCGATGTCTCTGTACAGGCGCGCCTGCTCGATCTGGTTCGCGGCCTCGTCAACGATCTCGGCCTTGCCGTTGTCGTCGTCACGCATGACCTCGCGGTTGCGCGGCTTCTTTCCCATCGCATGATGGTGATGAAGGGCGGCGATGTCATTGAGCACGGACTGACCGACCGGGTGCTGGACGACCCCCGCGAGCCCTACACGCAATTGCTCGTTTCCTCCATTTTGCAGGTCTAGCCGCGCGATTCCGAAAAGCGGCTCCCGCTTTTCGCAGAAGATCAGCGCAGGAAGAGAAAATCCACCATGCCGACACCTCTCATCGTTTCGGAAGTCTTTAAAAGCTTCACCATGCATCTTCGCGACGGCATCGAGCTGCCTGTCGTCCGCGACGTGAATTTTTCCGTCTCTGGCGGCGAATGCGTCGTGCTCGGTGGCCCTTCTGGCATCGGCAAAAGCTCGATCCTGAAAATGCTCTATGGCAATTACGCCATCGACAGCGGGCAGATCCTTATTCGTCATCAGGGCGAGGTTGTCGATATCGGCAGCGCTTCACCCCGCACAATTCTCGATATCCGTCATCGCACCATCGGTTATGTCAGCCAGTTTTTGCGGACGGTACCCCGCGTCGCGGCGATTGACGTGGTTGCCGAACCGCTTCTGGCGCGCAAGGTTGCCGCTCAAGATGCGCGTGAGCAGGCGGCCGCACTGCTTTCGAAACTCAACCTGCCACGGGAATTGTGGTCGCTTCCGCCCGCCACCTTTTCGGGCGGCGAGCAGCAGCGCGTCAATATCGCGCGCGGTTTCATCACCGATCATGCAATCCTGCTTCTCGACGAGCCAACGGCCTCGCTCGACGCCACCAACCGGCGTGTGGTGGTGGAGATGATCAGGGAGAAGAAAGAAAAGGGTACCGCGCTGCTCGGCATTTTTCACGATGAAGAAGTGCGAGAGGCCGTGGCCGACCGCATTCTCGACGTCTCGCAATTTTCGCCCCGGAAGGCAGCAGCATGAACTCCAAACTCGGCCTCGAACCCGTCATCCACGACAATGCCCGTGTCCTCAATTCCTCGATTGGCCGCTTTACCGAAATTTCGGAGCGCTGCCGCATCGAGGAGGTCGAGATGGGCGACTATTCCTACGTCATGCAGGATGGCGCGATCTGGTGCGCCACCATCGGCAAATTCGTCAATATCGCCGCTTCCGTCCGCATCAACGCCACCAACCATCCGATGCAGCGGGCGACCCTGCACCACTTCACTTACCGCGCCCACAATTATTGGGACGACGCGGAAGACGAGTCCGACTTTTTCGCCGCCCGCCGCGCCAGACGCGTGGTGATCGGCCACGACGTATGGATCGGCCATGGCGCCACCATCCTGCCGGGTGTCAACGTCGGCAATGGCGCTGTCATCGGGGCTGGCGCCGTCGTCTCGAAGGACGTTGCGCCCTATACGATTGTCGGCGGCGTTCCCGCGAGGTTGATCCGCGACCGCTTTCCGCCTGAGGTCGGCCAGCAGATGGATGATCTGCGCTGGTGGGACTGGGACCACAAGAGGCTGCGCGACGCACTCGATGATTTCCGCAGCCTGTCAGCCGAAGATTTCATCGCAAAATATCGCGGCTGAGACATCGCCCGTCTGATATATCCCCCGGGACCTATCCGGGGGTTAGTTTTTAAGCGTTGTCGATCATTCCGAAAAGGTTGGTTCGAACTTTCGCCGGCGAAATGCAGTCGCGCTACATCAGCACCTTGTAATATTTTCTTCATCAAACTGACATTCGCACTTCACGCACCATTGTTATGTCCAACCCCGTCATAAGAAGATTGGACGGGGAAATGAGCTTTCACCTGAAGCAAGTCACGCGCCGTTTCGGCAACCATACCGCGGTCGATGCCGTGAATGTCGAAATACCGCAGGGACAGATGGTAGGCGTGATAGGACGTTCCGGAGCGGGAAAGTCGACGCTGCTGCGGATGATAAACCGGCTCATCGATCCCTCCTCCGGCTCAATTCATTTCAACGATACCGAAGTTTCGTCCTTGAAAGGTGCCGCGCTCCGCAACTGGCAGCGCGACTGCGCCATGATCTTCCAGCAGTTCAATCTCGTCCCGCGCCTCGACGTGCTTACCAATGTCATGCTCGGTCGCCTCAACCACCGTTCGACGCTGCTCAGCCTCTTCAACATCTTCACGGATGAAGAGCGGCTGATGGCGATCGCCGCACTTGAACGGCTGGGCATCGAGCATGTGGCAATGCAGGCCGCAGGTACGCTTTCCGGGGGCCAGCAACAGCGCGTGGCGATTGCCCGCGCCCTGATGCAGTCTCCGAAGATGGTCCTGGCCGATGAGCCGATCGCCTCGCTCGACCCGCTGAACGCCAAAATCGTTATGGACGCGCTGCGCGACATCAACGAGCGCGAAGGCATCACTGTCGTTACGAATCTGCACACACTGGATACGGCGCGCAACTATTGCGAACGCATCATCGGCATGTCGAAAGGCCGCGTCGTTTTTGATGGCACGCCGGCTGAGCTGACGGCTGCCGCCGTGACGGAAATCTACGGCACGGACTCACACGGCGCCGGCATCGACGAGACCATGACCTCGACCAGTATAACCATTCCCGGCGCGCAACTTGCCGCGCGTCCGGTGCAGCAATCTGCCGGCCCAGAACCGCTCGCTCTCGCCGGGCTCTGAGGAACCGCTCAGCATCGTTTGCGTCCGCGTCAAGGGCCAACATCTCACAACAACTCCGGCTCGCCGGGAAACAGGAGAAAGTCCATGTTGAAGAAATTGCTTCTCTCGGCAGTCGCCCTTGGCGTTCTGGCCGGTTCCGCCATGGCTCAGGACATCAAGGTTCTGCGCATCGGTCTCGACGGTTCCGAAAACGAGGCAGACCAGATCCGCAACGCCAAGTGCGTCGCCGATGGCCTCAAGGCTGCAACGGGCGTTTCCGAAGTTCAGGTATTCCCGTCGCCGGATTATAACGGCGTTATCCAGGGTCTTCTCGGCGGTACCATCGACATCGCCTCCATGGGCGCGTCGTCCTATGCCAAGATCGCCATCGCCGACCCGAAAGCCGTCGATCCGATCCTGACCTATACGGGCTCTGACGGCTCCAGCGGCTATTACACCATCATGGTTGCCCGCAAGGACAGCGGCATCAAAACCCTGGCGGATGCCAAGGGCAAGAAGATCGGCTTTGCCGACCCCGACTCCACATCTGGCTTCCTTATTCCAAACGTTGCCATCCCTAAGGAAACCGGCACGCCGATCAAGGAATACTTCTCCGAAACCGGCTTTGGTGGCGGCCACGAGAACCTCGTTCTCGCCGTTCTCGACAAGAAGTTCGATGTCGGAACCACCTTCGGTTCGGGCGTTGGCAAGTGGGAAGACGGCTACTCCGGTGGCAACCTTCACCAGATGGTCAAGAAGGGCAACCTCGACATGGACGATATCGTTGAAGTCTGGAAGTCACCGCTGATCCCGAACGGCCCGCTGCTCGTTGCCAACAAGATCGGCGACAGCATGAAGCAGAAGGTCGAGGACTTCTTCATGGAACTGCCGAAAAAGGACCTCGCCTGCTTCCAGGGTTTCACCCAGGGCAAAAACACCGCCTACATCAAGGTCGACCCGTCCTTCTACCAGACGATCATCGACGCCCGTAAGTCCGTTATCGGCGGCTGATTCTCAAATCATATCAGGAAGCGGCGGTGCCTGGCGGCATCGCCGCTTTTGCCAGTAAAGGAAGAGCGGCATGGCGACCACACTGCACCAGGGCACCCTCTCGCCCGAGGGATTGAGCGCATCGTCCAAAACGATCATGCGTCACTATCAGCAGCAGCTCAAGACGCGACGAATCTACACCGTCATCTCGCTCGTGATCTTTCTCGCCATCCTTGCCGCCTCCCTGAATTTTGCCAATGCGGCCAATTCAGGTAAGTTTTTCGAGCGCCTGCCCTATTTCTTCGATTTCATGAAGACCTTCGTGCCTGATAGTCCGCTGGAAGTCTTCCGGGCGATGTTTGACCTGCCGTCGCCCTATGCGGATGGTTCGCTGAAATATAATTATGTCGCCGATCGCGTTTACATCGCCGATGGTTTCTACATCCCGCATTTCATCTACCAGCTGATCATCACGCTCAATATCGCGCTGGTTTCGACGATCATTGGCACCGGCTTTGCCTTCGTGCTCTGTTTCTTCGCCTCCACCAATCTCATCGGCGCGGGGCTCGTGCGCTGGGTGGTGCGCCGGATTATGGAAGTGTTGCGGGCCTTTCCTGAAATTGTGGTCGCCGGACTATTGACCGCCATCCTGTCGATCGGCCCGATCGCGGCGATCATCGCGATTTCGGTCCACACGATCGGCGCTCTCGGAAAGCTCTTTTTCGAAGTTGTTGAGAATGCCGACATGAAACCGGATGAAGGCCTGCGCGCCGCGGGCGCCAACTGGCTCGAACGCGTGCGTTTTGCCATCGTGCCTCAGGTTCTGCCGAATTTCGTTTCCTATGCCCTACTGCGCGCCGAGATCAACGTGCGTGCCTCCACCATCATCGGCGCGGTGGGCGGCGGCGGTATCGGGGAGGTCTTCCGTCTGTCGATCGGCAACGATCATGCGGCAAAGACCTATGCCATCATCATTCTACTGTTGATTACCATCATCGCCGTCGACCAGTTCTCCAGCTGGCTGCGCCGCCGGCTGATCGGCCAACAATCCTTTGAATTCGGACGGGGAGCGGCCTGATGTCGTCGAGCTTCATTCGCAACACTGCCGAGCGCGAGAGGCTGACGGCTGCCCATCCTGCGGTATTCAACCGCAGCGCCATGCAGCGATATGGTCTGCTTATCGGCCTTATTGCCGTGACCGCCTATCTCATCGGCTGCTTTTTCTTTTTCAACGTTGGCCCGGCCTTCATGCAGGGGCGGTGGGATCGGGCTTCCAGCTATATTCAGGACTGGTACTCATGGCGTGCCCAACCGCGCCTTCGTTTCGAAGACGGGAAGGTGGAGCCGCAATGGTCGAGCCGCGGGCAATACCCGGCCGATGCCAGGATCGACTGGCTGCAGCCGCTGCCGAATGGTGGATATAGCGTTGTTTATGCGGGCTCGGACAATCGCCTCGACGTGACGCCGACGCAGGTGGATGTGTATGTCGATGGCATCGGCTATCCCATCGTCATCAATGGGGAGAAGGCCCTCGCACCTCAAAACGCACCGGATGAAATCCAGCAAGATGGCAACAAGGTGCTCGTGCATTACGGCTTCGCAGGTCAGGCCGAGATCCGCACGAGCCAGGTCTATGTGCAGCGCCGCTTCCTCGGCTGGGCGAATTTCTTCTTCGACACGCATTCCGAATTCTGGGGCAAGAGCTACGCGCAACTGGCGGCTCTCGCCCTATGGGGAGAAAGGCTCGATCCGGCCCGCTCCAATATTGGCCACATGGTGGATGATTTCCTTGATAACGGCGTCTGGCAACATGCCGACATCCTGTCCAAGCTGATGCAGACACTGGTCATGGCGTTTGTCGGCACATTGTTCGGCACGCTCGTCGCCCTGCCGCTCGCCTTCATTGCCGCCCGCAACATCACCGCCAACAAGGCCGCCAATTGGGGCATGAAGCGCCTGTTCGACTTCCTGCGATCCATCGACATGTTGATCTGGGCGCTGTTCTTCACCCGCAGTTTCGGTCCCGGACCGATCCCCGGCATTGCCGCGATCTTCTTCACCGACACCGGGGCGCTTGGCAAGGTTTATGCCGAAGCGCTGGAGAACGTGGACGACAAGCAGCGTGAGGGCGTCAAGTCGGTCGGCGCATCGCCGATGGCTGTCAATCGTTTCGGCGTGTTGCCGCAGGTTCTCCCGGTCTTCATTTCGCAGTCGCTCTATTTCTGGGAAAGCAACACCCGCTCCGCCACCATCATCGGCGCAGTGGGTGCGGGCGGCATCGGCCTCAAACTGCTGGAAGCAATGGGCACCAATGCCGACTGGGACAAGGTCGCCTATATGGTCCTGCTCATCCTCTTTGTGGTCTTCCTGTTCGACCACATCTCCAATTCGCTGCGCTCGCGCCTGATCGGCAAGGCACAGCATTAGACTTTGTAGACGAAATGACGACGGTTACGGTTGTCATTACTCCGCCGCCTCGCCTGATTTCATCATCAGTTCTACCCCGGTTTGTCCCGATAGATCACCCATGTTTCTGGAAGCCTCCTAGCATTCGAGCACTTTTTTCTTGCGGCATCATCATTCTGTCACGGAAAGCCATTACCTCGCACTCCTGACCTTGCGGGAAGCGGGCGAGTCACGCCAAATAGCTTTTCATCCCTGGTTCCCCATGACACTGAAGAGTGCTTGCCGTGCGCTATGCCATCTATTTTTCCCCGGCTAAAGATCATCCGCTGACTGAGAGAGCATCGCGCTGGCTGGGCCGCAATGCATTTTCCGGCACGTTGTATAATGACCACGCCGATTATGCCGGGATGACTGAGGAACCGCGTCGTTACGGTTTCCACGCAACGCTGAAGGCGCCTTTCGAGCTTGCGGAAAAATACAGCGAAGCGGAGTTGGTGGCGGCTCTGACAGAGTTCACTTCCGAGAAGCAGGTTTTCGACATTCCGCGTATTGTCATCGATGCACTTGGGCCATTCTTCGCTCTGGTGCCGGATCGCATTTACCAGCCGCTGCAGGACTTTGCCGCGGAGATCGTGGATCATTTCGACCGCTTCCGTGCGCCCCTGTCCGAAACCGATATTGCCCGCCGCCGGCCGCAGATGCTGACCGAAAGCCAGCGGCAAAATCTGTCGCTTTGGGGTTATCCGCATGTGATGGATGACTTTCGTTTCCACATGACGCTGACCGGACGCATCGACGAGGCCGAGCAGCCTGCCGTGCGCTACATGCTTTCTGCGCAGTTTTCCGAATTTGTCGACAAGCCGCTCACCCTTTCCGGCCTTGCCCTTTTCATTGAAGAGGAGCGCGGCGCACCATTTACCGTTCACAGCTGGCATCCGTTTGCTGAGCCACCCAAGAAAGATGCGATCCCATGACCGAGCACGCCCTTTCCAATGCCCGTATCGTTCTGGAAGACGATATTATTCTGGGCTCCGTTCTGATCCGTGACGGCAAGATTGCCGACATCAGCGAAGGCGCTTCGAAATCAGGAGAAGACCTTGAAGGGGACTTTCTGATCCCCGGTCTGGTAGAACTGCATACCGACCATCTGGAACAGCATTATTCGCCGCGTCCCGGCGTGACCTGGGACAAGATCGCTGCGATCCAGGCTCATGACGCCCAGGTCGCCGCCTCCGGCATCACCACGGTTTTCGATTGCCTGCGCCTTGGCTCGGATGAGGATGGCGGTTTCAAAAAGGGCGAAATGCGGGAGATGGCTGACGCCATCGAGGCGGCGGCGGACCAGAATCGCCTGCGCTCCGACCACCTTCTGCATCTGCGCTGTGAGGTGGCGTCCGCCGATGTGCTGGAACATTTTGAAGACTTCGAGACCGATCCGCGCGTGCGGCTGATTTCGATGATGGACCACTCACCGGGCCAGCGCCAATTTCAGTCCATGGATCAATACATCTTCTATTATCAGAAGAAGCGCGGTTTGAGCGATGAGGCCTTTGCCGAATTTGTGCAGCGCCGGCAGGCAGCCTCGGCCGAATATTCCGCCAAGCATCGTGATTATCTCGCCGCCCGCTGCGCTGAGCGTGGCATTACCGTTGCGAGCCACGATGACGCCACCGAGGCGCATGTGGGCGAGGCGATCGGCCATGGGGTGAAGCTGGCGGAGTTCCCGACCAGCGTCGAAGCGGCCAAGGCATCGCACAGCGCGGGCATGAGCGTGCTCATGGGTGCACCCAATATCGTTCGCGGCAAGTCGCATTCCGGCAATATCGCCGCCCGTGACCTCGCCGAAATCGGGGTGCTGGATGTGTTGTCATCCGACTATGTGCCTTTCAGCCTGCTGTTCGCACCCTTCCTGCTTGCCGATCAGGTGGAGGGAATCAGCCTGCCGGAGGCACTGCGTATGGTCACGGCCACGCCGGCGCGCACGGTCGGCCTTCTTGACCGCGGTCGCATCGCGCCGGGATTGCGGGCCGATCTGGTGCGAGTGCACCGCGAAGAGGGCGTTCCGGTCGCCCGTTCCGTCTGGCGTCAAGGCAAGCGCGTGGCATGAGCATTGATGGGGATGATAGCCGGCGCGCGCAATCGCCCGGCACGATGGTCGTTGTTGTCGGCCCGAGCGGCGCCGGCAAGGACACGCTGATGGACTATGCCTCGGTCCAGCTTGCCGGCCGACCCGGCTTTCATTTTACCCGTCGCGTCATTACCCGCAGCTGCGATGCGGGTGGTGAAAACCACGACGCCGTTTCCATGCAGGAGTTCAACCGTCTGGAAGATGCGGGTGCCTTTGCCGTTTCCTGGGAAGCACACGGGCTTAAATACGGCATTCCTTCTACCGTCCACCGTCATCTTGAGGCGGGCGACGTGGTGATCGCCAATGGCTCACGATCTGCCCTGCCCCATTTCGGCACCGCCTTTGTCCGTCTTAAAGTCCTAAACATCGTTGCGCGGCCCGATGTGCTGGCGATGCGACTGGAGCAACGCGGGCGCGAGAGCCGGGACGATATTCTGCGACGGCTGGAACGCAGTTCGCTCACCGTCGCCGGCGATTTCGACGTCACGACTGTCGACAATAGTGGCGCGATCGAAGAAGCCGGGCGGGCGATCATGCAGGTTCTTGAGCAAAGCTGCACCTACCGGCACGCCTGAAACGAGGCGCCACGCTTCTCGACAAACCCCTTTCCCATGCTTACCATCGTACGACAACTAAGAAAATGGTACGCCAAGGCGAGGGATGCCTGACAAAAGGATCAGCGACGAGATTACCGTGGTGGCTGGCCTTGCCGCCGGCGTCAGCAATTATGCCCGCTCACGCGGGATCGATATCACTCCGATCTGCACGGCTCTGGACATTGACCCTGCTACATTCAGCAGCCTGACGGAACGCATCAGCCTCGACAGATTTTGTCGGCTGCTCGAAACCTGCGCCCTGATCGCCGGCGACGACACCTTCGGTCTTCAATGCGCGGCCACCTTTACAGCCGGTGCATCCGGCGCCTTCGGCTACGGCCTGATGAGTGCGCCGACCGTGCGGGCCTTCCTGCGCTTTCTTCAGGACCATGTGTATTACGCGACCAACAACAGTAACTTCACGATGGTGACAGATGCGAAGCAGGCGACCCTGTCCTGGACATTCGCGCCAGTTATCGCCAAACGCGAGCAATACGTGGATTTTGTCCTCGGCATCCTGATGCAGCGCCTGCGTGATATCCTCGGCGACCGCACCAACCAGGTCGATATCGGCCTGGAGCGGCCAAAACCGAGTAACCTTCAGCTTTTTAAAGAGAGGATGAGCACGCGCGTCAGTTTCTCCCAACCCATTCACACCATGCGCTTTCCAGCGCCGTTGCTGGATGCGGTCAATCCGAATGCCGATGCGAGGCTGTTCGAGTTGATGAACCTTCAATGCCGCATGTTACGCCCGGAGACATCTTCAGACGCGACCCAGTTCATCGACCAGGTGAAGCGTTACATGCAGATGCGGCTGTCGGATGCCGAGTTGTCGCTTGGTGAGATTGCGCCCTACTTCAATCTGTCGGAACGAAGTTTCCAGCGGCGGCTCGCCGAACTCGGCACCAATCTCAACGAAATAAAGGACGCGATCCGCAAGAACGCCGGTTTCAAACTGCTGGTGGAAAGCGATCTTCCAGTCTCCGATATCGGCTACCGGCTCGGCTATTCCACGCCCGGCGCTTTTTCGCGCTCCGTTTCCCGCTGGTTCGGAGCCACGCCAACCGATATTCGAAGGAAACATACACGTCTATCCAACGTATAGCGCGGCTTGAAGTCTGAAATTTGGTGATGGCGCGCTGGTCGCCAACACGCAGCAATTTCCGGTTTATTCGCCTGCCGGGTTACCCCTGATGCAACCGTCACAGCTTCTGAATTTCGGCGAGAATATCGCTTTCGATGACGATACCCTCCTCAAGCGCCCGTTTGCGGATCCCCTGGCTGCGGCGACCGGGTAATCGCACATTCTCCTGTTTCTCGATCTCGCCAGCGATGAAAGACAGCCTTTCGGTGAAGGCTGCACCCCCCGTCGACACTGGATCAATGGCAATGATCGTCTGACCAATAGACGGTGGCGACCCCTTGTCATCGAGCAAGGATGATGCCTCGAATGCGAAGTTTGAACCCGTGACCGCTGCAGCCAGGATTTCGACCATGAGCGCCAGCGCAGCTCCCTTGGCCTCGCCAGCCGGCACCATGGTGCCTTCGATAGCTTCTTCCGGATCTGTCGTGGGGCGACCGTTCCTGTCGAGCGCCCAGTCACCCGGAATGGTTTCGCCTTTCTGGCGGGCGGCCATGATTTTGCCGCGCGCGACCTTGGAGAGGGCAAGATCGATCACGAGTGGATCGGCACCGCCGACGGGAGCGCCGAAGGCAATCGGGTTTGTGCCATAAAGCGGGCGGCTGCCGCCCCAGGGCGCCATGGAAGCGGGGGCATTGGCAAACATCAGCGCCACGAACCCCATCTCGGCAAAACGCTCCACCGTCAGCGCCATGACACCCGCGTGGTGAGACCGGTGGATGGCGGCAAGGGCAATGCCCTGCTCACGGGCCATATCAGGCAAGGCCTCAATGGCACAGTCAATTGCCGGATAGGCATATCCGAGATTGGCGTCGATGGACAGCACGCCTGGCTTCAGCCGTGTCACCGCGGGACGTGCCCTGCCATCCACCTTGCCAACCAGCGCCTGCCGAACGTAAACGGGAATGCGGCGAAAGCCGTGACCACTTTGTCCCGCGGCTTCAGATGCGACGAGCGCCCTTGCCACGGAACGCGCGTTTTGCGGCAGAACACCGTTGCGCTCAAAGATAGAAGATACGAGATCCTCTGCCTCTGCGATTGAGAATTTCATTCCGGAATGCCTCTGCTTGTGATGTCGACGACACCTACACCATAGGAAGCATCCGCGAAATATTATTTGCTCATAAACGCGGATGCATCGCCTAACGGATACTGATCGGCAGCGTTATCGTCTTGTTTGCATCCGGCGGCGGTGCGGGAACAGGTGACGCGCTCTCAATCCAGGCTGCGATCTGTTGATCGATCGACGCATCCCCTGTTGACTTGATAAGGCTAACGCCGCTGATGGCACCCGCATCGTTGACCCTGAACCGAACAGTCGCGGTCAAGGCATCACTGCGCAGCGACCGTGGCTTGCGGCGCTGAATGTGCGAACGAACCTTCGACCCCCATTTCGCCGGCGAAGCGGATGACGACGAGAAAAAGCCACCACTGCTGCGCGATGCGGCCGTCCTGTCGGACTGCTGGACTTCGGCTTTGGCAGCTTCGCGTAGTTCCGATGCCTGCTGCGGTTTGGGGCGCTGGCGTTCGACCTTCTTTTTCTCTTCCGGCTCTTTCTTTTCCACCTTTTTCTCGGTGGGTGGTGGCGGAGGGCGCATGACGGGCAAGGGAACCTCGACATTCTCGAGTTCCGCCATCATCTGTTCCTGTACGGGATCGATCTGCTCCACCGGCTCGGGAATTTCCTGCGGCTCGACGATTTCCTCGACCGGTGGCTCGGGTGGCTGGACCGGCTCGGGCGGCGGCGTTTCCGCAACCGGTTCCGGTGGCGGCGGCTCCTCCGGCATGGGCTCCTCGACGGGCTCGCTGGTGTCGCTTTTCACCTGTTCGGAATCTTCGACATCCTGCGCCTGCGTGGTCTCTTCCGTTTTGACGGCCTCGGGTATCGCCGCCATTTCGATCATGATCGCCGCGGGCGGCTGGCCGCCGGCCTCTGGCTCCTCAGGCGCCTGCATCAGATAATAGGCAAAACCGGCATGAACACTCAGCATCAGCAGCGCCGCGGCAGACCACAGCGCCACTTCCCCAAGACGGGAATGCCGAGGCTGCAGAGAGCCGTTTTCACTCATGGCGCGGTTCCCGGTGCTGGGGAGGCAGCGGGTGCAGCAGCGCCGACGGGCTGCACGGCTGCGGCAGCATTTTCAAGCCCGACGAGTGCGATCTTCAGATATCCAGCGTCGCGCAACAGGTTCATGATCTCCATGAAATGACCGTAATCGACGGCCTTGTCTGCGCGCAGAAAAATACGTGTGTCCTTGTTGCCGCCCGTCTGCCGGTCTATTGCAGCCGCCAGCGCTTCACGTGCTACCGCATCGTTTCCAAGATTGAGCGACAGATCGTCCTTGACCGTCAGATAAAGCGGTTCTTCCGGCCGTTCGGCCGGTTTGGCCGTGGAGGCTGGCAGATCGACATTGACATCCACCGTGGCAAGCGGCGCAGCCACCATGAAGATGATGAGCAGAACCAGCATCACGTCGATGAAGGGCGTGACATTGATTTCGTGGTTTTCGGAGAGATCGTCTCCGCTATTTTCGCGAATGCCGCCAGCCATGATCGATCACCGTCCAACCAGCGAGACGGCGGGCCTGCTTGTGCTGCCCGGCGGAATGCGACGGAAATCTAGATCGCGGCTGACGAGGCGTTCGACGCCGGCTGCAGCATCCGCTAGCAAATGGCGGTATCCAGTAATGGAACGGGCGAAGACGTTGTAGATCACGACCGCCGGAATTGCGGCGACAAGACCGATGGCGGTTGCGAGAAGCGCTTCCGCAATGCCGGGCGCGACAACGGCAAGATTGGTGGTCTGCGATTCCGAAATGCTGATGAAGGAATTCATGATGCCCCAGACGGTGCCGAACAGGCCAACGAAGGGAGCGGTGGAGCCTATGGTCGCCAGAACGCCGGTCCCGCGGGACATGCGGCGGCCGGCATGGGTTTCGATCCGCGACAGGGCCGACGACACCCGCTCCTTGATGCCGCCGCCATCCGTATGTTCGACAACCGCGTCAGAAAGCTGCATTTCATGGGTGGCCATGCGCAGCATCAGCGCTGCCGGTCCGCCCTTCTTTTCCACGGCCTCGGTCGCTTCACTCAGCGTTTTGGCCTTGCGAATGACCTTGAGTGTCGCGCCTGCACGCACGCGTGCACCCGCAAGCTCGATCGACTTGGCAACCCAGACCGTCCAGGTGACCAGCGATGCGAAAGCAAGACCGATCATGACGCCCTTAACGACCCAGTCGGCGGCCATGAACATGCCCCACGGAGACAAATTGTGCGGGATGTCCGCACGATGTTCGGCGCTCGCGGGCGCCGGGCTGACAGGCTCGATGGGCGTTGTGGCCTCGTTCGGCACTGGTGCCTCAGAGGCCTGACCAGGCTGTTCTGTCTGAGCCGGCGGCGTGGCTGCCGCTGGTTGAGCCTGTACCGGCTCAATTGACGAAGGCTGGGACGGTGTGCTCGCGGCGGGCTGCTCAGGTGCAGTTGCGGAAGGCTGGCCGGGCGCGGGCGGCGGGGCGGCCGGCGTCACGGGGTCCGTCTGCTGTGCCGGCTGAACTGTTTGCGTTTCCGAAGCCGTCTGAGCAAAAACCGTGACCGTGCTCAAACCGGCCACGACGATGACAGCCACGCCAAGGGCAAAGCGCCTTGCAGTATTTGCCCTATTGAAAAGTGCTAAAGAGGTTGAGGTCTCGGCTGGCATGATTTTATCCCGGATTTCCGTCGATGAACTCATCCGCTAAATGACCGGTTCGTGAAAACCGGGGTCATGAACGGATGCCGTCGTGAAAGCTTGACGTTCCGTAAATAACCTGAGTTCTTTTGACAACTATTATATTGTCAAAAGGCGACTCGTAAACTCCTCTTTGTCAAAAAATGAACTGCGCGTGCCTCAGCTTTTTTGTGAGGGCGAAAACTGCGCAACGAGTGCATGGCGGTCTCCGGGATAGATAACCCGGACACGGGTGATGTGATCCGGGCCGTGCCAGGTGCGCCGGTCGACAACAAGACAGGCGGTACCAAAAGCAATGCCCAGTGCTGTCGCGATTTTCCGGTCGGCGGAGACGGCACTGATGCGATGTTCGGCAGCACTCCAAGGAACCATCTTCAGCAGCCACGTACCGGGCCCGACCTCAGAAAAATCCGCAAACGCCGCATCGGGAACAGCAGTGACATTGATGATGCGATGTTCGACGCAGAAGGGGACGCCGCCGGCAAAATGCGTGCAGGTGAGGTCGAGAACAGGGGCGTCGGCGGCAAGCTCCATGGCGGCGCCATCTTTCTCCCCCACCGAACGCTTGTCTCTCCTGTCGAGACGATAGCTGTAAGCAAGGCCCAGCGACTGGACTTCCCGTTCAATGTCGTGGATGTCCAGCACGGCGGATTGCGCGTGCGGCTGACGAACGAAAGTGCCAAGCCGCCGGCGTCTTTCTATCAGGCCGCGCCGAACCAGTTCGCCGAGAGCCTTGTTCACCGTCATGCGCGAGCAGGCATATTGCCGGGTCATTTCGTGCTCGAAAGGAATACGATATCCCGGCGGCCACTCACCCGACATGATCTGTCGCTCGACATCATTGCGGATGCGCTCGTGCAATGATTTCTCCTGAAGATCGACGCCTGAATTCCTCATCCCGATACGTCACCCCTTCTTCCGGATCAGTTAGCCATGGGCGGCGGCGGCGATCGCCTCGCTGCGGATTTCCTCCGTGAGCTTTGCCCGCAGTTCGGAAAATTCCGGACTGGCCTTGACGGTATAATGACGGGGATGCGGCAGATCGACCGGCGTAATCGACTTGACGCGGCCGGGCCTTGCGGACATGGTCACGACACGCGACGCCATGAAGACCGCCTCTTCGATATCATGAGTGACGAATATGACCGTCTTCTGCTCGCGCTCCCAGATGCCGAGCAGCAATTCCTGCATCAGCCCGCGCGTCTGGTTGTCGAGAGCCCCGAATGGCTCGTCAAGCAGCAGGATTTTTGGGCCGTTCGCGAGCGCTCGGGCAATGGCCGTTCTCTGCTGCATGCCGCCGGACAATTGCTTTGGCCAATGGTTTTCGAAGCCGCGCAGGCCGACCTTGTCGATGTAGCTGTCGACGATCTCCCATTTTTCCTTCTCGGCGACGCCGCGTTCGCGCAAGCCAAAAGCAACATTTTCGCGGATCGTCAGCCAGGGGAACAGGGTATAGGACTGGAACACCATCCCGCGATCCGCTCCGGGGCCCGTCACAGGCCTTCCGGACAACACCACCTCGCCCGTCGTCGGACGGTCGAGACCGGCGATGATGCGCAGCAAGGTTGATTTTCCGCATCCCGACGGGCCGAGAATGGTGACGAAATCATTGCGCGGGATTTCCAGACTGGTCGGCTGCAAGGCCAATGTCGGCTGCCCGCCCTGTACGCCTGGAAACGTGCGGCTGACGCCCTTGATAACGAGTTCGCTCATCAGGCAAGCCTCCACGCAAAAAGCTTCCGGTTCAGCGATTTGAACGCGAAATCCGAGATAAGGCCGATGACGCCGATAACGATGATGCCGAAGATGATCTGGCCTGTCGCCATCAACGCCTGGCTGTTGATGATCATGTAGCCGATACCCGAGGAAGCGCCGATGAGTTCCGCAACGATGACGTAGGTCCAGGCCCAGCCGAGGACGAGGCGGAGAATTTCGGCGATGTCTGGCGCATTGGCAGGAATGAGAACACGGCGCACCACGCCCCGGTCCTTCGCACCCAGCGTATAGGCGGCCTCCACCAGATCGCGGCGCGTGCCGGCAACCGCCACGGCGACCATCAGGATGATCTGGAACACCGCACCAATGAAGATGACAAGCAGCTTCTGCATCTCGCCGATACCGGCCCAGAGAATGAGCAGCGGAACGAAGGCTGAAGCCGGCAGATAGCGCGCGAAGGAGACAAACGGCTCAAGCAGCGCTTCGACGGGCTTATATGCTCCCATCGCAATGCCGAGCGGGACGGCCACGAGCGAGGCCAAAACGAAGCCACCGACGACGCGCCAGATCGTCATGCCAATATCGCTGGCAAAACCCTGATCGGTCAGAAGATAGATGCCATCCTTCAGCATGGTGATAGGGTCGGCCAGAAAGGTCGGCGACACGAAACCGCCAAGCGTGGCAAAGCCCCAGGCGGCAAAAAACAGAACGAAAAACAGAACGCCAAGACTAATTCTCGTGCTGTTGCGGATGGGTTGAAGAGGTTGCATCTGAGACCTTAACCATAAAGTCGGCGCGGCACTCTTGCCGCGCCATCAGGGCGCCGAACGTGTTTCATCACGCAACCGACGCTCTCACTTGCTTTCCGCCGCGGCATCCCCGCGGGAATGTCAGCGGCCTGTTCGATTACTTGATGAAAGAGGTGTCCGCGAGGGTCGAAAGATCGGGCTTCGACTTTATCACGCCAATTTCCAGCAGCAGGTCGGCCGCCTTTTCGGAAAATGTTTTGAATTCACCGTCAAAGAATTTCTGGTTGGCAGCCTTGTCCTGCCATTCAAGGAATTTTGCAGAGGCGGCGAAGGCTTCACCTGCCTGCTTTACGTCCGCCCCCATTGTCGCATAGGACTTTTCCGGGTCGGCCTTGATCAGTTCCAGTGCCTGAAAATAGCTGTCTGCGAGGGCCTTGGCCGCCTGCGGATTGGCCTTCAGGAAATCCGGGGTGCAACCGAACGTATCCATGACAGCGGGGTAATCCAGCGTTGTCGCAAGGATCTTGCCCTTGTCGGGCGCGGCACGAACGGTGGAAAGATACGGTTCATAGGTCATGGCCGCATCGTTCTGGCCAGCGACGAAGGCCTGCGCAGCCGGGCCTGGCTCAAGGTTGACAACCTTCACATCCTTCAGCGTCAGGCCGTTCTCCTTGAGGATCCATGCGAGGAAGAAATAGGGTGATGTGCCCGGCGCGGAGGCGGCAATCGTCTTGCCCTTGAGGTCGGCGACCTTGGAGACGTCGCTGCGAACCGCGATACCGTCAGCACCGTGAGACTTGTCCATCTGGAAAATCTGGGTGGATTTCACGCCATTGGCATTCCACGCGATCCAGGTTTCCACCGTGGTGGCCGCGCACTGAATGTCGCCGGACGCGAGAGCAAGGTGACGGCTGGCCTGCGGAATCTTCTTGATCTCGACTTTGAGGCCGTTCTTTTCAAAAATGCCCGCCTGCTTGGCAAGCGTCAGCGGTGCAAACCCTGTCCAGCCGGACATTCCGATGGTCACTGCGGTTTCAGCGTAAGCGGAAGCGGATGAGGCAAGTGCGGCAATAGTGGCGAGAACCCACGTTTTCTTCATGATCTGAACCCCTTTGACTTATTTTTGTGCGATGTTGTGTTTCGCTTTATTTGAGGCATGGTAGGCAGTGATTCCCCATTTGTCTAGACAAAATGGCTGCTGGTGAGCGCTCTCAGAACGATTGCAAACTTGCCGCCTGCCATTCTAGAAATAAGAGCCCGCGCGCATCGGCTGGGGTTTTTAAATCGAGCTTTCCATGACCAGACAAAGACGCCGCAGCATCATCAGAGCGAGACGAACAGGAACCGGCATTGCACTGGTTGCGGCGATTTCCTTCATCGCTGGAATGACTGACGCGGTAGGCCTGCATATTTCGGGCGACTTCGTGTCCTTCATGACAGGCAATACCACGCGAGCTGCCGTCTCGGCGGAAGCGGGAGGCTACTCCCACGCTGCGAAACTGCTGTTCGCGATCATTGCCTTTGTGGCGGGCAATGCCGGTGGCATCGTCGTGGCCCATAAATTCGAACGGCGCATCTTTGCCGTTCTGGCGGTCGTGGGATGCCTGGTCGCCGTCGCCGCCTTGCTTGGCAAAGTGGCCTCGGCCCTCCCGCAATTCTACATTGTCGTTTTCGCGATGGGCATGGTCAATGCGGCCGTCGAGCATATAGAGGGGCTGCCGATCGGGCTCACCTATGTGACGGGCGCGCTTTCCCGCTTCGGCCGAGGCATCGGTCGTTTTCTTCTCGGTGACCGGAGCCTCGACTGGGGAATTCAGATCGTTCCCTGGCTTGGCATGCTGAGCGGCGCGATCTGCGGCGCCATTCTCGGCGCCAATCTACAGTCCGATGCCCTGTGGGTAGTTACAGGCGCAATTTTTGCTGTCGCGCTTGCCACCCTTGTCATTCCCCGCTCATTGCGGCGCCGCTATAATCAGCAGGTCAAAATCCGGCGGGTTGCACCCTGACCGGGATCGTCGTTACTTCCTCGAAATGGTGACGAATTTGGTACCGCGAACACGAACCGTCATCAGGCAAGGTTCCTTGTCGGTGCGCTCGCAATAACGCGGATGCATCTTCAACACGAAAACCATGTTGCCGAACCGCTTGATAAAGTCATAACCGTAGATCCGCGCGGTTGCGATCATCAGGTAGCCGCCCTCTTTCACCTGCACGTAAAAATTATAAGGGCATCCCTCGTCATCGCAGGCGCGGCCTTTTTTGCCGTCGCAGTCCAGAACCCCATGATTGACGACGGCATCCATCAACCCGTCATTGTTGATATCCAGCCGCGTGACGAAATCATCGCCGAAAGCCGCCACCTTGCACTCGTTGCGGAAATGATCCTTCTCGTAAATTTCAGGATCGCTCACCAGCTGCTGCTGCGCCGAGAGCGCCGCTGGAAACATCAAGAGAACCAGCGCCTGAAGAGCAGCAACGAGAGCGATTCGCACGGCATTTTCCTTTGCATCCGTTTGGGTTATGGATGTTGCGATCATCCGGGCGACCAGCCTAGAGTTTAGTGCTTGCGCGACACTGACCTGTTCGCGGCCCGTGTTCCAGGGGGAACCTTTTCATGACACTTCTGGGTTTTCTCGATTATGCCGGTGTCGCTGTCTTTGCCGCAACCGGCGCGCTCGCCGCCTCGCGCAAGCAGCTCGACCTGATCGGTTTCCTGTTTTTCGCGGCTGCGACCGGTATTGGCGGTGGTACGGTACGCGATCTCGTGCTGGGCAGAACGCCGGTGTTCTGGGTCATCAACCCCACCTATATTCTCGTCTGCGTCTCGGTGGCGGTGCTGCTGTTTTTCACCGCGCATCTCTTCGAATCCCGTTACCGTGTATTGATCTGGCTCGATGCGCTCGGCCTTTCGGCCTATTGCGTCATGGGAGCAGCCAAGGGCCTTGCCGCGAGCGGCTCGGCAACCGTCGCCATCGTCACAGGCGTCCTGACCGCGACGTTTGGAGGAGTGTTGCGCGATATAATGGCGGGGGAGCCTTCGGTTCTCCTGCGCCCGGAAATCTACATCACCTGCGCGCTTCTGGGCTCCTCCACCTTTATTGTCGTCTATTTCTTCGGCGCACCGCTTTATGCCGCGTCCGCTGCGGGTTTTCTGACGGCCTTATCCGTCCGATCCGGCGCGCTACTTTTCGGCTGGACTTTCCCGCCCTACAAGGCCAAGCCCGGCAGACGGCCGGAAGACGTGATGAAGTGACCTATCGAAGGAAATGCTGAAAACAGAAACGGCGCCCTTCGGCGCCATTTTCATATCCGTTACCAGATACGGCGTCAGCCGCGCTTGCGACGCAAGCGGATCACCACATCAACATGGGCGATTTCCATACCCTCGGGCGCTTCTGGCAGATTGTCTATCTGAAGATTGTTGATCGGAATATCGAGAACCTCGTTCTCGCCCTCCACGAAGAAGTGATGGTGATCCGAAACGTTCGTATCGAAATAGGTGCGCGCGCCTTCGACGGCAAGAACACGGATCAGTCCGGCTTCCGTAAACTGATGCAGCGTATTGTAGACCGTGGCGAGAGAAACGGGCACGCCGGCGGTCACCGCCTCGTCATGCAGCTCCTCGACCGTCAGGTGCCGATCGCCCTTTGCGAAAAGAAGATCGCCCAAAGCAACGCGCTGGCGCGTGGGCCGCAGCCCCGAGCGCCGCAGCCTCGTCCCAATATCCAATGTGGCGTCAAATGCCATGCAATCCCATTCCAAACAGAGGTCTGAAACCTGTCAATTGCAATAGCATATATCTTTTGCGAGGATTGCTTTCAATAGTTTCAGCGCCGTGGCGTGTCGTAAATGGCTGCAAACCGGCTCTTCCTGCAAATTTCCTCTGGTTCCCGACTGACGGTTCCTGTATGCGGACGCCATATTGAGGTAATGACTTCTGTAAAGAGGGTTGTGAAGACAAAGAATGGGGCTGAAACGGCCTCTGCCCTTGTGGCGCTTCATTTTGAACCTAACTTGCTCTAGTGAAGTCAATCAACACCAGTAACTGGGGAAGTGAAAGCGGTATGGCAACGAGGCAGTCAAGTTACAATTACGAAGAGATCCTGTCCTGCGGTCGCGGCGAATTGTTCGGCCCGGGAAATGCCCAGCTCCCATTGCCCCCCATGCTCATGGTGCACCGGATCACCGAAATTTCGGAGACCGGCGGCGCATTCGACAAGGGTTTCATCCGTGCCGAATACGATGTGAGCCCTGACGACTGGTATTTCCCCTGCCATTTCCAGGGCAACCCGATCATGCCGGGCTGCCTCGGCCTTGATGGCATGTGGCAGCTGACCGGCTTCTTCCTCGGCTGGCTGGGCGAAGAAGGTCGCGGCATGGCGCTTTCCACCGGTGAAGTGAAGTTCAAGGGCATGGTTCGCCCTCACACCAAACTCCTGCAATATGGTATCGATTTTAAGCGCGTGATGCGCGGCCGTCTGGTGCTTGGCACCGCCGACGGCTGGCTGAAGGCGGATGGTGAAACCATCTATCAGGCATCCGACCTGCGGGTCGGCCTGTCCAAGGAAAAGGCTGCCTGAGGCAGACGAAATAGTTCAGACAAACGCCGGACGGCCTACAGTCGCCCAGCCGAAATCTAAAGAAAAGGTCCCTTTGATGAGACGAGTTGTTGTCACCGGCCTCGGTATTGTTTCTTCCATCGGCGGTGATGCCGCCGAGGTCACCGCGTCGCTGCGCAATGCCAAATCCGGCATTTCTTTTTCGCCGGATTTTGCCGAACACGGTTTCAAGTGCCAGGTCTGGGGCAAGCCGTCTCTGGACCCGACCGACCTGGTCGATCGTCGCGCCATGCGTTTCCTGTCGCAGGGCGGCGCGTGGAACCACGTCGCCATGAAGCAGGCAATCGCCGATTCCGGCCTCGAAGAGAGCGATATCAGCGGCAATGAGCGCACCGGCATCATCATGGGCTCTGGCGGCCCTTCCACCCGCACGATTGTCGAAGCTGCCGACATTACGCTGAAGAACAACAGCCCGAAGCGCATCGGCCCCTTCGCCGTGCCGAAGGCCATGTCCTCCACCGCTTCGGCCACGCTCGCGACCTGGTTCAAGATCCACGGCGTCAACTACTCCATCTCGTCGGCCTGCTCCACCTCGGCGCATTGCATCGGCAACGCCGCCGAAATGATCCAGTGGGGCAAGCAGGACGTGATGTTCGCTGGCGGCCACGAGGATCTCGACTGGTCGATGTCGAACCTTTTCGACGCCATGGGAGCCATGTCGTCCAAATACAACGAAACTCCCGACGTCGCCTCGCGCGCCTATGACGTCAACCGCGATGGCTTCGTTATCGCCGGCGGTGCGGGCGTCCTGGTTCTCGAAGAGCTGGAGCATGCGAAGGCGCGCGGCGCAAAGATCTACGCCGAAATCGTCGGTTATGGCGCAACCTCGGACGGTTACGACATGGTTGCACCGTCGGGCGAAGGCGCGATCCGCTGCATGCGGCAGGCCCTTTCCACCGTCAAGGGCGACATCGACTATATCAATACCCACGGCACCTCGACACCGGTTGGCGACAGCAAGGAAATCGGCGCGATCCGCGAAGTCTTCGGCGATAAGATCCCGCACATCCAGTCGACCAAGTCGCTCACCGGCCATTCGCTCGGCGCGGCCGGCGTGCAGGAATCGATCTACGGCCTGTTGATGATGCAGGAGCGCTTCATTGGTGAAAGCGCGCATATTTCAGAACTCGATCCGGAATTTGCGGGCGTTCCGATCGTTCGCAGCCGTATCGACAACGCCAAGATCGACACCATCCTTTCCAATTCCTTCGGCTTCGGCGGCACCAACGCCACGCTCGTCTTCCAGCGTCATAACGGATAATTGCCCATGAACGGCATCATGCAGGGTAAACGCGGCCTCATCATGGGCGTCGCAAACAATCACTCGATCGCCTGGGGCATCTCCAAGGCGCTTGCGGCACAGGGCGCGGAACTTGCCTTCACCTACCAGGGTGAAGCGCTTGGCAAGCGCGTGAAACCGCTCGCTGCGGAGCTTGGTTCCGACTTCATCGTACCTTGCGATGTCGAGGATATCGCTTCGGTGGATGCGCTGTTTGCGACGATTCGCGAAAAATGGGGCTCGCTCGATTTCGTCGTGCACGCCATCGGCTTCTCCGACAAGAACGAGCTGAAGGGTCTTTACGCCGACACGACGCGCGAGAATTTCAGCCGTACCATGGTCATTTCCTGTTTCTCCTTCACGGAAATTGCCAAGCGCGCCGCTGAACTGATGACCAATGGCGGCTCCATGCTGACGCTGACCTATAATGGTTCTCAGCGCGTCATCCCGAACTACAACGTCATGGGCGTCGCCAAGGCGGCTCTTGAGGCGTCCGTGCGTTATCTCGCGGCCGATTACGGCCCACGCGACATCCGCGTGAACGCCATCTCGGCCGGCCCGGTCCGCACGCTCGCCGGTGCAGGCATTTCCGACGCCCGTGCGATATACGCCTGGAACCAGAAGAACGCACCGCTGCGGCGGACGGCCGACATCGACGACATTGGCGGATCGGCGCTTTATCTCCTTTCCAGCCTGTCCCGCGGCGTGACCGGCGAATGCCACTATGTGGATTGCGGCTACAACATCACCTCCACGCCGACGCTGGAGGTGCTCGCCCGGGCCGATGCGGATTAAGCGTCTGCTCCATCCATTCTCGAAAAGCCTGGCCCTGAGCCGGGCTTTTTTGCTGTGGGGCGTACCAAATTCGGAATTCAATAAAGTATAGTTCATCGAAGTAATAGAATCTAAACATGGGGTGGTTATCGTCCGCAACAATTCAACGGTTGCGCTTGCCGCATATTCTCAGAGATAGACCCCTATGCGACTGGCCAGACTGAAGCCATTGCTGGAAAAATTCGGCGTCTCGCGCGACGGGACAGCAGCCATCGAATTTGCGATCCTCGCCATTCCCTATTTCCTCGTGGTGTTTGCAATCCTCGAAACCTTCATTGCCATGATGGCCGAACAGGTCGTCGTGAACGCGACGGAGACAATGGGCCGGCGCCTGAGGACGGGCCAGATCAGCAGCTCGATCTCGAAAGCGGATTTCCGCAAGAATTTCTGCGACGAAGTCTCCATTATGATCAACTGCGACGGTGAGATCGAGAAAGAACAGAAGCTTTACATCGATCTTCGCTCCTTCGCCGCCTTCAAGGATATTCCGACCACGATACCACTGAAGGCCTATGGCGAATATTATGACCTCGACACGGCCCAGTTCGGCTTCAAGCCGGGCGGACCGGAAACCATCAACATGTTGCGCGTCTATTATCGATGGCGAGTCGTCGCCGATATCATCCGGCCTTATCTTACGAAGATAAGACCCGTCGATGGCTCCATGCCCTCGCATTTTCTCATCGTCGCAACGAGCGCGTTCATGAACGAGAAATACACCACGAGCGGGGGCTCATGATGGCGGGGCTACTATCCGCGGCAGCAAACGGCAAACAACGTCTTGTCGCCCTCGCGTTGCGCTTTGCCCGCGACAAACGGGGCGTCGGTGCAATCGAGTTCGCGATTATCTTTCCGATATTGCTCGCACTTTACCTGACGTCCTTTGAATTGACGATCGGCTACAACACCTACAAACGGGCGAGCACTGCAGCAGCGAGCATCAATGACCTGATATCGAAAACAGGTTCGGTAGACAAAACCTATCTGGCCGGCATGCAGGATGTCGCCGCAGCCATATTTGCACCCTACAGCATCAAAGGCCTGCAACTGAAGATCAGCGGCATCAAGATCGATGCGCAGAAGCAGGCCAAAATCGTGTGGTCATGGGATGAGAAAAATCAGAGGCCCTATGCGGTCGGCTCGCCAGTGGCCGTTCCGACCCGATTGCAACTCGCGGACAGTTTCCTGATCCATGTCGAGCTCTCCATTCCACATGACTTGATGATGTTCATGCCCGATATCGCCTCATCAGGCACAAAATCGATCACGATAAGTCGGGACTATTTCTTCAAGCAGCGCGACGCCGAAACGGCCTGCACCAATTGCTAAGCCGAGATGTGAGTATGGCGGTTCCGGCCGCCTGTGGATGAAAACTCGAAGCTCATTCGGATAGGTGTGACAGAAGCGCCGCGAAATCCGGGAGGATTCCGCGGCGTCATGGCTGCGGGTGATGTCAAAGCCCCATTTACTCCGACGGCATATCCAGCGTGCGGCTGAACCAGAGGGCGATAAGCGTGCAAAGTGCGCCCGACATCAGGTAAATACCGACAGCGAAAAGGCCGAACTTGGACGAAAATCCGAGCGCGACAAGCGGTGCGAAACCGGCGCCGATGAGCCAGGACACATCCGACGTCAGCGAGGCGCCGGTGTAGCGGTACTCACGGCTGAAGCGCGAGGCGAGCGCTCCGCCCGCCTGGCCGAAGGACAGGCCGAGCAAGGAGAAGCCGATCAACACGAAGAGATAACGGCCGATATCACCAGACCCCAGGAGAATGGGCGCCACGAGGCTGAAAAGGCCAATCAGCACCGCTGCGATGGCCAGAAGCTTCCGTCGGCCGATGCGATCCGCGAGAACGCCCGAGATCACGATCATGCCACCAGCGATGATAGCGCTGACGAACTGCACGAAAAGGAAGTCGGACACATGCTGGCTGGTATTGAGCGACACCCAGCTGAGCGGAAAAACCGTGACGAGGTGGAAGAGCGCAAAGCTGGCCAGAGGCACGAAAGCACCCGTGACCACGACTGGAAACTGCGACCGCAACATCTTGAACATGGGCCGTGGTTCCAACTCATGCTGCTCCAGCATGGACTGGAATTCCGGCGTCACGATCATCCGCAGGCGGGCAAAGAGCGCAAGCACATTCAGCGCCAGCGCCACGAAGAAGGGGAAACGCCAGCCCCAGGCGAGAAATTCCGCATTGGAAAGCTGCGTCACGAAGACAATGAAGAAAGCGCTGGCGAGGCCGAAGCCCATGGCGGCGCCGATCTGCGGCATCATGGCGTACCAGCCGCGCTGTTTCGGTGGTGCATTCATCGCAAGCAGCGAGACGAGACCATCCCATGCACCACCCAGTCCAAGACCCTGGCCGATACGGAAGACGGCGAGCAGGATCGGTGCGAGCATTCCGACTTCCGCATAGGAAGGCAGGAAACTGATCGCCATGGTGGAGCCACAGAGCGTGAACAGAGCCGCCATCAGCTTCACGGCGCGGCCGAATTTACGGTCGATCTGGAGGAAGATGAGCGAGCCGATCGGCCGTGCGATGAAGGCAAGGGAGAAAACAGCGAAGGAATAGAGGGTGGCCGTCAGTGGATCTGCATAGGAGAAGAACACGTGCGGGAAGACGAGCGCAGAGGCGATGGCATAGATGAAAAAGTCGAAAAATTCGGTCATTCTTGCGAGAATGACGGCAATCGTGATGCGATCCGGATCGACCCTGACGGGGCCAGCCCCGTTTGCTTCCGGTGCCTGCCCAAAGGATGGAGCAGCATTGGTATAACTCATAATATCCCTCCTGCGTCATGGACGAACCATTCCCTGTAACGCGCCGGCTCCTCTTCCGTTGCGTTACTATGCGGCGGATTGTCACACGCACCCTACGTAACGTCAATTGAAGTTTGAAAATAAAGGGTTGCCGGTCAGGCCCAGCGTGCGATAATGCAGCCACTCCGCCTTTGAGCAGAACTGCCGCTTATGGTGCATCGCAACGCTTTCGCTGCACCGCGACAATATACCTCATTCCAGAAATGATGTTTGGTAATTATTCCGCAGCCTAATCCAAACTGTACGAGTTCAAAGAACGTGCGCATGATCAAAAAACTCCCATCCGCCCTTCTGGCGATCCCGGCTCTGTTGCTGCTCAGCGGCTGCAACCTCGTTGTCATGAATCCATCGGGCGACGTCGCCATCCAGCAGCGCGATCTTATCATCACGTCCACTGTCTTGATGCTGCTGATCATCGTTCCGGTCATCGTCCTCACGCTGTTCTTCGCATGGAAGTACCGTGAATCGGCGAAAGCGGAAGATTACGACCCCGAGTGGCATCATTCCACGCGGCTTGAAATGGTGATCTGGTCTGCGCCGGTTGCCATCATCCTGATGCTCGGCACGGTAACCTGGATTTCCACCCACCGCCTCGACCCCTATCGCCCGCTGGAGCGGATCGATGAGAACCGTCAGGTGACGGCCGATGTCAAACCGCTGACGGTCGAAGTGGTAGCGATGGACTGGAAGTGGCTGTTCTTCTATCCGGAACTCGGCATTGGCAGCGTCAATGAATTTGCCGCGCCCGTCGATGTCCCGATAAACTTCAAGATCACCGGAACGACCGCGATGAATTCGTTCTTCGTGCCCGCACTGGCCGGCCAGATCTACGCGATGGGCGGCATGCAGACCAAGCTGCACGCGGTGATCAACAAGGAAGGCGTCTATGACGGCTTCTCGGCAAACTTCTCCGGTCCCGGCTTCTCGCATATGCGCTTCAAGTTCCATGGTCTCAGCCAGCAGGGCTTCGACCAGTGGGTGGCCAAGGCAAAGGAAGGCGGCAAGGGTTTCGGCCGCCAGGAATATCTCGAATTCGCCAAGCCTTCCGAGCGTGAGCCGGTGCAGTATTTCGCTTCTGTCGATCCGGAACTCTACAGCGCCATCCTCAACCGCTGCGTCGAGCCGAACAAGCTCTGCATGCGCGACATGATGCATATCGACGCCAATGGCGGCGGCGGCAAGGAAGGCATCGACATGGCCAAGGCTCTCAACTCCGTGGTCTGCACACCGCTTGCACCTTACGGCGTCGCCAATGGTCCGCAATCTACCCCGGCTGTGATCGAAGGTCAGACTTTCGAACCCGCGGCGCTGCCGGAAACGAAACAAGTCGCTGGCTGACGATCCGTCCCGGCATTCTGCGGCGCGGCCAGTCCGCGCCGATCATACGTTTTTGAATCGCAAGAGGCTAAAATGGTCGTCAACTCCGATCAAACGTCGTTCCTGTTCGGACGGCTAACTTGGGAGTCAATCCCGCTTCACGAGCCCATTCTTGTCGCCACCTTCGCGGCCGTGGCTCTGGGCGGCATCGCCGTTATCGGCGCCATCACCTATTTCCGCATGTGGGGCTATCTGTGGAATGAGTGGTTTACGAGTATCGATCACAAAAAGATCGGTATCATGTACATCATTCTGGCGCTCGTCATGCTTCTGCGCGGCTTTGCCGACGCCATCATGATGCGCGTTCAGCAGGCGATCGCCTCCGGCGGATCGGAGGGTTACCTTCCGCCGCATCACTACGACCAGATTTTCACGGCCCATGGCGTCATCATGATCTTCTTCATGGCCATGCCCATGATCACAGGTCTGATGAACTTCGTCGTGCCGCTTCAGATCGGCGCCCGCGACGTGTCGTTCCCCTTCCTCAACAACTTCTCCTTCTGGATGACCACGGCCGGCGCCGTCATCACCATGATCTCCCTGTTCATCGGTGAATATGCGCAGACAGGCTGGCTCGCCTACCCGCCGCTGTCGGGCATCGACGGAAGCCCGGGGGTCGGGGTCGATTATTATATCTGGGGCCTGCAGATCGCCGGTGTCGGAACGACACTATCGGGCATCAACCTGATCGTGACCATCATCAAGATGCGCGCGCCGGGCATGACCATGATGCGCATGCCGATCTTCGTCTGGACGTCGCTGTGTTCGAACATCCTGATCGTGGCCTCCTTCCCGATCCTGACCGCAACGCTCGCGCTTCTGACCCTTGACCGCTACGCTGGCACGAATTTCTTCACCAACGACCTCGGCGGCAATCCGATGATGTATGTCAACCTCATCTGGATCTGGGGCCATCCCGAAGTTTATATTCTGGTGCTGCCGGCTTTCGGTATCTTCTCCGAAATCGTCGCCACCTTCTCGGGCAAGCGTCTCTTCGGTTATGCCTCGATGGTTTACGCCACCGCCGTCATCACCATCCTGTCCTACCTCGTGTGGCTGCACCACTTCTTCACCATGGGTTCGGGCGCTAACGTCAATGCCTTCTTCGGCATCACGACGATGATCATCTCGATCCCGACGGGTGCGAAGATCTTCAACTGGCTCTTCACCATGTATAAGGGCCGCATCAAGTTCGACGTGCCGATGCTTTGGACGATCGGCTTCATGATCACCTTCGTCATCGGCGGCATGACCGGCGTTCTTCTCGCCGTTCCCCCTGCTGACTTCGTGCTACACAACTCGCTGTTCCTCATCGCCCACTTCCACAACACGATCATCGGCGGCGTCGTCTTCGGCGTTCTGGCAGGTATCGTCTACTGGTTCCCGAAGGCTTTCGGTTACCGTCTCGATCCGTTCTGGGGCAAGCTGTCCTTCTGGTTCTGGTTCGTCGGCTTCTACTTCGCCTTCATGCCGCTCTACATTCTCGGCCTGATGGGTATCACCCGCCGCCTCAGCCAGTTTGAAGACAACTCGCTGCAGATCTGGTTCGTGATCGCTGCCTTCGGCGCGTTCCTGATAGCGCTCGGCATCGCCTCCTTCATCATCCAGCTCATCGTCAGCTTCCTGAAGCGCGAGCAGCTGCGTGACGTGACCGGCGACCCCTATAATGGCCGCACGCTGGAATGGTCGACGTCTTCGCCGCCGCCGCAGTACAACTTCGCCTTCACGCCCGTCATCCACGATGTGGATGCTTGGACGGACATGAAGAAGCGCGGTTACAGCCGGCCGCTGGAAGGTTTCATCCCGATCCATATGCCGAAGAATACCGGTGCTGGCGTCATCATCAGCGGCATCAGCGTGGTACTCGGCTTCGCCCTGGTGTGGCATATCTGGTGGCTTGCAGCGCTGTCCTTCATCGGCATCATCGCAGTCTCGATCGCCCATACCTTCAACTACAATCGCGAATACTACATTCCCGCCGCTGACGTTTCGACCGTCGAGGCGGAACGTACGAAGCTGCTCGCGAAACAGGCGTAACGAAACATGGCTCATACACCTGCACACAGCGTCGACGGCGCTGAACCACCGGTCTTCTACCTGAAGGAAGACCACCATCCGGAAAACGGTACGTCTATCGGCTTCTGGCTCTATCTGATGAGCGACTGCCTGATCTTTGCCGTGCTCTTCGCCACCTACGCCGTTCTCGGCCGCAGCTATGCGGCCGGTCCTTCGGGCGCGGATCTCTTCGATCTCAAGCTCGTCGCCATCAACACCGGCTTCCTGCTTTTCTCCTCCATCACCTATGGCTTCGCCATGCTGGAAATGGAAAAACAGAAGGTGAAGACGACGCTAGTCTGGCTCGGCATCACCGGTCTCTTCGGTCTCGCCTTCCTCGCCGTCGAACTCTACGAGTTCCACCACCTGATCGAGGAAGGTGCCGGCCCGCATCGCTCGGCGTTCCTGTCGTCCTTCTTCGCGCTGGTCGGCACGCACGGCCTGCACGTGACCTTCGGCATCATCTGGCTCGTGACGCTGATGGTTCAGGTCGGCAAGCACGGCCTGATCGCCGCCAACAAGCGCCGCCTGATGTGCCTTTCGATGTTCTGGCACTTCCTCGACGTCATCTGGATCGGCGTCTTCTCCTTCGTTTACCTCATGGGAGTTCTTTGATGAGTTCCGAAGCACACGCACATCACCACGCGCATGGCGACGACCATCACCACCATGATGGCGCCAGCCACGGTACGTTCAAAAGCTACATGATCGGCTTCGTCCTGTCGGTCATTCTGACGGCGATCCCGTTCTGGCTGGTCATGGGTGACGTCGTTCAAAACAAGACCGTGCTTGTCATCGCAATCATGGGTCTTGGCGTCATCCAGATCTTCGTGCACATGATCTACTTCCTGCACATGGACACCAAATCCGAAGGCGGCTGGACGTTTATGGCGTTGATCTTCACCGTCGTGGTTCTCCTGATCACGCTCTCCGGCTCGCTCTGGGTCATGTACAACATGAACAAAAACATGATGCCGCTGCATATCGAAGATGTGAAGAACCTGCCCTGAGCAGATTCGATGTTTCGCCCGCCGGGCTTCTCCGGCGGGCCAACACATAACCCCATGAATCGAGGCGCGATTTATGGGGTTATTTGCTGGAAGAGGCTGGTGCGGCGCCAATGGCCCGATGCGGACAAACCGTTGGCAAAAACCGCCTCGCAAGGACTTGAGATGAGTGAAATCACATCCGGAAACCGCCGCGTCCGCCCCGCGGCCATCGTCGTGCTGTTCCTGACCGTTGTCCTGACGTCCAGCCTTGTTGCTCTCGGAACATGGCAGGTCCAGCGCCTGTACTGGAAGCTCAACCTCATCGAGCGCGTCGAAGCGCGGGTCCATGCGCAGCCCGTCGATGCACCGGCAGCCGGCGAATGGCCCGCTCTCACCGATCCCGCCGATTATGAATATCGCCGCGTCAAATTGGCAGGTGTCTTCCTTAACGACAAAGAGGTTCAGGTCTACACCGTCACCGATCTGGGACCGGGCTATTGGGTAATGACACCACTGAAGCGCGACGACGGCTCCAGCATCATCGTCAATCGCGGTTTCGTGCCCTCCGATAAGCGTGACCCGTCTTCCCGCGCGGAAGGTCAACCGGCCGGACGCGTGGAGGTCGTTGGCCTGATGCGCGGCCCGGAAACAGGCGGGCTTTTCCTGCGCACCAACGATCCGACGAATGGCCGCTGGTATTCCCGGAATATTCCGCAAATCTCGCAGGCCTCCGGCCTGTCCGATGTCGCACCCTTTTATGTCGATGCGGACGCGACACCCAATCCAGGTGGCCTGCCGGTCGGCGGCAAGACCATGCTCACATTCCCGAACAACCATCTCTCCTACGCCGTGACGTGGTATATCCTGGCGGCTATGGTTGTCGCGGCCGGATGGTATGTCCTGCGCAATCTCAACGCGCCGAAATCCAAGCGCGATGAGGACTAAGCATCCGGTTTTACCGGATGGTTCATAAAAGCGCTTCCTTCTTCACGAATTGCTGATCTATAACGACGGATAGGCCTGACGTTACCCGTCGGCACATTTTTGTTGCGGAGAGTTATGGCAAGAGCATTTCTTCTCGTTCTGGATTCCTTCGGGGTCGGCGGCGCGCCTGATGCGGAACGCTACGGCGACCTTGGCGCCAATACGCTCGCCCATATCGCAGAGTTCTGCGCAGCAGGGGCTGCAGACAGGGCAGGCCTTCGCTCCGGCCCGCTGAAGCTGCCGAACATGTGTTCGCTCGGCCTCATCGAGATCGCAAGACAGGCAAGCGGCAACATTCCCGCCAGCATGGAGCCGCCCGAGCGAATTTTCGGTCTGCACGGCTCTGCCAGCGAAATCTCCAAGGGCAAGGACACCCCTTCAGGCCACTGGGAGATCGCCGGCACACCTGTAACCTTCGACTGGGGATATTTCCCGAGCGAAGGCGACGCCTTTTCGCCGGAGTTGGTTGAAGCCATTTGCAAGGCGGCCGATATCCCTGGCATCCTCGGCAATTGCCATGCTTCCGGCACCGAGATCATCGCCAGGTTCGGCGAAGAACATATCCGGAGCGGCAAGCCCATCTGCTACACCTCTTCGGATTCCGTGTTCCAGATCGCAGCGCATGAAACGCATTTCGGCCTGCCGCGGCTCATCGCGATGTGCGAGACCGTGCGCAAGCTGCTCGATCCACTGAACATAGGCCGCGTCATCGCGAGGCCCTTCATCGGCGAAACGGTCGCGACCTTTGAGCGCACCGGCAATCGCCGCGACTTCTCCGTTCTGCCGCCCGAGCCCACCCTGCTCGACCGGCTGGTGGAAGCGGGGCGAAAGGTGCATGCGATCGGCAAGATCGGTGACATTTATGCTCATCAGGGCGTCTCGCGCGTCATCAAGGCAAATGGCAACGCCGCCTTGATGGATGCGACGCTGCAGGCCATCGACGAGGCGGAAAACGGCGATCTCGTCTTTACCAATTTCGTCGATTTCGACATGCTTTATGGCCATCGCCGGGACGTTGCCGGTTACGCCGCCGCCCTTGAGGCCTTCGATGCGCGGATCCCCGAAATCCACCGTAAGATGGCGCCTGGCGATATAGCGCTTCTCACCGCCGACCATGGTTGCGATCCCACCTGGCGAGGCACGGACCATACACGCGAAAGGGTGCCAATCATGGCATTCGGCCCGGGCATCCGTTCCCGCGATGTCGGCATCCGCACGAGCTACGCCGATATCGGCGAAAGCATCGCCCATCATCTCGGCATTGACGCCGGTCCCCATGGCAGGAGCTTTATTTGACATCGCATTTGCTGAAAGCCGAAATTCACTGCCATCTCGAAGGCGCTGCTCCGCCTTCACTCGTTGCGAAACAGGCGGACAAATATGGCATCGACACCAGCAGTTTTCTGCGTGACGGCAACTATGTCTGGTCGGATTTCGCCGAGTTCATCCGCTGTTATGATGCAGTGGCGCAGGTGTTCAAGACCGACGAAGATTATGCCCTTCTCACCGAGACCTATCTCGCCGAACTTGCAGCGGCCAATACCATCTATAGCGAGTTGATCATTTCGCCCGATCATGGTGACCGCATCGGGCTGGGGGCAGATGCCTATCTGGCAGGTGTTGCAGAAGGCATCCGCATCGCAAAGGAGAAAACCGGCATCGAGACGCGCATCATCGTCACCGGCGAGCGGCATTTCGGTCCTGAGCGGGTCATCGCGGCTGCCGACTATGCGGCGCGAGTGCGGCATCCGCTTATATCAGGCTTCAACATGGCGGGTGAGGAGCGCATGGGAAGGGTCGCGGATTACGCCCGTGCCTTTGACATCGCGCGAGATGCCGGTCTTGGGCTGACCATTCACGCGGGCGAAGTCTGTGGTCCGGAAAGCGTTGCCGATGCGCTCGATCTCGTCAGGCCGGCGCGTATCGGGCATGGCGTGCGCGCCATCGAAGATGCGGACCTCGTCGCCCGGCTTGCCGAAAGCGGGACTGTTCTTGAAGTTTGTCCCGGCTCCAATATTGCTCTCAAGGTCTATCCCGATTTTGCCAGCCATCCGCTCAGAGCTCTTAGCGACGCTGGCGTGCGCCTCTGCGTCAGTTCCGACGACCCGCCATTCTTCTTTACCTCACTGGCGCGGGAATATGCGCTGGCGGCGGACGAGTTCGGTTTCACCGAGGCCGAGATCAACGCCATGACTCGAACCGCACTGGAGAGCGCCTTCGTGGACGACGCCACCCGTGCAACGCTGCTCGCCAGACTGGAGCAGGCGTGAGTTGTTGTTGACGGGGTAAAAACACGAAGAAGGCTTGCGAAAAGCACGCTTTCGGTGAATTACAGGGCATGAGATAAAGAAAGGCCAGTTTCATGGACGGCGTCACAGTCATCGAACATCCGCTGGTGCGGCACAAACTCACCATCATGCGCAAGAAGGAAACCTCCACGGCCGGCTTCCGCCGCCTGTTGCGCGAAATCTCGACGCTGCTCTGCTATGAAGTGACGCGTGATCTTGAAATGACAATGGAGACCATCGACACGCCGCTTGAAACCATCGAGGCACCCGTTCTCGAGGGAAAAAAACTTGTTTTTGCCTCCATCCTTCGTGCCGGCAATGGCCTTCTGGAAGGCATGCTGGAACTTGTGCCTTCGGCGCGCGTCGCCCATGTCGGCGTTTATCGCGATCATGACACGCTGGAAGCCGTCGAATATTACTTCAAAGCGCCCGAAAGCCTCGACGCCCGTCTGGTCATTGTCGTCGATCCCATGCTGGCAACCGGCAACTCCTCCATCGCTGCCGTTGAGAAGCTGAAGGAGCGCGGTGCGAAGAACATCCGCTTCCTTTGTCTGCTGGCAGCTCCGGAAGGTATCAAGAATTTCCGCGAAGCCCATCCCGACGTGCCGATCTTCACCGCGGCGATTGATCGTCACCTCAACGAAAAGGGCTATATCGTGCCCGGTCTCGGCGATGCCGGCGATCGCATGTACGGTACCAAATAACGGCCGTTCATCATCGCTTAACTATTTCAGCCATTCGCGGCGCGCGGCCTCGCGGATGGCTTATTGTTTTACGATTTCAGCATGTTTTGCGCCTATTCTGGTGGGGACAACCCCATTTCCTCAGGAGCATGAATTTGCTGCCCCGCGCCATTTTATTGTTTGTCGCTCTTTCAGCCGGCGCGACCCAAATTCCGGCATTGATGGAAAAAATTCAGCCGCGTCCGGAAACATCTACGGATCACCCGCCGGCATCGCCTGAAGTCTCCCGCCCCCAACCGGTCTCGCTGGGCACCGTGAGCCTGAAAGCGGATGACCGCGGTCACTTCAACGCGACTTTTCGCATCAACGGAAAGTCCGTGGATGGGTTGGTGGATACGGGTGCTTCCATGGTCGCAATCAACGAAACGATCGCCAGACGCCTCGGTTACGGCGCCAATAGCCTCGATTTCAAATATGCGATCTCAACCGCCAACGGGCGGACAATGGCCGCCTATGTGAAACTGGACCGGGTCGAAATCGGCGCTATCCGTGTTCAGGGTGTCGACGCCATGGTTCTGAAGGACAATGCGCTGGGCAACATGCTTGTAGGTATGAGCTTCCTGAAGCAATTGTCGTCGTTCAAAGTGTCGGGCGGCGAATTGCGGCTGGTCAGGTGATCCGCTCTATGACGGGATCGCGAACGTCCGGCGCGCTGTCAGCGATGACATAACAGGACATTATTTTTTTGGCGGCACGCTCGGCAGCTTCCATTGAAGACGCATGAACCGTGGCAATCGGCTGGCCCTTTTCGACGGGCGTGCCGAGCGGCATCATATCCGCGATACCCGCGGCAGGATTGATCCTGTCCGCCGGCGTTCTTCTGCCGCCACCGAGTTCAACGACAACCATCCCGAGGTCGCGGGTGGCGCAGGCGGCAAGCGTGCCGTTCCGCTCCGCCAACACAGGAAAAATGAACGGCGCGGACTGCAGGTAGCGGGACGGATGTTCGACAAAGTCTGACGGACCACCGAGAGCAGAAACCATCCGCGCGAAGGTTTCAAGCGCCTTGCCTGACGTTAAAGCGGACGACGCCAAGGCGTGTCCTTCCTCAAGCGTTGACGCTTTTTGTGTCTGCACCAGCATCTCTGCTGCGAAGCAAAGCACGACCTTTTCGAGACGTGTGCCAGCTTTTCTGCCGGCGAGAAAGTCGAGACAGTTGACGATTTCCACGGCGTTGCCTGCGGCATCGCCCAGCGGCTGGTTCATGTCGGTGATCAGCACCGTCGTCGGCAGGCCTGCGCCGTTTGCCACTTCGACCAGCGCATGGGCCAGGCTGCGCGCCTCATCGAGACTTTGCATGAATGCGCCGTTGCCGACCTTCACGTCGAGAACGAGCGTCTGCAGTCCCGCGGCCAGTTTTTTCGACAGGATGGACGCAGTAATCAGGGGAATGGAATCCACCGTCGCAGTCACGTCCCTGATGGCATAAAGACGTCTGTCGGCGGGCGCAAGATCGCCCGTCTGGCCGATAATGGCGCAGCCGACGGACCGCACCGTCCGGCGAAGCAACGTCTCGTCCGGCATGACGTTATAACCGGGAATCGCTTCAAGCTTGTCGAGCGTGCCCCCGGTATGACCGAGCCCCCGGCCTGATATCATCGGCACAGCGAGACCACAGGCGGCAACGATGGGGGCAAGCATCAGAGACACATTGTCGCCGACGCCGCCAGTCGAATGCTTATCCGCGACAGGCTTGTCGAGATCGGTCCAAGACAGGACATCACCGCTGTCGCGCATCGCGAGCGTCAGCGCCACCATCTCATCCCGGCTCATGCCGCGAAAGAACACCGCCATGGCAAAAGCAGCCGCCTGCCCTTCAGAGATGCCGTTTTTCGACAGCGCTTCGATGAAAGCAGCGATCTCCTCCGGTTCCAGCGGCAGTCCATCACGTTTACGGCGGATGATTTCCTGCGGGATCAAGCTCAATACCCGCTGGCGGCCTTGGCCGGTTCACCACCGGCCAGCACATTCAAGACATCATCAAGAATGCCGGAGGCTCCAAAACGGAAGGTGGAAGGCATGGCCCAGTTCGGCGCCATGATGGTTTCGGCCAGCCGCAGATACAGTGTCGCATCCTCCACGGTGCCTATGCCGCCGGCGGGCTTGAAACCCACCTTTTGGCGGCTGTCACGGATCGCCTGCAACATGATGTCAGCCGCCTCCAGCGTGGCATTCACGGCAACCTTTCCGGTCGAAGTCTTGATGAAATCGGCCCCTTCGGCAATGGCGAGTTCCGATGCACGGCGGATCAGCGCCTTGTCCTTCAACTCGCCGGTTTCGAGGATGACCTTGAGAAGAATGGGAGCAACGCAGACCTTGCGCACGGCAGCGATCATCTGCGAAACGGCGGTTTCATCGCCGGCTATGAATTTGCGATAGGGAACGACGAGGTCGATTTCGTCAGCGCCATCACGGATCGCCGCTTCGGTTTCCGCAACAACGGTTGCCACGTCGAGATCGCCCGACGGAAAATTGACCACCGTTGCAATGCGGATCGCATGATCCTTTCCGAACGCGGCGCGCGCCTGCGCCACGAAGCGCGGCCAGATGCAGATGGCGGCCGTATTGCCAAACTCCGTATGCGCCCGCTGGCAGAGCGCGGCGATCTGCTGTGGCGTGCAGTCTTCCTTGAGGTTGGTGAGGTCCAGCAAGGACAAAGTGAGGGCAGCCGCTTCGCGCGGACGCTGGAGTTCCATGGTCACGCTCCTCCTGCGATCATTTCCTTCAAGATGGCGGCAAGCCTTTTGCCACCCACGGGAGCCATATCCTTGGTCTCTTCATGGCTCAGTTCCGCACCGGTCATGCCGGCACCGTAGTTCGTAATAACCGATGCAGCGGCAACACGCATCCCGAAAAAGCGGGCAAGGATGACTTCCGGTACCGTGGACATGCCGACCGCATCGGCCCCCAGAACCCGCGCCATGCGAATTTCCGCCGGCGTTTCGAAGCTGGGACCGGAGAACCACATATAGACACCGCCAAACAAAGGCACCGTCGCGCGGATGGCGGCGTTGCGCATGGCAAGCATCAGCTCAGGATCGTAAGCGGTGGTCATACCGACAAAACGGCGGTCACTTTCCTCGCCGATCAGCGGGTTCATGCCGGAATAATTGATGTGATCGGTGATCTGCATGACCGAGCCGGGCGGCATGTCCTGCCTGACCGAGCCAGCCGAGTTTGTGAGGATAAGCGACTGTACGCCGAGGCCGGCAAGCGCCTCGATGACCGCGCGCATGGCCGCCGGATCGCCCTTCTCGTAATAATGCACCCGGCCCGACAGCATCATGACAGGCTCGCCACCCATATATCCGGCAACAAGCTCGCCCGCGTGGCCGGAAACACCACTAGCCGGGAAGCCCGGAAGATCGGCATAGGGAACCCGGATCGGATCGCTAACCTCATCCACCAGAGAGCCGAGGCCAGAGCCGAGAACGATGGCGACGCGTGGCATCAGGCCGCTCAGGCGCTCCACCAGAATATCGATCAGGGCTTCCGTCATCAGGGCAGCTCTGTGTTGAAGCTGAAGGGAAGCAGCTCTTCCATCGTCATTACTTTCTGAACGCCTGTCTCATCGCAGAGAAAGATTTTCGTATCCGGCGTGGCGAACTCTGCGATCTTCTGCCGGCAGCCACCGCAAGGCGGGCAGAGAGCCAGCTTTTCCGCAATGACGGCGATCTCGCTGATCTTCTTTGCGCCGCCCATGATCATGGCGCTGATCGCCGAAGGTTCGGCGCACCAGCCCTGCGGAAAAGAGAGGTTCTCGATATTGGCGCCCTTGTAGATCTTGCCGTCTTCCGCGCGGATAGCAGCACCAACCGGGAATTTCGAATAGGGAGCATGGGCAAAGGCCATGGCCTCCACCGCCGCCTCAAACAGGGCGTGAGATTTCGGATCGGAAGACATGGGCTCAACGCTCCTTGGCATAGGCAACGCCGCCGGCCTTCGGGGGCTTGGCGACGCCGATGAAACCGGCAAGCAGAATGCAGGTCAGGATATAGGGCATGGCTTGGAAGATCTGCACCGGAACCTCGCCGATGCCAGGCACGGACTTGCCCTGCATGAAGTTCGCGACAGCGTCCAGAAAACCGAACAGCAGGCAGGCGAACATGACCGGCACCGGCTTCCATTTTGCGAAGATCAGGGCGGCAAGCGCGATATAGCCCTTACCGGCCGACATGTTTGCAATGAAGGCGGCAGACTGCGCGACGGCAAGATAGGCGCCGGAAAAGCCGCAGAGAAAACCGGCGACGATGACAGCCCGGTAACGCATCCACGTCACCGAAATGCCGGCGGTATCGACGGCGCCCGGATTTTCGCCAACGGCGCGCAGGCGTAGGCCGAAGCGGGTGCGATAAAGCACCCACCAGGACAGCGGCACCGCCAGAAAGGCGAGATAGGTGAGGATATTGTTGCCGGAAATGACGTTCGCATAAAGCGGACCGATATAGGGCACCTCCCGCATCGCATCCGCGCCGGGCAGAATGATGGGAGCGAAACGCCCCTCACCCGGAAGCTGGGGCGTGCGACCGCCTTGCCCGAACCAGGCCTGCCCCAGCACCACGGTCAGGCCAGCGGCAATGAAGTTCAGTGCCACGCCCGATACGATCTGATTGCCGCGATTGGTGATGACGGCAAAGCCATGGACCAGCGAAAAAAGGATGGAGACGGCAATACCGGCCAAAAGGCCCGCCCACGGGTTCGCCGTGAGATAGGCAACGCAGGCCGAGGCAAAGGCCGCTGCCAGCATCTTGCCTTCAAGTCCGATGTCGAACACACCGGCGCGCTCGGAAAAAAGCCCCGCAAGGGCGGTGAAGAGCAGGGGGATGGTCAGACGGACGGTCGAGCCAAGAATGCTGACCAGCATATCGAAGAAATCCATATCAGCTCACCCCTTTGCCAGACGCTGGTAAATGCGGACGATTGCGGGCCGGTACATATATTCCAGCGCGCCGGCGAAGAGGATCACCAGGCCCTGGATGACCACGATCATTTCGCGGGTAATGTTGGGCATCTCGAAGGAAAGGTCTGCGCCTCCCTGATAAAGAATGCCGAACAGCAAGGCGGAGAAGATGATGCCGAGCGGATGACTTCGGCCCATCAGCGACACGGCGATGCCGACGAAGCCCGCACCGGCGACGAATTCCACCTGCAGGCGGGCCGACGCGCCCATGACCGGGTTCAGCGCCATCATGCCCGCCAGACCGCCCGATATGAGCATGGCGATGATGACGGTGCGCGCATAGGGAATGCCGGCATAAATGGCGGCGGAGGGGCTGATGCCGAGCGTACGCATCTCATAACCGAGCTTGGTGCGCCAGATCAGCACCCAGACCAGGAAACACATCACCAGTGCAATCAGGAAGGACACGTTGAACGGTGCCGGACCGAGCTTGAGGCCAAAGAGTGCCATCAACCAGTCGAGTTTTGGCAATTGGCCACCAGGGAGAAAGGTGCGGGTTTCCGGCGCCATCTTGCCGGGCACGATCAGCACGTTCACCAGCAGATAAACCATCAGGGCCGCGGCAATGAAGTTGAACATGATGGTGGTGATGACGACGTGACTGCCGCGTTTTGCCTGCAGCCATGCCGGAATAAACGCCCAGGCGGCGCCAAAAACAGCAGCGCCGATGACGGCGAAAGGCATCGTCACATACCATGGCACATAACGATCGAGCGCCAGCGCCACCAGCGCCGCGCCAAGGCCACCGACATAGGCCTGACCTTCGGAGCCGATGTTGAAGAGCCCGGCATGGAAGGCGACGGCGACAGAAAGGCCCGTGAAAATGAAACTCGTCGTATAGAACAGCGTGAAGCCGATGGCGTCACCTCGTCCAAGCGCCCCTTCGATCAGCAGGCGCAACGCCGCCAGCGGGTTTTCACCGATGGACCAGACAACGAGGCCGGAAATCAGAAAGGCGGTAACGACATTGAGAAACGGCAGGAGGCCGTATGTAATCCAGTTTGGCAGCGGTACGGAAGCGGTGCTCATTCATGCCTCATGCGGCGATGCCGGCCATCATAAGGCCCAGCGTCTGTTCTTCGGCTTCCGCCGTTTTCTCTCCAACGACACGGCCCGCGAACATGACCATGATCCGGTCCGAAAGGGAACGGATTTCATCGAGTTCGACCGAAACCAGCAAAATCGCCTTGCCAGCATCGCGCATTTCGATGATGCGGCGATGAATGAATTCGATGGCACCAATGTCCACGCCGCGGGTCGGCTGACCGATGATCAGCATCTTGGGGTCACGCTCGATTTCCCGGGCGACAACGATCTTCTGCTGGTTGCCGCCGGAAAAATTGGCGGTCTTCAGCTGCGGGTTCGGCGGGCGGATATCGTATTTCTCGATCTTTTCGACCGCATCCTTGCGGATGGCCTCGGGGTTGAGGAACGGCCCTTTGCCATACCGTTCATCGTGATGATAGCCGAGGATGGAATTTTCATACTCCTCGAATTTCAGCACCAGCCCCATATGGTGGCGGTCTTCCGGGATATGGGCGAGGCCAAGCCTGCGTAAAATATCGGGATCCGGGCGATCCACCTTCTGACCATCCACCCAGATTTCGCCGGAATAGGGTTTGCGGATGCCGGCGATGGCTTCCAGCAGCTCCGACTGGCCGTTGCCTGCGACACCGGCTATGCCGACGATTTCACCGGCCCGGACATCAAGCGAAACGTCGTCGACCATGGTGACACCGCGGCTATCCTTAACGGTGAGATTGCGGATCGACAGAAGAATGTCGCCCGGCGTCGTTTCGCCCTTTTCCACCCGCAGCAGCACCCGGCGGCCGACCATCAGTTCGGCCAGCTCCTCGACGCTGGTTTCGGAGGTTTTCCGGGTCGCCACCATTTCGCCGCGGCGCATGACGGAGACGGAGTCCGTGATCGCCATGATCTCGCGCAGCTTGTGGGTAATGAGAATGACTGTCTTGCCCTGATCGCGCAGAACGCCGAGGATCTTGAACAGATGATCGGCCTCTGCCGGCGTCAGAACGCCGGTGGGCTCATCGAGGATCAGGATTTCCGCTCCACGATACATGGCTTTGAGAATTTCGACGCGCTGCTGCAGGCCGACAGGCAATTCCTCGATAATCGCGTCTGGATCTACTTCCAGCCCAAAATCGTCTTCCAGGCGCTTCAGCTCCTTGCGTGCACCGGCCCGGCCATTGGCCAGCAGCGCACCGCCTTCGGCCCCGAGCATGACATTTTCCAGCACGGAGAAGTTTTCGACCAGCATGAAGTGCTGATGCACCATGCCGATGCCGGCATTGATGGCCGCCTGACTGTCCCGGATCGCAACGGGCGAACCATTCACCCGGATTTCTCCGGCATCCGCCTGGTAAAACCCGTAAAGGATCGACATGAGCGTCGATTTTCCGGCACCGTTTTCGCCGATGATGCCGTGGATCGTGCCCTTGGCAACGGTCAGATTGATATTTTTATTGGCGTGAACGGCACCGAATTTCTTGTCGATGCCCACGAGCTCGATTGCTGGGTCCATACTCAAACCGAAACCTTTCCGAAGGCTGGATATGAAAAGGGCGCAAGGTGAAAATCACCATGCGCCCCAGTCAGATATCATATCATTTCGGGCAGGAATTATCCGCCATATAGTCATGGACCTTGACGGTGCCGGCAATGATGTCGGCCTTCGCCTTGTCTACCGCCGCGATCATTTCAGGCGTGATAAGCGCCTTGTTGTTATCGTCGAGCGCATAGGCGACGCCATCTTCCTTGACGCCGAGAGCGACGATGCCAGGAGTGAACTTGTCGTCCTTGGCGTCCTTGTAGGCATTGTAGACAGCCAGATCGACGCGCTTGACCATCGAGGTCAACACCGAACCCGGATGCAGGTGGTTCTGGTTGGAGTCGACGCCGATCGAATATTTCTTGTTGTCTGCGGCAGTCTGGAGCACGCCGATACCTGTCGCACCGGCTGCCGCGTAGATCACGTCAGCGCCCTGGTCGATCTGGTTCTTGGTGAGTTCGCCACCGCGCACCGGATCATTCCAGGCCGCACCCGTGGTGCCGGTCATGTTCTGGAAGACTTCGATCTTGTCGTTGGCGGCCTTCGCGCCCTGCGCATAGCCACAGGCGAATTTGCGGATCAGCGGAATATCCATACCGCCGATGAAGCCAACCTTGCCCGTCTTGGAGGCCATGCCGGCCAGCAGACCGACGAGGTAAGACCCTTCGTGCTCCTTGTAGACGACCGAGCGAACGTTCGGCAATTCGACGACGGAATCGACGATGACGAATTTAGTATCGGGGAATTCGGCGGCAACCTTTTCCATGGCCGAGGTCCAGGCAAAGGACACGGCGACAACAGGGTTGAAACCCTTGCTGGCGAAGTTGCGGATGGCCTGTTCGCCCTGCGTGTCGCTGGTCGGCTCGAAGTCGCGGAACTCGATGCCCGTTTCCGCCTTGAACTTTTCAGCGCCGGCCGCAGCGGCCTCGTTGAACGACTTGTCGAACTTGCCGCCCGTGCCATAGACCAGCGCAGGCTTGATATCCGCGGCAAGCGCGGAAGCCGACATTGCGGCAAGCGCAAAAAGCGTCAGAAGGGATTTTTTCATTGTGCAGCCCTGTTGTTGCAATTGATATTGTAAGGGTCCTCCCGCAATCCCGTTGCCCGGGAATGTCTGCGGAACCGCCAGCCGTTATACCGGCTGTGCTTGCCTCATATCCTTGCATGGCTCAATGAAAAATTCATCCGGTTTTTTTGACCCGGTGGAAAAACTTTGATCTGACGATTTTTTAGTCTTTCCACCGGGCAGAACTGCAAAAAAACTAGTCGATATTGCAGCTTACGCCGGTTCCCCTGAGGCCGCAGTACCCGCCCGGATTCTTGGCAAGATATTGCTGGTGATAGTCCTCAGCGTAATAAAATGTTTCGAGCGGCCCGATCTCGGTGGTGATGGCAGCACCATGGCCAGCATGTTTCAAAGCGTCTTGAAACGCATCCCGCGCTTTCTGCGCCTGCTGCAGTTGCCCTTCCGTCGTCGCGTAAATCGCGGAACGATAGGTCGTGCCGACATCGTTGCCCTGGCGCATACCCTGCGTCGGATCGTGCTCCTCAAAGAAAATCTTCAGGAGGCCCGAGAGCGATATGATGGCAGGATCATAGACGACCTTCACCACCTCGGCGTGGCCAGTCTGGCCGGTCGTCGTCTCGTGATAGGTGGGGTTGCGGGTGAAACCGCCGGCGTACCCCACCGCCGTGACCCACACGCCCGGCGTTTTCCAGAAGAGGCGCTCCGCACCCCAGAAGCAGCCCATGCCCAGATAAATGACTTCAAGACCCTCGGGGTATGGCCCTTTCAAAGGCCGGCCGTTGACGAAGTGGGCCTCCGGCACGAAGAGCGCTTCTTCGCGACCGGGCAAAGCGGTCTCCGGCGTCGGCATCGTTGTCTTTTTTGAAAGCGTATCGAACAGGAACATTCAGTCCTCCATGCGGCGAGCTCCGCCGCTTTTCAGGGTTCACATCCGCGGGCGCAATTTGAAAGACAGGATGTTAAACTGACAGACGCCGCATAACCCGGTGTTTCCTGTACCCCGCCATCCAGCAGAGGAGAGAAATTGCCAGGCAAACGGCAGATGCAGGCACCGCCGACAGGGCATTTTCAACGAAGCGCCACGCTTCAGGGTGAATATAGTGAGCCATAGCCGCTTCTGCCATGGTCCGCGAGGCAGGAAGAAGGTAGTTCCATGCTGACAGGATGCCGGTAATGCTGACAGAGGACGTGGAAACCGAGCGGATCGAATCGAAAACGCCCAGACAAACCGCCACAACGAGGAAGAGAAAGCTCAAGAACCGCATAAAAGCTTTCATCGGATGTACCTCGCTCAGGCCCTGCCGGTCAGACAGCACATTATAAAAAACAATAATGCATGGATAAAGGCCGCAAAACGGGTTTGCAATCGTACCGTATGCAAGGAAATTGCCGACATTTCAAAAAACTGTCAGATTCGTGTTGATCCCTGCGAATTCATCGGTATATATCGCGCCGTTCCAGTGATTTGCATTCTTCATGACATGCAGACTTGAAAAAGGACAGGTGGCCGAGTGGTTTAAGGCGCACGCCTGGAACGCGTGTGTGCGTGAAAGCGTACCGTGGGTTCGAATCCCACCCTGTCCGCCATTTCGCCCTTAATGTCAGTGGATCGTTCGATTTAAGCCAACGCTGAACGACGGCTTTTAACGTCACAGGACGCCGTGTAAGGGTATCCGTGCGCGGTGACGGCTCCGCTTCTGCCCACTCCAGGCTTTCTCGTGATTTTTGCTGCGCTTCCCCCTCTCTTGCGCCTTGCAGCGGCAAAAATCGCTCCTTATATACGCCGCATAACAGCAGCGAAGGCTGCAAATCCAAGTCAAGGTGCTGTCAAAGGAATGCCTCACGGGGTTCAGACAGCGCGCTTCAAGGAGAGAAGAGCATGGCAAAAGTAATCGGTATCGACCTTGGCACGACCAACTCCTGCGTTGCAGTGATGGATGGCAAGGACACGAAAGTTATTGAGAACGCGGAAGGCGCGCGCACGACGCCGTCCATGGTGGCATTTTCCGACGATGGCGAACGCCTTGTCGGTCAGCCGGCCAAGCGCCAGGCGGTCACCAACCCGACCAACACCCTGTTTGCGGTCAAGCGCCTGATCGGCCGCCGTTATGAAGACCCGACCGTCGAGAAGGACAAGGCTCTTGTTCCCTTCGAGATCGTCAAGGGTGACAATGGCGACGCCTGGGTGAAGGCACAGGACAAGAATTATTCCCCATCGCAGATTTCCGCGATGATCCTTCAGAAGATGAAGGAAACGGCTGAAGCCTATCTCGGCGAAAAGGTCGAAAAGGCCGTCATCACCGTTCCGGCTTACTTCAACGACGCGCAGCGCCAGGCAACCAAGGATGCCGGCCGCATCGCCGGTCTTGACGTTCTGCGCATCATCAACGAGCCGACCGCGGCAGCGCTTGCTTACGGCCTCGACAAGAAGGACGGCAAGACGATCGCCGTTTACGACCTTGGCGGCGGTACCTTCGATATTTCCGTTCTGGAAATCGGCGACGGCGTCTTCGAAGTGAAGTCCACCAATGGCGATACCTTCCTTGGCGGTGAAGACTTCGACATGCGTCTGGTCGAATATCTGGCCGGCGAGTTCAAGAAGGATCAGGGCATCGACCTGAAGAACGACAAGCTTGCCCTGCAGCGCCTCAAGGAAGCTGCCGAAAAGGCGAAGATCGAACTGTCGTCCTCGCAGCAGACCGAAATCAACCTGCCGTTCATCACGGCCGATGCTTCCGGTCCGAAGCACCTGACGCTGAAGCTGACCCGTGCGAAGTTTGAAAGCCTGGTCGACGACCTCGTGCAGCGCACCGTTGCGCCTTGCAAGGCAGCGCTCAAGGATGCCGGCGTCTCCGCTTCCGAGATCGACGAAGTCGTTCTCGTCGGTGGCATGAGCCGCATGCCCAAGGTGCAGGAAGTCGTCAAGCAGCTGTTCGGCAAGGAGCCGCACAAGGGCGTGAACCCGGATGAAGTGGTTGCCATGGGCGCAGCCATCCAGGCTGGCGTTCTGCAGGGCGACGTTAAGGACGTTCTGCTGCTCGACGTGACCCCGCTGTCGCTCGGCATCGAAACGCTGGGTGGTGTCTTCACGCGTCTGATCGATCGCAACACGACGATCCCGACGAAGAAGAGCCAGACCTTCTCGACCGCCGAGGACAACCAGTCGGCCGTGACTATCCGTGTCTCGCAGGGCGAGCGCGAAATGGCGCAGGACAACAAGCTGCTTGGTCAGTTCGACCTCGTTGGCCTGCCGCCGGCACCGCGCGGTGTTCCGCAGATCGAAGTCACCTTCGATATCGACGCCAACGGCATCGTGCAGGTTTCCGCTAAGGACAAGGGCACCGGCAAGGAACAGCAGATCCGCATCCAGGCTTCCGGTGGTCTCTCCGACGCCGACATCGAAAAGATGGTTAAGGACGCAGAAGCCAATGCCGAGGCCGACAAGAAGCGTCGTGCGGGCGTGGAAGCCAAGAACCAGGCCGAAAGCCTCATCCACTCCACCGAGAAGTCGGTGAAGGAATATGGTGACAAGGTTTCCGAAACCGACCGCAAGGCGATCGAAGACGCCATTGCCAGCCTGAAAACTGCGGTTGAGGCCTCCGAGCCTGACGCCGACGACATCCAGGCGAAGACCCAGACCCTCATGGAAGTCTCCATGAAGCTCGGTCAGGCCATCTATGAAGCGCAGCAGGCCGAGGCTGGCGACGCTTCCGAAGGCGGCAAGGATGACGTCGTCGACGCCGACTATGAAGAAATCAAGGACGACAAGAAGTCCGCATAACCGCGTGACTTTCCGTCTCCTGACAATTTATGCAAGACATCCGGCTGCCGCGTGCAGCCGGAAATCCATTTGCGGGGCTTGTTAACTGAATGGCGAAAGCAGACTTTTACGAAACACTCGGCGTCAGCAAGACTGCGGACGAAAAAGAGCTGAAAAGCGCCTTCCGCAAACTCGCGATGAAGTACCATCCGGACAAAAACCCTGATGATGCCGATTCCGAACGGAAATTCAAAGAAATCAACGAAGCATACGAGACGTTGAAGGACCCGCAGAAGCGTGCGGCCTATGACCGTTTCGGCCATGCAGCCTTTGAAAATGGCGGCATGGGCGGCGGCGGTGGCTTTGGCGGCGGCGGCTTCGCCAATGGCGGCTTCTCGGATATTTTCGAAGACATCTTCGGCGAGATGATGGGTGGCGGCCGTGCGCGCCGTTCCTCAGGCGGACGCGAGCGCGGCGCCGATCTTCGCTACAACATGGAAATCACGCTGGAAGAAGCCTTCACCGGCAAGACGGCGCAGATCAGGGTGCCGACCTCGATCACCTGCGACGTCTGTTCCGGCTCGGGCGCTAAGCCCGGCACGCAGCCGAAGACATGCGCCACCTGCCAGGGTTCAGGCCGCGTGCGCGCCGCGCAGGGCTTCTTCTCGGTGGAGCGTACCTGCCCCACTTGCCACGGTCGCGGACAGACAATCTCCGACCCGTGCGGGAAGTGCCATGGCCAGGGCCGCGTGACGGAAGAGCGTTCGCTCTCGGTCAACATTCCCTCGGGCATCGAGGACGGCACCCGCATTCGCCTGCAGGGCGAGGGCGAAGCCGGCATGCGTGGCGGGCCGGCGGGCGATCTTTATATCTTCCTGTCTGTGCGTCCGCATGAGTTCTTCCAGCGCGACGGTGCCGATCTTTATTGCACCGTGCCGATATCGATGACGACGGCTGCACTTGGCGGCACCTTCGATGTTACGACGCTCGACGGCAGCAAGTCGCGCGTCACGGTTCCGGAAGGCACCCAACCGGGCAAGCAATTCCGTTTGAAGGGCAAGGGAATGCCGGTTCTGCGTTCGGCGCAGACGGGCGACCTCTATATCCAGATTCAGATCGAAACGCCTCAGAAACTCAGCAAACGTCAGCGCGAGCTGTTGCAGGAATTCGAGCAGCTGTCTTCCAAGGAGAACAATCCGGAATCAACGGGCTTCTTCGCCCGGATGAAGGAATTCTTCGACGGCTGATCGCCGCCGCTCTCCAACTTCAGAAACGCCGCCATCCCATGGGACTGGCGGCGTTTTCGTTTTGGGTTTAGCCTGAAAAGCCGCCCTCTTCCAGATATTGCCGCTCCTCCGGTGTCGTTTCCCGCAGCAAGATGTCGTTACGATGCGGAAAGCGGCCGAAACGCTCGATGATCTCGCGATGTTGTTCGGCGTGATGCAGGTAAAGCCCGCCAAGCGGCAGGTTGAGACGGCACGCCCGGTGCTGCGCCTCCATATCCTCTGCGTGAGAAAAGGGAAGATAGAAGAAGACCCGCAGATCCTCACTCACCGCCTGATCATGTCCGCGCCGGATGGCTTCATCTGCCAAAAGACGCGCCAGAGGATCTGTCGCATACATGTGCGCCGTGTCGCGAAAGCAGTTGCGCGGAAACTGATCCAGCAGCAGCATCAAGGCGAGGCTGCTTTCCGCATCTTCCAGCCAGCCATCCAGTTCCCGCCTTGCGGCAGCGAAATGAGCGTCACGGAAACGGTCGTGAAAATCACTGTCGAAGGCGGCATCCTTATCAAACCATTTGTCGGGGCCGGCCTTCTTCCAGAAATCGACGATCTCGGCTGCAAGTTTGGCGGTGTCGTTCTTCATCGTGTGCTCCCGTCAGTAGTGCGGCGGCCTTGTGATGGCAGGCGCGTCCAGCGATTGCTCCTCAAGGCTCAGGAACCGCTCCGTCAGGCGGTCGAGCTTGGCGCGGGTCTGTTCCACAACCTTCCACTGTTCCGCCAGCTGGTCCGACAGTTCCTCTATCACCTTCACCTGATGCGCGACCGTCTCCTCTAGCGCAATGATCCGATTTTCGGTTTCCGACGTCATGGTGACCTCTCTTTCCCGCCCTTCCTTGGGCTTAAAAGTCTGTGAGTCAACCATATGTCACTTTCGTGAAGAGAATTCGTTGCGTCGATCCCGGCACAAAAAAACCGGCGATGTCACCATCGCCGGCATCTGGAGTTTGATATCGCTCAGTCTTCTTCTACGAAAACCTCTTCGCGTTTCTTCTTCACGCTAGGCAGGAAGACGACGATCAGCACGGCGAGCGCGATGAAAAGCAGGGTGGCGCTGATCGGCCGGGTGACGAAGGTCGACGGATCGCCACGGGACAGGATCATGGCACGCCGCAGGTTTTCCTCCAGCAGCGGACCAAGCACGAAGCCCAGAAGCAGTGGGGCAGGCTCGCAACGCAGTTTCACCAGCACATAGCCGATGAAGCCGAAGAAGGCGACGGCATAGAGATCGAAGACGTTGGAATTGACGCTGTAGACCCCGATGGCGCAGAAGGCCATGATGATCGGGAAGAGCACATAGTAGGGCACCGTCAGCAGCTTCACCCACAGCCCTATCAAAGGCAGGTTGAGGATGACCAGCATCAGGTTGCCGATCCACATGGAGGCGATGATGCCCCAGAACAGCGCGGGCTGTTCAGTCGCAACATTCGGGCCGGGAACGATGCCCTGGATGATCATCGCGCCAATCATCAAAGCCATGACCGGATTGGCGGGGATGCCCAGAGTGAGCAGTGGGATGAACGAGGTCTGGGCTCCGGCATTGTTGGCCGATTCCGGACCAGCCACACCGGCGACCGCGCCATGCCCGAATTCTTCCGGGTTCTTGGAGACACGTTTCTCCACGGTGTAGGAGGCAAAGGCAGCAAGGATCGCCCCACCACCCGGCAGGATGCCGAGGGCCGAACCGATCGCCGTGCCGCGCAGAACCGGGCCGACCATGCGCTTGAAATCATCCTTGGTCGGCATCAGGCCGCTGACCTTGGCGATCAGCACCGAGCGGGTCCGCTCGTTTTCAAGATTGCGCAGGATTTCGGCAATGCCGAACACACCCACAGCGACGGCCACGAAATTCAGGCCATCAGCATATTCGCGGATGCCGAGGGTGAAGCGCGGGGTACCGCTGTAAATATCCGTGCCGACCAGACCGAGCAGCAGGCCGAGCACGACCATGGCCAGCGCCTTCACGATGGAGCCATGGGCGAGCGCGATGGACGACACGAGGCCGACGACCATCAGCGAGAAATATTCGGCCGCGCCGAATTCCAGTGCGATTGCCGTGAGCGGCGGCGCGAAGATTGCGACTAGGAAGGTCGACACCGTGCCGGCGAAGAACGAGCCTATGGCGGCAATGGCGAGAGCGGCACCTGCTTTGCCCTTGCGTGCCATCTGATAGCCATCGATGGCGGTGACGGCTGAGGAGGATTCACCGGGCATGTTGATCAGGATCGCCGTGGTCGAGCCGCCATATTGCGCGCCGTAATAAATGCCAGCGAGCATGATCAGGGACGAGACCGGTTCGAGCTGAAAGGTGATTGGCAGCAGCATGGCGATGGTCGCCGTTGCGCCGATGCCGGGCAAAACGCCGATGAGGGTGCCAAGCAGCACGCCGATAAGGCAGAAAAAGAGGTTTGCCAGCGACGAGGCGGTGACGAAACCGAGCGCAAGGTTATCGAGCAAATCCATCGCTACACCTCAGAAGTTGAGCCAGGGGCCGAAGCGCTGGAAAGGCAGGCCAAGACCGTAGTTGAAAACTGCGACGGAAAAGACCGTGATGGCCGCGGAAAGAACGACCGCCATCAATGGGCTCATCTTGTGTGAGGCGAAGGCCGCAATGAGCGCGCTGAAAAACAGTGCCGGCACAAAGCCAAGACCCCGAACAGTGAAACCGAAAAAGATCGGCGCGGGCAGAATGAAAAATATGCCACGCCAGGCAATTGCGCCGATGCCCTCACTAGCCGGCCGTGTTGCGCGAAGGAATATGACGCCGCCAAGCAGGATCAGGATGATGGCGAGAACGAGCGGAAAGTAGCCCGGCCCCATGCGAAAGGCGGTTCCAATTTCCAGACCGTAGGACTGCAAGGCAAAAAAGACCCCAAGCCCCATAAAAATTGCCCCGCAGACGGCTTCGGCAGGGTCATTGAATAACGATTTCATGAAAGATGCCCCTTCATCGCGGCCGGCGCCAGACCGGCCAACCGGTTGAAACGATCGCAGTCAACCGGCGACGAAACGCCGCCGGTCCATCCGCGTTCGTCAGTCGGCATATTGGCCAGCGGACTCGATCACCGGCTTCCAGCGAGCTATTTCGCTCTCAAGCTTGGCCTTCAGCGCCGCCGGTGTCGCATCGCTTTCCGGCGACGGCGTCGTGCCGAGCTCGGCAAAGCGGGCCGCGACATTCTTGTCCTTCAGCGCCACCTGCAGCGACTTGGAGAGCTTCTCGTTGATTTCGGCAGGCGTACCCTTCGGCGTGTAGATACCGTGCCAGATGCCGACTTCGAGTTTGGGCAAGCCTGCTTCGGCGACCGTCGGCACATCCTTCAGCACATCGAGCCGTTTCGGCGACGTTACGGCGTAAGCTTTGACAGTGCCGCCTTGGATCTGCTTGGTGGTGTTGGTGGTCTGGTCGCACATGATATCGACCTGGCCGCCGAGCAGATCGGTCATGGCAGGACCTGTGCCCTTGTAGGGAACGGTGACCAACGGGGTCTCGATAGCGCTCATGAACAGCATGCCGCACAGATGCGAAGCGGCGCCGATGCCGGCATTGGCAACGGTGACCTTGTCCTTGTTCGCCTTGGCGTAATCGATCAGCCCCTTGAGGTCCGTGGTCTCGAGGTTCTTGCGAGACAGGATCGTCATCGGCACTTCGGTGACCAGACCGACATATTCGAAGGCGTTGGTCGTATCGTAAGCGAGCTTGCGATAGAGCGTGGCGCTGGTCGCCATGCCGATATGGTGGAGAAGGATGGTGTAACCATCGGGATCAGCGGAGGCGACGCGGCCGGCGCCAAGCGTGCCGCCGGCGCCACCGACATTTTCAACGATGATCTGCTGGCCGAGATCCTTCGACATGGATTCAGCCACGAGACGCGCGACCGTGTCCGTTGGGCCGCCAGCCGAGAAAGGCACGACCATGGTGATGTTACGCTCGGGATAGGTCTGAGCAGATGCGGCCAGCGCGAAAAGGGAAACGGCAGCGGCGGCAGCAAGGCCGGAAACTGTCTTCAGTATTTTCATCGATTCCTCCCGGATGAAAATGATCGCCACTTCAGCCGCGCATGCTCCTCCATGGCGGCCGGGGTGATCACATTTGCAGTCCGGGATTGCTGTTCGGCAACGCGCTTCGCCAAGCGACGTCGACTTTTGTCACCATTGTCCTTTCCGATGTGTGGATTTCAACCCATGAAGAGAAATCCATGGGTGGAAATCCACACATCAGACATCCGTCATATGCTTTTGCAGGCCATATTTCTGCATTTTTTCATACAGAGTTTTGCGGGAGATACCGAGGTTCTCGTACACCGATTTGAGATTGCCGCCATTGGCCGCGATGGCGCGAGCGATCAGATTCTTTTCATAGGCGCCCACACGAGCAGCGAGAGGCGACCTGGCCTCTTCTCCGGCGATCAACGACGTTTCTGATGGCTCGTCCCCCAGCCCGAGAACGAAACGGTCTGCGGCATTGCGCAATTCGCGCACATTGCCCGGCCATTCGCGAAGTGCGATGGAGGCAAGCAGTTGCTGCGGCACGTCCATATCGTCGCGGCCGTAGCGGGCCGCGGCCTCCCTAACCAGATGCAGGAACAGCAAGGGAATGTCAGCACTGCGCTGCGCCAAAGCGGGGACGAGGAGCGTCGCCACGTTTAGCCGATACAGGAGATCGGCTCGGAACCGGCCTGCCGCAACCTCCTGCTCAAGATCAACCTTGCTCGTGGCGATGAAGCGGACATCAAGCTCGACGGTTTCGTTGGAGCCGAGGCGGGTAATCACCCGCTCCTGCAATACCCGCAGGAAACGTCCCTGCAATTCTGATGGCATGGAGCCGATCTCGTCCAGAAGAATGGTGCCGCCACGTGCATGTTCGAACTTGCCATAACGCGCACGAAGCGCACCCGGAAACGCACCAGCCTCATGTCCAAACAATTCACTCTCGATCAACGTCTGCGGAAGGGCCGCGCAATTGATCGCGACGAAGGGCCGGTTGGCTCTGGTGCTGATATCGTGCAGCGCCCGCGCGACGACCTCCTTTCCCGCCCCCGTATCGCCAACGATCAGCGTGTCGGCATCGGTCGCACCGATCGCGCGGATGCGGTATCGCAGATCGACCATGACCGGTGTTCGGCCGGGCAGACGTGTTTCGAGATCATCGTGCTTGCCGGCTACTGCTTTCAGGCGGCGGTTTTCCAGCACCAGCGCCCGCCGGTCATTGGCTCTCTTGATGATGCCGGCGAGATATTGCGGGGTGAAGGGCTTCTCGATGAAGTCATAAGCGCCGTTGCGCATGGCGTTGACGGCAAGCTGCACATCACCGTGGCCGGTCATCAGGATGACGGGTATTTCCGGGTCAAGCTCCCGCACTTTTTGCAGCAGCGTCATGCCGTCCATGCCGGGCATGCGGATATCACTGACCACGACACCGTCAAAACTATAACCGATGAGCTCCAGCGCATGTTCGGCGCTCGCCAGCATGGTGACGGCGAAACCCGAAAGCTCGAGCGCCTGCGCGGTCGAAAAGCGCAGCTCCTCTTCGTCGTCGATCAAAAGCACCCGCGAAGTGGTCATTCCGCCGCCACCCCCATACGCCAGACAGCAGCCGGCAATTCAATTGCGAACTCCGCTCCGCCGTCTTCATGATTTCTGACGCGGAGCTGGCCGCCGAAGTCCTTGATGATGTTATAGGAGATCGAGAGGCCGAGGCCCAGACCGCGGCCCACACCCTTGGTGGTGAAGAAGGGATCGAAAATGCGCTCCGAAATCGCCGCCGGTACGCCCGGACCGCGGTCGCGGATGATGACGGAAACGATCTGGCCTTGCTGCGCCGCCTGAAGCGCAATCCGGCGGTCCTCCCGCCCTTCGACGGCATCAGCGGCATTGGAGATGATGTTGACGAGCACCTGCTGCAGCCGCACCGGCCCTGCCTTTACGGCGAGCGGGACGGGGCCAAGATCAACCTCCAGCACCGCATTGGCGGCCTTGAGCCGCGGCCCGACGATTTCAAGCGTATCGCGAAGCACCGTTTCCAGGCCCACTGCCGCCATCTTCTCATTCGGCTTACGGGCAAAGTTGCGCAGGTGCTTGCTGATTGACGCCATACGATCGATCAGCCCCGATATGCGCCTGAGGTTTTCCGTCACGTCCTCCAAGCGCCCGCGCTCCACCAGAAGCGAGGCATTTTCGGCGTAATTCTTGGCGGCGGCCAGCGGCTGGTTGAACTCGTGCGACAGGGCCGCCGACATCTGCCCGAGAGCCGCCAGCTTTCCGGCCTGCACCAGATCGTTCTGCATCTTGCGCAACTGTTTTTCCGTCTGGCGACGTTCGGCGATCTCGTGTTCGATCTCCCGATTGACGCGGGCAAGGTCCGCCGTGCGTTCCTCGACCCGACGCTCCAGTTCTGCCTGGGCTTCGGCCTGATGGATCAGGCGTTCACGCAGCCGCCGCCGCCTCTGCAACATGGCGGCGATCAACGCTGCCGCAAGACACAGGCAGAGTATGATCGCGATCATCGCCGTCTTCACCTGCGTCCGAAGCGAACCCGTGTCCATGAGCACGCTGACGGTCCATCCCGCATCCGCCATCGGCTGCGACAGAACCATATATTCCCTGTCCCCCTCGTTTTGGCTAATCGTCATCAACTGATGCGAGCCGAAATTGCCGTGTTTCAGCGGCAGTTCCTTCAGCGTGGCATTGGCGTAACGGCGTGAGGCCTCGGTGCGGGCCAGCCTCTCTGGCGTCAGCGGCATCAGGCTGGAATAAAGCCATTGCGGTGTTCCCGTCATGAAGATGATGCCCTCGGGGTCCGATACGAGAATACGGTTCTCCCCATCGCCGAAAGAGGCCTCGATGCCTTCGATATCGACCTTGAAGACAATGACGCCCTTTATTTCCGCATTGAAGAGAATGGGCGCGGAGAAATAATATCCGCGCTTGTGCGAGGTCGTGCCGAGCGCGAAGAATCGCGACTGCAGGCCCCTCGCCGCATCCTGAAAATAGGGACGGTAGCTGAAGTTCTCGCCGACGAAGCTTGTCGGACCATCGTAGTTGCTGGCCGCGATGGTCTCGCCATCCAGCGTGATGATGTAGATATCGGAGGATTCCAGCAGAGTGTTGATGGATTTGAGGTAGACATTGGCGCGCTGGCGCAAGGCTTCATCTTTGGGATGGGCCACCAGTTCCTCAATGTCATCATGATCTGCAATCAAGGCCGGAAGCGGCTCGTAGCGGTTCAGAAGGCCGCCCAGGGCGGAGACGGCAAGCCGGAGCGTCGTTCGCCCCTGCTCGGACATTTCACCGAAATAGCTCTCTGCAATGATGCCGCTTCCTCTCGTCACGGCGCCATAACCGAGGCCCAGACAGAGCATCATCAACAAAATAGAGCGATATTTCACCGAAACTTCCCTCACGCCGCAGGCAGCTAACCCGCTCTCCCGAAGCGAGTGTAGGAGGAGTGAGAACATTTTCCAAGTGAGCGCTGGACACCGTTAGAGATCGCTTAAAACAAAAAACCGGCCACGAGGGCCGGTTTTTGCAAAGTCATGCCAGAAAAGCTTACGCGCTTTCCTTCGGCGTCAGAACCTGGCGGCCGCGATACATACCGGTCTTCAGATCGATATGGTGCGGACGGCGCAGTTCGCCGGAGTTCTTGTCTTCAACATAGGTCGCAGACTTGAGACCGTCAGCCGAGCGGCGCATGCCACGCTTGGACGGGCTTGTTTTTCTTTTTGGTACAGCCATTTTTGTTACTCCACTTAAGCGGCGAAACAACGGAACCGGCCAGAACCAAAGGCCGAATGTCGGATGTCTCGATATCGGAAATTTGGCGCGCTTATACATGCCCAAACGGGCTTTGACCAGCCCTGATGCGCATTTTTTCCGATTCAGGGAAATCAGCGCCGTGGGCCTGTCTCAGAAATCGGAATCACAGGCGCGGGTTTATCGAAGACAAGGAGTTCCTTGAAGTGGTTCATATCCTTGAATTCACAGAGAGCTGGGGGGCGCATCTCGATGACAGGCGCGGCGGCGCGCAGTTTTTCAAGTTCCTCATCCAGCATGGCCTGCCAGCGCGGTAAGGATTCCGGCTCGAACCAGCGGATGATGTAAGACAGCGTGATGTGAAATTCGTAGGTGTCATGATCCGGGTGGCGATAGCCGAACAGCTTGGCAAATTCATCCCGCCAGACAGCCACGATCCGGTCATCCTCTACCGTTGCACCCTTCATGACAAGGCCTGTCGGACGCAGACCCGTCACCTGCATGTTGAATGCCGGCAGGGCCGGAAACGCGGAGAGCCGATCACGGTAATAGTCCGTCATCGCGTCTATCGGCGTATCGAGAGGCATGTTTTCCGGCCAATACGGCAAAGCACGACGAAACTCGATGATGCCTTGAAACACGGTCATATGCAGGCTGGAAACGGGCGTGAAGGCAAGTTGCGACGCCTCGGCCATGTCCATAAAGCGCTGGCGGGTCGCGATGATGGCTTTCTCCGTCTGCGAGCCGCTGACAAGATGGCTTACGACAGTATTGCCAGGCTCTGGCAGAAACTCGCCGCCCGCATTGAAGCGCGTGCCCAGATGGCGCGGCGGCTGATCGTGCGTGGCGGCGGAAATATAGTCGAGACCATTCGAGACGAGCGGGGCGTGCATGGGGAAACTCCTTGTCAGAAGTTTTCCCTAGGCTCTGCACGCGACAGGATCATGACGCCGCCGGCTCAAGAGGGGGTCAATGTGCCTCATCCCAATTGTCGGCCGCGCGCGCATCCACTTTCAGCGGCACTCTCATGGAGATCGCCGGCATGGCCGCATTTTCCATGACAGAAACGACGACCGGCAGGGTCTTTTCGATCTCCGCTTCCTCGACTTCGAAGATGAGTTCGTCATGCACCTGCAAAAGCATGCGGGCGGAAAGCTTTTCGGCCTCCAGCACCGGCTCGATGCGGATCATGGCGCGCCGGATGATATCGGCAGCCGACCCCTGAATGGGCGCATTGATGGCGGCACGCTCGTTGAAGGCCTTCACCGAGGGATTGGAGGAGCGGATTTCTGGATAATGAGAACGGCGACCAAATATGGTTTCGACATAGCCATTCTCACGGGCGAAGGCCTTGGTCGCCTCCATATAGTCGCGGATGCCGGGAAAACGCTCGAAATATTTCTTGATGTAGTCCCCAGCCTCCGAGCGGGCGATGCCGAGCTGGTTAGCGAGACCGAAGGCCGATATGCCGTAGATGATGCCGAAATTGATCGCCTTGGCGCGGCGGCGTACTTCCGACGGCATGCCTTCAACTGGCACACCGAACATTTCCGATGCCGTCATCGCATGAATGTCGATACCATTTTCAAAGGCGTTTCGAAGCTGCGGAATGTCGGCGACATGGGCAAGCACGCGCAGTTCGATCTGGCTATAATCTGCCGACAGAAGCTTGTGGCCGGGCGTGGAAATGAAAGCCGTACGGATCTTGCGGCCTTCAGCTGTGCGCACCGGAATATTCTGTAGGTTCGGCTCCGACGATGACAGGCGACCTGTCGTTGTCGAGGCGAGCGCATAGGAGGTGTGCACCCGTTTCGTCTCGGGATGGATATAGCCGGGCAGCGCATCCGTATAGGTGGATTTGAGCTTTGTCAGCTGTCGCCAGTCGACAATCTTGCGCGGGAGATCGACACCTTCTGCCGCGAGATCTTCCAGAACTTGTGCCGACGTCGACCACTGGCCGGTCTTGGTTTTTGACCCGCCTGGCAGGCCCATCTTGCCGAACAGGATATCGCCAAGCTGTTTAGGCGATCCGATGTTGAAACGTTCGCCCGCCAGTTCGTAGATTTCCTCTTCGAACGCGGCTGCCTTCTGTGCGAGCTCGCCGGAAAGCCGTGAGAGGATTTGCCGGTCGACAGTGATACCCCGCTCTTCCATATGCGCCAGAACCGGTACAAGGGGGCGCTCCAGCCGCTCGTAAACCCGGGTCAAACGCTTCGAAACAAGCCTTGGCTTCAAGGCCATCCAGAGCCGGAGGGTCACATCGGCATCTTCGGCAGCATAGGCGGTTGCCCTGTCGATATCGACGAAATCGAAGGTAACGCTCGACTTGCCTGAGCCCGCCACGTCCTTATAGGGGATCGGCGTGTGGCCGAGCCAGCGCTCCGAGAGGGAATCCATGCCGTGCGTCGCCTTGCCGGCCTCGAGCACGTAGGAAATCAGCATCGTGTCGTCAAAACTCTGCATGACGACGCCGTGGCGTTTCATTAACAGATAATCGTATTTGAGGTTTTGCGCGACCTTGAGGACAGTTGGGTCTTCCAGCAGGTCCTTAAGTCGGGCCAAGGCCTCGGCAAAGGGAATCTGACCTTCCGCAAGCCTGATACCATCGCTGAAGAGATCGCCGCCCGAGCCCGTTTTGTGGGTTAGGGGAATGTAAGCGGCACGGATATCGGTCCCCGAGGCATCCTTGCCGTTATCGGCAATGGCGAGCGAAAAGCCGACAAGTTCCGCAAGCATCGGGTCGAGCGAGGTTGTCTCCGTGTCGAAGGCGACAATGCCGGTTTCGCGGGCCGCGGCAATCCAGAGGTCGAGGGTCTGAAGATCGCGGATCGTCGTATACGCGGTCGTATCGATCTTGGCGGCGGCAAAAAGCGCCTGTCGTGCTGCCGCAAGATCGGCGGGGGCGTTGCCTTCGCCAGATGCCTTTCTTGCAGGCGCAGCGCGGGTAACCGCAGCGTTCGTCCCGGCAGCTATCGCACCTGCGGCGCTGACAGCATCGGCTGGCGCATCAAGGTCCGGCCCATGGGCATCGGCACCCCATTGCACCGGCACGGTAGCGGCGTCGACGGCGGAGGCATCGGTATCCGTCGCTTCCGCAACGCGGCGGGTCAGGGTCGTGAATTCCATTGCCTTCAGGAAGGCGATCAGCTTCGGGCCGTTCTGCGGCTCCAGCACCAGCTCCTCAAGCGACTGCTGCAACGGCACGTCGGTCCTCAGCGCCACGAGCTGCCTCGAAATGCGGGCCAGATCGGCATTGGCAATGATGTTTTCGCGACGTTTCTGCTGTTTAATCTCGCCGGCGCGCGCCAGAAGCGTTTCAAGATCGCCATATTCTTCCAGCAATTGCGCCGCCGTCTTCGGGCCAATGCCAGGGATACCCGGAACATTGTCGGTGGAATCACCGGTCATCGCCTGCAGATCGATCATCTTTTCGGGGCCGACGCCCCATTTTTCGATGACATCGGGAACGCCGATCTGCTTGTCCTTCATGGCATCGTACATATGCACATTGGCTGTCACGAGCTGCATCAGATCCTTGTCGGAAGAGATGATGGTGACGTCAGCGCCGATCGCCTCGGCCTGCCGGGCGTAGGTGGCGATGATATCGTCGGCCTCGAACCCCTCGGTTTCGATGCAGGGAAGATTAAAGGCGCGCGTCGCCTCCCGGATCAGTCCGAATTGCGGCACCAGATCTTCCGGCGGCGCAGTGCGATTTGCCTTGTAGAGGTCGTAGAGCTCGTTGCGGAATGTCTTCGACGAATAATCGAAAATCACCGCGAAGTGCGTCGGCGTCACACCGACATCGGTGTTACGGGCATCCTTCAGAAGCTTCCACAACATGTTGCAGAAGCCCGAGACGGCGTTGACCGGCAGCCCGTCCGACTTGCGGTTCAGCGGCGGGATGGCATGGAAGGCCCGGAAAATGAAACCGGAACCGTCAACGAGGAAGAGATGATCGCCTTTTTTCATGGGTAGCATGGATAGCGCGCCAGAGGCGAAAGGTCTATCGTGGAGATCAGATGCGAGGCTATATCTTTGATGATTTCTAGGGAAAAGCCGATGTCAAAAAGTTCCATAGTCAATGCCTATTTCGGAGCCGTTCTTCTCACCGCTATCGTTGTCATCGCCTCATGGCTTCAGCACGAGCCGGCAACGATAATCTTTCAGAAATCTCTCGTGGCGCCGCTTTTTCTGCTGGCGGGCACGGGCTTGCGTGCCTTTTTTCCTGAGCGTTTTGGCGCGACGCGCGGCACCCTCGCAACTGCAGAATTTCACCTTCTCGAAGCCGCGGTGCTCGCGGCGTTCCTATTGCTGGTGCTCCACCCTCTGGGTGACCTAGGGCAGCAACTGACTTTCTTTGCAGTCTTTGTTTTACTGGTGGGGAGTGCAAAATTCCTCCTCGCCATGCGAGCAAAACGCAAAATCAGGCACCACGGTAAACGGTCGACGCACCTTACCGATTTGTAATCCAGGCTTCCCTTGAAAAGCCGCATTTGCAGACACATTTCTTAGAGGACGGCGCCTGATCACGCCGTAGTCTGATAGCTGGCTCGTCCCCCGCCGCGTCAGACCGGACAAAGGCCTTTCCCCCTCTCCGGGCCTTTGTCCTCCAATATGACCGCCATGGCCGACCCCTCCCGGCCGTGGCGGTTTTATTTTGCGCCCCGTTCGTACTTGGCTTAAGCATATCCTGCGATATATATCGTGCTATCAATTTTGCCGGGTTGTCGGCAGCTATCTCTCAGGCACGGACGAATGAGCTTTTCCCGCGATGAATCAGTGATCTATCTTGCCTCGCGGATGGCGCGCGAATTCACCATGGCGTTGCAGAAAAGGGCAGCTGCGCTTGGCTTCTCGCCCGGCCAGTTCCCTATCCTCATCGAGCTATGGCACGAAGAGGGTCTGACCCAGCGGCAGTTGCTGGATAGGATAGACATTGAACAGGCGACCCTTGCCAACACGCTGTCGCGGATGGAGCGAGACGGGTTGATCGTTCGAAAGGCTCACCCCAATGATCGCCGCGCCCAGATTATCGAACTGACTCAGCGCGGGCGTGATCTGGAAGCCAATGCGATTGCCGCATCGGAGGCAACCGAAGACAGTCTGCTTGCCGATTTCCGGCGCTTCGAACGGCAACTCCTGCTGGAATATATGCGCCGGGCGATCGATAGCGCTAAAAAAGCAAAATAGTCATTGCAGGGCGAAAGCGCTTCGCAGTTTCCATGATCTGCTCTATCGTTCCGCCCGCCGCGGGCTCGTCGATTCACGACGACCCGGGCTTGTTTCCCGCGATGCGCGATGCCCGGATGTTTTGTTTCTCGCCGGGTCACGACAGACATGACAGGATCAGCGATGATAGACGTTTCCCCCATTCTTTCCACCGCCGACGATAATCTCACATCCAGCCTGGAGCGGCTGTTTGAGCTGGTGCGCATTCCCTCAATTTCCACAGACCCAGCCTACAAGGCGGAGTGCCGCAAGGCTGCCGAGTGGCTGGTAAGAACGCTTACCTCGCTCGGCTTCACGGCATCCGTGCGCGATACGGCCGGCCATCCCATGGTGGTGGCGCATCATGACGCAGCCACCGACGACGCCCCGCATGTCCTTTTCTACGGCCATTATGACGTGCAGCCGGTTGATCCGCTCGATCTCTGGGAAAACGATCCCTTCGAGCCCGCCGTCAAGGATATCGGTGCCGGCCGGCAGGTGATCACGGGGCGCGGCACGGCAGACGACAAAGGTCAGCTGATGACCTTCGTGGAGGCATGCCGCGCCTATAAGGCGGTGAATGGCGGCCTGCCGGTGCGTGTCACCATTCTTTTCGAAGGCGAAGAGGAGTCCGGCTCGCCATCGCTCAAGCCTTTCCTCGAGGCCAATGCAGAGGAGCTGAAAGCCGATTACGCGCTGGTCTGCGATACCGGCATGTGGGACCGTGACACACCTGCCATTGCTGCCGCGCTTCGTGGTCTCGTCGGCGAAGAGATCGTCATCACCGCCGCCGACCGCGACCTGCATTCCGGTCTGTTTGGTGGTGCGGCTGCGAACCCGATCCACATCCTCACCGATATTCTTGCCGGCCTTCACGATGAGACCGGCCGCGTTACGCTTCCCGGCTTTTACGATGGCGTGGAAGAGACGCCAGCCAACATCAAGGCCTCCTGGGAAACGCTGGGCCGGACTGCGGAAGCCTTTCTCGGCGAAGTCGGTCTCTCGATCCCATCAGGCGAAAAAGGTCGCTCCGTGCTGGAGCAGACCTGGGCGCGACCCACGGCCGAAGTCAACGGCATCATCGGCGGCTATACCGGCGATGGTTTCAAAACCGTGATTGCCGCGAAGGCCTCTGCCAAAGTGTCTTTCCGCCTCGTCGGCCAGCAGGACCCCGTAGCCATTCGCGAAAGCTTCCGGGCCTATGTGCGCTCGAAGATTCCCGCCGATTGCTCGGTGGAATTTCACGAGCATGGCGGCTCTCCGGCCATTCAGCTGTCTTATGATTCGCCCGTTTTGACCAAGGCCAAGAACGCGCTTTCTGAGGAATGGCCAAAACCGGCTGTCGTCATCGGCATGGGAGGCTCGATCCCGATCGTTGGTGATTTCCAGAAGATGCTGGGCATGGACTCCCTGCTGGTCGGCTTCGGACTGACCGATGACCGTATTCACTCCCCGAATGAGAAATACGACCTGCAGTCCTTCCACAAGGGCATCCGCTCCTGGGTCCGCATCCTCGACGCGCTGGCTTCGAAATGATGCAAAAATGAGAAGGTGCCGGAAGCTCGGTGCCTTCTCATTCCATAAAAACAAAAAGGCCGGGCGAGCCCGACCTTTCTATCCGTTTTTGCGTCAATGCCAGTACATCCGTGGTCAAAGCGTTCAAACGGTCTGATGCTCCAGAGCGCGTCGAATAACTCAACGCTGCTTTCCGGCTCAGGATCAGCTGCTTTGGTTAATCTTTGGTTAACGCAACAGCAGCGGCACTCTATAAAAGCGCCATTCCCAAGCTTCGGGCCTGGAGCACCGTTGAACCCTATATTGTCATCCGGCCTTGCCTTTTCAAGGGCTACTGCGAAAAGCGCTGCCCGCAAAAGAAAAAGGCCGGAAAAATCCGGCCTTCCCATTCATGCATGTGACCCTTTCGGGTCAAAGCGCTTATCAGGCAGCAACGAGGTTACCTGCGGACATCTTGCCCGAGCGACGGTCCTGCATCAGCTCGTAGGAGAGCTTCTGGCCGTCGTTGAGGGCGGTCAGACCTGCACGCTCAACAGCAGAGATGTGAACGAACACGTCCTGCGAACCGTCGTCCGGCTGAATGAAGCCGTAGCCCTTGGTTGCGTTGAACCACTTAACTGTACCAGTCGCCATAACGATTTCCTTCCGTTGGCAATTTTGTATTTGCACTGCGAGCAGTGCGGACTTGGGTCGAATTTGAAGGAAAAGATCGTCGTGAGCGTCAAAAAAGACGCCGAAGCTCTGGTCGTCAAACAAATATCGATGGCGAAGTACCTAGGTCGCAAGTCGCAGAAAGTCAAGTTTCTTTGAACGAAACGATCACGTTAGGCTATGCCGGGCGAGAGGAATTGAAAGCTCCAGACAGCAAAAACCCGGCGCGGGAGGAGGTGCGCCGGGTTCTTAAAACTGACTGACAATTGGGAGGAGGAGTATTGTCAGTCCAATCGGGCGACGCTGGGAGGAGGAGTGCGTCGCTTCGATGATTTGAAGATACAGCATATCAGCTTAAAAAACAGACGCTTCATCGCAGCGCAGCATTGCGGAAAACGCATAGCTTGCGCGCGGCACCTTGAAGCGACTCGTCGTAACGCCTAAGAAATACGCATGTCTATTGAATCTGTCAGAGCCTTTTTTGCCGAGAAGTCGCCCGAAATCACCGTGATCGAGACGGAAGCCAGTTCGGCAACCGTCGCACTCGCGGCCGAGGCGCATGGCGTTGACCCCGACCAGATTGCCAAAACGATCTGCCTGAAGGCGGGTGATCTCGTTCTTCTCGTCGTTACCGCCGGGACAAAACGGCTGGATAACCGCAAATTCAGGGATCATTTTGGAGCGAAACCGCGCATGCTTGGGCCAGAGGAGGTTGTTGCGGTGACCAGTCATCCGGTAGGCGGTGTATGCCCATTCGGCCTGCCCTCGGCCCTGCCGGTCTATTGTGACCTGTCGCTTAAACAGTATGGCGAAGTGGTGCCTGCTGCCGGCGCCACCAATGCTGCCGTCAAGATTTCGCCCGACGTGATGGCCGAACTGACGGGCGCGGCGTGGATCGACGTCTGCCAATGACGCCGATGTGATCCCTTAAAGACTTAACCCCGCCTTAAATTGCCGCATTTAAACTCTTCATCCTGGATTAAGGATCGCGCAGGCATAGAAGCTTAACCCTGACGGGTGTGCGGTTTTGCAAAAGGAGCGATTTAGGCTGGATGGCAGGCAAGGGAAAATCACGCGAACGGGTAGAACCTTCCTTCGGGGATTTCCACGAGTCCGGTGATGACCTGCGTCTTGATGCCAGCGAGCGCATCAGCGGAACTGCAAAGCAGGAAGCCAAAAAAGCAAAGTCTCCAGCAAGCCGCAGAAAATCCGGAAAAAGCCAAAAGCGCAACCGCAGTTCAGGCCGTGGCGTCACGGGGTTCATCCGCTCACTGTTCTACTGGTGCATCGTACTCGGCATATGGGGCGGCATCGGTGTTGCCGCGCTTGTCCTTTATTACGGCGCGCGGATGCCGAGCGCCAGCAGCTGGTCCATTCCCGAACGCCCGCCGAATGTGAAGATCGTTTCCGTCGATGGCAGCGTTCTTGCCAATCGCGGCACCACCGGCGGTGAGGCGCTGGCGCTGGAAGACATGTCGCCCTACATCCCGCAGGCCGTGATGGCGATCGAGGACCGGCGGTTCTATTCGCATTTCGGGGTCGATCCGCTCGGCCTCGGACGCGCCATCGTTACGAACCTGTTGACGGGGCGCACCGTTCAGGGTGGCTCGACGCTGACGCAACAGCTGGCAAAAAATCTCTTCCTTTCCCCGGATCGCACGCTGGAGCGAAAGGTTCAGGAAGTTCTGCTGTCCTTCTGGCTGGAGCACAAGTTCACCAAGGACCAAATCCTGGCGATGTATCTCAACCGCGTCTATTTCGGCTCCAATGCCTATGGCGTCGAGGCGGCCTCGCGGCGGTATTTCAACAAGTCGGCGCGGGACGTCAATCTGGGCGAGGCAGCCATGCTCGCCGGACTTCTGAAAGCCCCCTCGCGTCTTTCACCCGCGCGCGATCCGCAGGCGGCGGAGGAGCGGGCGCAGGTCGTGCTGCAATCCATGCGCGATGTCGGTTTCATCACCGACGACGAGATCAAGACTGCCATGTCGCAGCCGCCGACCAAGGCGAAACGTTTCTGGTCAGGCGCCGAGCATTATGCCGCCGATATGGTGCTGGAGGAGGTTCGCAATCTCGTCGGCGACGTCAAGCAGGACATTGTCGTCGACACGACGATCGATCCCAATCTCGAACGCGATGCCGAAAAGGCGCTGTCCCACGTCCTCCAGGGTGACGGCAAGAAACAGGGCGCTTCACAGGCAGCGCTGGTTTCCATTGACGGGACGGGCGCGATCCGCGCCGTCGTTGGCGGGGCAGATTACGCCCAAAGCCAGTTTAACCGCGCCGTGAAAGCAAAAAGGCAGCCCGGTTCGGCTTTCAAGCCCTTCGTATACGTCGCAGCCCTCGAATCGGGCTTGACCCCATACACCATCCGCAACGACGGGCCTGTACGCATCGGCAACTGGACACCGGAAAATTACGAGAAGAAATATCGAGGCGAAGTCACGCTCGCAACGGCTCTCGCCAATTCACTGAACACGATTGCCGCGCAACTGGTCATGGAAGTCGGACCCGAGCGGGTAACCCAGGTGGCGCATCGTATGGGCATTGAATCCGAGCTCCAGAACAATGCCTCCATCGCGCTTGGCACGTCGGAAGTATCGCTGATGGAGCTGACCGCCTCTTACGCCCCCTTCATGAACGGCGGCTACAAGGCGACGCCGCACATCGTCAAACGCATCACCGATGCCGACGGCAAGGTGCTTTATGAAAACAAATACGACAATCCGCCGCGCGTGCTGAGCGAAGAGATTGCCGCGACCATGAACGGCATGTTGTCCCGCGTCATCACTGAAGGCACCGGCAAGGCCGCGCGCCTGCAAGGCTGGCAGGCGGCAGGAAAATCTGGCACGACGCAGTCCTTCCGCGACGCCCTTTTTGTCGGCTACACCAGCAATCTCACCACCGGGGTCTGGTTCGGCAACGACGATGGCACATCGATGAAAAAGGTAACGGGCGGCGGGCTTCCTGCCCGCGCCTGGAAAGACTTCATGACGGCTGCCCACTCCGGCCTTTCGCCCGCGCCGCTATTTGGCCTCGGTGCAGGCGGTGTACCGCCGCTTGGCGACATGCAGCAGCCGGCGCCTGAGAACGCCCCCTCCTCCATTGGCGACCTCATTTCCAATGCGCTCGGCGGTGGATCGACTGACAGTCGGGTCTATCCCGACGCTCCCGCTCCAGCGAACCAACCTCAGCCCGGCCCGCCGATGCCGCCCGCCACTCTACCCTCCCGCGATATCGAACCCGGCTATTCAGCCGAGAACGGCCCCGTCCCGCCCGCCGATATTGGTGGTCAGGCGTCACCCAGGCCCAAGCAGACGACCCTGCTCGACATTCTGATGGGGAATTGACGGCAAAAAGCCGCAGCAGACCCCGATCTCAGGACTGGCCACGTTTATCCTATTAGCATTTAGCTTTCAAACACCCGTTGAAGCGGCTGCATCCGCAGTCCCGGGCATGCCTGGCGTAAGGCCGCAACATAAGCGTGCATGCACATTAACCTTAGATTGATTTTTGTAAAAAAGAAGCTACATTTCAGCAGTATTCTATGGTAAATAAATTGTTAACCATTAATATATTTTAATATTTCCAACAAAAGAACTTTTCAGGGCGTGATATTATGCTGGGTACTGAAAGCTCGTCGTCGGCTGCTTTTTACGGGGCAGCCAATTCTACATTAGCGACTTTTGAACTGACACCGACGCAGCCTTCCTTTGAAAAAGGCATCTCGGCGTCTAAGCGCAGTCAGTTCGCGCTGAAAAGAATGATGGACATAGCGGGGGCAACCATTGCCCTTGTCGCGCTCGCCCCCGTGTTGATCACGGTAGCAGCGCTGGTGAAACTGGATAGCAAAGGACCGGTCCTGTTTTCACAGGTGCGTTGGGGCATGAACGGACGGAAGATCCGTGTCTATAAATTCCGCTCCATGAAAAGCGATCTGTGTGATGCGACCGGTGTAGCGCAAACGGTTAAAGACGATCCCCGCGTTACCCGCGTCGGCGCTATTCTTCGCCGCACCAATATTGATGAACTGCCGCAGCTTCTGAATGTGCTGAAGGGCGATATGTCCCTGGTCGGGCCGCGTTGCCATGCCATCGGGATGCTGGCCGCAGGACGCCTCTACGAAGAACTGGTTCCGCACTATCACATGCGGCACCGGGTGCGGCCGGGCATTACCGGCCTTGCGCAGATGCGAGGTTTGCGCGGCCCGACGGACCGCAGCGACAAGGCGCGCGCCCGGATCGTCTCAGATCTTTATTACGTCGAGAATTTTTCGATTTGGCTGGATATCAAGATCATGGTCGGCACCGTGATATCCGAGGTGCGCGGCGGCAAGGGCTTCTGATTCTCACGTCCGCCGCTTCGATTGCCCTTGCGTCGTCTCGACGGTGTTGCAATCGCCCTCAAGACAAACAAGGCCGGAACATCATAACGATGCTCCGGCCTTTAATGTATAAGCCCGGCAGCGCTGCCGGGCTTTCATCATGCAACCATGAAGACAATCAGTTCATCGGTGCGGGCGGCGCATTCGGATCCGGAAGCGGCGCAGGGCTTGCAGATAGCGAGCGCAGATAAGCGATGAGGTCGGCTCTTTCCGTTTCCTTCTTCACGCCTGCAAAGCCCATGGCCGTGCCGGGAACATGTTTCTTCGGAGCTTCCAGGAAGTAGTTGAGGTGATCGTAATCCCAGTGGACGGAGCCGCCCTTGGAAAAATCCTTCATCGCTGCGGAGTAGCTGAAACCTTCGTGGCTGGCGATCGGCCGGTTGACGACATCGAAGAGATTGGGGCCGACCTTGTTTGGACCACCACTCTCTCCGGTATGACAGCTCGTACACTTCTTGAAGACCGCCTCGCCCTTGGCGGCGTCGGCGCTCGCAAGCAGTTTTGCAATTGGCGTCGCGGCTGCCGCAGCTTCTCCGCCACCGGCTTCGCCACCGCTTTCGGCGGCAACAATAGCGAAACCTTCCTTCTCGGGCGCAGGTGCATGGAAAATGCCCTCAGAGGCAATCGACACCGACATCAGAACGAAAACCGTGCCCAGCAACGCCCCAACGCCCATATTAACATAAGAATTCATCTATATGCGCTCCCTCGCATCCGCTCCATATAACCGGGCATCTTGAAATTGCTCGAAAGCTATGGCTTTTGCACAGCCTGCGCAACTTGAATAATGTTCCCCACACCGTGACGTTTTGACACTTTTCGGTCGGGATTTGAAGGGTGTCGGATGAAGAATCGGGAATTCGAGAAAGCTGTCGTCCTCATACCGGCGCGGATGGCATCCACGCGCCTGCCTGGCAAGCCGCTCGCCGACATCGGCGGCAAGCCGATGATCGTGCAGGTGGCACTGCGCGCGCGGGAAGCAGGCGCGGAACGAATCGTTGTTGCCGTTGATGACGAACAGGTGTTTTCCGCCGTTCAAAGTGCCGGTTTCGACGTGATGATGACGCGCGACGACCATCAATCCGGTTCGGACCGGATTTTCGAAGCGCTGCAAAAGGCCGATCCCTACGGCAAGGCCGACTATGTCATCAATGTCCAGGGTGACCTCCCGACCATCGAGGCGGAAACAATTCGCGCCTCGCTGCGCCCACTGGAAAATTCCGCCGTCGACATTGCGACGCTGACGGTCGAAATCACCGATGAACAGGAAAAGACCAATCCCAACGTCGTGAAGGTCGTCGGCAGCCCGCTTTCCGATACGAGACTGCGCGCGCTTTATTTTACCCGCACCACCGCGCCCTATGGCGATGGCCCGCTTTATCATCACATCGGTCTCTACACCTACCGCCGTGCAGCGCTGGAGACATTCGTAAGCCTGCCGCCTTCCCCTCTGGAAAAGCGCGAACGGCTGGAGCAGCTGCGGGCACTCGAGGCCGGCATGCGCATCGATGCGGAAATCGTCCACTCCGTACCGCTCGGCGTCGACACGCCGCATGACCTCGAAAAAGCCCGCAAAATTCTCGCAAGCAGAACCCATTAACGGACAGTTTTCATGAGCCTGATCACCAATCGTATTGCCTTCCAGGGCGAATTCGGCGCGAATTCCGACATGGCCTGCCGCGACATGTTTCCGGACATGGAACCTCTGCCGTGCCCGACATTCGAGGATGCCTTCAACGCCATCGAAAACGGCGAAGCTGACCTCGGCATGATCCCGATCGAAAACACGCTCGCCGGCCGGGTGGCGGATATTCACCATCTGCTGCCCGAATCACGCCTGCACATCATCGGCGAATATTTCATGCCGATCCGTTTTCAGCTGATGGTGATGCCGGGCGTGACGAAGGACGAAATCCGCACCGTGCACAGCCATATCCATGCGCTTGGCCAGTGCCGCAAGATCATTCGTTCCAACGGTTGGAAGCCTGTCATCGCCGGCGATACCGCGGGTTCGGCAAGGCTCGTTTCCGAAACGGGCGACCGAAGCATGGCAGCCCTTGCGCCGCGCCTTGCCGCCAGCCTCTACGGCCTCGATATTCTCGCCGAGAATGTCGAGGATTCCGAGAACAACGTCACTCGATTCGTGGTGCTGTCGCGCGATGAAAACTGGGCGAAGCGCCAGACGAGCGACGAGATTCTCGTCACGACCTTTGTCTTCAACGTCCGCAACATTCCCGCCGCGCTTTACAAAGCCATGGGCGGTTTCGCGACCAATGGCATCAACATGACCAAGCTTGAGAGCTATCAGCTGGGCGGCAAGTTTGTGGCGACGCAGTTTTATGCCGACATCGAGGGGCATCCCGAAGACGAATCCGTGCGGCACGCGCTGGATGAACTGCGCTTCTTTTCCGAGAAGGTCCGCATTCTCGGAGTTTACAAGGGTCACCCCATGCGCGGCAAGCTCAACCAGAGCTGAGCCCGCCACAAGCCGTTAGGTCACTTTGGCCACTCCACCCAATCGCGCATCAGCCGATGCGCGATTGCGCCGATCGGCGGAGCCGACAAACCTTCCCCCGCCGGTGCGTCCAGCATCTTCGCCACCTCTTCCCGTGTGAACCAGCGGCAATCCTCAAGCTCTATTTCGTCGCGCGCAATTTCGGATGAGAGCGCCTCGGCATAACAGCCGATCATCAACGTGTGCGGCATCGGCCATGGCTGGGACGCGTGGTAGCGAACACGACCGACGTCGACGCCCGATTCCTCATGCGTTTCCCGGCGCACGGCCTGTTCGATCGTCTCTCCCGGCTCAACGAAACCGGCGAGGCATGAATACATGCCCGGCGCAAAATGCGCGCCGCGGCCAAGCAGGCAAAGATCGCGCTCGATGTCGATCGTCATCATGATGACGACGGGATCGGTGCGGGGAAAAATCGTGTGGTTGCAAGCCGAACAGATGCGCTTATAGCCGCCGATCCGCAGCTCCATGGTGCCGCCGCATCGTCCGCAGAAACGATTGTCGCCGTTCCAGTGCGTCAGGCTGACGGCTTGGGCCACCTCGCTCAATAACTCTTCATCCAGCAGCTGATCGCGGTAAAGTGTGCGGGCATCGGCCAGCTTGTAGTGGCTTGCCAGCTGGTCCTCCGCGATGGCAACAGGCACCGCAATACGTGGTTCGCCGGTTTCGCGATAGCCGAGCAGCACGGCATTGTCGAAATCCGGCTGCAACTCTGCCAGTTCATAGGCGGCAAACAGGGGGTCGATCACCTGCTCGTCATGCTTGAGGACCAGCCGGTTACCTGAAAAGGCGAAAATATGGGTGCCGTCGACTTTCAGCGCCTCGGCAACGCACTCCTCGGTGCGCTTTTCGGCGAAACGGTCGAGAGCATTTTTGGAAAAGGCCGTCAGCAGGCTTGCTTCGGGATGGGGTGCCGTGGTTTCGAAAATTTTCATTGATATCATCAGAGCGCGCCGGAGATTTTTTTCATGAGGCTTTCCTTTTCGCCCGCCGCATACGGTACCGCCGTTCCGTGACCCCAGATGGGACCGGGCCAGCAGGTGTCGCCTTCATTGCGGGCGATAATGTGGACATGCAGCTGCCGGACGATATTGCCCAAAGCGCCGACATTAATCTTGGTGGCTCCGGTGATGTCCTTCAAGGCGGATGCGACGAGATTGGTCTCGAATGTCAGCACGGCCTGATCGAGCGGAGTGAGATCGAACAATTCGCTGACGCCATCCCGCTGCGGCACCAGCACCAGCCAGGGCCAGCGACTGTCGTTTTGCAAGCGCAGCTCGCAAAGACCCAAACGTGTCACAAGCACGCTGTCGCGCGCCAGTCTTTCGTCCAGCTGGAATGTCTCCAAGGCGTCCTCCATGTTTGTTTTCATCGTGATAGCAGTTTTTTGAAGGCTTGGCTTGCATTTGCTGTCGATATTGCCGATATGTGGCCCCGGGAGGTTGGTGGTGGACGAGCCACTCGCCAACCGGGTCAGGTCCGGAAGGAAGCAGCCCTAACGAGCCCGGCACGGGTCGCCGTGCCAGCCTCCCACCTTTTTTAAATGCCGTGCTCAGCTTTCGCCGGGCCAGTTCCGCGCCCCAAGATAACTGGCAAAACAAACTGGCGAGGCAATGAGCGACACCGTACCCACCACATCGAGCGAATCCCAGGTCGGGACCGGCTACCGGGTACTGGCACGCAAATATCGCCCGAAGGATTTTTCCGATCTGATGGTCGGCCAGGAGCCGATGGTCCGCACGCTGACCAATGCGTTTGAGACCGGACGTATCGCGCAGGCCTATATGCTGACGGGCGTTCGCGGTGTGGGCAAAACCACCACGGCCCGCATTCTCGCCCGTGCGCTGAACTACAAGACCGACACCATCGACAAGCCGACCATCGATCTGCGCATTCCCGGCGAACATTGCCAGGCGATCATGGAAGGCCGGCATGTCGACGTGATCGAGATGGACGCCGCCTCCCATACGGGTATCGACGATATTCGCGAGATTATCGAGCAGGTGCGCTATCGCCCGGTCTCGGCGCGTTACAAGGTCTATATCATCGACGAAGTACACATGCTCTCGACGCAGGCTTTCAACGGTCTTTTGAAGACCCTGGAAGAGCCGCCGGAGCATGTGAAGTTCATCTTCGCGACAACGGAAATCCGCAAGGTTCCGATCACGGTTCTGTCACGCTGTCAGCGATTCGATCTGCGCCGTATCAGCGCTGCTGATCTCGTCGGGCTGTTTACCGCCATTGCCGGCAAGGAAGGCTTCGAGGCCGATCCGCAGGCTCTATCCATGATTGCGCGTGCGGCCGAAGGTTCCGCCCGCGACGGCCTGTCGCTGCTCGATCAGGCGATTGCCCATGGCGGCGGCCGTGTGGAGGCGGAAACAGTGCGCGGCATGCTGGGTCTTGCCGACCGTGCGCGCATCGTCGATCTTTTCCAGCATGTCGTGAAGGGTGATGTTGCCGCTGCCCTTGCGGAATTCAACGGGCAATATGAGGCCGGCGCGAACCCCGTCGTCGTGTTGAACGACCTTGCCGACTTCACCCACCTCGTCACTCGGATGAAATATGTGCCTGATGCGGCGGAAGACCCCTCGCTCTCCGAAGTGGAGCGCGTGCGGGGCGCGGAGTTTGCCGACACCATCGCCGTGACGGCGCTGTCGCGCATCTGGCAGATGCTGCTGAAGGGAATTCCGGAAACGGAAAACGCTTCTCGCCCCGCCGGTGCTGCCGAGATGGTGCTGATCCGACTTTCGCATGCCGCCAATCTACCCGCACCTGAGGATGCGGCACGTCGCCTGCTCGAACTTTCGAATGGCGATGGCGGCGGTTATGCCAATGGCGCGCCTTCAGGCGGCGGCAATGGTGGTGGCGCGCGCGCCTATTCGTCGGCGCAGACCGTGGCAGCCGGAAGACCTGCAGAATTTGCCGCCCCGAGGCAGGCCGGTCCGCAGCCATCCACGATGCTGCGCGCCGTTCCAGATAGCCGGCCGCAGGAGATGCAGGTCGCTTCCCCGAAAACCGAAGAGAGACCGGAGCCGAAAGTTCCCGTTAACTCGCTGCAGGATATAGCCGATCTCTGCCAGAAAAACCGCGATCCGGTCATGCGGGCGAAGGTTCGCAACTTCGTGCGGCTGGTGCGGCTGGAGCCCGGCCGGCTTGATATGCGCCTTGGCGAGGGCGCACCCGGCTCACTTCCCGGCGAACTGGGCGTTAAGCTGAAGGAATGGACCGGCATCCACTGGATCGTCAGCCTCAGCAAGGACCAGGGCGAGCCGACGCTTGTCGAAGCCGAAGGCAACGCCCGCGATGCGCGTCTCGTCGATGCACGGCAGGACCCCGACGTCGCCGCGATTCTGGCGCAGTTTCCGGGTGCTAAAATCACCGACGTGCGCATCCGCGCCGCGTTGCAGGATGAGGCGGAGGATATCACCCCGCCATCGGTTGCCGAATCGAGCGAAGGCGACATCCTTCCCGGCGACGACATCGAGTTTTAAACAAGAAGAACAGGAGATTGGCATATGCGCGACATCATGGGCATGATGGGCAAGGTCAAGGAAATGCAGTCCAAGATGGAGAAGGTGCAGGAAGAAATTGCTGCGCTTGAAATCGAAGGACGTGCTGGCGGCGGTCTGGTGACCGTTATCCTGAATGGCAAGGGCGAAATGCGTGGTCTGAAGATCGATCCGTCGCTACTCAAGGAAGACGAAGTCGAAATCCTCGAAGACCTCATCGTTGCGGCCCACAAGGACGCGAAGGGTAAGGGCGAGGCGCAGGCCCAGGAAAAGATGGCTGGCCTGACCGCCGGTCTGCCGCTGCCGCCCGGCATGAAGCTGCCATTCTGATTTGATGATCTGTCCGCCATTCCGGCCTTCAGCCGGTTTGGCGGACACCTATTTTCAGACTTCCAGCATCGCCCGGAACCGGCTTGCCAGCGGTGTTTCGCGATAGGCCGCACGTTCCGACACGCTCAGCCGCAATGGACGAAATCGTTGCAAAATGGTTGGTATCGCCAGCTTCGTTCCCTGATAGGCTTCAAAGGCGATCTCCTCCCCGGCAGCGAGCATTCCACCGCTCAATACCCGGCAATAAAAACCCGGATGGCCCGCATGCCGGAAGCGAGGCGCGAAATCGGGATCGCCGATCCGAGCCGACAGCGTGGCGCAGGGAATGCGCGCGGCGGTCACTTCCAGCACGACTTCATTTGCCTTGAACCTGTCGCCAACGTGCAGCTTTGCGCTGTCGACATCATCGATGACCAGATTTTCGCCGAAAAAACCCGGTTCAACCGCATAGCCCAGAAAATGGGACCAGAAGTCGAGATCGGCCGAACCCATGACGTAGATCGCCTGGTCCGGCCCGCCGTGGTGTTTGCGATTGCAAACGGCGTCGCTGACGATGCCCTGGGCATCGACCATCACCGGCCCCTGCACCGCGTGCTTGAAGATACCCGTCTTCGTCGTCTTTCCCGGCAGGCTTGTCGCCTCGCCCCGGCACACCGCCCCTATTTTCATGGACTGCCCTTCGCGCTTCATGATTCCCGTTTCCTAATTTATGCAGTAGAAAGCGCTCATGGCAAAACGAGTCACTGGTCCCGAAATCGAAAAACTGATCCAGCTTCTGGCAAAAGTGCCGGGGCTTGGCCCCCGCTCGGCGCGCCGGGCGGCGTTGCATCTCATCAAGAAGAAGGAACAGCTTCTCGGGCCTTTGGGACATGCCATGGGCGAAGCCTATGATAAGGTAAAGATCTGCTCCTGCTGCGGCAATGTCGACACGATCGATCCCTGCACCGTCTGCACCGACGACCGGCGCGATCAGTCGGTCATCATCGTGGTGGAAGACGTGTCGGATTTGTGGGCGCTGGAGCGGACAGGCGCGATGAACACGGCCTATCATGTTCTGGGTGGCACGCTGTCGCCGCTGGACGGCGTTGGGCCGGAGGACCTGAACATCAAGGGCCTGATCGACCGTGTGAGCGCTGGCGGCATTCGCGAACTCATCATCGCCGTCAATGCGACAGTGGAAGGGCAGGCAACCGCTCATTACATCACCGACCGCCTCTCCGGTCTCGACATCAAGATCACCCGGCTTGCGCACGGCGTGCCGGTGGGCGGCGAACTTGACTATCTCGATGAGGGGACATTGACGGCGGCGCTTCGGGCGCGCACGACAATCTAAAGCGCCCCTCCCTCCCCGTCATTCAAAGAGGAGACCGAATGCGAAACCGTTTTGCCACGAAGGCACTGGCTGGCCTTCTTTCCGTTTTTTCAGCAACGACGGCGTTGGCGCAATCGGCACCGACAGGAGCTGCGGCAGCCCGATATGATGTCGAATTTCATGCCTGGCTGAAAAAAGAGATCTGGCCGGAAGCCCGCAAGGCCGGCATTTCGCAAAAGACGCTTGAGGCCACGCTCAGCGGTCTGTCCATCAGCTGGAACCTGCCCGATCTCGTCATTCCGGGCCAAAAACCGCCGAAGGAACAGAGCCAGAGTCAGGCGGAATTTTCCTCGCCAGGCGCCTATTTCTCCGAAAAGCGGCTACAGGGGCTAGCAGCCACCGGGCGTTCGCTTGCCTCCACCCACGCGGCGACGCTACGCCGGATAGAGGCCAAATATGGTGTGCCCGGCGATATCGTCGTTGCCATATGGGGCCGCGAATCCGGTTTCGGTCGGGCAAAACTTCCCCATTCGGTGATCGATGTCTTGGCCACGAAAGCCTATATGTCCACCCGCAAGGAGATGTTCCGTGCCGAGCTTATCGATGCGCTGAAGATCGTCGAAAGCGGTGATATCGCTGCCTCGCGCATGATGGGTTCCTGGGCCGGTGCGCTCGGCCAGCCGCAATTCATGCCGTCGAGCTATCTGAAATATGCCGTGGACTTCGATGGCGACGGTCATCGCGATATCTGGAATTCAGTGCCGGATGCATTGGCATCCATAGCGAACTATCTTTCTGCGCGCGGCTGGCAACGCGGTCGTGACTGGGGTTTCGAAGTCTCCATCCCGGCCAATGTCTCCTGCGCGCAGGAAGGCCCCGACCTCGCCCGGCCGGTGGCCGACTGGGCGAAGATGGGCATTACCAGCATCTCCGGAAAAGCCTTTCCTGCCAATGACCTGACTGCCGACGGCATGATGCTGGTGCCTGCCGGGAGACACGGGCCGGAATTCGTGGTGACACCGAATTTCTACGTCATCAAGGAATATAACAATTCCGATCTCTACGCCCTTTTCATCGGCAATCTCGCCGACCGCATCGCCCATGGCGCAGGACCATTCAAGGGGGAATGGGGCAATGTCGGCTCTATGCTGCGCTCGGATGTCCTCACCATGCAGAAGGCGCTGGTCGCCAAGGGTTACGATGTGGGAAAGGCGGACGGGCTGGCCGGTTTCAAGACGCGTCGCTCACTCGGCGACTGGCAGGCGAAAAACGGCTTGGCCCCAACGTGTTTTCCAGACGCCACGCTGAAGACGAAGCTGAAGTAGCGGTTGCTGGCAACGTGTGAAAACCTCTCCCCCGTCATGCTCGCGCCCGTCCCGAGCATCTGCAACCGATTGATTGAACGATAGGTGTTTGGATCCTCGGGACAGGCCCGAGGATGACGGGAGAGTGCGGGAAGGGCATCGCCACTCACTTAACATCGTCACTCAATGCTGATCGGTGTGCGGCTTGTGAAAGATGTCGTCGGTCGGTGGAATGGTCTGCCGCTCGATCATCCGATGCACCCGGGGGCGCGTCTTGCCGCGGTGAAGCTCGAGCAGCCGGTCCCAGGCTTCCGCATCCGCCTGGGTGCGGCGGTGGTTATGGCGGACATATTCCACCCAAGTCGGCACATGGTAACTTTCCGTCCAGATATCAGGGTTTTCGAGATCGCGCATCAGGTTCCAGTTGCGGGCGCCATCGCGGATACGGATACGGCGACGCTCCGCCATCAGCGGCAGGAATTCACCAAGGTCTTCGTCGTGGATTTCATAGTCGATAAGGATGGCGATGGGACCACTGCGCGGCTTGATATCGAGCCTGAGCGGCGGCTCCACGAACCGGTTGAGCGGATCGAGATTGAGCGAGGCGAAGGCCGGCATGGCAAGTTTGAAACCCACGACAACGCCGAGCAGCATCAGGAGACAGGAGCCCAGCAGGGAATAGGAAATGCCGTAGTCCTCGGCAAGTTCACCCCATAGCCAGCTGCCGACGGCGATACCGCCGAAGGTCAGCGTCTGGTAAAGCGAAAGCGCCCGGCCCACCACCCAGCGCGGCGTGGAAAGCTGAACGATGGTGTTGAAGAGCGACAACGCCAGAACCCAGCAGGCGCCGGCGATCGTCAGCACCAGGGACGTGATGATGGCATTGGTGCTGATTGCAGTCACTCCGGCACTGAAAGCAAAGCCGAGAAAAGCCACGCGAACGATCCATTCGCTCGACATGACCTCCCGCAGGCGCGCGCTGACCAGCGCGCCGCCGATGGCACCAACGCCGAATGCACCCAGCATGACGCCGTAAGTCAAGGGGCCGCCCTCCACCAGATCGCGGGCGACGATGGGCATCAGGGCAAGGATGGCGCTGGCGGAAAGGCCGAAAAGGAAGCCTCGCACCAGCACCTTGCCGATGTTGGGCGACATCGCCACATAACGCATGCCAGCCGAGATGGCCGCCAGCAGCTGCTCACGCGGCAGGCTCGAGGCATATTTCGGCGGCTGCCAGCGAAACAGGGCGTAGATGAGCGTGAAGTAGCTCAGCGCATTGACAAAAAATGCGGCGGCGGCACCGGCGGCCGCGACGATGATACCGCCAATGGCCGGTCCGACGCTGCGGGTAATGTTGAAGCCGACGCTGTTCAACGTCACCGCAGCCGGCAAATCCTCGCGCGGCACCATTTCGCCGACGGACGCCTGCCACGATGGATTGTTGAGCGCGGTGCCGCAACCGATCATGAAGGTGAAGAACAGCAGCAGCCAGGGCGTGAGCCATCCCGACCAGGCAAAGACGGTGAGCAGCACGGAGGCCGTCAGCATCAGTATCTGCGCCGAAATCATGATGCGTCGGCGGTCGAAACTGTCGGCGAGCGCGCCTGAAATCAGCGAGAACAGCATGATCGGCAGCGAGGTGGAGGCCTGCACCAGCGCGATCATGTTTTCCGAACTCGACAGCGAGGTCATCATCCAGGCCGCACCCACGGCCTGGATCAGCCCGCCGAAATTCGAGGCGATGCTCGCAAACCAGATTCGTCTGTAGGTCAAATGCCTTAAAGGCGCGAGTGGCGATTTACGGTCAGGCACGATCTGTCCACTTGATGCAACTGCGATTTATCAAACGGCAACTATAGACAGTGCCGAAAATCAATCCACCCCCTGCGCCATCGTCGGGGTGAAAATGTGACGATTGCCTCCAGTGTCGTCGATTTTGGCGAAAACCTTGCAATCCTGCCCCGATAGGTCTATATGACCCCTGAAATTCTTGATCGCTTGATGAAGAGTGGGGCCGCAAGGCTCCGCTCTTTTTCGTTAGGCGAGCCGGAAACGGCGGGCGCATCGCCCGATGAAAAAGAGAGACCGGAAGGCCATATGGCAGACACCGCACATGAACCGCGACTGATAACCGAAACCGGCATCGACCAGCGTATTGCCGAAATCATCGAGCCTGTTCTGGCAGGTATGGGCTATGTTCTGGTACGCGTGCGGCTTTCCAACCAGAACGGCATGACCCTGCAGGTGATGGCGGAGCGGGAAGACGGCACGATGACCGTTGAGGACTGTGAAGCCATCTCCATGGCCATTTCACCGGTTCTTGATGTGGAAGATCCCGTCGATAAGGCGTATCATCTCGAAGTTTCCTCGCCCGGCATCGACCGGCCGATGGTTCGCAAATCGGATTTCACCCGCTGGCAGGGCCATCTGGTGAAGGTCGAAACCTCCATTCTGGTCGAGAACCGCAAGCGGTTTCGCGGCAAGATCGTTGAGGTTGATGCTGACGGTTTCAAGCTGGAACGCGACCAGATCGCTTATGGCGAAGAGCCGACGGTCATCGTTCCGTTCACTGCGCTTTCGGATGCGAAGCTCATTCTGACGGACGACCTTATTCGTGATGCGCTGCGGGCAGACAAGGCGGCCAAGGCCGCTGCCGCAAACCAGAACGACGAAAACGAAGCAGACGAAGACTAATTCCAACGTAAAGCCCGGAAACGGGCGATCCCCGCAATTATGCGACTTACGGAGATATAAAAATGGCAGTGAGTGCTAACCGGCTTGAGCTTCTGCAGATCGCCGATGCTGTGGCGCGCGAAAAGGTCATTGACCGCGAAATCGTGCTTGCCGCAATGGCCGACGCTATCCAGAAAGCCGCCCGCTCGCGCTATGGTTCGGAGACCAACATCCGCGCCGACATCAACTCCAAGACCGGCGAAATCCGCCTGCAGCGTCTTCTGGAAGTTGTCGAGGCCGCTGAGGACTATTCGACCCAGATCCCGCTGGAGCTGGCCCGCGACCGCAACCCGGACGCCAAGCTCGGCGATTTCATTGCCGACCCACTGCCGCCGATGGATTTCGGGCGTATTGCCGCCCAGTCCGCCAAGCAGGTGATCGTCCAGAAGGTGCGTGAAGCCGAGCGTGACCGCCAGTATGACGAGTTCAAGGACCGCATCGGCGAGATCGTCAACGGCACCGTCAAGCGCGTCGAATACGGCAATGTCATCGTCGATCTCGGCCGTGGCGAAGGCATTATCCGTCGTGATGAGATGATCCCGCGCGAAAACATGCGTTACGGTGATCGCGTGCGCGCCTACGTCTATGACGTTCGCCGCGAACAGCGTGGCCCGCAGATTTTCCTGTCGCGTACCCATCCGCAGTTCATGGTGAAGCTGTTCACCATGGAAGTTCCGGAAATTTACGACGGCATCATCCAGATCAAGTCGGTTGCGCGTGACCCCGGTTCGCGCGCCAAGATCGCCGTTATCTCGAACGACAGCTCGATCGACCCGGTCGGCGCCTGCGTCGGTATGCGCGGTTCGCGCGTGCAGGCCGTTGTCGGCGAATTGCAGGGCGAGAAGATCGACATCATTCCGTGGAGCCAGGAGCCGGCGTCCTTCATCGTCAACGCCCTGCAGCCGGCGGAAGTCGCCAAGGTCGTTCTGGATGAAGAATCCGAGCGTATCGAAGTGGTTGTTCCCGACGAGCAGCTGTCTCTCGCCATCGGCCGCCGCGGTCAGAACGTGCGTCTGGCATCGCAGCTGACCGGCTGGGATATCGACATCATGACCGAGCAGGAAGAATCCGAGCGTCGCCAGAAGGAATTCAACGAGCGCACGGCCCTCTTCATGGAAGCGCTCGACGTCGACGAAATGGTCGGCCAGGTTCTGGCTTCGGAAGGCTTCGCGCAGGTTGAAGAACTCGCCTATGTCGATCTCGACGAAATCTCGTCGATCGATGGCTTCGATGAAGACACCGCCGATGAAATCCAGACCCGCGCCCGCGAATATCTGGAACGCCTGGAAGCCGAAATGGATGCCAAGCGCAAGGAACTCGGCGTTTCCGACGAGCTGCGCCAGATCGACGGCCTGACCTCGCAGATGATGGTTGCGCTCGGCGAAGACGGCATCAAGACCATCGAAGACTTCGCCGGCTGTGCAGCGGACGATCTCGTTGGCTGGAGCGAGCGCAAGGATGGCGAGACGAAGAAGTTCGAAGGCATCTTCTCCAAGCTCGATGTTTCGCGCGTCGAAGCCGAGAACATGGTGGTGCAGGCTCGCCTTCTGGCAGGCTGGATCACCGCCGAAGAGCTCGCTTCCGAACAGGACGCCGATGCGGAAGCTGCCGAGGAGGCGGATACCGCCGAGCAGGAATGACATCGCAGGCGCATGAGCCGGACGAGCTGCCCGAGACTGACGATGACGGGCGGATCAAGGGCGACGTCAATGGACGTATGTGCATTGTGACACGGCAGAGCGGATCGCCAGATGAATTGATCCGCTTCGTCGCAGGCCCGGACGGCAATGTCGTTCCGGACCTGAAACGCCAATTGCCGGGGCGCGGTTGCTGGGTGACACCCGAGCGCGCCCTGATCGAGAAGGCCATCGCGAAGAAGCTCTTCGCGCGGGCTCTCAAACGCGACGTCAAGGCCGGGCCGGAGCTTCTCGCTCTTCTCGACCGGCTGATGGCGCAGCATGTGGCTGGTATGATGAACATGGCGCGCAAGGCGGGTCAGTTCATCAGCGGCGCGACGAAGGTCGATGCTGCTGTCCGTTCGGGACACGCGATCGCCGTGTTCCACGCAACCGATGCTGCGGCCGATGGCGTCAGAAAACTGGACCAGGCCCGCAAGGCCTGGGCACTCGGCAGCGATGCCGGCAACGAAATTCCGTCCTTCCGGCTCTTTAGCGAAGCCGAAATGGACGAGTTGATGGGCCAGAATGCTTTTATCCATGCCTGCGCGCTTGCAGGGCAGGCGGGTGAGGGTGTAGTGAAGCGCGCAACGATGCTTGAGCGGTACCGCCTTGGCGGCCAACCTCAGGCGGAACGCGACGCTGCCCGGACAGAACAATGACGCGGTCGACTGAAATGTACGGTCGCCGCGTTCCGATGCAGCAATTGAACGACGAGACCTGATGGACGTCATCCGGTTCTCGTCCGAAGGAACGGGAACGGAATGACCGACAACAACGACGACAAGACACTTAACGCACAGCCTAAGAAGACTCTCACCCTCAAGCCGGGCGGGATGAATCAGGGCACCGTGCGGCAGGATATGGGTCGAGGTCGCACGAACGCGGTTGTCGTGGAAACACGCAAGCGTCGCCCCATGCGTCCGGAAGACGAGAAGCAGGTTCATTCGCCGGTGACGCCCGCGCCGAAGCCGGCTGCTCCTGCTGCCGCCGCGCCACGTCCGCAGGCTCCGCAGCCACGCATTCACCAGCCAGGCGGCCAACAGCAGCGTCCGGGTTCGTCCCAGCCGCAGCGCCCAGGCTCGTCCGCACCGCAGCAGCGTCAGCCCGAGCGTCCGCGCGGCAACGTCCTGCACGATCTGTCGGCCGGTGAAATGGAAGCACGTCGCCGCGCGCTGATGGAAGCGCAGGCCCGCGATGTCATCGAAGCCAAGCAGCGCGCCGAAGACGAAGCACGCCGCAAGGTGGAAGAAGAACGCCGCATTGCCGCCGAGAAGGAAGAGGCAGCACGTCGTGCCGCCGAAGAGGCTGAAGCCGCCAAGGTAGCGGCAAGCCAGCCGGCCGTGGAAGCAAAGCCACAGACAACCGCGGAAAGGCCCGCTGCGGCGGCCCAGCCGGCGTCGCGTGGCGAGACCCGTCCTCAGCCCGCCGCTGCTGCACCCGGCCGCACGACGCCCGAAACCGCCGCTCCGCGCGGTCGCCGCCCGGATGGCGACGAAGAGGACGATCGCGGCGCACGCCGTGGCAACCTGCCGGTTCGCGGCAAGGTCGCAGCACCTGCGCCGGCCAAACCGGCTGCCCGCCTGAAGACAGAAGAAGAACGCCGCCGTGGCAAGCTGACCGTGACCTCGTCCAACCTGGATGAGGACGGTACGCCACGTGGCCGCTCCATGGCATCCATGCGCCGCCGGCAGGAAAAGTTCCGCCGCAGCCAGATGCAGGAGACCCGTGAAAAGGTTATGCGCGAAGTGATCCTGCCGGAAACCATCACCATTCAGGAACTGTCGCAGCGCATGTCCGAACGTGCGGTCGACGTCATCAAGTTCCTGATGAAGGAAGGCCAGATGATGAAGCCGGGCGACGTGATCGACGCCGATCTGGCCGAGCTGATCGCGGTCGAATTTGGCCACACCGTCAAGCGCGTTTCTGAATCCGACGTGGAAGAAGGCATCTTCAACCAGACGGACGACGAGGGCGAAATGGTTGCCCGTCCGCCCGTCGTCACCATCATGGGTCACGTCGACCACGGCAAGACCTCTCTGCTCGATGCCATCCGTCAGGCGAACGTCGTTGCCGGTGAAGCCGGTGGCATCACCCAGCATATCGGCGCCTATCAGGTTGAGAAGAACGGTCAGAAGATCACCTTCATCGATACGCCCGGCCACGCCGCCTTTACGGCCATGCGTGCCCGTGGTGCGCAGGCGACGGATATTGCCGTCCTCGTGGTTGCCGCAGACGACAGCGTGATGCCGCAGACGATCGAGTCCATCAACCATGCAAAGGCAGCGGGTGTCCCGATCGTCGTTGCGATCAACAAGATCGACAAGCACGAGGCCAACCCTGACAAGGTTCGCCAGCAGCTCTTGCAGCACGAAGTCTTCGTGGAATCGATGGGCGGTGAAGTTCTTGACGTCGAAGTTTCGGCCAAGAACAAGCTCAACCTCGACAAGCTGCTTGAAGCGATCCTGCTGCAGGCCGAAATCCTCGACCTCAAGGCAGACCCGAACCGCACGGCGGAAGGTACGGTCATCGAGGCCGAGCTCGACCGCGGCCGCGGTGCCGTTGCCACGGTTCTGGTTCAGAAGGGTACGCTGAAGCCCGGACAGATCATCGTTGCCGGTGATCAGTGGGGCCGTGTCCGCGCGCTTGTCAACGACAAGGGTGAACACGTCAAGGAAGCCGGCCCGGCCATGCCGGTCGAGATTCTCGGCCTTTCCGGCACGCCTTCGGCCGGCGACCGTTTCGCGGTTGTCGAAAACGAAAGCCGTGCTCGCGAGATCTCCGAGTACCGCCAGCGTCTGGCCCGTGACAAGGCTGTCGCTCGTCAGACCGGTCAGCGTGGTTCGCTGGAACAGATGATGAGCCAGCTTCAGACCTCGGGAATGAAGGAATTCCCGCTCGTCATCAAGGCAGATGTGCAGGGCTCGGTCGAAGCCATTATCGCTTCGCTGGACAAACTCGGCACCGACGAAGTTCGCGCTCGGATCGTTCATTCCGGTGCTGGCGCCATCACGGAATCGGATATCTCGCTTGCCGAGGCCTCCAACGCCGCGATCATCGGCTTCAACGTTCGCGCCAACGCACAGGCACGGACGGCGTCCGAACGCGCCGGTATCGAAATCCGCTACTACAACATCATCTACGATCTGGTGGATGACGTGAAGGCGGCGATGTCGGGCCTGCTTTCGCCGGAACGTCGCGAGACCTTCCTCGGCAATGCCGAAATCCTCGAGGTGTTCAACATCACCAAGGTCGGCAAGGTCGCGGGTTGCCGCGTCGTCGAAGGCAAGGTGGAACGTGGTGCGGGCGTGCGTCTGGTTCGCGACAACGTCGTTATCCACGAAGGCAAGCTCAAGACCCTCAAGCGCTTCAAGGACGAAGTCAACGAAGTGCCTGTTGGTCAGGAATGCGGTATGGCCTTCGAGAACTACGAAGACATCCGCGCTGGCGACACCATCGAGTGCTTCCGCGTCGAACACATCACGAGAACGCTCTAAAGCATTTCCAGGAAAAGTGGACCCCGGTTTTCCGTCCGGAAATGCGATAAAACAAAGAGTTAGCGCATTCTCGCCGCAGAACAGGACTTTACTGTCGGGCGCCGGCTTACCGGCGCTCGCTCCGTTTGAGGCATAATCAATGGCAAAAGCAACATCATCGGCCCCTTCGCAACGCATGCTGCGCGTCGGCGAACAGGTGCGCGCCGCCCTGACCCAGATTCTCCAGCGCGGCGAAGTCCGCGACGATCTGATCGAAAGCACCGTCATTTCCATTTCGGAAGTGCGCATGTCTCCCGATCTCAAGATCGCGACTGCCTACGTAACGCCGCTCGGCGTTGCCGATCACACCGACATCATCACGGCACTCAACCGCCACGCCAAGTTCATGCGCGGCCGCCTCGGCCCGCAGCTTCGGCAGATGAAATACATGCCGGAACTGCGTTTCCGCGACGATACGAGTTTCGACAACTACCAGAAGATCGACGCGCTTCTGCGCTCGCCCGAAGTGCAGCGCGATCTTGGGCCTTCAAACGAAAAAGACGACGAACAGAACTGAAGCATGTCCAAACCACGCAAACAGCAGAACCGCAAACCCAAAGGCCGTCCAATTTCGGGCTGGCTGATCCTCGACAAGCCACTCGATTTCGGCTCAACCGAGGCCGTTTCCAAGATCAAGTGGCTTTTCAACGCCCAGAAGGCCGGCCATGCCGGCACGCTCGATCCGCTCGCGTCCGGCATGCTGCCGATCGCGCTCGGTGACGCCACAAAGACCGTGCCTTACGTCATGGACGGCCGGAAGATCTACGAATTCACCGTGACCTGGGGCGAACAACGCGCGACCGACGATCTCGAAGGCGAAGTGGTCGAATCTTCCGATCATCGCCCGGACGAGCAGGCGATCCGCGATCTTCTGCCCAATTATACCGGTATGATCATGCAGACCCCGCCGCAGTTCTCCGCCATCAAGATCGCCGGCGAGCGTGCCTATGATCTGGCACGCGACGGCGAGACGGTGGAAATTCCCGCGCGTGAGGTGGAAATCCATCGCCTGACACTGCTGGCCTGCCCCGATGCCGATACAGCGCATTTCGAGGTGGAGTGCGGCAAAGGCACCTATGTGCGGGCGCTGGCACGCGACATGGGCCGCGATCTCGGCTGTTTCGGCCACATCTCGGAACTGCGCCGCACCATGGTCGCGCCCTTCGGCGAAGACATGATGGTGCCGCTAGAGACTCTCACCGCGCTGGAAGCCGTTGAAGACCGCGACGAGCGGCTGGAAGCGCTGGACGCCTATCTGATCGACACGGCGGAGGCGCTTTCCGCCCTTCCCCGCCTCATCATCAACGACGACCAGGCGCACCGGTTAAAGATGGGCAACCCTATCCTGCTGCGCGGGCGCGATGCGCCTGCCAACCATCCGGAAGCCTACGCTACGGCACATGGCAAGCTGGTCGCCATTGGCGAAATCGGCGAAGGCGAGTTTCGCCCGAAGAGGGTTTTCGGCTGAGTCGGACCGTCACGCGTTTGCCGACGCGTGGCGCAGCGCTGTCAATCGCCTCTTTCCATTGCACCCGGAATAGTTTATAGGCAGCGCCAGCTTGGGCTTTGCCTTTGCTTTTCATGGCCAGAGCTGGACGACATCCCGGCTCTAGGCGTCCCGTTTTCCTTAAAACTGAAAGGATCGTCCGATGTCGATTACTGCAGAGCGTAAAGCCGCCCTCATCAAGGAATATGCAACGAAGGAAGGCGACACCGGTTCGCCGGAAGTTCAGGTCGCTATCCTTACCGAGCGGATCAACAACCTGACCGGTCACTTCAAGGACCACAAGAAGGACAACCACTCCCGTCGTGGCCTTCTGACGCTGGTTTCGAGCCGTCGTTCGCTTCTCGATTATCTGAAGAAGAAGGACGAAGCCCGTTACTCCAAGCTGATCGGTGCTCTCGGCATTCGCCGCTAATAACTTCTCCGGCGGGTTTCGCAACGATGCCCGCCGGTTTTTGTATCCGGTCTTTTGAGGCCGCATAAATTTCCGGGCGTTTGCCGCTGATGTGGCCCCCGGACGATAAGGGCGACCCGGATGGGCCGGCGCCGCCTTTTTCAACCGCAGACCTGTCATGGGGCAGGATTGCCGGATGCTTGCTCGTCGAAAGCCTCCCGCTGTCTTGCCCGTGATTGAGTCACTGCGCTGCCACCGCCGGCACGATGCCGGAGCGGCAGCCACAACCAAGGACGAGATATGTTCAATCAACACTCCGTGGAAATCGAATGGGCAGGCCGCCCGCTGAAGCTCGAGACCGGCAAGGTCGCCCGTCAGGCTGATGGCGCCGTCATCGCAACCTACGGCGAGACCATGGTTCTCGCGACTGTGGTTTCCGCAAAGTCTCCGAAGCCGGGCCAGGATTTCTTCCCGCTGACCGTCAACTATCAGGAGAAGACCTACGCTGCCGGCAAGATCCCCGGTGGCTACTTCAAGCGTGAGGGACGTCCGAGCGAAAACGAAACGCTGGTGTCGCGCCTGATCGACCGCCCGATCCGTCCGCTCTTCCCTGAAGGCTACAAGAACGACACGCAGGTTGTCGTCACCGTGATCCAGCACGATCTGGAAAACAACCCTGACATTCTCTCCATGATCGCCACATCCGCAGCGCTGACGCTTTCCGGCGTTCCCTTCATGGGCCCGGTCGGCGGCGCACGCGTTGGCTACATCAACGGAGAATACGTTCTGAACCCGCATCTCGACGAGATGGATGAATCGGTCCTGGACCTCGTTGTCGCCGGCACACAGGACGCCGTCCTGATGGTGGAATCGGAAGCCAAGGAACTGAACGAAGACGTCATGCTCGGCGCGGTCATGTTCGGTCACCGCGGTTTCCAGCCGGTTATCGACGCTATCATCAAGCTCGCGGAAGTTGCCGCCAAGGAGCCGCGCGAGTTCGAACCGGAAGATTTTTCCACGCTCGAAAACGAGATGCTCGCCCTTGCGGAAGCTGAACTGCGCGACGCTTACAAAATCACAGAGAAGGCCTCCCGCTACGCCGCCGTCGACGCCGTCAAGGCGAAGGTAAAGGCGCACTTCCTGCCGGAAGAAGGCGAAGCCAAGTACACGCCGGAAGAAATCGGCGCCGTCTTCAAGCACCTTCAGGCCAAGATCGTTCGCTGGAACGTTCTCGACACCAAGAGCCGCATCGACGGCCGTGACCTGTCGACCGTTCGCCCAATCGTTTCCGAAGTCGGCATCCTGCCCCGCACCCACGGCTCGGCGCTCTTCACCCGCGGTGAAACCCAGGCGATCGTTGTTGCGACCCTCGGCACCGGCGAAGACGAACAGTATGTCGACAGCCTCACCGGCATGTACAAGGAACGCTTCCTGCTGCATTACAACTTCCCGCCCTACTCGGTCGGCGAAACTGGCCGCATGGGTTCCCCGGGCCGTCGCGAAATCGGCCACGGCAAGCTCGCATGGCGCGCGATCCGTCCGATGCTGCCGACTGCCGAACAATTCCCCTACACGCTGCGCGTCGTTTCCGAAATCACCGAATCCAACGGCTCCTCGTCGATGGCAACGGTTTGCGGCACCTCGCTTGCACTGATGGACGCAGGTGTTCCGCTTGCCAAGCCGGTTGCGGGCATCGCCATGGGCCTGATCCTCGAAGGTGACCGTTTCGCGGTTCTCTCCGACATTCTCGGTGACGAAGACCACCTCGGCGACATGGACTTCAAGGTTGCAGGTACCGCCGACGGCATTACCTCGCTGCAGATGGACATCAAGATCGCCGGTATCACCGAAGAGATCATGAAGATCGCTCTGGAGCAGGCACAAGGTGGCCGCAAGCACATTCTCGGCGAAATGGCCAATGCCATCACCGAGAGCCGCGGCCAGCTCGGCGAATTTGCGCCGCGCATCGAAGTGATGAACATTCCGGTCGACAAGATCCGTGAAGTCATCGGCTCCGGCGGCAAGGTCATTCGCGAAATCGTCGAAAAGACGGGTGCGAAGATCAACATCGAGGACGACGGCACCGTCAAGATCGCTTCTTCTTCCGGCAAGGAAATCGAAGCGGCTCGTAAGTGGATTCACTCCATCGTTGCGGAACCGGAAGTCGGCGCGATCTACGAAGGCACGGTTGTCAAGACCGCCGACTTCGGCGCTTTCGTCAACTTCTTCGGCGCCCGTGACGGCCTCGTCCACATTTCGCAGCTCGCTTCCGAGCGCGTTGCCAAGACTTCCGACGTCGTCAAGGAAGGCGACAAGGTCTGGGTCAAGCTGATGGGCTTCGACGAGCGTGGCAAGGTTCGCCTGTCCATGAAGGTTGTCGACCAGGAAAGCGGCAAGGAAATCGTTGCCGACAAGAAGAAGGAAGACGGTGAAGCCGCTGCCGAATAAGGCCGCGCCACCAGACCCTATCGAGGCGCGGGTTTTACCCGCGCCTTTTTTCTATTCCATCTTGAGGACGCTCCCATGAGCCGCGACGCTGTTAAAACCCTGTTCCACCCTTTTGCTGCAGAAATGCTCGACATGCCGAAACAGGGCGAACGCGTTCTGTTTCTGGGAGCGGAGGCGGGTCCGCGACTTGAGGGCTTCAATGCGGAGATCGTCGCGGTTCAGCATCTTCGCCCGCTCTATCGCGCCTTGCAGGCGCAGGGCGGTAACGTCACGCCGGATATTTCCGGTGAGGATTACGATGCGGCATTGCTGCTGTGTGGCAAACATCGCGGTGAGAACGAAAATCGCGTCGCCGAAGCATTGTCACGCGTGAAGGCCGGCGGGCTGATCGTTGCAGCCGGCTCCAAGGAGGACGGCATCGTCACGTTGCGCAAGACGCTGGCAAAACTCGGCATCGAAGCGGAATCGACGCCGAAATATCATGGCGTTGCCCTCTGGTTCAGGCGCCCGGAAGATGCCTCCGCCATTGTGGCAAAACTCGCGCAGAAGCCGGTGACGGTGGAAGGTCGCTTCACCGCCCTGCCCGGCATGTTCTCCCATGACCGCGTGGATGATGGCTCGGAACTGCTCGCATCGCGTCTGCCGACTGATTTTGACGGCAATGCAGCCGATTTCGGTGCTGGCTGGGGCTATCTCTCCATCATGCTGGCCGAGAAGTCGCCGCGAACGGCGCGCATCGATCTGTTCGAAGCCGACTGGAACGCGCTGGAATACGCCAAGACCAATCTTCTCGAGAACAATCCGCGGCTGACGACACGCTTCTTCTGGCAGGATTTGGCCAATGAGCCGCCGAAGGAGAAATACGATCTCATTATCATGAATCCGCCATTCCATGCAGCCGGACAGGCGGCGGAACCGGCGCTTGGCCAAGCCTTCATCAAGGCCGCAGCAGGGGCGCTGCGCAGCGGCGGCAAGCTGCTGATGGTCGCCAATCGCGGCCTGCCCTATGAGCCGGTTCTGGCCGCCGAATTCCGCACGACTGCCGAAGTGTGCCGCAACGCCCGCTTCAAGATTCTGAGCGCCCAGAAGTAATCAAATCAGCTCAGCAGCCAGGCCCATAGCGACACGGACAGAACGCCGGTCGCTGTGGAGATGCTGATCGTGGAGGCCGCGACACTGTGGCCGATACCGAACCGGTTGGCGATCAGCCAGGCATTTACACCCGTCGGTACCGATGAGGTGAGCACCAGCGCCGCCGTCCATTCGTGGCTAAGGCCGAGCGCGTGGCCCATGGCCCATACGCAGGCGGGCAGAAGCAACAGCTTGAAAACGGTCATGGTCACGGCGATACCCATATTCCCGCGGATGGTATATTTCGTCAGGGCCATGCCAAGCGAGATGAGCGCTGCCGGCCCGGCCATGGACGCGACCTGATCAACCACGGTTTTGAGAATGGGCGTCAGGGGCACGCCGGAGACATTGGTCGAGAGGCCGATGGCAAGGCCGATGACCAGCGGATTGGTCACGAGGTTGCGGCCGACCTGTTTGAAGACAGCAGCCACGCTGCGCTTTTCGCCGCCAACGGCCTTATGCGTGGCGTTCTCCATCAGGATCGTCCCAGCAATCATCATCACAGGCAGATGGATAGCGAGCAGGATTGACAGGGCAACCAGCCCCTCATCACCGACAGAACGACCGACCAACGGCAGGCCGATGAAGATATTGTTGGCGAAGGCCGATGAAATTCCGGCAATCACGGCAATGCGCCCATCCTGCCTGAATACGTAACGGGTGACGATATGCCCGGCCGTCCAGGTAATGGCCACGCTGGCGAAATAGGTGATCCAGAGCAGGAAGGGCGATGCCCCGTGAAAATTCGCCTCCGCCAAGGTGCGAAAGATCAGCGTCGGTACTGCGATCTTGAACACGAAGTCGCTGAGAATATCGCCCGCATCCGCCCTGAACAATCCGGCCTTAACGGTGAGCCACCCAATCAGGATGAGAATAAAGATGGGGGCAACATTCGCGGCAACGGCAGACATGAAGGAAAGCTTTCGCGGCTTCTGCGGGGAGACACTCCGCTTTAGAGCCTTTTCGGCCGGAATGGAATCAGGAAATATGAGCGTCTTGCTTCTAGCTGAACGGCACGCGTGATGGATGGCATGCCTATTGCCTTTGAAGTGAGCGGCATGCCTGCCGAAATCGAGAGAGGAGGCATGGCATAAAAGAAAAAGCGGGGTCGCCCCCGCCTTTTGTCCGCTATGGACCGCCAGTACATCCGTGGCGGAGATAACGGTCGAGCCAGAAGACCTTCATGCCTTCCATGCCGGCAAGAGTTCCTCACCGGTGCTCTGAAGGAACAGATAGCTCACTCACGTGACGGGAAGATGACGGTTCTGGCCAGCTCCTCAACCGGCATGGCATCCTTTGGGCTTTTCTTGCCGCGAGAAATGTTTAAGACCATCAGAAACAACGCCTCGTGCGAACCGGATAGGGCCCATGACGAAATTCGACGTACTGACTGTCGGCAATGCCATCGTCGACATCATCTCCCGCTGCGATGGCACGTTTCTCAACGACAATGCGATTACCAAAGGTGCGATGAACCTCATCGACGCGGAGCGCGCGGAGTTGCTTTATTCACTGATGGGCCCGGCACTCGAAGCCTCCGGCGGCAGCGCCGGCAATACGGCGGCAGGTGTGGCGAATTTTGGCGGCAGGGCTGCCTATTTCGGCAAGGTGGCGGAAGATCAGCTTGGCGAAATCTTCCAGCACGACATCCGCGCACAAGGCGTTTATTTCGAGACCAAGCCGGAAGGCACTTTCCCGCCCACTGCCCGCTCGATGATCTTCGTGACCGAAGACGGCGAGCGTTCGATGAACACCTATCTCGGCGCCTGCGTCGATCTCGGCCCTGAGGATGTGGAAGACGATGTGGTGGCGCAGACAAAGGTCACCTATTTCGAAGGTTACCTGTGGGATCCGCCACGCGCCAAGGACGCGATCCGCGAATGTGCCCGTATTGCACATGAAAACGGCCGCGAAGTTTCCATGACGCTTTCCGACAGTTTCTGCGTCGGCCGTTACCGTGACGAGTTTCTCGATCTGATGCGCTCCGGCACAGTGGACATCGTTTTCGCCAACAAGCAGGAAGCGCTTTCCCTTTACGAAACCGACGACTTCGAGCTTGCGCTGACCAGGATCGCCGCCGACTGCAAGATCGCGGCGGTGACGATGAGCGAGGAAGGTGCGGTTATCCTGCGCGGCACTGACCGCGTGAAGGTGGAAGCCTATCCGGTGCATGACGTGGTCGACACGACGGGTGCGGGCGATCTTTTCGCCGCCGGTTTCCTGTTCGGCTACACCCAGGACAGGTCGCTGGAAGATTGCGGCAAGCTTGGCTGCCTTGCGGCTGCCGCCGTCATCCAGCAGGTCGGGCCGCGCCCCATGTCATCGCTGAAGGCGCTTGGCGAGAAGCACGGCCTTATTTGAAGGCTTCACCGGGGTAAGCACCCCAGATTTCGCCCTGTGACACCCAGCCCGAGGCCTGACCGGCCTCGGCGCGGCACCAGTCACCGTTGCATTCGCCGATCCGGAAGACCACACCCGGCTCAAGCCGTGCTACGACGGCAGCGCCGGACTGCGCTTCGCGGCGCATGTTGACATAGACTTCCTTGCCCTTACCGCGCATCCATGGGGCAGCAACAGCCGTGCGCTCTCCCGACAGCAGCGCCTGATTGACCCAGCCCTCAGTGCCGTCAGCATCGCGAATGCGGCGCCAGTTCTCATATTCCTGGATAATTTCGACCGGCATGCCCGATTTCATGTACATCCAGGACACGGCATAATCCGTGCTCGGTCCGATGCGCATGTTGACGCGTTTGGATTTCAGGCTGACAAAACGCGGCAGAGGCAAGCCGCTCGCGCCCTTAGCCGCGCCTTGGGCAACGGCCTGGCCTGCCACACCGGACAAGCCCAGAGACAATGCAATGCAAACGATAGAAACCACACTGCGCATGCCCATTTCCGTTTCCCGCCTTCTGCAAACCGGATGATATCCAAGGGGGCGTGTTTCCCCATGCCTCAAGATGCGGCGAGTTTTATTTGTCTTCGCCGTTGGGTCTGGTAGAAACGCCCTGATTGAAAGAAATTATCGCTCTTTCTGGTTAATGACTTCTGAACAAGGCAGCGGCAAACGATGACCCACAAGAAGAGACCGACAGTCTATATCACCCGCAAATTGCCTGATGTCGTCGAAACCAGAATGCGCGAGCTGTTCGACGCGGAACTCAATATTGACGACACCCCGCGCAGTGAGGAAGAACTGGTCGCCGCCATGCAGCGGGTGGACGTGCTCGTGCCGACGGTTACCGACCGTGTCACCGCTGCAATGATCGAGCAGGCTGGGCCGCAGCTGAAGCTGATCGCCAGCTTCTCCAACGGCATCGACCACGTGGACGTGGACGCCGCAGCCCGTAAGGGCATCACTGTGACCAACACGCCCAATGTGCTGACCGAGGACAGCGCCGATATTACCATGGCCCTTGTGCTCGCCGTACCGCGCCGCATGATCGAGGGCACACGCGTGCTTGCCAATGGCGCAGACGAATGGCTCGGCTGGTCACCGACGTGGATGCTGGGGCGGCGTATTTCCGGCAAGCGTATCGGTATTGTCGGGATGGGCCGCATCGGCACGGCGGTCGCGCGGCGCGCCAAGGCTTTCGGGCTTTCCATTCACTATCACAACCGCAAACGCGTCAATCCGGTCACCGAGGCGGAGCTTGAGGCGACCTATTGGGACAGCCTCGACCAGATGCTGGCGCGCGTGGATATCGTGTCCGTCAACTGCCCTTCGACGCCGGCGACCTATCACCTGATTTCGGCACGGCGGCTCGCGCTGATGCAGCCGACGAGCTACATCGTCAACACGGCACGCGGTGATATCATCGATGAAGCAGCGATGATCCAATGCCTGCGCGAGGGCAAGATCGCCGGCGCTGGGCTGGATGTTTACGAGAATGAGCCTGCGGTGAACCCCAAGCTCATCAAGCTTGCCAAGGAAGGCAAGGTCGTACTGCTTCCACATATGGGCTCGGCAACGATCGAAGGCCGCATCGAGATGGGCGACAAGGTCATCATCAATATCCGCACGCTGTTCGATGGCCACCGTCCGCCGAACCGGGTGTTGCCCGGCCGCAGCTAGGCCCTGAAACGGGCTCTGATAAAAGCCCTCACGACTCTTGCCTGACCACTCTCATCGGAAAAGTCGCTTTAGCCGAGGATCTTCGTCATCTCGATCGAGGTCGTGCGATCATATCCCTCATGGGCGTTTTCTGCCGTCTTGACGAAACCCCAGTCCCCAAACTTTGCATGATTGGCGACAAGCTCAATCCGGGTTTCCAGCCGTAGCGCCGGCAATGCCAGTTCACGGGCCAAGGCCTCGGCTTGCGCCAGCAATATTTTACCGATGCCTTTTCCCTGTGCGTTCGGGGAAACGCACAGCTTGCCGACATAAAGGCAAGAGGGTGGCTCCGGCCTGCAGAAAAGGCAACCCAGTAACTCATTCCCGTCCAAAGCCACGAAAGCAACCTCCGCCCTTGCCTTTTCAGCAAGATTATCAGGCGTCAGGCGATGGGCTGAAGATGGCGGGTCGATGACGCCATCCATGTAAGCGAAGGACGTCATGATAAGCGCCAGCAATTCATGCCAGCGGTCGAAGTCGTCACCGATTCTTTTGATTTCCATCATGTTTTCTTTGTCTCCTGCCGCCGCTTGTATCGCACCGTTTCGAAACGTGCCGACAGGGCGTCATAAAGGAGCAGACGCCCAATCAGCGGTTCGCCGGCACCGGTGATCAGCTTTATCGCCTCCATGGCCATCAGCGTGCCGACAACGCCCGTCAGCGCACCGACAATCCCTGTTTCCGCACAATTTGGAATAAGACCTTGCGGCGGCGGCTCGGGAAACAGGTCACGATAGCCGGGCAGCAAGGCGCCTTCGTCATTTGTCTCATAGGGCTTTAGCACCGTCACGGAGCCATCAAAACGCCCGACCGCGCCGGTCACCAGCGGCCTTCTTGCCGTTTCCGCCGCGTCGGCTGCAGAATATCGCGTGTCGAAATTGTCCGATCCGTCGATCAGGAGATCGAAGGATTGCAGATGATCGTGCGCCCAGACCTGCGAAAAACGATCTTCAAAGACGATGGTACGCACATGCGGATTAAGCCGTGCGATGGCCTTGCGCGCACTTTCCGTCTTCTGCTCGCCAATCGTTCCGCTATCATGGATCACCTGGCGCTGAAGATTCGAGAGAGACACGACGTCATCGTCGATCATGCCGAGTGTGCCGACGCCGGCGGCCGCCAGATAATGAAGGACGGGCGCTCCTAGACCACCCGCCCCGATGACCAGGACGCGTGCGGCCTTCAGCCTTTGCTGGCCTGCGCCGCCGATCTCCGGCAGCAGGATGTGGCGTTTGTAGCGTTCGATTTCTTCCGGGCTCAGCGGGTCCATGTCGCACTCCCTCTTTTTGCGTTCATGCGGTGATGCTCCCGTGGGATACATTGAAGAATTGCGCCCGCTCGCCAAGGGCGGAGAACATGGCCGCATCCGTTCCAGTCATGAAACTCTGTCCCCCCAGCGCGTGGATGAGATCAAAAAGAGCCGCCCGCCTGCCCTCGTCCAGATGAGCGGCAATCTCGTCCAGCAGCAGAACCGGCGCATAACCGGTCATATTGGCTGTCAGCTGCGCATGCGCGAGCACCAGCCCAACCAGCAGCGCCTTCTGCTCCCCGGTCGAACAGCGTTCGGCCTCCATGTCCTTTTCCGCGTGGCGCACGAAGAGATCGACACGGTGCGGCCCATCAAGCGTGCGCCCGGCGGCGGCGTCCCGGTAGCGACCTTCACGCAGCATCAAGCCATATTCGTCTTCCAGATCGACGGCGGGGCGGTTGAGGCCATCATCCATAAAGCCGGAAAGCGACAGCGTCGCAGAGGGGAAGGCCGCATCGCCCGTTCGCCGTTCGATCAGACTCCGGAGCAGACCGAGCATCTCATAACGGGCAACTGCCATGGAGATGCCGAGTTCGGCCATCTGCTTTTCGATACCGTCGAGCCAGACCGGGTCAAAGCGGCCTTCGGAAAGCAGCCTGTTACGCCCACGCATCGCTTTGTCAAAATCGCTGGCGCGTCGGCCATGGGCGGGATCAAGCGACAGCACGAGCCTGTCAAGGAAACGTCGGCGGTCAGACGATGGGCCGGTAAAAAGGCCGTCCATGGCAGGGGTGAGCCACAGAACGCGCAGATGATCGGTCAATTCATCGACGGATTTGACGGGCGTGCCGTTCAGCCTCAGCCGGCGCGACACCACCTCTCCATCGCCTTCAATGCCCGTGCCGATTGCGACCTCGCCATCCATGCCCTCGACATCGGCAAAGATCGAAAACCCGTTTGCCTCTGCACCCACGCGGGTGACGTCGGACAGGACTGCGCGGCGAAGTCCGCGTCCGGGCGACAGAAACGACACCGCCTCCAGAAGGTTGGTCTTGCCGGACCCATTGTCGCCGGTCAGCACCACATGGCGGTCATCCAGGGAAAGCGATGCCGCCGCATAATTGCGGAAGTCCGTGAGTTTCAGGCGGGAAAGCGAGACCTTGTTCGTCATGGTTACGGCCTAAAACGAAGCTGCCCCGATGGCAAGGCGGCTCTTGCCCATGTTTATCGCCGAGCGCCGAAACCATGCGAATTATTCAGTAGTGGCAACTTTTTTAGCGGGCGGCTATTTATAGCCGGTTCGTTATCACCGGTAACCCTCCCATGCGTCTCCTTCTGTCTCTTTTCATCATGCTCGGCCTCCTTTCCTCCTGCGCCGGACGGCCGGGAGCGGACGTTCTGCAAGCGGTCGACACCAGAGCGAAGGATGCTAAAATCGTGACCGCCTATGTGGCAAGCACGCGCGAGAAAAGCGAAGAGGCCAAAAAGGGCTTCAGTGCGCTCAGAGCGGCCGAACCGAATTATGCCCGCTTCGACATTTCGATACCGCCCACCCACAAGAGCGGAAAAATTGAGTGGTCGACCGGAAAACCCGACGCGAAGAAAGATTTTGTCGTCACGCAGGCGCAGATGTTGAGCAAGGCACGTTTCAACGGTGACCTCGGAGATATCACCCGCTCCGGCAAGCAGATCGCGCTTTTCGTGCATGGCTATAATTACAGCTATCAGGAAGCGCTTTTCCGGGCAGCGCAGATGGCAGCCGATGCCAATATGGATGGCGTGCCATTGGTATTCTCCTGGCCGTCGCAGGCGAATGTCGCCGGCTACGTTGCCGACAAGGAATCGGCGACCTATTCCCGCGATGCGCTTGCCAATCTCCTAACGGATCTCACACGCCGTTCTCCGCGCAAGAACATCGTCGTTTTTGGTCACAGCATGGGTGGCTGGCTGGTCATGGAAGCGCTGCGCCAGTTGCGTTTCGAGGGACGAAACGACGTTATCGCCAAGTTGCAGGTGGTGCTGGCCGCACCCGATATCGATGCCGATGTCTTCCGCAAGCAGATCGAGGTGGTCGGCCGGCTCAATCCGCCGCTTACCGTTCTGGTCTCCAAGGATGACCGTGCTCTCAAAGCCTCTTCCATACTCGGCGCAGACGTGACGCGGATCGGCGCACTTGACGTTACGGATCCGAAGGTACAGGAAGCCGCCCTGAAAGAAGGCGTTCAGTTCGTAGATATCTCCAAACTGAAAGCCTCAGACCCGCTCAATCACGACCGCTACGCCGCCTTGGCGGCGCTCGTGCCGCAGCTGGAGTCAAGCCGCAACGGCAATGGCCAAAACGGCATCGGTCGCGCGGGCGCTTTCGTGTTCGATGCTATCGGCGCAACCGTTTCCAGCCCCTTCCGGCTTGCCAGCCAGGTGGTGAATCCGCAGTGAACCTACTGCGGTTTGCCCAAAGGGTTCAGAAGTCCCAGTCTTCGTCCTCGGTCGCGACCGCCTTGCCGATGACGTAGGACGAACCGGACCCCGAAAAGAAGTCGTGGTTCTCATCTGCATTGGGCGAGAGCGCTGAAAGGATCGCTGGATTGACCCGGCAAGCCTCGGCGGGGAACAGTGCCTCGTAACCCAGATTCATGAGGGCCTTATTGGCGTTGTAGTGCAGGAACTGCTTGACGTCCTCGGTCAGGCCGACGCCATCATAGAGGTCCTCGGTATATTTCGCCTCGTTGTCGTAAAGCTCGAGAAGCAGGTCAAAGGCAAAATCCTTGATCTCCTGCCTTTCGTTTTCATTAAGGCGGTCCACCGCCCTTTGGAACTTGTAGCCGATATAATAGCCGTGCACGGCCTCATCGCGGATGATGAGGCGGATCAAGTCCGCCGTGTTAGTAAGCTTGGCACGACTTGACCAGAACATCGGCAGGTAGAAGCCGGAATAGAACAGGAAGCTCTCCAGAAACACGCTGGCGATCTTCTTCTTCAATGGATCGCCGCTGTCATATTCTCGCATGATGAGTGCGGATTTGCGCTGCAGGAACTCGTTTTCCTCCGACCAGCGATAGCCATCATCGACGTCAGGCGTGGAGCAGAGGGTCGAGAAGATCGAAGAATACGAGCGCGCATGCACGGCCTCCATGAAGGAGATGTTCGAGAGCACCGCCTCCTCATGCGGTGTTGCCGAGTCCGCCATCAGGCGCACCGCGCCGACGCCGTTCTGGATGGTGTCGAGCAAAGTCAGTCCGGTGAAGACACGGATCGTCAGCTTCTGTTCTTCCGGCTTCAGCGTTCCCCAGGAGGGGATGTCATTGGAAAGCGGCACCTTTTCCGGCAGCCAGAAGTTCGAGGTGAGGCGGTTCCAGACTTCGAGGTCTTTTTCGTCCTCAATGCGGTTCCAGTTGACCGCTCGGACACGGGACACGGGTTTTACGGCGATGTTCATTGTCTTGTCCCTCTAATCAGAGCGTGCAGGAAACGCAGCCCTGAACCTGCGTGCCTTCCAGCGCCATCTGGCGCAAACGGATGTAATAGATGGTCTTGATGCCCTTCTTCCAAGCATAGATCTGTGCGCGATTGATATCGCGGGTCGTGGCCGTATCACGGAAGAACAGAGTCAGCGACAGGCCCTGATCGACATGCTGGGTAGCGGCCGCATAGGTGTCGATGATCTTTTCCGGCCCGATCTCATAGGCATCCTGATAATATTCGAGATTGTCGTTCGAGAGATAGGAAGCCGGGTAATAAACGCGGCCGATCTTTCCCTCTTTACGGATTTCGATTTTCGAGACGATCGGATGAATGGAAGATGTGGAGTGGTTGATATAGGAGATCGAGCCTGTCGGTGGCACGGCCTGAAGGTTCTGGTTATAGAGGCCTGATGCCATGACCTCCCCCTTCAAGACATTCCAGTCTTCCTGCGTTGGAATGGCGATGCCGGCCTTTTCGAACAAGTCGCGGACCTTTTCCGTCGCCGGCAGCCATTCCCGTTCGGTATATTTGTCGAAATATTCGCCCGAAGCATATTTGGAGTTTTCGAAGCCCTTGAAGCTCTGTCCTCTCTCCATCGCCAGCCGGTTGCTGGCGCGGATAGCGTGATAGGTCACGGTGTAGAAATAGATATTGGTGAAATCTACGCCTTCTTCGGAGCCATAGAAGATGCGCTCGCGCGCCAGATAACCGTGCAGGTTCATCTGACCGAGTCCGATGGCATGGCTGTCGTCATTGCCCTTTTCAACAGACGGAACGGAGGAAATGTGACTCATGTCCGACACCGCCGTCAGTGCCCTGATGGAGGTTTCAATGGTCTTGCCGAAATCGGCTGAATCCATTGCCGCGGCGATATTCAACGAACCGAGATTGCAGGAAATATCCTTGCCCATGTGGCTATAGGAGAGATCGGCATCGAACGCGCTGGCTTCGCTGACCTGCAGGATTTCCGAGCAAAGATTGCTCATGCTGATGCGACCGGCAATCGGATTTGCCCGGTTCACCGTATCTTCGAACATGATATAGGGATAGCCGCTCTCGAACTGGATTTCGGCGATGACCTGAAAAAATTCGCGCGCCTTGATCTTCTTCTTTCGGATGCGGCTGTCGGCGACCATCTCGTGGTACTTTTCCGTCACCGAGATTTCGGTGAAGGGCACCTCATAGACCCGCTCCACATCATAGGGAGAGAACAGATACATTTCCTCGTTGTTGCGGGCGAGCTCGAAGGTGATGTCTGGGATGATAACGCCGAGCGACAGGGTCTTGATGCGGATTTTTTCGTCAGCGTTTTCACGCTTGGTGTCGAGGAAACGCATGATGTCTGGGTGGTGGGCATGCAGATAGACTGCACCCGCACCTTGGCGGGCGCCGAGCTGGTTGGCATAGGAAAACGAATCTTCCAGCAGCTTCATGACAGGTATGACACCGGAGGACTGATTTTCGATCTGTTTGATCGGTGCTCCAGCCTCTCGAATATTGGTCAGTGAAAGGGCAACGCCGCCGCCGCGCTTGGAAAGCTGCAGCGCCGAATTGATGGAGCGACCGATGCTTTCCATATTGTCTTCCACCCGCAGCAGGAAACACGAGACCAGCTCACCGCGGCTCTTCTTGCCAGCATTGAGGAATGTTGGCGTTGCCGGCTGAAAACGGCCGGAAATGATCTCATCGACCAGATCTCGGGCAAGCTGCTCGTCACCGCGCGCAAGAGCCAGCGCCACCATGCAGACGCGGTCCTCATAACGCTCCAGATAACGTTTCCCGTCGAAGGTCTTCAGGGTGTAAGAGGTGTAGTATTTGAACGCACCGAGGAACGTCGGAAAGCGAAACTTCCGCGCATAGGCCTCGTCATAGAGATCGCGCACGAAATTGAAGGAATACTGGTCCAGCACCGCCTGCTCGTAATAGCCTTCGGTCACCAGATAATCGAGCTTTTCCCTAAGATTATGGAAAAACACCGTATTCTGATTTACGTGCTGGAGGAAATATTGACGTGCAGCGAGCCGATCCTTGTCGAGCTGGATTTTTCCGTTCTCGTCATAGAGGTTCAACATCGCGTTCAGTGCGTGGTAGTCCAAGCCCGCATCAAGCGGCTTCTGGCTTGCGGCTGTTGGCTGCTTGGTGTCATTGCGCAATGCGCTAGCGGTCAGCGTGTCCAAAATCGGTCCAATCCATGTTTGACGGTGGCGACGTCTTCTTCCGTCCCGAGAAGCTCAAAGCGATAGAGAAACGGCACGGCGCATTTTCGCGAGACGATATCTCCGGCGGATGCGAAGGCGGCGCCAAAACTGGTGTTTCCCGCCGCAATGACGCCGCGGATGAGGTTGCGGTTGGAGGGTTCGTTCAAAAACCGGATCACGGGTTTCGGCACTGCCCCTTTGGTGCCGCCGCCGCCATAGGTTGGGGTGACGAGCACATAGGGTTCCGACACCTGCGGTACATCCTCTTCAGCGCCGAGCGGCAGGCGAAGCAATCGCCGCCCCAGTTTCAGAAGGAAACGATGAGTGTTTTCTGAACGGCTGGAATAATAGACGATCAGGCTCATCGCCCGCCGCCTCAGCTGATCGCGCCGATCATATCCGGCCGGAAACCCGCCCAATGGCGTTCGCCGGCAACGACTACGGGAACCTGCATGTAGCCGAGGCCACGGACGTGGTCGAGCGCATCCGCATCTTCGGAAATGTCGATAATCTCATAGGGAACGCCGATACGGTCGAGGGCGCGATAAGTGGCGGTGCATTGGACGCAGGCGGGTTTACTGTAAACGGTGACGGTCATAATTTCCCTCTCGAAGCCAATTTTGGACGCGGCAAAGCCTTGCCGATTGCAATCACAACCGGACGGTGATGGTTCTGTCATTCAGGTGATGCTTGGTGTTTGAGAGTTCGTGCGATCCGAATGAAAACAGATGGATTTTCGGGCACGCTTCAAACAACAGAAGTCGCTCCTCTACGCTGACGAGCGTAGCAACTTAAAAATATGCACTGGCATGACTTCACCCCGAAGCTCGTTATGGAGGGGGCAGAAAAGGGCGCACGCAAGTCATTTGCGCGATACACCTTCCTCCGGACACCCCGCCCGTGGACGTTTGCGCTCAAGGCAGGTCTCCTGACTTGCGGGTCACAACATTCATTCCGGCCTTCCCGAAGCTCTCAGCCCCAGTGACTCAAATCGGAACGATGCTCGCCGCTTACAGTTGCGGGGGCAGTTTCGGCCTTGTTTCGCCTCAATGGCGTAACGCACCGAATTCCCGTCTTAGCTCCCAACCCTTGCGAATCGGAAGAACCTTGAACACTAGATATAGTATATGAGGAAATCCTAGCGTCAACCAGTAGATGACGCGAAAGCTGGCCCCTGGGGATAAAAAAGATTCATCGCAGAGTGACAGCCGCTAAACGGCGCGGAACACGTCATGTTCGGGGAACGTCGATCTATTCCCAGATGTCGATGTGGATATCGGCCGGGCGGGCGTTTTCAATCACCCGTTTTCCATTCGGAAGATCGTTCTCGAAAAGCTTGGCATGAATCTGAGCCGCATCAAGGCCAAAGCCCAGCCATCTGTCACGCAGTCTCTGTTCCAGAACGGTCACGGAAGGTCCTACAAAGACACTCAAATCAAAATGGTCGGATAGCCTTGTCCAGGGCGCTTCGTTGAGCAGTAGATAATTGCCCTCAGCCAGAATAAAGCGCGTTTCAGGCGCGATGGCACGGGCAGAGGCGATGGCGATTTCTCGGGAACGATCGAAAACCGGCACCAGCACTTCCTGCCCGCCCTGCCGAACGGCAGAGACGATATCCAGAAAGCCACGGACATCGAATGTTTCCGGCGCACCCTTCCGCGGCAAAAGCCCCCGCTCTTCAAGGATGCCATTATCCATATGGAAGCCGTCCATGGGCAGCACGGCGGCCGTTTCGCCACGTGCGATGAGAGCATCACATAGGGCATCCGCCAGCGTGGATTTGCCGGCCCCTGGGGGGCCGGCAATGGCAACGATGAAACGGGATTGGCCCTTTGCCCGTCGAAGAACGTCTTCAACGATCGTTACGAGCTTCAACGTCATGCGGCGAGCGTTTCCTTCGGCGCTTCCTTGGCGCCGGTCATGAAGGCGACTGCGTCGGACATCGAATAATCCTTCGGATTGATGACGCAGAGGCGCTTGCCCAACCGATGGATATGAATGCGATCCGCCACCTCGAACACATGCGGCATGTTGTGCGAAATCAGAACGATCGGCAATCCACGGGCGCGGACGTCGAGGATGAGCTCAAGGACGCGCCGGCTTTCCTTGACGCCAAGAGCGGCTGTCGGCTCGTCAAGAATCACCACCTTCGAGCCGAAAGCGGCTGCGCGTGCTACGGCTACGCCCTGCCGCTGGCCGCCGGAGAGCGTTTCCACCGCCTGATTGATGTTCTGGATAGTCATCAATCCGAGTTCGGAGAGCTTGTCCCGCGCGAACTTTTCCATGGCCGGCCGGTCGAGGGCACGAAAAAGGCTGCCGGCTATGCCGGGCTTGCGGATTTCGCGGCCCAGGAACATGTTGTCGGCGATCGACAGGGCTGGTGAGAGTGCGAGGTTCTGGTAGACGGTTTCGATACCGGCCTTTCGCGCTTCGATCGGTGAGCGGAACTGCACCGGCTTGCCTTCGAGCCTGATCTCCCCTTCGTCGGGCGTCACCGCGCCCGAGATTGCCTTGATGAGCGAGGATTTGCCAGCGCCGTTATCACCGATGACGGCGAGAATTTCACCGGGGTAAAGATCGAAATCGGCATTGTCGAGTGCGGTCACGCGTCCGTATCGCTTGACGAGATTGCGTGCCGTGAGAATGGGTTCGCGTGCCATCAGCCTGCTACCTTTCTGATCCACTGGTCGATTGCAACAGCCAGGATGATGAGGACACCGATCAACAGATAGGTCCATTGCGGGTCCGTACCAATCAGTCTCAAGCCTAGCGAGAAAACGCCGACAATCAGCGCGCCAAACAGCATGCCCATGATCGAGCCACGACCGCCGAAGAGCGAGAGGCCGCCAATCACGACAGCGGTGATGGATTCGATATTGGCGAACTGTCCGGCCGTTGGCGATACCGAGCCGATGCGGCCGATCAATGCCCAGCCTGCGAAGGCGCAGATGAGCCCCGAAAGCGTATAAACCGTCGTCAGCATGCGCTTGACGTTGACGCCAGCAAGCTCGGCCGCATCCGGATCGTCACCAACAGCGTAGAGGTGGCGGCCCCAGGCGGTGCGGTTCAGCACATACCAGAGGAGGGCAACGAGCAACACCATGGCGATGACGCCATAGGTAAAGACGGCACTGCCGAGGCGCAGGTTGTTCCCGAAGAACTGGAGGATGGGTGCCTGCTGCGCAATATCCTGGGCGCGGATGGTTTCATTCGCAGAGTAAAGGAAGTTGGTGGCAAGAACGATCTGCCACATGCCAAGCGTCACGATGAAGGGCGGCAATCGCATGCGCGACACGAGGATGCCGTTGACGAAGCCGCAAAATGCGCCAACAGCCAGTCCGCAGAGAATGGAGAGTTCCGCCGGCAAGCCGTAGCGGAAGGTGAACTGCCCCATGATGACCGAAGACAGCACCATGATGGCGCCGACGGACAGATCGATGCCGGCAGTCAGGATGACGAGCGACTGCGCCGCACCGACGATACCGACAATGGCCACCTGCTGAAGAATGAGCGTCAGCGAAAAGGCAGAGAAAAATTTGCCGCCCAGTGTGATGCCGAACACTATTAGCGACAGCACCAGAACAATCAGCGGGACAGCTGCAGGACTGGAGTGCAGAAAATGCTGGAATTTTTCGAGCAGGCTCTTGTCGTGCGTATCGAAAGCGGCGACCTGGGTCGAGCTTCCGGACAGCACATTTTCAAATTCATTATGCGGTTGGGTCCGCACTGGCTGATCGCTCATGGATTTTCCTCCCGATCGCTTCATCACATTTGCCCTGGAAGCATAACCGTTCTGCAGCGGGCCTTGTGTCGATTCAAACTGTTGAGAAGCGGACTCCGTCGACCCAGGGGCGCGCCCTGCGTCCACTCATCTGGATCACGCCTCATTCACTTGAGGCTGAAAGCGGGGGCAAAAAGCCCCCGCCTGCGTCAGATGCGAGGCATCAGCCCCAGCACTTCTTGAGGCCTTCCTTGGTATCGATCGAGTCGAGACCCTTCACCGGCTTGTCCGTCACCAGCGTCACGCCCGTGTCGAAGAAGGTCTTGCCAGCTGTCGGCTTTGGCTTTTCACCGGTGTCGGCAAACTTCTTGACCGCCTCGACGCCCAGTGCCGCCATGGCCAGCGGATATTGCTGCGACGTCGCACCGATCACGCCTTCGGCCACATTCTTCACGCCCGGGCAACCGCCGTCGACCGAGACGATCAGAACATCCTTTTCGCGACCGACTGCCTTCAGCGCTTCGTAGGCGCCGGCAGCTGCCGGTTCGTTGATGGTGTGGACAACGTTGATGGTCGGATCTTTCTGCAGCAGATTTTCCATCGCTGCACGGCCACCTTCTTCGTTACCGTTGGTGACATCATGGCCGACGATGCGGGGATCGTTCTCATCGCCGATCTTGTTGATGTCCTTCACGTCGATGCCGAAGCCCTTCATGAAGCCCTGGTTGCGAAGCACGTCGACCGTTGGCTGCGAGGGGGTGAGGTTGAGGAATGCGATCTTTGCATCCTTGGCCTTGTCGCCAAGCGTGCCGGCTGCCCATTTGCCGATCAATTCGCCGGCCAGCAGATTGTCGGTTGCGAAGGTGGAATCGGCGGCATCGACGGGTTCAAGCGGCGTATCGAGCGCGATCACCAGAAGCCCGGCATCCCGTGCCTTCTGCACGGCAGGTACGATGCCCTTGGTGTCCGAAGCGGTAATCAGGATACCCTTGGCGCCATCGGCAATGCACGTTTCGATCGCTGCCACCTGGCTTTCGGAATCGCCATCGATCTTACCGGCATAGGCCTTCAGCGTAACGCCCAGTTCCTTTGCCTTGGCGGTGGCGCCTTCCTTCATCTTGACGAAGAAGGGGTTGGTATCGGTCTTGGTGATGAGGCAAACGGATGTGTCGGCGGCAGATGCAGCGGAAGCGAAAGAAACGCCAAGCGCAAGCGCGCCCAGAAGAGCGGAAACAGTGGTCTTCATGAGATCCTCCCAATGGATATTTGAGTACCTTTACGGTTACCCGACGATCCCGTCTCCTCCGAGATCGACGACCGTTGACGCAGATGGAACCACCAAAGGAACCGGCTGTCAATAAATAAATCCGATTGAATTATTAATTCCGTATGGCATTCTGTCAGCGGCAGGGAGGACAATCGCCACGTCGGTTAACGTTTGCGATAGCAAGATTGCCATAAAGCCTGATCTATCGGTCGCGACAGATAGTGCGGGCGGGAGGATGACATATGAGACACTCTGTTGAGACGGCGCCGCCAGCGCCGTCGACCCCTATGGATATCAGCGGCGGTGCCAATCAGGTTGGCGTGCGCGCTTATAATGAGCGGCTGGTGCTGTCTCTGGTCCGCCGCCATGGCGCGCTGTCGAAAGCCGATATTGCAAGACTTTGCGGGCTGTCGGCGCAAACGGTCTCGGTCATCATGCGTTCGCTTGAGAAGGACGGCCTTCTTATTCGTGGTGAGCGCCTGCGCGGTAAAGTCGGGCAGCCTTCGACGCCGATGCGGCTCAACCCGGATGCCGTGTTTTCGTTTGGTGTGAAGATCGGTCGGCGCAGCGTCGATCTTGTCCTCATGGACTTCGTTGGCCGGATAAGGCTCAAGCTGCGCAGGACCTACCCCTACCCCCTGCCGGAATGGATATTGCCCTTCGTCATCGACGGAATCGCTGATCTTGAATCGCAACTGTCGCCGCTCGAACGGGAGAGAATCGCGGGCGTTGGTATCGCCGCCCCATTTGAACTTTGGAATTGGGCTCAGGAAGTGGGTGCGCCGCCAATTGAGATGGAGCGGTGGCGCGGCGTCGATATAAGATCGCAGATTGCCGAAGGCGTCAGCTATCCGGTCTTCCTGCAAAACGATGCCACGAGTGCCTGCGGTGCCGAGCTGGTTTTTGGCGCTGGCCAGAATTATCCGGATTTTCTTTACGTCTTCATCGGCTCCTTTATCGGTGGCGGCGTCGTCCTGAACTCAGCGCTTTTTTCCGGAAAGACTGGAACCGCTGGCGCAATCGGCCCGCTGCCCGTCCAGGGCCAGGATGGTAATACCGTCCAGCTCCTGAAAATCGCGTCGATCTTCGTCTTGGAAAACATGCTGCGGGAAAGAGGCATCGATCCGCGGCCGCTTTGGTTCTCGCCGGATGAGTGGATCGATTTCGGCGAACCTCTTGAGAGTTGGATCAGGAAGACGGCTGCCGCACTGGCTCAGGCTGTTATCGCGGCGGCCTCTATTATCGATTTTTCCAGCGTCATCATCGATGGCGGCTTTCCGGATTGGGTGAGGGCGCGCATCGTCGCCGCCACCCAGGCCGCTCTGAAACATCACGATCTACAGGGCGTCACGATGCCAGAAATCGTCGAGGGTGCGGTCGGCAGCCAGGCGAGAGCGATCGGCGGCGCCAGTCTGCCGCTTTTCTCTCGATACCTCATTGATCAGAATGTGCTCTTCAAGGATACCACGGGTTGACCGCTGCTTCTGCCGGACCGACTTCCTTGTCCGGCTATCAGGCTTCGGCGGAACGTCTCACCCAGTAGCAGCGTGCTGTAGGATCGCCGTCAGAAAGGCATCGCCGTAGCGCTCGAGCTTGGTCTCTCCGACGCCGGCGATGCCAGCCATAGCCCTTGCGGTCTGCGGTTTCGCTGTCGCCAATTCCAGCAAAGTCCTGTCGTGGAAAATGACGTAGGGCGGAACGTTCTGCGCACGCGCAATTTCCATGCGCTTCGCCCGCAAAGCCTCGAACAGACCCCGGTCGGCGTCAGGCAAGATCGTCGACACCGCATTGCGGCTTGCCTGCTGCCGGCCGGATCGCGGAGCGCTCGGTACCCTCAGCATCAATGCGGGTTTTTCCCGCAGGAAGCGTCGTCCTTCCTCGGAAATAGAGAGGCCACCATGGCCGGAAAGGTCGACCTCAATCAAGCGCATTGCCACCAGCTGGCGCAAGATCGCGCGCCAGGTCCGATTATCGTGTTCCTTGCCGATCCCGTACGTGCTGATGCGATCGTGCCCCAACCGGGAAATCCGCTCATCCTGCGCGCCCAGCAATACGCTGATGACATAGGCCTGTCCGAAACGTTCTCCTGTACGGTAGATACAGGAAAGGAGCTTCTGCGCGGCGACGGCCCCATCGAACAGATCGGGCGGTGCCGCACACGTATCGCAATTGCCGCAGGGCTCGCACCGATCGCCAAAATAGGAAAGCAGAACCTGCCTCCGGCAACCCGCGGTTTCCGCGAGACCAAGCAGCGCATCCAGCTTCTGGCGTTCCATATGCTTCCGCTGGTCTGCGGCATCCGACTCTTCGATGAAGCGATTACGCAGGGCAATATCTTCGTAACCATAGAGCATCAGCACGTCAGACGGCAGGCCATCACGACCGGCGCGCCCCGTTTCCTGATAATAGGCTTCGATACTGCCGGGCAAATCGATATGCACCACGAAGCGTACATCCGGTTTGTCGATGCCCATGCCAAAGGCGACGGTCGCAACGATGATAATGGCTTCCCCGTGCTGGAAACGGGTCTGGTTCTCCTCACGGGCCGCTTTGTCCATACCGGCATGATAGGGCAGCGCATCGCGCCCCTCTTGGCAGAGCCACGCCGCGGTCTCGTCGACCTTGCGCTTCGACAGGCAATAGACGATGCCGCTTTCATTGTCCCGGCCTGCCAAGAAGCGTCTGAGCTGCGCCCGGGGATTATCCTTCTCCATGATCGCGTAACGAATATTCGGACGATCAAACCCAGCAATGAAGGCATCACCTTCATCAATCCTGAGATGGCCGAGGATTTCCATCCGTGTGGGCTCGTCAGCCGTCGCGGTGAGCGCCATTCTCGGCACGTTCGGAAAACGTTCGATCAAGGTATCAAGCTGGCGATAGGGAGGGCGAAAATCGTGACCCCATTGCGACAGGCAATGCGCCTCATCGACGGCAATCAACGACAGATCAATGCCCTGTAGCGCGTCAAGAACATCTGGTTTGAGAAGAGTTTCGGGGGCGGCATAGAGAATATCGATCTCTCCGGCCCGCATTGCGCGCCACAGATCCCGACGCTCTTCCCACGAAAGATCCGAGTTGAGCGCCTCCGCTCTGATGCCCGCTTGGCGCAAAGCCGCTACTTGATCGACCATCAGCGCGATGAGGGGCGATACGATCAGGCCCATACCATCGCGCGCCAGTGCCGGAATCTGATAGCAAAGCGATTTTCCGCCCCCTGTTGGCATCAACACGAAGGCGTTGTTCCCCGCCATCACATGCTCGATGATCTCTGCCTGCCGTCCGCGAAATGCATCATAACCATAGACGGTCTTGAGGATGTGTAATGGCTCAGCTTTCACGTCTTTTTCCGCGGTTCAAGGGCGTCGCATCTTCCGGTTTTTGGCGCTCATTGCAATGCGTGGCGCTTCATTTTTGGAGCTTGTATTTACGTTGATGCCCGAACGCAAAACACCCGCAGCATTGAGCTACGGGTGTTTTTTGAATTGGTTGCGGGGGCAGGATTTGAACCTGCGGCCTTCAGGTTATGAGCCTGACGAGCTACCGGGCTGCTCCACCCCGCGTTACCGGCGCATCCGGCAAAGCCGAATGTCGCGTCTGCGTCGTTGCTTTAGCGACGACGGATTTCTTTCGGAGTAAATTGCGGAGCAATTTATCTCCTGTAAGGGACGCATCATCATTTGTGCCTGTTATAGCACAAAGGCCGCTTGAGCGGCCTATTTGATTTGGGCATTGGCCCATTTTGGTGATTT
>NZ_VEIU01000020.1:0-4342 GCF_007680755.1 Agrobacterium sp. DE0009
CGGTGGTCCTTGAGATCGGCTGGCGATTTCGGAACGCCATAGCGCTCGAAGTATTTGGGCGAACCGCACATGACGCGCCGGACACTTCCTACCTTGACGGCAGAGAGATTTGAATCCGGAAGATGGCCGATACGCACAGCGACATCGATACCTTCCTCTACGATGTTCACCGGTCGATCGATGAAGAGGGTCTTGGCCTTCATGGTCGCGTATGTGTCGAGATAGCTCGTCACGATCGGGAGAACGTACATTTGCCCGAACAGCGCTGACGCGGTTATGGACAGAGTTCCTGTTGGGGTAGCATAGGAGCCGCCGGCGGCCGCCTCTGCTTCAGCGATATCGGCCAAAATCCGGCGACAGTCTTCGAAATAACGAACACCCGCTTCGGTCATCTTCACCGAGCGGGTGGTTCGCACCAGAAGACGTGCGCCGATCATGTCCTCAAGCGACGCTACTGCACGTGTGACTGCCGGAGCGCTCATGAACATCTGGCGAGCAGTCTCCGCAAAACTCTCCGTTTCGGCGACCTTCACAAAGATCCTCATTGCCTGCCACCGGTCCATCCGCTTCCCCAATCACGTTTGTTTCCAGCACCTTAAGTGCTCGAAACCGAAGCCTCAAGGGGCAACTCATGTTGAGGCAGCCAGCGCACGAAGAGAAAGCGCGATGCGTTCGATTTCCTCACATGTTTCCTCGGAAACGCCAGCGCGTATTGCGCGCTGGCGAGTTTCGCGACAGGCATTCAAAGCAAGTGATATGGCGATCGATGTATTGAAGTCGAAGCTTGAACCCCGCCTTGCCACATCCATCTCAGCGCCGGTCATCCCGAGGGCACGACCGGCTTCTTCTTGCTTTGCCAGTAGAGGCTTGCTCGCGTTCGTTCCTGTTAGGGCCAGCTCTATTGAAAGTCTTGCCCGTGGATCAATTAACGAGCCGACCATTTTCATCTCCTCGGGTTAAGGCTTAAAAGCCGAAATCGCTCAGGCCAGGATGGTCATCTGGTCTGCGGCCGAGGGGCCAACGAAACTTGCGGTCTGCTTCGGCAATCGGGTGTTCGTTGATGCTGGCATGACGTTCCCGCATCAGGCCGTCCTCGGCAAACTCCCAGTTCTCATTGCCATACGCCCGGAACCACTGGCCGCTGTCGTCGCGGTATTCATAGGCATATCGGACCGCGATACGGTTGCCGGTGAAGGCCCAGAGTTCTTTGATGAGGCGATAGTCGAGTTCCTTGTTCCACTTGCGGCTCAGGAAAGCCTCCGCCTCCGCGCGGTTTTTCGCGAACTCGGCGCGGTTGCGCCAACGTGTATCGAGCGTGTATGCAAGCGCCACCTTGGCAGGATCGCGGCTGTTCCAACCATCTTCGGCAAGCCGGACTTTTTCGATGGCGCTCTCTTGGGTAAATGGGGGAAGCGGGGGACGGGACATGCGTGAGTTCCTTTTTGGAGATGTTTGACGGTTGTGACTAGAGACAGCGCGTATCGCGCCGCTTCTCGGCTGGCGTCATGCAGCGGCGCGGTCGATACGGGGAAAATCGATTTCTGTGTCGAGGGCCTCATTCACGTAATTCGTGAAGGTGTTGAGGGCGACATGGGCGATGATCTCGACGATCTCAGCATCGCTGTAGCCGGCATCACGGACCTTGACGATTTCGGCCGGTGCAACGGAACCGCGAGCCACTGTCAGTGCCCGGGTGAATTCGACCGCAGCAGCTGCCTTGGGATCGTTCGACGTGCCGCTGCGGTTGGCAGCGATTTCACTCTCGTCGAGCTTGGCAAACTTCGTGCCGGTGAAGGTGTGGGCCGACAGGCAGTAGTCACAGCCGTTGGCCTCAGCCATGGCGAGGGCGATGCGTTCGCGGGTAGCCGGCGGCAGCTTGCCTTTGCCGAGTGCGCCCTGGAGCGACGTTAAACCCGTCAATGCGGCGGCGCTGTTGGAAACCAGGCGGAAGATGTTCGGAACGGAACCGATCTGCTTCTGGATGGCCTCGAGGATTGGGCGAGAAGCTTCTGGAGCCTCATTGATGGTGGCCGGGGTAGGAATGCGTGACATTGTTTTCTCCTTTTTCGGTTGAGAGAGATGTCGCTCTCTTGAGATTGAACATGATCCGGTTGGGCAACTTGCTGAAGATCGAAAGGGAACAAGGGACTGTTACGCTGGACGCAGCAATGAGCCATTAGACTGCGAGCTGCAGGCCGCCTTCCTGTTCAGCTGGAACGGTGCAGCACAGAAGCACTTCGTCGGCGTCGATCTTCGCTGTGGGCTGCTTGACGTAGGCGACGGCGCCCTTGACGAGCTTGGTTCGGCATGTGCCGCAATTGCCTTCCCGGCAACTGAACTCGGGCTCGAGGCCGCGCCCCTCGGCAAGTTCCAGAAGCGTGCCTGAACCAGGCGTCCATCGCGCTTCTTTCAAGGAATTCGCGAATATGACCGGGACCGGCTTCTCCGACGGCTGGGCGACGGAAGACACGACGGCTGCTATGGATTGCCCCGTGCGGACCAGCGACGATGGGCCGAAGGCTTCAGCCTGGATGCGATTGTCGGCAATGTTAAGAACCCGCAGCCCGTCATAGAGTCCTTGCGTGAACTGGGCGGGGCCGCAGAGATAGAAATCATAGTCGTTGAACGGGAGAAACCGCGTCAGCATCGCCATATCGATCCGTCCCGCGGCATCGAAGTCCCTACCCTCTTCAGCATCGGTGGTGTCGCTGAGGACCCTGACCAAACGCACGACCCCTTTCGTTGCCCCGATAAGGTCTGCGATCTCTTTCTCGAACGGTCGATCGGCCTTGGAGCGAGCCGCGTAGAACAATGTTACCGGGCGAACGCGCTGCTTGCGGAGCCCTTCGTAAACAACATGACGAAGCATCGCGAGCAGCGGCGTGATGCCGACGCCTCCCGCAAGAAGAACCGCCGGACGTGTCGAGCGGGCGTCGATGGAGAAGCCGCCGGCCGGCGCGCGTGCCTCTATGATATCGCCGACGGCGACAGCATCATGCAAGAATTGGGACACCCGACCGTCTCGTTTGACGCTGATGCGGTAGATCCCATCGGACGGCGCTACAGAAAGCGTGTAGGTCCGAATGACCGCCTTATCTTCGCCAGGCAACTTTATGCGGATGGGCAGATGCTGGCCGGCCGAGTGCGGAAGGAGCCCTGCGCCATCGCCTGGCTGGAGGTGAAAAGACTTGATCGTTGCGCTTTCATCGACGATCGCGGTGACGGTCATCGGCCGCCAGCTTGTGGCAAGCTCTGTGGCACGGAGACGGTCGGCCGCCTGCTGCCAGCTGCCTGTCATCAGGGAGCTCGGCGACCAGCCGTCCTTCTGGAAAACCCATCTCAGCGCCAATGCGTTGCGGCGGCGAACGATGCTTGTCGGCTTGAATGTCCAAAGCCGCTCAGCCCCCTGGAATGCGGCGATCTCCGGCGAGTCGAAAATGAGTTCCGCTTTCCCCGTCATCTGCAGCAGGTCGCCTGATTTAAAATCGACGAACAGCAGCCCCGCCTTTCCGTTCAGCAGAATGTTGCCCAGCGTTGCGAAGAAGAGATTGCCGTCGAAATCGGGGATCGTCAGGACGCCATCGTTGCCGATGCGGACAAATCCGGTATTGCCGCCGCGGTGGGAAACATCCACCTGGCGTCGGTTCTCGCGATCAACGTAGGAAGCGACAAAAAACGCGTCAGCCTCCGCGATCACCCTGCGCGCCTGATCATCAAGCGCAGACAGGTGCTCAACCTCACCGGTGAACGATTCCCCTGGCTGACGCTCGAAAGAAAAGTCACGCAGCTGAATGTAGCGCGGGCAATTTCCAAAACTCTGGTCGACATCAATGCGGAAACCTCTCTCGGTCGTCGAGACTAATCCGTTCATACGGTTGCGGCGGCGCGTGTGCATCTCGATGCCAAGGAGACCGATCGGCGAGCCGTCCGCCAGCCCTTCGCTTGCCGGGTCGCTCGGATCGCGCATCGCGGCAACATCCAGCACGACGGGGGAAGGCGACGACATGAAGCCCGGCTGGCCTTCGACGAACGTCGCCCAGGCGTCACCGGCTCGATCGACGCTTCCAAGAACGATGAACGGCAATTGCGCGTAAAAGTCGCGGTGCTGGTCCGGCATGTAGTCGCGAACGACGCGCTGGCCCACTGAGGCCATGCGTTCCTTCACGCCGAGCTTTTCCTGGATAAAGGTCTCGCCTTCATGCCACGTCGGCAGTTTTGTAAGCTTCACGGACATCTGCGTTCTCCAGAAAAGAGGCGAAGAGCGTGCGACGTATCGCACACCCTGTCGAGGCTCAGGCGGCAAGGCCGACCGGCGTCTTGACGAAGTCGACGAAGCCTGGAA
>NZ_VEIU01000021.1:0-3242 GCF_007680755.1 Agrobacterium sp. DE0009
CAGGTCACGACCCACTTCAGCTTCCTGCGCGGCGCCTCCTCCGCACAGGAATTGTTCGAGACGGCGAAACAGCTCGGTATCGATGCGCTCGGCGTTGTCGATCGTAATTCGCTGGCCGGGATCGTCCGGGCGCTGGAAGCATCCCGCGCCACCGGTCTGCGCCTGGTCGTCGGCTGTCGCCTCGATCTCGCCGACGGCATGTCTGTGCTGGTCTATCCGATGGACCGTTCCGCCTATTCGCGCCTGACGCGCCTCGTCACGCTCGGCAAATCGCGTGGCGGCAAGAACAACTGCATCCTGCATTGGGACGATATCGTCGCTTACTCCGAGGGTATGATCGGCATTCTGGTGCCGGATCTGCCGGATGCTACCTGTGCCGCGCAGCTTCGAAAAATGGCTGAGCTGTTTGGTGATCGCGCCTACGTTTCTCTCTGTCTGCGTCGGCGACCGAACGACCAGCTGCGTCTGCATGAGATTTCCAACATGGCGGCCCGGTTCAGGGTCAGAACCGTCGTCACCAATGATGTGCTGTTTCATGAGCCGGGCCGGCGGCAATTGCAGGACATCGTCACCTGTATCAGGCACAACACCACGATCGACGATGTCGGTTTCGAGCGCGAGCGCCACGCGGATCGCTATCTGAAGCCACCGGAGGAAATGCAGCGCCTTTTTCCGCGATATCCCGAGGCCTTGGCGCGAACTAGGGAGATCGTCAGACGCTGCAAGTTCAGCCTCGAAGAGCTTACCTACCAATATCCGGAGGAAGCCATCGTACCGGGCAAGGATGCCCAGGCCTCGCTCGAGCATTATGTCTGGGAATGTGCGCCGGACCGGTATCCGGAAGGCCTGCCACCGGATGTTTTAAAGACCGTACGCCACGAGCTCGATCTCATCCGCACCATGAAATATGCCCCGTATTTCCTGACCGTGTTTTCGATCGTGCGGTTTGCCAGAAGCCAGGGCATTCTCTGTCAGGGCAGGGGGTCCGCCGCCAACAGTGCCGTCTGCTATATTCTCGGCATCACCTCGATCGACCCTTCCACCAATGATCTCCTCTTTGAGCGCTTCGTCAGTCAGGAACGTGACGAGCCGCCGGATATCGATGTCGACTTCGAGCATGAACGGCGCGAGGAGGTCATCCAGTGGATCTACAAGACATACACCAAGGACAAAGCGGCCCTTTGTGCGACCGTCACCCGCTACCGGGCCAAGGGCGCAATCCGCGATGTCGGTAAGGCGCTCGGCCTGCCAGAGGACGTCATCAAGGCGCTATCTTCAGGCATGTGGTCCTGGTCGGAGGAAGTACCCGACAGAAACATCCGTGAACTCAACCTCAACCCGGACGACCGCCGCTTAACGCTCACCCTGAAACTCGCGCAGCAGCTGATGGGTGCGCCGCGTCATCTCGGTCAGCACCCCGGCGGCTTTGTCCTCACCCACGATAGGCTTGATGACCTCGTGCCGATCGAGCCGGCGACGATGAAAGACCGGCAGATCATCGAATGGGACAAGGACGACGTCGAGGCACTGAAATTCATGAAGGTGGACGTCTTGGCGCTCGGGATGCTGACCTGCATGGCCAAGACCTTCGATCTTATTCGAGAGCACAAGGGGGAAGATCTTGATCTCTCGAAGATCGAGCAGGAAGATGCCGCCACATATGCGATGATCCGCAAGGCTGACACGCTCGGCACCTTCCAGATCGAAAGCCGTGCGCAGATGGCGATGCTGCCGCGCCTCAAACCCCGCACTTTCTATGATCTCGTTGTTCAGGTGGCGATCGTCCGGCCGGGCCCAATCCAGGGCGACATGGTGCATCCCTATCTTCGTCGGCGGGAGGGCAAGGAGCCCGTCGAATATCCAACACCAGAGCTTGAAGCAGTCCTCGGCAAGACGCTGGGTGTGCCACTGTTTCAGGAAAGCGCCATGCGTGTTGCCATGGTCTGTGCAGGCTTTACCGGTGGTGAGGCCGACCAGCTGCGCAAATCGATGGCCACCTTCAAATTCACCGGTGGCGTCTCGCGGTTTAAGGACAAGCTGGTGTCCGGCATGGTCAAGAACGGATATTCGCCCGAGTTCGCCGAAAAGACCTTCTCGCAGCTGGAAGGCTTTGGCTCCTACGGCTTTCCGGAAAGTCATGCCGCCTCCTTTGCGCTGATCGCCTATGCTTCGAACTATATCAAGTGCCATTACCCGGACGTGTTTTGCGCGGCACTGCTCAACAGTCAGCCAATGGGATTTTATGCTCCAGCCCAGATCGTCGGGGACGCGATCAAGCATGGCGTCGAGGTGCGGCCGGTCTGCGTTAACCGCTCGCGCTGGGACTGCACGCTGGAAAGGATCGGCAGCAGTGACCGGCATGCTGTCCGGCTGGGTTTCCGGCAGGTGAAAGGGCTGGCGGTCGCGGATGTAGCTCGCATCGTGGCAGCGCGCATGAACAACCCGTTCGCCTCAGTCGATGACATGTGGCGCCGGTCCAGTGTTCCGACAGAAGCACTTGTCCAACTGGCAGAAGCAGATGCTTTCCTGCCATCTCTCAAACTCGAACGACGCGACGCGCTCTGGGCGATCAAGGCCTTGCGCGACGAGCCCTTGCCGTTGTTTGCAGCCGCAGCCGAGCGCGAGGCGACGGCGATTGCCGAGCAGCAGGAGCCAGAGGTGGCGCTTCGGCAAATGACGGACGGCCATAACGTCATCGAGGACTACAGCCACATCGGTTTGACCCTGAGACAGCATCCGGTCGCCTTTCTGCGCAAGGATCTCTCGGAGCGCACCATCATCACCTGTGCCGAGGCGATGAATGCACGGGATGGCCGATGGATTTACACCGCTGGACTCGTGCTGGTGCGGCAGAAGCCGGGATCTGCCAAGGGTGTGATGTTCATCACCATCGAAGACGAGACCGGACCAGCCAACGTCGTTGTCTGGCCCACTCTGTTCGAGAAGCGTCGGCGGATCGTGCTGGGATCGTCGATGATGGCGATCAATGGACGCATTCAACGGGAAGGGGAGGTCGTGCATCTCGTAGCACAGCAACTCTTCGATCTCTCAGGCGATCTGGTTGGACTTGCCGATCGGGATACGGAGTTCAGGCTGCCGGCTGGTCGCGGCGATGAGTTTGCCCACGGAGGCGGCGGGCCGGATTCACGCGATCGACCAAAGCCGGTCGTTCCGCGCGACATGTTCGTGCCCGATCTTCATATCGATACACTGAAAGTGAAGAGCCGGAATTTTCATTAAGC
>NZ_VEIU01000022.1:0-2622 GCF_007680755.1 Agrobacterium sp. DE0009
CAATGGGAACGAAGAAGTCGATCGAGCTATTAGTAACGGTAAGCTTCACACATTGCTGTGCTTCCACACCCGTCCTATCAACGTGGTCGTCTTCCACGGCTCTGATAGGGAACACTCGTTTTCAGGTTGGTTTCCCGCTTAGATGCCTTCAGCGGTTATCCATTCCGTATATAGCTACTCTGCTATGCCCTTGGCAGGACAACAGATCCACCAGAGATACGTCCATCCCGGTCCTCTCGTACTAGGGACAGATCCTGTCAATATTCCTACACCCACGGCAGATAGGGACCGAACTGTCTCACGACGTTCTGAACCCAACTCACGTACCGCTTTAAATGGCGAACAGCCATACCCTTGGGACCTGCTCCAGCCCCAGGATGCGATGAGTCGACATCGAGGTGCCAAACAACCCCGTCGATATGGACTCTTGGGGGTCATCAGCCTGTTATCCCCGGCGTACCTTTTATCCGTTGAGCGATGGCCCTTCCACACGGGACCACCGGATCACTATGACCGACTTTCGTCTCTGCTCGACTTGTCAGTCTCGCAGTCAGGCTAGCTTATGCCATTGCACTCGACGACCGATTTCCGACCGGTCTGAGCTAACCATCGCGCGCCTCCGTTACTCTTTCGGAGGCGACCGCCCCAGTCAAACTACCCACCATACACTGTCCCGGATCCGGATAACGGACCGCGGTTAGACATCCACGAAGATAAGGGTGGTATTTCAAGGATGGCTCCACACAGACTGGCGTCCATGCTTCAAAGCCTACCACCTATCCTACACATGCCTTGGCGAATGCCAGTGTAAAGCTATAGTAAAGGTGCACGGGGTCTTTCCGTCTGACCGCAGGAACCCCGCATCTTCACGGGGAATTCAATTTCACTGAGTCTATGTTGGAGACAGCGGGGAAGTCGTTACGCCATTCGTGCAGGTCGGAACTTACCCGACAAGGAATTTCGCTACCTTAGGACCGTTATAGTTACGGCCGCCGTTTACTGGGGCTTCAGTTCAGAGCTTGCACCCCTCCCTTTAACCTTCCAGCACCGGGCAGGCGTCAGACCCTATACGTCGTATTGCTACTTCGCAGAGCCCTGTGTTTTTGATAAACAGTCGCTACCCCCTGGTCTGTGCCACCCCATCATACTTGCGTACAAAAGGGTCACGCTTCTTCCGAAGTTACGCGTGCAATTTGCCGAGTTCCTTCAACATAGTTCTCTCAAGCGCCTTGGTATACTCTACCTGACCACCTGTGTCGGTTTCGGGTACGGTCTATACGGTGGAGCTATTTCCTGGAACCTCTTCGCCGCCCAACCAATCCAATAAGGTTGAACAACACACGAGATCCGTCACTACCACCAGGCCCACGAATATTAACGTGGTTCCCATCGACTACGCGTGTCCGCCTCGTCTTAGGGGCCGGCTAACCCTGCTCAGATTAACTTTAAGCAGGAACCCTTGGTCTTTCGGCGAGGGAGTCTCTCACTCCCTTTATCGTTACTCATGTCAACATTCGCACTTCCGATATCTCCAGCAGCCCTCACGGGTCCGCCTTCACAGACTTACGGAACGCTCCGCTACCACTGCGGCAACCCGAAGGTTGCTACAATCCTCAGCTTCGGTGCATGGCTTTAGCCCCGTTACATTTTCGGCGCAAAGACCCTTATTTAGACCAGTGAGCTGTTACGCTTTCTTTAAATGATGGCTGCTTCTAAGCCAACATCCTGGTTGTTTTGGGATCCTCACATCCTTTCCCACTTAGCCATGACTTGGGGACCTTAGCTGGAGGTCAGGGTTGTTGCCCTTTTCACGACGGACGTTAGCACCCGCCGTGTGTCTGCCGACTAGTACTCCTCGGTATTCGGAGTTTGGTTAGGATCAGTAAGACGGTGAGTCCCCATAGCCCATCCAGTGCTCTACCCCCGAGGGTATTCGGTCGACGCTCTACCTAAATAGATTTCGCGGAGAACCAGCTATTTCCGAGTTTGATTGGCCTTTCACCCCTAGCCACAAGTCATCCCGAACTATTGCAACAGTTATGGGTTCGGCCCTCCAGTTGGTGTTACCCAACCTTCAGCCTGCTCATGGCTAGATCACTCGGTTTCGGGTCTAATGCAACTAACTCAAGCGCCCTATTCAGACTCGCTTTCGCTGCGCCTACACCTACCGGCTTAAGCTTGCTAGTTACACTAAGTCGTTGACCCATTATACAAAAGGTACGCCGTCACTCTTGCGAGCTCCGACTGTTTGTAGGCATCCGGTTTCAGGTTCTATTTCACTCCCCTCGTCGGGGTGCTTTTCACCTTTCCCTCACGGTACTTGTTCGCTATCGGTCATGCACGAGTACTTAGGCTTGGAGAGTGGTCTCCCCATGTTCAGACAGGATTTCACGTGTCCCGCCCTACTCAAGGACAATGACTGTTCTACGCGTAAGGGGCTATCACCCTCTATGGCCGACTTTTCCAAATCGTTCCGCTTTATTCATCATTGCCACTGGCCTGGTCCGCGTTCGCTCGCCACTACTTGCGGAGTCTCGGTTGATGTCCTTTCCTGCAGGTACTTAGATGTTTCAGTTCCCTGCGTTCGCTTCTTACACCCTATGTATTCAGGTGCAGATACCT
>NZ_VEIU01000023.1:0-2454 GCF_007680755.1 Agrobacterium sp. DE0009
TTATAGGAGAACCACACCAAACAAGTCAACACACCAAATTCGAAAAAATCGAGAAATCCGTCTTCCTATTGATTTTATTATAGATTTTCGCGACCGCGGACCGATAGACCCGAAACTACGCCCAAACAGCGACCGTTTTGCACAGCAGAACGTGTTCAACGGAAGCATGGCCACCCTTGCGCCTTCTTTTAGCCCGGTTCCTCGCTAATTGCTTCCTAACGAAGCGTTAAGAGAAGGGTGCCGCGCGCGTCCCTATAGAGGTGTTGCGATCTATCCTGCGTGTGTCGAGCAATTTGACTCATGGCTTTGAAAGTTGCACACCTTCGCCTGGAGTTTCTGGAGAGCGTATGACCGACGGGGCACAGCTGGTATGACTGCGGATCGCAACGTGATCCGGTCGCTAGGCACGGAACCGCCAATTTTGGCGGAAGGACGCCGTGCACCCGATCGCCGCGAGATTTCGCTGCGCTGGCTCTCCGGCACATTTCTCACCGGCATAACCTCTTCCATATTAATGGGCGTCGCTTTGTTTGCCGCTCTTGACGGTCGCCAGCAGCTTGCCATTCCCGCCGAAGCCTTCGCCAAGGCGGATATGGGTAATAGCGGGGCGGAAGCTGCCCGTCGTGGTACGCGCCTTGTTGCGCCCAACATTGCCGCCCGTCCCTCCGACCGGTCGATCATGGAAGTTTCGACAGTCATTAACGAGGGTGACAAGGAAGTTGTCCGCAAGGTCCCCTTTTCTCACGTCAAGATCCCGCTGGCGTCCAACTACACCAAGCAGGAAGACTATCCCGCCTTTGATCCGCTGAACATCTTTGCCAGCAACGACGACAAGGACGCGCCCGCCCCGGCGGCAAGCCGCACCGGCACGATCTACGGCTCCGAAGTGGAATCCGAAGTCAGCCTGAAAACCGTCGCCTTTCCCGTTCAGCATTCGAAATATGCTTTTGCGGGTTCACTGAGCTTCGATGAAGTCGAAGAGGCCGTGCGATCCAACGGCTCCATCCTGACCGACGGCAACGAGCAGGTGGCGGCGCTGTATTACATCGACCCGCGCCGTTTCGATAATGATGACGGCGATGTCGATATTACCGCCGGTCTTGCCGCGCGCGTTGTCGAGCAGAACATGTCTGTATCGACGCCGCAATCACCCTCTGTACCCAGCAAGGAATATGCCGACGACGTCATCCCTGCCCGCCAGACGGAGACGATCGAAGCCGCACTCTTTGGCGCCGGTTACTCGAAGGCGCAATCCTCCGAAATCGCCGGACTGCTCTCGCCGGAAATACAGTCGAACAATGTCGAGAGTGGCGACGTGCTGCGCGTCGGCATTATCCAGGAAGACGAGAAAAGCGATATCGTGCGCGTGAGCCTATACCGCAAGGGCCGCCACATGGTCACCATGGCGATCGATGACCACCAGCGGTTCATCAAGGCAAGCGAGCCGCCCAAGCTGGATGCAGTTGCAAGCGCCTTCGACAGCACGCCTGCCCCGGCCGCTGGCCGCGACCTGCCCAGTGTCTATGATGGCGTTTACCGGGCGGCGCTCGCTTATGGCATGAACCAGAGCATGGTTTCCCAACTTATCAAGCTTCTTGCCAGCAGCGTTGATTTTCAGGCGCAGCTTAAGCCAACCGATACGCTCGAGGCCTTCTTTTCCGTAGAAGACGCGAACGGCATGGCGACGGACAAATCCGAGCTACTCTACGTCAACGCCAAATTCGGCGACAACGAGACCCGGTTTTACCGGTTCCAGAATTCGGATGACAACAGCATCGATTATTTCGATGAGAACGGCAAAAGCATCCGCCAGTTCCTGTTGCGCAACCCCGTCCCGAACGGCCGCATGACATCAGGTTTCGGCATGCGCCGCCACCCCGTCCTGAAGTTCAGTCGCATGCATACCGGCACCGATTGGGCCGCACCGCGCGGGACCCCGATCATCGCGACGGGTAACGGCACCGTGGAAAAGGCCGGCTGGGCCTCCGGTTACGGCAACCAGACGCTGATCCGTCACGCCAACGGCTATGTATCCTCCTATAACCACCAGAGCGCCATCGCCAAGGGGGTGACCGAAGGCTCCAAGGTGCGGCAGGGGCAGGTCATTGGTTATGTGGGGTCGACCGGGCTTTCTACCGGTGCCCATCTGCATTACGAGTTGATCGTCAACGGCACCAAGGTGGATGCCATGAAAGTCCGCCTGCCAGGCGGCAAGTCGCTTTCCGGTGAGGCTCTGGCGCGATTCTCAGACGAGAGAAAGCGCATCGACAATCTGCTGAATATCGATGAGAAAAATAAGCAGGTAGCGAGCCGCTAATCCGCGAGAAATCTGAGATCGTCAGAAACGACCATGCGAAAAGGGCTCCGTTTCCGGAGCCCTCAGACCGCTGACAAACCCGTCGATTTTTCGGCGGGTTTTGTTTTTGGGTTGGGTTGAGATTTTTGTTGGGCGTC
>NZ_VEIU01000024.1:0-2286 GCF_007680755.1 Agrobacterium sp. DE0009
TCCTGCCGAGCGAAACAGCTAATCCGTTACACCAGACCGTCTTGCTCAACCGGCTCGCCAGATTTCGATACGATTGAAGATCCGTAGGGCTCACGTGACAGGATGATGAGCGCATCGTTTGGTAGTGGGCGGGCGAGGTGCTTTGCTTCCTCCCAAGGCGCTCGCATCCAGATGTCGGTCTCTTCCTTTGTTAGCAGCAATACAGGCATGGCCTTTTCGTGGATTGGCTTCACAAGATCGTTCGGATCCGTGGTCAGGAAGCCATAGAGATCGTCCGTGGTCATTCCATCCTTCACCTTGCGGACGCTTTTCCATTGCGGCACGTGGATACCGGCGAAGAACATCAGCGATTTTGCCTCGTCGCGCGCAAACCATGCATTGGGCACATTGCCACCGTCCTCTTTGCTTGCCGGATCCGGTTCGGCAAAACTTGTGACCGGGACGAGGCACCTGTGCTCCACGCCGAACCATCGCGTCCAGTGCGGGAAATTGAGCTTGCGGACGTTCGTCGTGCCGCGGTCGGGCTCTATGCGGATCAGTTCTTCAAGATCGAAGGGCTTGCCCTTGGCTGCGAGTTTCTCGGCCTTGGCTTTGGCCGCTTTTTCCAAGGCGAAGCGAGGCGAGGGCAGGCCCCAGCGGGCGTGCACGAGCTGCTTCTTCCCGTCAGCCGTGTTACGGACTATCGGCCCCAGCTGGTCGGGGTTCATCTGATACGCCGGCATCAGGTTAATAAAGCTTTCGGCATCCTGAGCCCATTTCGAGACCCAGTCCTTGTCTTCCATGCGATAAAGATTGCACATGGCAGCAATTCCTCCGTTGCGACCGAATGCAGTTTGTCCGGTGACGTCCGCCTGCGTCTCTAGTCTAGCTTGTAAACGTCGGCATTGTCCTGCCGTTCCCGCAGTCCTTTGTAGGAAGCATGCCGCAGTTTATCCTCGCTGGTCCACGCCCGAAACTCGATCTCAGCGATCAGCATCGGCTCGACCCAGACGATATCTGATTTTTCAGCAAAGGCGACAGGTGGCTGCTTTCGCTTCCAGCGGAGTTTGTCGAGTATCTCGCGCAGCCTGATCATCTCGGCTTCCTTGAAGCCCGTGCCGACGTTTCCGACATGGACGAGATCATCACCGCGATAGGCGGCAAGCGCCAGCGATGCGAAACCGCCCGGCGATGCGGTGGATGGCTCGTAGCCAACAACCATGAAGGCTTCGCTGTCGACGCATTTGATCTTCACCCAGTCGCCGGTGCGGCCGGAGCGATAGGGCTGATTGAGACGCTTGCCGACGATCCCCTCGAGGCCAAGGCTGTGGACATGCTCCAACAGGACGTCTGGTTCGGCGTCGAGTGTTTCCGACAGACGGATGGCGCCGTCATTTGCCTTTATCGTATCCTCGAGAAGATGACGGCGTGATCGGTATTCCGTCTCCCGCAGATCGTGGCCGTCGAGATACATAAGATCAAAAGCGTAGAGGACGGCATCAGATGACCGGTTACCGGCCGTCTTGCCCGAAGCCCCCAACGACTTCTGAAGCAGCCCGAAATCCGGCCGCCCTTCATCGTCCAGCACCACCGCCTCGCCATCGATGATCATCGTTGCCGGGCCAAGCGCTCGGGCAGCCTGTTCGATCGCCGGAAACCGGTGCGTCCAGTCATGACCCCCGCGGGTAAGGATGCGGACGCCTGTCGGCTCGATGTGGACCGCCAGCCGATAGCCGTCCCATTTCAGCTCCCAGCTCCATTGATCGCCTTGTGGAGGATGTGCCTTCAATTGCGCAAGCGTCGGCGCGACGCGGTCGGGCATCGGATCGAAAAGAAGCTGTGGCTGTGCAGGATTACGCTTCCGATGCGGCTTTGAGCGGATCGGGGCTTCGATATCACGAAGGAGCGGCTTTGATCTCGGTGGCTTCGTCATGGCGAGACTTCAGCACGAAAACCTTAAGAATAGTGTGACGCCGCTCATCTATCCCCGCTATCCACGATCCGGAGCTCGACACGAGGGAGTGCGGTAAAAATTCTTGTTATCCCTACATCCTTGAATCCTTTTCGAATCTTCGGTTTTGCTAATACTAGGATAGTATTCCTCAACCTTGTGGTGCTTGACTCTTTCGCGCCATCAGAACAAACAATGAACAAATAGCCTGTGCGACATGATGTCGATCTTTTGAACACGACCTTGAAGGGAGCCGTGAACGATGACTGCTGCCCGTTCCCCCAGGGCTCCTGGAGGGGTCTTGGATGTGATCTGCGACTTGCGCGACCGCATTGCCTCGATGGAGGGCGCAGCCG
>NZ_VEIU01000025.1:0-1810 GCF_007680755.1 Agrobacterium sp. DE0009
GGCGCTCGAAGCCGTCAAACGGATCGACGGCCTGTTCGATATTGAGCGCGAGATCAACGGTCTTACGGCCGATCAACGCCTGGAGCGTCGCCGGAAAGACAGTCTGCCACTCGTCGATGATCTGCAGGTCTGGCTTCAAATCGAGAGGGCAAAGCTCTCACGCAGTTCTCCGGTGGCGGAGGCGATCGACTACATGCTCAAGCGCTGGGATGGCTTCACGTCATTTCTGCAGGCCGGCCGGATCTGCCTATCGAATAATGCGGCAGAGCGAGCGCTCAGAGGCTTTGCGCTCGGCAGAAAATCCTCTCATGACCGTCCGTCAACAATAAAGGGTATGCGAAATCGCCGCCCGCTTGCGCGTAGCCAAAATGTATGGAGCCCAGCAGGGACAGAGCATCGGGTAAGAATTATCGACGGTCGCTCAAACTCTCATTCTGGGGTTTGGTTATCCCAGTTGTGACCATGCGTCGTGGGCTGCCTCGTTCTGGCTGCGGGGATCGATGATCGCCCCTCCAACTTGCCTGAGGATTCTCCATACCGCACCCGATGCCCTGACCATGCCGGGCAGATTTATATCTCTATGTTCGTCGCTTCATTTTTCCAGGTCTGGTTTCAGCTCGCTAGGCTGAACATGTTGGCATACTGCCCAAATGAACCCGAGTAGTTCACGCGCGACTGCCGTCACCGCAACTTGGCTTCGCTTCCCGTTCGAGATTAGTTTGCGATACCTGCCATGTAATCGGACCTGAGCCTTCCAGGCTATATCTTTGATGACCTGTTGGGTCTCCGGCATTCGCGTCCAGCACCACTGCCCGACTTTCGGCCTGTTGCGGTAACACCAAGCTGCTTCGAACAGAAGTGCGCGTAACGTTATGTTTCCGCTCTTGGTAATTCCGCGCGGCCGAAGCGATTTACCACTTGACCGTTCTCCTGGCACCAGGCCGAGATATGCCATCAGCTGACGAGGATTAGCGAAGCGCATGAAGTCGCCTATCTCCGCGACTAACGCCACTGCCACTACGACCCCAATACCCTTCAGCGCCTGAAGCGCCTCGACAATAGGGGCCAATGACCAATGCGGTATCAGTTCGACGATCTGTTCGTCGAGTTCTTTCCGGCGGCTTTCAGCTTGCTCATGTGCATTGGAGATAACTCTGGAAGGCAATCTGTTGAGCGATGTGATCAAAGCTTTGGTCGGATAGCCAGACCCTGTGCCGATAGGTCCAGCTTTTCGCGCCGAACTGTCTTCCCTGACGTAGCAGAAAGCTCTGGATTCGCTGTCGCGCTTTTCGAACATCGTAGGAGGCAGTCTGTCGTGCCCTCGCAAGATCTCGCATCGCTTCATGCACCTCGTCCGGTACCCACACCGCAGTCAGCTCACCTGCACGAAGCAATCGCGCCAACATAGATGCATCGCGGGTGTCATTCTTTATCCGGTCGCTGGGCTTCTTGGGAGTCATCGATGGAGCGACAACGATACATTTCGCACCCTTGGCATGCAGCGTTCTGTAGAGCCCATAACCGGTCGGGCCGGCTTCATGAGCGAACTCCAGCTCGGCATATTTGCCACGAAGCTTGTTGAGCAACTTGTCGACTGAAGTTGGTGTATTCGCAATCGTGCCCCACGATCGGACTTCGCCATTTCGTTCGGCCTCGGCTACCGCAACGGCGATGGTATCCTTATGGACGTCAAGGCTGACATATGCTGTCATCTTTTCCATGATCGTTCCCTTCCGTTTTAGCGCCCCTCTGGCGCTAAAACATCTTGCGAGGGATCGCTGCCCCCGCCAAGGACGGTCATATCATCTGG
>NZ_VEIU01000026.1:0-1635 GCF_007680755.1 Agrobacterium sp. DE0009
CGGAGTTTCGACCCCTTGATGCCTCGCCATAGTCAGGACGCTCGCAGGGGCAGAACAACAACGAAGGACATTTAATGACTACCAAGCTCGCACTCTCCTCGACGCCGGAAGGTATCGTCCCGGCGCTCCTTGCACACCTGAACTCGCTCGACGTTGACACCATGCTCGGTTTCTACGACCCGGAAGGATTGATCGTAGACGCCGCAGGGGTCGCTCACGTCGGCAGGGAGGCGATCGGCAGGGAGCTCTCCAAGTACTTCAGCCTCGGCCTTCAGATGTCGATCACGCAGCGTCACCTGTTCGTGGCGGGCGACATCGCGTCCCTCATTCTCGATTGGTCCTATATCGGCACGGCGCGGGACGGCACGAAGATCAACATGGTGGCGACCGCAACGGACATCGCCCGCCGCGGCCCCGACGGTCTGTGGCGCTACCTGATCGACAACCCGTTCGGCTCGATGCAGAGGAGCGCCGGCTGATGACGGATGCCGCGGAAGTTCTGACCGAAGCGACAGCGCTCGCATTCCGCGGCGTCCTCACAACCGGCGCCTACTGCAGGGCGACCTGCATCTCCCGTCCTCCCCGGCCAGAGAACATGCGCTGGTTCGGGTGCGTCTCCGACGCACAAAGAGCAGGCTTTCGCCCGTGCCTGCGATGCCGTCCCGACGACGAGAAATTTGCAAGGAGGAATGCCGATCTCGTGGCTGAGGCGTGCAAGCTGATCGATGCCGGCGACAGCTCGCCCACTGTGGCGGCTCTCGCACATGCGCTCGGCGTCAGTGAGGGGCACTTCCACCGGACGTTCCGCGCACACACTGGAATGACCCCGCGAGCATACATGCTCGAGAGGAGGGCTCAACTCGTCCGGGAAGGACTAAAACCGGGCAGGTCCATTACGTCGACGTTCTATGACGCAGGATACGGTTCCAGCGGACGGTTCTACGCGGTATGCAGCCGCGCGCTCGGAATGGCCCCGGCAGACTACAGGGCAGGCGGGCGCAGGGAAACGCTGCACTTTGCAGTCGGCCAGACATCGCTTGGTGCGATCCTGGTTGCTTCGAGCGACAAGGGCGTTGCGGCAATTCTCCTTGGGGATGATCCTGCCGCCCTCCTGACAGATCTTCAGGATCGATTTCCAAATGCGAACTTTGTCGGAGGGGACGAACGATACGAGGACACCGTCGCTAAGGTTGTTGGAATGGTTGAGCGCCCGGAGGTCGGCTTCGACTTGCCACTCGACCTGCGTGGGACTACCTTCCAGCGTCGCGTCTGGCTTGCGTTGCGAGATATTTCTCCGGGCGAGATCATCAGCTATGAAGATCTCGCTGCTAAGGTCGGACGTCCGAAGGCGGGTAAGGCTGTAGCCAGTGCCTGCGCGAGCAATCCTCTCGCCATCGCTATTCCCTGCCACCGTGTTGTAAGAAAAGATGGAGCGTCATTCCGCTATACCTGGGGAATTGAGCGGAAGGCTGAGCTGCTGCGAAGAGAGGAACGGCATTAAATCTAAATCGTGTTCTCGCACAACTGCGCCGCGGTGGTTTACCCGATTGTTCAGTGCTCCTGCCGAGCGAAACAGCTAATCCGTTACACCAGACCGTCTTGCTCAACCGGCTCGCCAGATTTCGATACGATTGA
>NZ_VEIU01000027.1:0-1308 GCF_007680755.1 Agrobacterium sp. DE0009
TTGCCATCGACGGGATCGACGGGATTGTCATGGATACCGAAGGCGCCGACCACCTGCAGGGCGGCGAGCTGCCAATGGTGACAAAGATCGCCAACCAGTTTCTGGGCAGAAAGCTGACTGCCCGCGTGGCGGTCGCCGACAGTTGGGGTGCAGCCCATGCCTGCGCCCGCGCCATCAACCGCGACACGATCATCGTTCCGTCAGGCGAGACAGTGCGCGCGGTGGAAAAACTGTCGATATCGCTCCTGCGCCTGCCGTCCAAGATTGTCAGCGATCTGCGCATTCTCGGCTTCCAGACCATTGGCGAGCTTGCCAACACGCCACGTGCGCCACTGACGTTGCGCTTTGGACCGGAGGTCGGCCGCCGTCTCGACCAGATGCTTTGTCGCCTCGCTGAGCCGATCGAGCCGATCCGAACGCCCGAGCTGATCGAAGTCTCGAAAGCCTTCGCCGAACCGATTGGCGCCGCCGAAACGATCGACAAATATGTCGGCCGCCTCGTCGTCCAGCTGGTCGATGAGCTTCAGAAGCGCGGCCTTGGGGTGCGCCGCGCCGACCTGATTGTCGAGAAGGTCGACGGTACAAGACAAGCCATTCGCGCAGGTACCGCCAAGCCGGCCCGTGATATCGCCTGGCTGACGAAACTGTTTCGGGACCGGACGGAGAAGATCGAGCCGGGTTTCGGGATCGAGAAGCTTACCCTTGTTGCGGTTCTGGCCGAGGCATTGGAGGAGGCGCAGAAAGCCTCTGCCCTTATTGAGGATGATATCACCGACGTGACGCCGCTGATCGACATCTATGGAAACCGAGGCCAGCGGGTCTACCGCGTCGCACCGGTCGCCTCAGATGTGCCGGAACGCTCCGTGAAGCGGATCAGCCCCGTCGCTGAACCGATCGCCATTGCCTGGGTCAGCCATTGGCGCCGGCCGGTCCGGCTCTTGCCACGACCCGAGCTGATCGAGGCAATCGCGCTGATGCCGGACCGGCCGCCGGTCTCCATCGTCTGGCGCGGCAAACGTCGCAAAGTGAAGCGTGCCGATGGCCCGGAACGCATTTTTGGGGAGTGGTGGCAACGCGACGCGGAGATGGAAGCTGTCCGCGATTACTTTGTTATTGAGGACGAATCCGGTGAACGCCTGTGGGTGTTTCGCTCTGGCGACGGTGTTGATCCTGAGACCGGATCCCATCGCTGGTTCTGCCATGGGATCTTCGCATGAGCTACGCCGAGCTGCAGGTCACGACCCACTTCAGCTTCCTGCGCGGCGCCTCCTCCGCACAGGAATTGTTCGAGACGGCGAAACAGCTCGG
>NZ_VEIU01000028.1:0-1292 GCF_007680755.1 Agrobacterium sp. DE0009
ATATCCTTGTTGCCCGGCCGGTCGAGCAGCGCCTGGTCGTGGACCCAGTTGTCGGGGCTGATGCGGGTCAGGTCCTTGACGCCATCGGTATACTGAAACTTGGTCGTTTCAGGTGCGACAAGCACGGAGAGCGCCTCCCGATCCTTCTTTGCGCCCGACGTCCAGTAGGCGCGGATCGGGTTCCAGAAATCGCGGATGCCTTCATCATAGGCATTGCCGTTCTGGACGATCAGGCCGGTGACGCGGTCCGGGTGCTTGAGCGCCAGCCGGTAACCAACAGGTGCACCGTAATCCATGACATACATCGAGTATTTGGCAGCGCCGAGCTTGGTCAGCAGCGTATCGACGATATCGGCATAGTGGCCGAAGGAATATTCGAATTTTGTGTGATCCGGCGCATCGCTCTGGCCGAAGCCCGGATAGTCAGGGGCGATTACGCGGTAGCGGTCTGCGAGCAGCGGGATCAGGTTGCGGAACATGTGGGACGATGTCGGAAAGCCGTGAAGCAGGACGACGACGGGGCCGTCTGCAGGGCCGGCTTCACGATAGAAGACGTTGACCCCATCGATCTTCATGGAGCGATAATGGATCGTTGCAGGCGCCTGGTGCGTGGTGGCGGGTGTTTCGGCGAAGGCTATCGTGGCTGGAGCGGAAGCAAAGATGCTGGCGGATGCGAGAAGCAGTACGGCGAGAGTACGAGACATTTCGGTTCTCCTCAGGAGTGGTTGCGGGCGGCTTCTTGCTTGCGACCACCATCGCTCTTTCTGCCTGGAGGGAGAATGTCCATATTAGACAAGGGATTATTGCATCTGACGATATGAGTGTGACGGAATGATCGTGCCAAAAGCGACTTGATTGCCGATTATTTGAGCCTTGAAAGCCAAATATCAATTCAAAAGCCGGTTCTCGCGTAGTCTGTTTGCAGCCATATCGACGAAGGCGCGGACCTTTGCTGGAGCATGCCGTCCTTCAGGATGGAGTATATGAATTGGCAAAGCGGGTTCCTCAAACTCGCTGAGAATGATCTGGAGTTCTCCTGCGACGAGGGCTGGGCCGATCTGATAGTTGAGAACCCTGGTCAGACCCCATCCCTCACGCGCGGACTGTATCGCGGCTTCGTTGGTGTTGCATTGCAAAGCCGCATCCACCGACACGCGGTGATCCTCGCGAAACTTCCACTCTGGTGAAGCCCAGGCCGCGGTAGAAGCAGCGATACGGTGGTCCTTGAGATCGGCTGGCGATTTCGGAACGCCATAGCGCTCGAAGTATTTGGGCGAACCGCACATGACGCG